>CAVVWK010000009.1:0-565145 GCA_963751975.1 uncultured Actinomycetota bacterium | reverse complement strand
GGCTAAGGCGAAGTTCGAGCGGACTAAGCCGCACGTCAACATCGGAACCATCGGTCACATCGACCACGGCAAGACGACGTTGACCGCAGCGATCACCAAGGTGCTGCACGACAAGTACCCGGACCTGAACCCCTTCACGCCGTTCGACGAGATCGACAAGGCCCCTGAGGAGCGTCAGCGCGGTATCACGATCTCCATCGCCCACGTCGAGTACCAGACCGAGTCGCGGCACTACGCGCACGTCGACTGCCCGGGGCACGCTGACTACATCAAGAACATGATCACCGGTGCGGCCCAGATGGACGGCGCGATCCTCGTGGTCGCCGCCACCGACGGCCCGATGCCCCAGACCCGTGAGCACGTGCTGCTCGCGCGTCAGGTCGGCGTGCCGGCGATCGTCGTCGCTCTGAACAAGTGCGACATGGTCGACGACGAGGAGCTCATCGAGCTCGTCGAGCTCGAGGTCCGTGAGCTCCTCTCCGAGTACGAGTTCCCGGGCGACGACATCCCCGTGGTGCGCGTGGCGGCCTTCCCGGCCCTCAACGGCGACGAGAAGTGGGGCGAGTCGATCATCGAGCTGATGAACGCCGTCGACGAGCACATCCCGCAGCCGGAGCGCGAGATCGACAAGCCGTTCCTGATGCCGGTCGAGGACGTCTTCACGATCACCGGTCGCGGCACGGTCATCACCGGCCGTATCGAGCGCGGTGTCATCAAGGTCAACGAGACCGTCGACATCATCGGCATCCGCGACGAGAAGCAGACGACGACGGTCACCGGCGTCGAGATGTTCCGCAAGCTGCTCGACGAGGGCCAGGCGGGCGAGAACGTCGGCCTGCTGCTTCGCGGCACCAAGCGCGAGGACGTCGAGCGCGGCATGGTCGTCATCAAGCCGGGCACCACGACCCCGCACACGGAGTTCGAGGCCTCGGTCTACATCCTCAGCAAGGAGGAGGGCGGCCGTCACACGCCGTTCTTCAACAACTACCGTCCGCAGTTCTACTTCCGTACGACGGACGTGACGGGCGTTGTGACCCTTCCCGAGGGCACCGAGATGGTCATGCCGGGCGACAACACCGACATGTCGGTCCAGCTGATCCAGCCGATCGCCATGGAGGACGGCCTCCGCTTCGCGATCCGCGAGGGCGGCCGCACCGTCGGCGCCGGTCGGGTCACCAAGATCAACAAGTAAGTCAAGCGTGAAGGCCCCGCGGCGCCCTTGGCGCCGCGGGGCCTTCTGCTTTGACTGTAGGAACATGATGAGGAACGCATCGCGATGACCACCGTCCGACCCGCTCGTCCGCACCAGAAGCTCACCGCGGACGGACGCCGGATGCGCGAGGTGCTCACCTACTCCCGTCGCGGCGCGCGGTTCACGCCGTCGCAGCAACGGGCCTGGGACGCCTTCCACGAGGCCTGGTGGATCCCGGACACGGCGGTCGACGACGCCGGCTTCGACCTCGACGCATGGTTCGGGCGGTCGGGCCCGCTCGTGGTCGAGATCGGGCCCGGCGTCGGCGAGGCGACCGCCGCGCTGGCGGCCGCCCGCCCCGAGACCAACATCCTTGCCATCGAGGTCTGGCGGCCGGGCGTCGCCGACACTCTCGGCCGGCTGGATGCGGCCGGTGTCTCCAACGTCCGGCTGCTCAGCGTCGACGCCGTCTGGTCACTGACCAACCTGGTGCCCGAGGGCGGTCTCGCAGGTCTGTGGACGTTCTTCCCCGACCCCTGGCCGAAGAAGAAGCACCACAAGCGCCGGCTGGTGAACCCGTCGTTCGCGCGGCTGGCGGCCACCCGGCTCACGCCCGGGGCGACCTGGCGGCTGGCGACGGACTGGTCGGAGTACGCCGCGGCGATGATGCAGGCGCTCGATGCGGAGCCGTTGCTGAGCGGTGGTGTGATGCCGCGCTGGGACGAGCGACCGGTCACCAGGTTCGAGCGCAAGGGGATCGAGGCCGGCCGAACGATCACCGACCTGGCCTACCGGCGCGCCTGAGCCCGGCTCGACCACCGGCGACATCTAGGCCGCGTCGTCGAGGTGCAGCCCGGCCGAGTAGAGCCGCCACTCGACCCGACGTCGCTCTGCGTCGAGCTCCGTCCCGGGCGGCAGCACGTCGAGCAGGTGCTCGATGCCCAGCGCCAGGCAGCCCTCGGCGAGGACCTTGTCGTAGGCGCGGCGAGTGCCCTCGAACTTCGCGAAGGAGACGCCGCGAGGGGGCTCCCGGAAGCGCCGACCGAGCCGGCGGGCGTCCTGGGCGATCGCCTCGATCGGGCGGGTGCTGATCGGCAGCCGCCGGCGGCCCTCCCACCGGGTGTGCACGCGAAGCCCCAGCCGCCAGACCGCGCGCCACAGTGGTGCGCAGCGGATGATCACGGCGATGACCGCGCATCCGGCCCACAGCAGGAGGACCTTGAGCACCTCCGGCTCCATGTGTCAACGGTAGTCCGGCGGCCCGACCGCCGCCATAGTCCCGATCAGGTCCCGACCAGCGCCGTCACGGCCTCGCGGAACACGCTCGTGTGCAGGTCGACGTCGGCCTCGGAGTGGTGCGGCGAGAACAGCGCCATGTTGTGGAACGGCGTCAGCAGGATCCCGCGGTTGAGCGCCCAGAGGTGCAGGAAGGCCTCGAGCTCCTCGTCGATCGCCGCGGCGGCCGACGCCCCGTCACGCGGTGGTGGGCAGAACCAGTACTCGGCCCGGGCGCCGAGCCGCTGCACGTGCCAGGGCAGCCCGTGCGCCGCGATCACCCCGGCCACGCCGTCCGCCCACCGTTGCGCCAGCGGGATCGCCACCGCGAAGTCCTCGTCACGCAACGCCACCGACAACGTGCGTCGTACCGCCGCGAGCGCAAGCGCGTTGCCGGTGAGCGTGCCGCCGACACCGGCCACGTCGATGTCGTGGGAGAGCATCTGCGGGCCCAGCGCGTCCGCGACCTCCGCGCTGACGCCGTACGCCGCGGCCGGCACGCCTCCACCGATCGGCTTGCCGACGACGAGGATGTCGGGCTCGAGGCCCCAGGCCCGGGTCGCGCCACCGGGTCCCGCACAGAGCGTGTGCGTCTCGTCGATGACCAGCAGTGTGCCCGCGGCACGGGTCAGCCGGCGCACCTCGTCGAGGTAGCCGTCCTCGGGCAGCACGATCCCGATGTTGGTCAGCGCCGGCTCCATCAGCAGCGCGGCGACGTCACCGTGGGCGAGCGCCGCCTCGAGGGCGTCCGCGTCGTTGAAAGGTACGACGCGGGTGGTGACCGCCACGTCCACCTGCGGCCCGAGCGCCCCGGGGCGGGGGACCACCCGGCCGCGTTCGTCGAGCACGGCGAGCGTCTCGTCGACGGTCCCGTGGTAGCACCAGTCCATCACCGCGATCTTCGGCCGACCGGTCAGGTGCCGGGCGAAGCGGAGCACGAACCGGTTGGCGTCGGTCGCCGTCATTGCCATCTGCCAGCGGGCCAGACCGAACCGGCGCCGCAGCTCCTCGGCCACCCACGCCGCGTCGGTGCTCGGCAGCATCGTGGTGATGCCGGTGGCGGCGCGCTCCGCGATCGCGTCGGTCACCTCCGGCAGCGCGTGCCCGGTCATCGCGCCGGTGTCGCCGAGGCACAGGTCGACGTACTCCCGGCCGTCCACGTCGGTGAACCGGGCGCCGGACGCGCGCTCGAAGACGATGGGGAAGGCGCCAGGCCACCGGGTCATCCACGGCATCGGCACCCCGGCCAGCAGCGCGTCGTCGGCCTCCTTCGCGAGCGCGGCCGAGCGCGGCCGGTCGTCGACGAAGCGCCGCTCCTCGGCGGCGTGCAGCTCGCGCAGGCGGGTCCGGTCGATCATGGACGCCAATCTAGGGCCTAGGCCGGGCGGACCACGCCCGTCTCGTAGGCCAGCACGACCGCCTGAGCACGGTCTCGCAGCTGCAGCTTGGCGAGCACCCGACCCACGTGGGTCTTCACGGTCTGCTCGGCGACCACCAGGTGCTCGGCGATCTCGGCGTTCGACATGCCCCGGGCGATCAGCTCGAGCACCTCACGCTCCCGCACGGTGAGGCTCTCGAGGGCGCGGGTCTGCCGGGCGGGCGACCGCCGGTTGCGGGTCGCCTCCTCGATGAAGCGGCGGGTGATCGAGGGCGCCAGCAGGGCGTCGCCGGCCGCCACCACCCGGACCGCCCGGGTCAGCTCGGCCGCCGGGGCGTCCTTGAGCATGAAGCCGCTGGCGCCCAGGCGGAGCGCCTCGTAGACGTAGTCGTCGACGTCGAACGTCGTGAGCATGAGCAGCCGCGGCTCGGGCTGGATCCTGCGCCGCATGATCTCGGCCGCCGCCTCCAGGCCGTTCATCACCGGCATCCGGATGTCCAGCAGCACGACGTCCGGTCGGGTCTCCAGCACGCCGGCCACCGCGGCCTTGCCGTCCGCGGCGTCGCCGACGACGGACAGGTCGGGCTCGGCGTCGAGCAGTGCGCGGAAGCCCTGACGGACCATGGCCTGGTCGTCGGCGATGAACACGGTGACTGTCATGTCCGACCGAGCCTAGACGGACCGGAGCACCGGCTCACTCGACCAGCGTGCGCGCCGCGGTCGGCAGCGACGCGCGCACCAGGAAGCCGTCACCGTCGGGACCGGCCTCCAGGGTGCCGCCCACGGAACGGGCCCGGTCGGCCATGCCGATCAGTCCGGTGCCCGGTCCGAGGTGCGCCGCGTCCGCACGTTCGCTGCCGGGCGCGGGGGCGCCGCTGCGTACCTCCACGATCACCTCGTCGGTGCAGCTCACCTGGGCCGAGACGCGGCTGCCCGGAGCGTGCCTGGAGGCGTTCGCGAGCGCCTCCTGCAGCACCCGGTAGACCACCAGCCCGACCGCCGCGCCGACGACGTTGGGGTCGCCACGCAGCTCCCAGGTCAGGTCCACCCCGGCGTCCTTGGTCTGGCGCAACAGCTCCTCGACGTCGTGTAGCCCCTTCTGCGGTGACCCCTCGGGTCCGCTCGACTCGCTCCGGAGCACGCCGAGCATCCCGCGCACCTCGTTGAGCGCCGCCCTGGCCTGCTCGGAGATCGACAGGAACTCCTCGGCGACCGGGACGGGCATCTCGCCGAGCCTTGCCGGCGCGCTCTGCGCCTGTACGACGACCATCGACATCCGGTGCGCGACCACGTCGTGCAGGTCGCGCGCGATCCGGGAGCGTTCCTCCAGCACGGCGCGACGGGCGCGCTCGAGGTCGCTGACCTCCTGCTCGTGGGCGAGCTGCACCCGGGAGAGCACCAGCCAGCGGACCAGCAGCGCGACGACCGTCACGGACGTGATGCCGAAGGCCAGACCGCCGCGGGCGTCGAACGGCATCACCGCGACCAGCACCAGCACGCTGGCGGCCCAGGCCGGAAGCACCAGCCGGAGCCGCTCACTCAGGGCGACCGCCACCATCAGCACGTACAGAACGATGACCTGCGGGACCGTCCAGGCCAGGTCGTGACCGGCACGAGGATCCACCACGGCCCAGAACAGCAGGCCGACGAAGAGGGTGAGCGCCCAGCCGATGATCGGGTTCCGCCGCGCCAGGGCCAGGGGGAGCACGGTCATGGCGGCCACCACCGGCGCGCTGGCCTCGTCGACCTGGTGGGTCTCGATGACCGTCGCCCACGTGACGATGAACAGCACGAGGCCGAGCACCCCGAGCACCACGTTCCACATCAGCGACGAGTTGGAGCGCACGCGCGTCACGGCCGACCCGAGCCCGTGCCGGGCCCGGCGGACCGTGCGGCGCAGTCGGGAAGCCATGTCGCCAGCGTAGGCTCGCGCGGCCGCGCAGGCGTCATACCGCAGGGCCAGCTCGCCCTCACCCGCTGGTACGACGCCGCCGCCCGTGGGGCCCCGGAGAGCCATGTCCAGTGGGCTCCTCGAGGGGATCCGGGCGAGTGCTGCGCGTTCCTAGCGTCCGCGGCATGTCCGTTTCCCGACTCCCTCTGTCTCTCGCAGTCCTCGGTGTGCTGCTGCTGGCCTCCGGCTTCCTGCTCGGCGCCCTGGCGCTGCCCTCCGTCGCCTCGACCGCGGAGGATCCGGCGGCGGCCCGGGCCGTCCGGGCGCTGGTCTCCGGTGACATGGACCGGACCAGTGCCGCCATGCCGGCCGGCTTCGCACGCGCGATGGGCTACCGGCCGGTGCGGCGTGACGGGATGCCGGTGCGCCCCGACGGGTCGTGCTCCTCGCCGGTGCCGATGCCGGACCGCTTCCAGTCGTTCTGCGCCCGGCACGACCTGGGCTACGACCTGCTTCGCTACGCCGCGGAGACCGGGCACCCCCTAGGCCCGTGGGCCCGGGTGGCCCTCGACGAGTCCCTGGCCGCCGGGCTGCGGCGGAGCTGCGAGGACCCAGCACCCCGACCACCAACCTTCGGCCGCTACACGCCGCCCATGACGCACGCTGGCCGCGTTGCCGTCACTCGACGGGCCGCCGGCCCGCCTTCGCTCCGGAGCCTTGCCATCGCACGCCCTGGACGGCGCTCGCCAGGGCAAACGTCGGCGGCCGCGGTACTAGCCGGCGGTGGCTGCCGGATCGCGGCCGAGACGGCGTACCTCGGGGTGCGCGCCAACTCCCTCCGCCAGGGGGACCTGGTGCCCGGAGCGGAGACCGCGGCCAGTGTCGGCGCCGTCGCCCTCGGTGGGGGTGGCGCGCTGGCCGTGCTGGCGCTGCCGTTCCCGGCCCTCGCGCGGAGGCGGGACCGGGTCCGCGTCCGGGTCGCGTCCTGGGCGCGCCGCCTGCCGGCCGCGCCGGTGGTGCTCGTCGCCGGCCTGGCCGCCTCCGCCTCCTTCGTCCCGGCCGTTCTCGCCCGGCCCGCGTGGCTGCAGGGCGTGTTCACCGGCCTGCTCGTGGCCGGCACGCATCCCCTCGGTCGGGTGCTGGCCCGGTGGACGCGTGGCAGCCGGCTCGACGCGGTCGGAGCCCGGATGGCGGCCTTCGTGGTCGGCCTCGTGGCAACCGCGGGGTCCGCGGTCGGATGGTCCGTCCTCGACCCGGCCCGCTCGCCCGGCCCCCTGGGCGGCTGGCTGTTCGTGCTCGCCGTCGCCACCGCGGTCACGACCGTGCTGCTGCTCTTAGGTGCTCTCGTGGTCGCCGGCGTCCGTCGGGTGGTGCACCGAGCCGCGTCGGTCCGGGCCGGGGCTCGGGGATCGGAGACCACCGGACTGGCCGTGGCCTTCGGACGCGAGCGGGTGTACGCCGGAGTCCTGCTCGCCGTCGGCCTGCTGCTGGCGGCCGGCGACCCGGTGAGCGGGGCGGCCCGGGCCGCCCTCACCTCGGAGCTCGGTGGCCGGTTCTTCGAGGCGGTGGGGCTCGACACCGCCGGGGACAACGTGCTGAGCCGGGAGTCGGCGCGCGGCGCGGTCCGCGTCTACGTCGGCGCGGACGAGGCGGACGGTCCCGCCGCCCGCAGCGGGCTGGCAGTGACGCGGCTGGAGCGAGCCGGCGCCTTCGACAGTGGGAACCTCGTGCTGGCCTTCCCGACCGGGTCCGGGTGGGTGGACCCGGTCGGGGTGCGTGCCGTGGAGCGCCGGTTCGACGGCGACGTGGCGACGGCCGCGGTGCAATCGACGTTCCTGCCCAGCTGGGCCGCCCTGATGGTGGCGCGGGAGGACAACGAGGACGGCGCCCGCGCATTGGTGGCGGCCGTCACCGAGCGGCTCGCGCGGATCCCGGAGGAGGACCGGCCGCGGCTCTACCTCATCGGGCAGAGCCTCGGCGTGCTGGCGGCCACCGCGGTGCCGGTGCAGTCCGCGGGTGCGGAGATGGTGTGCGGCGCCACGTGGACCGGTCCGCCCGGTGGCGAGGTGCCGCGCCTGCCCGGCCCGGTGGTGCTCGCGAACGCCGACGACCCGGTGGTCAGCTGGGAGCCGGCCCTGGCCTGGCGCCGCCCGGCGTCGTACCCGGGAGAGGTCTGGGTGCCGGGTCTGAGCTACCTTGCGACGGGCATCGACACCATCGCGTCACTGGGTGCCCCGACCGGGCACGGGCACCGCTACGGACCCGAGCAGGGACTGCTGCTTCCGGAGTGTCCATAGTCGGAACGGCCCGGATTTGATAAGCGCCGCGGGTCTCTGACAAGATAGTCCGGTTGCTCCGGCGGGGTCGCCGGGGTGCGACACACTTGACTACTGAATCGGTACTCCTGATTTTGCGGTGGTCCGGCGTGTGTCCGCACCGCACCAGGAGACCCTCTCAGATCCGAGGCCCCCAGGTGGGGAATCGGGTAGGCCAATCCAACACGCGCGATCGTCAGGTCTCGTGTTGCGCTCAACTTGCGCGACACGCCCGACCGCGGGGGTCGGAGGCGCCGAGGATGTCGGAGCAGGTGTGACCCAGCCGGGTCGCGCAGTCTTGGCGGTACGACGAGTAAAGGACATACGAGGAGCTATGGCGGGACAGAAGATCCGCATCAGGCTCAAGGCCTACGACCACGAGGTGATCGACACCTCGGCGCGCAAGATCGTTGACACGGTCACCCGTACGGGCGCGAAGGTCGCTGGTCCTGTGCCGCTGCCTACCGAGAAGAACGTCTACTGCGTCATTCGCTCGCCGCACAAGTACAAGGACAGCCGCGAGCACTTCGAGATGCGCACCCACAAGCGCCTCATCGACATCATCGACCCCACACCGAAGACGGTCGACTCGCTGATGCGTCTCGACCTGCCTGCCGGTGTCGACATCGAGATCAAGCTCTGAGTCGCGGACGAGGCCTGATATCAAATGAGCACTCTTGAACGTAACGTCCGTGGGCTGCTGGGCACCAAGCTCGGCATGACCCAGACCTGGGACGAGAACAACCGCATCGTGCCCGTGACCGTCGTCGCGGCCGGCACCAATGTGGTCACGCAGGTCCGCCGACCCGAGACAGACGGCTACAACGCCGTCCAGATCGGCTTCGGCGAGATCGACGGCCGCAAGGTGACCAAGCCGCTGGCCGGGCACTTCGAGAAGGCCGGCACCACCCCGCGCCGCCACGTCGTCGAGATCCGCACCGCGGACGCCGCCTCCTACGAGGTCGGCCAGGAGCTCAGCCCCGAGCTGTTCGCCGCCGGCGACGACGTCGACGTGACCGGCACCAGCAAGGGCAAGGGCTTCGCCGGTGTCATGAAGCGGCACGGCTTCGCCGGCGTGGGCGCCTCCCACGGTGCGCACCGCAACCACCGCAAGCCTGGCTCCATCGGCGCCTGCGCGACCCCCGGTCGCGTGTTCAAGGGCGTCCGGATGGCCGGCCAGATGGGCGGCGACACCGTCACCACCCAGAACGTCTCCATCCACGCCGTGGACGCGGAGAAGGGCCTGATCCTGCTCAAGGGCGCCGTTCCCGGCCCCAAGGGCGGTCTGGTCGTGATCCGTTCCGCCGCCAAGTCGACCGTCAAGGAGGGCTGACCATGGCCGAGCTCAAGACCCTCGCTGTCGACCTGCCCGCCGAGATCTTCGACGTCCAGGTCAACATCCCGCTGATCCACCAGGTCGTGGTGGCGCAGCAGGCCGCCGCGCGTCAGGGCACCCACGACGTCAAGTCGCGTGGCGAGGTCCGCGGTGGTGGCCGCAAGCCCTACAAGCAGAAGGGCACCGGTCGCGCCCGTCAGGGCTCGACCCGCGCGCCGCAGTTCGCCGGTGGTGGCGTGGTGCACGGCCCGACGCCGCGCAGCTACGACCAGCGCACGCCCAAGAAGATGAAGGCCGCCGCCCTGCGTGGCGCCCTCTCCGACCGGGCCCGCGCCGGCCGTGTGCACGTCGTCGAGAGCTTCGTCTCCGGTGACAAGCCCTCGACCAAGTCGGCGCTGTCCGCGCTGGCGAGCCTGACCGGCAACGAGCGCCCCCGCCGTTCGCTCGTCGTGCTGGAGCGCGGCGACGACCTGACGTGGCTCTCGCTGCGCAACGTCGACGCGGCGCACATCATCGCCGTCGACCAGCTCAACACCTACGACGTGCTGCTGTGCGACGACGTGGTGTTCACCAAGGCCGCCTTCGACGCCTTCGTCGCGGGTCCGTCGACCGGCAAGTCCGTCAAGGCCGTGGCGAGCTCCACCGAGGCCGCCCCGGTGGCTGACGCCGCGGCCGGCACCGCGGCTGACACCGCTCCTGACACGGAGGAGCCCACCGGCGTCGTGTCCGAGGGCCAGTACGCCAACTCGGCCGCCGCTCTCGAGGACGGTTCCGCACCGGCCGGCTACGAGATCAAGGCCAAGGCCGACTCGAAGAAGTACCACGCACCGGGCGGCCGTTGGTACGACAACACCGCGGCCGACCTGTGGTTCAAGACCGCCGCCGACGCCGAGGCCGCCGGCTTCGTCGAGGCCGGCTCCAAGGCCAGCACCGAGGAGGGTGACAAGTGAGTACTTTCCACAAGGACCACCGTGACGTGCTGATCGCGCCGGTCGTCTGCGAGAAGAGCTACGGCCTGCTCGACGCCAACAAGTACACCTTCCTGGTGCACCCGGACGCCAACAAGACCGAGATCAAGATCGCGGTCGAGAAGGTGTTCAACGTCAAGGTCACCTCCGTCAACACCCTCAACCGGCAGGGCAAGACCCGTCGCACCCGCTTCGGGATGGGCAAGCGCGCCAACACCAAGCGCGCGATCGTCAGCCTCGCCGAGGGCCAGCGCATCGACATCTTCGGAGGTCCGGTCTCCTGACCGGGCGAACAAAGAGGACTGAGAAGACATGGGCATCCGTAAGTACAAGCCGACCACCCCGGGCCGTCGCGGCTCGTCGGTCGCCGACTTCGTCGAGGTGACGCGGTCGACGCCGGAGAAGTCTCTGGTGCGTCCGCTCCCCAAGAAGGGCGGCCGCAACAACCAGGGCCGGATCACCACCCGTCACCAGGGCGGTGGCCACAAGCGCGCCTACCGCGTCGTCGACTTCCGTCGCTACGACAAGGACGGCGTGCCGGCCAAGGTCGCGCACATCGAGTACGACCCCAACCGCACGGCGCGCATCGCGCTGCTGCACTACGCCGACGGCGAGAAGCGCTACATCATCGCTCCTCAGGGTCTGCGTCAGGGCACCGCGGTCGAGGCCGGCCCGAAGGCCGACATCAAGCCGGGCAACAACCTGCCGCTGCGCAACATCCCGGTCGGTACGACCATCCACTGCATCGAGCTCCGTCCCGGTGGCGGCGCCAAGATCGCCCGCTCCGCCGGCAACTCGGCGCAGCTGGTCGCCAAGGAGGGCAGCCGCGCCCAGCTGCGCATGCCCTCCGGTGAGATGCGGTACGTCGACGTGCGCTGCCGCGCCACGGTCGGCGAGGTCGGCAACGCCGAGCAGTCCAACATCAACTGGGGCAAGGCCGGCCGCATGCGCTGGAAGGGCAAGCGCCCGACCGTCCGCGGTGTCGTCATGAACCCGGTCGACCACCCGCACGGTGGTGGCGAGGGCAAGACGTCCGGTGGACGTCACCCCGTGTCCCCGTGGGGCAAGCCCGAGGGCCGCACGCGCAAGCGCAAGGCCTCGGACGCGCTCATTGTCCGTCGCCGCAAGTCCGGCAAGCGTCGCTGAGAAGGGAACTGAACGATGCCTCGCAGCCTGAAGAAGGGTCCCTTCGTCGACGACCACCTCCTGAAGAAGGTGGACGGACAGAACGACAAGGGCACGCACAACGTCATCAAGACGTGGTCGCGCCGCTCCATGATCGTGCCGGCCATGATCGGCCACACGATCGCGGTGCACGACGGCCGCAAGCACGTCCCGGTGTTCGTGACCGACGCAATGGTCGGCCACAAGCTCGGGGAGTTCGCGCCGACCCGCACCTACCGCGGGCACGTCAAGGACGACCGGAAGAGCCGGCGCCGCTGACCGCGGACCGCCACTCGAAGAGAGCCGAGAGAGTCAGATAATGAGCGTTACCGAGCGTAGGCGCGTCAGCGCCCGACGCGAGAGCCTGCTGGGCGACGAGCCCGGTGCTTTCGCCAGCGCACGCTTCGTCCGGATCACCCCGATGAAGGCGCGCCGTGTCGTCGACATGGTGCGCGGCATGGGTGTCGACGAGGCTCTTGCCCTGCTCCAGTTCGCCCCGCAGGCGGCCAGCGAGACGGTCTACAAGGTCCTCGAGAGCGCGGTCGCCAACGCGGAGACCACCGAGGACCTCGACCGCAACACCCTGGTCGTGTCCAAGGCCATGGTCGACGAGGGCCCGACGATGAAGCGCTGGCGCCCCCGCGCCCAGGGCCGGGCCTCGCGCATCAACAAGCGGACCAGCCACATCACCCTCGTGGTGCAGCCGGCTGTCGCCGACAAGGACCGAGAAGGCGGGTCAGAAGGCCTAATGGGCCAGAAGATCAACCCGAACGGCTTCCGCCTCGGGATCTCCACCGACCACCGGAGCCGTTGGTACGCCGACAAGCTCTACAAGTCCTACGTGGGCGAGGACGTGGCGATCCGCAAGCCTGCTGTCCAAGGGCATGGAGCGCGCCGGCATCTCCCGCGTCGAGATCGAGCGCACCCGTGACCGCGTCCGTGTGGACATCCACACCGCGCGTCCGGGCATCGTGATCGGCCGTCGCGGCGCCGAGGCCGACCGCATCCGCGGGGAGCTCGAGAAGCTCACCGGCAAGCAGGTCCAGCTCAACATCCTCGAGGTGAAGAGCCCGGAGACCGACGCGCAGCTCGTCGCGCAGGGCGTGGCCGAGCAGCTCGCCGGCCGCGTGGCCTTCCGTCGTGCGATGCGCAAGGCGATGCAGACCACCATGCGCTCCGGCGCCAAGGGCGTCCGGATCCAGTGCTCGGGCCGTCTCGGTGGCGCCGAGATGTCGCGCTCGGAGTTCTACCGCGAGGGCCGCGTGCCCCTGCACACCCTCCGTGCGGACATCGACTACGGCTTCTACGAGGCCAAGACGACCTTCGGCCGGATCGGCGTGAAGGTCTGGATCTACAAGGGCGAGGTCGCGGGCACCCGCGCCGAGCGTGAGGCCCAGGCGGCCGCGCGCGCCGGTGCGCCGAGCCGTGGCGGCCGTGGCGGCCGTGGCGGCGAGCGTCCGGGTCGTGGCACCCGCGGCGAGCGTCCCACCCGTGCGGACCGCGCGCCGCAGGCCGAGGCTCCCGCCGAGACCGTCGCCCCGGCGGCCGCTCCGGAGACCCCGGCGGCGCCCGCCGGCACCGCCGAGACCAGCGGACAGGAGGCCTGAGCGTCATGCTGATGCCCCGCAGGGTCAAGCACCGCAAGCAGCACCACCCCAAGCGGACCGGTGCGGCGAAGGGTGGCACGAGGCTCGCCTTCGGCGACTTCGGCATCCAGGCGGTCGAGGGCCACTACGTCACCAACCGTCAGATCGAGTCGGCGCGTATCGCGATGACCCGTCACATCAAGCGTGGAGGAAAGGTGTGGATCAACATCTACCCCGACCGCCCGCTGACGAAGAAGCCGGCCGAGACCCGCATGGGTTCCGGCAAGGGCTCTCCGGAGTGGTGGATCGCGAACGTCAAGCCCGGTCGCGTCATGTTCGAGCTTTCCGGCGTTCCTGAGGACGTTGCTCGCGAGGCCATGCGCCGCGCGATGCACAAGCTTCCGATGAAGTGCCGCTTCGTCTCCCGCGAGGCAGGTGAATTCTGATGGCAACCACTGCACACGAGCTGGACGACATGACGAACGTCGACCTCGAGCAGAAGCTCCGTGAGGCCAAGGAGGAGCTGTTCAACCTCCGCTTCCAGGCCGCCACCGGGCAGCTCGAGAGCCACGGCCGTCTCCGCACGGTCAAGCGCGACATCGCGCGCATCTACACCGTGGTGCGCGAGCGCGAGCTCGGGATCCGACAGGCCCCGGGCGCTGAGGACGGTGCCGCATGACCGAGAGCATGAGTGAGAAGGCAGCTGAAGTGAGCAACGAGCAGGCACGCGCCTACCGGAAGGTCCGCGAGGGCCTCGTGGTCAGCGACAAGATGGAGAAGACGGTCGTCGTCTCCGTCGAGGACCGCGTCAAGCACGCGCTGTACGGCAAGGTCCTGCGGCGCACGAGCAAGCTCAAGGCGCACGACGAGCAGAACCAGTGCGGCGTCGGCGACCGGGTCCTGATCCAGGAGACCCGTCCGCTGTCGGCCACCAAGCGCTGGCGCGTCGTCGAAGTGCTCGAGAAGGCCAAGTAAACCCCTCAGCCAGCAGGCTGAAATCGAAGTTCCGCAAGGCTCAGGTCACTGAGAACCGGCGCGACAACCAGGAGAAGAACCGATGATCCAGCAGGAGTCGCGACTCAAGGTCGCCGACAACACCGGTGCGAAGGAGATCCTTTGCATCCGTGTTCTCGGCGGCTCGGGCCGTCGCTACGCCGGCATCGGCGACGTCATCGTTGCCACCGTGAAGGACGCGATCCCCGGTGGCAACGTCAAGAAGGGTGACGTCGTCAAGGCCGTCGTTGTGCGGACCGTCAAGGAGCGCCGCCGTCCGGACGGCTCGTACATCCGTTTCGACGAGAACGCCGCCGTCATCCTCAAGAGCGACGGCGAGCCCCGCGGCACCCGCATCTTCGGCCCCGTGGGCCGCGAGCTGCGGGAGAAGAAGTTCATGAAGATCATCTCGCTGGCTCCGGAGGTGCTCTGAACCATGGCGAAGAACCTGAACATCAAGAAGGGCGACGTCGTACGCGTCATCGCCGGCAAGGACAAGGGCGTCGAGGGCAAGGTCATCGCCGTCCTGTCCGAGCAGGACCGCGTGATCGTCGAGGGCGTCAACCGCATCAAGCGGCACACCAAGGTCGTCAACCAGGGCGGCCGCGCCGGCACCACCGGCGGCATCGTGACGCAGGAGGCGGCCATCCACGTCTCCAACGTGATGCTGGTCGAGGGCAAGGGCACCACCCGCGTGGGCTTCAAGCGTGTCGAGACCAAGAAGCGTCGTTCCGACGGGTCCGAGTACACCGCTCAGCGCAGTGTCCGCATCTCGCGCAAGACCGGTGAGGAGATCTGACATGAGCACCACCAGCACCGAGACGCGCGAGCTTCCGCGCCTGAAGAAGAAGTACCGCGAGGAGATCGTCGCGGCGCTGCGCAGCGAGTTCGAGTACGCCAACGTCATGCAGGTTCCGGGTCTGACCAAGATCGTCGTGAACATGGGCGTCGGCGAGGCGGCTCGCGACTCCAAGCTGATCGAGGGCGCGGTGAAGGACCTGACCGCGATCACCGGTCAGAAGCCGCAGGTGACCAAGGCCCGCAAGTCCATCGCGCAGTTCAAGCTGCGTGAGGGCATGCCGATCGGCGCCCACGTGACGCTGCGTGGCGACCGGATGTGGGAGTTCCTCGACCGCCTGCTGGCGCTCGCGCTCCCCCGGATCCGCGACTTCCGCGGTCTGTCGCCCAAGCAGTTCGACGGCCGGGGCAACTACACCTTCGGTCTGACCGAGCAGGTCATGTTCCACGAGATCGACCAGGACCGGGTCGACCGCTCGCGAGGCATGGACATCACGGTCGTCACGACGGCCACGAACGACGACGAGGGTCGCGCGCTGCTCAAGCAGCTCGGCTTCCCGTTCAAGGAGCAGTGACATGGCCAAGACTTCGCTGAAGGTCAAGGCGGCCCGGACCCCGAAGTTCAAGGTCCGCGGCTACACCCGCTGCCAGCGCTGCGGCCGGCCCAAGGCCGTCTACAGGAAGTTCGGCCTGTGCCGGATCTGCCTGCGCGAGATGGCTCACCGGGGCGAGCTCCCCGGCGTCACGAAGAGCAGCTGGTAACCCAAACCCAATCCGTCGTTCGGGCGCATCGAGAGTGATCTCGACAAGCTCGATCAACCGAACACCGACAACGCTGAAGGTCGCACCGCCTGCCACCCGGCCGGCCACGCGAAACCACGGTGAGAAAGGGCCTCACGGCCATGACGATGACTGACCCGATCGCAGACATGCTCACGCGTCTGCGCAACGCCAACCAGGCGTACCACGACTCGGTGACGATGCCGTACAGCAAGATCAAGGCTGGCGTCGCGGAGATCCTCCAGCAGGAGGGCTACATCTCCTCCTGGAAGGTCGAGGAGCCGGCTGAGGGCGAGGTGGGCAAGACCCTCCAGGTCACCCTCAAGTACGGACAGAACCGGGAGCGCTCGCTCGCGGGCGTCCGCCGGATCAGCAAGCCCGGACTGCGCGTGTACGCGAAGAGCACCGGCCTGCCCAAGGTGCTCGGCGGCCTCGGTGTCGCGATCATCTCGACGAGCCAGGGCCTGCTGACCGACCGCCAGGCGAACAAGAAGGGCGTGGGTGGGGAAGTCCTCGCCTACGTCTGGTAACGGCGAGACCAGGAGGAGAAGAGAACTATGTCGCGCATTGGCAAGCTCCCCATCACGGTCCCGTCGGGCGTCGACGTGTCGATCGACGAGCGTCTCGTGACGGTGAAGGGCCCCAAGGGGACCCTGAGCCACAGCGTCGCCGCCCCGATCACCGTGGGCAAGTCCGAGGACGGCGCCGTCGAGGTCCAGCGTCCGAACGACGAGCGGGAGTCCCGCTCGCTGCACGGGCTGACCCGCACCCTGATCGCCAACATGGTGACCGGTGTGACCGATGGCTACGAGAAGAAGCTCGAGATCGTGGGCGTGGGCTACCGCGTCCTGTCCAAGGGTCCGACCCAGCTGGAGTTCCAGCTCGGCTACTCGCACCCGATCACGTTCAACGCCCCGGACGGCATCACGTTCACCGTGGACGGCCCGACCAGGCTCGGCGTCCAGGGCATCGACAAGCAGCTGGTCGGCGAGGTCGCTGCGAACATCCGCAAGCTCCGCAAGCCCGAGCCCTACAAGGGCAAGGGTGTCCGCTACGCGGGCGAGCAGATCCGCCGCAAGGTCGGAAAGGCTGGTAAGTGACGATGGCTATCGCACTCAGGTCCGGCAAGCACACGAGCTCCCGCACCGCGTCGCGCCTGCGTCGCCAGGTCCGGGGCCGCAAGAAGGTCGCCGGCACGGCGGAGCGTCCGCGCCTCGTCGTCACGCGTTCGTCCAAGCACATCACCGTGCAGGTCGTCGACGACGTGCAGGGCAAGACCCTGGCGTCGGCCAGCACCATGGAGGCCGACCTGCGCGGCTTCGAGGGTGACAAGTCGGCCAAGGCCCGCAAGGTCGGTGAGCTCGTTGCCGAGCGCGCCAAGGCCGCGGGCGTGTCGACGGCCGTGTTCGACCGCGCCGGCAACAAGTACCACGGGCGGGTAGCCGCCCTCGCCGAGGGCGCCCGCGAGGGCGGCCTCGCGTTCTGATCGCGAACGAGCAATAGGAAGAGGTAGTTCGAAATGAGCGGATCCCAGCGCCGTAGCGGCGGTGGCGAGCGCCAGTCCGGTGGTCGCGGTCGCGACAACCGCGGCCAGGCTGCTGACAAGACCGCCTACATCGAGCGTGTCGTCGCGATCAACCGTGTCGCCAAGGTCGTGAAGGGTGGTCGTCGCTTCAGCTTCACCGCCCTCGTGATCGTCGGTGACGGCGACGGCATGGTCGGTGTCGGTTACGGCAAGGCCAAGGAGGTGCCGGCCGCCATCGCCAAGGGCGTGGAGGAGGCCAAGAAGCACTTCTTCAAGGTCCCCCGTGTCCAGGGCACCATCCCGCACCCGATCCAGGGTGAGAAGGCGGCCGGTGTCGTGCTGCTCCGTCCGGCTGCCCCCGGTACCGGTGTGATCGCCGGTGGCCCGGTGCGCGCCGTGCTGGAGTGCGCCGGCATCCACGACGTGCTGAGCAAGTCGCTCGGCTCGTCCAACCAGATCAACATCGTGCACGCGACCGTCGAGGCGCTGCGTTCGCTCGAGGAGCCCGAGGCCGTCGCGGCCCGCCGTGGCCTCCCCGTCGAGGACGTCGCTCCCGCCGCGCTGCTCAAGGCCCGCGCGGAGGTGGCTCAGTGATGGGACGCCTCAAGGTCCAGCAGAAGCGGTCGACGATCGGCTGCAAGAAGAACCAGCGGGACACCCTCCGCACGCTTGGTCTCAAGCGCATCGGCGACGTCGTCGTCAAGGAGGACCGCCCCGAGATCCGTGGCATGCTCCAGACGGTCAGGCACCTGATCGTCGTGGAAGAGGTGGACTGACATGACGCTCAAGCTGCACCACCTGCGTCCCGCCCCCGGCGCCAAGACCGCCAAGACCCGAGTCGGTCGCGGTGAGGGCTCCAAGGGCAAGACGGCAGGTCGAGGCACCAAGGGCACGAAGGCCCGCAACCAGGTGCCGGCGAGCTTCGAGGGTGGGCAGATGCCCATCCACATGCGGCTCCCGAAGCTGAAGGGCTTCAAGAACCCGTTCAAGGTGGAGTTCCAGGTCGTCAACCTCGACCGGATCAACGACCTCTTCCCCGAGGGCGGCACCGTGGGTGTCGAGGAGCTCGTCGTCAAGGGCGCCGTCCGCGAGGGTCTGCCGGTCAAGGTCCTCGGCTCCGGCGACATCTCCGTGCCGGTCCAGGTGAGCGCGCACGCGTTCTCCGCCTCGGCCAAGGAGAAGATCGCGGCTGCCGGAGGCAGCACGACCGAGCTCTGAGCGTCGGCTCAGGCTCGATCGAACCAGTCGATGACAGGGGCTCGAACCTCGTTCGTCCGGCTTCTCGCCAGTGACGTCCGGGCGTTCGAGCCCCTGTTAGGCTTCCGTGGTCCCGCACGCTCCTAGCCGGGGACCTGCGACCGTATGTGGGAAATGAGGACCAGGTGCTAGGCGCTTTCGCCAACGCGTTCCGCACGCCGGACCTGCGACGCAAGTTGCTGTTCGTGCTGTTGATCATCGTCGTCTTCCGGCTCGGGTCGCAGGTGCCCGCCCCCGGGCGTCAACGTCCGCGAACGTCCAGGCGTGCTTCGCCCAGATCGAGAACGACGGTCTCTACGGACTGATCAACCTCTTCTCCGGCGGCGCGCTGCTGCAGCTCACCGTCTTCGCGCTCGGCATCATGCCGTACATCACCGCGAGCATCATCCTGCAGCTGCTGGTCGTGGTGATCCCGCGCCTCGAGGCCCTCAAGAAGGAGGGCCAGGCCGGTCAGACCAAGATCACCCAGTACACCCGCTACCTCACGCTCGGCCTGGCCGTCCTCCAGGCCACCGGCATCGTGGCGCTGGCCCGCAGCCGGCAGCTGCTCCAGGGCTGCCCCGACCCGCTGCTGTACGACGAGACGGCATGTCGACCATGCTGATCATGGTCATCACGATGACCGCCGGCACCGCCGTGATCATGTGGCTCGGCGAGCTGATCACCGACCGCGGCATCGGCAACGGCATGTCCATCCTGATCTTCACCCAGGTGGTCGCGACCTTCCCCTCGGCGCTCTGGCAGGTCAAGGTCTCCCGCGGCTGGTGGGTGTTCGCGCTCGTGATGGCGATCGGGCTCGTGCTCGTCGCGGCCGTCATCTTCATGGAGCAGGGCCAGCGCCGGATCCCGGTGCAGTACGCCCGCCGGATGGTGGGCCGCAAGATGTTCGGCGGCTCGTCGACGTACATCCCGCTGAAGGTCAACCAGGCCGGCATCATCCCGGTCATCTTCGCCTCGAGCCTGCTCTACCTGCCGGCGATGGCGGTCCAGTTCAGCGGCAACAACCCGTCCGCATGGGCCGACTTCCTCAACACCTACCTGGTGTCGGGCACGCACCCGCTCTACATGGCGGTCTACTTCGGTGCTGATCATCTTCTTCACCTACTTCTACGTGGCGATCACCTTCAACCCCCAAGAGGTCGCCGACAACATGAAGAAGTACGGCGGCTTCATCCCCGGGATCCGGGCGGGCAAGCCGACCGAGGAGTACCTCAACTACGTCCTGTCCCGCATCACGCTGCCGGGCTCGCTGTACCTCGGTCTCATCTCGCTGGTCCCGCTGATCGCCCTGGTGCTCGTCAACGCGAACCAGAACTTCCCGTTCGGTGGCACGTCGATCCTGATCATGGTCGGTGTCGCGCTCGACACCGTGAAGCAGATCGAGAGCCAGCTCCAGCAGCGCAACTACGAAGGATTCCTGCGCTAGATGAACCACCCGGTGAGACTCATCCTCATGGGCCCCCCTGGGGCCGGCAAGGGCACCCAGGCCACGGTGATCGCCGACCACCTCGGGGTCCCCGCGATCTCCACGGGTGACATCTTCCGCGCCAACGTGTCGCAGGAGACCGAGCTCGGGCTCGAGGCCAAGCGCTACATGGACGCCGGTGACTACGTCCCCGACTCGGTGACCAACGCGATGGTCCGCGACCGGATCGCCCAGGCCGACGCCAAGGCCGGGTTCCTGCTCGACGGCTACCCACGCACCGTCGCGCAGGTCGAGGAGCTCGACGCGATGCTGCGCGAGCAGGAGGCCGAGCTCGACGCGGTCCTGGTGCTGACCGTCGACCGTGACGAGGTCGTGCAGAGGCTGCTCAAGCGCGCCGAGCTCGAGGGTCGCGCCGACGACACCGAGGAGGTCATCCGGCGACGCCAGGAGGTGTACGCCGAGCAGACCGCTCCGCTGATCGAGGTGTACGCCGAGCGCGGCCTGCTCACCGAGGTCGACGGCATGGGCGCCGTCGACGAGGTGACGGCGCGGGTGTTCTCGGCCCTCGAGGCCGCCGGCGCCGCAGCCGGCTGATGTTCTGATGTTCCGGGACCGCGGGGTCGAGATCAAGACCCCGGAGCAGATCACGCTCATGCGTCGAGGCCGGCGTCGTCGTCGGTGAGACCCTCGAGCTCATGCGTCACACGGTCAAGGCCGGGATGACCACCGGCGAGCTCGACGCGATCGCCGAGGACCACATCCGCTCCCGCGGAGCGGTGCCGTCGTTCAAGGGCTACCACGGCTTCCCCGGCACCTTGTGCCTCTCGGTCAACGACGAGGTCGTGCACGGCATCCCGGGTGAGCGGGTCATCGCCGAGGGGGACGTGGTCTCCATCGACTGCGGGGCGATCGTCCAGGGCTGGCACGGCGACGCCGCGGTCACCGTCGCGGTGGGCGACGTCCCCGAGGACGTGCGCGAGCTGATCCGGGTGACCGAGGAGGCCATGTGGCGGGGCATCGCCGCGGCGACGCTCGGCGGCCGGGTCACCGACATCTCGCACGCGATCGAGACCTACGTGCGCAGCCAGGGCGACTACGGGATCCTCGAGGACTACGTCGGGCACGGCATCGGCTCGGCCATGCACCAGCCGCCCAACGTGCCGAACTACGGCCGGCCCGGGCGTGGGCCCAAGCTCGTCCGCGGCCTGGCGCTCGCCGTGGAACCGATGGTCGTGCTCGGCTCCGGGGCCACCCGCGTGCTGGAGGACGACTGGACGGTCGTGACCGAGGACGGCTCGTGGGCGGCGCACGCGGAGAACACCTTCACGCTCACCCCTGACGGCGCGTGGGTGCTGACCGCGCTCGACGGTGGCGAGGCGAGGCTCGCCGAGCTGGGCGTGCCGTTCGGCGGCCGCTGAACGTCACGCGCCCGCCGCGGCGAGCACCTCGTCGTCCTGGCAGGCCCGGGCGAAGGCCGCGATCCGCGCCCGGATCTCCTTCCCGAGCAGCCACTGGCCGATCCGATCGGCCACCGGGCGCAGCCAGCCCGGCCGGGTGGTGTAGGTGTACTTCCAGACCGCGCGGGTGCCCGGCGTACCGTCCCGCTCCTCGGGGGTGAACCGCCAGCCGCCGCCGAAGCTGTCGAAGAACCAGGGGCCCCGCTCCATGGTCATCCCGACCGACACCGGCGGGCGGTAGGAGACGTAGCGGCTGATCATCGTCGGCCCCACCCTGGCCTTGGTGAGCGTACGCACGTCCTTGCCCGGACGCGTGGCGTCGATCAGGTGCTGGTGCCGGATGAACGGGTCCCAGCGCAGCCTGATCTCGCCGGTGGTCTGGCTGACCGCGAAAGCGGTCTCGGGTGGCACCGGCACCCACGTCTCCGCCGTCACGTTGGGCATGGCGGTCATCGTAGGTGCCGGGAATCCGGGGACGTGCTCCGGCGTTGGACAGACCGTGCCCCTTCATCTCTCGGTCCTCGACCTCGTGCCCGTCCGCAGCGACCAGACCACCGGCGACGCGGTGCGGGCATCGCTCTCCCTCGCGCGTACGGCGGAGGCGGCCGGCTTCCGCCGCTACTGGGTGGCCGAGCACCACAACATGCCGGCGGTGGCGGCGACCAGCCCGCCCGTGCTCATCGCGATGATCGCCGCCGTCACCGAGCGGATCCGCGTGGGGTCCGGGGGCGTGATGCTGCCCAACCACGCGCCGCTCGTGGTGGCCGAGCAGTTCGCGCTGCTGGAGGCCGCGCACCCGGGCCGGATCGACCTGGGCATCGGCCGAGCGCCGGGCACCGACCCGGTGACCCGCTGGGTGCTGCGCAACGGTGCTAGCTCCGCCGAGGAGGACGCGGTCGCACGGTTCCCGGAGTACGTCCGCAACATCGCCGCGCTGATGGCGCCCGAGGGCGCGGGCCTGTCGGTGCGGGACGAGACCTTCGAGCTGCGGGCGACGCCGCGGGCCACCGCGGTGCCGCCGCTGTGGCTGCTCGGGTCGTCCGACTACTCCGCCCGGCTCGCCGCTGAGCTGGGGCTGCCCTACGTGTTCGCCCACCACTTCGCCGGCCGTGGCACCGCGGAGGCGCTCGCGTTGTACCGCGACGGCTTCCGGCCCTCCGAGGTGCTCGAGGCGCCGCGGACCTTCCTGACCGTGAACGCGGCCGTGGCCGAGACCGCCGAGCAGGCCGAGCGGCTCGCGCTTCCGCAGCTGCAGGCGATGGTGACGCTGCGCACCGGCGGCCGGCTGGCTCCGCAACGGCTGGTCGAGGAGGCGGAGGCTTCTCCGGTGGCCGACGAGCATGTGTACCTGCTGGAGGCGATGCGTGAGCGCTGGGTCATCGGCGACCCGAAGCAGGCGGCCGCGGAGGTCCAGGAGCTCGCCGCGGCGTACGACGTGGACGAGGTGATGCTCCACCCGGTCGCCGGAGCCCTCACCGGCACCGCACCGGAGGCGTCTCCCGCCCGCGAGGCCACATTGACGCTGCTCGCCCAGGCGCTATGAACGGCGCCTGCGACGGTCATATCGGGCCGGGGGAGCCGTGGCCGGGGCAGGGTAGCCGCCGATTAACGGTCGGCTGACGGTTTCCCGTAGACTGGTGCGTCGGCCCAACGTGGGTCTGTTTCGTGGCGCCCTGCGGCTGCCGCAAGCGAAGCCAGTATCGGTTGTCCGGTCCTGTGTCGCGCGCGGGAATGGGGCGTCCGGACGGCTTCACGAGGTCCACCCGGCTCGCCGGGGCGGTTCCCGGGTCGAACGGTAGACAACCAACCAAGCGGATTGCGGAGGACATGCCGAAGAAAGAAGGCGTGATCGAGATCGAGGGCACCGTCGTGGAGGCTCTCCCGAACGCGATGTTCCGGGTCGAGCTGAGCAACGGGCACAAGGTACTCGCCCACATCAGCGGCAAGATGCGCCAGCACTACATCCGGATCCTCCCCGAGGACCGCGTCGTGGTGGAGCTCTCGCCGTACGACCTCACGCGGGGTCGGATCGTCTACCGCTACAAGTAACCAGCAGCCGAACGAGAAAGGCCTCCCTCGTGAAGGTCAACCCGAGCGTCAAGCCGATCTGCGACAAGTGCAAGGTGATCCGTCGCCACGGCCGCGTCATGGTGATCTGCGAGAACCCTCGCCACAAGCAGCGGCAGGGCTGAGGTCTCGACGGGCTCGACCACCGAAACGGCGGCTCGACCACCGAAACGGCGGCTCGACCACCGAACACAACTGAATACCACCCACGTGATCGCTCGTCCGCTCGTGCAGCGGACGTCACCCCCGGAGCAGAGGCCGGAGCCCGGACCGACGAGGCCCGGGATGCGACACGACCAGACACCTCCGTGAGAACCGAAGGGAAACCGCCACCACATGGCACGCCTCGTTGGTGTGGACCTCCCGCGCGACAAGCGCATCGAGGTCGCACTCACCTACATCTACGGCATCGGCCGTACCCGCGCCCAGCAGCTCCTGGCCACCACCGGAGTCGACCCCGACATGCGGGTCCACCAGCTGGGTGACGAGGAGCTGGTCAAGCTCCGCGACGAGATCGAGGCCAACTTCAAGATCGAGGGTGACCTCCGTCGCGAGGTCCAGGCCGACATCCGTCGCAAGATCGAGATCGGCAGCTACCAGGGCCGCAGGCACCGTCAGGGCCTGCCCGTCCGCGGTCAGCGCACCAAGACCAACGCGCGCACCCGCAAGGGTCCCAAGCGCACCGTCGCCGGCAAGAAGAAGGCCAAGTGACCGCAGTGGTTTCGAGACGCCTCGCCTAGCGGCTCGGCTCCTCAACCACCGGACTCACTCGCTGACTTCCACTCGAACACGCTTCCAGCAACCTCAGGAGAATCTGCACATGCCTCCCAAGAGCCGTCAGGCTTCCGGCGCCAAGAAGGTGCGCCGCAAGGAGAAGAAGAACGTCGCTCAGGGCGAAGCCCACATCAAGAGCACGTTCAACAACACCATCGTCACGATCACCGACCCGACCGGTGCGGTGATCTCGTGGGCCTCTGCCGGCACCGTCGGCTTCAAGGGCTCGCGCAAGTCCACCCCGTTCGCCGCGCAGATGGCCGCCGAGGCGGCCGGTCGCCGGGCGATGGAGCACGGCATGAAGAAGATCGACGTCTTCGTCAAGGGCCCGGGCTCGGGCCGCGAGACGGCGATCCGTTCGCTGGGTGCGATCGGCCTCGAGGTCGGCACCATCCAGGACGTCACGCCCACGCCCCACAACGGATGCCGGCCGCCCAAGCGCCGCCGCGTCTGACCCCGACTGCGTAGAACAGGAGACTTGAGAAATGGCCCGTTACACCGGCCCCATGACCAAGAAGTCGCGCCGTCTCGGTGTCGACCTCGTCGGCGGCGACACGGCGTTCGAGCGCCGCCCCTACCCGCCCGGCCAGCACGGCCGCGCCCGCGTCAAGGAGAGCGAGTACCGCTCGCAGCTCCAGGAGAAGCAGAAGGCCCGCTTCACCTACGGCGTCCTCGAGAAGCAGTTCCACCGCTACTACACGGAGGCCAGCCGTCGTCCCGGCAAGACCGGTGACAACCTGCTGCAGCTGCTCGAGTGCCGCCTCGACAACGTGGTCTACCGCGCCGGCTTCGCCCGCACGCGCCGCCACGCCCGTCAGCTCGTCGTACCACGGCCACTTCCTGGTCAACGGCAAGAAGGTCGACATCCCGTCCTTCCAGGTCACGCAGCACGACGTGATCGACGTCCGCGAGAAGTCCCTCGAGATGACCCCGTTCATCGTGGCTCGGGAGACCCACGGCGAGCGGATCGTCCCGGCCTGGATGGAGGCCCTGCCGAACCGGATGCGGATCCTGATCCACCAGCTCCCGGTCCGTCAGCAGATCGACATCCCGGTCCAGGAGCAGCTCATCGTCGAGTTCTACTCGAAGAAGTAACACCGTGACGGGGAGGTCCGCACGCTTCGGGTCGCCTCCCCGCCACACCACCCTTCCTTTTCACTGCGTTCGAGTCCGTCAAATAGCGGGTGGGCCCGGAAAGGAAACAAGAAGTGCTTATCGCTCAGCGCCCGACCCTGTCGGAAGAGGTCGTCGACGAGTTCCGCTCGCGGTTCGTCATCGAGCCACTGGAGCCCGGCTTCGGCTACACCCTCGGCAACTCGCTGCGCCGCACCCTGCTGTCCTCGATCCCCGGTGCCTCGGTCACGAGCATCAAGGTCGACAGCGTGCTCCACGAGTTCTCCACCATCGAGGGGGTCAAGGAGGACGTCACCGAGGTCATCCTGAACCTCAAGGACCTCGTCGTCTCCTCCGAGCACGACGAGCCCGTCACCATGTACCTGCGCAAGCAGGGCCCCGGTGACGTCACCGCCGCCGACATCGCGCCTCCGGCCGGTGTCGAGGTGCACAACCCCGACGTCAAGATCGCCACCCTGAACGACAAGGGCAAGCTCGAGATGGAGCTCGTCGTCGAGCGCGGCCGCGGCTACGTCTCGTCGGTGCAGAACAAGGGCGGCGACAACGAGATCGGCCGGATGCCGGTCGACTCGATCTACTGCCCGGTCCTCAAGGTCACCTACAAGGTCGAGGCCACCCGTGTCGAGCAGCGCACCGACTTCGACAAGCTGGTGATCGACGTCGAGACCAAGCCGTCGATCCGTCCCCGCGACGCGATCGCCTCGGCCGGCAAGACCCTCGTCGAGCTGTTCGGCCTGGCCCGCGAGCTCAACGTCGAGGCCGAGGGCATCGACATCGGCCCGTCGCCGGTCGACGAGCAGCTCGCCGCGGACCTGGCGCTGCCGGTCGAGGAGCTCAACCTCACCGTCCGCTCCTACAACTGCCTCAAGCGCGAGGGCATCCACACCGTGGGTGAGCTCATCTCGCCGCTCGGAGCAGGACCTGCTCGACATCCGCAACTTCGGCGCCAAGTCGATCGACGAGGTCAAGGCCAAGCTGCATCGAGATGGGCCTGTCGCTCAAGGACTGCGCTCCGGGCTTCGACCCGCAGGCGGCCCTCGCGGCGTACGACGACGACGACGACTCGTTCGTCGAGGACGAGCAGTACTGACATCCGTGGCCGGGCCCGCCGCGACCTGAGTCGCGTCGGGCCCGACCGTGGGAACCATCTATCCGGGTACCTGGTACGGCCCGGGAGAAATGAGAAGTAGACGATGCCTACCCCCAAGAAGGGCGCCCGCCTCGGCGGCAGCCCGGCCCACCAGCGGCTGATCCTCGCGAACCTGGCCACCGCGCTGTTCGAGCACGGCCGGATCACCACCACCGAGGCGAAGGCCCGCGTGCTGCGCCCGGTCGCGGAGAAGCTGATCACCAAGGCGAAGAAGGGCGACCTGCACAACCGTCGCCAGGTCCTCGCCACGATCAGGGACAAGGGCGTCGTGCACTCCCTGTTCGAGGACATCGCCCCGCGCTACGCCGAGCGTCCTGGCGGCTACACCCGGATCACCAAGATCGGCCCGCGCAAGGGCGACAACGCCCCCATGGCGGTCATCGAGCTGGTGACCGAGGACTACACGCCGAAGGCCAAGTCCACGCCCGCCGCCAAGGCGACCCCGGCTGCCGCACCGGCCGAGACGCCCGTGGAGGAGACCGAGGCCGTGGCCGAGGCTCCCGAGGCCGAGACGGCTGACACCGAGGCGACCGAGGCGGAGACGACCGACACCGAGGCGACCGAGTCGGAGTCGACCGACGCCGAGGCGACTGACGCCGAGGCTCCGGCCGGCGACGCCGCTGCCGACGAGGCTCCCGCCGCGGAGTCCGGTACTGACGAGGACACCAAGTCCGAGTGACCTGATGCACTCCGGGCAGACCGCGAGGCCCGCCATCCGAACCGGATGGCGGGCCTTCGTCATCTGCGCCGCCGGGGCGGTCTCGGGCCGGGGCGCCGGGTGCCCAATTACCACGGTCCCGTGGTAATCCACCCGTTCCCGGGGTGAACTCACCACGGGAGGCGGAAGTTCACCACGGTCCCGTGGTAATTGGCCGGCGGCCCAGCGCTACCCGCGGGCCCAGGCAGCCTCGACGAGCCGCTGCGTCTCCGCGAGGGTCAGCCCCTGCCGGCGGGCGGCGGTCGCCAGCGCCGAGGCGGCCGACCCCACGTCGGGCGGCGGACCGGCCAGCGCGGCGGAGCGGACGAACGTGCCCCGGCGGCCCTCGGTCACCACGACGCCGTCGGCCTCGAGCTCCTTGTAGGCGCGGGCGACGGTGTTCGCCGCCAGCCCGAGATCGGTCGCGAGCTGCCGCACCGGAGGGAGCCGGGTGCCGGCGGGGAGGCTGCCGTCGGCGGCCTGCCTGGCCACCTGGGTGCGCAGCTGCTCGTACGGCGGCACGGTCGAGGCCGGATCGATGCGGACGTCCACGCGGCGATCGTAGGTGGTTTGGAAGGATGTGCCCGTGCGGCTCCGACTCGACCTGGCCTATGACGGCACCGACTTCCACGGCTGGGCCGCGCAGCCGTCCCTGCGGACCGTGCAGGGGGAGCTCGAGAAGGCGCTGGCGACGGTGCTGCGCATGGACGCCGTCCAGGTCACCTGCGCCGGTCGCACCGACACCGGCGTGCACGCCCGCGGCCAGGTCGTGCACCTCGACGTGCACCCCGACGTGCTCGCGGCCGCCGCCGGACGCAGCGCCGCACCGGCCCCGGACGCGCTGACGCGCCGGCTCAACGGGGTGCTCCCCGTCGACGTCCGCGTGCACCGCGCGACGGAGGTGCCGGACGCCTTCGACGCGCGCTTCTCGGCGCTGTGGCGGCGCTACGCCTACCGCATCGCCGACGCGCCCGAGCTGGTCGACCCGCTGGTGCGCACAGCGGTGCTCGCCTGGCCGCGGTCGCTCGACCTCGACGCGATGAACGCCGGCGGCGAAGCTGCTCACCGGAGAGCACGACTTCGCGGCGTTCTGCCGCAGGCGCGAAGGTGCGACCACGATCCGCACGCTGCTCGAGCTGCGCTGGGACCGGGATGCTTCCGGCCTGGCCGTGGCGACCGTGCGCGCCGACGCGTTCTGCCACAGCATGGTGCGTGCGCTGGTCGGCTGCCTCGTCGCAGTCGGCGAGGGACGTCGTACGCCGGAGTGGGCCGGTGACGTGCTGCGCGCGGCCGAGCGTGACCCCGGCGTGACGGTCATGCACGCCCACGGGCTCACCCTGGAGGAGGTCGCCTACCCGGCCGACGCCGACCTCGCCACGCAGGCCGAGGCCGCCCGGGTGGTCAGGACGCTGCCGTGAGCGGAGGCGACGAGCACTACTTCTCCGCCGACCCGGCCGTCGCGTTCCGGCGCACCCCGGTGCGGGCGCAGGTGTGGGGTCACGAGCTGGAGCTGGTCTCCGGCTCAGGAGTGTTCGCGCAGGGCCGGCTCGACGTGGGCACGGCGGTGCTGTTCCGCGAGACGGACCCGCCGGCCGACGGCGGGACCTTCCTCGACCTCGGCTGCGGTTACGGCCTCATCGGCCTCGCCCTCGCGCGGGCCGTCCCGGGCGCTCGCGTGTGGGGGGTCGACGTGAACGAGCGAGCGGTGCTGCTGGCAGGGGAGAACGCCGCAGCGCTGCGCGTCGGCGACCGGTTCACCGCCACCACGCCGGCCGGGGTGCCGGACGACGTGCGGTTCGACGAGATCTGGTCGAACCCGCCGATCCGCGTCGGCAAGGCCGCGCTGCACGAGCTGCTCCTCACCTGGCTGCCGAGGCTGCGCCCGGACGGTCGGGCCGTGATGGTGGTGGGCAAGAACCTCGGCGCCGACTCGCTGCAGCGCTGGCTGGGGGAGCAGGGGTACCCGACCCGGAGGCTGGCCAGCGCGAAGGGGTTCCGGGTGCTGGAGACCCGCCGGGCGACCTGACCGTCACGCGGCCGGGCGCCGCTCCACCAGCACGCCGACCTTGTCGATCCGGTGCTCGGGATTGCCGAAACGGTCGAACCAGAAGTTGCCGGCCGCGTGGTCCTCGGGGGTCGCGCATGTCGACAGGGTGATCATCGCCTTCGTCGCCCGCGCACCCGGCCGGCCCGGGATGGGCGCGACCTGGCGGGCCTTGGACGCCGCTGACCGGAACGACGTCTCCCGGGTGCCGGTGATCTCGTAGACCAGCACGCTGTCGCCTGAGCGGACCAGCACGCGGTCGCCGGCCTGCAGGAACGGGAGCTCCGCGAACGGCGCGGTGTGCGACGTGCGGTGGCCGGTGACGATGAAGTTGCCGACCACCCCCGGCCCGACGCCGCCGCCCGGCCCGCGCGGGGACGCCATCGGCCCGGAGTTCTGGATGACGGTGCCGGGACCGTCGTCGGGCGTCCCCCGGTAGCGCACCACCGGGAACGACCGGATCCCGAGCGCGGGGATCGTCAGGAACGAGCGCCGCGGCTCGCGCACGCGGGGAGCGGCGGGCACCGGCGTGCGAGGGTCGGGTGCGACCGACTCCGGCCGGGCCGTGGGGGAGGACGACGCGGGGGAGGGCGACGAGGGTGTGGCCCCGGCCCGGGTGCCGGGCTCCGCCTCCGCACGCTGGGTCGGCTCCGCCGTACAGGCGGCGAGCAGCAGCGCCACCACGGCGCCGACCGGTCCGGTCCTGCCCACCTCTCCAGCCTAGGCTCGGCCCGGCAGGATGGGGTCATGCATCCTCGAGAGCGCAGGTCGAGCGCCAACTCCCTCTGGCCACCGCCAGAGGTGCGGCAGGTCTGCGACACCTACCTCTCGATGGTCGACGAGGTGGCTCCGGGCCTGGTCGAGGGGCTCTACCTGCACGGGTCGCTCGGCTTCGGCGAGTGGTACGCCGGACGCAGCGACGTGGACTTCGTGGCCGTGACGTCCCACCGCCCAGACCCCGACACCGTGCGGCTGCTGCGCGACGTGCACGACCGGGTCGCGGAGACGTTCCCGCGTCCGGCGTACGACGGCTTCTACTGCACGTGGGCGGACCTCGCCCGCCCGACGTCCTCCTGTCCCGATGTGCCGTGCACCCTCGGAGGGGGCTTCGAGGAGCAGGGCCGCCTCGACGTGAACCCGGTGACGTGGCACGAGCTGGCCTGGCACGGCGAGACGGTCCGCGGACCGCGGCTGGACGACGTGGAGATCTGGACCGACCTGCGGGTGCTGCGGGAGTACTCGCACGGCAACCTGTCGTCGTACTGGCAGAAGCAGGCGGACGCGATCGGGCAGTTCCCCGCGGAGGCGTCGAAGCCGGAGATCGTGACCTGGTTCGTGCTCGGCGTCCCCCGGCTGCACCACCTGCTCGCCACCGACCGGCTCACGTCGAAGGACGGAGCCGGCCGGCACGTCGTCGACGCGTTCGGCGACGGCTGGCGGATCCTGGCCGCCGAGGCGCTCTCCTACCGCGCGACCGGTGAGCGAATCGGTGTGTTGCCCGACGAGGAGCTGGCCGCGCAGCTGGTCGACTTCGCGCAGCTCTCGGTGCGGGAGAGCCTGGCACTGCGGCCCTGACCCACGCCCCGGCTGCTCTCCGGCACCCGGCAGGATGGGCCTCATGACGACCTACGAGGCAGCCGCCGACCGCTACGACTCGATGGAGTACCGGTTCACCGGACACAGCGGGCTCAAGCTGCCCGCGATCTCGCTCGGTCTGTGGCAGAACTTCGGTGACGACCGGCCCGAGGAGACGCAGCGAGCGGTGATCCGCCGGGCGTTCGACCGCGGCGTGACCCACTTCGACCTCGCGAACAACTACGGCCCGCCGTACGGCCAGGCGGAGACCAACTTCGGCAAGTACCTCGCCGACGACCTCGGGCCCTACCGCGACGAGCTGGTCATCTCCACGAAGGCCGGGTGGGACATGTGGCCGGGTCCCTACGGCCAGGGCGGCGGCTCGCGCAAGTACGTCCTCGCCTCGCTGGACCAGTCGCTGAAGCGGATGGGCCTCGACTACGTCGACATCTTCTACAGCCACCGCTTCGACCCCGAGACGCCGGTGGCCGAGACGATGATGGCGCTCGACCACGCGGTGCGGACCGGCAAGGCGCTGTACGCCGGCATCTCGTCGTACAGCCCGTCGAAGACCCGGGAGGCCGCGTCGATCGCCCGCGACCTCGGCACGCCGCTGCTGATCCACCAGCCGTCGTACTCCATGCTCAACCGCTGGATCGAGAAGGGGCTGCTCGACGAGTGCGAGGAGCAGGGGATGGGCGTGATCGTGTTCACCGCGCTCGCGCAGGGCCTGCTGACCGACCGCTACCTCGACGGCGTCCCGGCCGACTCGCGGGCCGCGCGCACCGACAGCACGCTGCCCGAGGACCACCTCGACGAGGCCACCCTGCGGCACGTGCGCCGGCTCAACGAGATCGCGCAGGCGCGCGGCCAGAAGCTGGCCCAGCTCGCCCTGCAGTGGGCGCTGCGCGACCGCCGGGTCACCTCCACGGTCATCGGTGCCTCGTCGGTGCAGCAGCTCGACACCAACCTCGACGCGCTGAACGGGCCGCCGCTGACCGACGAGGAGCTCGCCGCCATCGACCAGAACGCCGTGGACTGCGGGATCAACCTGTGGGCGGGCGTCACCGAGGACTGACCCGCCACCGATATCGGTAGTCCGACCGTGGTCCCACGGTCACGGGAGGGATACCGACATCGGGGGCTCCCCGCGGGACAGCACCCGGACCGGGTCGCCCGGCCGGACCGTGCCGGGCGTGAGGACGATGCCGTTCATCCCGCGCAGCCGCAGAGCACGGCCCTCGTCGGTGTTGACGAACCGCGTCGCCTCCTCGCCGTAGCGCTTGACGAACTTCGCGCAGCCGGCGTGCGGGTACTTCGTCACCTCCACCACCGCCGACTCGCCGACGGCCAGCCGCGAGCCCGTCGGCAGGTTGGCGACGGAGAGGTCGAGGTCGACGTAGAGCTGGTCGCCCGCCCAGGCGCGTTCCTCGTCGGTGTCGCCGAGCAGCGACACCATCCGGTGGCCCATCACGGTGACCGCGCGGGCGGCGTACGACGCGGTCATCTTCCCCCGGCGCCGGCCGCGCTTGGCCCAGTCGTCACCCACCAGGCCGTGGTCGGGGTGCAGCTCGGCCGCGGTCAGCACCTCGCGCTTGCGCGGGCCCGGTCGGCGTACGACGAGCGCCAGCACGCCCAGGTCGCGCGGCGCCGAGCGGAGGTGCTCCAGATGAGGCGAGAGCGCCGAAAGGGGCCGATGGTCCATGGACAGGATTCTGTCGTATCGACATAGTCGGGGAATGACGTACGTCTACGACTTCTCCGAAGGCAGCAAGGACCAGAAGGATCTTCTCGGGGGCAAGGGCGCGAACCTGGCCGAGATGACGAACCTCGGCCTCCCCGTCCCGCCGGGGTTCACGATCAGCACCGAGGCGTGCCGGGCGTATCTCGAGACCGGCGGGATGCCCGACGGTCTCGACGACGAGGTGAGCGACCACCTGGCCAGGCTCGAGGACAAGATGGGCAAGCGGCTCGGCGACGCCGACGACCCGCTGCTGGTCTCCGTGCGGTCCGGGGCGAAGTTCTCGATGCCGGGGATGATGGAGACCGTCCTCAACGTCGGTCTCAACGACCGCAGCGTCCAGGGGCTCGCGGCGAAGGCGGGCGGCGACGAGCGGTTCGCCTTCGACTCCTACCGCCGGCTGCTGCAGATGTTCGGCTCCACCGTGCTCGGCATCGAGCCGCACGTCTTCCACGAGGCGCTCGACGGGCTCAAGGAGGACCGGGGAGTCAAGAACGACGTCGACCTGACCGTCGACGACCTCCGCGGGCTGGTGACGACGTACAAGGACCGGATCCGCGAGCACACCGGCCGGGACTTCCCGCAGGAGCCGCGCGAGCAGCTCGACATGGCGATGCGCGCGGTGTTCGACTCGTGGAACACCGACCGGGCCGTGCTCTACCGCCGGCAGGAGCGGATCCCCTCCGACCTGGGCACCGCGGTCAACATCTGCTCGATGGTGTTCGGCAACGGAGGCGAGGACTCCGGCACGGGCGTCGCGTTCACCCGCGACCCGGCGTCGGGCGCGCAGGGCATCTACGGCGACTACCTGCAGAACGCACAGGGCGAGGACGTGGTCGCCGGCATCCGCAACACGGTCCCGCTGGCCGACCTCGAACGCATCGACAAGGCGGCCTACGACGAGCTGCTGGGGATCATGCAGACGCTCGAGGAGCACTACAAGGACCTCTGCGACATCGAGTTCACCGTCGAGCACGGCAAGCTCTGGATGCTGCAGACCCGGGTGGGCAAGCGGACCGCCGAGGCGGCGTTCCGGATCGCCTGCCAGCTCGTCGACCAGGACCTCATCGATTCCGACGAGGCGGTACGCCGGGTGACCGGCAGCCAGCTCGCGCAGCTGATGTTCCCGCGCTTCGACACCGAGGCGGAGCGGGTGAAGGTCGCGCAGGGCATGAACGCCTCGCCGGGTGCCGCGGTGGGCAAGGCGGTCTTCGACTCCAACACGGCCGTGGAGTGGAGCGACCGGGGCGAGGGCGTGATCCTGGTGCGTCGCGAGACCAACCCCGACGACCTGCGCGGCATGGTGGCGGCGCGCGGCATCCTCACCAGCCGCGGCGGCAAGACCTCCCACGCGGCGGTGGTCGCCCGCGGCATGGGCCGCACCTGCGTGTGCGGCGCGGACTCGCTCGACGTGGACGTGAAGGCGAAGAAGATGACCACCGCCGACGGTTCGGTGATCGCGGAGGGCGACGTGATCTCCATCGACGGCACCACCGGCGAGGTGTTCGCCGGCGAGGTCCCGGTCGTCGACTCGTTCGTGGTGCGGCACTTCGAGGGTGACGAGACCGCCGAGGGTGACGAGCTGGTCGGCGCCGTGGCCCGGCTGATGGAGCACGCAGACGGGCGCCGACGGCTCGGCGTACGGGCCAACGCGGACACGCCTGAGGACGCCGCCCGGGCCCGCCGCTTCGGGGCCGAGGGGATCGGGCTGTGCCGCACCGAGCACATGTTCCTCGGCGACCGGAAGGCGCTCGTCGAGGACCTGATCGTCGCGGAGTCGACCGAGGAGCAGGAGGCCGCGCTGTCGGCGCTGCTGCCGATGCAGCGCGACGACTTCCACGGCATCCTCGAGGCGATGGACGGGCTGCCGGTGACGATCCGGCTGATCGACCCGCCGTTGCACGAGTTCCTGCCCGACTACACCGACCTGTCGGTGCAGGTGGCGCTGGAGGACGAACGCGGCAACCGCGACAGCAAGCACCACAAGCTGCTCGGGGCGGTGAAGCGGCTGCACGAGGCCAACCCGATGCTCGGGCTGCGCGGCGTGCGGCTGGGCATCGTGATCCCGGGGCTGTTCGCGATGCAGGCGCGCGCGATCCTCGAGGCCGCCTCGGCGCTGATCCGCGAGGGCCGGGACCCGCAGCCGGAGATCATGATCCCGCTGGTCGCCACCGTGCAGGAGCTCGAGCTCGTCAAGGTCGACATCGTCCGGGTGGCGAGCGAGGTCGAGGCCGAGACCGGGGTGCAGCTGAAGTTCAAGGTCGGCACCATGATCGAGCTGCCGCGCGCGGTGATGGCGGCCGGCGACATCGCGGAGCACGCGGAGTTCTTCTCGTTCGGCACCAACGACCTGACCCAGATGACCTGGGGCTTCTCGCGCGACGACGTGGAGGCCTCGTTCTTCAGCACCTACCTGGAGAAGGGCGTCTTCGGGGTCTCGCCGTTCGAGTCGCTCGACGTCGACGGCGTCGGGAAGCTCGTGCGCACGGCGGTCGAGGCCGGCCGCGCGGCGCGCGCGGACCTGCACCTCGGCGTCTGCGGCGAGCACGGCGGTGACCCGGACTCGATCCACTTCTTCGACGAGGTCGGGCTCGACTACGTGTCCTGCTCCCCGTTCCGGGTGCCGGTCGCGCGGCTCGAGGCCGGACGCTCGGCAGCCGCCGGGTCGGTCTCCGACTCCGCCTGATGGCCCCCGCCGAGGGGTCACCCGTGCAGCGACACGCCGGCCACGAGGCTGAAGAACTGACTCCTCGCGCTAGATGCCGGTGACGGTCTCGTAGACCTGGTTGACGGCGAGGGCGAGGAACGCGGCGGCGCAGAGGAACAGGGCGATGTTGGAGTGCAGCTTGTTGCGCCACTCCTCGGGCGTGCGGTCGGTGTTGAGCAGCCACAGGAGCGTGATGGCGAGGAACGGCATGAACAGCGCACCGAGCACGCCGTACGCCAGGATCAGGAAGACCGGCTCTCCCATGAAGATCAGCGCGATCGGCGGGAGCGTGAGCCAGAGGATGTAGGCCTTGTAGTACTTCCCGCCGGCGCGCGAGTCGGGGTGGTCGGCGTCGTGGCCGCGCACGTGTCCGACGAAGTCGGCGAACATCAGGCTGACGCCGTTCCAGACGCCGACCAGCGACGACATCGCGGCCGCCCAGAAGCCGACGAGGAACACGGTGCCGGCCGCGGACCCGTAGCGGTCGTCGAGCACGTTGGACAGGTCGAGCATGCCCTCGTCACCGGTCGCCACCGCGATCTGCGCCGAGTAGAGCAGCTCCGCCCCGACGATCAGGGTGGCCACCACGAACAGGCCGGTGACGGCGTACGCGACCGAGTTGTCGATCCGCATGACGCGCATGAACCGCGGCGTGTCCCAGCCCTTCTCCCGGAGCCAGTAGCCGTACGCCGCCAGCGTGATCGTGCCGCCGACGCCGCCGGCGAGGCTGAGCGTGTACAGGAGGCCGCCGTCGGGGATCACCGGGACCAGGCCGGCCGCGATGTCCGCCAGGTTCGGCACCGTCAGCATGGCCGCCCCCACCATCGAGACGAACATCAGCAGCACCATCAGGCTGAGGACCTTCTCGAAGAGCCCGTAGCGGCCCGTCCACACCAGCGCCAGCCCGACCAGGCCGGAGATGATCCCCCACGCCTTCACGCCGAGGAACGGCATCAGCGCGTAGAGCGCGAGACCGGTGCCCGCCATCGCGGCCGCGCCGTACACGAAGCCCCAGATCACGATGTAGGGCCCGAAGTACCAGGTGGTCCACGCCCCGAGGCTCGACCAGCCCTCGAAGATGGTCCGGCCGGTGGCCAGGCTGTAGCGGCCGGCGCCCTCCACCAGCACGATCTTCATGACGCAGCCGACGATCGCGCACCAGAGCAGCGCGTAGCCGTACTCGCTGCCGGCGACCAGGGTGGCGACGAGGTCGGCGGCCCCGACACCGGTGGCCGCGACCACCAGGCCGGGCCCGATCAGACGCCACTTCGGCGCGGTGGCCTGGGTCGAGGATTGCGTCTGGCTGGACATCGCTGACCTCCCTGGGTCCCCGAGAACGTGAGCGCCCGGGAGGATACCCACGGTTGCGGCTCGTGAAGCCTGCCTGGCCCGCCCGGGGCGGTAATCGGGGTGCGACGAGCGGGCCGCGTCAGCGACACTGACCGCGTGGGACACGTCGACGTCGCAGGAGTGCGCTACGAGCTGCCGGACGGGCGGGTGCTGCTCGACGACGTCTCGTTCCGGGTGGGCGAGGGCGCCAAGGTGGCACTCGTCGGCGCCAACGGCGCCGGCAAGACCACGCTGCTGCGCATCATCACCGGAGACCTCGTCCCGCACGCCGGTGCGATCACCCGCTCCGGTGGGCTCGGCGTGATGCGGCAGATGGTCGCGCAGGGGGTCTCGACGAGCTCGACCACCGGGAAGGCCGACTCGACCACCGGGAAGGCCGACTCGACCACCGGGGAGGCCGACTCGGCCACGGTGGCGGACCTGCTGCTGTCGGTGTCGCCGCCGCGGATCCGGCAGGCGGCCGCGGCCGTCGAGGCCTGCGAGCTCGCGCTGATGGAGACCGACGACGAGAAGACCCAGATGCGGTACGCCGCCGCGCTGGCCGAGTGGGCCGATGCCGGCGGCTACGACGTCGAGGTGGTCTGGGACGTCTGCACGACGGCGGCGCTCGGCGTACCGTTCGAGCGCGCCAAGTACCGCGAGCTCACCACGCTGTCGGGTGGCGAGCAGAAGCGGCTGGTCCTCGAGTTCCTGCTCCGCGGGCCGGACGAGGTGCTGCTGCTCGACGAGCCGGACAACTTCCTCGACGTGCCCGGCAAGATCTGGCTCGAGGAGCGCATCAACGAGTCCCAGAAGACGATCCTCTACATCAGCCACGACCGGGAGCTGCTCAACAACACCGCCACGCGGGTGGTGACCGTCGAGCTCGGTGCCGCCGGCAACAGCGCGTGGACGCACCCGGGCGGGTTCGCGTCGTACCACGAGGCCCGCCGCGCGCGGTTCGACCGCTTCGAGGAGCTCCGCCGGCGCTGGGACGAGCAGCACGCCAAGCTGCGCGCCCAGATGCTGATGTACAAGCAGAAGGCCGCCTACAACTCCGACATGGCCTCGCGCTACCAGGCCGCCCAGACCCGGCTGCGCAAGTTCGAGGAGGCCGGGCCGCCGACCGCGCAGCCGCGGGAGCAGCAGGTGAAGATGCGGCTCAAGGGCGGCCGCACCGGCAAGCGCGCCGTCGTCTGCGAGCAGCTCGAGCTCACCGGGCTGATGAAGCCGTTCGACCTCGAGGTCTGGTACGGCGAGCGGGTGGCCGTGCTCGGCTCCAACGGGTCCGGCAAGTCACACTTCCTGCGGCTCCTGGCCGGCGGAGGGAGCGACCCCGACGTCGAGCACCGACCGGTGGGGGACGTGGCCGTCAAGCCCGTCGACCACACCGGCAGGGCCCGTCTCGGCGCGCGGGTGCGTCCCGGCTGGTTCGTGCAGACCCACGAGCACCCGGAGCTGGTCGGCCGCACGCTGCTGGAGATCCTGCACCGCGGCGACGAGCACCGCGACGGGATGCCCCGCGAGCCCGCGTCGCGGGCCCTGGACCGCTACGAGCTCGCGCACGCCGCCGAGCAGCGCTTCGAGTCGCTGTCCGGCGGGCAGCAGGCGCGCTTCCAGATCCTGCTGCTGGAGCTCAGCGGCGCCACCCTGCTGCTGCTCGACGAGCCGACCGACAACCTCGACGTCGAGTCGGCCGAGGCGCTCGAGGACGGCCTCGAGGCGTTCGAGGGCACGGTGCTCGCGGTGACCCACGACCGCTGGTTCGCGCGCGGCTTCGACCGGTTCCTCGTGTACGGCGCCGACGGGTCGGTCTACGAGTCCGACGGCCCGGTCTGGGACGAGGGCCGGGTGCAGCGAGCGCGGTGACCCGGTTGGTCGAGCCTGTCGAGACCACTCACCCGTGGTCCTCGCTCTCCGCCTGCAGCACCATCTTCCGCAGCAGCCGGTTGAGCGTGCCGAGCTCCTTGCGGGTCAGTGCGCCGGCGAGCCGCTCCTCGGCGTCACCCCGCCGGGCCATCGCCGCGCGCCACACGTCGGCGCCGAGCCGGGTGACCTCGATGTCGACGGTGCGGCGGTCGGTCGTGCCCGGGATCCGCTTGAGGTAGCCCCGCTTCTCCAGCCCCGAGAGCCGCCCGCTCATGCCGGCGGGGGAGACGCCCAGATCCTGGGCCAGCTGCGTCGGGGACGCGCGACCGGGCGTGTCGCGGATCATCAGCCGGTGCAGGGTCTCGTACTCGAAGTCCTGCAGCCCGGTGTCGGCGACCGCTCGCCTGGTCGTGCGGTCGAGGTACCGGTTGAGGCGCTGGACCCGGAACGTCGCGGCCTCCACCTCGTCGTCGAACGGGATGTCGATCCAGTGGTCCCGCCACCGGTCCACGTGCAGGTCGGCGCTGTCCTTGACGGCCATGCCGAGAGCATAGCCTCACGTACTTCGTTGACGAATAGTTCGCTAACGAAGTATCTTCCACGGCGTGACCACGACCCAGACACAGGCCGGGACCGAGCCGGAGGGGACGACCGGCACTCCGCTCTCGCACCCGGCGTTCCGGTGGCTGCTCGCCGGGTCCTCGGTCAGCTTCCTCGGCAACGCGATCGCCCCGGTCGCGCTCGCGTTCGCGGTGATCGACCTCGGTGGCTCGGCCGCCGACCTCGGCCTCGTCGTCGGCGTCTACGCGCTCGCCGACGTGCTGGCGGTGCTGTTCGGCGGCGTCCTCGGCGACCGGCTGCCGCGCACCGTGATGATGCAGGGCACCGCGATCGCCGCCGCTGCCACCCAGGCTGTCGCCGCGGCCTCCCTCATCGGCGGATGGGGCAGCATCGGGATGCTCGCCGGGCTCGGCGCCGTCAACGGCGCCCTCGGTGCACTCGGCGGTCCCAGCTCCCGGGCGATCACCCCGCAGACCGTGCCCGCCGCACTGCTCCCGTCGGCGGTGGCCTGGCGGCGGCTGAGCCAGAACGTCGCCCAGATCCTGGGCTTCGGCTCAGCCGGCCTTCTCGTGGCCTACCTCGGCTCGGGCTGGTGCCTGGCCATCGATGCTGCCGGGTTCGCGGTGGCGGCCCTCTGCTACGTGTTCGTCCGGGTGCCGCCGGTGTCGGCGCCGAGCGGGGCGGCGTCGATGCTCGGCGACGTCCGCGCCGGCGCCGGCGAGGTGTTCCGGCACACCTGGCTGTGGGTGCTGATCCTGCAGGCGCTGCTCTACCACCTGTTCTACGGCGGCGCGCAGGGCGTGCTCGGTCCGATCGTCGTCGGCGACACGATCAGCCGGCCGGCGTGGGGCTGGGCGCTCGCGGCGATGATGACCGGCTTCGCGGTGGGCGGGCTGATCTCGCTGCGCTGGCGACCCCGCCGGCTGCTGTACGCCGGCTGCCTGGTTCCTCGCGCTGACCGCTTGCTTCCCGGCCGCGATGGCGCTCTCCGACAGCCTGGCGGTGCTTCTCGCCGGTGCGTTCCTGCACGGGCTCGGCCTGGAGATCTTCAGCGTCGCCTGGGACCTCGCGATCCAGCAGAACGTCGCCCCCGACATGCTTGCCCGGGTCTTCGCCTTCGACATGCTCGGCTCGTTCATCGCCCGCCCGGTCGGGCTGGCCCTGACCGGCCCCGTGGCCGAGCTGGTCGGCTACCGGGCCTGGCTCGTGGTGGTGTCCGCGGTCATCCTGGGGAGCTGCGTGCTGGCGCTGCTGGTGCCGGACGTACGCCGCCTCGAGCGCGGGTCCTGAGCACGTCTCAGGCGCGCACCCGCGGCGCGTCCTCGACCGCCGGTGCCGTGTCCTCGGCCGCGTCCGAAGGCACCCGCTGGGCCGGGACCCAGGGGGCCGGCGCGGGCTCGACCGGGACGGGACGGGCCGGACTCGTGGGAGTGGTAGCGGGCTGGGACCCGGGTGGTGTGTGCTCCGCGGAGTGACGCGCGCGCTCCCGAGCGGCGACGATGCGCGCCACCCGCCGGCGTCGCCGGCGGAGCGCGTCGTGGCGCCGCGGCGAGACCTGCATCTGGACCCAGGTGGCCAGGGGGTGTGGCGTGATCGGTGTCATGACCACGAGGAGAGGTCGGGCAGCCACGTGATACCTCTCGCACGGGCGCCCGTCGAGCAACCCACCGGGTGGTCGAGCCTGGCGAGACCAGTCTCGTCGGCGCGCCACGTCTCGGCGCGGACCCCTAGCCGGCGTTGCGGTCGCGGAGGTAGTCGCCGAACCCGGGCAGCGTGAATCGGAGCAGCCCGCGGCCGGCGGACTCGATGACACCCTTGTCCATGAGCCGGTCACGGGGGACGGACAGGGCTTGGGAGTCCCGGCCCATCGCGGCCGCGATGTCGCTGCGGGACACCGCATCGGTGCCGACGCCCGCCATCGCGGCCATGAGCTCCTGCTCCAGGCGGCTGGCGGCATTCCACCGGGCCCGGTACATCGACTGCAGCTGGTCGTGCGCCGCCGGGCCGGCCGCTTCGACGTGCGCGACGGTGATCGTCGCCCCCTCGACGGGCGCGGCCGCGGCGAACGCGGCGTGCGCGATCAGCTGCAGGAAGTACGGGTAGCCGCGGGCCTGCCGCTCCACGGCGGCGACCGCGGCCGGTTCCCAGGCCACCCCGAGCGCGGCGGCCGGCTCGACCAGCGCCTGCTCGGCGGCCCGCTCGTCGAGGAGGCCGAGCGCGACGAAGGCGGACCGCTCGCCGAACGTGGCCGCCCGGGTGAGCTCCTCCGGCGTGGAGGGCAGGCCGGCACCGAAGACGGCCAGCGGGTTGCGGTCGCGTTGCCCGTCGAGGTTCTGCAGGGCGTTGAGGAAGATCGCGGTGTCGTCGCGGTCCGGGGCGTGCAGCTCGTCGAGGAAGACGGCCAGGCCGGCGCCCCCGCGCTCGCGGACCAGGGTCGCGGCGTCGTGCAGCAGGTCCTCCAGTGCTGCGATGGGGGCGGCGTCCTCCACATCCTCGTCAGCCACCACGGGGGCGACCTCGGCGCTCACCTTCAACCCGGGGGGACCGGCCTGCACGCCGAGCCTGGTGAGCCGGGTCCGCCACCGGTTGCGGTCGCTCGCGGGGACCACGTCGGCGGTCTCGAGGGCGTGCGCGACCCGGTCGGCGAGCTCGGGCAGGAATCGCTGCCGGCGGGCGCAGGAGACCCACGTCGTGACGAAGCCGTGCTCCTCGGCGTCGCGCTGACCCTCGCGGAGCAGGCTGGTCTTGCCGACACCGCGGGCGGCGTGGAAGACCAGCAATGGACCGCCGAGCTCACCGAAGGTGGACACCCGGCTCAGGTGGCCTCGGATCTGGTCCTTCTCGACCGCACGGCCGGCGAGCACCCGGGGGATCTGCCCGGGCGTGTAGGGATTCTCCAGCACCCGCGGCCTCCAGATAGGTTGTTATAGATGTGCAGACTATAACAACCAGTCTCGACACGCGAGGGCCGTGGCGTCTAGCGCTTCCAGCGCTCCTCGGCCGGCACGAAGTCGAGACCGCGGTCGCCGGTGTAGATCTGCTTGGGGCGCGCGATCTTCTGCTCCTTGTCCTGCACGAGCTCCAGCCACTGGGCGAGCCAGCCGGGCGTCCGGCCGATCGCGAACAGCACCGTGAACATCTCCGGCGGGAACTGGAACGCCTCGTAGATGAGGCCGCTGTAGAAGTCGACGTTGGGGTAGAGCTTGCGCTTGACGAAGTACTCGTCCTCGAGCGCGATCTTCTCCAGCTCGAGCGCGATGTCGAGCAGCGGGTTGGTGCCGGTCACCTCGAAGACGTCCTCGGCGGCCTTCTTGATGATCCGGGCGCGCGGGTCGTAGTTCTTGTAGACCCGGTGGCCGAAGCCCATGAGCCGCTCGTTGCCGTTCTTCACCCCGCTGATGAAGTCGGGGATGTTGTCCTTGCTGCCGATCCGGCGCAGCATCCGCAGCACCGCCTCGTTGGCACCGCCGTGCAGCGGGCCGTAGAGCGCGGCGACGCCGGCGGCGACCGCGGAGTAGGGGTCCACCTGGCTCGAGCCCGACCGACCGGACCGCGTTGGTCGAGCAGTTCTGCTCGTGGTCGGCGTGCAGGATGAACAGCACGTCGAGGGCGCTGCACGAGGCGCTGGTCGGCCTCGAACTTCGTCTCGCTCATCTTGAACAGCATGGCGAGGAAGTTCTCGGTGTAGCCGAGCTCGTTGTCGGGGTAGACGTACGGCTTGCCCTGCGCGTTGCGGAACGCCCAGGCGCCGAGCGTCGGCATCTTGGCGATCATCCGCACGATCTGCATGTGCCGGTTGTCGGCGTCGGAGATGTTGCGCGACTCGGGGTAGAAGGTCGAGAGCGCGCCGACCGAGGCCATCAGCATCCCCATCGGATGGGCGTCGTAGCGGAAGCCCTCCATGAAGCCCTTCACGTTCTCGTGGACGAACGTGTGGTAGGTGATCTCGTGCTCCCAGGCGTCGTACTGCTCCTTGGTGGGCAGGTCGCCGTGGATGAGCAGGTAGGCGACCTCGAGGAAGTTGGACTTCTCGGCGAGCTGCTCGATCGGGTAGCCGCGGTACTCGAGGATGCCCTTGTCGCCGTCGATGTAGGTGACCGCCGAACGGCAGGAGGCGGTGTTGACGAAGCCCGGGTCGTAGACCGCGAGGCCGGGGTTCTCCTCGTCGGTGCGGATCTTGCCGATGTCCGCGGCCTTGATGGTGCCGTCGATGATCGGTACGTCGTACTCCACGCCGGTCCGGTTGTCGCGGACCGTCAGGCTCTGGTTCGCCTGGGTGCCGTCGACGCTGGACGCGGTGGCCGTGCTGTCGGTCACGAGGTCTCCTGGAAGTGTGGACCCGACCGGTGGGAGCCCTCCGGAGGGGGCGCGGTGCCGGGCTGTCTCGGTGTCGGTCGCCTTCGATGAGCAGTGAACTTTCTTGCTAACTTATGCCCGGCGCGGCCCTAACGTGAAACTTGGGGTCCAAGCACCGGCCGCGGGGGCGCGATGTGGTGCCCGAACGTGGGTCGGCTCCGGTCGGCCCGGACGCCTTCGCTCCGGGGTGGCCCCGTTTTGACCTGCGCATCGGCCCGCCGGTATTCTTGACGGTCGCGGCTGCTCCCGTGCGATCCCTGGTGTTCCGACCGGGGTCGCGGCACGTGTGGCGCCGGGTCCGCGTCAGCGGACCACCACCGACAAACCGATCTCGATCGATAGGCAAATGACCGTGCGTACGTACAGCCCGAAGCCCGCTGACATCCAGCGCGAGTGGCACGTGATCGACGCCACCGACGTGGTGCTCGGACGCCTCGCCGTCCAGACCGCGACGCTGCTTCGCGGCAAGCACAAGCCGACGTTCGCGCCGCACGTCGACGGCGGCGACTTCGTCATCATCGTCAACGCCGACAAGGTCGCCCTGTCCGGGGACAAGCTGGTCACCAAGATGGCCTACCGGCACTCGGGCTACCCGGGTGGTCTCTCCGCGACGCCCTTCGGCGAGCTCCTCGAGAAGGACCCGCGCCGGGCGATCGAGAAGGCGGTGTGGGGCATGCTCCCGAAGAACCGTCTCGGACGTCAGATGCTGAAGAAGCTGAAGGTCTACGCGGGCCCGAACCACCCGCACCAGGCCCAGAAGGCCAAGCCGTTCGAGATCACCCAGATCTCCCAGTAGTCGACGCACCACACACAACGAGCAAGGATCATTCGTGACTGAATCCAACGGCCCAGCGACCGACACTGTCGAGGCAGGCACCGAGGTCGAGGAGACCTACGAGGTCAACGAGCAGGGCGTTGCCTACAGCTCCGAGAGCGCGCCGTCCGACGACGCTCCGGCCCGCCCGGCGACGATCGCCCCGGCCCAGGCCACCGGCCGCCGCAAGGAGGCCGTGGCGCGGGTCCGCCTCGTCCCCGGCACCGGCCAGTGGACCGTCAACGGTCGCACGCTGGACTCCTACTTCCCGAACAAGCTGCACCAGCAGGTCGTCAACGAGCCCTTCGTGACCACCGACCTGGTGGGCCGCTTCGACGTCATCGCCCGCATCCACGGCGGCGGCATCACCGGCCAGGCCGGCGCGCTGCGCCTCGGCGTGGCCCGCGCGCTCAACGCCATCGACCTCGAGGCCAACCGTCCGTCGCTGAAGAAGGCCGGGCTGCTCACGCGCGACGCCGCGCGTCATCGAGCGCAAGAAGGCCGGTCTCAAGAAGGCCCGCAAGGCGCCGCAGTACAGCAAGCGCTGATCCGGCTCCCGGGTTCACTGGGACATGGGTCGCATCTTCGGCACGGACGGGGTCCGTGGGCTCGCCAACGGTCACGCTGACCGCCGAGCTCGCGCTCGACCTCTCCGTCGCCGCTGCGCACGTCCTCGGCGAGGCCGGTGCCTTCGTCACGCGGACGGGCACCGGCCTCGAGCCGTCGTCGGACGGGACACCCGGATCTCGGGGCAGTTCCTCGAGGCCGCCGTCGTCGCGGGGCTGGCCTCCGCCGGGCGTCGACGTCCTGCTGCTCGGCGTGCTGCCGACCCCGGGGGTCGCCCACCTCACCGCCGCCCTGGACGCCGACCTCGGCGTGATGATCTCCGCCAGCCACAACCCGATGCCCGACAACGGCATCAAGTTCCTCTCCCGCGGCGGCGTCAAGCTCGACGACGCCATCGAGGTCGCCATCGAGGACCGGCTCCGCGAGCCCTGGGAGCGCCCCACCGGCGGCAAGGTCGGCCGGGTCGAGACGTACGACGCCGCGGTCGACGACTACGCCAGGCACCTCGTCTCCACGCTGCCGCGTCCGCTCGACGGGCATCAAGGTCGTGCTCGACTGCGCGCACGGCGCGGCGTCGGAGGCGGGTCCGCTCGCGCTCGCCGACGCCGGCGCCGAGGTGATCGCGATCAACGCCGCGCCCGACGGGCTGAACATCAACGACGGCTGCGGCTCCACCCACCTCGGGCCGCTCCAGGAAGCCGTGCGTCGAGCACCGCGCCGACGTCGGCTTCGCGCTCGACGGTGACGCCGACCGCTGCCTGGCCGTGGACCACGCGGGCAACGTCGTCGACGGCGACCAGCTGCTCGCGGTCCTGGCGCTGGCGATGCGCGACGCCGGGACGCTCGTGAACGGACACCGTCGTGGCGACCGTGATGAGCAACCTCGGCTTCGTGCAGGCGATGCGCGCGCAGCGGGATCGGCGTACGCCAGACCAAGGTCGGCGACCGCTACGTCCTCGAGGCGATGAAGGCCGTCGGCTACTCGCTCGGCGGCGAGCAGTCCGGGCACGTGATCATGAGCCACCACGCCACCACCGGCGACGGCATCCTCACCGCGCTGCACGTGCTGGCCCGGATGGCCGAGCAGAACGCGTCGCTCGCCGAGCTGGCCGGTGTGATGACCCGGCTGCCGCAGGTCCTCGTCAACGTTCCCGGCGTCGACAAGTCGCGGGCCGACGAGGACGCCGTGCTCGCCGCGGCCGTCGCCGAGGCCGAGGCCGAGCTCGGCGACACCGGCCGGGTGCTGCTGCGGCCGTCCGGCACCGAGCCGCTGGTCCGCGTCATGGTCGAGGCGGAGACCGCCGGCCAGGCGGAGGTCGTCGCCGGACGCCTGGCCGAGGTCGTGCGCGAGCGGCTCGCCCTCTCCACCGGCTGAACCGCCGGCTCGACAATCCGGCTGCACCAGAGGCCCGCGCCCCCTAGGCTCGTGCGTCGTGGAGATTCGCGACGTCGACCGGGCCGACGAGACCGCCCTGCGGGAGTTCTGGGAGGTCGGCAAGGCCGCCGACAACGCCGCACGCCCGCACGACTGGTGGAGCCCGTGGGAGGGCGCCCGCGTCTACTACACCAGCCCCCGGCCCGGCAGCCGCTTCGAGATGCTCGCCGCCTACGAGGACGGCCGCACCGTCGGCACGGCCAGCGTGAACATGCCCACCATGGACAACCTGCACCTGGGTTTCGTGGGGATCCACGTGCTGCCGTCGCACCAGCGGCGCGGCATCGGGTCTGCGCTGGTCGGCCGCGTCGAGGACCTGCTGCGCGACGCGGGCCGGCGGGTGTCGATGGGTGACGCCTACGCGCCGGTCGGGGAGGACAGCGCGTCGCTGCGGTTCGCGCACCGGCTCGGATACAGCGACGCCCTCGAGGACGGCATGAAGGTCGTGGACCTCGTCGAGACGGAGCCGACCTGGGACGCCATCGAGGAGGAGACCGAGGCGCGCAGGGGCGACTACCGCCTGGTGTCCTGGACCCGCGAGGTCCCCGACGAGCTGCTGCCAGGTTTCATCCACCTCAACGAGGCGTTCAACGACGAGGCGCCCACCGGCGAGATGGAGCTCGAACGCGAGGTCTGGGACGAGGCCCGGGTGCGCGGCGGTGAGAAGCAGTCGCGCGAGGTCGGTCGGCACGTGCTCGCGGTCGCCGCCCTCGCCCCGGACACGGGTGCGGGCAGCCCGCCGGAGATGATCGGTGTCACCGAGATCGTGGTCAGCGAGCACGCGCCGCAGCGCGGCTTCCAGAGCGGCACGCTGGTGCTCCCCGACCACCGCGGGCACAGCCTGGGCCTCGCCATGAAGGTGGCGAACCACCGCCAGCTGCGCCGGCTGTTCCCCGAGTGCCGCCTGCTGCTCACCGGGAACGCCGGCGTCAACGTCGCGATGAACGTCGTCAACGACCGGCTCGGCTACCGCGAGGTGGAGCGCTGCATCGAGGTCCAGAAGGAGCTCTAGATGGACACCTTGACCATGGAGATCCGCGCCCTCGACCCCTGGGACGACGCGGCACTCGCCGCCTTCCACGCGACGTACCACGCCGCCGACGTGTTCGGCCGCGAGCACGCCGCCCCCTGGATGCTCGAGGAGATGCGCGCCGACCTGCGAGGGTCCCGCACGGGTGAACGGTTCGAGTGCTGGACGGGCCTGGTCGACGACTCGTCCGACACCGGACCCGGCGGGGTGGTCAGCTGCGGGATGCTGGTGCTGCCGATGAAGGACAACCTGGACCTCGCGATCGTGCGGGTGTGGACGCGGCCCGAGAGCCGCCGGCGTGGATACGGGTCGGCGATGCTCGACCACGTCGTCGCCGCGGCGGCGGAGGCCGGTCGGAGCACGCTGGTGGCGGATGCGCACGTGCCGTTCGAGGCTCCCGAGGACGGCGTCGGCTACCCGGACCCGGACTTCGCGTACGCCCGTGGGTGGGGCTTCGACATGTGCGACATCGTGCGGGTGCTGCCGCTGCCGGTCGACGACGGGAGGCTCGCCGCGCTCGGCGAGGAGGCGGCACCGCACCACGCGGACTACACGCTGCGCCAGTTCAAGGGACCGGTGCCCGACGACATCGTCGAGGAGTTCGGTCGGCTGGTGGGCTCCCTGATGGTGGAGGCGCCCACGGGTGCGGTCGCGCTCGAGGAGGAGGTGCTCGACGTCGAGAGGATCCGGGCCGACGAGGCGGTGTTCGCGGCCGCCGGGCGCACGAAGTACACCACCGTGGCCCTCGCCCGTGACGGGTCCGTGGTCGCGTACTCCGAGCTGGTCGTCCCGGCGTACGACCCGGGGGCGATCTTCCAGTGGGGGACGCTCGTGGACCGCGGGCATCGCGGGCATCGGCTCGGCATGGCCACCAAGGTCGCCAACCTGCGCTGGGTGCAGCGCGAGGCCCCGGACCGCAACCGGGTCTACACGATGAACGCTGAGGTCAACGAGCAGATGATCGGCATCAACGCGACGCTCGGCTTCCTGCCCGTCGAGCGTCACGTGAGCCTGCACCGCCGGCTGACGTGACGCGAGACGCGAGGTAGGACTCCAGCACCTCGGGCAGGATCACGGTGCTGTCGTGCTCGACGTCCGCGGGCTCGACGGGGAGCAGCCCGCCGTAGACGGCCAGCTCCAGGTCGGAGGCCGTGACGCGGTACGAGCCTCCGTCGCGCAGCGGCCGGCCGCCGACCTCGACGTGGTCGCCGTCGACCGAGATCCCGACCATCTGCAGGCGACCGAGCGGCCGGCCCCGGAACGTGCGCGGCGTCCTGGCGGCGTACTCCTCGGACATCCCGACGCTCAGCATCGTGCGGACCTGGGCGCCGGTCAGAGTCGCGGTGGCGGGGTTTCCGGGTGAGCTGGTGGCGGCCCACACGTCCCTGCGTCGGATGGTGCCCGCGGGCAAGCCCGCGTCGCAGTGCGCGGCGATCAGCAGGGCGAAGTCGGCCGGCCGGTGCGCGAGCAACGCCTCGCAGACGAGCCTTGCGGCATCGCTGGTCGCGGCCGGGTCGTGGGGCGCGGCCGCTGGGAGCCGACCGACCGGTTCGTCCAGCCACTCGTCGACGTCCCGCTCCGCCTCGGCGAGGGCCTCGGTCACCGCGGGGTCCGCCGGCGCGTCGTCGGCCATCTGCTCCAGGGTCATCTCGACGACGCGGGCCCCGGTCGTGTCGACCTCGAGCAGCACCCGGCCGAGGTACTGGCCGTGGGACCCAGCCTGCGCGATCGGGACGCCCTGGTCGCGCTCGCCCTCGGTGAGCACGTCGTGGGTGTGCCCGCCGACGATCAGGTCGACCTTGTCGCGGACCGACCAGCTCAGGCCGCGGTCGTGGTTGATGCCCGCGTGGCTGAGCACCACCACGACGTCTGCCCCGGCGTCCCGGAGCCGGGTCGCCTCTCGTCGTACGGCGGTGACCCGGCCGCGCTCACGCAGCCCGAACACGTCGTACTGGTGGTAGTAGTCGGTGATCCCGATGACCCCGACCAGGAGCTCCCCGGCACCGAGCAGGGTCGACGGAACCGCGCCCTCGGGGATGCGACCGTCCGTCGTCTCGACGTCGCAGACCAGTGGCGGCGAGCCGAGCGCCTCGGCGTACCGGGGCAGCAGCGCCGGTCCGTAGCGCAGCAGGCCACCGTTGCCGGCCACGGCCGCGTCGACGCCGGCCGCGCCCAGCAGCCGCCAGCCCGCGACGCCGTGGCTGAGCGCGGACAGCCGGACGCTGGCCTCCTCGACGTCGCCGCCGTCCATCAGCAGCACCGGGTGCGCGGCGGTCTCGCGGATCGCCCGCGCCCTCGCGCTGAGCCGCGCCAGGCCGTCCCACCGGCCGTGCACGTCGTTCCAGTGCAGGATCTCCACGGTGCTCACGAGGGGCAATCCTGCCTCACGACCGGGAGCAGCCTGAGCGGCACGGCCGACGGCGGTGTGCTAGAGCAGGCGCTTGAGCGTCGGCACCACCGCGACCGGCACGAAGCCGAGGCGGTCGTTGATCGCGACCATCCACGCGTTGGTCTCGGCGTTGGTGGTGACGACCCGCTTGACCTCCGGCTGGCGTTCCTGGAGCCGGCGGAGGTTGGCCACCTTGGTCGCGGCTCCGAGCCGGTGCCCGCGGTGGTCGGGGTGCACGAGCGTGCCCCACTGGTGCGCCTCGTCGTCGTCCGCGGAGACCGCCAGGTCGGAGTTGGCGACCACGCGGCCGTCGAGCACTGCGACCGTCGAGTAGAGGACCCGGCCGGTCTTCTCGTGGACGGCGTACAGCTCGCGGACCGTGTCGGGCGTGGTGGCGCCGGCCTCGACCTCCACGTCGCCCATCGGAGCCTCGAGCATGAAGAGGTTGTCGAGCTCGCAGAACGAGGGCAGCAGCTCGTCCGGCAATTGGCCGACGTACGACCTGATCTCGTAGTCGCCGCGCTTGGCATCGGCCTCCGCCTGGATCTCGTCGAGCAGCCGCGCGTCCACCGGCAGCTCCAGGTTGCGCTGGATCTCCATGTTGGCGAGCTTGAAGCCCAGCCGCTCTGCCCAGGCGAGGACCGGTGAGGTCTCCCGCTCCTCGAACGAGATCGCGGCGCCACCCACCAGCTGGGTGCGGTTCTCGGCCCGTGCGGTCTCAACGATGGCGTCCATCACCACGGCGCCGATGCCGCGGCCGCGCAGCTCCGGCTCGACCGCCGCGAAGATCCAGGCGGTGTCGAGGTTGTCGAGCTTCGACATCATCAGGAATCCGATGCCGACCATCTGGTCACCGTCGTAGGCGGCGACGCCGAGGTTGCGGCGCTCGGTGGTCTCCTCGCGAAACAGCCCGGCCGCGTCGCGGTAGGTCCACATCGGGTTCCAGGGGCGACCGTCCTCCTTCTCGGCGCGCCACAGGATCTCGTAGAACCGGCGCATCTGGTCTTCGTCGTGAGGGTCGAGCGGTCGCGTCTGCATGGCGCCATCAAACACGGAATCCGCCCCCGGAGCGACGCCTTATCGGCGACGCGTCAGGAACCCGCGGGGGCGGACGGGCTCACACCTTGCGGAGCCGGACGAAGTGCACCGAGTGGTCGGCGCGCCTTGCGCAGCACCAGCGTGGCCCGGCTGCGGGTGGGCTGCACGTTCTGCTTGAGGTTGGGCCCGTTGATCGTGTCCCAGATGCGATTGGCCTCGGTCACCGCCTCGCCCTGCGTGAGGTGGCCGTACTTCGTGAAGTACGACGCGGGGTTACGGAACGCCGTCTCCCGCAACCGGAGGAACCGGTCGACGTACCAGCGGCGGATGTCGGCGGTCGCGGCGTCGACGTACACGGAGAAGTCGAAGAAGTCGCTGATCGCCAGCCCGGTGCTGCCGTCCTCGCGGACCCGCGCGGGCTGGAGCACGTTGAGTCCCTCGATGATGACGACGTCGGGGCTCTTCACGACGATCTTCTCGTCGGGGAGCACGTCGTAGACGAGGTGGGAGTACGTCGGCGCCTCGACCTCGTCCTTGCCGGACTTGATGTCCATCACGAAGCGGAGCAGCGCCTTGCGGTCGTAGGACTCGGGGAAGCCCTTGCGGCCCAGGATCCCGCGCCGCTCGAGCTCGGCGTTGGGGTAGAGGAAGCCGTCGGTGGTGACCAGCGCGACCGCAGGGTGCTCCGGCCAGTGCGCGAGCATCTGCTGCAGCACGCGGGCCGTCGTCGACTTGCCGACCGCGACGGAGCCCGCGAGGCCGATCACGAAGGGCGTGCGCGGCGGCACCGGCTGCTGGAGGAAGTCCTCCTGGGCGCGGTGCAGCTCACCGGCCGCCCCGACGTACAGGGAGAGCAGCCGGGACAGCGGCAGGTAGACCTGCTGGACCTCCTCGAGGTCGAGCTCGTCGCCGAGACCGCGCACCCGCTCGATCTCGGTCGGCGTGAGCGGCTGCTCCGTCGCCGCGGCCAGGGACGCCCAGGCGCTGCGGTCGAGCTCGACGTAGGGCCCGGAGTCGCGCTCACCGCCTTGCCCTGGAGACATGTCCGGCATTCTGCCGGTCCACCGGCGCCGGCCGGGGCGCGGCCCCGCCGTAGGATTGCGCGCATGTGTGGAATCGTCGGGTACGTCGGACCCAAGCAGGCCGAGAAGGTCGTCGTGGACGGCCTGCGCAGGCTGGAGTACCGCGGCTACGACTCGGCCGGCGTGGCGCTCGTCGTGGACGGTCGCATCGCGTCCCAGAAGCGCGCCGGCAAGATCGCGAACCTCGACAAGGCGCTGGCCGACGAGCCGCTGCCCGAGTCCACCACCGGGATCGGGCACACCCGATGGGCGACGCACGGCGCCCCCACCGACGTCAACGCGCACCCGCACGTCGGCCAGGACTCCCGGGTGGCCCTGGTGCACAACGGCATCATCGAGAACTTCGCGGTCCTGCGCGCAGAGCTGGAGGCCTCCGGTCACGACCTGCGCTCCGAGACCGACACCGAGGTGGCCGCGCACCTGCTCGAGGCGGCGGTCGCCGGCGGCGACGACCTGACCACCGCCATGCAGGGCGTCTGCCGGCGGCTCGAGGGCGCGTTCACCCTGGTCGCGGTCGACGCGGCCGACCCGTCTCGCGTGGTGGCCGCGCGCCGCAACTCCCCGCTCGTGGTCGGCGTGGGGGAGGGGGAGAACTTCCTCGCCTCCGACGTGGCGGCGTTCATCGAGCACACCCGCGACGCGCTCGAGCTCGGTCAGGACCAGGTCGTCACCATCAGCCGCGAGGGCGTCGCGGTCACCGACTTCGACGGCAACGACGCGGAGGCCAAGCCCTACCACGTCGACTGGGACCTCTCGGCGGCCGAGAAGGACGGCTACGACTGGTTCATGCGCAAGGAGATCCACGAGCAGCCGCGCGCCATCGCGGACTCGTTGCTCGGCCGGCACGACGCCGCGGGTGCCCTGCAGCTCGACGAGATCCGGATCAGCGAGGACGAGCTCCGCGAGGTCGACAAGATCATCATCGTCGCGTGCGGCACCGCGTTCTACGCCGGCCTGGTCGCGAAGTACGCCATCGAGCACTGGACCCGGATCCCCTGCGAGGTCGAGCTCGCCCACGAGTTCCGCTACCGCGACCCGATCCTCACCCGACACACGCTGGTGGTCGCGATCAGCCAGTCCGGCGAGACGGCCGACACCCTGATGGCGATCCGGCACGCCCGCGAGCAGCGCTCCAAGGTGCTCGCGATCTGCAACACCAACGGCTCGACCATCCCGCGCGAGTCCGACGCGGTCATCTACACGCACGCCGGGCCGGAGATCGGCGTGGCCTCGACCAAGGGGTTCATGACCCAGCTGGTCGCCTGCTACCTGCTCGCGCTCTACCTCGCGCAGGTGCGCGGCACGAAGTTCGGCGACGAGATCGCCGACATCGTCTCGGAGCTCGACAAGATGCCCGACCACGTGCAGCGGATGCTCGACCACGCCGGACCGGTGCACGAGCTCGCCGAGGAGCTGTCGTCGACGAAGTCGGTGCTGTTCCTCGGTCGGCACGCCGGCTTCCCGGTGGCCCTCGAGGGGGCGCTCAAGCTCAAGGAGCTCGCCTACATCCACGCCGAGGGGTTCGCCGCCGGCGAGCTCAAGCACGGGCCGATCGCGCTGGTCGAGCAGGACCTCCCGGTGTTCTGCGTCGTACCCCCACGTGGGCGGGACTTCCTGCACGACAAGATGGTCAGCGGCATCCAGGAGGTGCGGGCCCGGGGGGCGCGCACGATCGTGCTCGCCGAGGAGGACGACGAGACCGTCGCGCCGTACGCCGACGTGCTGATCCGGCTGCCGAAGGTGCCGACGCTGCTGCAGCCGATGGTCGCCGCCGTGCCGCTGCAGCTGTTCGCGTGCGAGCTCGCGACCGTCAAGGGTCACGACGTCGACCAGCCGCGCAACCTGGCCAAGTCCGTCACGGTCGAGTAGCCCCACCGTGATCGTCGGCGTGGGCATCGACGTGGTCGACATCGACCGCTTCGCGGAGTCGCTCGAACGCACCCCCGCGATGCGCGAACGGCTGTTCACCGAGGCCGAGCGGTCGCGGCCGCCGGCGTCGCTGGCCGCGCGGTTCGCGGCGAAGGAGGCGCTGGCGAAGGCGCTCGGCGCACCGACCGGGATGGCCTGGCTGGACGCCGAGGTCGTGAACGAGGCGTCCGGAGACCCGCAGTTCGAGATCCGCGGCTCGGTGCTGGCCCGTGCCGAGGCCATCGGCGCCCGCTCGATCCACGTCTCGCTCTCCCACGACGCCGGCATCGCCTCCGCCGTGGTCGTCCTCGAGTCCTGACCGCTGGCTGGGAGGGGACCTGCATGGGAACCAAGTCGGCCAGGACGTGGAAATGCCGGCTCGGCCTGCACGACTGGCGCCGGATCCACATACATGAACGTGACGTCATCCTCAAGGAGTGCCGTCGCTGCGGGAAGCGCCTCGGCACGGGCTACCCACCCCACCTGGATGGTGGCGGGGGGTGAACCCGCGCATCGCGGGAGTCAGAGCTGCCCGGCGTGCTGGGGTGTCGAGCCGCTCCCGAGCGTGAGCTCCGAGCCGTGAGCGGGACTCAGCGCCTGGTCTCATACCTCGTGAGGACCACGCCCTCGGGGAACGCCCGGGTCTCCACCAGGTTCAGGTTCACCCAGTTGTCCAGCGGCGCGAAGAACCGAGTGCCGCCGCCCACCAGGACCGGGGCGGTGGCCAGCACGTACTCGTCGATCAGCCCGGCCCGCATGGCGGCCGCGGCCAGTGTGGCGCCAGCGATGTCCATGGGGCCGCCGTCCTCGGCCTTGAGCCGGGTGATCTCGGTGACCGCGTCGCCGGTGACCAGGCGGGTGTTCCAGTCGACCGTGCTGATCGTCGAGGAGAACACCACCTTCGGCATGTCCTGCCAGCGGCGGGCGAACTCGATCTCCGCCGGTGTGACGCCAGGCTGTTGCTCGGCGGTCGGCCAGTGGGAGCTCATCGTCTCCCACAGCTTGCGTCCGTAAAGCGACAGGCTCGTCGCCCCGACCCGGTCGGACCACCACTGGAAGAGCTCGTCGCTCGGTACGCTCCAGCCGATGTCGTCGCCCGGCGCGGCGATGTAGCCGTCCACGCTCAGGTTCATGCCGAAGGTGAGTTTCCGCATGGCGTCAGCCTCGGTGAGTCGGTGCCCGATGTACAGGCCAGCACGACGCCCAGCGAGCTCCGTTCAGCCCACCGAGTCCGGCGTGAACGGCGTCAGGCAGAACGGATGGCCGGCCGGGTCGAGCAGCACTCGCCAACGCGGGTCCGGCTGCTCCGGCAGTGTGGCACCAAGCACGACGGCCCGCTCCTCGACCGCCCGCAGATCGTCGGCGGTGAGGTCAAGGTGCACGATCGCCGTCCCCGGCCAGGCCGGCGGGACGTGATCGTCGACCCGCTGGGCTACCAGCACGGCCCCAGGTACCTCGATCCCTACGCTGGTGTCCTTCGCCCACAGCTGTCGGCCCCCGAGCAATTCCCGGTAGAAGTCGGCAAGCCGCTGGGGCTCGGGACAGCCCAGCGAGATACCCACGAGCCTCGCGGGGCGGAACGCGGTCACAGCGGCACACTACGACGGCCTGCGTCGTAATTGAGCTGGCCGCTCGCGCAGCCAGGCCGGTCAGGAGGCGGTGGCGACCAGCGCCATCAGCGGCTCGCCGGGCGTGAGGCGGCGGGTGGCGTCCACGGTGAAACCGGCCTCCTCCACCTGGGCGCGCAGGACGTCCATGTCGGGCAGCTCCATCGAGCCCTGCTGGGCCCGGATGAGGACGTCGAAGTGCCGGCTGAACAGGTCGCCGGTGAGGGCGGTCGTCACCACCACCAGCGCGCCACCCGGGGCCAGCGCGTCGCGCACCGTGCGGAAGAGTGCGGGGCGGTCCAGGACGGGCAGGTAGTAGACCATGTTGGCGAGCAGGGCGACGTCGAACGGCCCCTCGCCGGCGGCGAGCAGCTCCCGCGCCTCGCCGACCAGGACCCGGGCGCGTCCGTCGAGGCCTTGCCGGGACAGGTTCTCCTCGGCGTGCCGGGCCGCGACCGGGTCGAGCTCGATGCCCACGCCCCGCGCGTCGGGTGCGGCCTGCAGCATGGCGGCGAGCAGCATCCCGGAGCCGCAGCCCAGGTCGACCACCGACCGGGTCGGTCGGGAGGACACCTCCTCGCGCAGCGTGGCCTCGACCATCGGCTGCATGAACCGCGACAGGTCCGCGATGACCTGTGCGCGGTCGGTCACGTCCCGGCGGCCGTCGCCGCCTCTGAGCTGCTGGGCGATGTCGCGGTAGACGCCGGTGTGGAAGTCGCTGAAGGCGGTGTACGCCGCACGGGCGACCGGGTCGTCGGCGATCGCCCGGCCGCGCCGCGTGGTCTCGTGGCGCCCGCCGACCGGGCGGACCAGCCGCGCCGCCTCGAGTGTGCGCACGAACGCCAGCAGCAGGTCGTGGTCGGCAAAGCCCAGCCGCGACGCCAGGTCGTCGACCGACAAGGGTTCGCGCAACGCGTCGAGCACTCCGGTGTCCAGCGCCGCACCCGTCATCGCCACCCGGATCGCCGACTGGCCGGCACGCACCGCACCGACCCGAGCGCGGAGGTTCCCACCCCGCATGACCATCGTGAGCGCGCGCACGTCCATCGGGACACCGTAGGGCGGCCCCCCGGACCACTGGCAACCCCGCTCAGGACCGGGTAGAGATGGGGCATGGCTACTTCTCGACTGGTGCGCCCGACGCGAAGCGGATGGATCGCCGGCGTCTGCGCGGGGCTGGCGGACCGCTTCGGCATCTCGCGCGGTCTGGTCCGGCTCGGCTTCGTGATCTTCGGTCTGGTGGGTGCCGGTGAGATCGTCTACATCGCCCTGTGGATCATCATGCCGAAGGACGACCGGCCCTGACGTCGCCGGCGTCGACTCCGGACAGCCGCTTCGTCCGTATCCCTCCCGCCACGCTCTAGCCTGAGGCGCATGCGGAGCGCGCACACGGTGCAGCAGGTGCGGGCCGCCGAGGCCGAGCTGATGGCCCGGCTGCCCGAGGGGGCGCTGATGCGCCGCGCCGCGTCGGGCCTCGCGCACGCGGTGTCCGACCTGCTCGGGTCGACGTACGGCGCGCGAGTGCTGCTGCTCGTCGGCTCCGGCGACAACGGAGGGGACGCGCTGTACGCAGGCGCGGACCTCGCCCGGCGGGGTGCCTCCGTCGCGGCGCGCCTGCTCAGCCCCGGACGCACGCACGCCCAAGGGCTTGCGGCGCTCCGCAAGGCGGGCGGCCGGGTGGTCGCCGACGACGGCGCCGCAGTCGCGCACCGGCCCGACGTCGTCGTCGACGGGATCGTCGGCATCGGCGGCAGCGGCGGACTCCGTCCCGAGGCCGCCGCGACGGTCGAGGCGCTGCGGGGGGTCCCGTTCGTCGCCGTCGACGTGCCGAGCGGGGTCGAGGTCGACACCGGCCGGCTCGACGGTCCGCACGTCGAGGCGCTGCTGACCGTCACGTTCGGCACCCACAAGATCGCGCACCTCGTCGAGCCCGCCGCCGGTGCCGCGGGGGTGGTCCACCTCGTCGACCTCGAGCCTGCGCCTTCCGGACGCGGACGTCACCGCGCTGCAGGCCGACGACGTCGCAGGACTGCTCCCGGTGCCGGCCCCCGACGCGCACAAGTACACGCGTGGTGTCGTCGGCGTGCGCGCCGGCTCGCGGCAGTACCCGGGCGCGGCGGTCCTCTGCGTCGCCGGCGCGCTCTGCGGTCTCGCCGGCATGGTGCGGTACGTCGGAGCCGCGGCCGACGAGGTCCGGGCCGCGCACCCCGAGGTCGTGGTCGGCGACGGACGCGTGCAGTCCTGGGTCGTGGGGTCCGGCGGCGGGGACGACGCCGCGGCGGCGGTGACCGCGGCCGCCACGGCCGGCGTACCTCTCGTGCTCGACGCCGACGCACTCGCCCACGTGCCCGGGGTCTCAAGCGGAGGGCCGCACCTGCTGACCCCGCACGCGGGCGAGCTGGCCCGGATGCTCGGCGTGCAGCGCGCGGCGGTCGAGGCAGACCAGCTCGCGCACGCCCGTGAGGCGGCACGCCGGTTCGGGTGCGTCGTGCTGCTCAAGGGTCGGCACTCGCTCGTCGCGGCGCCCGACGGCCGGGTGCGCGTGACCACGGTCGCGCCGCCGTGGCTGGCCACCGCCGGCGCCGGCGACGTGCTGGCCGGGCTGTGCGGCGCGCTGATGGCGGCCGGGCTCGATGCCCTCGACGCCGGCTCCGTCGGCGCCTGGCTGCACGGCGCCGCGGCGGTCGTGGCCGGGGACCAGGGTCCGGTCACGGCCGGGGATGTCGCCGCCGCGATTCCCGCGGTGTGTCGCTCCCTGCTTGCCTGACGACGGCGCCTGCGAGAATCGGGGTGCCATGACCAGCCCCATCCTGCACCCCGAGACGCACGGTCGCGCCGAGGTGGTGATCGACCTCGCCGCCATCCGGCACAACGTGGCGACGCTGAAGGCCGCGGTCGGCGACGCGCTGATGATGACCGTGGTCAAGGCCGACGGCTACGGCCACGGGATGGTCGAGGCCGCCCGGGCCGCCCGCGAGGGTGGGGCCGACTGGCTCGGCGTCGCGGTCCTGGAGGAGGCGCTCGCCGCTGCGCGCCGCCGGCGACACCGGACCGGTCCTGACCTGGCTGGCCGTGCCCGGCGAGGACTACCGGCCGGCCCTCGAGGCGGGCGTGGACGTGACGGCGTACTCCGTCGCCGAGCTCGACGAGATCGCCACCGCCGCGCGAGCGCTCGGGGTCCGGGCGCGGGTGCAGCTCAAGATCGACACCGGCCTCAACCGCGGCGGCTCCGCCGAGGCGCTGTGGGGCGGGCTGGTGCAGGCCGCGGCCACCGCCGAGGAGTCCGGCGCGATCCGGGTCACCGGCATCTGGTCGCACTTCGCCTGCTCCGACGAGCCGGAGCACCCGGCCAACAAGGAGCAGGAGGACGCGTTCCGCGAGGCCTGCTCCGTCGCGGAGCGGGCCGGGCTCGAGCCCGAGCTGCGGCACCTGGCGAACTCCGCGGGTGCGCTGCTGCGCCCGTCGTCGCGGTTCGACCTGGTGCGCTGCGGCATCGCGTCGTACGGGCTCAGCCCTGCGCCCGACGTGGTCACGTCCGAGGAGCTCGGGCTCGTGCCGGCGATGACCGTGCGCGGCCGGCTGGCGCTGGTCAAGCGCATCCCGGCCGGCTCGGGCGTCTCCTACGGGCACACCTACGTAGCCCCCGGCGACACGACCGTCGGCGTCGTCCCGATGGGGTACGGCGACGGGGTGCCGCGGCACGCGTCATCGAGGGCCGAGGTGCAGGTGGCCGGTCGACGCCGCCCGGTCCGCGGCCGGGTCTGCATGGACCAGCTCGTGGTCGACCTCGGCGACGACGACGTGGCGACCGGCGCGGACGTGGTGCTGTTCGGCACCGGGGCCAGTGGGGAACCCACCGCACAGGAGTGGGCGGAGGCGTGCGGCACCATCAGCTACGAGATCGTCACGAGGTTCGGTGCCCAGAAGCCGGCCCAGGCCGCAGCACGGATGCGCCGAGTGCACGTGGACAGCGACGCGAAGGGTGGGGTCGAGTGAAAAAGAGGCGTCTGCGGCGGCTGGCGGCCGCGGGAGTCGGCGCGGCAGCGGCCGCGGTCGCGACCGGCCTGGTGGTCGAGCGTCGCACCGTGAAGGCCCGCAAGGCCGGTGCGCCCGGTGCCGACAGGCTCGGCGGCCTCCGATCGGCGGAGATCCGGGTCAAGGTCGGCGACGAGGTCACGCTGCACGCGGAGGTCGACGAGGTCGCGCCCTACGACACCGGCCGTTCCCCGGAGCACGGCGCGGGCGAGGCGACGCTCGTGTTCGTGCACGGCTACGCGCTCAACCTGGACTGCTGGCACTTCCAGCGTGAGCACTTCCGCGGTCGCCGCCGGATGGTCTTCTACGACCAGCGCTCGCACGGCCGGTCCGACCGCTCGCCGCGTGAGGACGCGACGATCGACCAGCTCGGCCGGGACCTCAAGGTCGTGCTCGACGAGCTGGTCCCGTCGGGTCCGGTCGTGCTCGTCGGTCACTCGATGGGCGGCATGACGATCATGGCGCTGGCCGAGCAGCACCCCGAGCTGTTCGGCGACCGGGTCGTCGGCGTCGCCCTGGTCTCCACGACGGCGGGGCGGCTGCGGCCGCACCGGATCATCAGCTCGCGGATCCCCGACCTGATCGGGGGCAGCGTCGGCAACCGGCTGATGGCCGGCCTGGCCAGGGCTCCCGAGCTGGTCGACAGCGCGCGCCGCCGCGGCTCCAACATCGGCTTCCTGGTCACCGACAGGTTGGCGTTCGGCAGCGACGTGCCCTCGTCGTACGTCGAGTTCGTCGACGAGATGCTGGCCGGCACGCCGTTCGAGGTGCTCGCCGAGTTCTTCCCGAACTTCGAGACGCACGACCAGTTCGCCGTGCTCGCCGCCTTCGAGCGGGTGCCCACCACCATCATCTGCGGCACCAAGGACCTGATGACCAGCGTCGGTCAGAGCCGCAAGATGGCCGCGCGACTCCCGGGTGCCCGTCTGGTCGAGGTCCCCGGGGCGGGGCACATGGTGATCATGGAGCGGTCGCACAAGGTCAACGACACCCTGCTCGCGCTGCTCGCGGACGCCGAGCGGCCGGCCGGAGCCAGCCACGCCTCATGACCGCACCCAGATGATCGACGTCAACCTGGTCGGGCCCGAGGCGTCCGACGACGTGCTCGGCGTGGTGCACGCCGGCTTCGGCGCGCGCGAGGTGCTCGACCCGCCGTCGTCGGCCCCGGAGGAGACCGTCGAGTCGGTGCGCACCGCGCTCGCGGAGCACGGCGGACTGCTCGCCACCTCCGAGCTCGGGCCGGTGGGTGGTCTCCTCCTCGAGCCCGACGGTGACGTGCTCGCCCTGCGCCGGGTCTCCGTGCACCCCGACCGCCAGGGACGCGGCGTCGCCCGGGCGCTCGTCCGGCAGGCGGAGCGCACCGCGGTCGCGCGCAGGTACTCCGCCACCCAGGTGCTGGCCCGCGCCGAGCTGCCGCGCACCGTGCGGTTCTGGCAGCGCCTGGGGTACGTCGAGACCGACCGCGACGGGCCCCTGGTCACGCTGGCCAAGGTGCTGCCCGTCGAGGTCGAGACCCGCTCGGCCGAGGAGGCCCGCGAGCTCGGGTCCCGGCTCGCCGGCGTACTCCGCGCCGGCGACCTGGTGATCCTCAGCGGCGACCTCGGCGCCGGCAAGACCACGTTCACGCAGGGCGTCGGCGCCGGGCTGGAGGTGCGCGGCGACGTCACCTCACCGACGTTCGTGATCTCCCGGGTCCACCCCTCGCTGGCCGACGGCCCGGCGCTGGTGCACGTCGACGCCTACCGGCTCGGCGGCATCGAGGAGCTCGACGACCTCGACCTCGACACCTCCCTCGACGACGCCGTCACCGTCGTGGAGTGGGGAGAGGGAGTCGCCGAGGGGCTCGCCGACGAGCGGCTGGAGGTGCGGATCAGCCGGGCCAGGGGCGAGCACGCCGACGACGCCGACAACGTCGACCACGACCCGCGCACCGTCCTCTTCACGCCCGTCGGAGCCCGGTGGATCCGGGCCGGGCTGGCGCGCGTGCTGACCCGGGCGCTCGCGTAGCCTCGGTCCCGTGCTGCTCGCCCTCGACACCGCCACACCGGCCGTCACGGTCGCCCTGCACGACGGGGAGCGCGTGGTGGCGTCGTCGACGACGGTCGACGCGATGCGGCACGGCGAGCTGCTCGCCCCCACCATCACCGCACTCCTCGACGAGGCGTGGGTACCCCGCCAGGACCTCACCGCGATCGCGGTCGGCGTCGGTCCCGGCCCGTTCACCGGCCTCCGGGTCGGGCTGGTCACCGCCCGCACGCTCGCGGCGGTGCTCGAGATCCCCGTCTACGGCGTCTGCACGCTCGACGTGCTCGCCGTGGAGGCCGTCGACACCGCCACGGTGCAGGAGCCGTTCCTCGTCGCGACGGACGCGCGCCGCAAGGAGGTCTACTGGGCGGCGTACGACGAGGCCGGCCGGCGCCTCGACGGTCCGCACGTCTCCCGGCCCGCCGACGTCGCCACCGACCGGCCCGTGGTGGGCCGCGGCGGGCGGATGTACCCCGACGCCTTCCCCCACGCCGTCGGGCCGGAGCACCCCGACGCGCGGGTGCTGGCCGCCGTGGTCACCGACGAGCGCGCCGAGCTGCTCGACCCCGAGCCGCTCTACCTGCGCCGACCCGACGCGGCGACACCGGGGAAGCCGAAGAAGGTCTCGTGACCGTTCGGCCGGCGACCGCCGCCGACGTGGCGGCCGTGGCCGCCCTGGACCGTGACCTGTTCGGGCCGGACGCCTGGAGCGAGGCCCAGGTCGCCGAGGAGCTGCTCGGCGAGGACCGCCACGCGTGGGTGGTTGGGAAGCCGCTCCACGGTTACGTGGTGACCCGGACCGTCGGGGACACGACCGACCTGCACCGGATCGCGGTGCACCCCGACCACCGCCGCGCGGGCCTGGCCCGCGCGCTGCTCGCGGCGGCCGCCTCGCCCTCCGCTGGTCGCCGGATGCTCCTCGAGGTCAGTGCCCGCAACACCGGCGCGGTCGCGTTCTACGCCGCCGCCGGCTTCGTCGAGATCGGCCGGCGGCGCGGCTACTACCGCGACGGGAGCGACGCCCTCGTCATGCAGCGCGAAGCCGGGGGATAGCCCGATCGGGCCATGCCGAACCACCCGATCGGGGGACTAACCGGACGCGGCGGCGCTCGTTGGACTCGCTGGAGGAAGGGACGTGCCGTGACCGACCCACTGGACATCGAGCTCGAGGACCCGGAGCTGCAGGAGGAGATCCTGCTCGTGGCGGAGCTGATGGCGGCCGCCACCGCCGCCACGAAGCAGCTCAGCCAGGCCCAGATCGACGAGCTGCTGGGCGAGGTGGACTGACCCAGCGGTAGGACCGGGGCCGCTAGACCACTGCCCCGCCAGTGGCCGCGATCATCGGTTGGCGGACGCCTCGGCACAATGGGCGGCATGAGCGACGGACCGCTGGTCATCGGCATCGAGACCTCCTGCGACGAGACCGGGGTCGGGGTGGTCCGCGGCCGCGAGCTGCTCGCCGACGCGGTCGCGTCGTCGGTCGACGAGCACGCCCGCTTCGGCGGCGTCGTGCCGGAGGTGGCGTCCCGGGCGCACCTCGAGGCGATGGTGCCGACCATCGAGCGTGCCTGCGAGACCGCCGGCATCGAGATGTACGACGTGGACGCGGTCGCCGTCACCAGCGGCCCCGGGCTGGCCGGCGCGCTGCTGGTCGGCGTCGCCGCGGCCAAGGCGCTCGCCATCGGTCTCGGCAAGCCGCTGTACGGCGTCAACCACCTCGCCGCGCACGTGGCGGTGGACCAGCTCGAGCACGGGGCCCTGCCCGAGCCGTGCCTGGCCCTGCTGGTCAGCGGCGGGCACTCGTCGCTGCTGCGCGTCGGCGACGTGACCCGCGACGTCGTACCCATGGGGGCGACCATCGACGACGCCGCGGGGGAGGCGTTCGACAAGGTCGCCCGGCTGCTCGGCCTGCCGTTCCCCGGTGGCCCGCACATCGACCGGGAGGCGCGGTCCGGGTCGTCGGTGGCGATCGACTTCCCGCGCGGGCTCACCTCGCGCCGCGACCTGGAGCGGCACCGTTTCGACTTCTCGTTCTCCGGCCTCAAGACCGCCGTCGCGCGCTGGGTCGAGGCGCGCGCGGCCGCCGGGGAGCCGGTCCCGGTGGCCGACGTGGCCGCGTCGTTCCAGGAGGCGGTGTGCGACGTGCTGACCCGCAAGGCGGTCGACGCGGCCGCGGCCGACGGGATCGAGGACCTCCTGATCGGCGGCGGCGTGGCCGCGAACTCCCGGCTGCGGGTGCTCGCCGAGGAGCGCGCGACCGCGAAGGGGATCCGGCTGCGGGTGCCGCGGCCGGGCCTGTGCACCGACAACGGTGCGATGGTCGCGGCGCTCGGATCCGAGCTGGTGCTCCGCGGGCGTCAGCCCTCGATGCTCGACCTGCCCGCGGACTCCTCCATGCCCGTCACCCTCGTCACGGCGTGACAGCTGTGGTCACGGGGTGATCTGGAACCTCCACGGCGACGAGTCCTCGTAGCCGTTCTTCGTCGGGTCCAGGACCTGCTCTACCGTGCCGTCGGTGCGGAACCGCAGGAGGTTCCACGTCCCGTCCTGCATCACCGCGGCCAGCGCCGTGGAGTCCGACTCCCACTGGATGTCGTCTGATGAATCCGTCGGGCACGGTGAACTCCCGCATCACGTCGCCGTTGGTCGCGTCGAGCATGGTCGCGGTCGACCCGCCGAGGCCGTCCGTCTGCGGGTCCACCCCGATCACGGAGGAGCCGTCGGGGCTGAAGGTGTCCAGGCGGTACTCACACGTGTCCCAGACGACCGAGTCCGTCGCCGCCTTGACGACGGCGAAGCAGTACTCGTTCCTGCGGAAGTCCATCGTCGACATACCGGCCACGACGCCGGTCACGTCGTTGGCGGCTCGCAGGTCGATCACGGAGGTGAGCTCGCGCGGCTCGGAGCTCCAGTCCGTCACGTACGGCGTCGACTTCCCGCCCTTGTCGCCGAAGACCGTGAGGTCATAGGCGACCGTATCGGGGCCGACGAAGCCGGCCAGGTCGACCTCGCCGTCGAAAGCGACGACGTTGCTGGTCCATCCCTCGTCCGGGTCGGCGCCGGCACGCGGCCGGAGCTGGAGGTCGACGCCCCCGGTGGCGTGGAGGACTGTCGCCACCGACTGCCCGTCCGACGAGATGGCTCCGGTCAGGCCGTCCCAGGGACCTTCGACCGGATTGCCCTGGCCGTCGACGATGGTCGTCGTGCCGCGCTCCCCCTCGCCGCCGTTGAAACCCATCACTCCGTCGGCGTACGGCAGCAGGTAGGTGTACTGCGCCGGCAGCTCCAGCTCCGACCCGTCGGGCCGGTGCAGGGTGGTGCCGTCGGCGTACAGGATTGCGGGACCTTCGCCGCGCGGCGCGGCAGCCGCCTCGACCTCGACCTCAACCGGGACCTGCGGCTCGACCGGACCTGATGCGTCCGTGGTCGGCGATGGGGCCTGCGTGGCGACGGGCGGCTGCTGACCCCGGTTGAGGCCGTCGAGCTGGGTGCCCATCGGCACCGCGATGGCGAGTGCGACTGCGGCGACGGCGAGGCCGCTCGCGGCGCGGCGCCGGCGCTGGATGCCGCGGGCGCGGCCCTTGACGTCGTCGAGGGACGGGCCGGTGCCGGACATGTCGTCGGACCGCTCGCGCAGGGCCCGGGTGAGCTGCGTCAGTCTGGTGGGTTGCTCATCGCTCCTCCTCGGTCGCGGCGTGGCGTCCCGGGCGAGCACGGGGCTGTCGTGGACCCGGGACCGCATCGCGGCCAGGGCCCGGCTGGCCTGGGACTTCACCGTGCCGGTGGAGATGCCGAGCGTCTCGGCGATCTCGGCCTCGGAGAGGTCCTCGTAGTAGCGCAGCACGATCACCGCCCGCTGCCTGCGCGGCAGCGTCTGCACGAACTCCCACAGCGCGTCGCGCTGACCGTCGTCGTGCTCGTCGATGACCGTGTGGTGGTCGGGGAGCGTGTCGGTGCTCAGCTCGCGCCTCTTCCACGCGCGCCGCCACAGGCTGTTGTGCTCGTTGACGATGATCCGGCGTACGTAGCCGTCGAGGAGCTCGCGCCTCTCGACCTTGTCCCAGGACAGGTACAGCTTGGCCAGGGCGGTCTGCACCAGGTCCTCGGCCGTGTGCCGGTCGCCGCTGAGCAGGTACGCCGTGCGGAGCAGGCTCGGCTGCCGCGCGGCCATGTAGGCCTCGAACGCCGCGTCCTTGTCCTGCGCCGCCATGACCGTCCTGACCCCCGACTCGACTGCGAGCTGCATCTGCTGTTCACCATCCTTCCGCCTTGCTGCCACCAAGACGCGGATCCCGCCGGTCGGGTTGCATCGCGTGTCCGGACGAACGTGGCCGGCTGGCTAGGGTGGCGGGGACTTCCCAGAGTTGTGGACGCATGCCACGCGGCGTACCGCTGCCCGAGCGTCCATAACCCCGCGTTACAGCCGACAGGAGGGTGCATGCAGGAGGTACGAGGCGTCGTCGCCCGCGGCAAGGGGCAGCCGGTCTCGCTGGAGACGGTGCTGGTGCCCGACCCGGGCCCGGGGGAGGCCGTGGTCGAGGTGCAGGCCTGCGGGGTGTGCCACACCGACCTGCACTACCGGGAGGGCGGCATCAACGACGACTTCCCGTTCCTGCTCGGCCACGAGGCCGCCGGGGTGGTCGAGGCGGTCGGCGAGGGCGTCACCGACGTGGCGCCGGGCGACTTCGTGGTGCTGAACTGGCGGGCGGTGTGCGGCGGCTGCCGGGCCTGCCTGCGCGGCGAGCCGTGGTACTGCTTCGCCACCTACAACGCCACGCAGAAGATGACCCTGGCGGACGGGACCGAGCTGTCGCCGGCGCTGGGCATCGGCGCGTTCGCGGACAAGACGCTGGTGCACGCGGGCCAGTGCACGAAGGTCGACGAGTCCGCCCGCGCCGCCGCGGTCGGCCTGCTCGGCTGCGGCGTGATGGCCGGGCTGGGCGCGGCGATCAACACCGGCGGCGTGACCCGCGGCCAGTCGGTCGCGGTGATCGGCTGCGGCGGCGTGGGGATCGCCTCGGTCGCCGGGGCCCGGCTGGCCGGGGCGGCCAGGATCATCGCCGTCGACATCGACGACCGGAAGCTCGAGATGGCGACCCGGATGGGCGCCACCCACACGGTGAACAGCAGGCAGGCCGACCCGGTCGACGCGATCCAGGAGCTCACCGGCGGCCACGGCGCGGACGTGGTGATCGACGCGGTCGGCCGGCCCGAGACCTGGGAGCAGGCGTTCTACGCCCGCGACCTGGCCGGCACGGTGGTGCTGGTCGGCGTACCCACCCCCGACATGAGGATCCCCGACATCCCGCTGCTCGACGTGTTCGGCCGCGGCGGGGCGCTGAAGTCGAGCTGGTACGGCGACTGCCTGCCCTCGCGCGACTTCCCGATGCTGGTCGACCTCTACCAGCAGGGCCGGCTCGACCTCGACGCGTTCGTCACCGAGGAGATCGGCATCGACGGGGTCGAGGCCGCCTTCGAGCGGATGCACCACGGCGACGTGCTCCGCTCGGTGGTGATCCTGGACCCGCCCCACGAAACCGCTCGCTCCGCTCGCGCTTCCGCGGGGACCCCGGCATGAGCGGGTCGGTGCGCGTCGACCACGGCGTCACGTCGGGGACGTTCACGCCTCGACGGCGAGACCTTCGAGGTCGACAACAACGTCTGGGTCGTCGGCGACGACGAGGAGTGCGTGGTCATCGACGCCCCGCACGACGTCGACGGCATCCTCGCGGTGGTCGGCGACCGGCGCGTCAAGGCGATCCTCTGCACGCACGCCCACGACGACCACGTGCGCGTCGCCCCGGCGCTGCGCGAGCGGGTGCGCGGCGCCGATCCTCCTGCACCCCGACGAGCGGCCGCTGTGGGAGCTGACCCACTCCGACGAGCTCTGGGACGTCGACCTCGCCGACGGCGACGCGGTCGAGGTCGCCGGCACGACGCTGCGGGTGGTCCACACCCCGGGCCACGCGCCCGGCGCGGTCTGCTTCCACGCCGCCGAGCTCGGCTGCGTGTTCACCGGCGACACCCTGTTCCAGGGCGGGCCGGGCGCCACCGGCCGGTCCTACTCAGCGACCGGGACACGCTGGTGGCGAGCATCCGGGCGCGGCTGCTCGGGCTGCCCGACGAGACCGTCGTGCACACCGGCCACGGCGACGACACCACGATCGGCGCCGAGCGGGCGGGTCTCGCCGACGCCTGACGGTCGGCCCGGCTCTCGGCGTGACGTACCGTCACCGTCAGGGATTCGGCGTGTGGTCCCGGTCGGGCCGCGGGTAAGGAGACCAGGTGACCGCCACCTACCGCCTCCAGCTGCACGCCGGCTTCACCTTCGCCGACGCCGAGCGGCGGTCGCGCCCTACCTCGCGGACCTCGGTGTCACCCACCTCTACCTCTCGCCGGTGCTGGAGGCCGTGCCTGGCTCGATGCACGGCTACGACGTCGTCGACCACACCCGGGTCAGCGAGGAGCTCGGCGGCCAGGACGGACTGGAGCGGCTCGCCGACACCGCCCGCCAGCACGGGCTCGGGCTCGTGGTCGACGTGGTGCCCAACCACATGGCGCTCGTCGCCCCGCTGCACACCAACGCGCCGCTCTGGCGGGTGCTCGCCGAGGGTCGGGAGGCCGACGACGGCGCACTGGTTCGACGTCGACTGGGACGCCCTCGACGGCCGGATCGGGCTGCCGGTGCTCGGCGACACCCTCGACGCGACGGTGGCCGCGGGCGAGCTGGTGCTCGACGAGCACGACGGTCGTCCGGTCGTGAGGCTACCACGACCACGTCTTCCCCGTGGCCGAGGGGACCGCGGACCACGGCGACGAGGACGTCGCGGGCGGTCCTCGACCGGCAGCACTACCTGCTCGGCGAGCTGGCGGGAGAAGGACGAGTTGCTCAACTACCGCCGGTTCTTCGACATCGACGGGCTGATCGCGGTCCGGGTCGAGGACCCCGACGTCTTCGAGGCCACCCACCGGGTGCTGCTCGACCTCAACCACCGCGGGGTGGTCGAGGGCTTCCGCATCGACCACCCCGACGGTCTCGCCGACCCCGAGGGGTACCTGCGCGACGCTGCGCCGGGCCACCCGGGTCGGCACCGCGATCTGGGTCGAGAAGATCCTCGAGGACGACGAGCAGCTGCCCACCGCGTGGATGTGCGACGGCACGACCGGCTACGACGCCATCCGCGCGATCACCGCCGCGCTCGTCGACCCGACGACCGCACCGCTGCTGGAGGAGACCTGGAGACGAGGCCGGCGGCGGCCACGACTACGCCGCGACGGTCGAGGCGACCAAGCGCGAGGTCGTCGGCGTCCTGCTGGCGCCCGAGCGGCGACGGCTGGTCCGCCGGGCGACCGAGTTCCTGCCCGACACCGACGCCGCCCGGCTGGACGAGGCGGTCACCGAGCTGCTGGTCGCCTGTGACGTCTACCGCGCCTACGCCCGCCCCGGCCGGCCGGCGGAGGGCGAGGCCGTGGAACGGCTCGAGGACGCCCGCGACCGCGCCATCGCGGCCCGACCCGACCTGGCGGACGTGATCGGTCGCCTCGTCGACGTGGCCGCCAAGCCGTCTCCGTCGGCGGCGGGGGAGGCCGACTTCGCGGTGCGGCTCCAGCAGACCTGGGGCCCGGTGATGGCCAAGGCGGTCGAGGACACCACGTTCTACCGCTGGCACCTCCTCACCGCCCTCAACGAGGTCGGCGGCGACCCGTCGATGATCGGGTCCGCCGGACCCGAGGTGCTGCACGAGTGGGCCGAGGCCCAGCAGGCGCGCTGGCCGCTCGGGCATGACGACGCTGACCACCCACGACACCAAGCGCAGCGAGGACGTGCGTGCCCGGATCCTCGCGGTCGCCGGCGACGCCGAGTCGTGGGCACTGTGCTCGGAGGCGTACGCGCAGGCCGCCGACCTGTACGGCGTGGACCGGCCGACCGCGCACCTGCTCTGGCAGACGCTCGTCGGGGCCGGGGACATCGGCGATCGAGCGGCTGACGGCGTACCTCACCAAGGCGGCCCGCGAGGCCAAGCAGCACACCGCCTGGGTCGACGGCGACGCCGACTACGAGCGGCGGCTCGTCGGGCTCGTCGACGCCGCGATGCAGCCCGGCCAGCTCCGGGCGCTCGTGGACACCGCCCTCGCCCACAACCGGGAGGCGGTGCGCACGCTGGTGCTCGGCCAGAAGCTGCTCCAGCTCACCGTCCCCGGAGCCGCCGGACAGCTACCAGGGCTGCGAGGTCGTGAACCTCTCGCTGGTCGACCCGGACAACCGTCGCGAGGTGGACTACGAGGCGCTGCGGGCCCGGCTCGACGCCGTCTGCGAGCGGTCCGGCACGCCCCGGGGACCTCGACGACGAGAAGCTGCTGCTCACCCACCGGACGCTCGCGCTGCGCAAGGACCTGCGGCACTGCTTCGGCGACAGCGGCGCCTACCACCCGGTGCCCGCGACCACCCGGCACGTGGTCGGCTTCACCCGCGGCGAGGAGGTGGCCGTGCTGGTGACCCGCGCGCCGCGGCGGCTGGACGCCGGCGGCGGCTGGGGCGAGGCGACCGCGACGCTCCCCGACGGGTTGTGGCGCGACGAGCTGACCGAGACCCTCCACGAGGGCGGTGAGGTGCGGTGCGCGGACCTGTTCGTCGGCCTCCCGGTGGCGCTGCTGCGCCGCGTGCACATCTGATGCGCCGCGCGGTCCGGGTGTGGGCGCCGCACGCCTCCGCCGTCGACCTGGTGCTGGCCGACCGGCGGGTTCCGATGACGCCTGCAGGCGACCACTTCGAGACCGACGGTCGACGCCGACGACGGTGCCGACGTACGCCTTCTCCCTCGACGGCGGTGAGCCGCTGCCCGACCCCCGCGGCCTCCGGCTCCCCGAAGGCCCGGACGGCCGGTCGGCCTTCTTCGACCCGACCGCGTTCGCGTGGACCGACGACGCCTGGACCGGGGCTCCGCTCGAGGGCGCGGTCCTCTACGAGCTGCACGTCGGCACGTTCACCCCCGAGGGCACCCTCGACGCCGCCGCCGACCGGCTCGACCACCTCGTCGAGCTCGGGGTCGACGGTCGTCGAGCTGCTGCCGCTCGCGCCGTTCCCGGGCCGGCACGGCTGGGGGTACGACGGCGTCGCGCCGTACGCCGTGCACGAGCCGTACGGCGGGCCCGAGGCCCTGCAGCGCTTCGTCGACGCCGCCCACGCGCGCGGCCTCGCGGTCTGCCTCGACGTCGTCTACAACCACCTCGGCCCCGACGGGAACCGGCTCGCCGAGTTCGGGCCCTACTTCACCGACACCCACGCCACGCCGTGGGGCGACGCGGTCAACCTCGACGCCGCCGGGTCCGACGAGGTCCGTCGCTGGGTGCTCGACAACGTGCGGCAGTGGCTGCGCGGACTTCCACGTCGACGGTCTCCGCCTCGACGCCGTGCACGAGCTGCACGACGACCGGGCGCTGCACCTGCTGGAGGAGATGTCGCGGGAGGTGGACGCGCTCGCCGAGCGGACCGGGCGCCGGCACTGGCTGGTCGCCGAGTCCGACCGCAACGACCCCGCGACGGTCACCCCGCGCGGTGCCGGGGACGCGGTCGGCGGGCTGGGGCTGCACGGGCAGTGGGCCGACGACGTCCACCACGCGCTGCACGTCGCGCTGACCGGCGAGACGCAGGGCTACTACGCGGACTTCGCCGCGCCCGGACGCGCTGGCGAAGGTGATGCGCAGCCCGTTCTTCCACGACGGCTCCCACTCCTCCTTCCGTGGCCGCGTGCACGGCCGGCCGGTCGACGCCGCGAGCGTGCCGGGGTGGCGGTTCGTCGCCTCGCTGCAGACCCACGACCAGGTCGGCAACCGGGCGACCGGGGACCGGCTCTCGGCAGCTGGTCGGCCCGGACCTGCTCGCCTGCGGCGCCGCCCTCCTGCTCACCTCGCCGTGGACGCCGATGCTGTTCATGGGCGAGGAGTGGGGCGCGGGGACGCCGTGGCAGTTCTTCACCGACCACACCGACCCGGAGATCGCCGAGGGCACCCGGCGCGGCCGGCGCGCGGAGTTCGGGTCGCACGGCTGGGCCGAGGAGGACGTGCCCGACCCGCAGGATCCCGACACGTTCCGCCGGTCCCGGCTGGACTGGTCCGAGCCGACCCGGGAGCCGCACGCTCGGCTGCTCGCCTGGTACCGCGACCTGATCCGGCTCCGCCGCGCCACCCCGGACCTCCGCGACGGCGACCTCTCGCGGCTCGACGTCCGCTGGGACCAGTCCACCGGGTGGTTCGTGTCCCGGCGGGGAGAGCACCTGGTGCTGGTCAACCTCGGCGACCAGCCGCAGCGGTGCGATGCCGGTGAGGTGCTGCTGGCGTGGGGGGACGTCGCCGTCGCCTCGGCGGGTGGCGGCCTCGTCGTACCACCCCGGGCGGCCGCCGTCGTACGGGCGCCGCTGTAGCGTCGCGCGCATGTACGTTCCCCGGTTCAACGCCATGGGCGAGGAGGCCGAGGCGCGCGAGCTGGTGGCGGCGGTGGGCACCGCGGAGCTCGTCACCGTGGGCGCCGACGGGTACCCGACCTCGACGCTGCTGCCGGTGATCTGGGACGAGGACCGGCTGGTGTTCCACATGGCGCGCGCCAACCAGCACTGGAAGGCCATCGGGCCGGACTCGCCCGGTCTCGCCGTGGTCACCGGCCCGCAGGCCTACATCTCCCCGGCCTGGTACGCCAGCAAGCGCGAGCACGGCCGTGTCGTGCCGACCTGGAACTACTCCGCCGTGCACTTCACCGGCCGGGTCACCGTGCACGACGACCCGGCCTGGCTGCGGGAGGCCGTCACCCGGCTCACCGACCTCCACGAGCACGGGCGGCCGGACCCGTGGTCGGTGACGGACGCACCCGCGACGTACTTCGAGAAGCAGCTGCGCGCCATCGTCGGCATCGAGCTCCTGGTCGAGCGGGTCGAGGCCAAGGCGAAGCTCAGCCAGAACCGCTCCGACGAGGACGTCGCCGGTGCGGTCACGGGGCTCCGGCGCGAGGGTGGCGCTCGGGAGCACCAGGTGGCTGAGGAGATGAGGCGGGTGCGTGCGGGCGGGGGGTGAATTACCACGGGACCGTGGTGAACTGCCGCTTCCCGTGGTGAGTTCACCCCGGGAACGGGACGATTACCACGGGACCGTGGTAATTGGCCGGCGCCCCCTCTCCGCTAGCCGGGCTCCCCGGGCCGCACGAGCGCGGTCGTCCAGTCGACGTGCCGCAGCCCGCACGACTCGTACGCCTTCACCGCCCCGGCGTTCGCGGCCGGTGTCTGCACCCGCACCGCACTGGCGCCCGCCCGGGCCAGCGCACCCATGACCGCGAGACTCACCCGGCGTCCGTACCCCGCCTGACGGTGGGCCGCATGGGTGCCGACCGGCTCGAGGATCGCGCACCGCCCGACCCCGGCGAACCAGCCGGTCGCCGCCGCGGCCGCCTCGCCCTCGGGGGTCCAGGCGACCTGGTCGAACCGCCGGTCGTACGTCGGACCGTCCGCCATCCGGTGCCACAGCTCGGGTTGGAACGTCGAACCGGGAGCGAACGCCGAGCGCTGGACGGCCGTGCGCGCCACCACGTCGGACTCTCCCTCGACGGGCCGCGTGCCGGGATCCGTGCGCCGGGCGTCGTCCGGGCCGAGCTCGCGGTACAGCAGCACCCAGGGGTCCGGGTCGACCGACCAGCCGCGCTCCAGCAGCAGCCGTCGCACGGCCGAACCACCGAGGGCGTCGACGTACCCGAACTCCACCATGACGCCGGCCAGCGCCTCCGCCAGCTCGGCGGAGCGGTCGTGGGCGGGCGCCACCGCGGTGCGCAGCACCATGTCCTCGGCGAGGCCGGCGGCCACCGGCTCGCCGTCTCGCTCCCAGAGCAGGAAGGCGTCGTCGAGACCAGGGTCGGCGAGCCTCAGGTGCCAGCCGACGTCGCCGGAGTGCAGGTTGGCGGTGAGCGGCGCCTGCTCGGTCCAGGCGTCCAGCGGCCCGACCAGCTCCCGGGCCAGCTCGCGGCCACCGCGGCGGAGGGTGATCGTCACGCATCAGACCGTAGGGGTGGTCCGGACCGCGCCCAACCGATTTGTCCGGCCGGGCGCCGACTGGCAACGTTCTTGGGGTGTCTCGAGCGGTGCGGTTCGGCGCGGCGGCCACGGCCGCCCTGCTGACGCTGCCCGGGTGCACGGCAGGCTCCGACGACGCCGAGCCGGACCGGGCCGTCCTGGCGGGCGAGGCGCTGACCGAGGACACGGTGCACCGGGCCTGGGCGGCCTCCCCGGCGCGGGCGGACACGTCGTCGGTCGAGCCGCTCCCGATCGGCACCGGTTGGGGGCCGAGCGCGGCGGAGATCGAGCGCGCCCGTGAGCTGGTCGGCGGGCTCTCGCTGCGCGAGCGCGCCGGCCAGGTCATCGTCGCCCGGTACGCCGGCTCGACGCCGCCGTCACGGCTGGTGAACGGACTGCACCTGGGCGGCGTCGTGATGTTCGACGACAACGTCCGGAGCACCGACCAGGTCCGGGCCGGCAACCGTGCGCTGCAGCGGGCCGCCCGCGCCGCGGGGCGCCGGTTCCCGGTCACCGTGGCCGTCGACCAGGAGGGCGGCATCGTCGAGCGGGTCACGACCGGCACCCGGTTCCCGGCGTTCATGACCGCCGGCGCAGCCGCCGACACCCGCCTGACCCGGACCGCCTCGAGGGCGTCGGGGGCGGAGCTCGCCGGCCTCGGGTTCACCACCGACTACGCCCCCGTCGCCGACGTCACGATCGGCAGCGCCGACGCCGCCATCGGGTCCCGGTCGGCCGGGGCGAGTCCCGCCCACGTGGCCGAGCACGTGGTCGCCGCCGCGAAGGGCTACCGATCGGCCGGCGTCGTGCCGACGCTCAAGCACTTCCCGGGCCACGGCGCCCTCACCGCGGACAGCCACCTCACGCTCCCGACCCAGGACCGGTCGGTCGCCGAGCTGGAGCGCACCGACTACGTCCCGTTCCGGGCCGGCGTGGAGGCGGGGCTGCCCAGCGTGATGGTCGGGCACATCAACGTCCCCGCCGTCGACCGGGGCGTACCCGCCTCGCTGTCCCGCGCGGTCATCACCGGGCAGCTGCGTGACCGGCTCGGCTTCGAAGGCCTGGTCGTGACCGACGCCCTCGACATGCAGGCGGTGGCGCAACGTTTCGCCAGCGGCCGCGCGGCGGTCCGGGCGCTGACCGCGGGCGCCGACGTGGTGCTGATGCCACCGTCGCCGCGGGCGGCCCGCGACGGGATCGTCCGGGCGGTGCGGTCCGGCCGGCTGTCCTCCGAGCGGCTCGTCCAGGCCGCCACCCGTCAGGTCGCCCTGCTGCTGCACCAGCGTGCGCGTGACACGTCCCCGCGGCCGCCGGGCGCCGGGCGCGGCGTCTCGGCACGGTGGTCGGCGGCCGCGGTCACCTCGGTGGCCGGCCCCTGCCAGGGCAGGCTCGTGAACCGCCGGGTGCTCGCCCGGGGCGCCACCTCCGACGTACTCCGGTTCCGGGCGGCCGCCGCCGCGGCCGGGCTCGAGGTCGTGTCGAAGCTGCCGAAGAAGAACAAGAAGAACAAGCAGGCACGCGCGCGGATCACGACGGTCCGGCTGGTCGGGACCAGCGGCGGTCCCGCCACCGGCGACGTGGTCGTCGCGCTCGACCGTCCCTACGTCCTCGGCGCCGGCCGCGCGCCCGTGCGGCTCGCGACGTACGGCAGCACGCCCGGCGCGATGAGCGCCCTGGTCGACGTGCTGGTCGGCCGGGCGCCGGCGCCGGGCCGGCTCCCGGTGCCGGTCGCGGGTGCCCCGCGCGCCGGCTGCTAGCGGGGCCGGCCGGTGCCGGTCGGCCCAGCAGGACTGTCACAGGTCGTAGCGCAGCTCGAGCTCGTAGCCGTCCTCGCTGTGCCCGGCGATCCGTAGGTCGGCCTCGCCGCGGAGGCTCTCCAGCCCACCGGTGCCCATCCCCGGCACCACCTCGAGGCGTGCGGTGACCGAGCCCTCGTCCTGCGAGCCGGTGTGTCGCAGCACGAAGGAGCCGTCGTGGCCGTCGAGGCTGCCGGTGACCTGTTCGAAGCCGACGACGGGGGCGCCCTCGGGCCGGTACGCGATCAGGTAGGTCAGCGTCGACGTCGCGTCGAGGTCGCCGGTGTACTTGTAGGACACCTCGGCCCGGGAGAACCCCCGCTTCGGGTAGTAGGCGTCGCCGGCCCTGGTCCCCTCCCCGTCGATGTCGACGAGCAGGTCCTCCGACCAGGAGGCGACGGTGAACCGGCAGCTGGCGGTGCGTGTGTAGGTCATGGCTCCGACGCTACGAACGCGTGCAGGTCCGGTTCTTGAAGGAACGCGACAGGCTGCCGCTCAGGGGTTCGCGAGCCGCGCGATCTGCGCGTTGAGATAGCGCTGCTCCGGAAGGCTCGCGGTGAGCCGGGCGGCCTCGCGGAAGGCCGGCAGCGCGGCATCGGTGTCGCCGGCCATCTCGAGCAGGTGCGCGCGTACGGCGTGAGTGCGGTGGTGCCGTCGCATGACCGGGTCGTCGAGCAGGGTGTCGACCAGGGCAAGGCCCTGGCCGGGGCCGTACGCCATCCCGACCGCGACGGCGCGGTTCAGCGTGACGGCCGGGCTCGGCGCCACGTCGTGCAGCATCGCGTAGAGCAGGGAGATCTGGAGCCAGTCGGTCTCCGGCCAGGTCGCGGCCTCGGCGTGCACCGCGGCGATCGCTGCCTGCAGCTGGTAGCGCCCGGCATGCCCGCGCGGCAGCACCCGCTCGAGCAGCTCGATGCCTTCCGCGACCATTGCCGGGTCCCAGCGAGTCCGGTCCTGCTCGCTCAGCGGCACCAGGCCGCCCGTGGAGTCGACGCGCGAAGCCGTGCGGGCGTGGGTGAGCAGCATGAGCGCGAGGGCGCCGCCGACCTCGTCGTGGTCGGGCAGCGCCTCGTGCAGCAGCGCGGGTCAGCCGGATCGCCTCGTCGGCGAGGTCGGTGTCGACGAGTCGGTCGCCCGAGGTGCGGGTGTAGCCCTCGTTGAAGACCAGGTGGCACACGTCCAGCACCGCGGCGACCCGTGCCGGCAGTTCCTCCGGCGTCGGCATCGTGAACCTCGCACCGGCCTCGCGCAGCGTCGCGCGGGCCCGGGTCAGCCGTTGCGTCATGGTGCGGGCCGGGACGAGGTACGCGGCGGCGATCGCCTCCACCGACAGCCCGGAGACGGCTCGCAGGGTGAGGGCGACCTGCGACGGGCGGCTCAGGCTCTCGTGGCAGCACATGAGCAGCAGGCGCAGCGAGTCGTCGCGGTCGGTCGGCACCGCCGGTGAGTCGACGGCCGGCTGTGCGTCGTCGTCGAGGCGGCCGGCCAGCGCGTCGGTCAGCTCGCGCCGCTCCCGCGTCGTACGCGCGCGCTGCCGGTCGACGAGCCGACGGGAGGCGACCCGCACGAGCCAGGCACGCGGGTTGTCCGGGGTGCCGTCGCGCGGCCACTGCTGCAGCGCCGCGACCAGCGCCTCCTGCGCGGCGTCCTCGCAGTCGCCGTAGTCGCCGTGCCGGCGCAGGAGCGCGCCGAGGACGTGTGGCGCCTCGTGCCGCCACACGTCCTCGACGCGGGGAGCGCTCACCCCTCGTCGCCGCCCGGCCACATCGTCGGCCGGAGCTCGATCGTCTCGCCCGGTCCGCCGAACCGGGCCGCGACCTCCTCGGCCCGCTGCTGCGTCTCGACGTCGATCAGGAAGAACCCGGCGAGGTGCTCCTTGCTCTCCGAGTACGGCCCGTCGGTCGCCACCGGCCGGCCCGCGTCGTCCCAGCGGTAGAGGCGCGAGGACGACGGGTCGCCGAGCGCCTCTCCGGTGACCAGCTCACCGTTCTCGTGCAGCTCGCCCAGGAGCTTCTCGAAGTCGGCGTCCATCTGTGCCCGCTGGTGCGGCGGCAGCGCCTGGAACTCGGCGACGTAGTCGCCGGTCGGGTGCCCCCACGGCTGCGGGTTGGAGTGGATCAGGATGACGTACTTCACGGCTGTTCTCCTCGGTTCGTGCCGATGGCCTCGCGGCCCCTTCAGCGGTACGTCGTCGCCGGATCGTCGATGTCGACATCGGCTCGGATCCCGACCGAGAACGTCTCGGCCCGGCCCCGGGCGTCACGCTATCGTCGTGCGTCGTGGCCCCTGTGTCGTCGCCGCCCGGCAGCCCGGCCGGCAAGCCCGACGCGATCCTGCACCCGTCGGAGGCGGCGCAGCGGATCGACGTCGACCGGGTGCCCGCCTCAGTGCGGTGGGCCGGACTCGTCGACTACCACTGGTACGTCGGCTGGAGGGCCGACGAGCCCTACGAGCAGCTGGTGGTGCCGCAACCGCGGATACACCTCGCCGCCGAGCACGGTCGGCTGCTGGTGCACGGGATCTCGCGAGACCCGTTCCGGCGCAGGCTCGACGGCATCGGTCACACGCTCGGCGCGGCGTTCCACCCGGGCGGGTTCCGGCCGCTGCTGCGCGGACCGGTGAGCGGCCTCGCCGGCCGCGTCGTACCCGCCGTGGAAGTGCTCGGCGTCGACGACCGACCGGCAGCGCGCGCGGTCCTCGACACCGGCGACGTCGCCACAATGGCAGCGGCGATGGAGGGCTACCTCGACTCGGTCGGAGCCGACCCGGACCCGGCGGTCGACGAGGTGCGTGCGCTGGTCGCGCTGGTCGAGGAGGATCGGGGCCTGATCCGGGCCGAGCAGCTCGCCGAGCGCGCGTCGATGAGCCTGCGGTCGCTGCAGCGGCTGTTCGGCGAGTACGTCGGCATCGGGCCCAAGTGGGTCGTGGCGAGATGCCGCATCCTCGACGCCGCGGGCGTCGCGCATCGCGGCGGACCCGTCGACTGGGCGGCGCTCGCGGCCGACCTCGGCTTCGCCGACCAGGCGCACCTGACCCGCGCGTTCACCAGGGTGGTCGGCACCCCGCCCGAGACCTACCGCAAGGAGGCCTGATGGACCACGAGGCGGTACGCCGGGTCGCGCTGGGGTTCGACGGCGCCGAGGAGCGCGACCACCACGGGTTCCCGTCGTTCCGCACGCCCCGCCGGATCTTCGCGACGCTGCCCGACGAGGGGCACCTGCACGTGATGCTTCCCGAGGAGGAGATCCGCGCCGCCGTCGCCGAGTGGCCGGGCTGGTCCGAGGAGAAGTGGTGGGGGAAGAAGCTGACCGCGCTCCGCGTGGACCTCGCCGCCTGCGACCCCGACGTCGTGGCCGAGCTGCTCGAGGACGCCTGGCGCCGGAACGCCTGAGAGCGCCGGGTGGATTACCACGGTCCCGTGGTGATCCACCCGTTCCCGGGGTGAACTCACCACGGGAAGCGGCAGTTCACCACGGTCCCGTGGTAATTGGCCCCCGCCCGCCCGCGAGGGAGGCCGCTCAGAACGGGCGGACGAGCAGGGTCGGTGCCCTCGCCGGCGACGCGGGTCATCACCAACGTGGCGTCGTCGTCACCGACGAGCGCGAGGCGCTTGCGCAGCTCCTCGGGCACCACGTCGACGCCGCGCTTCTTGATGGTGACCGAGCCGATGCCGCGTTCGCGGAGCGCGGCCCGCAGCGCCTTCTCCCGGAACGGCAGCTCGGCGAGCACCTCGTAGGAGCGGGCGAACGGAGTGGAGAACGCCTCGTCGCTGGTCACGTAGGCGATGTGCGGGTCGACCAGCCCGCCGTTGACGCCGGCGGCCACCGCGGTGACGAGGCCCGCCCGGATCACCGCCCCGTCGGGCTCGTAGAGGAACCGGCCGACGGGTCGCAGCCGCTGTTCACCGGGGTCGTCCTCGTCGGTCAGCGTGGCCAGCCCGCCGGACTTGATCACGGTGGCGCGGCGGCGCGCGGTGGCGAGGGCCGGGGACCACAGCGACGCCTCCTTGACGTCCCCGTCCTCGCTGACGAACTCCGCCTCCACCCCGCGCGGGACGAGGTCGTGGGGGATGCCGGGCGCGACCTTCACGCACGACGGCCTGGTCAGCAGCCGCTCCACGAACGACCACGGGGGCGACCAGCCGTCCACGTCGAAGACCCGTCCGGCGGCGCCCCGTCGGGCGGGGTCGGCGAACACCACCCCGAAGCCGGACGTGTCGAGCCCCTCCGCGTCGGCGACCTGTACGGCGCCGCCGAGGCCCAGGGCCGCGAGGTTGGCCCCGGCCACCTCGACGCGGAGCGGGTCGCGGTCCACGCCCGCGGCGGTGAGGCCCGCCCGGGCGAACGCGACCAGGTCGCCGCCGATGCCGCAGCCCAGGTCGAGCACCGCCGCCGGCTCGGCCATCGCCACCCGGGCCGCGCGGTGCTCGGCGACCCGCAGCCGGGTGGCCTGCTCGAGCCCGTCGGGGGTGAAGTACATCCGGGCCGCGTCGGCCCCGAGCTTGGCGACCGCCTTCCGGCGCAGCTCCACCTGCGTCAGGGCGGCGGCCGCGGCCTCGGCACCGGCGTGCCGGCGCAGCACGGTCGCGGTGCGCAGCGGGTCCCCGCCGACCTCGTCGTACACCTCGTGGGCGCGGGCCAGCAGCTCCTGCCCCGCGGGGGTCAGCAGGCAGCGGAACGCGTCGAGGTCCATGACCGCATCCTCGCAGCCGCTCACGTCCGGCCGGCCGGGGATTCCGTCCGGACGAGTGCTGGCACTCGACTTGACCGAGTGCTAAGAGCGGCATAGATTCGCGTTAGCACTCTCCCCGTGAGGGTGCCAACCAGCTGAGCCGGGCACGACCCCCGCGACGGCGCGCGACGGCTCCGGCACAAGTCTGCGATACAGCCTCTCGACTACCTCGAAAGTGGAGGTCGACACGTGTCGGTCAACATCAAGCCGCTCGAGGACCGCATCGTCGTGAAGCCCCTCGACGCCGAGCAGACCACCGCCTCCGGCCTGGTCATCCCGGACACCGCCAAGGAGAAGCCCCAGGAGGGCGAGGTCCTCGCGGTCGGTCCGGGTCGCTTCGACGACGACGGCAACCGCGGTCCCGCTCGACGTCAACGTGGGTGACAAGGTCATCTACAGCAAGTACGGCGGCACCGAGGTCAAGTACGGCGGCGAGGAGTACCTCATCCTCTCCGCCCGCGACGTGCTCGCGGTCATCGCCTGATCCAGCGCGCACGCAACGCATGACGCAGCCCCGGCTGGCCTGAGCAGGATCGGGCTCGTCGGGGCCTAGTCGTTTCACGGGTGGTCACGGGTACGCCGGACCACCGACCTCTGACTGAGAAGGAGCATCGACGAGATGCCGAAGATCCTGGAGTTCGACGAGCACGCCCGCCGCTCCCTCGAGCGTGGCGTGGACGCCCTCGCCAACACCGTCAAGGTGACGCTCGGCCCCAAGGGCCGCTACGTCGTCCTCGACAAGAAGTGGGGCGCGCCCACCATCACCAACGACGGCGTGACCGTCGCCCGCGAGGTCGAGCTCGACGACCCGTTCGAGAACCTCGGTGCGCAGCTCACCAAGGAGGTCGCCACCAAGACCAACGACGTCGCCGGTGACGGCACCACGACCGCGACCGTCCTCGCCCAGGCGATGGTCCACGAGGGCCTGCGCGCGGTGGCCGCCGGCGCCAACCCGATGAGCCTCAAGCGCGGCATCGACCAGGCCGTCGAGGCCGTCGGCCAGGCCCTGCGCGACGCCGCCCGCGACGTCGACGACAAGGCCGACATGGCCGCCGTCGCCACCGTCTCCGCGCGCGACGCGCACATCGGCGAGCTGCTCGCCGAGGCCTTCGACAAGGTCGGCAAGGACGGTGTCATCACCGTCGAGGAGTCCAACACCATGGGCACCGAGCTCGAGTTCACCGAGGGCATGCAGTTCGACAAGGGCTACATCTCGCCGTACTTCGTGACCGACGCCGAGCGCATGGAGGCCGTCCTCGACGACCCCTACATCCTCCTCCACCAGGGCAAGATCAGCGCGATCTCCGACCTGCTCCCGCTGCTGGAGAAGGTCATCCAGGCCGGCAAGCCGCTGTTCATCCTCGCCGAGGACGTCGAGGGCGAGGCCCTGTCGACCCTGGTCGTCAACAAGATCCGCGGCACCTTCAACGCCGCCGCGGTCAAGGCGCCCGCCTTCGGTGACCGCCGCAAGGCGATGCTGCAGGACATCGCCATCCTCACCGGTGGCCAGGTCGTGTCCCCCGAGGTCGGCCTCAAGCTCGACCAGGTCGGTCTCGACGTGCTCGGCCAGGCCCGCCGCGTCGTGATCACCAAGGACGACACCACGATCGTCGACGGCGCCGGCGACGCCAGCCGAGGTCGAGGGCCGGGTCAACCAGATCAAGGCCGAGATCGAGAACACCGACTCCGACTGGGACCGCGAGAAGCTCCAGGAGCGCCTCGCCAAGCTGGCCGGCGGCGTCTGCGTCGTCAAGGTCGGCGCGGCCACCGAGGTGGAGCTCAAGGAGAAGAAGCACCGCATCGAGGACGCCGTCTCCGCGACCCGCGCCGCGATCGAGGAGGGCATCATCGCCGGCGGCGGCTCCGCGCTGGTGCACGCCGCCTCGGTGCTCGACGACGACCTCGGCCTCACCGGCGACGAGGCGACCGGTGTGCGCATCGTCGCCAAGTCGGTCGACGAGCCGCTGCGCTGGATCGCCGAGAACGGCGGCGACGAGGGCTACGTCGTCGTCGCCAAGGTCCGCGAGGGCAAGGCCGGCGAGGGCTACAACGCCGCCACCGGCGAGTACGGCGACCTGGTCGCCCAGGGCGTCCTCGACCCGGTCAAGGTGACCCGCTCCGCGCTGGTCAACGCCGCGTCGATCGCGGGCATGCTGCTCACGACCGAGACCCTGGTCGTGGAGAAGCCCGAGGAGGAGGACGACGCTCCCGCGGCCGGCCACGGTCACGGCCACGGCCACTGAGTCCCCGCAAAACCACACGCGCGAACGCCGCCCCGAGCGATCGGGGCGGCGTTCTCGCGTTCTCGTCCCGGCCCCCGGGACGACCGATGAGTTCGGTGGCCGGGTCCGGTCCGTACGGGTGAAGGAGTCAACGCACCCCGGAGGAGCCGCATGCCCCGCATGATCTTCGTGAACCTGCCCGTCGACGACCTGCGAAGTCCATCGGGTTCTTCACCGACCTGGGCTTCACGTTCAACGCGCAGTTCACCGACGAGCGGGCCACCTGCATGGTGGTCAGCGACCAGGCGTTCGTGATGCTTCTCGTCCGCCCGTTCTTCGCGACCTTCACCGGCAAGGAGGTCGCCGGCCCGACGGTCACCGAGTGCTCGGTCGGGCTCTCGGCCGACAGCCGCGACGAGGTCGACGAGCTGGTCGACCGGGCACTCGCAGCTGGGCGCCAGCCGGCGGGCGAGCCGCAGGACCACGGCTTCATGTACGGCCGCAGCTTCCACGACCTCGACGGCCACCTCTGGGAGTACATCTGGATGGACCCCGCCGCCACCGCCGCGCCCCCCGACCGCTGATCCGCCGAGGAGTCACAAGATCAGCCTCGTGGCCGGTGTGTCGCTGCACACGTGACCCCTCGGCGCGGGCGAGCCGGGTCCGGGACGGCTGGTGCCCCGCCCGTAGACTGGTGACCCGCCGCCGCCCCTGTCCCGGAAGGCACTCATGACCGCTTCGATCGAGCCCGGCACCCCCACCGGCGTACCTGACAAGTTCGCCGCCCTCGGCCTCACGTACGACGACGTGCTGCTGCTGCCCGGCGAGACCGACGTGGTCCCCGAGCGAGGTCGACACGACCACCCGGCTGACCCGCGACCTCGACCTCCGGATCCCGCTGGTGTCGAGCGCGATGGACACCGTCACCGAGTCGCGGATGGCGATCGCGATGGCCCGCCAGGGCGGCATCGGCGTGCTGCACCGCAACCTCTCGATCGAGGACCAGGCCTACCAGGTGGACCTGGTGAAGCGGACCCAGACCGGGATGATCTCCAACCCGGTCACGATCGGCCCCAAGGCGACGCTCGAGGAGCTCGACGAGATCTGCGGCGAGTACCGCGTCTCCGGCCTCCCGGTCATCGACGAGGACCGCACCCTGCTCGGCATCATCACCAACCGCGACCTGCGCTTCGTGCCCGTCGCCGAGTGGGGCTCTCGGCTCGTCGGCGACGTGATGACCCCGATGCCGCTGATCACCGCGCCGGTCGGCATCAGCCGCGACGACGCGACGGCGCATCCTGCGCCAGCACAAGCGCGAGCGGCTGCCGATCGTCGACGACCAGGGCCGGCTCGCCGGGCTGATCACCGTCAAGGACTTCGTCAAGTCCGAGCAGTTCCCGCACGCGTCCAACGACGACCGACGGCCGGCTGCTGGTCGGCCGCCGCGATCGGCTACTTCGGCGACGCCTGGGAGCGGGCCACCACCCTCGTCGAGGCCGGCGTCGACGTGCTGGTGCCCGACGTCGCCAACGGCCACGCCCGGCTGCATGCTCGACATGGTCCGCCGGCTCAAGAGCGACCCGGCCACCAAGCACGTCCAGGTCATCGGCGGCAACGTCGCGACCCGGGCCGGCGCCCAGGCGCTCGTCGACGCGGGCGCCGACGCGGTGAAGGTCGGCGTCGGGCCCGGCTCGATCTGCACCACCCGCGTCGTCGCCGGTGTCGGCGTGCCCCAGGTCACCGCGATCTACGAGGCCGCCCAGGCCTGCAAGCCGGCCGGAGTCCCGGTGATCGGCGACGGCGGCCTGCAGTACTCCGGCGACATCGCCAAGGCCCTCGTCGCCGGTGCCGACACCGTGATGGTCGGCTCGCTGCTCGCCGGCTGCGAGGAGAGCCCCGGCGAGCTGGTCTTCGTCAACGGCAAGCAGTTCAAGTCCTACCGCGGCATGGGCTCCCTCGGCGCGATGGCCTCGCGCGGCAAGAAGTCGTTCTCCAAGGACCGCTACTTCCAGGCCGACGTCGCCAGCGACGACAAGATCGTGCCCGAGGGCATCGAGGGCCAGGTCGCCTACCGCGGCCCGCTGTCGGCGGTCGCGCACCAGCTCGTCGGCGGGCTGCAGCCAGTCGATGTTCTACGTCGGCGCGCGCACGATCCCGGAGCTGCAGGACCGCGGGCCGCTTCGTCCGGATCACCTCGGCCGGCCTCAAGGAGAGCCACCCGCACGACATCCAGATGACCGTCGAGGCGCCCAACTACACCGGCCGCTGAGCCGACCCGGTCGATGCGCAGCGTCGACGTCGCCGGCGCCCTCGCGCGGGCCCAGGCTCTCGCGGCGCGACCGGGCATCGCCGTCCTCGGCATCGCCGGGGCACCGGGTGCCGGCAAGTCCACGCTCGCCGAGCAGGTCGTCGACGGCGGTGCCCGGGGCGGTCCTCGTCGGCATGGACGGCTTCCACCTCGCGCACGCGACGCTCGCCGAGCTCGGCCGGGTGGAGCGCAAGGGCGCACCCGACACGTTCGACGCGGCCGGGTTCGTCGCGCTGCTGCGGAGGATCCGGGTCTCGACGGCTCGACCACCGGCGGGGGCTCGACCACCGGAGGGGCTCGACCAGCGGAGGGGGCTCGACCACCGGGAGCGCGGGTCGACGATCCGGAGGCGCGTCTCGACGTCGTGTGGGCGCCCCGCTTCCACCGCGAGGTCGAGGACGCCGTCGCCGGCGCGGTGGCCGTGACCGCCGAGGTGCCGCTGGTCGTCACCGAGGGCAACTACCTGCTGCTCGACGACGAGCCCTGGCGTCAGATCGCCGGCCTGCTCGACGAGTGCTGGTACGTCGACCTCGACGACGACGTCCGGCGTACCCGCCTCCAGGCCCGTCACCAGCGCTACGGCCGAGCCCCGACGAGGCCCGCGAGCGCACGTGGGGGAGCGACGAGCGCAACGCCGTCCTCGTCGCCGGATCCCGCCACCGGGCGACGGTCATCGTGGCCGCGGACCCCGGATAGGCTCTCGGCCATGGACATCGAGATCGGTCGGGCGAAGCGCGCACGCCGGGCGTACTCCTTCGACGACGTCGCGATCGTGCCCTCGCGGCGCACCCGCGACCCCGAGGAGGTGTCCGTCGCCTGGCAGATCGACGCCTACCGCTTCGAGCTGCCGATCATGGCCGCGCCGATGGACTCGGTGATGTCCCCGCAGACGGCGGTCGCGCTCGGCAAGCACGGCGGCCTCGGCGTGCTGGACCTCGAGGGGCTCTGGACGCGGTACGACGACCCGAGCGACCTGCTCGCGGAGGTGGCCGGCCTGCACGGCGCCCAGGCCACCCGTCGCATGCAGGAGATCTACGCCGAGCCGGTGAAGCCGGAGCTGATCACCTCCCGGCTCAAGGAGATGCGCGAGGCGGGCGTCACCGTGGCCGGCTCCCTGTCGCCGCAGCGCACCAAGGAGTACTTCAAGACCGTCGTCGACGCCGGCGTCGACATGTTCGTCATCCGCGGCACGACGGTGTCCGCCGAGCACGTCTCCGGCCAGGCGGAGCCGCTGAACCTCAAGGAGTTCATCTACGAGCTCGACGTACCCGTGATCGTCGGCGGCTGCGCCACCTACCAGGCGGCCCTGCACCTGATGCGCACCGGCGCCGCCGGCGTGCTGGTCGGCTTCGGCGGCGGCGCGGCGCACACGACGCGCACCGTCCTCGGCGTCGCAGTGCCGATGGCGAGCGCGGTGGCCGATGTCGCCGCCGCGCGGCGCGACTACCTCGACGAGTCCGGCGGCCGCTACGTGCACGTGATCGCCGACGGCTCGATCGGCCGCTCCGGCGACGTCGCCAAGGCGATCGCCTGCGGCGCCGACGCGGTCATGATCGGGTCGCCGCTGGCGCGCGCCTCCGAGGCTCCCGGCCGCGGCTACCACTGGGGGTCCGAGGCCTGGCACGCCAAGCTGCCGCGCGGCGAGCGGATCGAGATGGGCACCGTCGGCTCGCTCGACGAGATCCTCTTCGGCCCGTCCCGGGTCGCCGACGGCACGATGAACCTCGTCGGCGCGCTGCGCCGGGCGATGGCGACGACCGGCTACACGGAGCTCAAGGAGTTCCAGCGCGTCGAGATCGTCGTCCAGTAGCGCCATGAGTGCTCCTGGCACGCTGCGCGTCGCCGCCGCCCAGGCGTCGTCGGACGCGGGCGACGTCGCGGCCAACGTCGCGACCGCGCGCGACCTGGTCACGTCGGCGGCCGACCAGGGCGCCCGGGTGGTGGTGCTGCCCGAGCTGTTCCTCACCGGGTACGCCGCGTCGGTGTGGGACCACGAGTCCGGGCTCGACCTGGAGGACCCCCGTCTCGCCCCGCTGGCCGAGGTCGCTGCCGACCGCGGCGTCGTCGTGGTGACCAGCGCGGCGGTCCGGCGTGCGCTCGACGAGACCACCCTGTCGGTGGTGCTGGTCGATGCCGCCGGTGAGGTGAGCGCGCCGTACGACAAGCAGCACCTGTGCGGGGAGGAGCGGGACTTCTTCACCCCGGGCGCCCACGGCGCCTCCATCGTCGTCGACGGCTGGGACCTGGGCCTGGGGATCTGCTACGACGGCTGCTTCCCCGAGCACGCGGCGGCGGCCGCGGCCGGCGGGGCGACGGCGTACCTGTGCCCCTCGGCGTACTTCACCGGTGCGGAGCACCGCCGCGACCTCTACTACGCCGCCCGTGCCATCGACAACGGCATCTACGTCGTGTTCGCCGGCCTGACCGGGCGGTGCGGCGACCGGGACTTCAGCGGCGGCAGCGCGGTCTACGACCCCGAGGGCAGACCGGTCGCCCGCGCCGGTGCCGAGGACCCCGCCGTCGTGGTCGCCGACCTCGACCCGGCCGAGGTGGCCCGGGTGCAGGGCGAGGTCAACCCGGTGGGCCGTGACCGGCTGGACACCCAGGGTCGACGGCACCGGGTCCTGATCGGTGACCCGGTGCCGGTGGTCTCGACAGGCTCGACCACCCGACCGGTGCCGGTGGTCTCGACGGGCTCGACCACCCGACCGGTGCCGCCCGGCTAGGCCGAGACGGTCGACCTCGCGACCGCGGCGGAGCGGCTCGGCTGGAGCAGGGCGCCGAGCGCGAACCAGCCCGCCGACCAGGCGATGAGCCCCCAGCCGTCGCCGAGCACGGCCATCACCACGATCGTGCCGACCAGCACCAGTCCGGCGCCGCGGGGCGTGAGCCGGCCTCGCAGGTCGACCACGAGCAGCGCAACCGAGCCGCCCATGATGAGCAGCAGGCCGATCGGGAAGGCCGGGCCGCCGACGTCGTGGCCGTTGACGTGCGTGGCCCCGGCGACGACCGCGAGCACCGAGTAGCCGAGCGCCGGGAGGTACCAGGCGATCTTGAGCCCCCGGGTGGGCACGCCGCGGGCGTGGCCCCACAGCGCGGCGGCGCCGAGGGCGAGGGACAGGGCGAAGAGTGCCTCCAGGACGTAGTCCGCGGTGGAGACGAACGGCTGGGCCTGGTCGTGCGGGATGTCGATCGCCGCGGTGGCGGCGAACAGGACGCCGGCGAGGACGGCGAGATGACGCGGGGTGATGGTCACGGGCGTTCCTTCGTGGTGGTGGCGTCGCGGTTCGACGCCGGTGCCGAGAAACGTAGGTACGCCGGAGGCGGCCGGTCGTCGGCCCGCGGTCGGAACTCGCCCGTACGACCGTGGTCCGACGACGCCTGGCCGGGGACGGCCCTAGTCTTGCCGCACCATGGACCTGCGAACCCTCCTCCCGCAGCGCGCTCTTCGACGTGGCGCTGGCGGCGGCCTTCCTCGTCGTCGGCCTGTACGAGGTGCTCGTGGAGCCGCTCGCGGAGGACGTGGTCGGGGGGCCGGTCTGGCTCAACGTGGCGGCGGTCGTCGCGGGCACGGTCCCGCTGGCGTGGCGGCGGCGAGCACCGCTGGTCGCGGCGCTGGCGGTGTCCGCGGCCCTGGCCGGACGCGCGCTGCTGTCGGAGCCGCTCGAGGTCTACCCGACGACGCTGGCGCTGCTGGTCACCGCCTACAGCGTCGCGTCCTACGCCCCGCTCCGCGACGCCCTGCTGGCGGCCGGCTTCGCCGCCCTCGCGCTCTCGGTGGCGGTGGTCGAGGGGACCGGCACCGCCGCGACCCCCGACCCCTTGCCGGCGGCGATCCTCTACGGCACGGTCTGGCTGGTCGGCCGGGTGGTGGGGGTCCGGCACCAGACGGCGGAGGAGCTGCACCGGTCCCGGGACGCGCACGCCGCCGAGGCGGTCGCGGCGGAGCGCGCCCGGATCGCCCGGGAGCTGCACGACGCGGTCTCCCACAGCCTGGCCGCGATCGCCCTGCAGTCGGGCGGCGCGCGCAACGTCCTCGACCACGACCCGGAGCGGGCCCGCGACAGCCTCGCGGCCATCGAGCGCGCCGCCCGCCAGGGTCTCGAGGAGATGCGCCGGATGCTGGGCCTGCTCGGCGGAGCCGACGCCGGAGCGACCCTCACCCCGCAGCCCGGCATCGGCCGCCTCGACGAGCTCGTGCAGGCGGTGCGGGCCGCCGGGGTGGACGTCCGGGCGACGGTCGCGGGCGAGGTCCGTCCGCTGCCCGCCGCGGTCGACGTCTCGGCGTACCGCCTGCTCCAGGAGGCGCTGACCAACGTCATGAAGCACGCGCGGGCGACCGAGGCGTCGGTACTCGTGCGCTACCGGCCGGAGGCACTCGAGATCGAGGTCGAGGACGACGGCGACGGGGCCGGCGCGGACACCGACAGTGGTGGGTTCGGCCTGGTCGGGATGCGCGAGCGGATGCACGTGCTGGGTGGCTCCGTCGAGGCCGGTCCGCGACAACCAGGCCCGGGGTTCCGGGTGGCGGCGCGGGTGCCCCTGTGAGCGACCTGTGAGCGTCCGATGAGCACGCGCGTCCTGCTCGTGCGACGACCAGGAGCTGGTCCGGGCCGGCCTCGACATGATGCTGGCCGGGGTCGACGACGTGCGAGGTCGTCGGGCAGGCCGCCGACGGGCTGGAGGCGGTGCGGCAGGTCGAGGCGTGCCGGCCCGACGTCGTGCTGATGGACGTCCGGATGCCGGGCATCGACGGGATCGAGGCGACCCGGCGGATCCGCGCCGCCCCGAGCGACGAGTCCGGCGAGCCGCCGCGGGTGGTCATCCTGACCACGTTCGACCTCGACGAGTACGTCTTCGAGGCGTTCCGCGCCGGCGCCAGCGGGTTCCTGCTCAAGGACGCGCCGCGGGAGCGGATCGTCGACGCCGTCCACGCCGCCGCCGAGGGCGATGCACTGGTCGCGCCGTCGGTCACGCGCCGGCTGATCGAGCACTTCGTGAGCCCGCCGAGCGGGCCGCGGGACCGCCCGCCCGGCGCTCGACGACCTGACCCCGCGCGAGGCCGAGGTGCTCGAGCTGATCGGACGCGGGCTGTCCAACGCCGAGCTCGCGGAGCATCTGGTGGTCAGCGAGAAGACCGTGAAGACGCACGTCGGCCGGATCCTGGCCAAGCTCGGGCTCCGCGACCGGGTGCAGGCGGTGATCCTCGCCTACGAGGCCGGCATCGTCGTTCCGGGTCGCCGCCGCGACGGGCAACGCGGTTAGCCTCGACGTCAACAGCCGCGACGCACCGAGGGGCCCGATGACCGCCGCACTCAGCCCGGAGACCCGGGCAGCCGCCCTCGACGCGATGGTCGCGGCGGGCTCCACGCCCGGCACCGACGGCCTCGACGTCCTGGTCGTCGGCGGCGGCGTCGTCGGCGCCGGCACCGCCCTCGACGCGGTCAGCCGCGGCCTCTCGGTGGGACTCCTCGAGCAGCGCGACTACGCCTCCGGCACCTCCTCACGGTCCAGCAAGCTGATCCACGGCGGCCTGCGCTACCTGGAGATGCTCGACTTCGCCCTGGTGCGCGAGGCCCTGCAGGAACGCGGACTGCTGCTCACCCGGCTCGCTCCGCACCTGGTCCGTCCGGTCCCGTTCCTCTACCCGCTGACCCGTCGAGGCTGGGAGCGGCCGTACGTCGGAGCCGGGCTGGCGCTCTACGACGCGATGGCCATGGCCGGCAAGTACGACCACGGCCTGCCCCGGCACCGGCACCTGTCCCGGCGCCGGGTCGCACGGATCGCCCCCGACCTGCGCACCGACGCGATCGTGGGAGCGCTGCAGTACTGGGACGCCCAGGTCGACGACGCGCGCCTCGTCACCACGATCGTCCGCACGGCGGCCTCGCACGGCGCGCACTGCGCCAACCGGGTGAAGGTCACCGGCTTCCTCCGCGAGGGCGAGCGGGTCACCGGGGTCCGCGCCCGGGACCTGGAGGCCGGTCGCGACCTCGAGGTGCGAGCCCGGGTCGTGGTCAACGCCGCGGGCGTGTGGACCGACGAGATCCAGGAGCTGGTCGGCGGCCGTGGCGCGCTCAACGTCCAGGCCAGCAAGGGCATCCACCTGGTCGTGCCCCGCGACCGGATCCGCTCGGAGAGCGGCGTGATCATGCGCACGGCAACCTCGGTGCTGTTCGTCATCCCCTGGGGGCGGCACTGGGTGATCGGCACCACCGACACGCCGTGGGACCTCGACAAGGCGCACCCGGCGGCGTCCCGCACCGACATCGACTACCTGCTGGGCCAGGCCAACCAGATGCTCAAGGAGCCGCTGCGCCACGAGGACGTGGAGGGGGTGTACGCCGGACTGCGGCCGCTGCTCACCGGCGAGTCCGAGCCGACGAGCCGGATCTCGCGGGAGCACACCGTGGTCACGCCCGTGCCGGGGCTGGTGATCATCGCCGGCGGGAAGCTGACCACCTACCGGGTGATGGGTCGCGACGCCGTCGACGCGGCCGCGCACTCACTCGGCGGATCGGTGCCGGGCTCCATTACCGACCGGGTCCGGCTGGTCGGGGCCGATGGTTACGAGACGCGCGCCAACCAGCGCGCCGGGCTGGCCCGCGAGTCCGGGCTGCACCGGGCCCGCATCGACCACCTGCTCGGCCGGTACGGCGGGCTGGTCGACGAGCTGCTCGACCTGGTCGCCGAACGCCCCGAGCTGGCCGCCCCGCTCGACGGCGCCGACGACTACCTGAGCGCCGAGGTGGTCTACGCCGTCACGCACGAGGGGGCGCGGCACCTCGACGACGTGCTGACCCGGCGTACCCGGATCTCCATCGAGACCTTCGACCGTGGCGTACACGCGGCGCGACGCACCGCGGAGCTCATGGCAGGGGTGCTCGGGTGGGACGGCACACGCCTCGAGGACGAGGTCGACCACTACCTCCGGCGGGTGGAGGCGGAGCGGCAGAGCCAGCGCACGCTCACCGACCAGGAGGCCGACGAGGCGCGGGTCAGCGCGCCGGACATCGTCTGATCCGTCCCGATCGAGCTGGAGTCGGCGAGGCGTGCGACTTGGAGCGAATTCTGCGGGTTTGTGCAACTGCGCAAACTCCGGGTTGTCCTGGTACCCGTTGCCGCGCAAGGGTGGGACACGGCCGGACTGCTCGGGGTTCGGCACCGGATCGGGGGACCACCTGCGGACTCCCGCCCAGGGGAACAACGCAACGGGCGCCGACCGTCGAAACCAGCCGACGGAAGGCGCCCGGTGTTCGTCCGGACCCGCGGTCAGCGGTTCCGGCTCGTCGACGTCCTGGCGGCGCGAGATCGCCGCAGCGCGGCGGGCCGGGCGAGGCCACGGGTCGCCCGCAGGCGGTCCCGCATGTGGGAGGTGGCGGCGTCGAGCATGAGCATGGGGGCCTGCCCGGTGGACATAGCGCCTCTACTTTCCTGGGTCTGTGCGCGCGGATGACGCGCCGAGGTTGATGCCTCAACTCTAGCCCACCTGTAATTGGCACCAGCCGTGATTGGCCGTTACGGCCACGTGATCTCGGTCTCCCCGCGCGAATCGGGGTTACCCGGAGGTAGCCAGCGAGACGGGCGTCACATACTCTCGGTATATGAACCACGAGCGAGCCCCCGAGCCCGCCGGCGTCGGTACGTCGGACGTTCGCGATCCCGACACCGACCCGACCGCGACCTACGCCTTGGATCCGGGCTACGTGCGAGCCCTGACCGACCAGGTGCTCGCCACGGATGCGGCCTCGGGGACCGTCGCGACGTACTGCCCGTTCAACGGCCAGCCCCTGGGCGCGATCCCGCAGTCCACCGCGGCCGACGTCGAGGAGGCGTTCGCCCGCGCGCGTCGCGCCCAGGAGACCTGGGCCCGGACGTCTCTCGAGGAGCGCGCCGCGGTGCTGCTCCGGCTCCACGACCTCGTGCTCGACCGGCAGGCGGAGATCATCGACCTGATCTGCTGGGAGTCGGGCAAGGCCCGCAAGCACGCCTTCGACGAGCCGATGCACATCGCGCTGACCGCGCGCTACTACGCGCGCACCGGCCGCGAGCACCTCGGCACCCGGCGGCACGCCGGGGTGGTGCCCGGCCTGACCCGGGTCGAGGTCAACCGCGTGCCGAAGGGCGTGGTCGGGATCATCTCGCCGTGGAACTACCCGTTCACGATGGCACTCTGCGACGGTCTGCCCGCGCTGATGGCGGGCAACGCGGTGGTGGCCAAGCCCGACGCGCAGACGATGCTCAGCGCCCTGCTCGGCCGACAGCTGCTGATCGAGGCGGGCCTCCCGGAGGACCTGTGGCAGGTCGTCGCCGGTCCGGGCAGCGTGATCGGCACCGAGATCGTCCAGCGCGCCGACTACGTCTGCTTCACCGGCTCGACCGCCACCGGCCGGCTGATCGCCCGGCAGTGCGCCGAGCGGCTCGTCGGGTGCTCGCTGGAGCTGGGCGGCAAGAACCCCTTCCTCGTGCTCCGCGACGCCGACCTCGACCGGGCGGCCGAGGGCGCCGTCCGGGCCAGCTTCTCCAACGCCGGCCAGCTGTGCGTGTCGATGGAGCGCTTGTTCGTCGCCGACCAGGTCTACGACCGGTTCGTCGACAAGTTCGTCGCCCGGACGCGGGCGATGACACTCCGCGCCGGGCTCGACTGGGGCAGCGACATGGGCTCCCTGATCTCCCGGGACCAGCTCGACACGGTCGTCGCCCACGTCGAGGACGCGGTGGCCAAGGGCGCTCGCGTGCTCACCGGCGGCCGGGCACGACCCGACCTCGGTCCGTACTTCTACGAGCCGACGATCCTCGAGGGCGTCACCCCCGACATGACCTGCTTCGGCGACGAGACCTTCGGTCCGGTGATCGCGCTCTACCGGTTCGGTGACGAGTCCGACGCAGTCGCGCGAGCCAACGCGGGGCAGTACGGCCTGAACGCCGCGATCTACACCCGCGACGGCGCCCGTGGCCGTGCACTGGCCCGGCAGGTCAAGTGCGGCACGGTCAACGTCAACGAGGCGTTCGGGGCGACGTTCGGCAGCATCGACTCACCGATGGGCGGGATGCGCGACTCCGGCCTCGGCCGCCGCCAGGGCGCCGAGGGCATCCACCGCTACACCGAGTCGCAGTCGGTCGCGACCCAGAGGCTGATCCGGTTCGCCCCGATGCTGGGGATGAGCGAGGAGACCTACGCCAAGGTCATGACCGCGAACCTGCGCGTGATGAACAAGCTCGGGTGGAAGTGACGTGGTCTCGACGGGCTCGACCACCGTGGACGGCTCGACCACCGCGGACGGCTCGACCACCGCGGACGGTTCGACCACCGCGGACGGTTCGACCACCGCGGACGGCTCGACCACGCGCGAGCACGACTTCGACGTCCTCGTCATCGGCTCCGGCTTCGGGGGCTCGGTCACGGCGTTGCGCCTCACCGAGAAGGGCTACCGGGTCGGCGTGCTCGAGGCCGGCGCCCGGTTCGACGACGCCGACTTCGCGGCGACGTCGTTCGAGGCGAGGAGGTTCCTGTTCCGACCGGAGATCGGCTGCTACGGCATCCAACGGATCGACGCCCTCAGGGACTGCCTGATCGTCTCGGGCGCCGGCGTCGGCGGCGGTTCGCTGGTCTACGCCAACACGCTGTACGAGCCGCTGGCGCCGTTCTACGACGACCCGCAGTGGAGCCACATCACCGACTGGCGCAGCGAGCTCGCGCCGTTCTACGACCAGGCCAAACGCATGCTCGGCGTCGTCGAGAACCCCCTGCGCACGCCCGCCGACGAGGTGATGGAGAAGGTCGCCACCGACATGGGCGTCGGCGACACCTTCCACCCGACGCCTGTCGGGGTGTTCTTCGGCGGGCCGCAGGCCGACCCGGACCGACCCGTCCCCGACCCGTACTTCGGCGGCGCCGGCCCGGACCGCAACCCCTGCCGCGCCTGCGGCGAGTGCATGACCGGGTGCCGGCACAACGCCAAGAACACCCTGGTCAAGAACTACCTCTACCTCGCGGAGCGCAACGGTGCCGTGGTGCTGCCGTTGACGACGGTGACCCGGGTCAGCCCGCGCCCGGAGTCCTCGGGGGGCGGTTACGACGTGCGCGTGCGCTACACCAAGGCCAAGCTTCCGAGCCGGAGGACGACGCGCACGCTGACCGCCGAGCACGTCGTCTTCTCGGCGTCGTCGCTCGGCACCCAACGGCTGCTGCACCGGATGCGCGACGAGGGCCACCTTCCTCGGCTGTCGTCGCGACTGGGCCACCTGTCCCGCACCAACTCGGAGTCGATCCTCGGCGCCATCGCTCCGGACACGTCGGTCGACTACAGCCAGGGCATCGCGATCACGTCGAGCTTCCACCCCGACGAGGACACCCACATCGAGCCGGTGCGCTACGGGCGCGGCAGCAACCTGATGTCGCTGCTGCAGACCGTGCTGACCGACGGCGACGGTCCGGCGCCGCGCTGGCGCACCTGGCTGGCCGAGCTGTGGAAGGAGAAGGCCAACGCCCTCGACCTCTACGACATGAAGCACTGGTCCGAGCGCACCGTCATCGCGCTGGTCATGCAGAGTCTCGACAACTCGATCACGACCTACACGAAGCGCAACCGGCTCACGGGGCGACGGCACCTCACCTCCCGCCAGGGGCACGGCGTGCCCAACCCCACCTGGATCCCGGTGGGCAACGAGGCGGTACGCCGGATGGCCGCGATCATCGGCGGCCGACCAGGAGGCTCGATCGGGGAGCCCTTCAACCGGCCACTCACCGCGCACTTCATCGGCGGCTGCGCGATCGGCGTCGACGAGACCAGCGGCGTCATCGACCCCTACCAGCGCGTGCACAACTATCCCGGGCTGCACGTCGTGGACGGCTCCGCGGTCAGCGCGAACCTCGGCGTCAACCCGTCCTTGACGATCACCGCCCAGGCCGAGCGGGCCATGGCCTTCTGGCCCAACAAGGGCGAGGCGGACCCGCGACCCGCGCCCGGTGCGGCGTACACCCGGCTCGAGCCGGTGCCCCCGGCACACCCGGCCGTGCCCGAGCACGCCCCCGGCGCGCTCCGGCTGCCGATCGTCGGCGTCAGCTGACCCCGGAAACGGGTCAGGGCCCGACCGGGGAGGGAGGGTTGGTCGGGCCCTGAACGTCCGCAGCTGCACGGACCTGAGAGACCCGGCCTGGGAGGGAGCACTGCAGCCGGATCTCTGCCCATCACAACGAGGCCGGCGACCCCGGGTTACGCAGTCGGCGGCAGAAACTTTCCGGCCTCTAGGATTGGGCGACAGCCCGGCCCCGCAGTCCCTCCAGCAGCCCGGTCCAGCCCCGCGAAAGGCGCAGGTGCCCCGCCCGTGACCACAGAACACGACCTGGTCCTCGTCGTCGACTTCGGGGCCCAGTACGCCCAGCTCATCGCCCGGCGTGTGCGCGAGGCGCGGGTCTACTCCGAGATCGTCCCGCACACCATGCCGGTCGCGGAGATGCTGGCCCGCAACCCCAAGGCGATCGTGCTGTCCGGAGGCCCGTCGTCGGTCTACGAGCCCGGCGCTCCCAACGTGGACACCGCCATCTTCGAGGCGGGCGTGCCGGTGTTCGGCATGTGCTACGGCTTCCAGGCGATGGCGCTCAACCTCGGCGGGGAGGTACGCCGCACGGGGCGCTCGGAGTACGGCCGCACCCCGGTCGACGTGGTCGATCCCGGCACGCTCCTCGCGGAGGTCCCCGCAGAGCACAAGGTCTGGATGAGCCACGGCGACAGCGTCGTGGCGGCTCCCCCCGGCTGGGACGTGCTGGCCAGCACCGCGTCCACGCCGGTCGCGGCGTTCGAGAACCTCGAGCTGCGGATGGCCGGGGTGCAGTGGCACCCCGAGGTGATGCACACCGAGCACGGGCAGTCCGTCTTCGAGCACTTCCTGCACAACATCGCGGGCTGCCGGCCGACCTGGACGATGGTCAACATCGTCGAGGAGCAGATCGAGCGGATCCGCGAGCAGATCGGCGACCGCCGGGCGATCTGCGGCCTGTCCGGCGGCGTCGACTCCGCCGTCGCGGCCGCCCTGGTGCAGCGCGCGATCGGCGACCAGCTGACGTGCGTGTTCGTCGACCACGGCCTGCTCCGCAAGGGCGAGGCCGAGCAGGTGGAGCGCGACTACGTCGCCGCGACCGGTGTCTCCCTGCACGTCGTCGACGCCGAGAAGCGCTTCCTCGACGCCCTCGCCGGCGTCCGGGACCCGGAGGAGAAGCGGAAGATCATCGGCCGCGAGTTCATCCGGGTGTTCGAGGGCGCCGAGGTGGAGATCGTCGGAGACGCGGCGGCTCATGGTGAGAAGGTCCAGTTCCTCGTGCAGGGCACGCTCTACCCCGACGTGGTCGAGTCCGGCGGCGGCGCGGGCACGTCCAACATCAAGTCCCACCACAACGTGGGCGGGCTGCCCGAGGACCTCGAGTTCGAGCTCGTCGAGCCGCTGCGCACCCTCTTCAAGGACGAGGTCCGGCTGGTCGGCGAACAGCTCGGCCTGCCGCCCGAGATCGTGTGGCGGCACCCGTTCCCGGGGCCCGGCCTGGGGATCCGGATCATCGGGGAGGTCACCCACGACCGCCTGGAGGTGCTCCGGGAGGCCGACGCGATCGCGCGCGAGGAGCTCACCCGGGCCGGGCTCGACCGGGACATCTGGCAGTTCCCGGTCGTGCTGCTCGCCGACGTCCGGTCGGTGGGCGTGCAGGGCGACGGCCGCACCTACGGCCACCCCGTCGTACTCCGCCCGGTGACGTCCGAGGACGCGATGACCGCCGACTGGGCCCGGCTGCCCTACGACGTGCTCGAGACGATCTCCACCCGGATCACCAACGAGGTCCGCGAGGTCAACCGGGTCACAGTGGACATAACGAGCAAACCGCCGGGCACCATCGAGTGGGAGTGACGTCGCCCCCGGTTGTCCGGGGTGGTCCGTACTGGCCCAAACGGGCCATGTCGCCGGGCAAGTTCTTTACTTAGCCTCGGACGGGTTCCCCAACCCCTCCCTTTGTGCGGTGTTTCCATGCGAACCGTGTGGCGGATCGACTGGGTCAACTGGCCCGTCACCACCCAGAACGTGTCCCGACGCAACGCCCAGCGCGCGGCCATCGCCTGCGCCCAGCGGCGCCGCGAGCGCGAGGCGGTCGAGCGGTACCTCGAGGAGCTCGAGCAACCGGGGCGTCCGGCACTGCCGCGGCAGCGGGCCGGCCGATAGGCCAGACGGTCGTACGCCGGGGCGGGCGTCGGCGCATGCGCCGGCCGGTAGCCTGCGGCGGTGAGCCACGAGGAGCAACGCCGGCCCGTCCTTCCGGCCGGCTACACCATCCGCGCGCTTGGCGCCGACGACGCGCCCGCGATGGCGGCGGCGTACCTCCGCAACCAGGAGCACCTCGATCCGTGGGACCCGACCCGCGACCCGTCGTTCTACACCGTCGAGGGCCAGCAGGACGCGATCGACCGGCAGCTCAGCCTCGTGCATGGCGGGCTGCTGGGCGCCTGGGTGCTGGTCTGCGGCGACGACATCGTCGGCCGCGCCAACCTCAACAACGTGATCCGCGGCGTGCTGTGCAGCGCGTCGGTCGGCTACTGGGTCGACCACGCCCACCTCCGGCGCGGTCTTGCGTCGGCCGCCGTCGAGCACGCCTGCGCGGAGGCCGTCGACATGGGCCTGCATCGGGTCGAGGCGGGCACGATGGTGCACAACGTCGCGTCGCAGCGGGTGCTGCTGCGGGCCGGCTTCGAGCAGTACGGCATGGCGCCGCGGTTCCTGTTCATCGCGGGAGGCTGGCAGGACCACAACCTCTACCAGCGCATCCTGCACGACGACCCGCTGCCGGTCGCGCCGCCCGGGACCGGGGGAGCGGGCGGGTAGCCCGCCGGCATGAGTACGGGCCTCAGCTGAGCCCCGCGGCCGGGATCAGCTCGGTGCGGTCCATCGCGAGCATCAGTGCGCCCATCACCGACGCCCGGTCGCCGAGCCCGGCGCCGGTGACGGTCGTCTTCGCCGACACCGAGGCCAGCGCGTGCCGGCGCAGCCCGACCCGGACCGACTCGAGCAGGAGCTCTCCGGCCCTGGACATGTCACCGCCGACGATGATCGTGCTCGGGTTGATCAGGTTGGCGAGCATCGCCAGCCCCCAGCCGAGGTGCAGCCCCGCGTCCTCGAACATGCGCAGCACCGACACGTTGCCCTGGCGGGCCGCGGTGACGAGCTGGTCGATGCCGGCCCCCGGGAACTGGTCGGCGAGCGCGGTCTGCGCCATCCCGACCGACGCGTAGGCCTCGAGGCACCCGCGGCTCCCGCACCGGCAGAACGGCCCCTGCTCGTCGAGCGTGAGGTGCCCGATCTCGCCGGCGGTGCCGTGCGAGCCGCGGAACAGCCGCCCGTCGAGGACCAGCCCGGCCCCGACGCCGGAGGACACCTTGATGAAGACCATGTTGGGGTGGCCGCGACCCGCGCCCCGACGGTGCTCGGCCAGGGCGCCGAGGTTGGCGTCGTTGTCGGCGTGCGTGGGGTGGCCGAGCGACCGCTGCGCCTCGAGCTCGGCGTTGACGCCGACCCAGCCCGGCAGGATCGCCGCGGCCATCACGGTGCCGTCGGCGGCCAGGGGAGTGGGCAGGCCGAGCCCGACGTTGACGATCGACTCGCGGGCGGCCCCGCTCCGGTCGAGCAGCCGGTCCAGCAACGAGCCCGCGAGGTCGAGGCCGTCGCCGTAGGCGTGTTCGGGGTCGAGTGGCTCGCGGTCGACGGCCAGCACCTGCCCGCCGAGGTCGCCGAGGGCCACCCGGACGTGCCGGTGGCCGAAGTCGATGCCGACCACCAGACCGGCGCCGCGGGCGATGACGACGGTGGTGCCGCGCCGACCGCTGCCGACCGTGGTCTCGACCAAGCCGGCCGCCGCCAGGTCGCGGACGATGTTGGAGACCGTGGCCGGGGCGAGCCCGGTCGTGCGGGCGATGTCGGCCTGGGAGACCGGCGCATCGCCACCCTGCTGCAGCAGCGCCACCACCCTGCGCTGGTTGGCGGCCCGCAACGAGGCGGGCGAGCCCGGCGCGCGCCCCAGCGGCGGGTCGGCAGTGCGCGCCGACGGGCTGGGGTCGATGGCGGACATGGCCGAACTGTACGGCGGATCGACCGCTAGCCGTCAAGACCTAGGCGCAAAACGGCTCATGGCGACCGTTATGGAAACTTTGCGTTCAACTCTTGACGATAAGCGGTGGCGGCGGACACACTCCATCCAGACAAGCCCATCCGAGGAGGAACCCCCGTGGCACACCCCATCCGCCGTGACAGCCGCCTGACGCGCATGGGCGCGCTCGGCGCGGTCGTCGTGCTCGGCGCCGGCATTCTCAGTGCCTGTGGCGCCAACGAGGCGCAGGAGAGCGCCGGCGACACCAAGACCATCGCCCTGCTGCTCCCGGAGTCCAAGACCACCCGCTACGAGTCCGCGGACAAGCCGCTGTTCGAGGCCAAGGTCGCCGAGCTGTGCTCCGACTGCGAGGTCAGCTACTACAACGCCGACCAGGACCCGGCCAAGCAGCAGCAGCAGGTCGAGACCGCGATCAGCGACGCCGTCGACGTCATGGTGCTCGACCCTGTCGATGGCGAGGCCGCGGCCGGCCTGGTCGCCGACGCGCAGGCCGAGGACATCCCCGTCGTCGCCTACGACCGGTTCATCGAGGGCGCCGACTACTACCTTTCATTCGACAACGCGGCGGTCGGCAAGCTCCAGGGCGACGCCCTGCTCGAGGCGATGGGTGGCGACGGCAACATCCTGATGCTGAACGGTGCGCCGACCGACCCCAATGCCGCACAGTTCAAGGAGGGTGCGCACAGCGCGCTCGACGGCAACGCCGAGATCATCGCGGAGTACGACAACCCCGACTGGAGCCCCGACAACGCCCAGCAGTGGACCACCGACCAGCTCGGCAAGAACGACCCGAGTGACATCGACGGCGTCTACGCCGCGAACGACGGCCAGGCCGGCGGGGTGGTCGCCGCGCTGACCGGCGCCGGCGTCGCGGAGGACCAGCTGCCGCCCGATCACGGGCCAGGACGCGGAGCTGGCTGCCATCCAGCGGATCGTCGCCGGCCAGCAGGCCATGACCATCTACAAGTCCTACAAGCAGGAGGCGGAGGGAGCTGCCGAGCTCGCCGTCAAGCTGGTCAACGGCGAGGAGGTCACCGACACCGAGGACTTCGAGGGCGTCGCGTCGTACATCTACGACCCGATCGTGGTGACCCAGGACAACATCGCCGACACCGTGGTCGCCGACGGGTTCTACAGCGTCGACCAGATCTGCACGGGCGAGTACGCCGACGCCTGCGCCGAGGCCGGCCTGTCCTGACCTACCCGGAGGTGGCTCGCCGGGTCAGGCTGATGACAGGCGGGCCACCTCCGGCCATGATGCGAGGAGGGTCGCCGGCTCGGCGCCGGCGCCTCCCGGGAGGTGTGCATGACCACGACGATGTCCGAGCAGCACCAGGCCCCGCCGCGGGAGGCGGTGCTCCGGCTCGAAGGGATCGGCAAGCGCTTCGGCGCCGTACGCGCCCTCACCGACGTCCATCTCGACGTGGCGCCGGGAGAGGTCGTCGCGCTCGTCGGCGACAACGGCGCCGGCAAGTCGACGCTGGTCAAGATCATCGCGGGCGTCTACCAGCCCGACGGCGGCACCATCACCTTCGCCGGCCGCCAGGTGCACGTGGGCGGGCCGAGCGAGGCGCAGGCACTCGGCATCTCCACGGTGTTCCAGGACCTCGCCCTGTGCGACAACCTCGACGTGGTCGCGAACCTCTACCTGGGACAGGAGAAGGTGACCGGCGGCGTGCTCGACGAGGTCACGATGGAGAAGGAGTCGTGGCGCCTGCTGCGCACCCTCTCCGCCAAGATCCCGTCGGTGCGGATCCCGATCGCCGGCCTCTCCGGTGGTCAGCGACAGACCGTGGCGATCGCCCGCGTCGCTGGTCGGCAAGCCCAAGGTGGTGATGCTCGACGAGCCGACCGCCGCGCTGGGCGTCGCGCAGACCGCCGAGGTGCTCAACCTCATCGAGCGGCTCCGCGAGACCGGGCTCGGGGTCATCCTGATCAGCCACAACATGGCCGACGTCCAGGCCGTCGCCGACCGCATCGTGGTGCTCCGGCTGGGTCGCAACGCGGCCGAGTTCCGCGTCGAGGAGGCGACCACCGAGCAGCTCGTGGCCGCCATCACCGGCGCATCAGACAACGTCGTCGCCGACCGGGCGCGGCGCCGTGGAGAGGGAGCGGGCGAATGAGCGACACCACCACACCGGTCGTCGACCCGGCCGCGCCGCTTCCGGCCGACCTGGCCGACGAGCGGCTGGTCAAGGAGAAGGGCCTCGTCGGGCTGGTCCAGGCGTCCTGGCACCGCATCCGGGGCGGCGAGCTGGGCAGCCTCCCGGTCATCGTCGGGCTGATCGTGATCTCGCTGGTGTTCTACGCCCAGGACGCCACGTTCCTGTCGTCGCGCACGCTCGTGAACATCACCCTGTTCGCCGCCCCGATCGGGATCATCGCGATCGGCGTGGTGCTGGTCCTCCTGCTCGGCGAGATCGACCTGTCGGTCGGCTCGGTCAGCGGCCTCTCCGCCGCCGTGATGGCGGTGCTGCTCACCCGGCAGGACCAGTCGCTGGTCGTCTCGATCCTGGCCGGTCTCGCGGTCGGCCTGGTCATCGGCATCGTCTACGGCCTGCTCTACACCCGGGTGGGGGTGCCGTCGCTTCGTCATCACGCTGGCCGGTCTGCTCGGGTTCCTCGGGCTCCAGCTGGTGGTGCTCGGCGACCAGGGCACGATCAACCTGCCCTCGAACTCTGCACTGCTGGAGTTCGCGCGCGCGTCCGTTCCTCTCGCCCCTGATCTCCTACGTCCTGGTCCTTGTAGTCTCGGCGCTGTACGCCGTGAGCCAGGTGCTGCGGATCCGGCGTCGCGTCGCGGCCGACCTGTCCGCCGCCGTCGTACCTCGGCGTCGCGATCAGGACCGGGCTGATGGCCGTCGGTCTGGGCTACCTCGCCTACTACCTCAACATCGACCGCGGGATCGGCTACCTGTTCCTGCTGTTCGTGGTGCTGGTCGTGGTCATGGACCTGGTGCTGCGCCGCACGCGCTGGGGTCGGCACGTCTATGCGGTCGGCGGCAACGAGGAGGCGGCTCGGCGGTCCGGCATCAAGGTGAACTTCATCTACATGTCGGTGTTCGCGCTGACCGGCGTTCTGCTCGGCGCTCGGCGGGATCCTCGCCGCCGCGCAGCTGACCTCGGTGTCGCAGGCCAGCGGCGGCACGGACACCAACCTGACCGCGATCGCGGCTGCCGTCATCGGCGGCACCAGCCTCTTCGGCGGCCGCGGCACGGCGTATGCCGCGCTGCTGGGCATCATCGTGCTGCAGTCGATCCAGACCGGCCTCAACGTGATCGGTGTGGACTCCTCGGTGCGCTACATGGTCACCGGTGCCGTCCTCCTGCTCGCGGTGTCGATCGACTCGGTCTCGCGTCGGGCCCGCACCAGCAGTGGTCGCGGCTGACCGGCCCTACAGCCCGAGGGAGCGTCCGATGATCTCCTTCTGGATCTCGGTCGTGCCGCCGTAGATCGTCTGCACCCGGCTGTCGAGGAAGGCCCGCGCGACGGGGTACTCGATCATGTAGCCGTAGCCGCCGTGCAGCTGGACGCCCGGTCCGACGATCTTGGTCTGCAGCTCGGTGGTCCACCACTTCGCCATCGCCGCGAGCGAAGTGTCGAGCCTCCCGGCGTTGTGCAGGCGTACGCAGTCGTCGACGAAGACCCGGCGATCCTGGCCTCGGTCGCCATCTCGGCGACCAGGAACCGGTTGTGCTGGAACTTCCCGATCGGCCGGCCGAAGGCCTCGCGCTCCTTGGCGTAGTCCAGGCACATGCCGAGCACCGCCTCGCACGCGGCCGCGGCCATCGTGGCGATCGACAGCCGCTCCTGCGGCAGGTTCGTCATCAGCGAGACGAAGCCGGACCCCTCCTCGCCGAGCAGGTTCTCCTTGGGCACCTCGACGTCGTCGAAGAACAGCTCGGCGGTGTCCTGGGCCTTGAGCCCGATCTTGTCGAGGTTGCGGCCGCGCTCGAAGCCCGGCCATGCCGCGCTCGACGACCAGCAGGCTGATGCCCTTGTGCCCGGCCTCCGGGTCGGTGCGCGCGACCACGATGACGAGGTCGGCCAGGATGCCGTTGCTGATGAACGTCTTGGAGCCGTTGAGGACGTAGTGGTCGCCCTTGTCGACGGCCGTCGTGCGGATGCCCTGGAGGTCGCTGCCCGCGCCCGGCTCGGTCATCGCGATGGCGGTGATGGTCTCGCCGGACACGCAGCCCGGCAGCCAGCGCTGCTTCTGCTCGTCGGTGCCGAGGCTGGTGAGGTACGGGACGATGATGTCGGTGTGCACCGGGAAGCCCGGCCCGCTGGCGCCGGCCCGGGTCAGCTCCTCGGCCAGCACCATGTTGTAGCGGAAGTCGGTGACCCCGGCGCCGCCGTACTCCTCGGGGACGTCGAAGCAGAGCAGTCCCTGCGCCCCGGCCTTCGTCCAGAGCTCGCGGGGCACGATGCCGTCGGCCTCCCACTGGTCGTGGTGCGGGCGCGACCTCCTTCTCCAGGAACGCCCGCACCGTGGACCGGAACGCCTCGTGCTCGGCCTCCAGGATCGGGCGGTCCCGGTGGTCGAAGGACGCCTCCGGGTGGTCGAGCTTGTCGAGACCACTCATCAGGACGTCTCCGGCTGGTCGAGCTTGTCGAGACCACTCATCAGGACACCCACTCCTTCAGCTGCCGGATCGTCGCGGCCGGGTCCTCGGTCGCCGGCATCACCTGCAGGTTGGTGACGCCGGACTCCCGGAAGGCCGCGATCCGCTCCTTGACGTAGGACTCCGGGCCGACCAGGTTGCACATCTCCAGCAGCTCGAGGGGTACGACGGCCTCGGCGTCGCGCTTCTTGCCGCCGAGGTAGAGCTCCTGGATCTGCTCGGCCTCCTTCTCGTAGCCGTACTGGCGGCACAGCGTGTTGTAGAAGTTCTTGCCCTCGGCGCCCATGCCGCCGATGTAGAGCGCGAACATCGGCCGGGCGAAGTCGAGCATCCCCTTCACGTCCTCGCCGATCGCGACCATGCCGCCGGCGACGATCTCCAGCGGGCCGAGGTCGTCGGGCCGCTTCGCGGCGCCGGCCCGCAGCGACTCGCCCCAGACCGTCGTCGGCCTTCTCGGGGGCGTACAGGAACGGCAGCCAGCCGTCGGCGTACTCCGCGGTGCCGGCCACGTTCTTCTCGCCGAGGGCGGCGACGTAGATCGGGCACGGCGGACCGCTCGGGCTTGGTGAGCATCTTCAGCGGCTTGCCGAGGCCGAGGCCCTGGTCGCTCGGCAGCGGCAGGTCGAACACCTTGCCGTGGTAGTCGAGCGTCTCGCGGCGCAGCGCGGCCCGCACGATGTCGACGACCTCGCGGGTGCGGGCCAGCGGCTTGTCGTAGGGCATCCCGTGCCAGCCCTCGATCACCTGCGGGCCGGAGGCGCCGAGGCCGAGGATCGCGCGGCCGCCGCTGACGTTGTCGAGCCCGGCGGCGGTCTGGGCGAGCGCGCCCGGCGTGCGCGAGTAGACGTTGAGGATCGCCGAGCCGATCTCGACCGTCTCGGTCCGGGCCGCGAGGTAGCCCATCAGGGTGGGGGAGTCGAAGCCGTAGGCCTCGGCCACCCAGACGGTGTCGAGCCCGGCCTTCTCCAGCGACGCACCTGGTCGGCCGCCTCGCGGGGGTTGCCGTCGTACATCAGCATCGTGGAGAGCTTCATCGTTCCTCTGGGTTCTCGGGTTGACGGTTGGGCCGTCGCTGACAACTGTGACAGTAAGACTGTCATGATTCACGACGGACCACCGAGGCGCAAGGATGCGCCTAGGGTGAGCCGATGGCCATCCCCGACTACGTCCAGCGGTTGCGGCAGAGGGTCGGGCACGAGCTGTTGTGGCTGCCGGGTGCCACGGCGGTCGTGCTCCGCGGTGACGAGGTCCTGCTGGTCCGGCGCTCGGACAACGGCCAGTGGTCGCCGGTGACGGGGATCGTGGACCCGGGCGAGCATCCCGCGCAGGCCGCGGCGCGTGAGGTCCTGGAGGAGACCGGTGTGAGCTGTGCCGTGGAAGCGCTGGTGTGGGTCAACGTCACCGAGCCACGGGTGCACGCGAACGGCGACCTGGCGCAGTACCTCGACCACACCTTTCGGTGCCGCTACGTCGCGGGCGAGGCGCACGTCGCTGACGACGAGTCGTCTGCCGTGGGGTGGTTCCCGGTCGACGGGCTACCCGAGATGCCGGCCGACCTGAGGGAACGGATCTCGGTCGCGGTCGGTCCATGCCGGTGAGGTCAGGCTCGACGTGCCGTGATCTGACGACTGGCTTCGATTCGCCGGCAGGCGGCCGGTCACTCCATCCGCCGGGCGTCCCGGATCCAGTCGTCGGGTGGGTGGTCGCCTCGGCGTCGGGGTGGTCGTCGGAACTCGGGTCTGCGGTCGATGGGGTTGAGCCGGACCTGCCATGGGGTGGCGTGGAGGAGGGTGTGGTGGGCGCGGCAGAGCAGCACCAGGTTGTCCAGGGACGGTGTGGCCGCCGTCGGCCCAGTGGTGGAGGTGGTGGGCGTCGCAGGCCAGCGGCATCCGGCGGCAGCCGGGGAACCGGCAGTGCCGGTCGCGGAGCACGAGGGCTTTCCAGATCGCGGCGGTGACCAGTCGCTGGGTGCGGCCGACGTCGAGGACCTCGCCCAGGGAGCCGAGCACGGCGGGGATGACCTCGGCGTCACAGGCCAGCCGGCGGACCGTCGGTGGCGGAGAGCTGGTCGCCGGTGTCCAGGATCGCGGCGCCGAGCCCGGTGCGGAGCTGGTCGAGCGTGACGGTGACGGTGAGCCGGGGTTTGGCGCCGTGGTCCTCCGGCAGCAGCCCCTCGGCCTCCTGGGCCTTCAGGCAGGTCTCGCACCAGGGCGTCCCAGGTACCGGGCGCCGTGGTCGCGGGTGTCCCGGCCGGCCTCGCCGCAGTCCGGGTCGGTGCCCGGCAGCGGCGCGGCCAGGGCGTGCAGGGCGGTCTTGATGATCGCGGCGTCCTCGACGGTGCCGCGGCCGCGGACCCGGACCCCGCCGAGGCCGTCCTCGGCGATGGTGAGGAACCGGCCCAGGTGCGCCGACCTCTCCAACCGGTCCAGCGCGGCCTCCTCGGCGCGGGCGGTGCCGTCGGGGTCCAGCACCTCGAGCAGGTGGTCGCCGGCCTTGCGCAGCTCGGTCGCGTTCAGCGAGGCGGCCTGGTCGAGCAGCACCCGCTCCGCCTCGTCCCGCAGTCGACGGGTCGACCGGGAGCCGGTCGATCACCGCGACGATCACCTCGGCGTGCTCCGGGGACACATCACCGGCCTGCAGCGCGACCAGCGTCGCCGTACGGTCGCCGCACAGACCCCGGGCGGTGCGCAGCAGCCGCTGCCCGTGCCCGCGCCGACCACCCGCGACGTGGGTCAGGTAGTCACCCGGCGACACCCAGCCCGCGGTCTTCGCCGCCTCGGTGGCCTCGACCTCGGCCGCCACCTGGGCCTCACCGCGGCCAGCGCGAGCGCAGCCGCTCCAGCTCCACGGTCACGTCCAGCAGGTCCTCGGCATCCGCGGCCGCCCACAGCGTCCTCGTCAGCTCGCCGAGCACCGCGTCCGCCGCACGCCACCACCGAGGCCGGACCGGCCTCCGGGGAGTCGAGCGGGAACGTCGTCATGACCCACACTCAACCAGCACCACCGACAGTTTCGGACGCAGAATCCCCTTGTGTGCAAAGGGAATTGGGCTGTGCGCGATGATCCGCAGTGGTCTCGACCAGCTCGACCACCCGAAGCGCCGGCTCGACCAACTGCGGTGGTCTCGACGGGTTCGACCACCCGAAGGCGCGGCTCGATCTGTTCGGAGTGGTCTCGACAAGTTCGACCACCCGAAGGACCGGCTCGACTGCCCGCATGGTCTCGAAGAGCTCGTCCACACGGATAGCCTGCTCGGATGAAGCCGATCCATGTCGGCCTTGTGGCTGACCCGGCCTCGCCCACCGAGATCGCGCACCGGATGAGCGACCTCGACCCGCCGGGCGGTGAGGATCGCGACGCCTGGGACATCGAGGTCGTGAGCGAGCCGTTCACCACCGGTTGCGAGGACGTCGACACCGCGTTGGCGCGGCTGGGGGACCAGGCTCGCCAGCACGAGTGGGACCTCGTCGTCGGCCTGACCGAGCTTCCGCTTCGCGACGACGACGGCCGGTACCTGCTGGTCGAGGCCGACCCGCAGCGACGGACGGCGGTGCTGTCGCTGCCGGCGCTCGGCGGACTGCGGATGCACGCGCGCACCCGCCACGCAGTGCGCACGCTCGTCGGCGGCATGGCCGACCCCACCTCGCAGGACGAGCACCGCGTGCCGCTCCCCCGCCTCGGTGGCCGCTGGCGGCTGCTCCCGGGCATGGTGCTCGCCAACCGTCCGTGGCTCCTCGTGCCCGGACTCAAGTCCGCGCTCGTCGCGGCACTGGCAACCGGAGCCGTCGCCACGATCAACTCCACGGTCTGGCTACTGGCCGGCTCCTTGTCGTGGTGGCGCCTCATGGTCGCGACGATCGCCTCCGTCGCGCTCGTCGTCGCCTGGCTCGTGATCGACGGCGAACTGTGGGACCGCCCGGACGACGACTCCTCCGAGGCTCGGGAGAGGTCCCGCCTCTACAACATCTCGACGCTGGTGACCCTGACCGCCGGGGTGCTCATCTGCTACCTCGCGCTCTACGTCGTGAACCTGGCCTGGGCGCTCTTCGTCCTCGACCCCGCCGTGATGGGCGGCTACCTCCAGCGTCCGCTCGGCTACGGCGACCTGTTCGTGCTGGCCTGGTTCGTCGCCTCGGCGGCGACCGTCGGCGGCGGCCTCGGCACCGGCCTGGAGTCGGACGAGGCGATCCGCGCGGCCGCCTACTCCAAGCGCGAGGAGGAGCGCCGCAACCGGCTCGCGCGCGAACCGAAGTAGGGCGGGCAGTCTTCGCGGCTCGTTACACCAGTGCACTCTTGGGCCCAAGGATCGACGAGCGCCCACCGTCGGGCACAGGCGGATGAAGTTGGCCCGGAAGGGGCATGGCGTCCTCCCTCCGCCGGGAGGAACGTGGCTGCCATGTATCCACCACCCCTGTCCGAGCATCAGATCGTCGAGGCCCCCGTCGTGAGGCGCGGAGGCTCGCGTGGGGTGCCCACGATGGCGCTGGCCCTCGTGGTCCTGCTGAGCCTGGCGTTGAGTGCGACTCTCAGCACTGCTCACGCGGCCCCCAGCGAGTTCAGGTACAAGACCTTCAAGGTCCCCACCGCGGACAGCGAACCGCGCTACATCACCGAGGGACCCGACGGGAACCTCTGGTGGGTCGCCGGCGCCGAGGTGTTCACGCCGAACCCGGATCCGGACACCGGCGGGACCTTCACCAGCAACATCGGTAGGACCACCCCGGCCGGGGCCAGCACGGAGTTCGAGGTGAACTGCAACGGCTGCCTGTTCGACGACATCGCCAGCGGGCCGGGCGACACACTCTTCGTCAGCAGCAACTCCGCCGGCCTGTGGACCATCACCACCTCCGGAGTTGTCGGGTTCGTGCTGCCGCTGCGCGCGGATGGATCGGAGGTCGGGTACTCGCTGGGTGCACTCACCAGCCACGGAGACGACCTGTGGGGGTCGGCGACTGACATCATCTGGCGCTACGACGTACCCACCGGTGAGTTCACCGAGTTCGCGGTGCCGGGCGCGTTCGGTGAGGTGGGCGTCGACGCCGACGGGATCGTCTGGTTCGCCGCGACCGGTGCCATCGGCCGCTTCGACCCGGCGAACCCGGGCTCGACCGTGATCACGCCGGTGTTCACCCCCGACCAACAGCCCGCGAACGTGATCAGCCTGGCTGTCGCATCGGACGGCAACGTCTGGTTCACCGACCGGTTCAACCACGTCGTCGGCTACCTGGATCCCGCTACCAACACCGGAACGTCGTTCTTCACACCCGACGCCCGAGTCGGGCCCGCAGGACGTGGCCGCGGGTGCCGATGGCAGCGTGTGGTTCACGCAGGCCAGAGTGGGCAATGTCGCGCGAGTCACTCCGGCGGGAGTGTTCACCGAAGCAGGCAAGGCCATAGGCGACGATCCGCGCAGCGGGCTCGAGGACGCGCTCGGCGTGGCGTTCCGGCCGGCGCGTGAGGGGCAGGCCGAGTCAGTGTGGTGGACCATGCAAGCCGCCAACAAGATCGGCACCGTGTGGGCCAGGTAACCCGGCACACGTGGAAACCGGCGGCGCCGGGAAGCGGTAACCCGGAGTTGGACGCGGTCTCCTCCCTGACGGTCGGCGAACCACGCACGTCGTCGGCGGGAGCGGCTACGTCTTGGCTGCACGGGCTCGGTGGACGGCGGCCATGATGAGCAGGCTCAACAGGAAGACAACCAAGAGCACAGGAGACAACAGCAGTAGCAGGATCGCGGATGCTGCCGCGGCTATGACCGCAGCTCTCACAACGGGTGTGCCCGCCTGCCATGCCCCCTTGATGGTCGCCCAGATCGGGTTCTTACCGTGCAGGCCTGCCTTGACCCCTTCGGCACCGGCCTTCTCCTTTGCCCCACCTCCCTCAGCCAGTTCGTCGAGGCCGTCCTCCGCCAGCGCCACCAGCCCGCCCGAGGAATCACCTCCGCCTGCGACGCCGTTGAGTTTGTCGGCCCACCCGGCAACCTTGTGCTCCAACGTGGCTGCCGCGCTGCCCACGGCGGCGTTGAGTACCGAGGTGAAGGCTCCAGCAGGACCTTGCTCAGTACGAGCCCCCCGGGTCGTGGACGTTGCGGTTGAACCCATGACACTCCCTCCGTCGTCTCGTCGTACCCGTTGAGCCGTAATCGACACAGTCGCCGAGCAGTCCGTTGGTTAGGTCAAAGCTTCTGGGCGTGTGTTGGTGTGGACAACCTCGCCGGTGAGGCTGTCGATGAGCTGGGTGCCTTCGGGCGTCGACCGTAGGGCGCGCAGGGCGATGGCGCGACGGTCGAACGACTCGGGTTCGAGGTCGGCATCGACTCGCTGCAGCACCCACCGTCGCAGGGGTCGCATCCCACGGGTCGGTCGTCCGGGTTCCGGCCCCCGGTCAGCGGGCTCGATGTAGGAGCCGGTCAGCGCTTCGGCGAGCCGGGCGGCGCGCACGCGACCGATGCCGGGGTGCCCGCGGAGCTCGTCAGGTGTGGCCGCAGCGAGGGCTTCGAGGCTGCCCAAGGTGGCCAGCAGACTGCGGGCCATGGTGGTGCTGATGCCTGGCACGACCGACAGCATCACCTCGGCCTGCGCCGACGGGTGCCGAGGCGCACGCCGCGGTCCTTCCGTACGGACGCTCGGTGCCGCCCGACGGGCCCGCTTGGCGAGCCGGACCAGCCAAGCGGCGCTGTCGGCCAGGTCGAGGCTGTGCAGCACGGTGACCCCGTCCTCGATGAGACGGCACACCGCACCACGCCAGGCGTCCTCGGCCATCCACCGCGGTTCGCCTTCGATGATGAGCACCGCCTGCGGGAACGCGGACTGCAGCCGTACCGCCTGGTCGAACAGACGCCCGTCTCGGATGGACGCCCCGAGGTCGGCCGGCCCCTTACGTTCCACAGCGAGTCCGGGGCCAAGGACGTAGTCGCCGACCGGAAGGTCGGTGAGCTCGACGTCGAGGCCCGCGGTCTTCAGGGCCTTGGGGATGAGGCTGCCGCGTTCGCGATGGTCGACCAGCACTGCTCCCGTCTCGGTTCCAGTCCGGGCACCCATCTCGACCACGCTTCGACGTACCCGCAGGCACTTGCCGCCATGCAGACCTCCCGCTCGAGCGGCAAACGTCCTCGTGCCGAGGTTTCAGCAGGCCGAGGATGATGGCGCCATGACCTTCGACCTTGAACGCATCCGCAAGGACTTCCCCGCCCTCGACCAGGGTGTCGCATTCTTCGACGGGCCTGGTGGCACCCAGGTGCCGCGGCAAGTGGGCGAGGCGGTCGCGGCGACGATGACGTCCGGCATCTCCAACCGCGGGACGGTGACCGCCGCCGAACGCCGGGCCGACGACGTCGTCGCCGGTGCCCGGGCCGCGGTCGCCGACCTGCTCGGGTGCCACGCGGGCGGCGTGGTGTTCGCGCGGTCGATGACGCAGGCTACGTACGACGTGGCAAGGGCCCTCGCGAAGGAATGGGGCCCGGGCGACGAGGTCGTGGTGACGCGGCTCGACCACGATGGCAACGTCCGGCCGTGGGTGCACGCCGCGGAGGCCGCCGGGGCGACCATACGATGGGTCGGGTTCGACCGCGAGACCGCCGAGCTGACCGTCGACGACGTCCGGGCCGAGCTGTCCGGCCGGACTCGGCTGGTGGCGGTCACCGGCGCGTCGAACGTGCTGGGCACGCGACCGGACCTACCGGCGATCGCGGAGGTCGTGCACGAGGCGGGCGCCCTCTTGTACGTCGACGGCGTGCACCTGACGCCGCACGCCCCGGTGGACGTCGTTGCGCTCGGCGCGGATTTCTACGCGTGCTCGCCGTACAAGTTCTTCGGGCCGCACCACGGCCTGGTCGTCGCCGCTCCCGTGCTGTGGGAGCGGGTGCGCTCGGACAAGCTGTTGCCGTCGACCGACGCAGTGCCGGAGCGCTTCGAGCTCGGCACGCTCCCATACGAGCTGCTCGCCGGCACCACAGCCGCGATCGACTACATCGCCGGGCTCGCCTCGGACGCCGACGACCGGCGCACGCGCGTGCTGGAGTCGATGCGGGCGGTCGAGGAGCACGAGGACCGGTTGCTCGAGCGGCTCTTGGAGGGGTTGCGGCGGATCTCGGGCGTCACCCTGCACGGGTCGCCCGCACGGCGCACCCCGACGGTGTTCTTCTCGCTCGACGGCGTCGACGGCCGGAAGGTCTACGAGCACCTCGCGTCCGTCGGGGTGAACACGCCGGCGAGCAACTTCTACGCGCTCGAGGCCTCGCGGTGGCTCGGCCTGGGCGACGCCGGTGCGGTGCGGGCCGGCCTGGCGCCGTACACCAGCGAGGAAGACGTCGATCGTCTCCTCGCCGGAATCACCGAGATCGCCCGCTGACCGCGCCTGGCTGGGTCAACCCGAGCCGCTGACGGCGCTCGATCGCGCCGAAATTCGTACGCGTGTGGTCAACCAGAAGCCCGGATGAGCCGTCCTACGTGCGTGACCTCGGAGTGCCCCGATGATGAAGGGAGCGGCGTTGCGACGCGCTATGACAGTCCTGCTGGGCGCGATCGCCGCCTTCCTGCTCCTGGCGGGTTGTGAAGCCGACCGCGTCCCCGACAGCGCTGTAGCAGCCGGCGGGCCCACGAGCCCGCCCGCGCCCACGGCGGAGAAGCCCACCACCGAGGACGAGACGACCTTTACCCCGGCGTTCGCTCAGAGCATCGAGCGCCAGTCGGCTGCGGCGTCGGGCGGGTCGAGCCTGGTGCTCGTCGACGTACGGGTCGCAGAAGTCGGGGGCTTCGACAGGATCGTCCTCAAGTTCAGAGGCACAGGCACTCCCGGTTGGGTCGTCAACTACGTCGACGAGGCGGTCCTCGACGGCAGCGGCGAACGCGTCGCCCTTGGCGGAGCGGCGGTACTGGACATCTATGCGTCAGGCACCACCTGGCCCGCGCCCGACTACTACCGAGGTCCCATTCAGTTCACCCCCGAGAACGCCGGTGCAGTGGAAGACGTCTACGTCGGCGGCACGTTCGAGGGCTACACACAAGTACTCGCCGGGATCGACGGCGAGCCCGCCCCCTTTAGGGTCTACGCGCTCACCGCACCGTCGCGTCTCGTCATCGAAGTGGTTGACGAAGAGCGCTGGTGATTCCGTTGAATTCCGGATGCCGCCCAGGTCACGACAGCGGCGTCAGGTACGTGTAGTTGAACGTCAACGAGCCGAGGTCGTAGGAGTCGTCACCCGACGTGACCACGAACCACCTCATGGCGCGGTCCGCTCTGTTCCAGCGCGGGCCCTCGGTAGTCGTCAGCCACGGCGGAGTAACGACCGTCTCACCTGCACGTTCGGTGCCTTGCAGAAACTGCCCCCCGTAGGCCGTGCTCGCCCAGAACTCGGCACTGTCGGTATCCCCGTCGGCGGTTGGCCGTCCCCGGAACGACACCTGCAGCGATCGGATGCCTCGCGGCGCGTTCAGGTCCGGGTGGATCTCGCCACCGCTGGATGCGCGGTACTTCCACCGCGAATCGTTCGTGTCCACGCAGTCGTTGCGCGACCTGAAAGAGAGACCGTCAGGGTAGATCTCGCTCGGCACGACCGAGCCGCAGAACCCGCGGTAGCCCTTCGCTTGCAGCGCACCGCCCGCCTCCACCGGCGTGACCGTCGCCGTCCCGGACGCCTCGACGAGTGGGATCCCCGAGACGCTCAGGGTGATCCAGTCGCTGCGACCGCGGTTCCCGGCCCGGTCGGCGCCCAGGAACCGGGCGCGATACTCACCTGCCGGCAGCGCAGTTCCGTCGGCGGCGCGCCCATCCCAGCGTGTGGCGGAGAAGCGCTTGGCGGGCAGATCGACGACGACGTCGCCGTCAGTGGCCTTGATGCGCAGGGTGCCCCTATGGATCCGGTCGAAACGAACCTGGTCGGGGTCGGAGTAGCTGCCCACGGAGATCTGGTCGCGCACGAGAGTTCTGCGCGGGTAGACAGTGGTGGCGTCGGCCCGGATGGGGCCGGCCTTGTACTGGGTATCAACTTTGACGTCCGCGCTGCTCTTCTTGACGGTGCGGTCGCTCAGGGTCGCCTTGATGAGCAGTGGTACGTCGCGTCGCCCGTGACCCGGCCGCTGTTCCGGCGCCCGTCCCACGTCCAGGTGTGTTCACCCGGCTTGAGCTTTCCGAGCTTCCTCGGCCCGTACACGACGCGGGCATCACGTCCCTCACCGCGTAGCACCGTCACCGACACCGCGGCGCGCTTGGTCAGCTTGAACGCAATGGGGGCGACGTCCTTGACGCCGTCATTGTTCGGGGAGAAGGCGAACGCCATTGTCAGCGACCGCAGCGATGGCCGCTTCGGTGCCGGCCCACCGGTATCGCCCGCGGCGGACTCTGGGAGGCCAGCCAGGGGGTGCCGGCAACAAAGAGAGCGGTGAGTGCGGCAGCGGCGCGGTTGGCGCGCATGGATACAGATCGTGCGCGTGGACAGTGCTGAGACATGTTTCCCCCGTAAGCGAGTGTGGTGCGGTCCACCGGGCACCAGCGTAGGGCGACGCCCGAGCACGGTCGTGCATCGGCACTCGCATGTGCTGCCTGAGGCAGCGATCACCAAACCGACGACCTAGTCCGACGGGCAACCGGCGCTTGCGTCGGGGACCACGTCGCCTGCGCGGGACCGGCCGAGGTTCCACTCCAGCCAGTCGTCGTCGTTCGAGACCGAGCCGAGCACGCACGCCCGCGCGTCGGCCGGCAGCGTCTGCAGCGCCGGCACCGCGTCGGCGGAGAGGCCACCGAGGTAGTACCAGTCGGCCTTCCCGGTCTCGACGTACCGCTGCACGTTGCGCTCGGCGACGTACCCGTCCGGGTTGAGGATCCCCAGGCCGAGCAGGGTGACCGCGCCGGTCAGCACGACGGCGCGCGGAAGCCAACGCCCGTGCAGCCGGAGCCCGGCGGCCATCACCAGCAGGACGACGAGGCCCAGCCAGCCCTCGAAGACCGCCACCAGCAGGCGCAGCTGGGTGAGGCCGTAGGTGTCCTCGTAGAGGTTCATCCGGTACAACGCGGACGCGACCACCACGAGCGTCAGCACGCACAGGGCGCCGAGGACGAGGCGAAGCAGCAGTCGCTGACGCGCGTCCTGTCGCGGTGCCTTGCGGGCGGCGACGGCGACGACCGCGAGGGTGAGCACGGTGGCGACCGTCATCTGCCCGAAGCCCTGGTGCACGTGCTCGGCGTAGGTGAGCCCGGTGGTACGCCGGAGGTAGTCGTGCCCCCCGAACATGACCGTCGCCTGAGCCGCCACGAAGCCGACGTAGAGCGCAAGCACCAGCCCGACGGGCACCAGCCACTCGAACGCACGCGCCACCGGCCGGGCGTCACCCGCGGCCAGCCGCTCGACCCGGGGCGGGTTGAGGGCGACGTACGACGCAGCCAGCGTCGCGCCCCCGACGGCCACCAGCACGAACACCCGCAGGGCCAGCGAGTCGACGGTCAGGTCCGGCACGACGGCGTCGGCCCACTCGGCGAAGAGGGCGTCGGCGGAGGCGAACAGCGCACCGAACACGACGACCAGCAGCAGCGACAGGCCGGCCGTGCGGAGGGCCGGCCACAGCTCGGCGAGCCGGCCGGCACCGCGCACCGTCCGGCCGAGCCAGGGCAGGCCCCTGACGGCGGCCAGGGGAGGGGCGAAGACGGCCGCGAGCATGGCGGCGACGGCCCGGGCGTCGACGAGCGCGATGCAGCCGAGCACGGCGGCGGCGAGAAGCGAGAGCACGCCGATCCAGACCGCGTCGCGGAGCGTGAACATCGCCACCAGGGCCACGGCCAGACCGAAGCACACCGTCGAGAACGTCGTACGACGGGAGACGGCGAACGCGGTGCTGCCGACCCCGACCAGCACGATCGTGGTGCCGATCCCGGCGTCGCGGAAGGGGAGGACGAGGGCGGCAGCGAGTCCGACGCCGAGCGCCGCGGCGAGCACGCCGATTCGCGACGGTGCCGCGGCATCGGGCCAGAGGTCGCCGAAGAGGGAGTCGAGCGCGGGCGGCGTCGAGCTGGCGGGGACGGCCGGGTGTGTCATGCGTGCTCCTCGTGGGCGATGCGGGACGACTCGGGGGCGGGCTGGTGCGGGATCCTGGCCCGCACCATGGCGCCGGTGTCGTTGTCGACGACCTCGATCGAGCCGCCGTGCAGGTCGGTGACCCATCGGGCGATGGCCAGGCCCAGACCGGTGCCTCCGTCGTCGCGGTTGCTGCCGGTGGTGAAGCGCTCGAAGGCTGCCTGACGCTCATCGGGCGGGATGCCCGGTCCCTGGTCGGCCACCTCGAGCACGGTGCCGCCGGCATCGGGATAGGCACGGACGTGCACGATGCCTGCCGGCGGACTGTGCCGTCCGGCGTTGTCGAGCAGGTTGGCGAGCAGCTGGTGAAGTCTGGCCCGATCGGCCTCGATCACCAGGTCCGGTGGAGCCACCTCCACCCGGAAGCCGACCGGGCGCTCGCCGAGCCTTGCCTCCGCGACGACTTCCTCGAGGAACGGCCTGACCTCGAGGCGGGCGGGGTCCAGCCGGCTCAGCCCGGCGTCGACCCGGGAGAGGTCGAGCAGGTCGGCGACCAGCCGGCCGAGCCGCTCGGTCTGCGCGAGCGCCACCTGCAACGTCGCTCGGCGTCGGGCTGCACGACCCCGTCGACGAGGTTCTCCAGCAGGGCGCGCAGCGCCGAGACCGGGGTGCGGAGCTCGTGGGAGACGTTCGCCACGAGGTCGCGCCGCTGCCGGTCGACGCGGGCCAGGGCGACCGCCATCGAGTTGAAGGATCGGGCGAGCTCACCGACCTCGTCGTTGCTCGTCGCCGTGACCGGGCGGGTGTAGTCGCCCGAGGCCATCACCCGCGCCGCCGCGGTCATCTCGCGCAGCGGCGACGTCATGCCCGAGCCAGGAACTGGGTCAGCCCCAGCGCGACCGCGACCGACACCGGGACGGTCAGCCAGGGACTCACGCCGCGCTCGGTCGCGACCGTCGCCAGCACCGCGGTCAGCGCGACGGTCGCGGAGACCAGGCCCCCAGCTTGAGCTTGATCGAGCGGAACCCGTCGAGCGGCCTCATCCCGAGCCTGCCTCTCCGGGGAGTGCTCGAGGGCGTACCCGACGCCGTGCACCGTGCGCACCCGTCCCGCCCCGATCTTGGCCCGCAGGCTGCGCACGTGGCTGTCCACGGTGCGGGTGCCGGTGCGGGCCGCCGCAGGATCTGACCATCCCCACACGTCTCGCATCAGGTCCTCCCGGCTCAGCACCGTCCCCGGCTCGACGGCCAGCCGGGCGAGCAGGTCGAACTCCGTCGGCGTCAGGTGTACGTCGGACGCGGCGACCCGGACGCGCCGCCCGGACCGGTCGATGTGCAGGTCGCCCACGCGGAGGTCGCCCGTCTCGCCGCGGACCAGCTCGGCGGCGCGTTCGACGCGGCGCAGCAGCACGCGCACCCGGGCCACCAGCTCGCGCATGCTGAACGGCTTCGTGAGGTAGTCGTCGGCGCCGACGCCGAGCCCGACGAGCACGTCCGTCTCGTCGTCGCGGGCGGTGAGCATCAGCACCGGCACGGGCCGTCGGGCCTGCACCCTGCGGCACACCTCGTGCCCGTCGAAGCCCGGCAGCATCACGTCGAGCACCAGCGCGTCCGGGTCCCACGTCTCGGCGACGTCCACGGCCGTCGGGCCGTCGTACGCCTGGCGCACGTCGAAGCCCTCCGCGACCAGTCGGTCGGCGACGGCCTGGTTGATCACCGGCTCGTCCTCGACGACGAGCACCCTTGTGCCCACACGGTGAGCGTAGAAGCCGTGACACGGCGCGACAGGACAAAAGCCGTGTGGGACGCGTGAAGGTTCCGTGCAGATGCCCGGACTCCGTGGCCGGTCAGCGGGGCAACCGGTTGCCGCGGCGGTCGATCAACGCGGCGGGCGCGGTGAGCCGCCACGCCTCGAAGGTGAGCTCGGCGAGCTCCTCCCGCTCGACGCCGTCGAGCCGCACCACGACCCAGCCGAAGGCGCCCGCGGTGAACTGCACCTCGAAGGTCTCGGGCCGCTCCGCGACCAGGGCGAGCTGCTCGGCGATCGTCTGCTTGAGGCCGACGGTGCGGGTCGGCTCCCAGAGGTAGCCGAAGGTCTGGTCCGCGACGGCCACCCGCCAGTAGCGGCCCCGGTCCTCCCGGGTGACGTCGGGCAGCTGGTCGACCAGCCCGAAGAAGTCGGTGATGCTGGAGCCGGCCACCGGTCCATCCTCGCAGGACGGCGGCGGATGCCCGCCCGGCGCCCGGGAGCGGTGGCCGGATGCCCGACGGCGCCCTAGCGTGATCGAGAGTCGCCGGCTCCGCGACGGGCCGGACGCTGCCGCCGCGATGGTTGGAGGGCCGATGCCGGACTACGGTCGAGCACTGGGCTTCGGTGTCTTCCCGACACCCGAAGCGGCGAAGCTGGAGGAGGTCCTGGCGCTGGCCCGCGTGGCGGACCAGGAGGGCCTGGACTACGTCGGCATCCAGGACCACCCCTACCAGCGCCGCTTCCTCGACACCTGGATGCTGATGGCGACCGTGCTCGCCGAGGACCGAGCGTGTGCGGGTCTTCCCCGACGTGGCGAACCTGCCGCTGCGCCCACCCGCGGTGACCGCCAAGGCGGCCGCCAGCCTGGACGTGCTCTCCGGCGGACGTTTCGAGCTCGGGCTCGGCGCGGGAGCGTTCTGGGAGGCCGTCGAGGCCATGGGTGGTCCACGGCGGTCCCCCAAGGAGGCGGTCGACGCCCTCGTGGAGGCGATCGAGGTCATCCGGCTGATGTGGTCGGACCAACGCTCGGTCCGCTTCGACGGCCGCTACTACCGGTTGGCCGGGGTGAAGCCCGGGCCGCCGCCCGCGCACCCGATCGGCATCTGGCTCGGTGTCGGCGGTCGCCGGACGCTGGCCCTGGTGGGCCGCACCGCCGACGGCTGGGTGCCCTCGAGCGGGTGGGCGACTCCGGACAAGCTGCCCGACATGCACGCGCGCATCGACGCGGCGGCCGAGGCCGCCGGGCGGGATCCCGCCGGGATCGCCCGCGTCTACAACGTGTGGGGCAAGATCGGCGGCGCGGGCGGCTTCCTCCAGGGCGGGGTCGAGCAGTGGGTGGACGAGCTCACCGAGCTGGCGGTCGAGCACGGGATGGACACCTTCATGTTCGGGCCCTCCGAGGACCCCGTCACCCAGCTGCAGCGCTTCGCGGCGGACGTGGCGCCCGCGGTGCGCGAGCGGGTCGAGCGGCACCGTGGCGGTGCGTCCTCGGGGTAGCGCCGGGAGTCCTCATCGGGTCCACGGACCCAACCAGCGGCTGGCGTCCCACGTGGTCACCGTCTCCTCGGATGCGACCCGCGCACCGGTGTGCGCCACGACAGCCGGTCCGGAGCCGAAGTCGCCGGCGTAGTACCCGTTGTGAGGGTGTCGCACCGTGGTGTAGCTGCCACGCTCGTCCGCGATGACCAGCGATGCTGCCATGACGACCTCCTGCGAATCCCTCTTCGTTGCTCCTGATGTGTAGACCCCTGCCCGCCCGTCGGCTCATCGCTCCGGAGCAGAAATTCCTGGCCAGTTTCTCGGCCACCTGGGCACGCGAATCGCGCGTATAGCCTGACGTTCGTGCTGGATCTGCGTGAGCTCGCTCTGCCCGTGGTCGGCGCACCCATGGCGGGTGGACCGTCGACCCCCGCACTGGCTGCCGCGGTCTCGCGGGCGGGCGGTCTCGGCTTCCTCGCCGCGGGCTACAAGACCCCCGAGGCGGTCGCCGCCGAGGTCGCCGAGGTGCGTGCCCTCACAACGGCGCCGTTCGGCCTGAACCTCTTCGTCGTCAGCGGGTACGAGCCCGACGCCGCAGCGCTTGACGACTACCGCCGCTCCCTGGAGCCCGAGGCCGCTCGGCTGGGTGCCGACCTCGGGGTCGCCCGGTGGGACGACGACCACTGGCAGGCCAAGATCGACCTGGCGCTCGACCTACAGCCGGACGTCGTGTCGTTCACGTTCGGCTGCCCGGACGCCGAGGTGTTCCGCCGGCTGACCGGCCGGGGCGTGCTCTCCTCGGTCACAGTGACGTCGGTCGCGGAGGCGCGGACTGCAGTCGCACGCGGGGCCACCTCGCTGTCGGTCCAGGGCCCGTACGCCGGGGGTCATCGGGGCACCTGGGACCTCACGGCGGAGCCGGACGCGACTCCGCTCGCCGACCTGGTCGCCGCGGTCGTCGCCGCGGTCGAGGTGCCGGTCATGGCAGGCGGTGGGGTCTGCGACGCCGGCGGCGTGGCGTCGTTGACCGCCCGAGGCGCAACCGCCGTACAGGCGGGGACGGCGTACCTGCTGGCGGACGAGGCGGGCACCAACCCGGTCCATCGGGCGGCACTCGCCGACCCGGGCTTCACGGAGACCGCATTGACAAGGGCGTACACCGGCCGGTGGGCGCGTGGGCTCGCCAACCGCTTCATGGCCGACCACCCGGACGCTCCGGCGGGCTACCCGCACATCCACCACCTCACGGCGCCGCTCCGGGCAGCAGCAGTGGCGGCAGGCGACAAGCAGGTGGCGCACCTGTGGGCGGGAAGCGGCCATTCCCGGGCACGCGCCGCCCCGGCTGAGGAGATCACCCGCGAGCTCGGCGCGTGACTCCCGGGCCGCGCACGGCGCGTCAAGAGGCGCCGGTGACGGATGCAGCCCGCTCGTCGATCAGGCCGGCCAGCAGGTCCGGCGCCTCCTCCGGGATCCAGTGACTGACTTCCTTCAGCACGGCCAGCCGGTACGGCGCGCGCACGTAGTCGCCGCACAGCTCCGCGCCCTTGCGGGAGAGAGCCACGTCGCCATCACTCCACACGTGCGTCGTCGGGACCCGGACGAGGTCGTCCGCGGCCAGGGGAGACCTGTCGAAGGGAACCGCGCGATACCAGGCGAGGGCGGGTCCGAGGGCGCCGTCCTCGACCACCTCGCGCCTGAAGCGGGCGACGGCGTCCTCCGCCATCCCCGAGCGGCGCAGTGCCGTTTCGACGAGCGCCGGTGCCTTCCGGGCAACCGTCTCCGGGAGCACCGGAAGCTGGAAGGCGGCGGCGTACCAGGACCTCAACGGCTGGGTGCTGGTCAGCATCGAGCGCCGGAACGCACGGGGGTGCGGGACCGACACAGTGACCAGCGAGCTCGTCAGGGACGGCACGCGGGCCGCGCAGGCCCACGCCACGACGGCTCCCCAGTCGTGGCCGACCAGGTGCACCGGCGCATCGACCCGCCGCAGGAGCGCCTCGACGTCGGACACCAGGTGCGACAGGCGGTAGGCAGATCGGCCGCGCGGACGAGCCCGCGGAGAGTAGCCGCGCTGGTCAGGAGCCAGGGTGCGGTAGCCGCGGCTGTTGAGCCGGTCAGAAACCCGCCGCCAGCAGGTCGCCCGCTGGGGGAAGCCGTGCAGCATGCACCACCAAAGCGCCCTCCATGGGACCCGAGTCGGCGACGTCGAACGTCAGACCGTCGTTGCCGAACTGGGTGAGCCGGGCCGAGTCTCGGTCGGGGTCACGAACAGGAGGCATCGCCCGTGAGTACCCGCGGCCCGCGAGGCGCACACCCTCGGCGCGACGTCGGCATCCGTGAGCGCCGGCACGCCATCATCTAGGCGTCGGGGTCCTTCGCCGGGTCGACGGAGCCGTCGTGCTCACCCACGACAGGAGCGCGCCCACGCCGCACCTGCTCCGCCACTCCGTTCAACCACGCGTCCTCGACCGGCTCGATGCCGCGGCTGGCCAGCTCGGAACGGAGGTGCTGCTCCACGTCGAGAGTCGCGTCGCCGTCGTACACGTTGGCGGTGGCGTCAATGGCCTCCTGGGTGGCGTCGGGGGGACCGGGCAGGGGGGAGGCATCACCGGGCTGGTCGTTCGGGTCGAGGCTCACCCCGCAGACGCTACGCCTGCTGGGTCGGTGCGTCATGTCTCCTCGGTCAGGTCTGCCCGCTGCCCTCGAGGCACGCTGGTGACCTCGAGGTCGGGGTTCTCCTCCGCGCAGATGCGCAGGAAGTCGGAGATCGGCGAGCGGAACACGGTGTAGTCGTCGAAGTGCACCGGCACCGTCACTCGGGGTCGGAGTAGACGCATCAGCCCGGCCCCCTGCCGGGCATCCATCGTGACGAGCAGCCCGAGCGCGCGGGTGCCCCCGAGGTGCGCCACCATGACGTCCAACGGTCCCTGCCGTTCCGTCACCTGCCGCAGCCACGGGCGGTAGAGCGTGTCCCCGGTGACGTAGACGCGGAACGGTCTCCCGTGCGGACCCGGTTCGAGCTCGAGCACCGACCCCATCACGGGCGGCAGCAGGTGCCGGACCGGGCCAGGGGCGTGCTGGCCCGGGATCGAGGTGATGGTGAGACGGCTCCCGTCCCGGTGCAGGGTCTGGACGTCCCAGGGGGTCATCGGTACGGCGGCCGCGAAGCCCCACTTCTGCAGCTTCCGGCTCGCGGCGCCGGTCGTGTAGATCGGCAGGTCCCGACTCAGCTCACGCCGGGCGATGCGGTCGAAGTGGTCACCGTGCAGGTGCGAGAGCACGACGGCATCCACCTCGGGAAGATCGCCCGGCTGCAGCGACGGCTCGCTGAGCCGCTTGGAGAACAACCCCTTGCCGAGGTACGCCCGCTGCCCACGGTGCAGGAAGTTGGGGTCGGTGAGCAGCGTGAACGGGCCGAGACGCAGCAGCGTCGTGGCGGTCCCGACGAACTCCAGGCTGGCCATCAGCGTCGGCGTCGCCGTCGGGCCGGCCTCCTCGCGGGGTACCGCATCCTGGCCGTGACCCGGACCCGGTACGGCCCCCGGTACACCATCGACCGCATCTCGCCTCCCTCGTGTGGTCCGGCCGGTCCCCCGGCCCGGACCGGGGTGAGCCCGCAGTACCCAGGAGACTCGCCCTCAGCCGTCCGTCCGGATCCTGAGCCGAATCCGTCCGGCGGTCGGACTCCCGCCGGTGCCTCCCGGGTACGACGCACCGGGCTACGACTGCCAGGACCTCCAGAGCGCCGCGTAGGACCCGCCGTGCTCGACCAGCTCGTCGTGCGATCCGTACTCGGTGATCCGGCCGTCCTCGACCACGGCCACCCGGTCGGCGTCGTGGGCGCTGAACAGCCGGTGCGCGATCGCGATCACCGTGCGCCCGTGCAGCACGGCCGCCAGCGACCGCTCCAGGTGCCGGGCCGCCCGCGGGTCGATCAACGAGGTCGCCTCGTCGAGCACCAGCGTGTGCGGGTCGGCCAGCACCAGGCGGGCGAGCGCGACCTGCTGGGCCTGCGGCGGGAGTGAGGCTGCGACCGCCCGAGCCGACCACCGTGTCGAGCCCGTCGGGCAGCTCCTCGACCCACTCGCGGGCGTCGACCGCGTCCAGCGCGGCGAGGAGCTGGTCGTCCGAGGCCCTCGCGTCGACGGCGAGCGCGAGGTTGTCCCTGATCGTGCCGACGAAGACGTGGTGCTCCTGGGTCACCAGCGCGACGTGCCCGCGCAGGTCCGTCAGCGGCAGCTCGGTGAGCCCGACGCCGCCCACGGTCACCGAACCGGTGCGCGGCGGGTGGATGCCCGCCAGCAGCCGGCCGAGCGTCGACTTGCCGGCGCCGGACGGGCCGACCATGGCGATGCGTTCGCCGACCCCGACGGACAGGTCGACGCCGTGCAGCACGTCGCGGCCGTCGACGTAGGAGAACCGCACGTCCTCGGCGTCGATCTTCTCGCCCGTCGGCACCCGCCCGGTGGCGTCCCGGTCGTCGGGCACGTCGGCGACGCCGAGCAGCCGGGCCAGCGACGCGGCGCCGACCTGCAGCTCGTCGAGGATGCTGACGATGCGGTCCACCGGGTCGATGAGCATCTGCACGTAGAGCACGGCCGCGGTCACGTCGCCGAGCGACACCGAGCCCTGGGTGTAGAGCCAGCCGCCGAACAGCAGGGTGGCGACCGTCGGGATCAGGTAGGCGACCTCGACGGAGGGGAAGAACACCGTGCGCAGGAACAGCGTGTAGCGCTCGGCGGAGTAGGAGCCGGAGATGTCGCGGTCGATCCGGGCCCGGCGCCGGGCGCCCAGGCCGAGCGCCTCGACGGTGCGGGCGCCCTCGACGGTCTCGGTGAGGGAGGCGTTCATCACCGAGTAGGACTCGCTCTCGCGCAGGTAGCCGTCCTTCGCGCGGCGCGAGGTACCACCGCAGACCGACCACCAGCGGCGGTACGCCGAGCGCGCACGGGATCAGGACCCACCAGCCGACCAGCAGCGCGGCGGTGAAGGTCAGGATCGCGGTGATCACCGCGATCAGCCACTCCGGCAGCGCCCAGCGCACCGACCAGCCGAGCTGCTCGACGTCGCGCGAGGTGCGGGTGAGCAGGTCGCCGCTGCCGGCGGACTCGACGATGCCGACGGGCAGCGCCAGGGTGTTCTCGACGAAGTCCTCGCGCAGCTCGGCGAGCACCCGCTCGCCGGTGATGAACGACACGAACCGCGCGTAGCGGGTGAGCACCGTCTGCAGCAGCAGGAAGCCGGCGAGCAGCAGGATGGTGCGGTCGATCGCGCCGACGGTGGTGCCCTGCTGGACGTCCTCGACGAGGTCGCCCAGCAGTCGCGGCGCGGCGAGTGCGGCGAGCGCCGCCGCGATGTGCAGCGCCGCCGCACCCCAGACCAGCCGCGGGTAGCGCTTGGCCAGCGACATGACGTAGCGGCCGACATGGCGCCCGTCGGCGACGGGCAGGACGGTGGTGCTCACGGGCGCGACACCTCCTCCTCGACCTCGCGGGTCACGACGGCGCGGTACTCCGGCACCTCGTGCAGCAGGTCGCGGTGCAGGCCGACGGCCACGACCGCGCCGTCGCGGACGAACGCGACCCGGTCGACCCGGTCCAGCAGCAGCGGGCTCGTGGTCGTGACGACGGTGGTGCGACCGGCGCGGTGCTGCCTGAGCCGGGACGCGATCCGCGCCTCGGTGTGGGCGTCCACGGCCGAGGTCGGCTCGACGAGCACCAGCACCTCGGGGTCGGCGGCCAGCACGCGGGCGAGCACGAGCCGCTGGCGCTGGCCTCCCGAGAAGGAGCGGCCGCGCTCGGCGACCGGGGCGTCCAGACCCTCGGCGAGCGCCTCGAGGACGTCCTCGGCCGAGGCGGTGTGCAGGGCGGCGAGCAGGTCGTCGTCACCGCGGTCGCGGATGTCGAGGGCCGCGCGCAGGGTGCCGGAGAACAACGTGCTGCCGGTGTCGGACACGACGATGCGGCGGCGTACGACGTCGCGGGGGAGGCCTGCCAGCGGAACGTCGCCCCAGCGCACCTCACCCGGCGCGTAGTGGCCGAGCCGGTCCGCGATCTGCGCGGTCTCCTCGGGCCGGTCGGAGACCAGCGCGGTGACCACGCCGTGCTCGACCCGCAGGCCGCTCTCGACGTCGACCAGCTCCGCGTCGACCGGCGGCTCGGGGTAGGACTGGTCGGGGTCGGTGACCTCGGGCTCCAGCGCGAGCACCCGGACCACGCGGCGGGCGGCCACGAACGCCCGGATCCACTTGTTGGCGAACTCGGTCGCCGTGCGCAGCGGGATCATCAGGAACGCGGCGTAGCCGTAGAACGCCACCAGCTCGCCGGCGCTGATCCGCCCCTGCACGGCGAACCGGGCGCCGATCCAGACGACGACGACCACGAAGAAGCCCGGCAGCAGCACCTGGAAGGCGTCGAGCAGCGACTGCAGCCGCCCCACCTGGACTCCGGCCTGGCGCACCTTCTGGGAGTCGCGCACGTAGCGGTCGTGGAAGACCCGCTCACCGCCGATGCCCCGGAGGATGCGCAGCCCGCTGACGATGTCGGTGGCCAGGTTGGAGAGCTGGCCCATCATCTCGCGCTGCGCCATGTTGCGTCGTTGCAGCGGCCTGAGCAGCGGTCCGATCAGCAGCAGCAGCACCGGCACGCCGATCAGGACGACCAGGCCGAGCGTGACCGAGGTGTCGAGCAGGATCACCGCGACCACCAGGAACGACACGACGGCACCCGCAGCCCGGGCCGTGACGTCCATGGCGTTGCCGAGGTGCGCCAGGTCGTTGGTGCCGATGGCGACGACCTCGCCGGTGGCGACCCGCTTGGGCAGGGTGGCCCCGAGGTGCGTCGCCTGGCGGGCGACGAGCTGGACGGTGCGGTAGGCCGCGGTCAGCCAGTTGGTGACCGCGAACCGGTGCCGGACGATCCCGGACACCGCCTGCAGGATGCCGATGGCGGTCATCGCGAGCGTCCACTGCAACAGCGAGCTGGTGTCCTTGGCCGCGATGCCGTCGTCGATCGCGTGGCCGATCACGGCCGGCATCACGGCCTGGCAGACCATCCAGATGATGCCGAAGAGCATCCCGCCCAGCAGGGTGCGCCACTGGCCCTTCATCAGCCACCACAGGTAGCGGCCGGGAGAGCGGTGGTCCGCAGTCCCGGGGTCGGCTAGAGGCAGGTGGCGCACCCCTCAACGGTATGGACGCGGACCGACAGCCGCACCCCAATTACGTGGGTACACAAGACGATTCGCCCGCGGTCACCGGGCCTGCGGAGGCTCGGGACCGCGGACGAATCGGGGGTGGGGGACCGGTCACTGCTCGGGCATCAGCACCCAGGCGATGATGTAGGCGACGAACAGCGTGCCGAAGCTGAACAGCGCGCCGACGACGACGAGCAGCCGGACCAGGTTCGCGTCGATCCCGGCGTACTCTCCGACTCCGGCGCACACGCCGCCGAGCCAACGGTCGTCGCGGCTGCGGGTCAGCCGCTTCGGCGGGCTGTAGCTGGGCTGGTGCATGGGCTCGCTCATCGGTTCTCTTCCTTCTGGTCGTCCTGCTCGGTGCGGATCACGGTGGTGTCGTTGTCGTCCTCGCTCTTGGGGGCCTCCGCCGCCGTCGTCGTGACGACGGCGGTCTGGGCCTCGTCGAGCTTGCGGTCGATGTCGCTGGTGTAGTCCTGCGGCAGCGGCGCGTCGTACGTCGGCTGGTAGTCCGACTCGTACGCCGGAGCCGAGCTGTTGCGCCTGGCGCCCTTGGCCACCGCGGCGACGAGTCCGACACCGCCGGCGACGATCAGAGCGACCGGGCCGAGCCAGGCGACGTCCGCGGTGTCGATGACCCCGGCCTCGCGCAGGGCCCAGGAGCCCGCGATCGCGAGGAACACCAGGCCGATCACCAGGTAGCTGACGTTGAGCGGGTGCGTCTTCATGCTGCTTCCTCCTGCTGGACGTCGATGCTGCCGAAGTTGAGGTCGATGTTGAGGTCCATGTCGGGGACGTCGTCACCGCCGTCGATCGATTCGATGACCACCGGGGACCGGCCGTCGTCTCGCACGCCGGCCACCTCGATCTCGCCGCCCCCGTCGATCCGGGCGTTCACGTCCACGTCGAGACCCTCCGGCACGATCACCCGGATCTCGCCTGCCCACGCGTCGATGTCGAGGGTCTCGCCGTCGAGATTCTCCAGGTCGGAGACCCTCGTCAGGTCGACCGTCGTCGAGCCGGCGAAGAAGTCGTAGTCCTGGATGCCTGCCGCTGCCGCCGCTGTGGTGGGCGTGTAGAGCCGGTCGGGCTCGTCGAAGCCGTACTCGTCGGCCGCGCTCGTCACGGCCAGCGCCAGCGACGCGATGATGCCCAGGAAGATCAGCCCGCCGGGCCGTCCGGAGAAGGCGCCCCAGACGAGCATCACGCCGATCACCGCGAGTGCGAGTGCGGGGTACGCCGCGTCCGCGACCGAGACCCCTGAGACGTCGACCAGGCCGAGCACGCCCATGGCGAGCGCGATGAAGGCCAGCGTGAAGCCGAACAGCTTGGGGCCGCGGTCCTTCTTCGACGGCCGAGGAGCCGGCGCCGGGGTGTAGGCGGGTGCCCACGAGGTGGGACCGCTCGGCGGGCCGGTGGGTGTGTCGTAGCCGGTGTCGGTGTACGACGGGGCCGCGTACGTCGTGGTGCCGGTGTCGTTGACCCAGCCCGAAGTGTGCTCCCCGACCTGGCCGCCGCTGGCGGCGGTGGGGGACGAGCCGGCGGGAGCCGAGCCGCTCGGCCGGTCGCGGTTCACCATGAACAGCACGACGACCAGGGCGACGAGCGCCAGCGGCCAGGGGAACCCGAACCCGCCCCACGAGTCGCCGACCAGTAGCAGCGCGGCGAGCACGCCGACCACGATCAGGACGGTGTTGCGGGTGGAGGGGCTGGTGCTGATCGTGGCGTCGTCGGAGCCCTCCTCGGGGATGAGCAGCCACGCCGCGCCGTAGAGGAGCAGCCCGGCACCGCCGAAGAAGACCAGCACGACGAAGATCACGCGCAGGATGGTGGGGTCGATGTTGAGGTGACGGCCCAGGCCGCCCGCGACACCGGCGATCTTGCGGTCGGTGGTGCTGCGGCGGAGCCGCTCGAAAGTGCGCAGGGCATCCCGGTCGAACCCGGTGCCGGGGTTGGTGTCCTGCTGCTGAGGAGTCTCGGTCATGGCAGCAATCCTGGTCGCGGATCCGGTTGGGCACCATCGGGGAAGGCCCTGAAACCGCGGGATACGGCGGTCGGATCCTTCAGGGTGCGCTCAGGGTCGCCACTCATGGTTCGGGCGCCCCCCCTGTGTGACGATTGGGACGAGATGACTCACCCCACGACCTCGCTCGCTGCGCTCCCGACGCCGCGGGGACCCCGATGAGCAGAACCACGACCTTCCCGGCGCCGGACGCCGGCACCCGCACCGCACCCGGCCCCGAGCCGGTGCGGCCGGTCCGTCGTGCCAGCAGGTCCGCCGACGACCGGATGATCGGCGGGGTCGCCGGCGGCCTCGCGGAGCACCTCGGCCTCGAGCCGCTGCACGTGCGCATCGCGTTCATCGTGGCCGCCGTCCTCGGTGGGTTCGGGCTGGCTCTGTACGCCGCCTTCTGGCTGATCCTGCCGGTCGGCCCGCACCTCGAGCAGGCCAGCCCGGGCGTGGAGGCGGCCACCCGGCAGGGCAAGCGCCAGGGCCGGACCGCGCCGGCTCACCGACGCCGGGCCGCTGGTGGCGATGGTGGCGCTCGCGCTGGGCGTGGTGTTCCTGCTGCAGGGCTGGCTCGGCGGCTCGTTCCTGTTCTGGCCGGTGCTCCTCGGCGTGCTCGGGCTCGGCGTGCTGTGGTGGCAGGCCGACGAGGCGCAACGTGAGCGCTGGATCGACAGCACCGGTCGGATCGACGTGGTCCGCGCCGTCGTCGGCCGCGGCGGCCCGGCGTCGTACGCCCGTCTGGCCGCAGGCATCGCCCTGCTGGTCGCCGCCCTCGGCCTGTTCGTGGTGCAGAGCGGTCAGCTCGGCGTGGCCCGCGAGGTGCTGGTGGCGGGCGCGCTCGGCGTCGTCGGGCTGGCACTGATGGTGGGTCCCTGGGTGTTCCGGCTCGCGGGCGACCTGTCGGAGGAGCGGGCCGAGCGGATCCGCTCGCAGGAGCGTGCCGACGTCGCCGCCCACCTCCACGACTCCGTGCTGCAGACCCTGGCGCTGATCCAGAAGCACGCCGACGACGGCCGCACCGTCTCCAAGCTGGCCCGAGCCCAGGAGCGGGACCTGCGCGGCTGGCTCTACGGCGAGGACGCGCACCCGGAGACCTCCGTCGCGGCCGCGCTGCGGGCGGGTGCCGCGGAGGTGGAGGACGCGTTCGGCGTACCCGTCGAGGTGGTGACCGTCGGCGACGTCGCCGTCGACGAGCGGCGCCGCCCGCTCGTGCTCGCGGCCCGCGAGGCGATGGTCAACGCGGCCAAGCACTCCGGAGCCGACAAGGTCGACGTCTTCGCCGAGTGCGGGGACTCCCGGGTCGACGTGTTCGTGCGCGACCGTGGTCGCGGCTTCGACCAGGACGCGGTCGCCCAGGACCGGCTCGGGGTGCGCAACAGCATCATCGACCGGATGCAGCGCCACGGTGGCAGCGCCGAGATCCGCACCGCGACCCGGCGAAGGCACCGAGGTCCGGCTCTCGCTCCACACCCCCGCCGGCAGCCCGCAGTCGAGCAGCAGCCCGGGCACCGCACCGAACGCAGAAGAGGACGCCTGATGTCAGCACCCACCCGAAGCTCCCGGCGCAGTGTCGTGGTCGTCGACGACCACGCGATGTTCCGCCGAGGGGTCCGTGCGGAGATCGAAGGTGCCGTCGACGTGCTCGGGGAGGCCGAGGACGTCGACCAGGCCGTCGACGCCGTGCTCAGGCTCCGGCCCGAGGTCGTGCTGCTCGACGTGCACCTGCCCGGCGGCGGGGGCGGCGAGGTGATGCGCCGGATCGCCAGCCGGGTCCCGGAGACCAAGTTCCTGGCGCTGTCGGTGTCCGACGCGGCCGAGGACGTGATCGGCACGATCCGCGCCGGGGCCCGCGGCTACGTCACCAAGTCGATCACCGGTCCGGAGCTGGTCGACGCGATCGGCCGGGTCGCCGAGGGGGACGCGGTGTTCTCGCCCCGGCTCGCCGGCTTCGTCCTCGACGCGTTCGCCGGGTCCATCGAGGTCGCGCAGGTCGACGAGGACCTCGACCGGCTCAGCGAGCGCGAGCGTGAGGTGATGCGGCTGATCGCGCGCGGGTACTCCTACAAGGAGGTCGCCAGCGAGCTGTTCATCTCGGTGAAGACCGTGGAGACCCACGTGTCGAGCGTGCTCCGCAAGCTGCAGCTCTCCTCGCGCCACGAGCTCACCCGCTGGGCGACCGACCGCCGCCTCCTCTGACCGCCGAGTTGTCAGAGCGTCGAGTCACCGGAACGGCATGACGTCCTGACAAGTCTGCGAGGGTGGGGGCATGGCCGAAGACGAACGTCGGATCGCGCTGCTGATCGACGCCGACAACGCACCCGCCGCCAAGATCGACGTGATCCTCGCCGAGGTCGCCCGGCACGGCGCCGCCAACGTGCGGCGCGCCTACGGCGACTGGAAGAGCCCGCACCTCAAGCCGTGGGAGGCGACGCTGCACGAGTACGCCATCCGGCCGATCCAGCAGTTCGCCTACAGCAAGGGCAAGAACGCCTCCGACATGGCGATGGTCATCGACGCGATGGACCTGCTCTACGCCGGCACTCTCGACGCCTTCGCGATCGTCTCCAGCGATGCCGACTTCACCCCGCTGGTGATGCGGATCCTCACCGAGGGTCTCAAGGTGTACGGGTTCGGGCAGCGCAAGACCCCGGAGCCGTTCGTCAACGCCTGCTCGCAGTTCACGTTCGTCGAAGGGCTGGGTCAGGAGCCGGACACCCCGGACCAGTCGTCGTTGAAGCCGGTCCCGTCCAACAAGCTGCGCGGCGACGCGCGCCTGGTGCTCATGCTCCGCAACGCCGTCGACGCGACCGCCGGGGACGACGGGTGGGCGCACCTGGGTCCGGTCGGCAGCCAGATCGGCAACCAGGCGTCGTTCGACCCACGCAACTACGGCTACCGCAAGCTCAGCGACCTCATCGACGCGATCGACCTCTTCGACGTGAAGCGACAGGACAAGGTCGTGCTGGTCCGCGACAAGCGCAGGTCCTGACCCCCGCCCCGAGCCGTGGAGCGAGTCAGCGGAGCGGGTCGACCTCGTCGTGGTCGCCGACCCGCGCGGACAGCGCGGACAGGTGGTGCCGGCCGTCACCGAGCCAGTGCTCGAGGGCGGTGAGGTGGCTGGTGTAGTGCCCGACGGCGTACTCCGCGGTCATCCCGATGCCGCCGTGCAGCTGGATCGCCTCCTGTCCGATGTGCCGGCCCGCCTGGCTCACCTGGAGGGAGGCGCGTGCGGCGGCGTCGGCGGCGTCCTCGGGTGCGCCCGAGGTGAGGACCAGCGTCGCCCACAGGGTGATGCTGCGGGCCAGCTCCAGCGAGACGTACATGTCGGCGGCGCGGAAGGTCAGCGCCTGGAACTTGTCGAGGGTGACGCCGAACTGCTTGCGGCTCTTGAGGTACGACGTCGTCGCCTCGAGCTGGAACGCCATCGCCCCGAGCGCCTCGTGGCACGCGGCGACCCGGGTCCGGTCCAGCACCGCGGCGATCGTGGCCTCCCGGTCGACCGCCTCGCCCAGCGGACGGGCGGAGGCGCCGGTCAGCGCGACCCGGGCGGCGCGGCCGCCGTCGTGGGTCGAGTACCCCTGACGGTCCACACCGTCGGACGACGGGTCCACGAGGAACAACCCGGTGCCGCCTTCGGGGAGCGCGGCGCTGACGACCAGGAGGTCAGCCGAGGCGCCGTGCGGCACGGGCTCCTTCACGCCGTCGAGCCGCCACGCGTCGCCGTCCCGGGTCGCGGTCACCGCGGTGGCTGAGGACGACCAGCGGCCGCCGGGCTCGAGGTGCGCGAACGCCGGCACCAGGTCGCCCTCGGACAGCCCGGTCAGCACCTCGGTGCGCTGCTCGTCGGTGCCCGCCGCGTCGACCAGGCCGCCGGCGAGGACGACCGCGGCGAGGTAGGGCTCCGGGGCGAGGGTGCGGCCGAGCTCCTCGCACACCAGCGACACCTCGACGGGGCCGGCGCCCATGCCGCCGTGCTCCTCGGGGAACGGCAGCCCGAGCACACCCAGCTCCGCGAGCCGCTGCCAGGTCTTCTCGTCGTAGCCCGGCTCGGCGGCCACCGTCGTGCGCCGCTGCTCGAAGTCGCCGTAGGCCTTGCCCAGCAGGGCGCGGACGCTGTCTCGCAGCGCGTCCTGCTCCTCGTCGTACTCGAAGTTCATCGCGTTCCCCTCAGAGTCCCAGGATGGTGCGGGCGATGATCTGCCGCTGCACCTCGTTGGAGCCGCCGTAGATGGAGGCCTTGCGGAGGTTGAGGTACGCCGGGGTGGCGCGCCGGGTCCACTCGGGCAGCTCGGACGATGCCGGCGCGCCCGAGGCCAGCGACGCCGGCCCGGCCAGGTCGACGACCAGCTCGCTCACCGCCTGCTGCAGCTCGGTGCCCTTGAGCTTCAGCACCGACGAGGCGGGGTGCGGCTTGCCGTCCGAGGAGTGCGCGACCACCCGGAGCGCGGTCAGCTCCAGCGCGAGCAGCTCGTTCTCGAGCTCGGCGAACCGGGCCGCGACGAGCGGGTCGTCGAGCAAGGAGCCGCCGCCCGGCGCGGCCGTGCCGGCCTAGCCCTTGGCCTGCGCGAGCAGCCGTTTGGTGGAGCCGACCGGCGCGACGCCGACCCGCTCGTTGCCGAGGAGGAACTTCGCGTAGTCCCAGCCCTTGTTCTCCTCGCCGACCAGGTTCTCGGCCGGCACCCGCACGTCCTCGAAGAACACCTCGTTGACCTCGTGGCCGCCGTCGATCAGCTCGATCGGGCGCACGGTGACGCCCGGGGAGGTCATGTCGACCAGCAGGAACGAGATGCCCTGCTGCTTCTTGGGGGCGTCGGGGTCGGTGCGGACCAGGCAGAAGATCCAGTCGCCGTGCTGGCCGAGCGTGGTCCAGGTCTTCTGGCCGTTGACCACGAAGTCCGCCGCCTGCCCCGAGCCCGTCGACGGATCCCGGACCGCGGCGCAGCGCAGCGACGCGAGGTCGGAGCCCGCGTCCGGCTCCGAGAAGCCCTGCGACCACCAGATGTCGAGGTTGGCGGTCGGCGGCAGGAACCGCTCCTTCTGCTCCTGCGACCCGAACGTCGCGATCACCGGCCCGACCATCGTCGCGTTGAACGCGAGCGGGAGCGGCACCGACGCGCGCTGCATCTCCTCGTGCCAGATGTGGCGCTGCAGCGGCGTCCAGTCGCGCCCGCCCCACTCCACCGGCCAGCCCGGCACCGCGAGCCCGGCGGCGTTGAGGATCCGCTGGCTCTCGACGTACTGCGCCTTCGTCAGCTCCCGCCGCGCGGCAACCGTCTCGCGGATCGACTCCGGCACCTCGGTGGTGAAGAAGGCGCGCATCTCGGCGCGGAACGCGGCGTCCTCCTCGGACAGCTTCAGCCTCATGCGTCTCCTCGAAGCCGGGCCCGGGCGGGCGCCCGGGTCGTCCCGAGTCTATGGAACGTGTTTCAACCCTGCGCACCGGCAGTGGCGGTGCGCAGGTTTTGGGCACGTCGCCGGCGGGCACCTCTTTCCTCGACCAGCGGTAACCGTCCCGTCCCCCGCAGAAGGAACATGACGTGTCCGAGACCGAGACCACACCACGAAGTGAGTCCAAGGGGCCCCAGCTCGCCCGGTCGATGACGGCCGGCCTGCTGTTCTTCTACGTGCTGGGCGACGTGCTCGGCTCCGGCATCTACGCGCTGATCGGGCTGGTCGCCGACGAGGTCGGCGGTGCCTTCTGGACCGCGTTCGCGCTCGGCGTGGGTGTCGCGCTGATCACCGGGCTGGCCTACGCCGAGCTGGTGACGCGCTACCCGGTGGCCGCGGGAGCCGCTCTGTACATCAAGAAGGCGTTCAAGAACGAGTTCTTCACGTTCGTGGTGACGTTCTGCATGCTGGCCGCCATCGTGACCGCGTCCGGCGCGCTCGCGCTGACGTTCGGCGGCGAGTACTTCAAGGAGTTCCTCGACTGGCCCACGCTCCTGGTGGCGGTCGGGTTCGTCGCGGTGCTGTCGTTCATCAACTACTGGGGCATCTCGGAGACCGCCAAGACCAACGCCATCATGACGTTCATCGAGCTGGCCGGGCTGCTGATCATCATCGCCATCGGCATCACCACGGTGCTCACCGGCGATGCCAACTACGGCGCGGTCGTGGACTTCAAGGGCGACGGCAACGTCGTGCTCGCGATCCTCGGCGGCGCGGCGCTGTCGTTCTTCGCGATGACCGGCTTCGAGAACGCCGCCAACGTGGCCGAGGAGACCCAGAACGCCGCACGGGTGTTCCCGAAGGCGCTCCTGGGCGGCATGGCGGTCGCCGGCCTGCTCTACGTCCTGGTCGCGATCTCGACGTCGCTGGTCGCGTCGTACGAGTCGGTGGCCGGCTCCGAGGGTGCGCTGCTCGAGGTGGTCAGGCAGGGCCCGCTGGCGGTCCCGACCTGGATCTTCGCCCTGATCGCGCTGGTCGCGGTGACCAACACCTGCCTCGTCACCATGGTGACCCAGTCGCGCATCCTCTACGGGATGGCCCAGGAGGGCGCCGTTCCGGAGGTCTTCGCCAAGGTGCACCCCAAGCGACGCACGCCCGTGGGTGGGCATCCTCTTCACGTTCATCATGGTCGTCGGCATGCTGGTCGCCGCGGGGGCCGAGGTGGCGACCCTGGCCAGCGCCTCGGTGGTGTTCCTGCTCTTCATCTACGGCCTGGTGATCATCGCCTGCCTCAAGCTGCGCCGGGACAGCGAGGAGCCGGCCTCGTTCGTCGCGCCGACGCCGCTGCTGTACCTCGGCATCGCGGGCAACGCCGGGCTGCTCGCCTACACGGTCATCGACGACCCGAGCCTGCTGGTCTACTGCGGCATCCTGCTGGCGATCGGCCTGGTGCTCTGGGCGGCCCAGCACCTGCACGGCCGGCGCAAGGCCTCGGTCGCCGGCTGACGACGCGCACGACCTAGCCTGGCTGGGTGCCTCGACGAACCGCTCCGACTCGTGCCGGGGCTCGGTGTCGCCGTGGCGGTGCTGGTCCTGGTCGGGGCATGCACGGCCTCGGCGCCGGACGACGAGCCGGCACGGGCCGAGGGACCGACCTCTTCGGGCTCGTCGACGGCCCGCCCCGTCCGAGGAACCGTCCGAACCGGCCGAGCCGAGCCGGCCGACGAGCCGCGCCGAGCCGTCCGCGACTGTGGAGGAGGAGTCCGAGCCCGCGTGGTTGGACTCCTGGCCGGTCGGCAGGCGCACGCTGCCGGTCAGGCCCGACGGCTTCGGCGAGGTCAGGCGCACCCCGCCCGAGCTGCGGGTCCGCCGGATGCCGACCACCGTCGAGGCCCTGCCGCCGCCCCCCGACGACCGGTGGCGCGGTGCGGTCCGGCCGATCGGGCCGCGCGTCCGCGACCGGATGGGGACCTCCTGGGAGCCCGGCTGCCCGGTCGGTCTGCGCGACCTGCGCCACCTGACGGTCACCTTCTGGGGCTTCGACAGACAGCCGCACACCGGCGAGCTGATCGTGCACGAGGACCACGCCCGGGGCGTGCTGGGCGTGTTCCGCCGGCTGTACGACGCGAGGTTCCCGATCGAGCAGATGACCCTGCCCACCTCGGCCGAGCGGGACCCGACGCCGAGCGGGGACGGCAACGGCACCGGGGCGATGGTCTGCCGGGCCACCACCGGCGGGACGTCGTACTCCGCCCATGCCTACGGGCTGGCGCTGGACCTGAACCCGTTCCAGAACCCCTACCTGAGCGGCGACCTGGTGATCCCCGAGCTGGCCAGCGCCTACCTCGACCGGTCCTGGCTGCGGCCCGGGATGGTCACCCCGGACGGCCTGGTGGTGCGCGCGTTCGCCGACATCGGCTGGTCCTGGGGCGGCGACTGGCAGAGCCTGAAGGACTACCAGCACTTCACGGCGACCGGCCGCTGACAACCATTCGTCTGCGGTCTATGGGGTGATTTACGAGGGGCGACCGCAGACGAATCGTTGTCGGGTCCGGGACGTAGGCTGAGCCACGACATGAGCGCGCTGTTCCCGATCCCGCAGGCTCCCGCACCCGTCGACGACCTTCGGCCGGGCGAGGAGCGCGAGCCCGGTGCTTCGGACGGTCAGGCACGCCGTCATACGCCGTCGCCCGACGAGCTGCTCGAGGGCCTCAACGAGCCCCAGCGCCAGGCGGTCGTGCACGCCGGGCCGCCGCTGCTCGTGGTGGCCGGCGCCGGCTCGGGCAAGACGCGCGTGCTCACCCGCCGGATCGCCTGGCTGATCGCCGAGCGCAACGCCCACCCGGGCTCGATCCTGGCGATCACCTTCACCAACAAGGCCGCGGCCGAGATGCGCGAGCGGGTCGAGGAGCTCGTCGGCCGGCGGGCCCGGATCATGTGGGTCTCCACGTTCCACTCGGCGTGCGTGCGGATCCTGCGCAAGGAGATCGACAAGTTCGGCTACAAGTCGTCGTTCTCGATCTACGACGCCGCCGACTCCAAGCGGCTGATGAAGCTGGTGCTGCGGGACCTCGACCTCGACCCGAAGCGCTACCAGCCGCGCGCGGTCCTCAACTGGGTCTCCAACCAGAAGAACGAGCTCGTCGACCACGAGGACGCCAAGGCCAACGCGAAGAACCACCTCGAGGAGACCTACGCCGAGGCCTACGCGATCTACCAGCAGCGGCTGCGCGACGCCAACGCCCTCGACTTCGACGACCTGATCATGACCACGGTGCACCTGTTCCAGGCGTTCCCCGACGTGCGCGAGACCTACCGCCGGCGGTTCCGGCACGTCCTGGTCGACGAGTACCAGGACACCAACCACGCGCAGTACGCCCTGGTCCGCGAGCTCTGCGCGCACGACGTCGGGCGCCCGGTCACGATCGGTGGTGACGACCCCGACGCCCCCGACGCCGACGGCATCGAGCCCTCCGAGCTGATGGTCGTCGGCGACGCCGACCAGTCGATCTACGCCTTCCGCGGCGCCAACATCCGCAACATCCTGCAGTTCGAGGAGGACTTCCCCGACGCGTCCGACGATCCTGCTGGAGCAGAACTACCGCTCGACCCAGACCATCCTCAACGCCGCCAACGCGGTGATCAGCCGCAACAAGGGGCGGAAGGCCAAGAACCTCTGGTCCGACGCCGGCGACGGCGAGCGCATCGTCGGCTACGTCGCCGACGACGAGCACGACGAGGCACGGTTCGTCTCCGAGCAGATCGACAAGCTCACCGACGACGGCGTCGCCAAGCCCGGCGACGTCGCGGTCTTCTACCGCACCAACGCCCAGTCCCGCGTGTTCGAGGAGGTGTTCATCCGCGTCGGCCTGCCCTACAAGGTGGTCGGCGGGGTGCGCTTCTACGAGCGCCGTGAGGTGCGCGACGCGCTCGCCTACCTGCGGATGCTGGTCAACCCGGCCGACGAGATCTCGCTGCGCCGGATCCTCAACACCCCCAAGCGGGGCATCGGCGACCGGGCGGAGGCGTGCGTGGAGGCCCTGGCGCAGCGTGAGCGGATCACGTTCTGGGAGGCGCTGCAGCGGGCCGAGGAGGCGCCGGGCATCGCGACCCGGTCGCTGACCGCGGTCCGCGGGTTCGTCGACATGGTCGAGGAGCTGCAGTCGATGGTGGCGGCGGGAGAGCGCGCCGACGTGGTCCTCGAGGCGGTGCTGACTCGCAGCGGCTACCTCGCCGAGCTCGAGGCCAGCGACGACCCGCAGGACGAGACCCGGGTCGAGAACCTCGCCGAGCTGGTCGCGGTCGCCCGCGAGTTCGCCGACGAGCCCCTGCTCGGGCCCTCGGCCGACCCCGCCGACCCGACTCCGGCCACGCCGGGCCTCGGCGACTTCCTGGAGCGGGTGGCGCTGGTCGCCGACGCCGACCAGATCCCCGACGTCGACGAGTCCGGCGGTGTCGTCACGCTGATGACGCTGCACACCGCGAAGGGCCTGGAGTTCCCGGTGGTGTTCCTCACCGGCCTCGAGGACGGCGTCTTCCCGCACATGCGGTCCCTGGGCGACCAGCCCGAGCTCGAGGAGGAGCGCCGGCTGGCGTACGTCGGGCTCACCCGCGCGCAGCAGCGGCTCTACGTCACCCGGGCCGTCGTGCGCTCGGCCTGGGGCGCCCCGTCGCACAACCCGGCCTCCCGCTTCCTCGACGAGCTCCCGGTCGACCTCGTGGACTGGAAACGCACTCAGGCCGCGCAGACGTCGTGGAGCCGGCCGGTGCAGCCCGACTACCCGCAGCGCGCCGGGGGCCAGGCGGGCCGTCGGTTCGGCACCGCCGCCGCACGGGCCGACGCGGACGCGCGGGGTCAGAAGCGGGAGGTGCCGTCGCTGGAGCCGGGAGACCGGGTGCTGCACGACAGCTTCGGGATGGGCACGGTCGTCACGCTCGAGGGCGTCGGCGACAAGGCGGTCGCGTCCATCGACTTCGGGTCGCAGGGCGTGAAGCGGCTGCTGATGCGCTACGCGCCGGTGGAGAAGCTCTGAGGTCCGGCCGTGAAGTCGGTCAGAGCGTGATGCCGCGCACGGCCAGCGCGCTGACCGGGTCGACCGCGTCGCCCGCGCCGGGGTGCACCTCGAGGTGCAGGTGCGGGCCGGTGGAGTTGCCGGTCGAGCCGACCGTGCCGATCGTCTGACCCGGGCTGACCGTGTCTCCGACGGAGACGCCCATCGTCGTCTGGTGGCAGTACCAGATCTCGGTGCCGTCCTCGAGGGTCACGACGGTCTTGTTGCCGTAGGACCCGTCGTAGCCGGCCTCGGTGACGGTGCCGCTCGCGACGGAGTAGATCGGCGTGCCGCTCGGCGCGGAGAGGTCCTCACCGGTGTGGCAGTTGACCCAGAGGTACGAGCAGTGACCGAAGTTGTTGGACACCCGGTAGCTGCCCGCGGGGAGCGGGAGCTGCCAGGCGTTCTTCGCGATCTGGTTGGCGTGCTTCTCGGCGCTCGCGGCCAGCGCGGCCAGGGCGGCGCTGCGCTCCTTGGCCTGGGTCTCGGCGGCCTCCTGGAGCTCCGCGTCGGCGGCGTCCTGGAGGGCCTGTCGCTCGGAGTCGCGGCTCACGGCGCGCTGGCGGCCGCTGATCGCGTCGCTGGAGCCGATGCTGCTGGCGGCGTTGAGCACGCTGGCCTGGGTGGCGAACTTCTGGAAGTCGTTGTCGGCCAGGGTGGTGCTCTGCTGGCTGACGGTCGCGCCGACGCCGGCGAACGCGAGTGCGGCGGCCCCGATCAGGGACGGGGCGGACGGCAGTCCGGGGATCAGGTTCTTGCGGCCGCGCCCGCCGGTGTGATGACCCGCGCGGGGCTCGGGGCGGGACCTGGGGGGCGTGACGGCCGCGGCGCGCTCGGCCTCTCGGGCGGCCAGCGCCTCCTGCTTGCGGGCGGCGCGGGCGCTCTCGGCCGCTCGGGCGGCGGTGTCCTTGGCGGCCTTGGCCTCCCGCGCTGCCAGGAGCTTGGCCGCCTGGCGCTCGGCGTGGCGGGCCGCGGCGCGGTCGGCGCGGGTCGGCTTGACGGCGCGGCGCCTGCCCGGACCGCCGGTGACCGAGGCGCCCGCAGGCGCAGGAGCGGCAGCCGGAGCAGGCTCGACCGGAAGTTCAAGGACCGGAATGTCGAGCGCCGGGTTTACGACCGGCGAGACGGGGGCACGAGGGGTGAGCGACGCCGCGCGGATGTCGACCTTCGGGTCGGTCGCTCGCGCCCCCACGCGAGTCGCGTCGCTCCGGCGAGAGGGCACACGCCTCTCAGCACGGTGGTTCGCCACGAGTAAAGATCCTTGTCGTCGGGGGCACGCGAGCAGAAACAATAACGGAACAATCACGGCATCGTCCCGCCAGGTCCCCAATCCCTGTGGGCCGGCTCACGCCCCTCCGGTCTCGGCCCCGGTCGTTCCCCCTGGGATCCGGCAGAAGGGTGCCCAACGTCACATAGCGGAAAACCCTGGTCTAGAGCCGTCCCGCGGCCACGGTTAGTCTGCGCAGCAGACGGTCTCTCGATAGGCAGGTGTGGTTCTGATGGTGGCTCCGATCCGGATCGTGGTGGCCAAGCCCGGGCTCGACGGGCACGACCGCGGCGCGAAGGTCATCGCCCGCGCCCTGCGCGACGCCGGCCACGAGGTGATCTACACCGGCCTGCACCAGACCCCCGAGCAGATCGTCGAGACCGCCATCCAGGAGGACGCCGACGTGGTCGGCCTGTCCGTGCTCTCCGGCGCGCACATGACGCTGTTCAAGAAGCTCATCGCCCTGCTCGACGAGCGCGACGCGCGCGACATCGTCGTCATCGGCGGCGGCATCATCCCCGAGGCCGACATCCCGCTGCTCAAGGAGCTCGGCGTGGCCCAGGTGTTCACTCCGGGTGCGACGACCACCGAGATCGTCGCGTGGGTGCGCGACAACGTCCAGGACAGCTCGGCCGTCCAGGGGTAGTGCGGCCCGGCGGCGTCAGTGCGCCACGTCGTACACCAGTGAGAGCTGCGGACCCCGCCGGTCGGCCGACCGCAGCGACATCCGCTCGGACGTGATGCGCCGCGGCAGCAGGGGAGCGCCGGACCCGAGAAGCACCGGCTGCACGGCCAGGCGGATCTCGTCGAGCAGCCCGGCGTCGTCGAACTGACCGACCAGGTCGCCGCCGCCGATCAGCCACACGTTGCGGTCGCCGGCGGCCGCGACCATCTCGGCGTGCACGCTCCGCACGTCGTCGCGGCAGAACCGGATCGGTGCGCCGGGGATCGCGGGGAGGTCGCGGTGGGTGAACACCCAGGTCGGGCGGTCGGCGTACATCTGCTGCCACGCCTCCGGACGCTCGAGCAAGCGCTCGTGGTCGAGGATCCACTGGTACGTCGTCGCGCCCATCGCCATCGCGCCGACGGCGCCGATGAACGACTCCCACTCGTCGCGGCCGTCGGCCGGGTCTCGCTCGACCTCGAACAGCCAGGACAGCGAGTTGTCGGCGTCGGCGATGAAGCCGTCGATGCTCGTCGCGGTGTAGTACTGCGTGCGGGTCATAGGACGACGCTACGAGACGCCACCCCCGAAAAGGGCCCCCACGCGTCGTACCTCCTCCACGAGCTCCGGCGGTGACTCGACCTCGAAGGGTGCGCCGACCGCGGCCAGCACCATCAACGGCCAGCCGAGGTCGTCGACCTCCATGCGGAGCCGGCAGGACCCGTCGTCGAGCGGGTCGACCTCACCCCAGTGGCGCACCACCGCGGTGACCGCGCCGGCACTCGTGCGTACCAGCACCGCCACCTCGTGTTGCTGCGGTATCGAGCGGATCGCGGCCTGCACGAACGAGGCGGCGTCCCCGGTGTGAGGGGCGGGCAGCTCCCGCTGCCGGAACCGGGCGCCGGTGCGCTCGGGGTCGGCGATCCGGTCCACGCGGAAGCTGCGCCAGTCGTGCCGGGTCAGGTCGTAGGCGACGAGGTACCAGCGGCGGCCGCGCGTCACCAGCCGGTGCGGCTCGACGTGACGGCGCATCGTCTCCCCGTCGCGGGGCGTGTAGTCGAACCGGAGCCGTTCGTCGTCGCGGCAGGCCATCGCCAGGGTGGTGAGCAGGGACGCGTCGACCGACGGACCGCCCGAGAACGAAACCGGCACCGAGTAGGCCTGGAGGGCGTCGACCTGCCGACGGAGCCGTGGCGGCATCACCTGGACGAGCTTTCCGAGCGCCCGCACCGAGGTCTCGGCGATTCCCTCCACCATGCCGCCCGCCGCGCCGCGCAGGCCGACCGCGATGGCCACGGCCTCGTCGTCCTCGAGGAGCAGCGGGGGCAGCGACGCCCCGGCCTGAAGCTGGTAGCCGCCGGCGACACCCCGGACCGCGTCGACCGGGTAGCCGAGCTCGCGCAGCCGGTCCACGTCGCGGCGCAGGGTGCGCTCGCTGACCTCGAGCCGCTCGGCGAGCTCGCCGCCGGACCAGAACCGGTGCGTCTGCAGCAGCGACAGCAGCTGCAGCATCCGGGCGCTCGAACCTGCCATGTCTCCGAGAATATCTCTCTTTAGGACAGTACCTGTCCTGAATGGTTCCTAGCGTGGGTGACATGAACCTCACCAACTCATTCGAACCAGGCAGCGAGATGATCCGCACCCAGGGGCTCACGAGGTCCTTCACGGTGGGCAAGCAGACGGTGGAGGCCGTGCGCGGCCTCGACCTCACGGTCGGGCGGGGCGAGATGGTCGCCCTGCTCGGTCCCAACGGCGCAGGCAAGTCCACGACGCTGCGGATGCTGACCACCCTGATCGCGCCGACCTCGGGCTCGGCGACGGTGGCCGGGTACGACGTCGCGAGCCAGCCGCAGCGGGTACGCCGGGCGATCGGCTACATCGGCCAGGGCAACGGCGCCGGGCACAACCAGCGCGGCCGCGACGAGCTCGTGAGCCACGGGCAGGCCTACGGGATGTCCAAGGCCGCCGCGCGGGCCCGGGCCGCCGAGCTCGTCGACTCGCTCGACCTGGCGCAGGTCGCCGACCGCAAGGTGTCCTCGCTGTCCGGCGGCCAGCGCCGGCGGCTCGACATCGCGATGGGGCTCATCCACGCGCCGGCGCTGCTGTTCCTCGACGAGCCGTCCACGGGGCTCGATCCCCAGAACCGGGCGAACCTGCAGGAGCACATCGTGTCGTTGCGCGAGCGGTACGGCACCACCGTCGTACTCACCACGCACTATCTCGACGAGGCCGACTCGCTGGCCGAGCGGGTCGTGGTGATCGACCACGGCCGGCTCGTCGCGGACGACAGCCCCGCCCGGCTCAAGGCGGACCACGCCGGGGACCGGGTCGCCCTCGGCTTCGGCGAACCGGCCGACGCCGCGGCCGCCGCGTCCCGGGTCGGACGCGGTCACCCCGACGCCGAGGTGTCCGTGAGCGGCACCGAGGTGGTGGTCCGGGTGGCCGCCGGCGCCCGGCTCGCGCCCGGCATCATCCGCGACCTCGAGGAGGCCGGAGTGCCGGTCGCCTCCGTGGAGGTCGCCCGGCCGACCCTCGACGACGTCTTCCTCAACCTGACCGGCCGCAGCCTGCGCGAGGGCGCCGCCGGCGACGAGGCTGCCGAAGACGCTGCCGACGACGCTGCCGACACGAACGTCCCGTCCACCGCTTCCGAGATCGGAGTCCCGGCATGACCACCTTGACCGCCACCCCGTCCGTCCCGCGCAGCAACCTGGTCCGCGACACGACGATCGTGTTCGCCCGCGAGCTGCGCCCGATGCTGCGCGACCCGTTCTCGGTCGTGTTCTCGATGATCCAGCCGCTGGTGTTCCTCGGCCTGTTCGCGCCGCTGCTGTCCGACGTACCCGGGCTGGGTGCGGGGAGTGCGCTGCAGTGGTTCGTGCCCGGCATCGTGGTGATGTCGTGCCTGTTCGGCGCCTCGATGACCGGGTCGAACCTGCTCTTCGAGATGCAGACCGGGTCGCACGAGCGCACCCTGGTGACGCCGCTGTCCCGGCCGTCGCTGCTGATGGGGCGGGCGCTGAAGGAGATCGTGCCGGTCCTGGTGCAGGCCGTGATCGTGGTCGCGGTCGTGGTGCCGTTCTCGTTCGAGCTGCACGTCGCCGGCACCGTCGTCGGGCTGCTGATGCTGTCGGTGTTCTGCGTCGGGCTCGGGTCGTTGTCCTACGCGCTCGCGCTGGCCGCCAAGGGCCAGGACTGGATCTTCTGGACCGTGCAGCAGACGTTCCTGTTCCCCGTGCTGCTGCTCGCCGGGATGCTGCTCCCCGTCGACTCCGGCCCCGGCTGGCTGCAGACGATGTCGCGCCTGAACCCGCTGACCTACGTCGTGGACGCCGAGCGTGCGCTGTTCGCCGGCAGCTTCGACGCGAGTGTGGTGGCGAGCGGCTTCGCCGCCGCCGGGCTGGTCTGCCTGTTCGGGCTCTGGGTGGGCGCCCGGTCGATGCGCTCCGCTGACTGAGGCGGGCGCTCGGCCCTGGGGCCGGCCTGGGGGCCAATTACCACGGTCCCGTGGTGATCTACCGCTTCCCCATGTGAACTCTCCACGGGGGGCGGGCGATTACCACGGGACCGTGGTAATCCACCCGCCGCCGCCGGCGCTCAGCAAGCCGATCGCGTGTGACCAGGGTGACGTGGAGGTGAGCCCGGCCACGGGTCTAGTGTCGGGTCCGGACACGAGCGCCACCTCCGACGAGAAGGACGGGTAACCCTGTGGACCTGATGGAGTACCAGGCGAAGGAGCTCTTCGCCAAGCACGACGTACCAGTGACCCTCGGCATCGTGGCGAACACGCCCGCCGAGGCGCGCGCGGCAGCCGAGGAGCTCGGCACCGTCGTCGTCAAGGCCCAGGTCAAGGCGGGCGGCCGCGGCAAGGCCGGCGGCGTCAAGCTGGCCCGTACCCCCGACGAGGCCGAGCAGCACGCCGAGGCCATCCTCGGCATGGAGATCAAGGGGCTCACCGTCAACCGGGTGCTGATCGCGCCGGCCGCCAGCATCGAGGAGGAGTACTACTTCTCGTTCCTGCTCGACCGCGCCCAGCGGCAGTACCTCTGCATCGCCAGCGTCGAGGGCGGCGTCGAGATCGAGGAGGTCGCCAAGACCAACCCGGAGGCGGTCCGCAAGATCGCGATCGACCCGGGCTCCGGCGTCGACGAGGAGAAGGCCCGCGCGATCGTGGCCGAGGCGAAGTTCCCCGAGGCGCTCGCCGAGCAGGCCGTGCAGATGGTGCTCGCACTGTGGAAGGTCTTCGTCGAGGAGGACGCGACCCTCGTCGAGGTCAACCCGCTGGCCCGGCTCGCCGGCGACAAGCTCGAGGCGCTCGACGGCAAGGTGTCGCTCGACGAGAACGCCGAGTTCCGCCACGAGGACCACGCGGCGTTCGTGATCCGCGAGGAGGAGGACCAGCTCGAGGCGCAGGCCAAGGACAAGGGCCTCAACTACGTCAAGCTCGACGGCGAGGTCGGCATCATCGGCAACGGCGCGGGCCTGGTCATGTCGACCCTCGACGTGGTCGCGTACGCCGGGGAGAAGCACGGCGGCGTCAAGCCCGCCAACTTCCTCGACATCGGCGGCGGCGCCAACGCCCAGGTGATGGCCGACGGCCTGCACGTGATCCTGGGCGACCAACAGGTCAAGAGCGTGTTCGTGAACGTGTTCGGCGGCATCACCGCCTGCGACGAGGTGGCCAACGGCATCGTCGGCGCGCTGGACATCCTCGGCGATGAGGCCACGAAGCCGCTGGTGGTGCGGCTCGACGGCAACAACGTGGAGGAGGGTCGTCGGATCCTCGACGACGCCAACCACCCGCTCGTGACCATGGTCGACACCATGGACGGCGCGGCCGACAAGGCCGCCGAGCTCGCCAACGCCTGAGAACGAGACTGGAGACGTAACAGCATGTCGATCTACCTCAACAAGGACTCCAAGATCATCGTCCAGGGCATGACCGGTGGCATGGGCTCCAAGCACACCACGCTCATGGTCGAGGCGGGCTCCAACATCGTCGGCGGCGTCAACGCCCGCAAGGCCGGCACCAGCGTCGAGCTGGGCGGCAAGGACCTGCCGGTGTTCGGCACCGTCAAGGAGGCGATGGCCGAGACCGGCGCCGACGTGTCGGTCGTGTTCGTCCCGCCGGCGTTCACCAAGGACGCCTGCGTGGAGGCCATCGACGCGGGCATCGGGCTGCTGGTCGTGATCACCGAGGGCGTCCCGGTGCAGGACACGGCGGAGGTGTGGGCCTACCTCGACGGCAAGTCCACCCGGATGATCGGCCCGAACTGCCCCGGGATCATCACCCCCGGCGAGTCGCTGGCCGGCATCACCCCCGCCACGATCGCCGGCAAGGGCCCGGTCGGGCTGGTGTCGAAGTCCGGCACGCTGACCTACCAGATGATGTACGAGCTGCGGGACCACGGCTTCTCCACGGCCATCGGCATCGGCGGCGACCCGGTCATCGGCACGACGCACATCGACGCGCTCGAGGCGTTCGAGGCCGACCCCGAGACCAAGGCGATCGTGATGATCGGCGAGATCGGCGGCGACGCCGAGGAGCGTGCGGCGGCGTACATCAAGGACCACGTCACCAAGCCGGTCGTCGGCTACGTCGCGGGCTTCACCGCTCCCGAGGGCAAGACGATGGGCCACGCGGGCGCCATCGTCTCCGGCTCCTCCGGCACCGCGCAGGCGAAGCAGGAGGCCCTCGAGGCGGTCGGCGTGAAGGTCGGCAAGACGCCGTCGGAGACCGCCCAGCTGATGCGGGACCTGCTGAAGAACCTCTGACGCCGCAGCGCGTCGCGTACGGCCCCCGGAGTGGTTTCCGGGGGCCGTTCTGCGTGCGGGGAGTGGTGGCAAATTCACTGGGTCCCCAGTGAATTGGCACCTTCCCGCGGTGAACTCACCACGGGAGGGTGCAGATCGCCACGGGAAGGATCGGGCGGGTCGCGTCGCCGTCAGGTGACGACGTTGCGGACGGCGTACGCCGGGTGCAGGTGCTCGTCCGCGGCCATCACGGCCACCAGCCGCTCGACGGCGTCCCAGACGTCGACGTGGGTGACGTAGAGCGGGGCGAAGCCGAAGCGGGCCACGTCGGGCGTGCGGAAGTCGCCGACCACGCCGCGGGCGATCAGCGCCTGCACCACGCCGTACGCCTCGGGGTGCGCGCAGCGAGACCTGGCTGCCGCGCACGGCGTGTCGCGCGGGGTGACGACCTCGAACGTGTCGCCGAGCCGCTCGTCGACCAGCGCGATGAACAGGTCGGTCAGCGACACGCTCACCTGCCGCAGCGTCGGCCATGTCGACGCCGTCGAACACGTCGAGCGCCGCCTCGAGCGCCGACAGGGCGAGCACCGGCGGCGTGCCGGAGGCCATCCGGCGCGATCCCGTCGGCCGGCTCGTAGTCGCGCTCCATCGCGAACGGGTGCGCGTGCCCCATCCAGCCGGTGATCGGCTGGGCGAGCGTCGTCGTGGTGGCGGGCCGCGACCCACACGAAGGCCGGGGAGCCGGGCCCGCCGTTGAGGTACTTGTAGGTGCAGCCCACGGCGAAGTCGGCGTCCACCGCGACCAGGTCGACCGGGACCGCGCCGGCCGAGTGGCACAGGTCCCACTGCACCAGCGCGCCGACGTCGTGCGCGGCCGCGGTGATCGCCGCCATGTCGAACATCGCGCCGGTGCGGAAGTCGACGTGGGTGAGGGCGAGCAGCGCCACGTCGTCGTCGAGCGCGGCCGCGGGGTCGGCCGGGTCGCACCAGCGCAGCTCGAGGCCGAGCAGGTCGGCCACCCCGGCGGCGACGTAGCCGTCGGTCGGGAAGGTGGTCGGCTCGACGCACGAGCACGCGCCGGTCGGGCCGCAGCCGGGCGGCGGCGACCATCGTCTTGAACAGCAGCACGCTCGTGGAGTCGCCGACGTGCACGTCGGTCCGGCGGGCGCCCGATCAGCGGCGCGATCCGGGCGCCGACGCGGGCCGGCAGGTCGATCCAGTCGGCGTCGTTCCACGAGGAGATCAGGCCCTGGCCCCACTGCCGTCGGTGACGCGCGGCCAGGTGCGCCGCCACCGCCGGGGCAGCGCGCCGAGCGAGTTGCCGTCGAGGTAGACCAGCCCCTCGGGCAGGTCGAACAGGTCGCGGTGACCGCGCAGCGGGTTGTCGGTGTCGAGGGCCTCCGCGCCGGCGCGGGACAGGTCGAGGGAGCTCACCGGCCCACCCTAGGGTCTGCCGGCCCGCGGGGAGTGGCTAGGCGTCGAGCTCGCGGAGCCGGTCCCCGGCGCGCTGGACCAGCGCCTCGAACCGGGGGCCGGCGATGTCGTCCTTCGGCGCGGACACGAACGTCAGCTGCGACACGGTCTTGCCGACCCGCACGAAGCCGACCCGGAACCGGACCGCCTCGCGCTCGGAGATCTCGGTGCGCAGCGTCCACGCCGACCAGTCGACGCCCTGCTTCGGGTTGCGCACGGTGCGCGCGCTGGTCACGTTGGTCGCCAGGTCGCGGTCCTCGCAGTTGGCGACCCGGGAGCGGACGTCGTCGAGGAACCTGCGCGCCGCCTTCTGGGTGCGGAACCGCCCATAGGTCTCGGACAGCCCGAACCGGGCCGGCAGCCGCGCCTCCGGGATCAGGAAGGTGCGGCTCCGGGTCCGCTGCGCGCGGGCCTTGGCGAAGTTGGCGCGGTCGCACGTCGTCATCGAGGGGTTCGGCCGCCCGGACGAGGCGTCGGTGCCCACCCAGGGCTTCTCGACGTTGCCGACCGGCGGCAGGTCGGCGACCGCCAGCAGTCCGCGCTCCTCGCCGGAGGGCGGGGGCGGCACCATGCGGTACGTCGGCCGCTTCGCGCAGCCCGTCGAGCCGCTGCGGGCGCAGAGCATCGAGACCGAGTCGGCCAGGGACTGGGTGATCTGGCGGGCCGGGGGCGGCTTGGCGCCGACCGTCTTGCCGACCGTGGTGGTCGTGACGGCGCCGGTGCGCGCCACCGCGACCGTGTAGGTGGTGATCGGCTTCTCCCAGACCCGCAGGGTCAGCACACCGGCCTCGGCGCCGATGTTGTTGACCTGGTAGGCGTCGAGCAGCTGGAGTCGCGCCAGCCGGCACCCGGCGTACCAGCCGAGCGTCGTGCGGTAGCCCTTCTTGGCCTGCGGGATCGACTCGGAGATCTCGACGGTCTGCACGGCGGTGCGCTCGACCTTGCCCTTGGCCTCGAACTCCCGCACCAGCGCCGCCAGCCCGTCGGGGTCGGCGAACCGCGCCTGCTGGCAGACGCTGTTGATGCCGTCGCCTGCGGTGTTGGCATGCGTGGTCTCGACCTTCCACTCCTTGGCGAGCCCGAGCCGCCGGATCTGGTGCTGGTCGAGGAGGTTGTCGGCCGTCGGCAGGGTGTCGGCCCGCGAGGCGGTCTCGGTGACCGGCTGCGGACGCAGCATCCGCAGGTCGTCGTCCGGGGCGTTGCCGCCCGGCTCGTAGGCGACGGCGCCCGCGCCGATTGCGACGGTGACGGCGAGCACGGTGGCGGCGACGGTGTTCAGCTGGCGTCGCTTCCGGCCGGCCCGGCGCACGATCGAGCCGCGCGGCAGGGTGGCCTGGTCGAGCACGTCGTCGAGCCGCAGGAGGAAGGCCCGGAGCAGCGCCGGGTCGGTCTCGAGGTGGGCCGCCAGCGTGGTCGCGGCGGCCTGGTGGTGCCCGGCGGCCACGTCCTGGGTGACCCCGAGCTCCCGCGCGGCGTTGAGCAGGGGCAGTTCGGCGAGCTCGACGAGCAGCAGCGTGCGGCGCTGGGGCGCGGTGAGCTGTGCGAGGCCGTCGAGGATCCGACGGGTCGCGTCGGTCGTGCCCCGGTTGCGGTGCCAGATGCGGCCGCGGTGCCGGCGCTGGGCCTGCTGCCAGGCGCGGACCCGCACCCAGGCCTCGCGGTCCTCGAGCGGGGCCACCTTGCGCCAGTGGTGCCAGGCGGAGATGTAGGCGTCCTTGACCGCGTTCTGGGCCGCGGCGAGGTCACCGGTGAGTGCGAAGGCCTGGAGGAGGAGGGTGCGGCGGGTCGACTGGTAGAAGGAGTCGAAGCTCTCCTCCCGCAGCATGCGTCTGCCTCCTGATCCACCCCGTGCCGAATTCGCCCCTCGAAGCACTCAACGATAGGGGCTCCCGGAACTGCACCGTGAATCCGCGTGGTGCCCGTCACGTCCGCGACGGGCGCCCGGCGTGGGTCCACCGAACGCACCCACGGCTCCTCGACACTGGACGGGATGACCAGCCTGCTCACGCCCCCGTCGAGGACGACCGCGACGCCCGCCGCCGGCCCGGTCGCGCGGCCGCTGTGGCTGAGCGCGGCGTTCGCCGGTGCGGTCGCGGCCGGGTCGGTGCTGTTGGCGTGCATGGCGTTGGGGCTGGCCGGTTGGTTCGCCTCCGACGCCGGTGCCTACGGCGACACCAGGGACGCGATCCGGGTCGGGGCGGACGCCTGGCTGCTCGCGCACGGTTCCGGCCTCACCTTGTCGGGGGCGACGGTCTCGGTCGTCCCGCTCGGCCTGACCGCGCTGTGCGGCTACGTGGCGCTCCGGCTCGGCCGGTGGGCCCGGGCCACGTCGGCGGACGAGGACGGAGCCGCGGTCGCGCTGGCGGCCGTCGTGCTGGCCGGCGTGTACGCCGTGCTGGCGGTCGTGACGGCGGTGCTGGCCACGCTGCCGACCGCGCAGCCGGGCCTCGTCCAGTCCTTCGGCGGAGCCTTCCTGCTCGCCCTCGTCGGCGGCGGTGCCGGCCTGGTCCGCGGGGAGGCGAAGGTGTTGGCCAGGCGGCTCCCGGAGACCGCGGTGGCCGTCCTGCGAGGTGCCGCCGGCGTGGCGATGGCGGTGCTGGCCGCGGGCGCGGTCCTGGTCACCGTCGCCCTGGTGCTCGACATCGGCACCGGCGCCAACGTGCTGTCCCTCCTGCATGCCGACGCAGCCGGCAGCGCGCTCTACACGCTCGTGGTGGCGGCGTTCGCGCCCAACGCCGCACTTCTCGGCGGCGCTTACCTGCTCGGCCCCGGCTTCGCGGTCGGGACGGGCACCGTGGTGTCCCCGTCGGTGGTGGCGCTCGGCCCGCTGCCCGCCTTCCCGCTGCTGGCGGCGCTGCCGTCGCCCGGCCCGGGCGCGTCGTGGGCGCCGGCGCTCATCGGCGCACCGGTGCTCGTCGCGCTGGCGGTCGGTGCGCTCACGGTCCGCCGCCACCCGACCCGTGCCTGGGGCACCGGCGCCCTGCGCGGTCTCGGCGCCGGCGTGCTGGGCGCCGTCCTGCTCACCCTCCTGGTGCGCCTCGCCGGCGGCGCGGCCGGTCCGGGTCGGATGGCCGACGTCGGCGCACCCCTTTTCGACGTCCTGGCCGCGGGCGTCGTCGCCCTCGGCGGCGGGAGTCTCGTCGGCGGCCTGCTGATGACCTGGCGGGTGCGGCGTACGACGGACCGGGTACCCGGTCGACGAGCAGGACCCGGCCACCGAGGACACCATCCGGCTCTGAGCGCGGCGGACCACGGGCACCTCGCTACCCTGTGCCCGTGCCCGACGACCCCTGCCCCCGCCGAGGGGCGCCGACAGGCGCGACTGGTGGTGCTCGTCTCGGGCACCGGGAGCAACCTGCAGGCGCTGCTCGACGCGTCGGCCGACCCGGCGTACGGCGCCGTGGTGGTGGCGGTGGGCGCCGACCGGAGCGGCATCGAGGGCCTCGCCCGGGCGGAACGCGCCGGGGTGCCGACGTTCGTGCACCGGGTGAAGGACTACGCCGACCGTGCGGAGTGGGACGCCGCGCTGACCGCGTCCTGCCGCGAGCACGCGCCGGACCTGGTGGTCTCGGCCGGGTTCATGAAGCTCGCCGGGGCGCCGTTCCTCGCCGAGTTCGGCGGCCGCTACGTCAACACGCACCCGGCGCTGCTGCCCGCGTTCCCGGGCATGCACGGGGCCGCCGACGCCCTCGCCTACGGCGTGAAGGTCACCGGCGCGACGCTGTTCGTGGTCGACGCCGGCGTCGACACCGGCCCGATCGTCGACCAGGTCGCCGTGCGGGTCGAGGACGGCGACGACGTGGCGTCGCTGCACGAGCGGATCAAGGTCGCCGAGCGCACGATGCTCGTCGACAACGTGGGCCGGATGGCCCGCGAGGGCTTCACCATCACCGACCGGAAGGTGCGGTTCGGATCCGGGGCCTTGTAGCCTGAGGGCACACGACTGGCGCAGGTGGGCAACCACCAGGGAGTGCGACGTCGAGAGCATCGAACGCCTGGGTGCCCTCGGAGATCGAAGTACACAACCGATCGACGAGGAGCTGCACATGTCCGACCGCCGCACCGTCAAGCGCGCGCTCGTCTCCGTCTACGACAAGACCGGGCTCGAGGACCTCGCCCGTGGCCTCCACGAGGCCGGCGTCGCGCTCGTCTCGACCGGCTCCACAGCGGCCCGGATCGCCGGCGCCGGCGTGCCCGGTCACCAAGGTCGAGGAGCTCACCGGCTTCCCCGAGTGCCTCGACGGCCGGGTGAAGACCCTGCACCCCAGCGTGCACGCCGGCATCCTCGCCGACCTCCGGCTGGAGACGCACCGCGACCAGCTCGCCGAGCTCGGCATCGAGCCGTTCGACCTGGTGGTGTCGAACCTCTACCCGTTCACCGAGACGGTGATGTCCGGCGCGACCCCCGACGAGTGCGTCGAGCAGATCGACATCGGCGGGCCGTCGATGGTGCGGGCCGCGGCGAAGAACCACCCGAGCGTCGCGATCGTCACCTCGCCCGAGCAGTACGCCGACGCCCTCGAGGCGGTGCGGGCCGGCGGCTTCACGCTCGCCCAGCGGCAGCGCCTGGCCGCCGAGGCGTTCGTGCACACCGCGACGTACGACGTCCACGTGGCCTCCTGGATGGGCAACGTGCTGACCGACACGAGCGAGGGCTCGGGGTTCCCGGCCTGGATGGGCGCGACCTGGGAGAAGCAGGACGTGCTGCGCTACGGCGAGAACCCGCACCAGCGCGCCGCGATCTACTCCAGCGGCTTCGTGCCCGAGCCGGGGTTGGCGCAGGCGGAGCAGCTGCACGGCAAGGAGATGTCCTACAACAACTACGTCGATGCCGACGCGGCCCGCCGTGCGGCGTACGACTTCAGCGAGCCCGCGGTCGCGATCATCAAGCACGCCAACCCGTGCGGGATCGCCGTGGGTGCCGACGTCGCCGAGGCGCACCGCAAGGCGCACGCGTGCGACCCGGTGTCGGCGTTCGGCGGCGTGATCGCCACCAACGTCCCGGTCTCGGTGGCGATGGCCGAGCAGGTCGCCGAGGTGTTCACCGAGGTGATCGTGGCGCCCGGGTACGACGACGGCGCGGTCGAGGTGCTGGCACGCAAGAAGAACCTCCGGATCCTGCGTCTGCGCGCCGGCCCGCAACGGCGGCGTCGAGACGCGAGCCATCTCCGGCGGGCTGCTGATCCAGGCCAGCGACGCGGTGGACGCCGCGGTCGACGGCGGCGGCGACGACCCGGCGGACTGGAAGCTCGCGTCGGGCGAGCCCGCGTCCGAGGACGTGCTGGCCGACCTCGCGTTCGCCTGGCGGGCCTGCCGGTCGGTGAAGTCCAACGCGATCCTGCTCGCCTCCGGCGGCGCGTCGGTCGGCGTCGGGATGGGCCAGGTCAACCGGGTCGACTCGTGCCGGCTGGCGGTGTCCCGGGCGGGGGAGCGGGCGGCCGGGTCCGTCGCCGCCTCCGACGCGTTCTTCCCGTTCGCCGACGGCGCGCAGGTGCTGATCGACGCCGGGGTCTCGCGCGATCGTCCAGCCCGGCGGGTCGAAGCGCGACGACGAGGTCGTCGCCGCGGCGCAGGCGGCCGGCGTCACCATGTACCTCACCGGCACCCGCCACTTCTTCCACTGAGCCGGATGAAAGGATCACCCGCGTGACGGCACAGATCCTGGACGGCACCGCGACCGCGAAGGCGATCAAGGGCGAGCTCCTCGAGCGCGTCGCCCGGCTGCGCGAGCGCGGCGTGGTGCCCGGGCTCGGGACCGTGCTGGTCGGCGACGACCCGGGCAGCCGCTGGTACGTCAACGGCAAGCACAAGGACTGCGCCGAGGTCGGCATCGAGTCGATCCGCGTGGACCTGCCCGAGACCGCCACGCAGGCCGAGGTCGAGGACGCGGTCGACCGGCTCAACGCCGACCCCGCCTGCACCGGCTACATCGTGCAGCTTCCCCTGCCCAGGCACATGGACGAGCATGCGGTGCTCGGCCGGATCGACCCGGCCAAGGACGCCGACGGGCTGCACCCGACCAACCTCGGCTGGCTGGTGCTCGGCAAGGCGGCGCCGCTGCCCTGCACGCCGTACGGCATCGTCGAGCTGCTGCGGCGACACGACGTCGCGATCGCCGGCGCCGAGGTCTGCGTGATCGGGCGCGGCGTCACCGTGGGCCGGCCGCTCGGGCTGCTGCTGACCCGGCGCAGCGAGAACGCGACCGTCACGCTGTGCCACACCGGCACCCGCGACCTCGCCGCGCACGTGCGCACCGCCGACATCGTCGTCGCCGCCGCGGGCGTGCCCGGGATCGTCACCGGCGACATGGTGAAGCCGGGTGCCGCGGTCCTCGACGTCGGGGTGTCCCGGGTCGACGGCAAGCTCGCCGGCGACGTGGCGCCGGAGGTGTACGACGTCGCGGGCTGGGTGTCGCCGAACCCGGGCGGCGTCGGTCCGATGACCCGCGCGATGCTGCTGTCCAACATCGTCTCGGCGGCCGAGCAGTCGCTGACGACGGTCTGACCCACGTTGACCGCCCCCGTCCCGGACCCCACGCCGCGCCGGCTCACCCAGACCGTCGGCGGGACCGTCTACATCGTCGTCGTCGCGATGACGTGCGTCGGTCTCGGCATCGTGGTCGCCGGAGCGTGGCGCACCGGGCTGGTGTGGATGGGGATCGGGCTGCTGCTCGGGTCCTTGAGCCGCGCGGTGCTCAGTGAGCGCGCCGCCGGGATGCTGCGGGTCCGGCGCCGCTGGTCCGACGTACTCATGCTGACCGCTGCCGGGGTCACGCTGATCGTCCTCGCGGTGGTCGTCCCGGCGCAGCCGCTGTGACGGGGCGGGCCCCAATTACGAGGCCCCAATTACCACGGTCCCGTGGTAATCCACCCGTTCCCGTGGGGAACTCACCACGGGAAGCGGGCAGTTCACCACGGTCCCGTGGTAATCGGCTGGCCCGAGGCCCCTCAGATCAGGCCCAGCTCCTTGACCGCGTCGCGCTCCTCGGTGAGCTCGGCGGCGGTGGCGTCCATCTTGCCGCGGGAGAAGTCGTCGATCTCCAGGCCCTGGACGATCTCCCACTCGCCGTTGCGCGGTCGTGACGGGGTAGGAGTAGATCAGCCCCTCGGGGACGCCGTACGAGCCGTCGGAGTGCACCGCCATCGACACCCAGTCGCCCTCGGAGGAGCCGGTCAGCCAGTCCCGGGCTGCGTCGATCGTCGCCGACGCGGCGGACGCGGCCGAGGAGGAGCCGCGGGCCTCGATGATCGCGGCGCCGCGCTTGGCGACGGTCGGGATGAAGTCGTTCTCGATCCAGGACTGGTCGTTCACGACCTCGGCGGCGTTCTTGCCGGCGACCTCGGCGTGGAAGATGTCGGGGTACTGCGTCGCGGAGTGGTTGCCCCAGATCGTCATCTTCTTGATGTCGGTGACCGGGGCACCGGTCTTGGCCGCGAGCTGCGAGATCGCCCGGTTGTGGTCCAGGCGGGTCAGCGCGGAGAAGCGCTCCTGGGGGATGTCGGGGGCGTTCGTCATCGCGATCAGGGCGTTGGTGTTGGCCGGGTTGCCGGTCACGCCGATCCGGATGTCGTCGGCGGCCACCTCGTTGAGCGCCTTGCCCTGCGTGGTGAAGATCGCGCCGTTCGCCTCGAGCAGGTCGCCGCGCTCCATGCCCTTCGTGCGCGGGCGGGCGCCGACCAGCAGCGCCAGGTTGGCGCCGTCGAAGATCGTGTTGGCGTCGTCGCCGATCTCGACGCCGGCCAGCGTCGGGAACGCGCAGTCGTCGAGCTCCATCACGACGCCCTCGAGCGCCTTCAGCGCCGGGGTGATCTCCAGCAGCCGCAGCTGCACGGGGGTGTCCGGGCCGAGCAGCGCACCGCTCGCGATGCGGAACAGCAGGCTGTAGCCGATCTGGCCGGCCGCTCCGGTGACGGCGACCTTGACGGGGGTCCCTGACGGGGAAGCGTTCACGACGACTCCTGAGATCTCAGCGGGTTGACGGCGACGCTAGCAGCGCCGGAGCGGGTACGCCGCCGCGGGTCCGAGGGGTACGACGAAGGGCGTAGACCAGGTCGGGATCGGTCCCCGAGTCACAGCGTGCCGACCTCCCGGAGCCGGTCGGACAGCGCGACCCGGACCATGTCGTCGAACCCCATCGGCTCGAACGGCACCACCGATCGGATCGCGTCGTCGGTGACCACGACCTCGGTGCTCATCGACTCGATCAGGGTGCGGCCCGTGGCGCGGTCGACCTCGGTGAGCAGCGACATCCAGTAGCTCGACACCTCGGTCGTCACCGCCCGGGTCAGCCGATCGCTGAGCATCGGCACCTTGACGACGGGAGCGTCGCGGCCGGTCTGGATCACCGCGGTGCGGCGCAGCATGTCGCCGTACGTCAGCACCTCGGCCCCACCGATCTCGAAGGTCCGGTCCATGGCGTCCTCGTTGTCGAGCACGCCGACCAGGTAGCGCACCACGTCCTGGAGCGCGATCGGCTGGGTCCGGGTCTCGGCCCAGGGCGGCGTCGCCATCAGGGGCAGCTTGGCGACGAGCTGGCGGGTCATCTCCCAGGAGATGCCGCCGTGGCCGACGACGATGGCCGCGCGCAGGACGGTCACCGGCACGCCGGTGCCGGCCAGCAGTCCCTCCACGGTCCGCCGCGACCGCAGGTGCGGGGAGAGCCCGTCACCGTCGGCGCCGAGGCCGCCGAGATAGATGATCTGCCGAGTGCCGGCCTGCGCCGCGGCGACCGCGAAGGCGCGCGCGGCCGCTGCGTCCTCGGCCTCGAAGTCGGCGGAGGACAGCGAGTGCACGAGGTAGTACGCCGCGTCGACGCCCTCGAGCGCGTCGGTGAGGCTTTCGGGGTCCCACACGTCCCCGGCCACCGGGGTGCCCGCTCCCGAGTAGGACTCGGGTCGGCGGGTCATGGCGCGCACGTCGTGGCCCTCGTCGACCAGCGCGTCGCACAGGGCGCCGCCCACGAACCCGGACGCGCCGGTGACCAGCACGCTGAGACCCATCCGCCTGCTCCTCCCACCGGACATGACGATCACGCCGGTGCCCTCGCTCGTGCCCCCGCACGACCGGCGCCATGCCTTTCCATGTCCGGGCAGCGGGGGCAGGATGACCGGAGGGCGGGCCGGCGTCGTCGTGGTCCGCCCCATCAGATATCTTGACGTCAAGAAACTTTCCCGACCGACTGACGCCGACCGTGCGGAAACGGAGCACCGGAGTGACGGACCCCAAGCCGAACCCCTCAGCGATCATCTACACGCACACCGACGAGGCGCCCGCCCTGGCCACGTACTCGTTCCTGCCGATCGTGTCGGCCTACGCCTCGACCGCCGGCGTGGAGGTCGAGACCCGGGACATCTCGCTGGCGGGCCGCATCCTGGCCCAGTTCCCGGACCGGCTGACGGAGGAGCAGCGGGTCTCCGACGCGCTCGCCGAGCTCGGCGAGCTGGCCAAGACCCCGGCCGCGAACATCATCAAGCTGCCCAACATCAGCGCCTCGATCCCGCAGCTGAAGGCTGCGATCGCCGAGCTGCAGAAGCAGGGGTTCGACCTCCCGGCGTACCCCGACGACCCCAAGACCGACGAGGAGAGGGACGTCCGGGCGCGCTACGACAAGGTCAAGGGCAGCGCGGTCAACCCGGTGCTCCGCGAGGGCAACTCCGACCGTCGTGCGCCGGCGTCGGTGAAGAACTACGCACGCAACCACCCGCACCGGATGGGCGCGTGGAGCGCCGACTCCAAGACCAACGTCGCGCACATGACCGACAACGACTTCCGCTCGAGCGAGAAGTCCACCGTCATCGCGAAGGACGGGTCGCTGCGCATCGAGCTCGTCGGTGACGACGGCGAGACCACCGTGCTGCGCGAGTCCGTCCCGGTGCTCGCCGGCGAGGTCGTCGACGCCACCGTGATGCGGGTCGCCGCGCTGCGCGAGTTCCTGGCCGCGCAGATCGCACGCGCCAAGGACGAGGACGTGCTGTTCTCGGTGCACCTCAAGGCCACGATGATGAAGGTCTCCGACCCGATCATCTTCGGCCACGTGGTGCGCACGTTCCTGCCCGACCTGTTCGCCGAGCACGGCGACGTGCTCGCGGCCGCGGGCCTGAGCCCCAACGACGGCCTCGGGTGCGATCCTCAGCGGGCATCGAGTCGCTGCCCGAGGCCGACGCGATCCAGGCGACCATCGACCGGGGAATCGCCGCGGGTCCCGCGCTCGCGATGGTCGACTCCGACAAGGGCATCACCAACCTGCACGTGCCGAGCGACGTCATCGTCGACGCGTCGATGCCGGCGATGATCCGCACCTCGGGCCACATGTGGGGCCCCGACGGCGAGGAGGCCGACACGCTCGCGGTGATCCCCGACTCGTCGTACGCCGGCATCTACCAGGTCGTGATCGACGACTGCCGCGCCAACGGTGCCTTCGACCCGGCCACGATGGGCTCGGTGCCGAACGTCGGGCTGATGGCCCAGGCCGCCGAGGAGTACGGCTCGCCACGACAAGACCTTCGAGATCCCGCGCACCGGCACCGTCCGGGTCGTCGACGACAACGGCGACGTGGTGCTCGAGCACGTGGTCTCCGAGGGCGACATCTGGCGGATGTGCCAGACCAAGGACGTGCCGATCCGCGACTGGGTCAAGCTCGCCGTCACCCGGGCCCGGGCCACCGGCGCGCCGGCGGTGTTCTGGCTCGACGAGGGCCGCGCCCACGACGCCAACCTGATCGCGAAGGTCAAGGAGTACCTCCCTGAGCACGACACCGACGGCCTGCAGATCGAGATCATGTCGCCGGTCGACGCGATCGCGTTCTCGCTGGAGCGGATCCGCAAGGGCGAGGACACCATCTCGGTCACCGGCAACGTGCTGCGCGACTACCTCACCGACCTGTTCCCGATCCTCGAGCTCGGCACCAGCGCCAAGATGCTGTCGGTCGTGCCGCTGATCAACGGCGGCGGGCTGTTCGAGACCGGTGCGGGCGGCTCCGCGCCGAAGCACGTGCAGCAGCTGGTGCAAGGAGAACCACCTGCGCTGGGACAGCCTCGGCGAGTTCCTCGCGCTGGCGGTCAGCTTCGAGCACCTCGCCGAGACGACCGGCAACGCGCGGGCGCAGATCCTCGCCGACACGCTCGACCGCGCCACCGGCACGTTCCTCAACGAGAACAAGTCCCCGAGCCGCAAGGCCGGCGAGCTCGACAACCGCGGCAGCCACTTCTACCTGGCGCTCTACTGGGCGCAGGAGCTGGCGAAGCAGACCGAGGACGCCGAGCTCGCGGCGGCGTTCGCCGAGCTGGCGAGCACGCTCGCGGCCAACGAGCAGGCGATCACCGACGAGCTGCTCGCCGTGCAGGGCTCGCCGGTCGACCTCGGCGGCTACTACCGGCCCGACGCCGACCAGGCCGCCGAGGTGATGCGGCCGTCGAAGACGTTCAACGAGGCGCTCGCGTCGCTGGGCTGAGGCCCGGATCCCGATACGACGCGACGATCTGGTGGTTCCACGGCGCATGGAAACCGCGAAAACGTCGCGTCGTATCGAGTGGGTGGGGTCGCGCGGCCGGGGTGCCGGGGGACACACCGGTCCGGGGGAATAGCACGGCCGCGCGGGTTCTTGGGGCAGGTGTGACGACCACAGCCACCGACCCCGACGCCCCCGCGACGACCGCCGCGCTGTCCGCGCGTCGGGTCGCCTGGGCGACGGTCGCGCTCGCGGTCGGTGGGTTCGCCATCGGGACCACGGAGTTCGTCACCATGGGCCTGCTGCCGGAGATGGCGACCGGTGTCTCGGTGTCGATCCCGCAGGCCGGCCACATGATCTCCGCCTACGCCCTCGGCGTCGTCATCGGCGCCCCGGTCATCGCCGTGTTCGGCGCCCGGCTGCCCCGCCGCGCGCTCCTGGTCGCACTGATGGCGGCGTTCGCCGTGGCCAACGCCGTCAGCGCGCTCGCCCAGGACTACCCGCAGCTGGTCGGCGCCCGGTTCCTCTCCGGCATCCCGCACGGCGTGTACTTCGGCCTCGCGTCGCTCGCGGCGGCCTCCATGGTCTCGCCCGAGCGCCGCGGCCGCGCGGTCAGCCGGGTGATGCTCGGGCTCCCCGTCGCCACCGTCGTCGGGGTCCCGGCCGGCACCTGGATGGGTCAGCACCTCGGGTGGCGGACGGCGTACGGCGCGGTCGCGCTGATCGGCCGTGCTGACCGTGGTGCTCGTGCTGCTGCTGGTGCCGTCGACGCCGGGCGACCGGACGGCGACCGGGCGGCGCGAGCTGGCGGCGTTCCGGGAGCCGCAGGTCTGGCTGACCCTGCTGGTCGGCGCGGTCGGGTTCGGCGGGATGTTCGCGATGTACTCCTACATCGCGCCGACCGTCACCGACGTGACCGGGCTGTCGAAGTCGGCGGTCCCGGTGTTCCTGCTCGCGTTCGGGGTCGGCGCGGTCGCCGGCACGATGCTCGGCGGTCGGCTGGCCGACTGGTCCGTGCTGCGGTCGCTGGTCGCGTCGTCGATCGCGATGGGACTCTCGCTCGCGCTGTTCACGGTGACGTCCCAGTGGTTCGTGCCCGGCCTGGTGACGGCGTTCGTGGTGTCGGCGGTGGGCGCGGTGCTGGTGGTGAACCTGCAGCTGCGGCTGATGCACGTCGCCGGGGACGCCCGCACGCTCGGCGCCGCGCTGAACCACTCGTCGCTGAACGCCGCGAACGCGCTCGGCGCCTGGCTCGGCGGTCTCGTGATCGCGGCCGGGTGGGGCTACACCGCGCCCAGCTGGGTCGGTGCCGGGCTCTCGCTGGCCGGCCTGCTCGTGCTGGCGTGGTCGGTGCTGCTGCACCGTCGTACCGCCTGAGTCGCGCGTTTCAGTGCGGGGTGGATTACCACGGTCCCGTGGTAATCGGCCCCTCCCCGCGGTGAACTCCCCACGGGAACGTGCAGTTCACCACGGGCAGCGCCGCTGTCGTACGACGACCGCGGGGCGACGCCCCTGCTCAGTGCCGCTGCAACCGGAACCGGCGCCCCGACACCGCCTCGGGCTGCAGCGCGATCACGTCGTCCTTGGGGGTCGGCAGCCACGAGACGAGGCCCAGGGTGTCCGCGCGCCGCGCCTCGACGTCGCCGAGCTTGCGCAGATGCCCACGGGCGACGACGGACCAGGCGCTGCGCTGGTCGTACCAGTCGATCTCGAACGCCACGTCCGACTGCAGTGCGGCGGCGAGCAGCTTGCTGCCCGAGCCGGTGCGGAACAGCAGCCGGCGACCGTCGACGGTGTAGTTGAGCGGGACGATGAAGACCTCGTCGACCAGGCGGTAGGCCAGCCGGCCGAGCTCCTGGCTCCCGAGGAGCTCCCAGGACTCCTCGTGACTGAGCTCGTCCACGGGCCAGTCGGTGAACTCTGAGATGGACATGGACCCTCCTCGACGCCGGGACGCCGGGCCGGTCGCCGCCGGCGCCTGAGCTCCAACGTCGCACGGCCGGCCGCCGGGACCCAGGGCCGTAGGTCCCGAAGAGAGGGTCAGGCGGAGAACTCCTCGGCGAGCAGGTCGAAGACCAGGGTGTCGACCAGCGTGCCGTCGCCGAGCCTGGTGCCGAGCCGGTCGTGCCCGACCTGCCGGAAGCCGTTGCGCTCGATGACCGCCCGGGAGCCGGTGTTGGGCTCCGCGGCCAGCACCTGCACGCGGCGCAGGCCGAGACCACCGTCCTCGGCCGGCACGAACGCGTGCCGGACCGCCAGCCGGCAGGCACTCGTCATCACCCCCCGACCGCGGGCCGCCGGATGGGTCCAGTAGCCGACCTCGGCCTCGTGGCCGGGCTTGATGTCGAACAGCGAGATCGTCCCCAGGAGCCGGTCGTCGCGCGGGTCGGCCACCGTCCAGCGCAGGGCCTCGCCCCGCGCCGCAACCTCGCGGCTGTCCTCGAGGTAGGCCAGGGCGTCGTCGTGCGTGTACGGACGCGGCAGCCTGGTGAGGAAGTGCACCGAGCGCTCGTCGTTGCACGCCTCGACGATCCGGCCCGCGTCGCGCTCCTCCAACGGGCGCAACGTCACCGACCCGCCCTCGATCGTCGGCACCTCGAGCCAGGCCGTGCGCGGCTCGCGGGGCGCACCGGCGAGCAGCACCCCCACCCAGGCGTCGAGCAGCTCCCCGCGCTGCGGCAGCCAGCGCCGCAGCTCCCCGTCCACGGAGAACCCGAGCCGCCAGGCGAGCCGGCGCGATGCCCAGTTGCCCTTGTTGGCCCACCAGATGACGGTTGCCAGGCGCTTCTCGGTGAAGCCCCACTCGAGCAGCAGCCGGCAGGCCCGCTCCATGAGGCCGCGGCCCCGCGCCCACGGGTGCGCGGCGTACGCGATCTCCGCGCGCCGGTCCTCCTGGTCCCTCAGCTCGACGGTGCCGGCGAACCTGGCTCGCCCGTCGTCGTCGTGGGCCTCGACCGCGAAGGCCCAGGACGTGCCCTGCGCCCATCCCGCGGGGATGACCTTGGTGGCGAAGTCGCGCGAGGTCTGCTCCGAGGACGGCACCGGCACCGTGGTCCACTCGACCATCACCGGATCCAGGGCCTGCTCCAGCAGCGCCGGGTACGTCGTCGTCGCGGTGCGCGCGCAGGACGACCACGCCGTCGGTCAGCGTCGGCACGTCATCGGGGTACCTCATCCGCACACCCTGTCGAGTGAGCCGGGCACCCGCAAACCCTTATCGTTGCCCCATGGACGAAGGACATAGACCGTGAACGGCACGCTCGGGAGCATCGGGCTTGTCGTCCTGTTCGTCCTCATCGGCGGCGTCTTCGCGGCTGCCGAGATCGCGCTGGTCTCGCTGCGCGACAGCCAGGCCCGGGCGCTCGCCGGCCGGAGCAAGCGCGGCAGGACCGTCGCCGAGCTCAACGAGGACCCCAACCGGTTCCTGGCCGCCGTCCAGGTCGGCGTCACGCTGGCCGGCTTCCTCTCCGCGGCGTTCGGTGGCGCGACGCTCGCCGACGACCTCGCGCCCGGTGCTCGTCGGCTGGGGCGTGCCCGCCGGCGCTCGCCGGACCCGCTCGCCCTGGTGCTGGTGACGATCGCGATCTCCTACCTCTCGCTGGTGCTCGGCGAGCTGGCGCCCAAGCGGCTCGCGCTGCAGCGCGCCGAGGGCGTCGCGCTCGCTGCTCGGCCCGCTGATCGACCGGATCTCCCGGGTCTCGCGGCCGGTCATCTGGCTGCTCTCCGTGTCGACCGACGTCGTCGTGCGGCTGCTCGGCGGCGACCCGAACGCCAGGTCGCGAGCAGATCAGCGACGAGGAGCTGCGCGAGCTGGTCGGCGCGCACGAGACGCTGGGCGAGGAGGAGCGCCGGATCGTCGAGGACGTCTTCGAGGCCGGCGACCGGCAGATCCGCGAGGTGATGATCCCGCGCACCGAGGTCGACTTCCTCGACGCCGGCATGCCCGGTCTACAAGGCCGCCCGGCGAGGCGCTGACCCAGCCGCACTCGCGCTACCCGGTGATCCGCGGGTCGGCCGACGACGTCATCGGCTTCGTGCACGTGCGCGACCTGCTCGACCCCGACATGGCCAACCGGTCGGTGCGGGTGGGCGAGCTGGCCCGCGACGCCCTGATGCTGCCCTGGACCCGGCCGATCCTCGCCGCGCTCGCCGACATGCGCCGCGAGGGCACCCACCTGGCGATCGTCGCCGACGAGTACGGCGGCACCGCCGGCATCGTCACGATGGAGGACCTCGTCGAGGAGCTCGTCGGCGACATCAAGGACGAGTACGACGTCGACGAGGCCGAGACCACCCGGCACCGCGGCGGCGACGTCGAGGTCGACGGGCTGCTCAACCTCGACGACTTCGAGGACGAGACCGGGATCGAGCTGCCCGAGGGCCCCTACGAGACCGTCGCCGGCTTCCTGATGGCGCAGCTGGGCCGGCTCCGCGGTCGAGGGCGACTCCGTCGACTTCGAGGGCCACCGGATCGTGGTGCGCGACGTGGAGAACCGGCGCGTGGGCCGCGTGCGCGTCACCGCCGTACCTCCGGAGGTCATTGCCGACCCCGAGGTGGCGACCCTGCAGGCCGGTCCCGACCCGGTCGCCCGCGACGACAAGGCGTCCTGACCACGGCGACCCACGTCCCGTCGGCGTACCCGCCGGCCCACCCTGAGAGAATGCCGCTCATGCCCGACGCCGCTCCTCCCACCGCGCCGACGACCCGCCCCCGGGTGCTCTCCGGCATCCAGCCGACCGCCGACTCGTTCCACTTCGGCAACTACCTCGGCGCCCTGCGGCAGTGGGTCGCGCTGCAGGAGGAGCACGAGCCGTTCTTCTTCATCGCCGACCTGCACGCGATCACCGTCGAGCAGGACCCCAAGCTGCTGCGCGAGCGCTGCCTCCGGGCCGCCGCCCAGCTGCTCGCCATGGGCATCGACCCCGCGCGCTCGGCGATCTTCATCCAGTCCCAGGTGCCCGCGCACGCCCAGCTCGGCTGGGTGCTGCAGTGCCTGACCGGCTTCGGCGAGGCGCGCCGGATGACGCAGTTCAAGGACAAGTCCGCCAAGGGCGGCGAGGGCGCCGCGTCGGTGGGGCTGTTCACCTACCCGGTCCTGCAGGCCGCGGACATCCTGCTCTACCGGCCGCAGTACGTCCCGGTGGGCGAGGACCAGCGCCAGCACCTCGAGCTGACCCGCGACCTCGCCGGCCGCTTCAACCACCGCTACAAGAAGACGTTCCGGCTGCCCGAGCCCTACATCCTCAAGGCGACCGCCAAGATCCTCGACCTCCAGGAGCCGCACGCCGAAGATGTCGAAGTCGGCCTCGACCGCGGGCGGCATCATCGAGATGCTCGACGACCCGAAGGTGTCGGCGAAGAAGATCCGCTCGGCGGTCACCGACTCCGGCACCGAGGTCCGCTTCGACGAGGAGCACAAGCCGGGCATCTCCAACCTGCTCACGATCTACTCCGCCCTGACCGGACGCGGCATCGAGGACCTCGAGAAGGAGTACGACGGCCGCGGCTACGGCGACTTCAAGAAGGACCTCGCCGACGTCGTGGTCGACTTCGTGACGCCGTTCCGCGACCGCACCCTCGAGCTGCTCGACGACCGGGCCCAGCTCGACGCGATCCTTGCCGACGGCTGCGCCAAGGCCGACGCGGTGGCCGAGCGGACCCTCGCCGACGTCTACGACCGGGTCGGCTTCGTCCGGCCCGGGTCGGTAGGGTTGCCGATCGTGACCCCCGGACCCCGCACGATCGGCGTGGCCATCGCCGTACCCGAGCCGTGGGGTGGGCAGCTGCAGGACTACCGCACCGACCTCGGTGACAAGACCGCTGCCGGGATCCCGACCCACATCACGCTGATGCCGCCGTTCGAGGTCCCCGACGGGCAGATGCCGCGCATCGAGCAGCACCTGGCCGAGGCGTCCGCGCTGAACCCCGCCTTCAAGGTCCACCTGCGCGGCACCGGCACGTTCCGGCCGGTCTCGCCGGTCGTGTTCGTGACCGTGGTCGAAGGGATCTCGGGCTGCGAGCAGCTGGCCCTGGCGATCCGGCGCGGGCCGCTCGAGGCTCGAGCTCCAGTTCCCGTACCACCCGCACGTCACCGTGGCCCACCACCTCGACGACGCGTCGCTCGACCGGGCGTTCGGCGAGCTCTCGGACTTCGAGTGCGCCTTCGAGGTCGACCACTTCTCGCTCTACGAGCACGACGAGGTCGCCGGCTGGGTCCCGACACGTGACTACCCGCTCACCGCGTCGGTGCGTTCCTGACCACTACATCCACCTCAGGGTGGGTAGGAGACCGGCATGGCCTCACTGAAGGAGCGCGTCGCCACCCGCGTGCAAAACGCACGCGAGCGCTTCGTCCTGCTCGACCACCTCGTCCGCACCGCCCAGCACTACGGCAAGGTCAACGGCAACGCCCAGGCCGGTGCGGTCACGTACTTCGGCTTCCTGTCCTTCTTCCCCATCCTTGCGCTGGCCTTCTTCGTCGTCGGTCAGCTGTCGATCGTGTACGCCGATGCCAGGGGCGACCTCGTCGAGGTGATCGACACCTTCCTCCCGGGCATCGTCGGGACCGGTCCCGGCGAGATCCCGCTGGAGACCTTCGAGCAGAACGCCGCCACCATCGGTCTGCTCGGTCTGGTGGGTCTGCTCTACGCCGGGCTCGGCTGGCTGTCCGCGATGCGCGACGCGCTCGAGGTGGTGTTCGAGACGCCCAAGCGCGAGCAGCCGAACTTCCTGATCGGCAAGCTGCGCGACCTGGTCTCGCTGACCGTGATCGGCGCGGTGCTGCTGTTCTCCGTCGCACTGTCCGGTCTCGTCGCCGGTTTCTCGCAGGACGTGCTCGACCTCGTCGGTCTCGAGAACACCCCGGTGACGGCCGTGCTCCTGTGGCTGGTCGGCCACGGGCTCGGGATCGCCGCGACCACGCTGCTCTTCCTCGCCATGTACCGGCTCCTCGTCAACCCGCACCTACCGAGGAAGTCGTTGCTGTACGGCGCGATCCTCGGCGGCGTCGGCTTCGAGGTCCTCAAGTCGCTCTCGGTGTTCCTGATCGGCATCACGAAGAACCAACCCGCCTTCCAGGCGTTCGGCATCGCGCTGATCCTCGTCGTGTGGATCAACTACTTCTCGCGCGTGGTCGTGCTCAGCGCGGCCTACGCCTACACCGCGCCCGCGGCGATGGAGATGCGCATCCACGAGGCGATGCGCGCCCCGGGAGCGGCCTTCGGCAACGCGGAGGAGAGCGAGCCGCGGGTCACCGACGTGCGTGAGCCCGTCGAGCCGGCCGCCGGTCCGGACCCCGACGCGTCCCCGGCGGCCCCGCTTCGCCCTGCGGCACCGAGCCCGGTCGTCCCGGTGACCGACGAGCTCGATCGACGTCCGAGCCCGGCACCCGACGCCGGCCCTGGCCCCCGACCCCGGGCGGGACTGGCCGCCGCGGGTGCGGCCGCCGCGGCGGCGGGTGTCGCGGTGATCGTCTGGCGGCGCGCCACCCGCTGACCGCGTGCCGGAAGCGTCGCGGCAGGATGGCTGGGTGAAGCTCGAACGCAAGCACGCAGTCCTGTTCCTGCTCATCGCCGCCTGGAACGTCGTGAGCTACGCCAACTTCGGCAAGAACCTTCTCGAGGCTCAGCAGAGCGGTGAGGAGCGGCCGACCGGGTACTGGGTCGCGCACGTCGTCCTCATCGTGGTGAACCTCGTCATCGCGGTCGTGCTGGGTCGGCTCGGCGTCCGCACCTGGCGGGCCACCGGCCGCGACGCCCGTCGCGACGACCCGGCCAGGGTGTCCGCGTGACGCTCCAGGTGCTGCCCAGCCGAGGAGACGTCGAGGAGGCGCGGGCCCGGGTCGGCTCGGCCGTCCGACGTACGCCGGTGCTCGAGGTCGACGGAGCCGAGCTCGGCGCCGCGGGGCGCGTCCTCCTCAAGCTCGAGCTGCTCCAGCACGCGGGGTCGTTCAAGGCCCGCGGCGCGATGAACAACGTGCTCTCCCTGCCCGCGGGCGCCGGGGGCGTCGCTGCGGCCTCGGGCGGCAACCACGGGGTGGCCGTGGCGTGGGCCGCCGCCTCCGCCGGTCTGGTGGCCGACATCTTCGCGCCGGCCACGGCGACGCCGGCCAAGCTGCACCGGATCGAGGAGTACGGCGCGCGGCTGCACCCCGTGGACGGCGACGTCGGCGCCGCACTCGACGCCTGCCGGGAGTTCAGCGCGCGAGAAGGCATGCCTGTCGTCCACCCCTACGACACGTTCGCGACGGTGTCGGGGGCCGGAACCCTCGGCCTGGAGCTGGCCGAGCAGGTGCCGGACGCCGACCGGGTCGTCATCGCCTGCGGAGGTGGTGGGCTGTACGCCGGGGTGGCGACCGCCCTCGACGGCGTCGTACCCGTGCAACCGGTGGAGCCCGAGCTCTGCTCGCACCTGCACGACGCGCTGGCCGCCGGTGCTCCGGTCGCCGGACCATCGTCGGGGGTGGCCGCGGACGCGCTCGGCCCACCCCGCATCGGGGAGCACGCGTTCGCGGTCGCCTCCGCCCGTGGTGTGTCGGTGCCGCTGGTGTCGGAGGACGCCATCGTCGCCGCCCGCTCGTGGCTGTGGCAGAAGGTGCGCGTGCTGGCCGAGCCGGCCGCGTCCGTGCCGGTGGCCGCGGTGATCAGCGGCATCGTGCCGGTCGCCGACGGGGAGACCGTGGTCCTGGTGGTCAGCGGCGGCAACAACGCCACGCTGCCCTGACGTCAGGCCTGCCGCAGGATCATCGACGTCAACGCGGTCAGGAAGACCAGCAGGAACGCGATCTTCACCAGCCCGACGGCCCTCCTCGTGGCGGCCAGGCTGACCACCTGGCGGCCGCCGAGCCCGGCCGTCGTCTTCCCCTCGAGGGCGGCCAGAGCCTCCCCCAGGTCGCCACGGGTGCGCGCTTGCAGGGCGAGCTCCGTGCGTCTCTCGAGCTCCGACCGGTCGATCGCCCCTTCCGCGAAGTGCCGAGCCAGCTCGGCGGTCGCGGCGTCGCGTTCGGCATCGTCGACCAGCACGTGTGCGTGGCTGCGCTCGATCGCCGCCGCCTCGCCCTCGAGGGCGGCCCGCTGGGCGGATGCCACGTCTCGGGTGATGGCGTCGACGTCGATGCGGCCCTCGGCGTCGACCGCCTCGCTCAGCCGGCGCTGCCAGGCGACGCTCGCCAGGCCGCCCGCGGTGAGCGTGAGGTGCTCGCTCTCGGTGAGCAGCATGCGCGACAGCAGTCCCTCCTCGACGGCCCAGCTGACCGCGTCCGCCACTTCGTCCGGGTCAGCCCGGAGAGCCGCCGACACGGAGGGAACGTCGGCAGCGCCGCGCGCCACCTGGTCGAGGACCGCAAGCTCGAGCGGTTGACGGTGTGGGCCGTAACCCTGGGCGAACTCCAACACCCCGCAAGTGTGCCCGTCCGGAGACGCGGGCGCGGTCGAACGACCAACTCCCGACTCACCGCGCCACGACGGTCGGATCGTGCCGGACCGGGAAGCTGACGCTGTTGGCGATGAAGCAGAGCCGGTTGGCCTCGTGGTGGGCCTTCTCGGCCGGCCCCACCATCGACACCTCGGCAACCGTCACGCGTGGTCGCAGCAGCACCTCGGTGAAGCGGCCGCTGCCGTCCGGGTCGGTGGTCATGGTGCCGGTCGCCTCGTCGGCGTAGTCGGTGACGACCACGCCCTCGTTCACGCACACGTGCAGGTAGCTCAGCAGGTGGCACTGGCTGAGCGCGGCGAGGAGCAGCTGCTCGGGGTTCCAGCGCCCGCGGTCGCCGTGGAAGGTCGGGTCCGCCGACCCGAGCAGGACCGGACGGCCTGCCGTCGTGACTGTGTGGTCGCGCCGGTAGGCGCGGTAGTGGCTGGTGCCGGCGCCCTGGTTGCCGGTCCAGGTCACGGTGACGTCGTAGGAGTGCCGCACGCCTCCATCCTGCCGGTAGACCACTGTTTCACCCGCACCAGCTCGGGCAACCAGACGGTGGAGGTAACTCGATGTGTGAAGCAAAGTCCCCGGGTGGCAACCTGCACTGCACCCGCCCCGAGTGCGACGGCCGCGGCCACGTGTGGGTGCACGCCAGCTCGGCGCCCGACGTCAAGGCCGAGGCCGACCACCTCATCGAGTACTGATCGCTCGTCACACGCGATGCGGTCGCACCGCCCGCTGGCGAGACGACACGGCTGCGGGCAGCACCCGGACGCCGTGCTCGGCGAGGAAGGCACGGGCCCGACCCGACCGGCGTTCATCGGAGAAGGCGCGCCACGCCTCGTGCAGCCCCGACTCGTCGATCGAGTCGTTGAACCTGCGGAACGCGCCGCTGCCGTCGAGATCCCGCTCCAGTCGATCGCGTAGCCGGGCGTCGGAGAGACCCGCCGCGAAGGCTGCCATGTCCTGCCAACCGTCATCCGGGCCTTGTCGAGGCAGGGCCAACCAACGGTCTGGTTCCTTGCCGATGTCGATCGCGGCGTCCTCACCGACTTCGCCGGCGTCGGTCATCGTGTGCGGGACCACCTCACCGGTGCGCAGGTCGAGGAACCCGCCGAGCTCGTCCATCGATCCCTCGAGCTGTCCAGCCACCTCGTCGAGGGAGGTCGTGATGACCCGACCTGAGAGCTCCTGCCCGCGGACCAAGGCGTACAGGTCCTCGGCGAGGACGTCGTCACCCGGCCAGTCGCGCTGAGCGAGGAGCTGGCCCACGTCGACGCCGTAGCGCCGCGCACGCTCGTCGCCCGCTGACACCACCACCTCGAGGGCCGCGCCGACGAGCTGCAACGCCGGCCGTACGTCGTGACGGGCGACGGCCGTGAGGATCGCCTCCATGTCGCCGCGGGCGACCGCGCCCCGCAGCTGCGCAAGGTCCACGCGTGGTGTCCCCACGTGCGGCCAGCTCGGATCGAGCATCGGGTGCCCGTCGGCCGGCCGGGGTGGCGGTGGGCTCCCGCCGTCGTCCTCGGCCCAGCGTCGGCCGTACTGGTCGGGGATATCGCCCCAGCCCCAGACGACCATGGGATCGCGTGGTGTGAAGCCGTACAGCTCGACCGGATCCACCTGCTCCGTCCCCAGGGTGCAGGCGTGCATCCAGTCGTCGCCGAAGTCGAAGACGTACCTGAAGGAGGATCCAGGAGGAACCAGCTTCATGACCTTGGCGGTCCGCATGTCGTGCCCGCCCGTGTACGAGGACAGCAGCGAGTCGGCCTCCTCCAGTGACTCGGCATCGGTGACCGACGCGCCGTCCGCCAGCTCGAACTGGGACAGATGGGCCACGTCCCAGCGTGCCAGCGCCCGGTCGATCGCGCCGGCCAGGTCGGCGAACGTGTGTCGCGGTCCGATGAGCAGTATGCGGCCGGGGGGCGGCCACAGCGAGGTGCCGCGACCGCCGAGCAGCTCGACCGTGACCTCGGCCCACGTCCTCGCCATGTCCGACCCCCTCCGCTCACCTTCGGTGCTGTCTGCTCGGTTCGGCGTCGACCTCGCAGGCTCGGTCTCCCGCCTCACCTTCGGAAGATCAGCGCCCGCTTCACTTCCTGGATCGCCTTGGTGACCTCGATGCCACGCGGGCAGGCCTCGGTGCAGTTGAAGGTCGTGCGGCAGCGCCACACGCCCTCCTTGTCGTTCAGGATCTCCAGGCGCTGGTCGGTGCCCTCGTCGCGGCTGTCGAAGATGAACCGGTGCGCGCCGACGATGGCCTGCGGGCCGAAGTACTGACCGTCGGCCCAGTACACCGGGCACGACGTGGTGCAGGCGGCGCACAGGATGCACTTGGTGGTGTCGTCGAACCGGTCGCGGTCCTTCTGCGACTGCAGCCGCTCACGGGTCGGCTCGTTGCCGGTGGTGACCAGGAACGGCATCACCGAGCGGTACGCCGCGAAGAACGGCTCCATGTCGACGACGAGGTCCTTGAGCACCGGCAGGCCCTTGATCGGCTCGACCGTGATCGGCTGCGACGGGTTGACGTCCTTGAGCAGCGTCTTGCAGGCCAGCCGGTTCTTGCCGTTGATCCGCATCGCGTCGGAGCCGCACACGCCGTGCGCACATGAGCGACGGAAGGTCAGGGAGCCGTCGATGTCCCACTTCACCTTGTGCAGCGCGTCGAGCACGCGGTCGGTCGGCTCGGCGGAGACCTGGTAGGACTCCCACGTCGACTCCTCCGACACCTCGGGGTTGTAGCGGAGGATCTTCACGGTGACGGTCATCGCCGTCGTGCTCTGCGCGGGCGCGGCGCCTGCCTCGGTGGCGGTGTCGGTGTCGGTGGCCATCAGTACTTGCGCTCCATCGGCTTGTAGCGGGTCTCGATGACGGGCTTGTAGTCGAGGCGGATCCGGTGACCCGTCGCCGTCGGGTTCCCGGTAGGCCATCGTGTGCCGCATGAAGTTCACGTCGTCACGGGTCGGGTAGTCCTCGCGGAAGTGACCACCGCGCGACTCGTTGCGGGCCAGCGCGGAGACGACGAGCACCTCGGCCAGGTCGAGCAGGAAGCCGAGCTCGATCGCCTCGAGCAGGTCGGTGTTGAACCGCTTGCCCTTGTCCTGCACCGACACGCTGGCATAGCGCACCTTGAGGCCCTCGATGTCGGCCAGCGCCTGCTTGAGCGAGCCCTCCGTGCGGTAGACCTGCGCGTTGATGTCCATCGTCGCCTGGAGCTCCTGGCGGATCGCCGCCACCCGCTCCGAGCCACCCGCGTCGCGCATCTGCTCGATCATGTCGACGACGCGTCCCTCCGGCCGCTCCTCGACGATGTCGTCGAAGTCGGTGGAGGCGGCGTACTCCGCGGCGTAGATGCCCGCGCGCCGGCCGAACACGTTGATGTCGAGCAGCGAGTTCGTGCCGAGCCGGTTGGCGCCGTGGACCGAGACGCAGGCGACCTCGCCCGCGGCGTAGAGGCCCGGGATCACGGTGTGGTTGTCGGCCAGCGCCTCACCCTTGATGTTGGTGGGGATGCCGCCCATGGCGTAGTGCGCCGTGGGGAACACCGGGATCATCTCGGTGTAGGGCTCGACGCCGAGGTAGGTGCGCGCGAACTCGGTGATGTCGGGGAGCTTCGCGTCGATCTGCTCCCGGGGCAGGTGCGTCAGGTCGAGGTAGACGTAGGCCTTGTCGGGGCCGGCGCCGCGCCCCTCGCGCACCTCGTTGGCCATCGCGCGGGCGACCATGTCGCGCGGGGCCAGGTCCTTGATCGTCGGGGCGTAGCGCTCCATGAAGCGCTCGTTGTCGCTGTTGCGCAGGATGCCGCCCTCGCCTCGGGCGGCCTCGGACAGCAGTACGCCGAGGCCGGCGAGGCCGGTCGGGTGGAACTGGAAGAACTCCATGTCCTCGAGCGGGCAGCCCCTTGCGCCACACGATGCCCATGCCGTCACCGGTCAGGGTGTGCGCGTTGGACGTGGTGCGGAAGACCTTGCCGAACCCGCCGGTCGCGAAGATCACCGACTTGGCGTTGAAGACGTGGATCTCGCCGGTGGCCAGCTCGTAGGCCACCACGCCGTTGACGCCGACGCCGCCGCTGTGCTCGGTGGTGAGCAGGTCGAGGACGTAGAACTCGTTGAAGAACTCCACCTCGTGCTTGATGCACTGCTGGTAGAGCGTCTGCAGGATCATGTGGCCGGTGCGGTCGGCCGCGAAGCAGGAACGTCGTACGGCGGCCTCGCCGTGGTTGCGGGTGTGCCCGCCGAACCGGCGCTGGTCGATCTTGCCCTCGTCGGTGCGGTTGAAGGGCAGGCCCATCTTCTCGAGGTCGAGCACCGCGTCGATGGCCTCGCTTGGCCATCACCTCGGCCGCGTCCTGGTCGACGAGGTAGTCGCCGCCCTTGACGGTGTCGAAGGTGTGCCACTCCCAGTTGTCCTCCTCGACGTTGGCCAGCGCGGCGCACATGCCGCCCTGGGCGGCGCCGGTGTGGGAGCGGGTCGGGTAGAGCTTGGTGAGGACCGCCGTGCGGGTGCGCTGTCCGGACTCGAGGGCGGCGCGCATGCCGGCCCCGCCGGCCCCGACGATGACGACGTCGTACTTGTGGTGCTGAACCATGGTGTCCGTCCCTTACTGGGTCTGGCAGACGTCGAGCGTCGAGCTCGGGTCGATGCACGGGTCGAAGGTGAAGATCACCAGCGTGCCGAGCACCAGGACCACGAACGTCGAGAAGTACAGCAGCGTCTTGAGCACGAAGCGCGGTGTTGGGCTTCGTGGCGTAGTCGTTGATGATCGTGCGCAGGCCGTTCATGCCGTGCAGCAGCGCCAGCCAGAGCATCGCGAGGTCCCAGACCTGCCAGAACGGGTTGGCCCACTTGCCGGCCACGAACGCGAAGTCGATCGCGTGGATGCCCTCGCCGAGCATCAGGTTCACGAACAGGTGGCCGAAGACGAGGACCAGCAGCAGCACGCCCGAGCCGCGCATGAACAGCCACGAGTTCAGCTCGAAGTTGACGACGTCCGGTTGGACTTGCGTGCGGGGAGCCGCCGATCGTCGGCGCGGTCATGCTCCACCGCCGAACACGTTGGCCAGGTGGCGGATCACGAACGGCACCATCAGCACCGCCCAGACGACCAGCACGCCCCACGTCATCTGCTTCTGCACGCGCGGGCCCTTCGACCAGAAGTCGACGAGGATCACGCGGATCCCGTTGAGGCCGTGGAACAGGAACGCCGCGACCAGCCCGACCTCCATCAGTCCGACGATGGGGTTCTTGTAGGTCTCGACCGCGGTGTTGTAGGCCTCGGGCGACACCCGGACCATCGCGGTGTCGATGACGTGCGCGAAGAGGAAGAAGAAGAGCATCACGCCGGTGATGCGGTGGGCGACCCACGACCACATACCTTCGCGGCCCCGGTACAGCGTTCCTGCCGGAGAGCTGGCCAACGCGAGAACCTTTCGGACGTCGATCGGGCGGGTAACCCAAGCACTCTATCGACGTCCGCTTTGTTACCGGCCGGTGAGGCTTGTGACATCGATTACCGCATGAGCGCCTTGCCGATTTCGAGACGCGTCGCCCGTCCCTTGCGGGCTCGGTCCGCGCCGACGCTCCTCAATCTCCCGCCCTGTTCGCGTCCTCGCCGGCTCGGACGCGGGGCGCGATTTCGAGACGCGTCGCCCGTGGACAGACGTCAGCGGAGCCGGAAGACCGGTCGGCAGATGTGTGCGACGGAAGCCTGGATCGTGACGGTCGGAGCGTTGCGGCAGCTGACCTCGAAGTCCCAGCCCAGGAAGCGAGAGCCGGCCAGCACCGCGACCGCTCTCCAGGACTTCCGCTTACCGTGCACGACGACCACTTCCTCGGCCCGAGCCAACCACCGGGAAGGCAGTGGGAACATCGGACTTTGGTGCCGGCCTGGGCCGGTTCAGACGAAGTTCGGGTACGTCGGCGCGGGCAACGGCCCGGACGTGCGGTCGCGGGCGACCTCGTAGCCGTGCGCGATCTCGATCAACGTGGCCTCGCTGCCGGCCGTGCCCCAGAACGACACCGCGACCGGCAGCCCGGCCGCCAGCTCGGTGGGCACCGTCACCAGCGGGTAGCCCGCGATCGCGGTGGGCTGGGTGCAGGCGCCGGGATGGGCCTCGGCGTTGACCAGGTCGATCGGGCAGGCCGGCGCGTACGACGGGGTGACCAGCGCGTCGAGCTCGTGCGCACGCAGCACGGCGTCGATGCCCTCGTCGCGGGCGGCCGCCAGGCACCGGGCCCGCGCCTCGACGTACTCCGCGCTGCCCACCCCGGGTCCCGCCAGCGCCTGCTCGAACAACGACTGCCCGAAGTGCAGCAGCTCACGGTCCGCGTGCGCCCGGTTGAAGGCCACCACCTCGTCCAGCGTCCGGGGCACGTCCCCGGCTCGACCGCCGAGGTAGTCGGCCAGCCCGCTGCGAAACTCGGCCAGGAGCACGAGCAGCTCGTCGTCGAAGCCGAAGTCGGCCATCGACGTCAGGTCGGTGCCGTCGACGATCGTCGCACCCTCAGCGGCGAGCAGCTGCGACCGCGCGCTCGGCGGCCGCGTCGGCGTGCGGCGAGTAGCCCCAGTAGGTCTCCCGCGGGACCCCGATGCGCTTGCCGGCCAGCCGCCCCGGCACCGCGTGCGCGGCGTAGTCGGTGCCGCCGTCGGCCCTCCGGCCAGCACGTCGAGCAGCGCGGCGGCGTCGGCCACGGTCATCGCCATCGGGCCGGGCGCGTCCTGCGAGCGCGAGACCGGCACCACGCCCGCGGTCGGCACGAGTCCCGACGGTCGGCTTGATGCCGACCACGCCGTTGAACGCGGCCGGGCAGGTGATCGACCCGTCCGTCTCGGTGCCGACCGCCAGCGGCGCCAGCCCGGCGGCGACCGCGGCGCCGCTGCCCGAGCTCGACCCGCCGGCGGACCGGTTCAGGCCGTAGGGGTTGCGGGTCAGCCCGCCGTAGGCGCTCCACCCCGAGGTGGAGCAGCCGTCGCGGATGTTGGCCCACTCGCTGAGGTTGGTCTTGCCCGAGCACGACCATCCCGGCCTCGCCGGATCCGGCGCACGAGCGTCGCGTCCTGGGCAGGCGGCGGCGCGTCCGCGAGCGCGAGCGAGCCCGCCGTGGTCGGCAGGTCGTGGGTGTCGACGTTGTCCTTCACCAGCACGGGCACGCCGTGCAGCGGGCCGCGGACCCGCCCGGCGGCGGCCTCCGCGTCCAGCGTCTCCGCCTGGGCCAGCGCGTCGGGGTGCAGGGTGCACACGGCGTTGGTGTGCAGGTCGACGGACTCGATCCGGTCGAGCAACCGCTCGACCCGGTCGCGGGCGGTCGGCGGGGTGGGCACGGGGCGATCCTTGCACTTCGGGGGCGTGGTCTCGACAGGCTCGACCACCGGGGCTCGGCTCGACCACCCGGGGCTCGGCTCGGCCGGACTCGGGCTCGGCTCGACCACCCAGGTCGTGGGAGATCTCACGGTGCGGCGTGCCGCCGCTCGCCGTACCCTCCAAGACATGAGCGAGACCGGCCACACCGAGTCAGGACTGCCCTTCGAGCCGCTGTACGGGCCGGACGACCTCGAGGGCTTCGACCCGGCGGCTCGGCTCGGCGCTCCGGGGGAGTACCCGTTCACGCGCGGCGTCTACCCGTCGATGTACACCGGCCGGCCCTGGACGATGCGGCAGTACGCCGGGTTCGGCACCGCCAAGGAGTCCAACGCCCGCTACCGGCAGCTGGTCGCCAACGGCACCGGCGGGCTCTCGGTGGCCTTCGACCTGCCGACCCAGATGGGGCACGACTCCGACTCCGAGATCGCCCACGGCGAGGTCGGCAAGGTCGGCGTCGCGATCGACTCGGTCGACGACATGCACCTGCTCTTCGACGGGCTGCCGCTCGACGAGGTCTCCACCTCGATGACGATCAACGCACCCGCGGCGCTGCTGCTGCTGATGTACCAGATCGTGGCCGAGGACAACGGGATCGCCGGCGACAAGATCACCGGCACGATCCAGAACGACGTGCTCAAGGAGTACATCGCCCGCGGCACCTACATCTACCCGCCGGCGCACTCGCTGCGGCTGATCACCGACATCTTCGCCTACTGCAAGGCCGAGGTGCCGCGCTGGAACACCATCTCCATCTCCGGGCTACCACATGGCCGAGGCCGGTGCGACGCCCGCGCAGGAGATCGCGTTCACCCTCGCCGACGGCATCGAGTACGTCCGCGCCGCCATCGCCGCGGGGCTGGACGTCGACGAGTTCGCCGCCCGGCTCTCCTTCTTCTTCGTCTCGCGTACGACGATCCTGGAGGAGGTCGCGAAGTTCCGCGCCGCCCGCCGCATCTGGGCGCAGGTGATGCGCGACGAGTTCGGCGCCACCAACCCCAAGGCGCAGACGCTGCGCTTCCACACCCAGACCGCGGGCGTCCAGCTCACCGCCCAGCAGCCGGAGGTGAACCTGGTGCGGGTCGCGGTCCAGGCGCTCGCCGCGGTGCTCGGCGGCACCCAGTCGCTGCACACCAACTCCTACGACGAGGCGATCGCGCTGCCGACCGACAAGTCGGCCCGGCTCGCGCTGCGCACGCAGCAGGTGATCGCCTACGAGACCGACGTGACCAAGACCGTCGACCCGTTCGCGGGGTCCTACGCGATCGAGTCGCTCACCGACGACCTCGAGGCCGAGGCCCGCAAGCTGATGGCGCAGGTGGAGGACCTCGGCGGCGCCGTCGCCGCGATCGAGCAGGGCTTCCAGAAGAACGAGATCGAGAAGTCGGCCTACCAGATCGCCCGCGAGATCGACACCGACGAACGCGTGATCGTCGGCGTGAACCGGTTCCGCCTCGACGAGGAGGACCCGTACGAGCCGCTGCGCGTCGACCCGGCGATCGAGGCCCAGCAGGCCGATCGGCTGGCCAGGCTGCGCGCCGAGCGGGACAACGCCGAGGTCGAGAAGCACCTGGCCGCGCTGAAGCAGGCGGCGGAGGGCACCGACAACGTCCTGTACCCGATGAAAGAGGCGCTGCGTGCCAAGGCCACCGTGGGCGAGGTCTGCAACGCGCTGCGCGACGTCTGGGGTGTGTACTCTCCTCCCGACGCCTTCTGACAGACCGACACCCTCGGGGGCCAGGCCATGAAGTGGACGCGCGCAGCCGCGCTCGCCGTCTGTCTGTGCGCCCTCACCGGTTGTTCCGACGACGATGCCGCCCCACCGCCGACCATCGGTGACGACAGCTCGACGTCGTCCACAGCGTCGTCCGACGGGTCCACGTCCGAGCGCGAGAGCGCGACGCCCGAGGAGCAGTTCGACGACGAGGGTCACGTCGCGATGCCCGGCGACATCAACGTGTCGGACGAGGAGCAGCAGGCGGTCGTGGACGCGTGGCTCGCCTACTGGCAGGTGCGCATGGACGCCTTCGCCGGGCCGGAGGTCGACCCAACGGCGCTCGGTGCGGTGGCCCAGGGCGACGCCGCCAGCCAGGTGGTCGCCTACGTCGACTACCTCGAGCAGAACGAGCTGACGACCGAGGGCGACCTCCGCTTCGACGTCAGCAAGGTGCGGATCCGCGGCTCCTCCGCCCGGCTCGAGAGCTGTGTGGCGAACCAGTCCGTGGACCGCCGCGCCAACGGGCGGGCGGCGGAGCCGTTGACGCCCTTCTACGAGTTTCAGGGCCACCTCACCCGGGTATCCGACGCCTGGGCGGTGACCCGCGTGATCGACATCGGGTCAGGCCCGTGCTGACGGGCCGGAAAGTGCTGGGGGAACCATGTTGAAGACCGTGGTGAGGCTGCTCGCGCTCGCGGTGCCGGTCGGCGGGGTCATCGCCGCGACCGTGGCACCCGCGTACGCCGGAGCCGGCGACAACGCCGAGGCCCAGGCCTGCGGCGCGGCCAGCTACTGCGTGCAGATCACCTACACGGGCTCGGCCGCGCCGTCCGGCGGTGGCGGTGGCGGCTACGTCTCCTCGGTCCCGCCCACCTGCTACTGGGCACCATGGAAGAACCCCCAGGCCGCGCTCGACTACATGAAGGACGCCTGGGACGACCCGCTGTACTCCGGCAAGGAGTGGGTGCTCGGCTACGGGAAGGTCGAGAAGTTCGAGAAGGTCGTCGAGAGCCAACCCGACGCCAACTGGTACCGACTCGAGTGCCCCGGTCTCGACGACGGCGACTGGGACGGCATGGTCGACTACGCGGGACAGGCCGCCCAAGGCAATGGCTGGTCGATCCCCAACATGGTCTACCTCGTCCCGCCCGGTGGTGCGGCGCCCGACCCCGACGTTGACATCGAGGTGCTCCGCGACGCGGCGTACCAGTCCCTCGACATCCCCGACCCGCAGATCCAGCGCAACCCCGAGGTCGCCGGCACCGAGGCGACCCTCGTCAACCTCGACACGATGTTCTGGGCGGATGGCTACCAGCCCTCCTGGAACATCCGGGCCGCCATCAGCCCGACGCTGTGGGCCGAGGTCACCGCGGACGCGCAGGACTTCGTGCTCACCTCCCCGGCCGGTGGCCAGGTCTGCACCTACGAGCAGTTCACGACGGCCTACAGCGGCGGCGAGGCGCCGGCCGGCGCCTGCGCGTTCCCCTTCACCCGGGGCTCGACCGGCTACGGCGAGGGCTTCCCGGTGACCGCCACGGCCACCTGGGGCGCGAGCTGGACGAGCTCGGAGACGCCAGGCGCACAGCCGCTGCCCAGCGTCACCACCGACAGCACGGTCAACGTGCCCGTCGCGGAGTCCCAGGCACTCGTCCGCGACGTCGGCTGACGCGATCCGGATCGCGAGCCGCACCGGACGCTCCGGTAACCTGCGGTGAGTGTCCCGTCCCCGCGAGCTCGTCCACATCGACAGTGCCGTCGAGGCGCTGACCGAGGAGCTCGTCGACCTTCGTCGTGACCTCCACGCCCACCCGGAGCTGGCGTGGGAGGAGGAGCGGACGACCGCCCTCGTCGCCAAGCGGCTCGACGAGGAGGGGGTCCGGGTCCGGCTGCTGCCGCGCAGCGGACTGATCGCCGAGGTCGGCGAGACCGACGGCCCCGCGGTCGCGCTCCGGGCGGACCTGGACGCGCTCCCGGTGGAGGACCTCGGAGCGCAACCATGGGCGAGCACCGTGCCCGGCGTCGCCCACGCGTGCGGGCACGACGTCCACACCGCCGCCCTCGTCGGGGCCGGTCTCGCGCTGGCCGCCCTGCACCGCGACAGCCCGCTGACCGGCCGGGTCCGGCTGCTGTTCCAGCCGGCCGAGGAGATCATGCCCGGCGGCGCGCTCGAGCTCATCGCCGGCGGCGCCCTCGACGAGGTCACGCACGTCTTCGGCCTGCACTGCGACCCGACCATCGACATCGGCGAGGTCGGCCTCCGCGAGGGCCCCATCACCGGCGCGGCCGACGCCATCACCATCCGGCTGAGCGGACGCGGCGGGCACACGTCCCGCCCGCACCTCACCGAGGACCTCGTCTACGCACTCGGCAAGCTCGTCACCGAGCTGCCCGGCGCACTGTCCCGTCGCCTCGACCCCCGCGCCGGCGCCAGCCTGGTGTGGGGCATGGTCCGCTCCGGCGCCGCCAAGAACGTCATCCCGGCGACCGGCGAGGTGGCCGGGACCCTGCGGATGCTCGACGCGGTGGCCTGGGCGGACGCCGAGGACCTCGTCCGCGAGCTGATCGCGCAGATCCTCGCGCCGTACGGCGTCACCGCCGAGATCAGCTACGTCCGGGGCGTCCCGCCGGTCGTCAACGAGACGGTCGCGACCGCCACCCTGGCGTCCGCCACCTCCGCCGTGCTCGGTCCGACCGGACTGGTCTCGACCCCGCAGAGCCTCGGCGGCGAGGATTTCGCCTGGTATGTCGAGTCGATCCCCGGCGCGATGGGCCGGCTGGGCACCCGCACGCCCGGCGGTCCGACGTACGACCTGCACCAGGGGGACCTCGTCGTCGACGAGCGCGCGATCGGCGTGGGTGCCCGCGTGCTGGCCGCCGTCGCGCTGACAGCACTGGCGGAGTGAGGCCGGACCCGGGCCGGTCCCGGGTCACCGAGCTATAACACTTGTGCGGCGCGCCCTGGTTTTGCCTGTCAGATCGGTGCCCGGGCACTAGGGTGACCCCTGATTTCGGCGCCCGCGAAGGTGGCGCAGCAAACCTTGAGGAGGCATCTTGCGTCGCCTGACCAAGATCGCAGCAGCATCCGCAGTACTCAGCCTTGCGCTGGTCGGCTGCGCCAACGACAGTGACACCGCGGGAGGCGAAGAAGGCCTCTGTGACGGTGGCGGCGACGGGCCCGTGGTCGGTCTCGCCTACGACGTCGGTGGCCGTGGCGACCAGTCGTTCAACGACTCCGCCGCCCGCGGCATGGAGCAGGCCGTCGACGAGCTCGACGCCACCTGCACCGAGGCCGAGGCCCAGGACGGCGAGCCGGAGTCGGCCCGTGAGGACCGCCTGCGCGCCCTCGCCGAGGACGGTCACAACCCGATCATCGGCATCGGCTTCGCCTACAGCCTCTCTGTCGACGCGGTGGCGCCGGACTTCCCGGAGGTCAACTTCGGTGTGGTCGACGGGTTCGACCCGACGCCCGACGAGCCCAACGACAACGTCGCCTACCTCGGCTTCGCCGAGCACGAGGGCTCCTTCCTCGTCGGTGTCGCCGCCGCCCTGAAGACGCAGACCGACCACGTCGGCTTCGTCGGCGGCGTCAACAACGACCTGATCAAGAAGTTCGAGGCCGGCTACGCCGCCGGTGTGGCCGCGGTCGACGAGAACATCACCGTCGACGTGACCTACATCGAGGAGGAGGACCTCAAGGGCTTCGCCGACCCGGCCGGCGGCAAGGCCGCCGCAACCGCGCTGTACGAAGGCGGCGCGGACATCGTCTACCACGCCTCCGGCGGCTCGGGCTCCGGTGTCTTCGACGCCGCGGTCGAGGCCGGCGACAACATGTGGGCGATCGGTGTCGACTCCGACCAGTACCTCACCGCCTCGGAGGACCAGAAGGCGCACATCCTCACCTCGATGCTCAAGCGCGTCGACACGGCGACGTTCGACATGATCCGATCCGTCGACGAGGGCGAGCCGCTGACGAGCTACCAGGCCTACGACCTGGCCAGCGACGGCGTCGGTTACGCCACGTCGGGCGGGTTCATCGACGACATCACCGACCAGATCGACGAGTACGCCGAGCAGATCAAGAACGGCGACATCACCGTTCCGGACAAGCCCTGACTCAGGGCTGAGCCAAAGTGGGCGCGGGCCCGGGACCACGCGGTAGCGTGTGGCCCCGGGCCCGAGCCATGTGGTCTCGACCTGTCCTTTGGGGGAGCACCACGACGTGCAACGAGAGGGAGCTCGATGAGTGCCATGGCTGCCGAACCCGCGGCCACCGACGCGATTCGCGTGCGCGGCGTCGGCAAGCGGTTCCCCGGCGTGGTCGCCAACCACGACGTCGACATCGACATCCGCACGGGCACCGTGCACGCGCTGATCGGTGAGAACGGCGCCGGCAAGTCCACGCTGATGAAGATCCTCTACGGCGTGCAGAAGCCCGACGAAGGCACGCTCACCGTCAACGGTCGCGAGGTCTCGTTCGCCACGCCGATGGACGCCATCTCCGAGGGCATCGGCATGGTCTTCCAGCACTTCATGCTGGCCGACAACCTCACGGTCCTGGAGAACGTCGTGCTCGGCGCGGAGAAGCTGCACGGCATCGGCGACAAGGCCCGCGACGAGATCAACCGCATCTCCACGACCTATGGGTTCGGCCTCGACCCGGACGAGCTGGTCGAGGACCTGGGCGTCGGCGAGCGCCAGCGTGTGGAGATCCTCAAGGTGCTCTACCGGGGCGCGAAGATCATCATCCTCGACGAGCCCACGGCTGTGCTGGTCCCGCAGGAGGTCGACGCCCTCTTCGACAACCTTCGCGAGCTCAAGAACGAAGGCCACACGATCCTGTTCATCTCGCACAAGCTCGACGAGGTGCTCGACATCGCCGACGACATCACCGTCATGCGCCGCGGCACCACCGTCGGCGCTGCGAAGCCCGAGGGCACCACCAAGCACCAGCTCGCCGAGCTGATGGTCGGCTCGGAGCTGCCGTCGCCGGAGACGGGTGAGTCCACCGTCACCGACCACACCCTCCTCGAGGTCCGCGACCTCACCCTTTTCGACACGTTCGGACGGGCCCTCCTCGCCGACATCGACCTCACCATCCACAAGGGTGAGGTGCTCGGCATCGCCGGCGTCGAGGGAAACGGCCAGGCCGAGCTCGTGGAGACCATCATGGGCATGCGCAAGCCCTCCGCCGGCACCGTCGCCGTGGACGGCAAGGACATCACCGACTGGGACACCCGCGACCGCCGCGGCGCCGGCATCGGCTACATCCCCGAAGACCGGCACCGGCACGGTCTGCTCCTCGACGCCCCCCTGTGGGAGAACCGCATCCTCGGCTTCCAGGACCGTCCGCCGGCCGTGAAGGGCATCCTCATCGACAAGGCCGCGGCTCGCGCCGACGCCGAGCGCATCGTCTCCGAGTACGACGTACGCACTCCCGGAATCGACACCAACGCGCGGGCCCTGTCCGGCGGCAACCAGCAGAAGCTGATCGTGGGTCGCGAGATGAGCGGCGAGCCCGTGCTGCTGATCGCGGCGCACCCGACCCGCGGGGTCGACGTGGGCGCCCAGGCCGCGATCTGGGAGCACATCAAGAAGGCCCGGCGTCAGGGTCTCGCGGTGCTGCTGATCTCCGCCGACCTCGACGAACTCATTGGCCTCTCCGACCGGATCGAGGTCATCCTGCGCGGCCGGCTCGTGGGCGAGTTCGACCCGCAGAGCGTCACGCCGCAGGACCTGGGCTCGGCCATGACCGGCGCCCACGACGAGGAGGCATCGTGACCTGGCTCAAGCGCGCCGTCGGCGCGCTGGTGGCGCCACTCGTGGCGGTCATCGCCGCCATGCTCATCACCAGCGTGGTGGTGGCACTCTCCGGCAGCAGCGCGCTGGAGTTCTGGCAGATCATCCTCGAGCCGCCGGCCTCGCGTGTCTACGTCAACATCGTCAACCAGGCCTCGATGATCTTCCTGTCCGCCCTGGCCGCCGCCGTCGGCTTCCGGATGAACCTGTTCAACATCGGCGTCGAGGGCCAGTACCGCATCGCGTCGTACGTCGCCGCGGTCGTGGTCGGAGCCGCGATCGTCCCCGGGCCGTTGAACATCCTGCTCGGCCTGGTCGCGGCGATGGCAACCGGCGCGGTGTGGGCCGGCATCGCGGGCGTGCTCAGGGTGACCCGCGGCGTCAGCGAGGTCATCTCGACGATCATGCTGAACGCGATCGCCCTCACGCTGGTGGGCTACTTCCTGAGCACCTACGGCATCCGCGCCGGCAACAGCAGGCGCACCGAGATCATCCCGGAGAGCAGCCGGGTCCCGGGCTTCTTCCCCTTCGAGGAGCGGGACGGCGCGATCTGGGGGCTGGTGCTGCTCGCCCTCGTGATGGGCATCGCCTTCACGTTCGTCCTCAACCGCACCCGCTTCGGCTTCGACCTGCGCGCCACCGGCATGTCCGAGACCGCCGCGGTCGCCTCCGGGGTCAAGGTGAGCCGGATGGTCGTCATCTCGATGATGATCTCCGGCGCCATCGCCGGGCTGATCTGGATGCCGTCGTTCTTCGGCGCCGCCTACACCTACGGCACCGCCTTCCAGGCCGGGCTCGGCTTCACCGGCATCGCCGTGGCGCTGCTCGGCCGCAACCGGCCGCTCGGGATCATGTTCGGCGCCCTGCTGTTCGCCTTCCTCAACGAGCAGTCCAACCGGCTCACCCTGCAGACCGACATCTCGCAGAACGTCGTCCAGATCACCCAGGGCGTCATCGTGCTCGCCGTGGTGGTCGCCTACGAGGTCGTCCGCAGCCGGCAGGCAGCGGCCGAGCAGCGAGCCGTCACCCAACGGCTCGAGGCCGAGAAGGCCCGGCCGGGAGGAGGTGTCGGCATGAGCATCACCACCTCCCCGACCGAGCAGAGTGCGGCGCCGCGGACCCGGAACTTCACCTACATGTGGCTGCTCATCACGCTCGGTGCGATCGTCTCGGTGTCCGCCGTCCGGCTGATCACCGGTCAGGGTGAGCTCGACTCGCCCGGGAGCCTGCGCGCGGCGATCCTCGCGACCTGCCCGATCCTGATGGCGGCCATCGGCGGCCTCTGGAGCGAGCGCGCCGGCGTGGTCAACATCGGCCTCGAGGGCCAGATGATCCTCGGCACCTGGGGCGCGGCGTACTTCACCTACTACTACGGCCCGCTGATCGGCGTCCTCGGCGCGGCGCTGCTCGGCGCCGTCGGCGGCGCCCTGCACGCCCTGGCGACGGTGACCTTCGGCGTCGACCACATCGTCTCCGGCGTGGCGATCAACATCATCGGCCTGGGCGCCGCGGAGTTCCTCGCCGAGGCCTACTTCGCCAACCTGCCCGGTGGTGGCGTCAAGCAGCTCACCGGACTCGACCGGCCACCCGACTTCACCGTGCCCGGCCTGGCCGAGGGTGCTGACAGCCTCTCCGACAAGGGCTGGTTCGTCATCTCCGACGTCGCGTCGTTCGTCGCGGCCCTCACGACCAGCCTCAACCTGCTCACCGTCCTGGTGTTCGCGCTCGTCGCGTTCAGCGGCTGGATCCTCTGGCGCACCGCCTTCGGCCTCCGGCTGCGCTCCTGCGGCGAGAACCCGCAGGCGGCCGAGAGCCTCGGCGTGCACGTGCTGCGCTACAAGTGGGTCGCGGTCGTGGTCTCCGGCGCGATGGCCGGCATCGGCGGCGGGTTCCTCGCCCTGGTCGCCTCGAGCGGCTTCGTCACCGGCCAGACCGGTGGCCGCGGCTACATCGGCCTGGCCGCGATGATCTTCGGCAACTGGCGCCCCGGCGGCATCCTGGCCGGCTCGCTGATGTTCGGCTACACCGACAGCCTGCCGCTGCGCTCCGCCGACACCATCCACGCGCTGCTGCTGCTCGTGGCGATCGGGCTCGCGGCGCTGGCGCTGTGGCGTTTCCTGCGCTCCGAACGCCGGCAGTCCATCGTGTTCGCGTTCCTCGCGGTCGCGTTCCTCTCGTGGTTCATGCTCACCGACGCGGTGCCGCGCCAGTTCACCGGCATGACGCCCTACATCGCCACTCTGCTGGTGCTCGCCTTCGCCGCCCAACGGCTGCGAATGCCCGCGGCCGACGGCCAGGTCTATCGCAAGGGCAGCGCCGGATGAGCGACCTCACCCGGGACGGCTGGGACGAGCTGCGCGCCCGGGCCGTCGACGTCATGCAGCGGGCCTATGCGCCGTACTCGCACTACAAGGTCGGGGCTGCGGCGCTGGTCGACGACGGCCGGGTCGTGGTCGGCTGCAACGTCGAGAACGCGGCGTACGGCGTCGGCCTCTGCGCGGAGTGCGGGATGGTCTCCCAGCTGCACGCGACCGGTGGGGGTCGGCTCACCCACGCGGTGTGCGTCAACGGCGCCGGCGACGTGATCATGCCGTGCGGGCGGTGTCGGCAGCTGCTGTACGAGAACGGTGGCGCCGACCTGCTGCTCTGGACCGTGTCCGGGGTGCGGCCGATGAGCGAGGTGCTGCCGGATGCGTTCGGACCCGATGCGCTCGACCGCGCTTGACCTGACGTCGCCCGAGCTGGTCGCCGACCCGTACCCGGCCCTCGCCGAGGAACGGGCCCGCGGACCGCTGGCGTGGCACGAGCAGTCCGGCACGTTCCTCACCTTCGACCACGCGACGGTGAGCGCGGTACTGCGCGACCGGCGCCTCGGACGGATCTGGAAGGACCGCGAGCCGGCGGCCTACCTGGAGCCGTTCAACCTGCTGCATCGGCACCAGATGATGGAGAACGAGCCACCCGAGCACACGCGGCTGCGACGGCTCGTGGCGTCGGCGTTCAACCGCGGCCACGTCGAACGGCTCCGGCCCCGGGTGCGCGAGCTCGCCGCGGGGCTGCTCGCCGGGGTCGACCCCGTCGGCTTCGACGTCATCGGGGAGTACGCCGAGCCGCTGCCCGTGCTCGTGATCGCCGAGCTCCTCGGAGTGCCCACCGAGCTCGCCCCGGAGCTGCGTGCGTGGTCGCAGGCGATCGTCAAGATGTACGAGGTGGCACCGTCCGACGCGGTCGTCGCCGCCGCCGTCGCCGCGGCCACCGACTTCGCCGCCGTCGTACGCGAGCTGGCCCGCGAGCGCGCGGCCGCGCCCCGCGACGACCTGGTGTCCGACCTGGTGCGCGCCTCGACGCTGGTGCCGAGCGATGGCGACGGGGCCGCGACGCACCGAGCGGCTCAGCGAGGACGAGGTGGTCGCCTCGGCCGTGCTGCTCCTCAACGCCGGTCACGAGGCATCGGTCAACGTCTTCGGCAACGGCCTCGTCGCCATGCTGCGCGCGGGGATCCGGCCCGCACGAGGACCAGCTGGCGACCTGCGTGGAGGAGATGCTGCGCTACGACTCCGCCCTCCAGCTCTTCGAGCGCACCGCCACCCGGCCGGTCGAGGTCGCCGGGGTCGAGCTCGAACCGGGGCAGAAGGTCGCGGCGCTGCTCGGCGCGGCCAACCGCGACCCGGCGGTGTTCGACGACGCGGACACGTTCCGGGTGGACCGGGACCCCAACCCCCACGTGGCGTTCGGAGCCGGCGTGCACTTCTGCCTGGGCGCGCCGCTGGCCCGGATGGAGATCGTCGAGTCGCTCGGCCACCTCCTGCGCACCTTCCCCGACCTGTCCCTGGCGGCCGAGCCCGAGTCGCGGGGTACCTTCGTGCTCCGCGGCTACCGCACCGTCGCCGTCACCGGCACACCCGTCGGCTGAGCTGCACCCACCGGACCGAGAGGAGCCGACCATGGCCGAGGCGCACGACGCCGTCGAGGTGATCACCGCCAAGCGCGAGCGCCGAGAGCTCAGCGACTCCCAGATCGACTGGGTGGTGGACGCCTACACGCGCGGCGCGGTCGCCGACGAGCAGATGTCCGCCCTGGCGATGGCGATCCTGCTCAACGGCATGAACCGTCGTGAGATCTCCCGGTGGACGGCGGCGATGATCGCGTCGGGGGAGCGGATGGACTTCTCCTCGCTGTCCCGGCCCACGGCCGACAAGCACTCGACCGGTGGGGTCGGCGACAAGATCACCCTGCCGCTGGCGCCCCTGGTCGCCGCCTGCGGCGTCGCCGTACCCCAGCTGTCGGGTCGCGGCCTCGGTCACACCGGCGGCACCCTCGACAAGCTCGAGGCGATCCCGGGCTGGCGGGCCGACCTCTCCAACGAGGCGATGCTCGGTCAGCTCGAGGACGTCGGCGCGGTGATCTGCGCGGCCGGCACCGGCCTCGCACCCGCCGACAAGAAGCTCTACGCGCTGCGCGACGTCACCGGCACGGTGGAGGCGATCCCGCTGATCGCCAGCTCGATCATGAGCAAGAAGATCGCGGAGGGCACCGGTGCGCTGGTGCTGGACGTGAAGGTCGGCAGCGGGGCGTTCATGAAGGACGTCGACAGTGCCCGCGAGCTGGCGGAGACGATGGTGGCGCTCGGCACCGACGCCGGGGTCACCACGGTCGCCCTGCTCACCGACATGTCCACGCCGCTCGGGCTCACCGCCGGCAACGGGCTCGAGGTCCGTGAGTCTGTCGAGGTGCTGCAGGGCGGTGGCCCGGCCGACGTCGTCGAGCTGACCGTCGCGCTGGCACGGGAGATGCTCACCGCCGCCGGCCGCGACGACGTCGACCCGGCCGACAAGCTGGCCGACGGCTCGGCGTTCGACGTCTGGCGGCGGATGATCGCGGCCCAGGGCGGCGACCCCGACGCCACGCTGCCGAGCGCCCGCGAGACGCACGTGGTGACGGCCGAGGCCGACGGCGTGCTCACCCGCCTCGACGCGATGGCCGTCGGCCTGGCCGCCTGGCGGCTCGGGGCGGGTCGGGCCCGCAAGGAGGACCCCGTGCAGGCCGGAGCCGGCGTGGAGCTGCACGCCAAGCCCGGGGACCGGGTGCGCGCGGGCGAGCCGCTGCTCACCCTGCACAGCGACGACACCGAGCGTTTCGAGCGGGCCCTGGCGTCGCTCGACGGCGGCATCGAGGTCGGTGACGGCGCCGGGTTCGCGCCGAAGCGCCTCGTCCTCGACCGGGTTGCGCCCGACGTGCCCTGACACTCGCGCATAATGTCCGAATGCTCGGACCAGGGGTGAGTGACGGGGTGACGGCGTGCGGCTCAGCCTGACCCTGGTCGACGGCCGGACCGGCCGGCCCGTCGATGCCCTGGTCGACTTCGACACCGCGCAGCCGCTCGGGGACCTGGTGCCCGCGCTGGTGGGTCTGCTCGGCGAGCAGGTACACGAGAGCTTCGCCCGTCGGATCCCGCTGTGGGTCGACGGCCGGGAGGGTGATCCCTCCCGGCCGGCCGGGGAGGCGGGTGTGCACAGCGGGGCCGTGCTGTCGCTGTTCGAGCCCGCCGACCGGGTCGCCCGTGCCGCCCCGGACGGGGTGGCCGAGATCCGTGTCGTCGCCGGCCCCGGCGCCGGCCGCATCCACCGCCTCCCGCTCGGCGACACGGTCATCGGCAACGGCGCCGCCGGCTGGTCGCTGCCCGACCTCCGGCTGCCTGCCGCGGCCCTGACGGTGTCGGTGGCTGCCGACGGCGGTGTGACCGTCACCCCGGCGCGCGGCTTCGAGGCCGTCCTCGACGGCGAGCCCGTCGACGGGGACGGCACCGAGTGGCCGGTCGACGCGTACCTCGCCGCCGGCGGCACCGTGCTGACCCGAGCCGACGTCGAGACCCCCTCGGCGGACGTCGAGGCTCGGCCGGACGAGGCGCTGGTCGACTTCAACCGCCCGCCCCGGATGCTGCCACCCGACCGCGAGCGGTCCTTCCACCTGCCCGACAAGCCCGGCGAGGTGCGCAAGCGCCCCCTGCCGTGGGTGATGATCGTCATCCCGATGGTGGTGGCGGTCCCGATGGCGCTGATGTTCGGCCCACGCTTCCTGATGTTCGCGCTGCTGTCGCCGGTGATGGTGCTGGCCAACTTCTTCAGCGACCGCAAGCAGGGCCGCAAGGACGCCATCGAGAAGCGGCGGGTGTACGACGAGACGCACGCCGCCGTCTCGAAGCGCATCGGGCAGGGGCTGCTCGCCGAGCAGTCCGCCCGGCGGATGTCCTGCCCCGACCCCGCCGCCCTGCTCATGCAGGCGATCGGGCCCGGCCCCCGGCTGTGGGAGCGCCGGTCCAACGACCCCGACTACCTCCGGGTCCGGGTGGGACTGGCCGACCTGCCGGCGGAGGTCAGGGTCGAGGAGCGCCGCGAGAAGACCGACGAGGCCGCGCCGCCGCGGATGCTCGAGCACGTGCCGGCGTGGCTCGACCTCAGCCAGCTCGGCGTGGTCGGTGTCGCCGGTGACCAGGAGACGGCTCCGCCGTTGGCGCAGTGGCTGGTCGCCCAGACCGCGCTGCTGCACAGCCCGCGCGACGTACGGATCACGGTGCTCAGCGACGCCGAGGGCGAGACCCGCTGGGGATGGGTCCGGTGGCTCCCGCACACACGCGTGGGTGGTGACCCCGACGCCCTCGCTCTGGGCACGCAGCAGGAGTCGGTGGGCCGGCGGCTCGCCGAGCTGAGCAACCTCGTCGCGCAGCGCGAGGCCGCCGCGCGGGACAAGGTCCGGTTGACCCCCGACGTGCTGGTCGTGCTCGACGGCGCCCGGCGGCTGCGCACCCTGCCGGCGGTGGTCGACCTGCTGCGCCGCGGGCCGGCCGTCGGGGTGATGCTGCTCTGCGTCGAGGACGAGGTCCGCCAGCTGCCCGAGGAGTGCCGCGCCGTCGTCGCCTGCACCGCGGGCGAGGTCCGGATCGAGGAGACCGCGTCCGAGGGCACCGCCGGGATCACCCCCGACCTGGTCGAGGGCCCGTGGTGCGAGACCGTCGCCCGCGCGATCTCGCCGCTGCGCGACACCACCCCGGAGGAGGAGGCGGCCGGCCTGCCGGCATCGGCCCGGCTCCTCGAGGAGATCCAGCTCGACCCGCCGACCCCCGAGGCGATCGCTGCGCGCTGGACGCACGGCCGGACCACCGACGTGGTGGTCGGGGCCGGGTACGACGGTCCGTTCCGACTCGACCTGCGCCGCGACGGCCCGCACGCGCTGATCGCCGGCACCACCGGCTCCGGAAAGTCGGAGTTCCTGCAGACGCTCGTGGCATCGCTCTCGATAGCGAACCGTCCCGACGAGCTGACGTTCGTGCTCGTGGACTACAAGGGCGGATCCGCCTTCAAGGACTGCGCCCGGCTGCCGCACACGGTCGGCATGGTCACCGACCTCGACCAGCACCTGGTCGGCCGGGCCCTGGTCTCGCTGGGGGCGGAGCTGCGCCGCCGCGAGCACCTGCTCGCCGTACCCGGCGCCAAGGACCTCGAGGACTACTGGGCCGTGCAGCGCACCCAGCCCGACCTGCCGACGATCCCGCGGCTGGTGCTCGTCATCGACGAGTTCGCCAGCATGGTTGCCGAGCTCCCCGACTTCGTGAACGGCCTGGTCTCCATCGCCCAGCGCGGGCGCTCGCTCGGCATCCACCTGGTGCTCGCCACCCAGCGACCCAGTGGCGTGGTGTCCGCGGACATCAGGGCCAACACCAACCTGCGCATCTCGCTGCGGGTCACCGACGAGAACGACAGCCGGGACGTCATCGACGCTCCGGACGCCGCCCGGATCCAGAAGAACCAGCCCGGCCGTGCCTTCGTCCGCAGCGGCGCATCGACGCTGATGCCGTTCCAGAGCGGGCGGGTCGGCGGTCGCAGCCCGGATGCTGCCGGAGGACCGAAGCCGGCCGACGACCCGCTGGCCTGGCCGGTGACGTGGGAGCGGGTCGGGCTGCCCGCGCCGGCCCGGCCGAAGCCGGAGTCGGTGCAGACCGACGAGGCCGACACCGACCTCGCCGCCGTGGTCGACGCCATCACGGCGCTGAACACCTCGCTCGGCATCCCCGCTCAGCACCGGCCCTGGCTCGACGCGCTGCCGGACCTCGTCCGGGTCGACGCCCTGCCGCCCACCGCCGACGATGCCGCACATGAACGGCTCGCGGCCCCCTGGGCGCTGGAGGACCTGCCCGCCTTGCAGCAGCAGCGGGCCAAGGAGTTCGAGCTCGGCCGCGACGGTCACCTGTACGTGATCGGCGGCCCCCGCAGCGGCCGGTCGACCGCGATGCGCACCCTCGCGGGCGCGCTCGCGGACCGCGTCGGCGTGCGCGACCTGCACCTGTACGGCCTCGACTGCGGCAACGGCTCGCTGCTCGGTCTTTCCAGCCTTCCGCACACCGGTGCCGTGGTCAGCCGGACCCAGGTCGACCGGGCCGGCCGACTGCTGTCGCGGCTGGTGTCGCTGGTGGAGGAGCGCCAGCATCTGCTGGGGCAGGGCGGGTACGCCGACCTGGCCGAGCTGCGCGCGGCGCTGCCCGAGGACCAGCGGCCGCCGTACCTGCTCTTCCTGCTCGACCGCTGGGACGGATTCGCCTCGACGCTGGGGGAGGTCGACGGCGGCCGGATGACCGAGCAGGTGATGACCCTTCTGCGCGACGGCTCGTCGGTCGGCCTGCACGTGGTGGTCTCCGGTGACCGAACGCTGGTGACCGGCCGGATGTCCACGCTGGTCGAGAACCGGCTGGTGCTGCGACTGGCCGACCGCGCCGACTTCGGGGCCGTCGGGATCCCGGTGAAGCTGGTGCCGGACACGCTCGTCGACGGCCGGGCGCTCACCCCGGACCCGGTGGTGGAGCTGCAGGTGGCGGTGCTCGCCGACGACATCTCCGGCGCCGGGCAGAACGCCGCCCTCCGCGAGATCGCGGCCCGGCACGCCGAGCGCGACGCCGCAACCCCGGGCGGTCTCCGCCCGTTCCGGCTGGAGGAGATGCCCGCCGTCGCGGCGTACGACGACGGCGTCCGGGCGGACGTGCGGGCGGTCTCCGACCGGGTCGCCCAGGGCTGGGTTCCGCTGGGCCTGGGTGGGGACGACCTCGTGCTCACCGGGCTGGACCTGTCGGGCAGCGCCGTGGCCGTGGTGGCCGGCCCGCCCAAGTCGGGCCGGACCGGCCTGCTGCGGTTCGTCGCGTCCGTGGCCGGCGAGGCGGGCGTGCCACTGCTCGCGCTGTGCCCGCTCGCGAACCCGCTGTCGCGGGACCTCGGTGACGACGCCCTGCTGACCGCCGGGATCGAGGAGGACGCCCTGGTCGAGCGGCTCCGCGGCCTGCCCGAGGGCGCGGTCGTGCTGGTCGACGACGCGGACCTGCTCAAGGACGGGCCGCTGGCCTCGGCGCTGATGGCGATGGTGCAGCAGGCCCGTGGGAAGGGTTGGCGGGTGCTGGTCGCCGGCGCGACCGCGGAGGTCGGTGCCGGCTACAGCGGCTGGATCTACGAGGCCCGCAAGTCCCGCCAGGGCATGCTGCTGTCCCCGCAGGGCATGGCCGACGGCGACATCTTCAGCACCCGCCTGATGCGCAGCACCCTGATGCCCCGCATCCACCCCGGAAGGGGTCTGATCATCGACCCAGGGGGATCACAGACCCTGGTACAGGTCCCCCTGGTCTCAGGCTGAGGGCAGGAACCCAGCCACAGGCAGTGCACGAGGTCGCGAACCGAGCCAGGCACCGCAGGAGGAGCACGCGACGTGGACGTCGAAGTCACGCGCTGACGTCGGCCGAGAAGTCAGGTGTGCACCGACACGCCGCAGGCGCGCCTGCACAACTGACTCCTCGGCACCGACCGGCCTGACAGTTGTCCCACGAGGAGGGGTGCCAGCGCGGTCACAGAGCCAGCCACAGCACCCCACCCCCACAGAGGTGCGCCCCCCGACCCAAGGGCCAGGGGGCGCAGTCTCGTAAATAGCCCTACTTGCTGTAGGCAGTGTCCAAGCCCTCGGCGTCGCGGGCGTAGTTGCGCAGCCAGGTCACGAACTCCGGACCGACGGCCATCATCTTGTTCATGCCGTCGTTCCACTCGTTCCACTTGTTGTGGAAGGTCTGGGAGGCGCCGGGCGTCTGCCACGCGCCGCTGACCAGGTCCTGGGACTTGGTGTTGGCGGTGCGCTGGGCGTCTTCGAGCTGAGCGACCGTGCGCTCGATCATGTCGGCGGTCGCCATGATGTCGTCGATCCCGATCTTGTGGTCCCCGTGGGCCATTCCTGGTCTCCTTCGATGCTCGTGCCTGACGGCCGGCTGACGATTCGCCTCACCCTAAGCCGACATTCGGAGCATTGGGAACAGCAGGCCCCAGAATGCCCCCTGGACACCTGGTTCATCTCTACCCGAATCGGGTAATAAACTGATCGCTCGCTGTCCCACCAGCGCGGGGTCGTGGACCAGCTCCGGACCCGCCGACAGTCGATGCCACGAGGGGACGAGGGAGCACACATGACCACGACGACGGGTGCCACGACGGCGGACCGCCAGAGGTTGCGCGCCGCTCGCGGCACCGGTGGCAAGCCCTCCGGTCCGAGTCGACTGCCCTCCCCGCCACGTCAGCGCCGTCCCGCGATGGCCGCGCTCGCACTGGTGCTCATCGTCGGCGGTGCGCTGATCGCCGGCCTGCTGGCCATCCGGATGGACAGTCGGGTCGACGTGCTCGTCGCCAACGGCGACCTGGCTCCCGGCACCCGGATCACCGAGACCAACGTCCGTGCGGTCCCGGTCGCGTACGACGACCTCAACCTCATCCCCGAGGAGCAGGCGGAGCTCGTGATGGGGACCTTCGCCAAGGGGTTCATCGAGGACGGCACCCTCATCGACGGCTCCATGCTCGACAAGGACAACCCGATCGGAGGCGACCGGGCGATCGTCAGTGTGGTGCTCAGTCCGGCGCTCGCACCCGAGAAGGCGCTGGAGACCGGTGACCTCGTCGAGGTGGTCCGCGCCAGCGGCTCGTCGTCCACCGGTGAGGGGGCGGCACCGCTCACACAGGGCCTGGTCCTCGCGATCCACCAGCCGAAGCGCGACGAGCTCGGTGGTGGCGCCGCCGGCAGCGTGAGCCTGCTGGTGCCGTCGGCCGCGGCCGCCGACGTGATCGACGCCTCGAGCGCCAACCTGGCGGGTCTCGCACTGATCTCCCGCGGCAACACCACCGACGACGTGACCCTCTCGGGGTCCTGATGGCGCTGTACGCACTCGCGTCGGCCAAGGGGTCGCCGGGCGTGACCGTCACGGCGCTCGCCCTGGCCACCGTGTGGCCGACCGATCCCGTGGTGGCCGACATGGACCCGGCCGGGAGCGACCTCACGTGGTGGCTGCGCACTCCCGAGGGAGACCCGATCCAGGCCGAGCGCGGCCTGCTGTCGCTCGGCGCGGCGGTCCGTCGGGGCGCCGAGGAGGCGGTGCTCGACGACCACCTGCAGGACGTCGACGGCGGGTTCCGCGTGCTCGCCGGCGTCGCCACGCCGGGTCAGGTGGCCGGCCTGGGCGCCGCGTGGAGCCACATCCCAACCGTGTTCAACGCCTACGGCGCCGACATCATCGCCGACTGCGGCCGCGTCGTGCCCGGGTCCGCCTCGGTGCCGGTGCTGCAACGGGCGGCGGCCGTCCTCTTCGTCGTACGCCCGACGATCGAGGGGATCGCCCATCTGCGCGACCGGCTCCGTTCGTTGCGTGACGCACTCGAGACCGGCGCCGGAGGCCCGCCCGTGGGGGTCGTGGTCGTCACCTCCTACCGCGACACCCGCTCGGTGCCCGACCTGCAGCAGCTGCTCGACTCGGAGGGGATCCAGGCGAGCGTGCTCGGCGTGCTCGCTGACGACGACCGTGCCGCCGACAGCCTCAAGGGCGTGCGCTGGTCGCGGTCGATCGGCAAGTCGTTGCTGTTCCGCTCGGCGTCGGACGTGGCCGGTCGGCTGACCGAGCTCGCCGGATCGCGCTACGCGGCGGCCCAGGCGGAGGGACGCAGATGGACCAGCAGCTGATCCGCCGACCTGCGCGAGGAGGTCGCCGACATCCTCGTCCCGGCAGCGCCGTGAGGACGCCGCCAACGGCCTGCCGCCGATGACGGCCGAGGACGAGCGCCAGTTCGCCCGCGCGGTGATCGCGCCGGGTCCTCGAGCGCCTACGCCGCGCGAGGAGGTCGCCGCCGGCCGCACGCCGCCGTCGCACGACGACGAGGAGGCCGAGCTCGCCGAGGGCATCCACGCCGCGCTGTTCGGCGTCGGCCGGCTGCAGCCGCTGCTCGACGACCCCGAGGTCGAGAACATCGACATCAACGGCTGCGACAACGTCTTCGTCGGGTACGCCGACGGACGCGAGGAGCGCTGCCCGCCGGTCGCCGAGACCGACGAGGAGCTCGATCGAGCTGGTGCAGATGCTCGGCGCGTACTCGCGGTCTGACCAGCCGCCCGTTCGACACCGCCAACCCGCAGCTCGACCTGCGGCTGCCCGACGGCAGCCGGCTCTCGGCGGTCATGGGCGTGTGCCAGCGGCCGTCGCTGTCGATCCGCCGGGCCCGGATCGTCGCGGGCCTCGCCTCGACATGCTCGTCGACTACGGCTCGATCTCGACCGGAGCTCGCCGGCTTCCTGTCCGCGGCGGTGCGCGGCCCGCAAGAACATCATGATCGCCGGGCGCCACCAACGCCGGCAAGACCACGCTGCTGCGGGCGCTGGCCAACGAGATCGCCGCCGCACGAGCGGCTGATCACGGTCGAGCGTGCGCTCGAGCTCGGGCTCGGCGAGTTCGCCGACCTGCACCCCAACGTGGTCGCGTTCGAGGAGCGGCTGCCCGAACTCCGAGGGCCAGGGCGCGATCCACGATGGCCGAGCTGGTGCGCCGCTCGCTGCGCATGAACCCCAGCCGGGTCATCGTCGGTGAGGTGCTCGGCGACGAGATCGTGACCATGCTCAACGCGATGAGCCAGGGCAACGACGGCTCGCTGTCGACGATCCACGCCAACTCCTCGCTCGAGGTGTTCAACCGCATCTGCACCTACGCCATCCAGTCCGCCGAGCGGCTGCCGGCCGACGCGACGATGATGCTGATCGCCGGCGCGATCGACTTCGTCGTCTTCGTCGAGCGGCGTCAACGACTTCGCCTCCGGCGGCGAGCTGCGCCGCATGGTCACCTCGGTCCGCGAGGTCAACGGCGTCGACGGCCGGGTGCTGTCCAGCGAGGTGTTCGCCGCCGGACCCGACGGGTACGCCGTGCCGGCCGCGTCGATCTCGTGCCTCGAGGAGCTCGAGCGCGGTCGGGTACGCCCCGGGCGCCGCGTCCACGTGGGTGAACGCCTGATGACGCTGTCCCCGACGCTGCTCCTCATCGTCCTCGCTCGGCGCCGTCGTCGGCGGCGGCGTGGTGCTGCTGGTCAACGCACTGACCCGGCAGGACGTCGAGCCCGGTGGCCAAGCCGCCCTCCGGCCTCGCCCGGCGGCTGAAGGCGTTCGGCACCCGGCTGCCGCATCGCCATCGGGGTCGGCCTGCTGGTGCTGCTGCTGACCCGGTGGGTCGTCGCCGCCGTCGCGACCGGCCTGCTGGTCCTCTTCTGGGACGCCGCTGTTCGGCGGCGCCGGCGCCGAGAAGCGCGGCATCGCCAAGATCGAGGCGCTGGCGGCGTGGACCGAGTCGCTGCGCGACACCGATCGCCGGCGCGGTCGGGCTCGAGCAGGCGATCCCCGCCACGGCGTACGCCGCGTCGCCGATCGATCGCGGCCGAGCTGTCGCACCATGGCCGACCGGCTGCGCGTGCGGGTGCCGCTCCCCGTCGCGCTGCAGCGCTTCGCCGACGACATCGACGACGCCAGCGCCGACCTGATCGTCGCGGCGCTGATCCTCAACTCCCGGCTGCGCGGGCCCGGCCTGCGTGAGGTGCTCACCTCGCTGTCGGAGTCCGCGCGCGCCGAGCTCGACATGCGGCAGCGGGTCAGCGCGGGCCGCCGGAGCACCCGCCGCAGCGTGCAGATCGTCGTCGGGCGTCACGCTGGCCTTCGTCCTCGGCCTGCGGCTCTTCAACCCCGGCTACGTCGAGCCCTACGCCTCGCCCGTCGGCCAGGTCGTGCTGCTGATCGTGATCGGGGTGTTCGCCGCCGGCTTCATGTGGCTGCGTCGGCTGTCGCGGTTCGAGACGCCCGAGCGCTTCCTGCACTTCAGGACCGCGCCATGAGCACCCCACGACGCTGCGCGCTCCGCTCGCACCGCCGCGAGGACCCCGCATGAACAGCCTCGTCCTGGTGATGCTCGTGGGCGCCGTGGTCGGGGCTCGGGATGCTGCTGCTCGTCTCCGTGCTCGACCGCAGCCCGGTCAGCGGGCCGGCCGGCCTGGCGCAGATCGACGCGCGCCGCGAGCGCGGTGCGCGCACCGCCAGCCTCACCGCGGACCGCCGGCACGGCGACGAGTCGGTGCGGCTGCGCAAGGTCGGCGCGAGCCTCAGCGACCTGCTCGCCGCGCGCGGCATCGAACCTCTCGTCCTCGATCACGGCCAACCTCGGCATCGTCGGCCAGTCCCGATCGAGGCCTTCCTGGCCAGGACGCTGCTGGCGGCGCTGGTCGGCATGTTCGTGCCGTTCATCGTGCTGGCGTTCCCGTTGGTCACCGGGATGTTCGGCACGCCCGTGATCCCGCTGTGGCTGGCGGTGCTCGGCGCCGCGCTCGGGGCGCTGATGCCCTGGGCTGCAGCTCAACAAGGACGCCGAGGACCGCCGCCGCGACTTCCGGCACGTGGTCAGCTCCTTCCTCGACCTGGTGGCGATGAACCTCGCCGGCGGACGCGGGGTGCCCGAGGCGCTGCAGGCGGCGACCTCGATCAGCGACGGCTGGGCGATGGTGCGCATCCGCGACACCCTGGAGGCCGCCCGGCTCCAGGGCATCACCCCCTGGGCCGCGCTCGGCCAGCTCGGCGAGGAGATCGACGTCGAGGAGCTGCGCGACCTGGCCGCGGCCCTCGCGCTGGTCGCCGAGGACGGCGCCAAGGTGCGCGACTCCCTGTCCGCACGGGCGAGCTCGATGCGCCGCAAGGAGCTCGCCGACGCCGAGGGGCGGGCCGCCGCAGCGGTCGCAGTCGATGCTGGTCGCCCAGCTCCTGCTGTGTGTCGGCTTCCTCCTGTTCCTGATGTATCCTGCAGTCGCGAGAGTCCTCGGGGGTTGACCGGGGATGAGGACGGGGATCATCCACATGTCCGGAGAGAGAGGGACTTTCCATGTCCAACAGCACCTGACCTTGCTCACCACGCTGGTGCGGGGCCGGATCGCGCACGCGCGCCGCGCCGAGACCGGCGCCTCCGCGGTGGAGTGGGTGGTCATCACCGCCCTGCTGGTCGGCATCGCGGTCGCCGTGGGAGCCATCCTGCTCAACACGATCACCGACAAGGCCGACTCGATCGACCTGGGCTGAGCCGCGTCGGCATGCGCCGACGGGACGAGGGGGGCGCCAGCGCCGTGGAGCTGGCGATGTACATGCCCATCCTGATGCTGGTCATCTTCGTGGCCGTCCAGTTCTCCCTGATCTACCTCGGCAACGCCGCGGCCACCGCCGTTGCCCGAGAGGCGGCCCGGGTCGCCCGGGTGACCGGCGACGTGGGCGCGGGCCAGGTGGCCGGCTACCGGTACGCCCAGAACATCGGCCGCGGCATCCTCGAGGACGTCGACGTCAACGTCGTGCCGGTCGGCGGTGACCGGGTCCGTGCCGTGGTGTCCGGGCGCGCGCAGGAGCTCGCCCCGGTCGTCGTACCCCGGGTGAGCCAGACGGTCGAGGGTCCGGTCGAAGAGTTCCAGGTGGACCAGTGAGACGACGCAGCGCGCGGCGCGACGAGCGCGGCTCGATGGCCGTCGAGCTCGTCGTCCTGATCCCGGTGCTGATCATGTTCGTGATGCTCTTCGTCGCCTGCGGCCGCTACGTCGCCGTGCAGGGCGACATGCAGGCGACGGCTCGCGACGCCGTGCGGGCGGCGTCCCTGCAGCGCGACAGCGCGGCGCCCATGCCGCGGCCGGTCAGGTCATCTCCCAGTCGCTGGACCGCGACACCTCGTGCTCCGGGTTCACGCTCAGCGGCTTCGCGGCCGGCGGCACCGCCCGCATCGTCCTGAGCTGCTCGGTGTCGTACGCCGGCCTCGGCCTCCTCGGCCTCCCCGGCAGCGTCGGCGTCGAGCGCGGCCAGCAACGCCCCGATCGACATCTACCGGAGGACCGGATGAGGCGGCCGCCGGTCAGGCGGCGAGACGAGAGCGGCACCGCGACCGTGTTCGTGGTCGGCTTCGCGATCGTGCTGCTCCCCTGCGCCGGCCTGGTCATCGACGGCGGCACCGCGATCAACGCGCGCATGACGCTCGCCGACGACGTGGAGCAGGCCGCTCGGGCCGGGGCGCAGGAGATCGACATCGTCGCGCTCCGCGCCAACGACGTGGTCCAGCTCGACCCGCGGGCGGCCGAGGGGCGCGCCCACGCCTACCTCGGCGGCCTCGGCTACACGGTGTCGTCGGCGAACGCCGCGGGCGACCAGATCACCGTCGGCGCCCAGGACCAGGTGGCACCGAAGCTGCTCAGCCTGATCGGCGTCCCCCCGTTCGACATCTCCGCGTCCGCGACCGCGCAGGCGGTGACCGACCCCGTCCCGTGACGGGCGGTCCAGAAAGGAACAGTCGTGACCTCGACCCAGACCGATCCCGCCCGCGGACCCGAGCGGTTCAGCCGTGCGGCAGCGGGCCAGCCGGCCGAGCACACCGAGACCTCCGCCCTCAAGGCGCTCGGCGCCGGTGTCGCGCTGCTGGTGATGCTCGTCGGCGTACCGGTCGGGCTGTGGCTGCTCACCGGCCCGCCGCCGTACCCCGACGGCATGCCCACCCGCTCCGACCTGACCCAGCCGGTCACCGTGGACACCGTGCTCGCCGTGCTGCGGGCGGTGGTGTGGCTCGCGTGGGCGCAGTTCGCGGTCTGCACGCTCATCGAGACGGTCAGCCTGGTGCGCGGGCGTGGGCTGCCGCGGCCGGTGCCGCTGTCCGGCCGCTCGCAGCACCTGGCCCGCGCGCTGGTCGGCACCCTGCTCGTCGGCGGTGTGCTCGCCGGCAGCACCGGGACGTCGGTGGCCGCGACCTTCTCGCCCCTGTCCGCGGCACCGGTCTCGGTCGCAGGGACGGGGGACGCCGACCGGGTGTCGCTCGCGCGCGCCGAGGTCCGCGCCGACGACCGGACCGAGGACGTGACCGGGGAGAGTGCCCGGGACGACCGACGTGCGATGCACGCGGGCGTGCCGGGTGACATGACCGACGTGATCGGCAAGAAGGTCTACGTCGTGCAGCCCCCCGACGGCTCCTACCACGACAACCTCTGGGACATCGCGGAGCGGCACCTCGACAACGGCCGCCGCTGGCAGGAGATCTTCGACCTCAACAAGGGCCGGCTCCAGCCCGACGGTGGCGAGCTGGTCGCTGGGCCGGCTGATCCAGCCCGGCTGGGTGCTGATCATGCCCGGTGACGCCAAGGGCCTCGACCGGGTCGAGGCCGCGCCCGCGCCGGCTGCCGAGGCCACCCCCGCCCCGGTGCGAGGCACCGCCGGCGACGAGCAGGCCGACCGGGCCGGCGACGTGGACAGCGTCGAGTCCCGGCACGAGTCGACGCTGGCTCGCGACCTCACCGGCGGCGGGATCGTGGCGGCCGGACTGCTCGGCGCCCTGCTGGCCGAGCGCCGTCGCCGCCGGAGCGCGGCTCCCGATGACGACGCGCTCGAGGCGGAGGTCGCCCTGCTGGTCGGCGCCGACCGGGTCCGGGCGGAGCGGCTCGACCGCGCGCTGCGGGGTCTGAGCGCCACGTGCCGCGCCGAGCAGCGTGCGCTGCCTCCGGTGTTCGCGGTCTCGGTCGACGACGAGACCATCGACCTGCGGCTCGCGCCCGCCCGCACGGACGCCCCGGCCCCGTGGACCCCCGTCGACGACGGCCGGGTCTGGCGCCTCGCTTCGGACGCCGAGGATCCGGCCGAGCTCGGCCACGCGCCGTACCCGGGCCTGGTCTGCGTGGGTCGCGGACTCGACGGCACCGACGTCCTGGTCGACCTCGAGTCGGTCGGTGGCGCCGTCGCCGTGACCGGTCACGACACCACTGCGCGAGAGGTCGTCTCGGCGCTGGCGGTGCAGCTCGCCACCGCGCCGTGGACCGACGAGCAGCGCGTCCACGGCCACGGACTGTCGGAGGTGCTCGCCGACCTGGCGGGCGACCGGCTGCTGCTGGTCGACGACTTCGGGCCCCTGCTCGAGCGGCTGGAGGCGAGCACGCCGCAGCGGGGCGCGCAGGAGGTGCTGACCGGGCGGCTCGCCCGGCGACCGGGTGTCGTGCCTCAGTACGCCGTGCTGGGTGCACCGCCCGAGCCGGCGCTCGCCGACCGGCTGGCCGCGCTCACCGGCTCCGGTGCGCGCGGGTTCGGCGTGATCACGGCCGGGGAGTCCGCGGGCACCCGCTGGCGGCTCGAGGTCGACGAGAGCGGCACGATGACCGTCCCGTTGCTCGACGTGCAGGTGGAGGCGGTCCGGCTGACCGCCCGCTCGACCGAGCTGGTGGCCGAGCTGTTCGAGCGGGCGCGCGAGGAGGCGCCGGTCGTCGTCGACGGGCGGGTCCGCGTCCCCGCGCCGACCCGTCCCGGAGACGACGGGCACTGGAGCGCGGCAGGGGTCCGCATCGGCGTGCTTGGTCGGATCGAGGCCCGGACTCCCGGCGACCTCGACCCCACTCGGGTCGACCTGGCCGTGGAGATGGCGACGTTCCTGGCGCTGCAGTCCGCGCCGGTGCACCCGACGGTGCTGGCCGCGTCCGTGTGGCCGCGCGGGGTCACGCCCGAGGTGCGCGACGCGACCGTCGAGCGGGTGCGCGAGTGGCTCGGCGACGACGCCGAGGGCTCGCCGCTGCTCCGCTCCGACGACGACGGGCGGCTGTCGCTGAGCCCCGACGTCGCCGTCGACTGGGCGGCGTTCTGCGAGCTGGCCCAGCGGTCCCGGCACGCGGCCTCCCGCGAGGAGCGCGAGCTGTTGCGGCGCGCGCTGCAGCTGGTCCGCGGGGAGCTGCTGGAGGACCGACCGGCCGGACGCTACACGTGGCTGCCGCGCACCCGGCTCGAGTCCGTCGTCCCCGACCTGGTCGTCGACACCGCCCACCGGCTCGTGGAGCTCTGCGGCCAGGACGGCGACCCCACCGGTGCCGCGGCCGCGGCGCAGGCGGGGCTGCGGGCCGCCCCGGCGTCACAGCTGCTGTGGCGCGACCTGATCCGGGCCGAGCACGAGTCCGGCGGGCACGCCGCTGCGGCGGAGGCGGCCAGCCGGATGGCCGACGTGCTGACCCGGCGCAACGCCCACATCGAGGCGGAGACCGACGCACTCGTCGACGAGCTGCTGCCCACCCAGGTGGTCGCCGGCGAGTGACAACGATTCGTCTGCGACCTTTGGGGTGATTTCCGCGGGCGGATCGCAGACGAATCGTTGTCCCGGGGTCAGGGGAGCAGCAGCACGACCGTCTCGGCGACGCAGGCGGGCTTGTCCTCGCCCTCGATCTCGATGACGTGCTTGAGCTGCATCTGCTTGCCGGTCGGGATGTCCTCGACGCTGACCACCGAGACGTGCGTGCGCACGCGCGAGCCGACCCGGACCGGGTTCGGGAACCGCACCTTGTTGACGCCGTAGTTCAGCTTGGCGCCCGGCGTCTCCAGCGCGAACACCTGGCTGCCCAGGAACGGCACCAGCGACAGCGTGAGGTACCCGTGCGCGATCGTGCCGCCGAACGGGCCGTCCTTGGCGCGCTCCACGTCGACGTGGATCCACTGGTGGTCGCCGGTCGCGTCCGCGAACGCGTCCACGCGGGCCTGGTCGATCTCGAGCCACTCGCTGGTGCCGAGGTACTCGCCGACGGCGGCGGTGAGCTCGTCGAACGACGTGAAGGTGCGCATGGGTCCGGTCCTCCCGTGGTTGCGGGGTGCAAGGATGTGTCGCATGTCCGAACCTATCGGTGAGCAGATCAAGCGGGCCCCGAAGGTCCTGCTCCACGACCACCTCGACGGCGGGCTGCGGCCGCAGACCATCATCGACCTCGCGCCCGAGGGCCACGAGCTGCCGGCCACCGAGGCCGAGCTCGCTGCGGGCGTGGTTCGAGGACTCCGCCAACTCGGGCTCGCTGGAGCGCTACCTCGAGACGTTCGACCACACCGTGGCGGTCATGCAGACGGCCGACAACCTGCGTCGGGTCGCGCGCGAGTGCGTCGAGGACCTGGCCGCCGACGGGGTGGTCTACGCCGAGGTGCGGTACGCCCCGGAGCAGCACCTCGACGGCGGGCTGGGTCTCACCGACGTGGTCGAGGCGGTGCGCGACGGGTTCGGCGAGGGCGAGGAGGCGGCGCGCCGCGCGGGCACCCCCATCGTCGTACGGCAGCTGCTGACGGCGATGCGGCACCAGGCGCGCTCGCAGGAGATCGCCGAGCTCGTGGTCGCCTACCGCGACGAGGGCGTCGTCGGGTTCGACATCGCCGGCGCGGAGGCGGGGTTCCCGCCCACCCGGCACCTCGACGCGTTCGAGTACCTCCAGCGCGAGAACGCGCACTTCACCATCCACGCCGGCGAGGCGTTCGGGCTGCCGTCGATCTGGCAGGCGATCCAGTGGTGCGGCGCGGACCGGCTCGGCCACGGGGTGCGGATCATCGACGACGTCACGGTCGCCAGCGACTTCTCCACGGAGACGGGTCTCCCGGACGTGACGCTCGGCCGGCTCGCGTCGTACGTCAGGGACAAGCGGATCCCGCTGGAGATGTGCCCGTCGTCCAACGTGCAGACCGGCGCCGCCAAGTCCATCGCCGAGCACCCGATCGGGCTGCTCAAGGACCTGCGCTTCCGGGTGACGGTCAACACCGACAACCGGCTGATGAGCGGCACCTCGATGTCGCGCGAGATGGGGCTGCTCGTCGACGCGTTCGGCTACGGGATGGCCGACCTGCGCTGGTTCACCATCAACGCGATGAAGTCGGCGTTCCTGCCCTTCGACGAGCGGCTCGCCCTCATCGACGAGGTCATCAAACCCGCCTACGCGGTGCTCTCCTCCATGTCGTAACGGCGAGGAGTCAGAACTTCAGGGCCCTGGACGGCGTGTCGCTGCATCCGTGACTCCTCGGCGGCGCGGTCAGGTCCGGACCAGCGCCGTGATCCGGTGGTACGCCGCGTCGGGCGTCATCGGCGCGCAGCCCTTGGCGACCGCGTTCGCGACGATCCGCGGCTCCTCTCGCATCAGCAGCCAGCCGCGACGCAGCAGCACGTGCGGGGGCTTGCGGCGCTCGCGGAGGTCGCGGGTGAGCCGACGCCAGAACGTCACGAACGGGTGGTTCCGCACGCAGACGGCGTCGGCCAGGATGCCTCGGGCGCGGCACAGCGCGACCACCTCCTGGGCGAAGATCCCCTCGGCCACGAAGTGCGCCGCGTCGCCGATGTCGACCTTGCGGTGACCGGCTCGGCCGTTCTCGGCGATCTCGTAGACCGGCACCTCCGCGGTGCCCTGCAGGCAGAGCTGCTCGAGGGTGTCGGCGGCCTCGTCGCACAGCCACGATCCCGGGTCGTCCCAGTCGACCATCACCTCGCCGCCCGGCAGGGTCACGCGCGGCAGGGCGGCGTCGTCGCCGTCCTTGTAGAAGTCGTCGAGGTTGACGAACGGCAGCCCGAGCCGTCGGCAGAGGCGGGACTTGCCGGACCCCGACGGCCCGGCGACCACCACCACCTGCGCCCGCACCGCGCCATTGTGTCGCACGCCGGACCCCCGCCGGCGAGGGGTCAGCTGTGCACCGACACGCCGGTGAGGGCCCTGAAGTTCTGACTCCTCGGCGTGATCTCCGGGCTAGATGCCGATGGGGTGCCAGACGGTCTTGGTCTCGAGGAAGGCGGTCATCCGGTCGAGACCGGGGGGCTCGGTCCAGTCGGGCTCGGCGGCAGGCGGTCGCAGCACCCGCTTGAGGTTCTCGGCGGCGGCCTCCTCCAGGGCGGTCGCGTCGACGGCGCCGTCGCCGTCGAGGCCGCCCGCGGCGCCGGTGAGGTCGATCGCGTTGACGTCCATGTGCGAGGCCAGCGTCGGGGCGGTGTCACCGAGCGCGCCGGTGAGGAGGTTGACCACGCCGCCGGGCACGTCGGAGGTGGCGAGCACCTCCGACAGCGTGATCGCCGGCAGTGGTCGTCTCACCGACGTCGCGACCACGCAGGTGTTGCCGGTGACGACGACCGGAGCGACCACGCTCACCAGTCCGAGCAGCGACGACCGCTGCGGCGCGAGCACGGCGACGACGCCGGTCGGCTCGGGCACCGAGAAGTTGAAGTACGGCGCGGCCACCGGGTTGGTGCCGCCGACGACCTGGGCGATCTTGTCGGCCCACCCGGCGTACCAGACGAGCCGGTCGACGGACTCGTCCACCGCGGCCTCGGCCGGCCGCTTGCCCAGCCCCTCGGACGCGCTGCACCTCGTCGACGAACTGGGCGCGGCGGCCCTCGAGCACCTCGGCGACGCGGTAGAGCACCTGGCCGCGGTTGTACGGCGTGCGGGAGGACCAGCCGCCGAACGCCTTGCGGGCCGCCTGCACGGCGTCGCGGGCGTCCTTGCGGGAGGCGTAGGAGGCGTTCGCGAGGAACTTGCCCTTCGCGTCGTCGACGACGTACGAACGACCGGACTCCGACCGGGGGAACGCCCCGCCGATGTAGAGCTTGTAGGTCTTGCGCACGTCGATCCGCGTGTCAGTGGGTGTCACTTGAGGTAGCCCTCCAGACCGTGACGGCCGCCCTCGCGGCCGTAGCCCGACTCCTTGTAGCCGCCGAACGGGCTGGTCGGGTCGAACTTGTTGAACGTGTTGGCCCAGACGACACCGGCGCGGAGCTGGTTGGCCATCCAGAGGATCCGGGAGCCCTTGTCGGTCCAGACGCCGGCCGAGAGCCCGAACGGGGTGTTGTTGGCCTTCTCGACCGCCTCGGCGGGGGTGCGGAACGTCAGCATGGACAGCACCGGACCGAAGATCTCCTCGCGGGCGATCCGGTGCGCCTGGGAGACGCCGGTGAACACCGTCGGCGGGAACCAGAAGCCGTGGGTGGGCAGCTCGCAGGCGGGGGACCAGCGCCCCGCGCCCTCCTGCTCGCCGATGTCGGAGAGCTCCTTGATCTTGGCCAGCTGCTCCGCGGAGTTGATCGCGCCGACGTCGGTGTTCTTGTCCAGCGGGTCGCCCACGCGCAACGTCGACATCCGGCGCTTCAGCCGCTCGAGGACCTCGTCGGCGATCGACTCCTGCACGAGCAGGCGGGAGCCGGCGCAGCAGACGTGGCCCTGGTTGAAGAAGATGCCGTTGACGATGCCCTCGACCGCCTGGTCGACGGGCGCGTCGTCGAACACGATGTTGGCGGCCTTGCCGCCGAGCTCGAGGGTGACCCGCTTGTCGGTGCCGGCGACCGCCTTGGCGATCATCCGGCCGACCTCGGTGGAGCCGGTGAACGCGACCTTGTCGACGTCGGGGTGGCTCACGATCGCGCGGCCGGTCTCGCCCGCGCCGGTGATGATGTTGACCACGCCCGGCGGGAGGTCGGCCTGCTGGCAGATCTCGGCGAACAGCAGCGCGGTCAGCGGGGTCGTCTCGGCCGGCTTCAGCACGACGGTGTTGCCGGTCGCGAGGGCCGGCGCGATCTTCCACGCGAGCATCAGCAGCGGGAAGTTCCACGGGATCACCTGGCCGGCGACGCCGAGAGACTGCGGATTCGGGCCGAACCCGGCGTGCTCGAGCTTGTCGGCCCAGCCGGCGTAGTAGAAGAAGTGCGCGGCGAGGATGGGTACGTCGACGTCGCGGGACTCCTTGATCGGCTTGCCGTTGTCGATGGACTCGAGCACGGCGAGCTCGCGGGAGCGCTCCTGGATGATCCGGGCGATCCGGAAGAGGTACTTGCCGCGCTCGCGGCCCGACATCTTCGACCAGACCCGTGTGTGGGCGCGGCGGGCGGCCTTGACCGCGAGGTCGACGTCCTCGGCGGACGCCTCGCTGACCTCGGCCAGCACCTCCTCGGTGGCGGGGGAGATCGTCTTGAACGACCTGCCCGCCGACCGGGTCGACGAACTCGCCGCCGATGAAGAGACCGTAGGAGGACTTGATGTCGACGACCGAGCGCGACTCGGGGGCCGGGGCGTAGTCGAACATCGCGGCCGCGCTGGTGGCGCCGGTGCCCTCCGCGGCCGTGCCGGGGATGCTTGTCTTCTGGGTGGCCATCGCGATCAGTCCAGGGTGAAGTAGTCGGGGCCGGAGTAGCGGCCGGTGCGCATCTTGGTGCGCTGCATGAGCAGGTCGTTGAGGAGCGTGGAGGCGCCGAAGCGGAACCAGTCGGGGTCGAGCCAGTCGGGGCCGGCGACCTCGTTGACCGTGACGAGGTACTTGATGGCGTCCTTGGCGGTGCGGATGCCGCCGGCCGGCTTGACACCGACCATCTGGCCGGTGAGCTCGCGGTAGTCGCGGACCGCCTCCAGCATCACCAGGGTGACCGGCAGCGTGGCGGCCGGCTGCACCTTGCCGGTGGAGGTCTTGATGAAGTGGCCACCGGCCATCATCGCCAGCCACGAGGCCCGCCGGACGTTGTCGTAGGTCTGCAGCTCACCGGTCTCGAAGATCACCTTCAGGTGGGCGTCGCCGCAGGCCTCGCGGACGGCGACGATCTCCTCGAAGACGTCGAGGTAGCGGCCCGAGAGGAACGCGCCACGGTCGATGACCATGTCGATCTCGTCGGCCCCGGCCTCGACCGCGTCGCGGGTGTCCATCAGCTTGATGTCCAGGGCGGCGCGGCCGGAGGGGAAGGCCGTGGCCACCGCGGCGACGTTGACGCCGGAGTCCCCGAGCACCTCCTTCGCCGTCGCCACCATGTCGGGGTAGACGCAGACGGCCGCGACCTGCGGCGCGGTGGGGTCGGCCGGGTCCGGACGCAGCGCCTTGGACGCCAGCGCGCGCACCTTGCCGGGGGTGTCCTGCCCCTCCAGGGTGGTGAGGTCGACCATCCGGATCGCGAGGTCGAGCGCGAACTCCTTGGCGGTCGTCTTGATCGAGCGGGTGCCGAGCGAGGCGGCCCGGGCCTCGGCCCCGACCTGGTCCACCCCCGGCAGTCCGTGCAGGAACCGTCGCAGGGAGGCGTTCGAGGCCGTCGCCTCGGCGAGATCCGCCGGTACGGCGTACGAACCCCCCTCGGTCGACGAGGGCGAGCTCAGGGCTGTGGTCACCGACCCAGCATAGGTGCGGGCGCGGGGTTGGGGAAAAGCAAGCCGTTCGAGGCAGAATCGCCCCATGGACCAGTCCGCGGAGCGCACCGCCAGACAGCAGCCGGTGGAGCGGTTCAAGCCCACCAGCGGGCACCTGTTCGGGTACTTCGGGATCGCCCTGTGCGTCTTCGCGCTGGGCTACGTGGTGCTGTTCGTGCACGACATGACCGGGCTGCGGGTCGGCCTGGGGGCGGTGTTCTTCGGGGTGCTGGTGTGGACGACCCAGGTGCGGCCGCGGGCCACGGTGTACCCGCAGCACGTCGTGCTGAAGAACTCCGTCCGCGATGCCCACGTGCCGCTCGCGCGCGTCGACGAGGTCGCGATCGGCCAGATGATGAGCCTGTGGGTGGGGGAGACCCGCTACGTGTGCATCGGGATCGGCAACACGCTGCGCGAGGACTTCAAGGCACGCCGCCGACGCATGGTGGAGCAGGCCGAGCTCGGCACCAGCCGCTACTCGGAGCTCAAGCGCAAGGCCGACCTGGCCAACCTCGACGAACGGGCGATGACCTACCAGACGTTCGTCGTCACCCGCCTCGAGGAGCTGGTCGAGGAGGCCAAGCGCGAGCAGGCGCGGCTGGGGACCGAGCCGCCGGAGCCGCACTACGAGCTGGCCTGGCCCGAGCTGGTTGCGCTCGCGGTCAGCGGCCTCGCGTTCCTCGTGTCGTTCTTCCTCTAGAGCCCGGCGGCGGCCGCCAGGTCGGCCCGGATCGCGTCGAGACGGCCGGCCGCCGAGATCCGCGCGGCGTCGACGTCGTCGCCCTCGACCGGGACGACCACCTCGAGGTAGGCCTTGATCTTCGGCTCGGTGCCGGACGGGCGGACGATCACGCGCGCGCCGTCGGCGAGCCGGTAGCGCAGGCCGTCGGTGGGCGGCAGCTCCGCGGTGCCGGTGGCCAGGTCGTCGACCTGCTCGACGAGGAGCCCGCCCAGCCGGGCCGGCGGGGTGGTGCGCAGCCGCGCCATCGCGTCCTTGATCCGGGCCAGGTCGGTGACCCGCACCGACAGCTGGTCGGTCGCGTGCAGGCCGTGCTCGCGGGCCAGGTCGTCGAGCCGGTCCACGAGGGTGCGGCCCTCGGCCTTCAGCTCCGCGGCGAGCTCGACCATGCACAGCAGCGCGGAGACGCCGTCCTTGTCGCGCACCAGGTCCGGCGCCACGCAGTAGCCGAGCGCCTCCTCGTAGCCGAAGGCCAGGCCCTCCACGCGGCTGATCCACTTGAAGCCGGTGAGCGTCTCGGCGTAGCCCTGGCCGTACGACGCGGCCAGCCGGCCGAGCAGCGACGACGACACGATCGACGCGGCGTACACGCCCTCGACGCCCTTGCGCAGCCGGCAGTCGGCGAGCAGCGCACCGACCTCGTCGCCGCGGAGCATCCGCCAGCCGTGCGCGTCGGGCACCGCCACCGCGCAGCGGTCGGCGTCGGGGTCGTTGGCGACCACGAGGTCGGCGTCGACGTCGGCGGCGAGCGCCATCGCGAGATCCATCGCCCCGGGCTCCTCCGGGTTGGGGAACGCGACTGTCGGGAAGTCGGGATCGGGCTGCGCCTGCGCCTCCGTCACGTGCGGCGCGGGGAAGCCGGCGCGCTCCAGGACCAGGGCCACGGACTCGCCCCCGACGCCGTGCAGCGGGGTGTAGACGGTGGTGATGTCGCGGGGACCGCCCGGAGTCGCGATCGCGGCGACGTCGTCGAGGTAGGACTCGACGACGGAGTCGTCGAGCGTGGTCCAGTCCTTGCCGAGTGGCACGTCGGCGAGCGCCCCCACCGCGTCGATGGACGTCGAGATCTCCGCGTCGGCAGGTGGCACGATCTGGCTGCCGTCGCCGAGGTAGACCTTGTAGCCGTTGTCCTCCGGCGGGTTGTGCGAGGCGGTCACCATCACGCCGGCGACACAGCCGAGCTTGCGGATCGCGTAGGCGAGGACGGGGGTGGGCAGCGGTCGCGGCAGCACCAGCGCGTCGAGCCCGGCTCCGACCATCACGGCGGCGGTGTCGGCGGCGAAGACCTCGGAGTTGTGCCGGGCGTCGTACCCGATGACGACGGGTGCGCCGGGCGCGGCCCCGTTCGCCCTCAGGTACGCCGCCAGGCCGGCGGCGGCCCGGATCACGACCACCCGGTTCATCCGGTTCGGGCCGGCGCCGAGGGCGCCGCGCAGTCCCGCCGTGCCGAACTCGAGCCGGCCCGCGAACCGGTCGGCGAGATCCCGCGCCGGGTCGCCGTCGGGGTCCGCCGCCACCGTCTCGACGAGCGCCTCGAGCTCCGCCCGCGTCTGCGGGTCCGGGTCCTCGGCGGCCCAGGCACGCGCGCGTTCGAGAAGGTCGGCCCGGTCGCCGTCAGAGTCGGTCATGGGCCGAAGGCTAGCCCCGGCCGGCGGTCCCGCGTCGTCAGCGGGCCGGCCGGTAGTACCGCTCGGTGACGAACGGCCCGCCGACGTGACCGGCCTCGACCTCGTCGTCCTCGCGCTCCGGGACCCGCTCGGCGTACGCCTCGGCGTCGTCCTGGGGGTCGTAGCCGAGGGCCCGGCCCGGGCCGAGGTCCCACCAGCCGCGGGTGTTGTCCGAGACGCCGTAGATCACCGTGTAGCCGGGCGCCGGCGCGACGAGCGCGGCATGCACCATCCGCACCGCGTCGTCGTGGGAGAGCCATGTCGACAGCCCACGCCGGGTCTCCGGCTGCGGCAGGAACGAGCCGATCCGGAGTGCGACCGCGTCGATGCCGTGCCGGTCGGCGTACAGGCTGAGCAGCGCCTCGGCGGCGACCTTGGCGACGCCGTAGAACGTGTCGGGGCGTGGGCGCACGTCGGTCGTCAGCAGCTCGCTGCGCGGGGTCCGGCCGACGGCATGGTTGCTGCTCGCGTAGACGATCCGGCTCACGCCGTGCGCGACCATCGCGTCGAGCAGCGTGGCGGTGCTGACGACGTGGCTGTGCAGCTCCTCGGTCAGCGAGGCCTCGTCGGGGATCCCGGCGAGGTGGACCACGGCGTCGAGACCTCCGGTCCGGTCGAGGTCGGCGAAGACCGCGTCCACGGCGTCGCCGTCGGTGACGTCGACGGTGTACCAACGGTCGCCGTACCCGCTGGGAGCTGTGCTCCGGTCGAGGCCGAACACGTCGTGACCACGGTCGGTGAGGCCGCTGACCAGGACGGTGCCGATGCTTCCGGCCGCGCCGGTGACGAGGGTGCGCACGACGCCTCAGACCCTCGGTACGACGGCGCCGAGCAGCTCGCCCATCCGGCTCGCGGCCGCCTTGCCCGCCTCGAGGACCTCCTCGTGGTTGAGCGGCTCGCCGGTGATGCCGGCGGCGAGGTTGGTGACCAGCGAGATGCCGAGCACCTCGAGGCCGGCCTCCCGGGCGGCGATCGCCTCGAGCACCGTGGACATGCCGACCAGGTCGCCGCCGATCGCGCGCACCATGCGGATCTCGGCCGGGGTCTCGTAGTGCGGGCCGGGGAACTGCACGTAGACGCCCTCGTCGAGCGAGGGGTCGACCTCGCGGCAGAGCGCGCGCAGCCGGGAGCTGTAGAGGTCGGTCAGGTCCACGAAGTTCGCGCCCTCGATCGGGGAGGTGCCGGTCAGGTTGATGTGGTCGCTGATCAGCACCGGGGTCCCCGGCTGCCAGGACTCCTTGAGCCCGCCGCAGCCGTTGGTGAGCACCGCGACCCGGCAGCCGGCCGCGGCGGCGGTGCGCATCCCGTGCACGACCGAGCGCACACCGAGCCCTTCGTAGAAGTGGGTGCGGCCGAGGAACACCAGCAGGTGCTTGTCCCCGGCGCGTACGGAACGGATCTTGCCGGCGTGGCCGGCGACGGCCGGCGGCGCGAACCCGGGCAGGTCGGTGGTGCACCAGCTCGGCGGTGGCCTCGCCGAGCGCGTCGACGGCGGGCAGCCAGCCCGAGCCCATCACCAGGGCGACGTCGTGCCGGTCGACGCCGGTCAGCTCGCGGAGACGTTCCGCGGCGGCCGCGGCTTCCTGCTGGTGCGTGGTGGCGGTGGTCACGCGGCGAGCGTAGTGGTCGGAGCTCCTCAGTGCCCGATCGAACGACACGGCCGGGCCCGCAGCGAGGCGACGTAGTCGTCGGGTGCGTCCGCGGCCTCGGCGGCCTCGGCGAGGATGCCGAGGTACGCGCGGACGGCAGCCCGCCCTCGTAGGCGTCGAGCACGTAGGCCCAGGCGACCTGTTCACCGACCAGCGTGGTGACCCGCACCCGGGTCTTGCGGTACAGCCCCGAGTCGGCGCTCTCCCAGCTGTCGAGCAGGGTGGCGTCCTCGTCGGTCACGTCGTACACGGCGACGAACACCTGCTCGAGGGGGTCCTCGACGATGGTCGCGAGGGCGCCGTCCCAGCCGAGGTCCTCGCCGCCGAAGGTGAGCCGCCAGCCCAGCAGCCACCCGGTCGAGCGCAGCGGCGAGTGCGGGCAGCGCTCGCCCATGCGGTGCGGGTCCATGTTGGACCCGTAGGCGGCGTACAGGGGCACGGGCCGAGCGTAGTGCCCGCCTGCCCTCGCCGCCGCGCCCCGGGCGGCTGCAAGAATGGCGCCCGTGAATCGTGTCGTGGTGATCGGTGGCGGACCTGGCGGCTACGAGGCGGCGCTCGTGGCGGCACAGCTCGGTGCCGACGTCACCGTCGTCGACTCCGACGGTCTCGGCGGCTCCGCGGTCATCACCGACTGCGTCCCGAGCAAGACCCTGATCGCGACGGCCGAGCTGATGGCCGACATGGAGGAGGCCGACGAGCTCGGCCTGATCATCGGAGCGCCAGGGCCCCATGACGACGCCCTCGGCGTCGACCTCGCCAAGGTGAACACGCGCGTGAAGGCGCTGGCGCGGGCCCAGTCCGACGACATCGGGCGTCGGCTCACCCGCGAGGGTGTCCGGGTGCTGGCCGGGCGCGGCCGCCTCGACGGCGTCGACCGGGTCGTGGCGACGCTGGACGACGGCGGCGAGGAGGTGGTCGAGGCCGACTCGGTGCTGATCGCGACCGGAGCCGCGCCCCGCACGCTGGCCACGGCGCAGCCCGACGGTGAGCGGATCCTCACCTGGGAGCAGGTCTACGACCTCGACGAGGTGCCCGAGAAGCTGATCGTGGTCGGCTCCGGCGTGACCGGCGCGGAGTTCGCCTCCGCGTACAACGCCCTCGGCGTCGACGTCACGCTGGTGTCCAGCCGCGACCGGGTGCTGCCCGGCGAGGACGCCGACGCCGCCGAGGTGATCGAGCAGGTCTTCACCCGGCGCGGCATGACCGTGCTGTCGAAGTCACGCATGGAGTCGGTGACCCGCGACGGCGACAAGGTGACGGTCACGCTCACCGACGGCCGCACCGTCGACGGGTCGCACTGCCTGCTGGCGCTCGGGTCGGTCCCCAACACCGGCGACCTCGGGCTCGAGGAGGCGGGGGTTCGGCTCGACGAGGGCGGGTTCGTCGCGGTCGACCGGGTGTCGCGCACCTCTGCTCGCGGCGTGTACGCCGCCGGCGACTGCACCGGCGTGCTGATGCTGGCGTCCGTGGCCGCCATGCAGGGCCGGATCGCGATGTGGCACTTCCTCGGCGACGCGGTCGCCCCGCTCGACCTGAAGACGGTCTCCTCCAACGTGTTCACCGCGCCGGAGATCGCCACCGTCGGGTGGAGTCAGACCGCGGTCGACGCCGGCGAGATCGAGGCCGAGGCCGTGATGCTGCCGCTGTCGGGCAACCCGCGGGCCAAGATGCAGGGCGTCCGCGACGGCTTCGTGAAGCTGTTCGCGCGCCCCGGCACCGGGATCATCGTCGGCGGCGTGGTCGTGGGTCCGCGCGCGAGCGAGCTGATCCACCCGGTCTCGGTCGCGGTCTCAGAGAGCCTCACCGCGGACCAGATGGCGCAGGCCTTCACGGTCTACCCGTCGATGAGTGGGTCGGTCGCCGAGGCCGCGCGACGGCTGCACCGCGTCAAGCCCTAGGGCCTGCGGCTCAGAAGTCGAAGCCGCCGAAGTCGAACCCGCCGTCGAAGCCGCCGCCGTCACCGCCGAAGCCGCCACCGTCGCCGCCCCCGGCATCGCCGCCGTAGTCGCCGCCCCCGTCGCCCCCACCGTCACCGCCGGCGTCACTGCCGCCGTCACCCCCGCCTTCGCCGCCGCCGGTGTCGAAGCCCTCCGCGCCGCCGGACATGTCGTTGCCGTCCCAGTCGGAGGCCAGCATCGACCCGATCAGGAAGCCGGGCAGCAGGCCGGACATCGCGTAGCCCCCGAAGTACCCCGACGCCCACGGGGAGTACGCCGGGCCGCCCTGCCAGTACGGGACCCGGCCGACGCCCTGGCGCACGGTGCGGATGTCGGGGTCGGCGCCCTGTTCGACCCGGTCGGCGTCGGCGGCGCAGACCGGGACCTGGCGGGGCTGACCGCCCGCCGGCGCCCACTCGATGTCGGTGGTGGACGGGCCGTGGGCGGGGTTGAAGAAGCACGGCGGGCGGCGCGTCGGCAGCGGGCGGCCCTCGGTGCGCGCCATCACGCACGCAGCGGCGTACCGGCCGTCCTCGAGCGCCTCCGTCACGTGCTTGATGTCGTCGGGCACCGTGGCCAGCCGGAGCGACTCCTTGGCCGCCTCGTACGAGTCGAGCGCGCGCTGGTAGTCCTGACGGGCGGCCTCGTCGAGAGTCTCGGTGAGCATGTCGCTGTCGAGCCGCTGCAGCTCCTCCCCGAACCGGGTGACGTCCTCGTCGGCGACCGTGCGGACCTTCTCCAGGTCGGCGGCCTGACGGCTCTCGATCTCGGTCCGGCGACGCTGCGCGGCGGAGCGCTGGAACAGGAAGACGCCGACGCCGATGACGAGGAGCAGCAGCAGGATGTCCACGCTCAGAGCGTACGTCGCCGCGCCAGCGTCGAGCGGGGTGAGACCGCGCCTCCTACCACCGGATCCGGCGAAAGCGTGGCGCGGCACGCCGTAGGTCGGCCATAATCATCACCGAATCATCAGCCACTTGCACAACTGAATGCACACTCGTCACACCCCCTCGGGGTGCCACGTCGGTTTGGGAAGGCCTGCGTGGTGCTGCGGTCCTGCGGGAACCGGTGTGGCGCCATACGAGGGGAAACCGGATGAGCGTGCGCTCGCTGGCCGCCCGCGCGTGGCCGTCGCGCACCGCTTTGAGTGCCGCGGGCAGCCTGGGCGTGGTCGCGGTCCTGCTGCTCGGGGCCGTCGGGTCACAGGCACCAGCGGTGACCTACAAGCAGGCGTGGACCAAGGTCCAGTCCACGATCACCGTGCGCGGTCACGGCTACGGCCACGGGCACGGGATGAGCCAGTACGGCGCCTACGGGGCGGCCCGTCAGGGGCTCACCGTCGACCAGATCCTGGCGTTCTACTACCCCGGCACGACGCTGTCGCAGCTCGGTGGGCGGATGCGCGTGCTGATCACCGGCGACACCACCGACGACCTGGTGATCAGCCCGGCGGCCGGCCTCACCGTGCGCGACCGTGGGGACCGAACGACGTACCCGCTGCCCGAGATCCCGGGCCTGCAGCGCTGGCGGCTGGTGGTCGCCGACGGCAGGACGGTGGTGGAGTACCTCACCGACTCCTGGCAGCGCTGGCAGCTCCCCGACGGCAAGCCGGGCTTCGTGGGTGACGGGCAGTTCAAGGCGGCCGAGCCGCTGACCCTGTGGACTCCGGCCGGCGCGAAGGTCTACCGCGGGAAGCTCCGCTCCGCCGCGCCCGCAGCGGGCTCGTCGAAGCGGGACACGCTCAACATCCTGCCGCTCGACGACTACGTGAAGGGCGTCGTGCCCTACGAGATGCCGTCGTCGTGGCACCCCGAGGCGGTCAAGGCGCAGGCCGTGGCCGCGCGGACCTACGCGGCGTGGACGCGCGCGCAGTACCGAAAGCGTTACTACCAGATCTGCGACACGACGTCGTGCCAGGTGTACGGCGGCGTCGGCGGCGAGCAGGCGCTGGCGACCGCCGCGGTCGAGGCGACGGCCGGACAGGTGCTGCTGCACGACGGGGCGCCGGCGTTCACCCAGTTCTCGTCCTCGAGCGGTGGCTGGACCGCGGCCGGGTCGAGGCCGTACCTGCCCGCCCAGCAGGACCCGTACGACGGTCACGACGCGAACCCGAACCACGCCTGGTCGGTCAGTGTCGCCAGGCAGCGGCTCGAGCGGGCCTACCCCGGGATCGGCACGCTGCGCCGGATCCAGGTCACGTCCCGGGACGGCAACGGCGAGTGGCTCGGCCGGGTGCGGACGCTGAAGCTCGACGGCTCCCGGTCCGACCGCACCGTCACCGGCGACAGCTTCCGCTGGGCCCTCGGCCTCCGCTCCACCTGGTTCACCCTCAACTGACCCCCGACCCCGCGAGTGCTGGAGTTTGGTCGCGCGAGTGCTGGGGTTTGGTCGCGCGAGTGCTGGGGTTTGGTCGCGCGAGTGCTGGAGTTTGGTGGCGCGAGTGCTGGGGTTTGGTCGCGCGAGTGCTGGGGTGGTCGCGCGATGCTGGAGTTCGCGCGGCGCGAGCGCACGCCTGACGCGCGAGTCTGGCGCCGCACAGCCAGCTGACCTCGCGCAGCCAGCTGACACTCGCGCAGCCAGGGCCTGACACTCGCGCAGCCAGAGCCTGACACTCGCGCAGCCAGAGCCTGACACTCGCGCAGCCAAAGCCTGACACTCGCGGTCAGGAGGAGAGGACGAGGACCAGGTCGCCGCCCTCGACCTGCTGGGCGCCGGAGAGGGCGAGCCGTTCCACGGTGCCGGCGACGGGGGCGGTGATCGAGGCCTCCATCTTCATCGCCTCGATGGTCGCGACGGTGGCGCCGGCCTCGACGCGGTCGCCCTCGGAGACGACGACGCTGACCACGCCGTCGAACGGGGCGGCCACGTGTCCCGGCTTCGAGGTGTCGGCCTTCTCCTGGGTCGGGGCGTCGGCGGACACCGAGCGGTCCCGCACGTTCACCGGCCGGAGGTGCCCGTTGATCGTGCACATCACCGAGCGGATGCCGCGCTCGTCGGCCGCGCTGACCGACTGCAGCCCGAAGATCAGCCGCTTGCCCTCCTGCAGCTCGACCTCGTGCTCCTCGCCGGCGCGCAGACCGTAGAGGTAGTCCACGGTGGGCAGCACGGAGACGTCGCCGTACCGCTCCCGCGACTCGCGGAACTCCTTGGTCGGGCCGGGGAACAGCAGCTCGTTGAGCGTCCCGCGCCGGTCGTCGGCGAGTCCCTGCCGCTGCGTGGCGTCGAGGTCGGCGACCACCGGCTTCGTCGTACGGCCCTCGAGCGCCTTGCTGCGGAACGGCTCCGGCCAGCCTCCCGGCGGGTCGCCGAGGTCGCCGTTGAGGAAGCCGATGACGGAGTCGGGTACGTCGAACTTCCCGGGCTCGGCCTCGAACTCGGCCGGGTCGGCGCCGACCGCGACGAGGTGCAGCGCCAGGTCGCCGACCACCTTCGACGACGGTGTCACCTTCACGATGTTGCCGAGGATGTCGTTGGCGGCGGCGTACATGTCCTCGATCTGCTCGAACTTCTCGCCGAGGCCGAGCGCGATCGCCTGCTGGCGCAGGTTGGACAGCTGGCCGCCGGGGATCTCGTGCGTGTAGACGCGGCCGGTCGGTGCCGGCAGCCCGGACTCGAAGGGCGCGTAGACCCGACGCGTGGCCTCCCAGTAGGGCTCCAGCGCGTTCACCGCGGCCAGGTCGAGCCCGGTCGCCCGGGCGGAGTGGTCCGTGGTCGCGACCAGGGCGGAAAGGGCCGGCTGGCTGGTGGTCCCGGCCATCGCGGCGCAGGCGGCGTCGACGGCGTCGACCCCGGCGTCGATCGCGGCGAGCAGCGTCGCCAGCTGGCCGCCCGGTGTGTCGTGGGTGTGCAGGTGGACGGGCAGGTCGAACCGCTCGCGCAGCGCGCGCACCAGGGTGCGGGCCGCCGGTGCGCGGAGCAGGCCGGCCATGTCCTTGATCGCGAGCACGTGTGCGCCGGCGTCGACGATCTTCTCGGCGAGCCGCAGGTAGTAGTCGAGCGTGTAGAGCGACTCGCCCGGGTCGGACAGGTCGCCGGTGTAGCAGAGCGCCACCTCCGCGACCGTCGTACCCGTGGCGCGGACCGCCTCGATCGCCGGCCGCATCTGCTCGACGTCGTTGAGCGCGTCGAAGATCCGGAACACGTCGATGCCCGTCTCCGCCGCCTCCTGCACGAACGCCTCGGTGACGGCGGTGGGGTACGGCGTGTAGCCGACGGTGTTGCGACCGCGCAGCAGCATCTGGAGCTGGATGTTCGGCACCGCCTGGCGCAGCGCGGCGAGCCGTTCCCACGGGTCCTCGGCGAGGAACCGCAGCGCCACGTCGTACGTCGCCCCGCCCCACGCCTCCAGGCTCCACAGCTGGGGCGTCGTGCGGGCGACGTGCCCGGCCACGGCGATCAGGTCGCGGGTGCGGACCCTGGTGGCGAGCAGCGACTGGTGGGCGTCACGGAAGGTGGTGTCGGTGACCGCGACAGCCGTCTGCTCGCGCAGCGCCCGCGCGAACCGCTCCGGCCCGAGCGCGAGCAGCGCCTGCCGGCTGCCGTCGGGGGCCGGGACGGTCAGGTCGAGGTCGGGCAGCTTGGCGACCGGGTCGACCGACACCGGCGCGGGTCCGTGCGGCTGGTTGACGGTGACGTCGGCCAGGTAGCTCAGGAGCTTGGTGCCGCGGTCGGCGCTGGATCGCGCGGTGAGCAGCTGCGGGTGGTCCTCGATGAAGGACGTGGTCAGCCGGCCGGCTCGGAAGTCGGGATCGTCGAGGACCGCCTGCAGGAACGGGATGTTGGTCGCCACGCCACGGATCCGGAACTCCGCGACCGCGCGACGGGCCCGGTCGACGGCGGTGGAGAAGTCGCGGCCGCGGCAGGTGAGCTTGGCCAGCATCGAGTCGAAGTGGGCCGAGACCTCCGCGCCGGTGTACGTCGTACCGCCGTCGAGTCGCACGCCGGCGCCGCCGGGGGAGCGGTAGGTGGTGATCTTGCCGGTGTCGGGGCGGAAGCCGTTGGCCGGATCCTCGGTCGTGATCCGGCACTGCAGGGCCGCTCCGCGGAGCGTGACGGTGTCCTGCGAGAGCCCCAGGTCGGCGAGGGTCTCGCCGGACGCGATCCGCATCTGGGACTGGACGAGGTCGACGTCGGTGACCTCCTCGGTCACGGTGTGCTCGACCTGGATGCGCGGGTTCATCTCGATGAACACGTAGTTGCCCGCCGGGTCGAGCAGGAACTCGACGGTGCCGGCGTTGCGGTAGCCGATCTCCCGGGCGAACCGGACGGCGTCGGCGCACATCCGCTCGCGCAGGGCGGGGTCGAGGTCGGGGGCCGGCGCGATCTCGACGACCTTCTGGTGGCGCCGCTGCACGGAGCAGTCGCGTTCGAAGAGATGGATCACCTCGCCGGTGCCGTCGGCAAGGATCTGCACCTCGATGTGCCGGGGGTCGACGACGGCCTGCTCGATGAAGACGGTCGGGTCGCCGAACGCGCCCTCGGCCTCGCGCATGCAGGTCTCGACGGCGTCGCGCAGGTCCTCGGGGCGGTCGACCCGGCGCATGCCGCGGCCCCCGCCCCCGGCGACGGCCTTCACGAACAGCGGGAACGGCATGTGCTGCGCAGAGGCGACCAGGGCATCGGGGTCCGTGCCCGGCTCGACCGAGGCGAGGGTCGGCACGCCGGCCTTCTTGGCCGCGGCGATCGCGCGAGCCTTGTTGCCGGTGAGGGTGAGCACGTCGGCGGTGGGCCCGATGAACGTGATGCCGGCGTTGGCGCAGGCCTCGGCGAGCAGGGGGTTCTCGGAGAGGAAGCCGTAGCCGGGGTAGATCGCGTCGGCCCCGGCACGACGTGCGGTGGCGACGATCGCCTCCGGGTCGAGGTACGCGCGCACCGGGTGGCCGCGCTCGCCGATCTCGTAGGCCTCGTCGGCCTTGAGCCGGTGCTCCGACCCGCGGTCCTCGTGCGGGAAGACCGCCACGGTCTGCGCTCCGAGCTCGTACGCCGCGCGGAACGCCCGCACCGCGATCTCGCCCCGGTTGGCCACCAGCACCTTGTTGAACATGGCCCCGAGGCTAGTCGGAGGAGTGCGGCCCGATCCTCGCGGTCCGATCGGCGATCAGGGCTTGGACGCCAGCACGTCGACCGGGCGGATCACCGGGTCGCCGGCGAGCAGCTCCGCACCGTGCTCGGCCAGGGCCCGCGGGATCTCCCCGTTCACGTGCGCCTGCCGAGCATCCTCGGACTCGAACGCGTCGAAGATCCCGAAGGTGCGCTCGTCAATCCGGAAGGCGTACCAGACCACCGTCCCGGCCTCCGCCTGGGCGAGGGCCTGGCCGGCGACCAGGAAGTCCGCGAGGGCCTGCTCCTTCCCGGGCTTGGCCTCCAAGGTGGCGAGCAGTCCGAGGGTGAGTGGCATGAGCTTCTCCGTCCGTCGTCGTGTCGCCACGCTAGGGCTCAGCCGGCCCGCCCGTCGAGGCGCCGGGTCTGCGCGAGCAGCCGCTCCCACGCGTGGCCGACCGCGTCCATCGACCAGCGCCGCGCGTCCTGGTGCGCGCGGGCACCGAGCGAGCGGCGCAGCTCCTCGTCCTCGACGAGCCGGAGCAGCGCGGCAGTGAACGCGTCGCCGTCGCCGTCCGGCACCAGGAACCCGTTGACGCCGTCGTCGACGATCTCCCGCGGTCCACGCGGGCAGTCCATCGCGACCGCCGGGAGACCGACGCTCATCGCCTCGATGAGTGACATCGAGAAGCTCTCGGAGTACGACGCGAGCGCGTAGACCGAGGAGGCGCCGAGCACCGCACGCAGGTCGAGCGTGTAGCCCATCAGTCGCACGTGGTCGGCCAGTCCCAGCTCGTCGACGAGCTTCTCGATCGCGCGGTCCTCCGTGCCGGCGCCGTAGATGTGCAGCTGCCAGTCGGGGTGCCGTGCGGCGACCGGCGCGAACGCCCGGATCATCCGGGCGTGGCCCTTGTTGGCGTCGAGGCGACCCGCCGTGACCACGACCTTGGCGTCGAGCGGGGCCGGCGTCTCCGGGATCGGCCAGGGCAGCGCGTTGGGCAGGTGCCGGATGCGGTCCGCCGCGTCGGGGTAGCGGGTCCGGTAGTCCGCCACGTCGGCCTCGGTGAGCACGGCGAGCGCGTCCAGCCGGGGCACCGCCCAGTCGAGGACCGCGGTCAGCCGGGGGTTCTCGTAGCGGGCCTCGAAGTGGCCGTGGTCCTGACCGACGACGGCCGCTCCGCGTGGACCGAGCTGGAGGGCGGCCAGGTGCAGCGACGGCCGGGTCGAGACGATCACGCCGTCGCCGACGGTGGCGAGGTGGCGGCGGAGCAGGAGGTCGGTCAGCCGGTTCATCCGCGGTTCGCCGGGCGCGGGCTGCAGCCGGCTCGGCCGGGCGCTGATCTGGCCGCGCAGTCGGCTGGGGCGACGCGGCGTGGGGTGCAGGACCGTGACCTGGAGCCGCGGGTGGTGCGCGAACCGGGGGACGCGGCGGCTGCGGAACAGGCTGACCAGCTCCACGTCGTGCGTGAGTGCCAGGTGGTTGCTGAGGTTCACGACCGTGCGGGCCACGCCCCCGCCGCCGAACGCGTCGAAGACGAGGACGTGGATGCGCAGCGGCTCAGTCCTTGATCTCGCAGAGCACGGCGCCGCTCGACACGGACGCGCCGACCTCGGCGTCGAGCCCGGTGACGGTGCCGGCCTTGTGGGCCTTGAGCGGCTGCTCCATCTTCATCGCCTCGAGCACGACGATGACGTCACCCTCGGAGACCTCCTGGCCCTCCTCGACCGCGACCTTGACGATCGTGCCCTGCATCGGCGACGCGACGGCGTCACCGCTCACCGCGGCTCCGGCCTTCTTGCTCTTGGCGCGCTTCGGCTTCTTCGTCCCGACGCCTCCGGCGGCCCCGCCCGCGAGGCCGCCCAGGCCGGCCGGGATGACCACGTCGAGCCGGCGGCCGCCCACCTCGACGGTGATCCGCTGCCGGTCCTCGGCTTCGGCGTCCTCGCCCTCGGCGGACCCGGCGTACGGCGGGATCTGGTTGTCGAACTCGGTCTCGATCCACTGCGTGTAGACGCTCGAACGACTCGGGGCTCTCGGCCGGGCTGCCGACGTACGCCGGGTCGTGCACGACCGCGGCGTGGAACGGGATGACCGTGGGCATCCCCTCGACCACGAACTCGTCGAGTGCTCGGCGGGACCGCTGCAGCGCCTGGGTGCGGTCGACACCGGTGACGATGAGCTTGGCGACCAGCGAGTCGAACGCGCCGGGCACGGTCTCGCCCTGGTCGTAGCCGCCGTCGACGCGGACGCCCGGACCGGACGGCTGGTGCCAGCGGGTCAGGGTGCCGGGGGCGGGCATGAAGTTGCTGCCGGCGTCCTCGGCGTTGATGCGGAACTCGATCGAGTGGCCCTCGATCTTCGGGTCGTCGTAGCCGAGCTCCTCGCCGGCGGCGATCCGGAACATCTCCCGGACCAGGTCGATGCCGGTGACCTCCTCGGAGACGGGGTGCTCGACCTGGAGGCGGGTGTTGACCTCCAGGAAGGAGATGGTGCCGTCCTGGCCGACGAGGAACTCGCAGGTGCCGGCGCCGACGTACTTGGCCTCCTTGAGGATCGCCTTGGAGGAGTCGTACAGCGTGGCCATCTGCTCCTCGGAGAGGAACGGCGCCGGTGCCTCCTCGACGAGCTTCTGGTGGCGGCGCTGCAGGGAGCAGTCGCGGGTCGAGACCACGACGACGTTGCCGTGCTGGTCGGCGAGGCACTGGGTCTCGACGTGGCGCGGCTTGTCGAGGTACCGCTCGACGAAGCACTCGCCGCGGCCGAACGCGCCGACGGCCTCGCGGACGGCCGACTCGTAGAGCTCGGCGACCTCTTCCTCCTTGCGGGCCACCTTGAGGCCGCGCCCGCCGCCGCCGAACGCCGCCTTGATCGCGATCGGGAGGCCGTGCTCCTTGGCGAACGCGACCACCTCGTCGGCGCTCTCGACGGGGTCCTTGGTGCCGGCGACCAGCGGAGCCCCGACCTTCTGCGCGATGTGGCGGGCCTGCACCTTGTCGCCGAGGGCGTCGATCGCCGCCGGCGGCGGGCCGATCCAGACCAGGCCGGCGTCGAGCACGGCCTGGGCGAAGGCGGAGTTCTCGGCGAGGAAGCCGTAGCCGGGGTGCACGGAGTCGGCGCCGCTCTTGGTGGCGACGTCGATGATCTTCTCGATCGAGAGGTAGGAGTCGCCGGGGGTCGCGCCGCCGAGGCTGTGCGCCTCGTCGGCGAGCCGCACGAAGAGCGCGTCCCGGTCGGGCTCGGCGTACACCGCGACGCTGCCGATGCCGGCGTCCTTGCAGGCCCGGATGACCCGGACCGCGATCTCGCCACGGTTGGCGATGAGGACCTTCTGGAGCGGCTTGACCTTCGGCTGAGCGGCCACGGGTTCGATCTCCTTGCACCTCGCGTATGTCGTTCGGGAGTCTAGGGCTGATCGGCCGGGCAGTGCTCGGCAGGCTGACGGCCGGACGAGGGGCGGGAGGTCAGCGCAGAGCGTCGACCGTCTCGCGCAGGCCCTCGTCCAACGGCCGCGCCCGCCAGCCGAGCTCGCGCTCGGCGCGGGCCGGACTGCCGTAGTAGGTGGCCAGGCCGGCCCGGAACGTCTCGGGGGCGTATCCGGGCGGCAGCGGGACGACGCGTCCCGACCAGACCCACCGCCTTCGCAGCGGTCCGCACGCACCCGCTCCGGCAGCACGACCGGGCCCTTGGTCCCGGCGATCCGGGCCACCCGGGTGAGCCCGTCGGCCAGGGTGGCGCGCGGACCGGCCAGCATGTAGGAGCGGCCGGGCTCGCCGCGTTCCATGGCCAGCAGGTGCCCGTCGGCGATGTCGTCGACGTGCGCCCAGCACAGACCACCGGCGTCGGGGACCATCGGTCGCTTGCCCGCGACGACCTGTGCGATGAACGCGCCGGTCTGCGCGGTGTCCCCGGGACCGTAGACCATCCCCGGCTGGACGATCACGACCGGGAGGCCCCGGCCGGCCAGCTCGAGCGCGACGTCGTGGGCCTCGGCCTTGGTGCGGTCGTAGTGCGAGAGGTGCTCGTCCGGTGAAGCGATAGGTCTCGTCGACGACCTGCTCCTCGGTGTCGGAGTTCACCGCAAGCGTGCTCGTGTAGACGACTCGTCGTACGCCGTTGCGGAGGGCGGCCTCGAGCACGTTGCGGGTGCCGACGACGTTGACGCGGTCACCCGCCGACCCGTCGCGCATGCCGAGCTTGTACCAGCCGGCGAGGTGGAACAGCCCGTCCACGCCGGTGCACAGCCGGTCGAGCGCGGCGTGGTCGTCGAGGTCGCCGGGGAGCAGGTCGACGCCGAGGTCGGCGAGCGAGGTCGCTCGTGCCGTGTCCCGGACCAGGGCGACCACCTCGTGGCCCTCCTCGCGCAGCCGGCGGGCGAGGGCGCCCCCGACGAAACCGGTCGCGCCGGTCATGGCGTAGCGCATGTCCCGATCCAAGCACCTCGTGGCTAGGCGAGCTTCGACAGGTCGTCGCGGCAGCGTGCCTCCACCTCGTCCAGCTCGGCGAGGGTGTCGTCGATGTCGCGGCGCCGCTGGGCGAGCTCCTCCCGGCGTACCTCGATCTGGTCCAGGAGGTAGCGCAGCTGGCCGGCCTCGCCGGGCTGGTCGTCGTACATGTCGACGATGGTGGCGATCTCCGGCAGCGTGAAGCCGAGCCGCTTCCCGCGGAGGATCAGCCGGAGCCGGATCCGGTCGCGCTGGTGGAAGACCCGCGTGGTGCCGCGCCGCTCGGGGGTGAGCAGACCGACCTCCTCGTAGTGCCGCAGCGTGCGCAGGGTGACGCCGTGCTCGTCCGCGAGCTGGGTGATCGTCCAGGTCTGGTCCACGGTGCTCCCTCGAGGTCGAGCCGTCGGGCTTGCGCTTACGTAGCGGAAGCGGCCTACCCTCGCTTACGTTGACGTAAGCGTAAGACGTGGTCGACCACGCACACCACTCCGGGAGATCCGATGAGCTACGAGCTGTCCGCCGAGCACGAGGCGTTCCGCCGGTCCGTCCGCGAGTTCGCCGAGGCCGAGATCGCGCCGCACGCGGCCGAGTGGGACCGCAAGCACCACTTCCCCTCCGACGTCGTGCAGAAGATGGGCGCCCTCGGGCTGTTGGGGCTGACCGCGCCGGAGGAGTACGGCGGCGCCGGGCTCACGGCGAGGAGGGCGCGTTCACGTCGCTGTGCCTGGCGATCGAGGAGATCGGCCGGGTCGACCAGTCGATGGGCATCACCCTGGAGGCCGCCGTCGGGCTCGGCATCAACCCGATCCTGACGTTCGGCACCGACGAGCAGAAGCAGGCCTGGCTGCCCGACCTGGTCGCCGGCCGGACGCTGGCCGGCTTCGGCCTGACCGAGCCCGGTGCCGGCTCCGACGCGGGCGCCACGAAGACCCGGGCGGAGCTGGTCGACGGCGAGTGGGTCGTCAACGGGGCGAAGCAGTTCATCACCAACTCCGGCTCCGACATCACGTCGGTCGTGACGGTCACGGCGCGCACCGGCACGCGGGTCTCGACGGGCTCGACCGACCACCGGGGCCGGGCCGACCGCCGAGAAGGCCGAGATCTCCACGATCATCGTGCCGGCGGGCACGCCCGGCTTCACGGCCGAGCCGGCCTACGACAAGCTCGGCTGGCACGCCTCCGACACCCACCCGCTCACGTTCACCGACGTGCGCGTCCCCGAGGAGAACCTGCTCGGCGAGCGGGGTCGCGGCTTCGCGCAGTTCCTCGCCACGCTCGACGACGGCCGGGTCGCCATCGCGGCGCTGGCCGTCGGCTGCATCCAGGCCTGCCTCGACATGAGCCTGCAGTACGCCGGAGAGCGCACCACGTTCGGCGTACCCATCGGGTCCAAGCAGGGCGTCGCCTTCCAGATCGCCGACCTCGAGGTGATGCTCCAGGCCTCGCGGCTGCTGACCTACAAGGCCGCGGCCATGAAGGACGCGGGACGGCCGATGAAGGAGTTCAAGCAGGCCGCCGCGGTCGCCAAGCTCTACGCCACGGAGTCGGCCGTCACGGCCACCCGGATCGCCACCCAGGTGTTCGGCGGCTACGGCTTCATGGAGGAGTACCCGGTCGCGCGGTTCTACCGCGACGCCAAGGTGCTCGAGATCGGCGAGGGCACCTCCGAGGTGCAGCGCATGCTGATCGCGCGCGGCCGCGGCCTGCCGGTGGAGTAGTAGCCCTCAGCCCCGCAGCGAGGCCAGGAACGACTGGACCGCGTCGTACGACGGCAGCAGGCCCTGCTGCTCGGCGTCCGCCAGCGAGGGCGCCTCGGTGTCCTTGGCGGAGAGCAGCGGCTCGAGCGGCTTCCCGTCGCGTCCGGTCGTCGGCCACTCGATGCCGATGGCCGGGTCGAGCGGGTGCACGCCGTGCTCGCGCGCGGGGGTGTACGGCGCGGTGCACAGGTAGCTGATCATCGTGTCGTCCTCGAGCGCCATGAAGCCGTGCCCGAGGCCCTCGGAGACGAACACGCCCCGCCGGTCGACGTCGTCGAGCAGCACCGCGTCCCACGCACCGAACGTGGGGGACCCGACCCGGATGTCGACCACCACGTCGAGCAGGGCGCCGCGTGGGCAGGAGACGTACTTCGCCTGGCTCGGCGGGACGTCCGCGAAGTGGATGCCACGGATCGCCCCGGCGAGTGAGATGGAGGCGTTGGCCTGGAGGAGGTCCAGCCGTCGTCCGGTGGCCTCCTGGAGCCGGTCCGCCCGGAACCACTCGAGGAACGCGCCGCGGCTGTCGCCGAGGATCTTCGGCGTCACCTCGTAGGCGTCCCCGACCTTCAGCTCACGGATCTCCATCCGGCTAGGGTACAAATCGCTCGGCCGCGTTCGCCGCGCGGTGCGACCGCACCCATCCACCACGACCGACAGGGGACACACGTGCGTTGGCTCGTCACCGGATCCGCGGGGATGCTCGGCACCGACGTCGTGGCCCTGCTGCGGTCACGGGGGTACGACGTCACGGCGGCCGTGCGCTCGACCGCCGACCTGCACGATCCCGAGGCGGTGCGCGAGCTGGTCGAGGGCCACGACCTGGTCGTGAACTGTGCCGCGTGGACCGCGGTCGACGACGCCGAGACCCACGAGGTCGAGGCTCTGGAGGCCAACGGCGTCGTCCCCGACATCCTCGCCCGCGCGGTCGCCGAGACGACCGGTCGACTCGTGCAGATCAGCACCGACTACGTGTTCGACGGACACGCCACCACCCCCTACGCCGAGGACGCCCGCACGGCCCCGCGTTCGGCCTACGGGCGGACCAAGGCGGCCGGTGAGGAGGCGGTTCGGGCCGCGCTGCCCGGGCGGCACTTCGTGGTGCGCACGGCCTGGCTGTACGGCGCGCACGGCGGCTGCTTCCCCAAGACGATCGCCCGGGTGGCGCGCGAGAAGGGGGCGGTCAGCGTCGTGGACGACCAGGTCGGTCAGCCCACCTGGACCGCCGACGTCGCGGACCTGGTGGTGCGTCTGGTCGAGGCCGACGCGCCGGCCGGCACCTACCACGCGACGTCGTCGGGGAAGTGCTCGTGGTTCGACTTCGCGCAGGCCGTGGTCGCCGCGGCCGGCCTCGACCCGGCCGTCGTGACACCGACCACGAGCGACGCGTTCGTGCGGCCGGCGCCCCGTCCGGCGTACAGCGTGCTCGGCCACGCCGCGCTCGAACGGGTCGGCGTCGCGCCCATCGGCGACTGGCGCGAGCGCTGGGACGCGGCCGCCCCCTCCGTCCTCCGCTGAGTTGTCAGAGCCTCAGTCGGTCATAGCCGTCTGACGCTCTGACAAGTCAGCGGGTCCAGAGGTCGGTCCAGCGCACCCCGAGCTCCGCGAACATCTCGCGCAGCGCGGGCAGGCTCAGCCCGACCACGTTGTGCGGGTCGCCCTCGAGGCCGCGCACGAAGGCGCCACCGAGCCCGTCCACGGTGAACGCACCGGCGACGTGCAGCGGCTCGCCGGTAGCGACGTAAGCCTCGATCTCCTCGTCGGTCACGTCCGCGAAGTGGACCACGGTGTCGACTGGGCGCAGCACCTGCCGGCCGGTCGCGACCTCGACGAGGCAGTGCCCCGTGTGGAGTACGCCGGAGCGGCCCCGCATGTCCCGCCAGCGGGAGGTCGCCTCGGCCGCGTCATGAGGCTTGCCGAGGACCCGACCGTCGAGCTCCAGCACCGAGTCGCAGCCGAGCACCCACGACGTGTCCTCGGGGTCCACCCGGTCGAGCACGGCTCGGGCCTTGAGCTCCGCGAGCCGCGCGGCCAGCGCGGCGGGATCGGCATCGGTCACCTGCGACTCGTCCACACCGGAGACGACGACGCGCGGCTCGATCCCGGCGTCGCGCAGCGTCGTCAGGCGGGCCGGCGAGGCGGACGCCAGGACGAACCGGCTCACGAGATGCGGGCCAGTGCCGCCTGCAGCGGGTCGAGCCCGATGGAGCCGAGGTCGAGGGCGGCCCGGTGGAACGCCTTGAGGTCGAACGCGTCGCCGAGCCGTGCCTTGGCGTCGTCGCGCGCCTGCAGCCAGATCCGCTCGCCCACCTTGTAGGACGGGGCCTGGCCCGGCCAGCCGAGGTAGCGGTTGATCTCGAACTTGCGCAGCTCGTCCTCCATCCGGGTGTGCTCGCGGAGGAACTGGAGCCCGAGCTCGCGGTTCCAGGTCTCGCCGGGATGGAAGCCGAACGGGTTGTCCGCCGGGATCTCGAGCTCGCAGGTGCATGCCGATGTCGATGACCACCCGGGCCGCGCGGAAGGCCTGGGCGTCGAGCATCCCGAGCTTGTCGCCCGGGTCGGCGAGGTAGCCGAGGTCGTCCATCAGCCGTTCCGAGTAGAGCGCCCAGCCCTCGCCGTGACCGGAGACCCAGCACATCAGCCGCTGCCACCGGTTCAGCAGGTCGTGACGGTAGGCGGTCTGCGCGACCTGGAGGTGATGGCCCGGGACGCCCTCGTGGTAGACGGTCGTGACCTCGCGCCAGGTGGAGAACTCGGTCTGGCCGTCGGGCACCGCCCACCACATCCGGCCCGGTCGGCTGAAGTCCTCGGACGGCCCGGTGTAGTAGATGCCGCCGTCGGAGGTCGGCGCGATCCTGCACTCGATCCGGCGGATCGGCTCGGGGATGTCGAAGTGGACGTCGGCCATCTCGGTGATCGTGCGGTCGGCCAGCTCCTGCATCCAGGCGGCGAACTCCTGCTTGCCGGTGATGTTGCGGGCCGGGTCGGCGTCGAGCGCGGCGACGGCGTCGTCGACCGAGCCGCCGGGCACGATCTGGTCGGAGACGCGGGCCATGTCCCGCTCGATGCGGGCCAGCTCGTCCCAGCCCCACGCGTAGGTCTCGAGCAGGTCGACGTCGGAGCCGAGGAAGTAGCGGGAGCCGAGGGAGTACAGCTCGGCGCCGCAGGCCTCGGTCTCCCGGCCCCGCGGTGCGAGCTCCTCGTCGAGGAACCGACCGAAGGCCGCCGTGGCGTCGCTGGCGACGCGGGCGTGCCGGTCGAGCTGCTCGCGGAGCGCGCCCTGTCGGTCCGAGCCGTCCACGAACCCGGTGAAGAAGTTGCCGCTCGAGCCCTCCTGGCCGGTCCACTGCCGCACCTGGCTCGCGATCTCGGCGATCTGCCGCCGCGCGGCGACATGGCCCTGGTCGGCGCACTGCAGCAGCGTCGTCCGGTATCCGTCGAGCACCTCGGGGAACGCGGCCAGCCGGGCATCGATGTGCTCCCAGGCCGCGTCGTCGGAGGTGTCCATCAGGTCGAGCACGGATCGGATCTCGTGCAGCGCGCTGGTGATCACGGAGATCTGCGACTGCGGCACCTTGGCGTCGTACATCTCGACCTCGAGGCCGAGCCGCTCCAGGAACGCGTCCTTGGCGACCTGCTCGCGCTCGTCGCTCGGGGTCGCGGCGGTGGCGTCGGCCAGCGCCTTGCGGGTGAGCGACTCGCGGGCGGCGAAGCCGTCGGGGGAGTAGTCGGTGAGCCTGCTCTCGTGGCCGGGGACACCGAGGTACGTGGCGGTCACCGGGTCGAGCGCGCAGTAGTCCTCGACGTAGGCGTCGGCGATCGCGTCGACGGGACGGGCGGGTGCGGGGCGGTCAGCGTCAGTCACAGGCAGCACCCTAGGACCACGCCCGGACCGGATCCCCTCAGCGGGGCATGGAGCTCGAGCGCCAGCCGCCGCTGCCCGACGCGTGGAAGGCGCGCACGGCGCGGTGCGGGGAGGCCCACTCCGAGCGGGGCGGCTTCGCCGGAGGCGTCGCCGACGCCGCGATCCCCTGGAGCACCGCCACGAGCGCGGCCACCTCCTCCGGCGTCGCGTCCCCCTTGATCGAGAACAGCACCGGCTCGCCGCTCACAGCGGGATGTTCCCGTGCTTCTTGGGCGGCAGCGTCTCGCGCTTGGTGCGCAGCAGCCGCAGCGCGCGGACGATCTCGGACCTCGTCTCGTGCGGGTGGATGACCGCGTCGACGTAGCCGCGCTCGGCCGCGAGGTAGGGGTTGGCGAGGTGGTCCTCGTACTCCGTCACCAGCTCGGTACGCCGGGTCTCCGGGTCGTCGGCCGAGGCCAGCTCGGCGCGGTACAGGATGTTCACCGCACCCTGTGCACCCATCACGGCGATCTGCGCGGTGGGCCAGGCCAGGTTGATGTCGGCGCCGAGGTGCTTGGACCCCATCACGTCGTACGCGCCGCCGTAGGCCTTGCGGGTGATGATCGTGACCAGCGGGACGGTCGCCTCGGAGTAGGCGTAGATGAGCTTCGCGCCACGACGGATGATGCCGTTCCACTCCTGGTCGGTGCCGGGCAGGAAGCCGGGCACGTCGACGAACGTCAGCACCGGGATGTTGAACGCGTCGCAGGTGCGCACGAAGCGGGCGGCCTTCTCCGACGCGTCGATGTCGAGAGTGCCGGCGAACTGCATCGGCTGGTTGGCGACCACACCCACGGGCCGTCCCTCGACCCGGCCGTAGCCGACCACCATGTTGGGCGCGAACAGCGCCTGCACCTCGAGGAACTCCTCGTCGTCCAGCACCGACTCGATCACCGTGTGCATGTCGTAGGGCTGGTTGGGCGAGTCCGGGATCAGGGTGTCGAGCGCGCGGTCGGTGTCGTTGACCTCGAGATCCGCCACCTCGTCGTACGACGGCAGCTCGTCGAGGTTGTTCTGCGGGAGGTACGACAGCAGCGCCTTGACGTACTCGATCGCGTCGGACTCGTCGTGGCCCATGTAGTGCGCGTTGCCGGACTTGGTGTTGTGGGACCGGGCACCCCCGAGGTCCTCCATCGACACGTCCTCGCCGGTGACGGTCTTGATCACGTCGGGACCGGTGATGAACATGTGCGACGTCTGGTCGACCATCACGGTGAAGTCGGTGACGGCGGGGGAGTAGACCGCACCGCCGGCGCACGGCCCCATGATCAGCGAGATCTGCGGGATCACGCCGGACGCGTGCACGTTGCGCCGGAAGATCTCGCCGTAGAGGCCGAGCGAGACCACGCCCTCCTGGATTCGCGCGCCGCCGGAGTCGTTGATCCCGATGATCGGGCAGCCGGTCTTCATCGCGAGGTCCATGACCTTGACGATCTTCTCGCCGAAGACCTGGCCGAGTGAGCCGCCGAACACGGTGAAGTCCTGCGCGAACACGCACACCTGGCGACCGTCGACGGTGCCGTAGCCGGTGACCACGCCGTCGCCGTACGGCCGGTTCTGCTGCATCCCGAACGCGGTCGAGCGGTGCCGGGCCAGCTCGTCGAGCTCGATGAACGAGCCCTCGTCGAGCAGCTCCTCGATCCGCTCGCGCGCGGTCTTCTTGCCCTTCGCGTGCTGCTTCTCGATCGCCCGCTCGGAGCCCGCGTGCACCGCCTCGTCGAGGCGACGGGTGAGGTCGTCGGCCTTGCCGGCGCTGGTGTGGATGTCGATGTCGGCCGGGACCTCGGTGCCCTCATCGGGGTTGCTCGCCACTGCCTCGCTCACGGGTGATCCTCTCCTCGTGTCATCAGACGTGACACTAGTGCCTGTGAACACCGCCCCACCCGGCCGCCCAAGACTCGACTCGGGGACCGTCGCGACGGCGCTGGCCGGCACTCGGTGGCGTCCCGAGGTCCTCGCGGCATCCCCTTCCACCAACGCCGTCGTCGCCGCGCGGCTCCGTGCAGGCGAGCCCGAGGGGCTGGTCGTGGTCGCCGACCACCAGACCGCCGGACGGGGCCGGCTCGACCGGACCTGGGTGACGCCGGCGGGCGCGGCGCTGACCTTCTCCGTGCTGCTCACCCCCGACGAGGCGCCGGTGGCGCGGTGGCCGTGGCTGCCCCTGCTCACCGGCGTGGCCGTGGCCGAGGGGGTACGTCGCACGGTCGGGGTCGACGTCGCGCTGAAGTGGCCCAACGACGTGCTCGCCGACGACCGGAAGGTGTGCGGCATCCTCGTCGAGCGGGTGGAGGGCCCGCGTCGGGCCGGTGCCGTCGTCGGTGTGGGCATCAACGTCTCGCAGACCCCGGAGGAGCTGCCGGTCCCGACCGCGACCACGCTCGAGCGAGCCGCAGGCAGGACCGTGGACCGGGTGGCGCTGCTGGCGGGAGTGCTCGACGCGCTCACCGAGCGGTACGACGCGTGGCGCGCGGCCGGTGCCGAGCCGATGGATCTGCATTCGGCGTACACCGAGCTGTGCGACACGTTGGGGCGGACGGTGCGCGTCCGGCTGCCGAGCGGGGAGGACCTGACCGGCGAGGCGGTGCGCATCGACGCAGACGGCCGGCTGGTGGTGCGCACCGCCCGGGGCGATACCGCGTTGGGCGCCGGCGACGTGATCCACCTTCGGCCGCAGTGAGTGGCTGCATGCCATGATCGTCGCGTGTCCTTCCCGAGCCGGCTCCTCAACGAGGGTGAGCACATCGTCGTCACCACCCGCACCCATGTGAAGGCCCTGCTGGTGCCGGCGCTGCTGCTGATCGTGCTGGCGGGCGTGGCCGGATTCCTGGTCACGATCGTGCCGGAGTCGAGCGCGAAGCCGCTGGTGCAGATCGTGATCTGGCTGCTCACCGGACTGGTCGCGCTCTGGTGGGTGGTCAAGCCGTTCATCGCGTGGCTGACCACGTCGTACACCTTCACCAACCGCCGGTTCGTCAAGCGCAGCGGCTTCATCGCCAAGCAGGGCCGGACCATCCCGCTCAACCGGATCAGCGGTGTCGACTTCGACATCGGGATCCTCGACCGGGTGTTCGGCTGCGGCACCCTCGTCGTCTCCGATGCGAGCGAGACCGGCACCGTGCTCCTGCACGACATCCCCCAGGTGGAGCGGGTGCAGATGCAGGTGTCCGACGAGCTGCACCGGCTGGCTACCCCGGGATCCGAACGGACCGATGACGGAGCCTGACCCGTTCACCCGTGAGCAGCTGGAGTCCACGCTGCTCGGCGACGCGCCGCGGCTCACCAGCGAAGAGGTGGCCCAGGCGGCGGGGGTCCCGGTCGAGGATGCCCGGCGGCTCTGGCGCGCGCTTGGCTTCCCCGACGTCGGCGACAGCGCTGCCTTCACCGATGCGGACCTGGCCGCTCTCACCACGATCACCAGCACGGTCGAGCACGGTGCGATCGACTTCGACACCGCAGTCCGCCTCACTCGCGCCGTCGGCCAGACCGTGGCCCGGCTCGCCGACTGGCAGGTCGGCACGCTCGCGTCCCGGGTCGAGCAGCTGGAGGCGGGCGACCAGGCCACCGGCAGCCGGATCGGCAGCGCCCTCCGGCTCGCCGAGCAGGTCGGCATCCCCTTCGAGCGAGCTCCTCGTCTACGCCTGGCGCCGGCACCTCGCGGCCGCAGTGGCCCGCGTCGAGACGCTCGGCGCCAACGACGAGGACCTGCACACCGTCGAGGTGACCGTCGGCTTCGCGGACCTGGTGCAGTTCACCGCGCTGTCCAACGAGATGGACGAGGACCGGATCGGGGACATGGTCGAGGTGTTCGAGGCCCGATGCGGTGACGTGGTGGCCGGCAGGCACGGACGGATCATCAAGACGCTGGGCGACTCGGTGCTCTTCGTCTCCGAGGACCCGGGCAAGGCGACCGACATCGCGTTGTCGATCATCGACGTCATCGGCAACGACAGCCGGCTGCCCGACGTGCGCATCGGGATGGCCACCGGTGCGGTGGTCATGCGGCTCGGCGACGTCTTCGGCCCGCCGGTCAACCTCGCCGCGCGGCTGACCGGTGTGGCCCGCCGCAACCGGGTGATCACCGACAGCCGGTCCGCGGCCCGCCTCCCCGACGACCAGTTCGAGTGGCGGGCGCTCCCGCCCCGGCCGCTGCGTGGCTTCGGGGTGGTCGAGCCGGTCACGGTTCGACGCGTCTGAACGGACCCGGCAGTCCCGGATTGACTAGACCGGCCGGTAGTCATTTCGGACCAACCTTCTCGAACCGCTCACCCTGCCCGATTTGTCTCTTTACTGTGGCGAGCATGATGAGTGTGCAGGGGGTTGACGTGGACCTCGCGGCCCGACGGGTGTGGCGCGACGGTGTCGAGATCCGCATGTCGAACAAGGAGTTCGACCTGGTCAGCTACCTGATCGCGCGTGCCGGCGACGTGGTGACCCGCGAGGAGCTGATGCGCGAGGTGTGGCAGACCACCTTCTGGACGTCCGCCAAGACCATCGACGTGCACCTCGGCTGGGTGCGCCGCAAGCTCGGCGACGACACCCGTCGCCCGACGCTGATCACCACCATCCGCGGCCGGGGGCTGCGCTTCGAGCTCAGCCCGCCCGCGTACGCCGACCAGCCGGCCGCCGCTCAGTCCGCCTCCTGACCCCCGGGCCGGACGCCGGGCGCCGCGGCGGCGCTCGATAGGGTCGGCCCGTGAGCACCCCAACCGTCGCGATCATCGGCGGCGGCCAGCTCGCCCGGATGATGGCGCAGTCCGCCGTCGCGCTCGGCGTACCCCTGCGGCTGCTCGCCGAGGGCCCCGCCGTCTCGGCCGCCCAGGTGGTGGCCGACACCCTCGTCGGTGACTACCGCGACCTCGAGACGCTGCGCAAGATCACCGACGGCTGCTCGGTCGTCACCTTCGACCACGAGCACGTCCCCACCGAGCACCTGCACACCCTGACCGCCGAGGGCCACGCCTGCCGGCCCGGACCCGAGGCCCTCGTGCACGCACAGGACAAGGCCGTGATGCGGCGAACGCCTGACCGCCCTCGACGTGCCCTGCCCGCGGCACGCGGTCGTGGCCGACGCCGACGACGTCGAGGCGTTCGCGGCCGGGGTCGGCGGCTACCCCGTGGTGCTGAAGACGACCCGCGGCGGCTACGACGGCAAGGGGGTGTGGGTCGTGGCCTCCGCCGCGGAGGCCGCCGAGGCGTTCGAGACCGCCGCTGCGACGGGCGTGCGCATCCTCGCGGAGGAGAGGGTCGACTTCCGGCGCGAGCTGTCGGCGCTGGTGGCGCGCTCGCCGTCCGGACAGGTCGCCGCGTACCCGGTCGTCGAGTCCGTCCAGCGCGACGGCATCTGCTGGGAGGTCGTCGCTCCGGCGCCGGACCTGGCCGCGGGCCTCGCGATCGAGGCCCAGCAGATCGCGATGAAGGTGGCCGCCGAGCTCGACGTGACCGGCATCCTCGCGGTGGAGCTGTTCGAGACCCGACCGACGGCCAGGAGGGCTGGCCGGGTGCTGGTCAACGAGCTCGCGATGCGGCCGCACAACACCGGCCACTGGAGCATGGACGGCGCGGTGACCGGGCAGTTCGAGAACCACCTGCGCGCGGTCCTCGACCTGCCGCTCGGGTCCCCGGAGGCACGGGCGCCGTGGACGGTGATGGTGAACATCCTGGGCGGCGACGACACGCGGCTGTCCGGAGACCTGTACGCCGGGTACCCGCACGTCCTGGCCCGCGACCCCCGGATCAAGGTGCACCTGTACGGCAAGGACGTGAAGCCCGGGCGCAAGGTCGGCCACGTCACGGCGTACGGCGACGACCTCGAGGAGGTGCGCGAACGCGCCCTCCATGCCGCGGCCTGGTTCCGCGGCGAACTCGGCGAAGAGAGCGAGTGAGCGGATGACGGTCCAGCCCGACGACACCGGCACGCCCCGAGTGGGCATCGTGATGGGGTCGGACTCCGACTGGCCGGTGATGAAGGACGCGGCGCGAGGCGCTCGAGGAGTTCGGCGTGCCGCACGAGGCCGACGTCGTCTCCGCGCACCGGATGGCCGAGGAGATGCTCGCCTACGGGAAGGGCGCCGCCGAGCGCGGGCTGTCGGTGATCATCGCCGGCGCCGGCGGTGCGGCCCACCTGCCGGGGATGCTCGCGTCGATGACGCCGCTGCCGGTGATCGGCGTGCCGGTGCCGCTGAAGTACCTCGACGGCATGGACTCCCTGCTGTCCATCGTGCAGATGCCGGCCGGCGTGCCGGTGGCCACCGTGGCGATCGGCAACGCCCGCAACGCCGGTCTGCTCGCGGTCCGCATCCTGGCCGCGTCCGACACCGACCTGCGGCAGAAGATGGTCGCCTTCCAGGACGACCTGGCCGCCTCGGCGCGCGAGAAGGGCAAGGCCGTGCGCGGCGAGGCGGAGCACCGCCTCGGGTTCTGACCACCGATATCGGTAGCCCGACCGTGACCGTCAGACCACGGTCGGACTACCGATATCGGTGGGGTCAGCCAGGTGTCAGGCCGGTGTGCTCGGCCGCGAAGGCGAGCAGGTCGGCGGTCTCGTTGGCGATGACGCGGGCGGGCTTGCCGAGTGCGTGGCCGGTCGAGGTCTCGATCCGGGCGAGCACGGGCGCATCGCCCGCCTGCGCCCGCTGGAGCGCGGCGGTGAACTTGAAGCTGTGCGCCGGCACCACCCGGTCGTCGTGGTCGCCGGTCAGCACGAGGGTCGCCGGGTACGACGTACCGTCCGCGATGTTGTGCAGCGGGGAGTACTCCCGCAGCACCGCGAACTCCTCCGGGTCCTCGGGCGAGCCGTAGTCGGCGATCCAGGCCGCGCCGATGGTGAACAGGTGGAAGCGCAGCATGTCCATCACTCCCACCGCCGGCAGCGCCACCGCGGCGATGTCCGGTCGCTGGGTGATGACCGCACCGACGAGCAGGCCGCCGTTGCTGCCGCCGTGCAGGGCGAGCTGCTCGCGCGTGGTGACGCCCTCCTCGACGAGGTGGTCGGCGATGCCCGCGAAGTCGTCGAAGACGTTCTGCTTCTCCCGGAGCCGGCCGGCGTCGTGCCACTCCGCGCCGTACTCGCTGCCGCCCCGCAGGTTCGCGACCGCGAGCACGCCACCCGCGGCCAACCAGGCCGAGAACGTCGGGCGGAAGTGGTTCGAGGATCGGGATGTTGAAGCCGCCGTAGCCGTAGAGCAGTGTCGGCCGGGGCGCGTCGAGGTCGAGGTCGCTGCGCCGGAAGAGGAAGTACGGGATCTCGGTGCCGTCGAGGCTCGCCGCTCTCCGGCGTTCGGTCACGACGTCCGGGGCGGTCCAGGTCGAGGACCCCTGTTCGAGACCGGTGACCTCCTCGACCCGACCGTCGGTCAGGTCGAGCCGGTACGCCGTGAGGGGAGACGACACCGACGCCGTGCCGATGAAGACCTCCGGGTCACCCGCCTCGGCGTTGACCGCCACCACCGTGCCGGCGTCGAGCGGCACCACGCCCAGGTCGGATCCGTCGAGCGCGTACCGGGTGATCCTCGGCTGGGCGTCCACGAGATGGATGGTGAGGATCTCGTCGCCGGCACCCTGGGCCGCCCAGAGCGCGCTGTCGGTCTCGGCCACGACGTCGTCGGTGCGCAGACCGGCGGAGCCGAACGCGGTCAGGTCGACGCTGACCACCTTGCCGAGCGGGGCCTCATGGTCGGTGCGGAGGTACAGCCGATCGCCGTCGACGCGGACGAAGTCGAACACGGCGTACGCCTCGTCGACGACCTTGAGCGGCTCGCCGAGGCTCGCCCGGTCTTCGTGTGTCTCCACGGGGTAGACCCACAGCCGGTTCTTCTCCGACGTGCCCTCGTGGATGCTCACCACCACGTAACGCCCGTCGTGCGACAGCTCCGGCGTCATGCTGATGCGCGCGTTCTCCGGGAACTCGAGGACCAGTTCGTCGTCGGACTGGGGCGTGCCGACCCGGTGCAGCCTGAGCTTTCCACCGGGTAGGGCCGCGGCGTCGGTGCCGGTGCCGGTGCCCGCCACCTCGTAGTGCAGGTACAGGAACGAGTGGTCCGGCAGCCAGGTCGCGGACGAGAACTTGACGTTGGTGAGCTTCTCGAAGGGCTCGGCCGGCTCGGGCCCGTCGAGCGGGAGCAACCGGATCGATGTCCAGTCGCTGCCTCCGTCGCTGACGAGGTAGGCGAGCAGGGTCCCGTCCTTGCTGGCGGTGCGGTCGAACAGCGACGAGGTGCCGTCCTCGGAGAACTCGTTCGGGTCGAGCAGCAGCCGGCCGCCGGCACGCAGCTCGTCGAGGGTGTCGGCGACGTACAGCTGGTCCTGCTCGAGCGTGCCGTCGTTGCGGGCCACGACGTACCGCTTGCCGAGCTTGCCGGGGGTACCGGCACGCGGACGGCTGACGTACGCCGACAGCTGCTCGTGGAACCAGGGACGCGACGCCAGCTCGTCAAGGTGGCCGCGCGAGACCTCGTTCTGCGCCTTCACCCAGGCCCGGGTCTCGTCGGAGTCCGGGTCCTCGAGCCAGCGGTACGGATCCTCGATCCGCATCCCGTGCAGGGTCTCGGCGGTGTCGTCGCGCCTGGTCTCCGGGTAGTCGAAGCCCATCACGCCACCGACCCGGCCAGCCGCGGCCACTCGATCGCAGGGCAGGTGTCCATGACCATCCGGACTCCGGCAGCGACGGTGCGTCCGTACGCCGCCTCGTCGATCACGCCGAGCTGGAACCAGACCGCCCGCGCACCGATCGCCACCGCCTGGTCGGCGAACTCACCGGCCGACTCGGACCGGCGGAACACGTCCACGACGTCGACCGGGAACGGGACGTCGGCCAGCGTCGCGTAGCCCTGCTCGCCCAGCACGGTCGGCGCATCGGGGTGCACCGGGACGATCCGCTTGCCGCGGGCCTGCAGGAACCTCGCGATCCGGTAGGCCGTGCGGTCGGGGTTGCCGCTCAGGCCGACCACGGCCCAGGTCTCGCAGTCCTCGAGCATGAAACGGATGTCGTCGGGGGCCAGCCAGGGCCGACGGGCGCGATCGGTCATGCCCCGACGATAGTCCGGCCAGGAAGAGGTATGAGATGGTGCGTCGCTCAGCCGGCGCGGGCCAGGATCCCGGCGAAGGCACGCTCGTACGCCGAGTCGCTGGTCGAGCCTCTTCCGGTGGTCGAGCCCGCTTCTTCGGTGGTCGAGCCCGTCGAGACCCGGTGCGTCCCGGTGTGGTCGACGGTGAACTGGTAGCCCGTGGGTGTCCGCCAGTGGTGGACGCCGGGCTCGGGTTGTCGGTGTCGCCAACCGCGGCCGTGGGTCTTGATGCGGTGTTCGAACCTGCTCAGTTTGCCGAGGTTTCCGATCCTCGTCTGACTTGGTGGGCCGGTCGTATCGCTCGTCGAGCCCGTCGAGACGTGTGGCTTCGTGTGGTCGAGGTCCATCCTGCGTCCGGTGGCCGACGAACATGGGAACGCGGAAGCCGGTGAGCGGAGGTGCATCTGCTCGCGGAGCCGGTCCGGGACCTCGTAGCAGTCCACCGGCCGATCGGCATCGAGGTCAATGACCGGCTTGATGGTCACGTGTGAGTGCCGAAGGAACTCGCTGGCTTGGCCGATCGTGATCGGTCCGACGCCCTCCATCCGCGCCACACCGCTCTCGGTCTCCATCGACTCCCGAGACACGTGCACGTACAGCGTCGCCGCCGGCAGCTCGGTCGCTTGCCCTGAGGAGCCGAGGGACGAGGCGTCTCGAAGGGAGCCCGTCGAGACCTGGTCACCACCTGCAGACTGCAGCAGCGCGAGTGCCCGCGCCGGATGGCCGAGGATCCCGAGCGCCTTCGACCGCCGCGCACCGACCGGGTCGGTGTCACCGTGCTGGAGCAGGACCTCGGCGATCCGGTCCACCATCGCCACCAGGTAGATGACCTCACCGGCGGTGGCCTTCGCGACCAGGGTCTTCAGGCCGTGCTCGTTGGACTGCCCGGTGACCACGAACCGCTCCAGCTCCGCAGCCTCGCGACGGGCCTCGGCGGCCTCGGGGTCGGCGGCGATGATCCGTGCTTCGAGCAACTCCAAGAAGCGTCCCCACGGGAGCGACGCCAGGTACGGCGTGGTGGTCTCGTCGACCTCGCGGGCCTGGGCCAGGGATAGGCCGGTGGCGCGAGTGCGGGAGGCGACGTGCCGCGCCTGCCACACCCGGACGTGGCCGGCCGTGAGCTCCGCCCACAGCTTCGGCAGCCGGTGCCGCACATCGAGCGCGTCGGCCATCAACGTCGCCGCCGCGACATGGCTGCGACCCAGAAGCACGCCGAGCTCGGCGGCCGCGAACTCACCCGCGAACGGCGTGCCGTCGCCGCCGTACCGCCTGGATCGTTCGGTGCCCGGCAGGGCGGTTCCGGATGACGTGGGGTGCAGGTCGGCCCATTGGGCCGCGAGCACGAGCTCGCGGCACTCGGACTCGACCAGGGCGGCGTGGTTGGACACCAGCGCATCGGCGACTGCCTGTCGCTCGAGGTCGTCCACCGGTTCCATAGGCATCAAGCTAGACCCAGCCACGGACAGTTTCGGTGGCCCCGAATCCGTTGTGCACAAAGGGATTGTCCAGGCCCTCCTACGGAGCGACAGCCGGCTACCCGCTGGACTGGCCGGGATGCTTCATGGCCGCCGACCGGGCTTGGTCGATGGTGTAGTCGCCGCTTCTCCGCCGTTGACCACGAGCGGCGATGAAGAACAGGAGACCCAGCAGGACTAGCGCAGCGATCAAGAACCATGTCATGAGACACCTCCGGTCTCAGCTGCTGTCCTTTCGAGTGTCGCCCCCCTTCGGCGGTACAGGAATAGTCATTTCAGCTGTACCGACTTGCGAACGACGCCAGGCAGCTGTGAAGCGCCTGGATCGGCGGGCCCGTGCCGATCGAGGCGCGCTACCGGGAAGTAGGATTTCGGCATGAACGAGTACCCGCTGTACGCCTTGTCCGAGGAGCACCAGGCGATCCGCGAGGCCGTCCGTGCCGTGTGCGACGCGAAGGTCGCGCCCTCGGCCGCGCAGGTGGACGAGACGGGCGAGTTCCCCCAGGCGGCGTACGACGCCTTGGCGGCGAGCGACTTCGCGGCGCCGCACGTGGCGGAGGAGTTCGGCGGCGCCGGCGCCGACGCGCTGGCCACCTGCATCGTCATCGAGGAGGTCGCGCGGGCGTGCGCCTCGTCGTCGCTGATCCCGGCGGTCAACAAGCTCGGCTCGATGCCGCTGATCCTCTCGGGGTCGGAGGAGCTGAAGAAGAAGTACCTCACCAGGCTGGCGGCCAACGACGGGATGTTCTCCTACTGCCTGTCCGAGCCCGAGGCCGGCTCCGACGCGGCCGCGATGAAGACCCGGGCCGTCAAGGATGGCGACCACTGGGTCCTCGACGGCGTCAAGCGGTGGATCACCAACGCCGGGATCTCCGAGTTCTACACCGTGTTCGCCGTGTCCGACCCGGAAGCCAAGAAGGGCACCGGCATCTCGGCCTTCGTGGTGGAGAAGTCCGACGAGGGCGTCTCCTTCGGCGCGCCGGAGAAGAAGCTCGGCATCAAGGGCTCGCCCACCCGCGAGGTCTACCTCGACAACGTCCGCGTCCCGGCCGACCGGATGATAGGTGCCGAGGGCACTGGCTTCGCGACCGCGATGCAGGTGCTCGACCACACGCGGGTCACCATCGCCGCGCAGGCCGTGGGGATCGCCCAGGGTGCCCTGGACTACGCGCTCGCCTACGCCAGGGAGCGGCAGCAGTTCGGCAAGCCGATCGCCGACTTCCAGGGGCTGCAGTTCATGCTCGCCGACATGGGCATGAAGGTCGAGGCGGCCCGCCAGATGACGTACGCCGCGGCCGGCCGCTCCCAACGCGGCGACAAGGACCTGACGTTCTTCGGGGCGGCCGCCAAGTGCTTCGCCTCCGACACCGCGATGCAGGTCACCGTCGACGCGGTGCAGGTGCTCGGCGGCTACGGCTACACGCGGGAGTACCCGGTCGAGCGGATGATGCGCGACGCCAAGATCACCCAGATCTACGAGGGCACCAACCAGGTGCAGCGGATCGTGATGGCACGGCAGCTGCTTGCGGGGGTCCAGTCGCAGCTCTGACGTGCGTCAGCCGCCCAGCGCCGAGAACGCCTCGTACACCATGTAGGCAGGCCAGAAGATGCCTTGGAAGATGGCATAGGCGTGCTCCCAGAAGGTACTGGCGAGCTGCCAGTAGTAGACCCAGGCGCCGAAGATTCCGAGTCCGTAGATGGCGCCACCACCTGCGGTGGCGCCGGCTGAGTTGCTCATGTCGCGTCCTTCGTGCGCTCTCTGCTGCAGTTACCGTCGCACGACGAGTGTGGCCGTGGTCAGGGTCGGAAGTCCCCTTGGCGCAAGTCCACCCTGCGCCTCCTCAGTAGTCGATCGGGTCGCGGACGATGGGGCAGGTCATGCAGTGGCCGCCGCCGCGGCCGCGGCCGAGCTCGGCGCCGACGATGGTGATGACCTCGACTCCGGCCTTGCGGAGCAGGGTGTTGGTGGTGGTGTTGCGGTCGTAGGTGAAGACCACGCCGGGCTCGACGGCGACGGCGTTGTTGCCGCTGTCCCACTGCTGCCGTTCGGAGGCGTAGACGTCGCCGCCGGTCTCGATGACCTGCAGCCTGTCGAGGCCGAGGGCCTCGGCCACCACGTTGACGAACGGGGCGCTGCCCTCGTCGGTCACCTCGACCCCTGGGGCCTGGTCGCTGGGCCGCAGGCTGAAGGTGTGCACGGCGTCGATGATCGTCGGGTACAAGGTGACGATGTCGCGGTCGGCGAAGGTGAACACCGTGTCGAGGTGCATCGCCGCGCGGAGCTTGGGCATCCCGGCCACCACGACCCGCTCGGCGGCGCCCTGGGCGAACAGCGCCGCCGCCACCTGGGTGATCGCCTGCCGCGAGGTGCGCTCGCTCATCCCCATCAGGACCACACCGTTGCCCACCGGCATGATGTCGCCGCCCTCGAACGTCGCCTGTGCCCAGTCCTTCTCCGGGTCGCCCCACCACACCGTCGAGTCGACGAAGTCGGGGTGGAAGCTGTAGATCGCCTTGTACAGCAGGGTCTCGTCGTGACGGGCCGGCCAGTACAGCGGGTTCATCGTCAGCCCGCCGTACAGCCAGCAGGTCGTGTCCCGGGTGTAGAGGGTGTTGGGCAGCGGCGGCATCAGGTACTCGCGGGCGCCGGCCTGCCCGCGGGCCAGCACCGAGTAGGGGCCGAGGAAGTCCTCCGGTACGTCCTCGACGGCCAGACCGCCGATCAGGTACTCGGCCAGCAAGGTGACCGGCAACGACTCGAGGAACCCGCGGGTGCCCTCGACCAGGCCCAGACCGACGATGTCGGGAACGATCTTGCGGTCCAGCAGCCAGGCCCTGGCCTCGGGCAGCCTCATCGTCTCGGCGACGAGCGCGTGCAGCTCGAGCACCTCCACGCCGCGCCCCTGCAGCTTGTTGACGAAGTCGGCGTGGTCGCGCTGGGCGTTCTCCACCCACATCACATCGTCGAACAGCAGGTCGTCCGCGTTCGTCGGGGTCAGCCTGCGGTGCGCCAGCCCCGGAGAGCAGACCAGGACCTTGCGGAGCTGCCCGACCTCGGAGTGCACACCATGCGGGGGGGACGCTGCGCCGGCGGTGGATGTCATGTGGGTCTCCTCCGACATGTTCGCCCGCCGCCCAATCGGACTCGGCGAACTCGAAAGTGATGCTGCTCGCATGCCGCGCGCTTGTCCAGTCCTACGGTGGGCCCATGGCCACGACGTACACGCTCAACGACGGAAACGCCCTGCCGGCCGTCGGGTTCGGCACCTACCCGTTGCGGGGCGAGGAGGGGATCTCCGCCGTCACCAGCGCGCTCGAGGTCGGCTACCGCCTGCTCGACACGGCGGTCAACTACGGCAACGAGCGCGAGGTCGGCGAGGCGCTGCGCCGCTCCGGAGTCCCCCGCGAGGAGGTCGCGGTCGCCAGCAAGATCCCGGGACGGCACCACGGCTACGCCGACGCCGTGGCGAGCACCGAGGAGTCGCTGCGCACCCTGGGGCTCGACTACCTCGACCTGCATCTCATCCACTGGCCGAACCCCAGGGTCGGGAAGTACGCCGAGGCGTGGCGCGCGCTCGTCGACCTCCGGGACCGCGGCCTGGTCCGGTCCATCGGCGTCTCCAACTTCACCGAGGCGCATCTCGCCCGGGTCATCGAGAAGACCGGCGTGACACCGGCGGTCAACCAGGTCGAGCTGCACCCGTACTTCCCCCAGCAGCAGATGCGCGCCGTGCACGAGAGGCTCGGGATCCGCACCGAGGCCTGGAGTCCGCTGGGCAAGCGCCAGGCGCCGTTCGCCGAGCCGGCGGTGGCCGAGGCCGCCGACCGGCACGGCGTCAGCCCCGGCCAGGTGATCCTGCGCTGGCACCTCCAGCTCGGCAGCCTGCCGATCCCGAAGTCCGCCGACCCGGAGCGGCAGCGGCAGAACCTCGACGTGCACGGCTTCACGCTGGGCGACGACGAGGTGGCCGCGATCACCGCACTCGGCCGCCCCGACGGACGGCTGTTCGGCGGCGACCCCGACACCCACGAGGAGATGTGAGGGACTAGTCCGTCCGGGCCATCCCTTGACTACCACTCACTAAACCGGTTTAGTCGCAGTGTGAGCCGGCCCACCATCAACGACGTCGCCCGCGCCGCGGGGGTGTCGAAGGGGGCCGTCTCCTTCGCGTTCAACAACCGCCCCGGCCTGGCCCCGGACACCCGGGAGCGGATCCTCAGCGCCGCCCGCACCCTGGGCTGGACCCCGAGCTCGCGGGCCCGGGCGCTCTCGGTGTCCCGGTCCTTCGCGATGGGCCTGGTGATGGCGCGGCCCCCGGAGACGCTCCGGGCGGACCCGTTCTTCCCCTCGTTCATCGCCGGCGTGGAGAGCGAGCTCTCCGAGCGCGGCTACGCGTTGCTGCTGCAGGTGGTGCCCGAGCACGACGTCGAGCACCGCAGCTACCGGCGGCTCGCCGAGGACGGGCGGGTCGACGGCGTCTTCGTCACCGATCTGTACGTCGACGACCCGCGACCGGCGCTGCTGGCCGAGCTGGGCCTGCCGGCGGTGATCGTGGGACCCGCGCTGGGGGAGGCGTTCTGGCCGGCGGTCGGGGTCGACGACGGGCCGGGCATCGTGGCCGCCGTCGAGCACCTGCTGTCGCTCGGGCACACCCGGATCGCACACGTGGCCGGGCCGGCATCGATGGTGCACGGTCGCTCCAGGCACGACGCCTGGGCGAGGACGCTGCGTGCCGCCGGGCTCCCCGAGGGCCCGAGCATCGAGTCCGACTTCTCCGCGGAGGCCGGCGCCGCCGCCACCCGCACGTTGCTCGACCTCGACGACCGGCCGACCGCGATCGTCTACGCCAACGACCTGATGGCGATCGCCGGCCTGGCGGTCGCCGCCGAGTCTCGGCTACGACGTACCGCGCGAGCTCTCCGTCACCGGCTACGAGGACACCGAGCTCGCGGCTCACGTGCAACCGCCGCTGACCACGGTCAGCACCGACGTCATCGGCTGGGGCCGCGCCGCCGCGCGACGGCTGCTCGAGCTGGTGGACCAGCAGGAAGCCACGCAGTTCCCTCTTCCCGGTCCGCAGCTCGTCGTCCGGGGTTCCACCGGCCCGGCCCCGAACCGCACCCCATCTCTCACATCGCCACCCCACGGAAACGGAGAACACACATGAGAACCAAGGTCGCCACCGCAACGGTGACGCTGCTGGCACTCGGGTTGACGGCTGCATGCGGCGGTGACTCGGGTGACTCCGGCGCCACCACGTCCACCGGCCCGATCAAGGTCTGGATGTCGAACAACCCCGAGGAGATCGCCTGGGGCAAGCAGATGGTCGAGGCCTGGAACGCCGAGAACCCCGACCAGGAGGTCACCGCCCAGGAGATCCCGGCCGGGAAGACCTCCGAGGAGGTCATCGGAGCAGCCATCACCGCGGGCAACGCGCCGTGCCTGGTGTTCAACACCTCGCCCGCGGCGGTCCCGCAGTTCCAGAAGCAGGGCGGGCTCGTGGCGCTCGACAGCTTCGAGGGCGGTGCGGACTACGTCGAGTCGCGCAGCGGCGACGCCGCGGAGCAGTACAAGTCGCCCGACGGGCAGTACTTCCAGCTCCCGTGGAAGTCCAACCCGGTGATGATCTTCTACAACAAGGACATCATGGAGAAGGCGGGCGTCGACCCGGAGAACCCGCCGCTGAGCACCTACGACGAGTTCCTCGACACCTCCCGCAAGATCGTCGACAGCGGCGCAGCGGACGCGGCGATCTGGCCGGCTCCGAGCAGCGAGTTCTTCCAGTCCTGGTTCGACTTCTACCCGCTCTTCGCCGCCGAGACCGGTGGTCAGCAGCTGGTCGAGGACGGCCAGGCGACCTTCGACTCCCCGGAGGGTCAGGCCGTGGCCGACATGTGGGCGACGATGTACGACGAGGGTCTGGCGCAGAAGGAGGAGTACAACGGCGACTCCTTCGCCGACCAGAAGGCCGCGATGGCGATCGTCGGCCCGTGGGCGATCGCGGTGTACGGCGACGCGGTGAACTGGGGCGCGGTGCCGGTTCCGACGTCCGAGGGAACCAGCCCGGAGGAGACCTACACGTTCTCCGACGCCAAGAACATCGGTCTCTACTCCGCCTGTGAGAACCAGCAGACCGCGTTCGACGTGCTCAAGTTCGCCACCAGCGAGGAGCAGGACGGCAAGCTCCTGGAGCTGACCGGCCAGATGCCGTTGCGCACCGACCTGGAGAGCGCCTACCCGGACTACTTCGAGGAGAAGCCGGAGTACACCGACTTCGCCGCGCAGGCCTCGCGCACGGTCGAGGTGCCCAACGTGCCGAACTCGATCGAGATCTGGCAGACCTTCCGGGACCAGTACACGAAGGCCGTCATCTTCGGTCAGACGCCGGTCGACGAGGCCCTCGCCGGCGCCGCCGAAGAGGCCACCTCGCTGGCCGGCCAGTCCTGAGCCGGAGCAGCGAACCGATGACGACGACGCTGACCGAGGTGGGCAGCCCGCCGAAGTCGCCGGAGCACCGCCCCTCACGGCTGGCGGCCCTGCTGGGCCGCCAGCCCCTGGGGATCGCGCTGGCGGCGCCGTACGCCGTGTTCCTGGCGGCCGTGTTCGCCTACCCGCTCGGGCTCGCGGTGTGGATGAGCTTCCACGACTACTTCTTCGCGGCCCCGGGCGCGCAGGTGGACCGGCCGTTCGTGGGCCTCGACAACTACCGGGCCGTGCTGACCGACCCCGCCGTGCGCCAGTCGTTCGTCAACGTCGCGGAGTTCCTCGTCATCAACGTGCCGCTGACTGTGGTGCTGTCGCTGCTGCTGGCCACCGCGCTCAACGGCGCGATCCGGGGCCGGGCGTTCGTCCGGCTCGCCTACTACGTCCCCTACGTGACGGCCAGCGTCGCGCTCGTCTCGGTCTGGCTGTTCCTGTTCAGCCAGAACGGGATGGTCAACCAGCTGCTCGGTCCGCTCGCGCCGGACCCGTCGTGGCTGGTCAACGAGACCCTCGCGATGCCCGTGATCGCCATCTTCGTGACCTGGAAGCAGCTCGGGTTCTCCGTGCTGCTCTACCTCGCCGCCCTGCAGAACGTGCCGCGGGAGCTCTACGAGTCCGCGTCCACCGACGGCGCGAGCAAGCTTCGTCAGCTGTGGCACGTGACGGTCCCGGGCGTCCGCCCCGCGACCACGCTCGTGGTGATCATGGCGACGATCACGGGCGCCAACCTCTTCACCGAGCCCTACCTGCTGACCAACGGCGGCGGCCCGAACGGCGCGTCCGCCTCACCCGTGCTCGTGATGTACCAGCGCGGCATCGAGCAGGGCAACCCCGACACCGCGGCCGCGATCGGCGTACTGCTCGTCATCGGCGTGCTGCTGATCGCCCTGGTCAACAAGAAGATCCTGGAGAGGGACTGACATGCGGCGCCCCTGGCTGAGAAACCTGGTCGTCTACGCAGGCGCCGTGGTCTTCATCTTCCCCTTCTACTACATGCTGATCGGGTCGCTGCAGAAGGAGCCCGACACCTCGGTTGCGGGGGCGATCCCCAGCGGTGGGCTGACTCTCGACAACTACGGTCAGATCAACGAGCGGGTCGACCTCGTGCAGTCCCTGGTCAACTCGGGGATCTTCACCGGCGGCGTCCTCCTCGGCACGCTGACGTTCGGGGTGCTCGCCGGCTACGCGCTGGCCCGGCTGCACTTCCGTGGGCGGGGCACGCTGTTCGCGGTGATGCTGCTGGTGCAGATCATCCCGTTCCAGCTGCTGATCATCCCCATCTACGTGATGATCGTCCGCACCTACGGCCTGTCGGACACCTACCTCGGGATGATCGTGCCGTTCGCGATCAACTCCGTGGCCGTGTTCCTGTTCCGCCAGTTCTTCCTGCAGCTCCCCGAGGACCTCTTCGCCGCCGCTCGTCTCGACGGTGCCAGCGAGCTGCGCATCCTCTGGTCGGTGGCGCTGCCACTCGTGCGTCCCGCGCTGGTGACCGCCGCCCTGATCACGTTCATCGGGCCGTGGAACGAGTTCCTGTGGCCGTTCCTGGTCACGAAGGAGGCGGACATGCAGCCGCTCGCGGTGGCGCTCGCGAACTACATGAGCAACGTCGCCGCTCGCGCCGCCAACCCGTTCGGCTCGATCCTGGCCGGTGCCGTGGTGCTGGCCGCCCCCGCGGTGGCGCTGTTCGTCGCGTTCCAGCGGCACTTCACCAGCTCCGACCTGGGGTCCGGGGTCAAGGGATGAGCGACGCCCCCACGATGCGGCTCGGGCTGGTCGGTGCGGGTCGGTTCGCGACGTTCCTGGCCGGGGCCGTCGAGACCCTGCCGTCGGTGACCCTGCACAGCGTCGCCGACACCCGCGCCGAGTCCGCGCTCCGGCTGGCGACGGCGTACGACGCCCGGCTGGCCGCCTCGTGGCCGGAGCTGCTGGCCGATCCGGCCGTCGACGCCGTCGTGGTGGCGACCCCACCGTCGACGCACGCCGCCATCGCCCGCGCGGCCCTGGAGGCGGGCAAGCACGTCTTCTGCGAGAAGCCTCTCGCGTTGGACGAGCAAGAGGCGGCCGACCTGGTCGCGACCGTCGAGCGGACCGGCAGGGTGCTCGTGGTCGACCACGTGCTGCGCTACAACCCACTGCTCCGGGCGCTGGCCCGGCTCCGCGACGGCCTGCTCGGACCGGTGCAGCGGTTCTGCTTCGAGAACGACGCGAGCGACGAGGACCTCACCGACGACCACTGGTTCTGGGACGAGTCGCTGAGCGGCGGGATCCTCGTCGAGCACGGCGTGCACTTCTTCGACGCCGCCGCGATGCTCCTCGAGCGGGAGGCGACGTCGGTCCAGGCCGTCACCGCCCGCCGCCCGGACGGGCCGGTCGACCTGGTCTCCGCCACGGTGACGCACGGCGACGACGTGCTGGCGAGCCACCTGCACTCGTTCACGCACGCGCACCGCTGCGAACGACAGCTGATGCGCCTCGACTGCGGTGCCGCCGAGGTGCGGGTGGAGGGGTGGATCCCGGTGCACGCCGCCGTCGACGCGTGGACGGACGAGGCCGGGCTGCGGTTCGCCGAGGACCTGCCCGACGACCTGCTGCACGTCGACGGGTTCCGGCTCGGCCCCCGGGCCGGGTTCGAGGTCGGCATCCGCCGGGACGCCGCGCCGGCGCGGGCCCGCGGGCGCGGCCGGCTGCTCGACGTACCTCACCACGTGCGGCTCGAGCTGACGCTCGGCGGTCGCGACGCGAAGGCCGAGGCCTACCGCGAGAGCGTGCGCGCCGCGATGACCGACCTGGTCACCTGCGCCGACAGCGGACGCACCCCGTACTCGGGCGTCCGGCGAGGGCGCCGCCGCCGTGGCCGTCGCCACCGCCGCCACCCGCTCGGCCCGCCTCCGGCGCGCTGAGCGCATCGATCCCGCGCCGGTCCGCTGCTGACCCGAGCACGATCCGAGACCACGAGAAGAACGAGAACGAGGAGCCATGACCGCACAGACCGCCCCGCACGCCGAGTTCCCGCTCGGCCCGTTCACGCCCCACCAGCAGAACCCGATCATGAAGCCGCAGGGTGACGGGTGGGAGTCCGCCAGCGTCTACAACCCGGCCGCGATCGTGAAGGACGGCAAGGTGGTGCTGCTCTACCGGGCCCACGCGGACGACATCGTGTCGCATGTCGGGTTGGCCACCAGCGACGACGGCATCCACTTCGAGCGGCATCCCGACCCGGTGCTGTCGCCGACCGAGCCCTACGAGGAGTCCGGCGCCGAGGACCCCCGGGTCACCGAGGTCAACGGGACCTACTACCTGACCTACACCGGCTGGGACCGGAAGTCCGCCCAGCTGTGCCTGGCCACCTCCACGGACCTGTTCACCTGGGAGAAGCACGGCCCGCTCTTCCCGGAGTTCAACACGTTCCTGCCGCAGGGCAACGGGCAGGACGCCCCCTGGAGCAAGGCCGGCGCGATCCTGCCGGTGCCGATCGACGGGCGTTACCTCATGTACTTCGGGGAGGGCTCGATCTGGTACGCGTGGTCCGAGGACCTGATCCACTGGACTCCAAGCTCCAACGACGAGCCGCTGATGGCGCCCACTGGGCCCGGCACGTTCGGCGAGTACCTGGTGGAGGTCGGCCCGCAGCCGATCGTCACGAACAACGGCCTGATCCTGCTGCTGCACAACGCCGCCGTGAAGAACCCAGACGGCACGGTGCGATACACGTGCGGTCAGCTGCTCTTCGACCCTGCGGACCCGACCCGCATCCTGGCGCAGATGAACCGGCCCTGGCTGGAGCCCTCGACCTACGAGGACACCCATGGGCTGGTCTCCAACGTCACGTTCGTGGAGGGCCTGGTGCACTTCAAGGACACCTGGTTCGCCTACTACGGCCAGAGCGATTCGACGCTCGGGGTGGCGACCTACCGGGTCGGTGACCGCTACTCCAAGCTGGGGGCCTGATGGGCACGGTCGCGTCACCGGCGCACGCCCGCTGGCTCGAGGCGGAGGGGGATCGGCTGCTCGACTTCAGCCGGGCCGCCCGGCATCCGGCCGGTGGGTTCGCCTGGCTCGACGTGGCCGGCCGTCCAGAGCTGGACCGACCGGTCGAGCTGTGGATCACCTGCCGGATGACGCACGTGTTCTCCCTCGGGCACCTGATGGGACGTCCCGGCTGCGGCCCCGCGGCCGACCACGGCCTGCGGGCACTCACCGGAAGGTTCCGCGACGCGAGCCACGACGGCTGGTACGCCGGCCTGGGCACCTCGGGTGAGCCCACCACCCGTGACAAGACCGCCTACGAGCACGCGTTCGTCGTGCTCGCCGCCGCCTCCGCCACCTGCGCCGGCCGGCCGGGGGCCGAGGAGCTGCTCACCGACGCCGTCGACGTGCTGCTCGGGAGGTTCTGGGACGACGAGCACGGGATGGTCGTCGAGCAGTGGGACGAGCCGTTCGAGCAGCTCGACCAGTACCGCGGCGTCAACGCCAACATGCACACGGTCGAGGCGCTCCTCGCCGCCGCCGCCGCGGCCGGCGACCGGACGCTCCTCGACAAGGCCTTGCGGATCCTGACCCGGGTGGTGCACGAGCTCGGCCCGGCGCACTCCTGGCGGCTGCCGGAGCACTTCGACGAGGACTGGGTGCCACGGCTGGACTACAACGCCGACACGCCGGCCCACCCGTTCCGGCCGTTCGGCGCCACCATCGGCCACTGGCTGGAGTGGGCCCGGCTGGCGCTGCACCTGCGGGCCGCGCTCGGCGACTCCGCACCGGACTGGCTGCTCGACGACGCGACCGCCCTCTTCGAGGCGTCGGTCCGCGAGGGCTGGGCGGTCGACGGCGCGGACGGTTTCGTCTACACCGTGGACTGGGACGGCCGGCCGGTCGTGCGCGAGCGCATGCACTGGGTCGCGGCCGAGGCGACCGGCACCGCCGCCGCCCTGTACGCCGCGACCGGCGACCCGGCGTACCGCACCTGGTACACGACCTGGTGGGACCACGTCGCGGAGGTGTTCCTCGACCGGCGGCTCGGGTCGTGGCGGCACGAGCTCGACAGCCGCAACCGGCCCAGCGGCGTGGTGTGGAACGGGAAACCCGACACCTACCACGCCTTCCAGGCCACGCTCATCCCTCGGCTGCCGCTCGCGCCCTACCTGCCGGCCGCACTGCGCGACGGTCTCCTGGGCTGACTACGACTCGCCGCGGATGATCGCGCGGAGCTCGTCGGCCTTCTCGGCGGACCAGCCTGCCGGCCGCAGCACCTTGGCCCAGCCGTCGACGTGCTCGCCGGTGAACGTGTGTCCGTGCCCGGGCGGCATCGAGAAGCAGAGCGCGAGGTCCGCCGAGACCTGCCAGAACGTCACGGCGGGGATCCACACCATCTCGGGCAGCACGTCGCGTCCCGGCGGCTCCTCCAGCCAGTCCGGACGGGTCAGGAGCAGGTCCGGGCTCCACCAGGTGACCGGGTCCGAGGCGTGCTGCATGTACAGCACCCGGGTGCCGTTCCACGCACGGTCGACCGGTGAGACCCGGGCGCGAGGCAGCTGGCTGAACCGGATCGTCCGGCCACCTCGGTAGACCGGCTCCACCTCCGGGCTGCCGCTGTCGCGGTCGTCGACGAAACCGCGGTAGAGCGGGTTGAAGTTGGGCGGACCGGTGAAGAGCGCCCCGTCGAGCCGGATCCGCAGGTCCGCCTCACCGCTGAAGGCGGTCTCGCCGCCGAACGAGCCCAAGCTCTCGCCGAAGACGTAGAGCCGCGGCCGCCGGCCCGAGTCGAGCCCGACCCACTCCTCGTAGACCGCGTCGAAGAGCTCGCGGCCCGCCTCGCGGGCGCGGTCCTGGTCGACCAGGAAGGACAGCCAGGAGGGGAGGTGGGAGTACTGCATGGACACGATCGCGGAGTCGCCGCCGGTGAGGTACTCGAAGCTCGCCGTCGAGCTCGGCTCCACCCAGCCGGTGCCGGTCGTGGTGACCACGAGGAGGTTGCGTCGCTCGAACCCGCCGGCACGGACCAGGTCGCGCACGGCGAGGGCGGCCCGCTCCTCCGCGCTGTCCGCCGCGGCCATGCCGGCGTAGACACGGACCGGCTCGAGGGCCTCTCTGCCGGTGAAGCCGGCGATCTCCTCGGTCGTCGGGCCGCGACCGGTGAACTTCCTTCCCTCGCGGCCCAGGTCCTCCCAGGCGACCAACGACTCCGGTCCGCCCGACCGCAGCGTCGACGTGGGCGGCTCGAGGTCCGCCGGGGTGGTCAGGTCGGCCACGGCGTACGTGCTGTCGGCGAACCGGATCAGCCCGTCCCACACGACCCCGCTGAACACGAGGGCGGTCGCGGTGACCAGGCCGATGAGGCCCAGCGCGCGGGCCGCGCGCTCGCTGGTGCGCCGCCGCAATCGCCCCGCCAGCGCAAGGTAGGCCCTGCGGAAGGCGCGGCCGACGCCCACCAGCAGCACGAACACGACCAGGGCGATGACGAGGAGCACCACGAGGCGCAGCGGGCTGACCCCGGGCAGCCCGACGACGTCACGGAGCTCGCGCTGCCAGACCTCGCCGAGGATGACGGCCAGCGGCACGGTCACGGCCGCGGTGACGGCGTACCACTGCCAGGCGCCGGGCCGCGGCGGGCGGACCTCCCGGTCCGCCAGCTCCCGCCAGACCCACGCGCCCACGACCCCGAGCCCGTAGCCGATGGCGCTGTTGATGCCGACCAGCAGACCCTGGAACTCGGGTGGCCGGGGCAGCAGGGACGGGGTGAAGGACAGCCAGGCGAAGACGAGCGCGACCCAGGCACCCGGCAGGTCGTAGCGCAGCCGCTGCGGCATCCCCGCCGCCCATCGGCGCAGACGCGCGACTGCCACCGTCGGCCTAGTTCGCCAGACCGGACGGCTTGCAGAGCGACTTCGGCACGTCCTCCGTGCGGTCCTCCCTGATCAGCTCGAACAGCCGGTCGGCACGCTCCCGGTCCCAGTGCACGGCCAGGTCGGCGATGGGTACGCCGCACGTGAGGCCGCTGTCGCCGTCGACCCGTGTCATCGCCCAGGCGAACCGCATCGTGGACAGCAGCGAGGTGTCCTTGCCGACCCGCAGCGAGTCGGAGCCGGCGTCGGCCAGCCGGAAGTAGCGGACCGGGTTGATGACCGACCACGGCGACACCGCCTCGGCGCCCACGGCGCTGACGACCTCGCGCTGGTGCCGCGCCCGGTCGATGTCGCCGAGCGCGGAGGTCTTGCGGGACCGCGCGTAGCCGAGCGCAGTCGTTCCGTCGACCTCCTGGCAGCCCTTCTCGACGTCGAGGTTGGCCTGCGGGTCCTTCATCGCGGTCTTCGGGCAGATCTCGATGCCGCCGACGGCGTCGATGACGTTGACGAACCCGCCGAAGCCGATCTCGACGTAGTCGTCGATGCGGATGCCGGTCGCCAGCTCGAGCGTCTCGACCAGCAGCCTCGGCCCGCCCAGCGCGAAGGCGGCGTTCACCTTGTTGGGCCCGTAGCCCGGGATCTCCAGGATGCTGTCGCGGGGGATCGACATCAGGAGGTTCGGACCGGCGCCGGTGTGCAGCAGCATGATCGTGTCGGTGCGCCGGCCCTCGCCGCGGCCGGTGCCGAACTCCAGCTGCTCCTCGCGGGTGAGGCCCTCCCGGCTGTCGCTGCCGACCAGCAGGTAGGTCGTCCCGGACTGCTCGGCCGGGCGGTCGCCGCCGGGGTCGGTGCGGACCCTGTCGACCTGTGACCACGCCCACAGGGGCACCGCCACCAGGAAGACCAGCCACACCAGCACGAGGGTCCTGACCCAGCCGGCCCGGAACCGGCGCCGCGGCTTCTTCTGACGCGGTGGTGGCGGAGGCGCTGCCGCGCGGCGGGGCTGCCTGCTCGCCCGGTCCTGCGGTTGGGCGGGGTCCTCGTAGGGCGCCCCGCTGCGTCGGGTGGACGGCCGCTCCATGGTGGGCAGCATCCGGGTCGGGTCCGGGTCGTGGCCCGCCGCCCGCGCGGTGCGTCCGGAGCCTCCGGTGGACTCGCTCGACGTTCCGGCGCCGGAGCGCTTGGAACCGTAGAGCCAGTTGTAGTCGGGGTCGTCGGTGCCGGCGCGACGGCCCTTCGGAGGTTCGGCCATGGGACAAAACGGTACCGGGCGGGCTTCGACTGTCTTGACCACCTGGCCCCGGGCCCCGGCGCGTCGGAGGCGGTTGTGACTCGTGTGACTGGTGATACTTGACCGTCGACGGCTGTCGCGCGAAAGGCCTTCCCCATGCCACCCCCGCCGCCCAACCCAGTGCCACCCCCGCCGCCCAACCCCGTGCCACCCCCGCCGAGCGAGCGCTTCGGCGACCGGGCCGCGTCCCGCGTCCGGTTCCGGCGTGCGCTGGCCCTCCTCACGATGACGCTGCTCCTGCCCGGCTCGGCCCAGCTCGTCGCGGGCAACAGGAGGGTGGGGCGGATCGCGCTCAGGGTGGTCCTCGGTCTGCTGGTCGGCACGGTGTTCCTGGTGCTGCTCGGGTCGGTGTGGCACGGACTGATCTACTTCCTGGCCAGCAACACCTTCGCGCTCGGCGTGCTCCGCCTCGGCCTGTGCGCGCTGGCGGTCGGCTGGGCGCTGCTGTTCCTGGACGCATGGCGTCTCGGACAGCCGCTGGAGCTGCGGCAGAAGCAGCGACTGGCGATCGTCGGGCTGAACGGCGTCCTCTGCTTCTCGGTCGCGGGCGGCCTGCTCTTCGCCTCCCACGTGGTGGCGGTCCAGCGCGGCTTCATCGCCGCGATGTTCGGCGACGGCGTCGCCTCGGCGGCCACGCACGGCCGCTACAACGTGCTCCTTCTCGGCGGGGACTCGGGCGCCGACCGCTGGGGCCTGCGGCCCGACAGCATCTCGGTGGCGAGCATCGACCAGGAGACCGGCCAGGCGATCCTCTTCGGACTGCCCCGCAACATGACGAACTTCCCGTTCCCGGAGGGCTCGGTGATGGCCGAGCAGTTCCCCGACGGCTACGACTGCGAGGGCTGTGAGCTCAACAGCCTCTCGACGTTCGCCCAGGACAACAAGGAGCTGTTCAAGGGCGAGGACAACCCGGGCGTCGCGGCCACCATCGAGGGCGTCGAGGGCATCACCGGCCTGACGATCAACTACTACGCGATGGTGAACCTCCAGGGCTTCCGCAGCCTCGTGCAGGCAGTCGGCGGCCTGGAGCTCAACGTCCGCGACCGGATCCCGATCGGGGGCGTCGGCGGCCCGGTCACCGGCTACATCGAGCCCGGCGTGCAGCGGCTCAACGGCTTCGAGACCCTGTGGTTCGCCCGGTCGCGCGAAGGGGCCGACGACTACTCGCGGATGGCGCGCCAGAAATGCGTCATGAACGCGATGCTCCAGCAGCTCTCGCCCCGCACCGTGGTCACCAAGTTCGAGGCGATCGCCAGCGCCAGCGAGGAGCTGATCACCACGAACCTGCCGGCCTCGGAGCTGGGCACCTTCGCCGAGCTCGCGATGAAGGCCCGCTCCCTTCCGGTCCGCTCGGTGTCGTTCGTGCCGCCGGCGATCAACACGTCGGCACCCGACATCGACAAGGTCCACGCGATGGTGCAGAAGGCGATCGACAAGTCGGAGGGCAAGTCGGGCAGGGCGAAGGTCAAGAGGAAGGGCTTCTCCCGCGCGGGATCCACGACGGTCGGCGGCTCGATCGGCAGCTACTCCGAGGGGTACGCCGCCAACAAGGCCGGCGACCTGTCCTCGGCCTGCTGACGGGTGGGTAGGGTCGCCCGGGTGAACACCCGGGTCGTCGCCGTCGTCGTGACGTGGAACCGGCGGGACCTGCTGGAGGAGTCGCTGGCCGCGCTCGAGGCGCAGACCCTCCCCCCGAGCCGCGTGGTGGTCGTCGACAACGCCAGCACCGACGGGACGCCCGAGCTGCTCGCCTCGTCGTACGCCGACCAGGACCGGTACGACGTCGTCTCGCTCACCGCGAACACCGGGGGAGCCGGCGGGTTCACCGCCGGCATCGAGCGCGCGCTGACCCACGAGCCCGAGCTGGTCTGGCTGCTCGACGACGACACCGTGCCCACCGCCACGGCCGCGGAGGAGCTGGTGCGGGCGTGGTCGTCGTACCCCGGCGGGTCCGGCGGCCGGCCGGCGCTGCTCGCCAGCAAGGTGGTCTGGACCGACGGCCGGGACCACCCGATGAACACCCCGCGTGCCAAGCCCGGTGCCTCGCGTGCCGAGCGCGCGGCCGCCGACGCGGTCGGCTGCGTGCCGATCCGCTCGGCGTCCTTCGTCTCGGTCATGTGCGACGTCGACGTGGTCCGTGAGCGCGGGCTGCCCGTCGCGGACTACTTCCTGTGGAACGACGACTTCGAGTACTCCACCCGGCTGATCCGCGGGAACGTCGGGCTGTACTGCCCGGCGAGTGTCGTCGAGCACAAGACGAAGGTGTTCGGCTCGACCGACGCCGACCCGGGGGAGCGGTTCTTCTACGAGGTCCGCAACAAGGTCTGGATGTTCACCCGCAGCCGGTCGCTCGCTCCGGGTGAGAAGGCGTTGTACGGCGCGGCGACCGCCCGCCGCTGGGCCCGCACCTTCGCGTGCCTCGGACGACCGGGCCACGTTGCGGCGCGGTCTCCGCACCGGCCTGGCCGCCGGCCTGCGCCGTGCGCCGCGGGCCAACGCCGCGGTGCTGGAGCCGGCCGGCTGGGCGATGGACGAGGCCGGCCGCACGCTGCCCGCGGGCCAGCCGTTCTCCCTGCTCGTGTCGACCTACGCCGCAGACGACCCCCGGTTCCTGCGCGAGGCGTTCGTCAGCAGCGTGCACGAGCAGACCCGCCGGCCGGACGAGGTCGTGCTGGTCCAGGACGGCCCGGTGCCCGCGGAGCTGTCGGCCGAGATCGCCCATCTGGCCGAGACCAGCCCGGTGCCGGTCCGGCTCGTGGTGATGGACGCCAACCAGGGACTCGGCCCGGCGCTGGACCGTGGCCTCGAGGCGTGCCGGCACGAGATCGTCGCGCGGATGGACGCCGACGACGTCAGCGAGCCCGACCGCTTCGAGAAGCAGCTGCCGGTGATCGAGGCGGGCGCCGACATCGTCGGGTCGGGGCTGCTGGAGTTCGGCAGTGACGCCGCCGACCCCGATGACATCGTGGGCCGGCGCACCCCGCCGACCGAGGCAGCGGAGATCCGCAGGGTGATCCGCTTCCGCGACCCGTTCAACCACCCGACGGTCGTGTACCGCAAGGCGGCGGTGCAGGCGGCCGGCGGCTACACCGACATGGCGCTCATGGAGGACTACCTGCTGTTCACCCGGATGGTGGAGGGCGGGGCCCGACCGGCCAACCTCGCCGAGCCCCTGGTGCGCTACCGCGTCGGGGCCGGCGCCTACGCGCGGCGTGGCGGCACCGGCCTGCTGCGGTCCGAGCTCGCCCTCCAGCGCCGGTTCCGTGACCTCGGCATCACCACCCGCGGGCAGTACGCCCGCAACGTGCTCGTGCGGGGCGGGTACCGCCTGGTGCCGGAGGCGGCACGCCGCACGGCGTACCGTGCCCTGATCGCCAACCGGACCGGGGGATCGTCGACAGATGGCGACTGAGCCGGCAACGGACCGGCCGATAGACTCCCCTGTGCCTCGGGGGCCTCAGAACTTTGGAGATGTGTTGAACGCTGACCTCGTAGTCGTCGGATCCGGCTTCTTCGGACTGACGATCGCCGAACGCTGCGCCAACGAGCTCGGGCTCAAGGTGCTCGTCCTCGAGCGTCGTCACCACATCGGCGGCAACGCCTACAGCGAGGCCGACGCCGAGACCGGGATCGAGGTGCACGTCTACGGCGCGCACCTGTTCCACACCTCCAACAAGAAGGTGTGGGACTACGTCAACCGGTTCACCGAGTTCACCGGCTACCAGCACCGCGTCTACACCAACCACAACGGCCAGGTGTACCCGATGCCGATCAACCTCGGCACGATCAACCAGTTCTTCGACGCGGCGTACAGCCCCGACGAGGCCCGTGCGCTGATCAAGGAGCAGGCCGGCCGAGCTCGGCGACAAGGAGCCGGAGAACCTCGAGGAGAAGGGCATCTCCCTGATCGGGCGCCCGCTCTACGAGGCGTTCATCGCGCGACTACACCGCCAAGCAGTGGCAGACCGACCCGGAGAAGCTGTCTGCCGGACATCATCAGCCGGCTGCCCGGTGCGCTACACCTACGACAACCGCTACTTCAACGACACCTACGAGGGTCTGCCCAAGGACGGCTACACCGCGTGGCTGAAGCGGATGGCCGACCACCCCAACATCGAGGTCCGGCTCGACACCGACTTCTTCGACGTCGGCCGACGACTACAAGGGTCAGGTGCCGATCGTCTACACCGGCCCCGTCGACGACTACTTCGGCAACTGCGAGGGCGAGCTGTCCTGGCGCACCCTCGACTTCGAGCGCGAGGTCGTCGACACCGGGCGACTTCCAGGGCACGTCGGTGATGAACTACCCCGACGAGGACGTCCCGTACACCCGGATCCACGAGTTCCGGCACTTCCACCCCGAGCGCCGACTACCCCGACGACAAGACCGTCATCATGCGGGAGTTCAGCGGTTCGCGGAGAAGGGCGACGAGCCCTACTACCCGGTGAACACCGCCGAGGACCGCGAGAAGCTGCTCAAGTACCGCGAGCTCGCCAAGAAGGAGTCGATGGTGCTGTTCGGTGGCCGGCTGGGCACCTACAAGTACCTCGACATGCACATGGCGATCGGCTCCGCCCTGTCCATGTTCGACAACAAGCTGAAGCCCCACTTCGAGTCGGGCGCGACCCTGGAAAGCGGAGGCGTGGACGAGTGACCACAACCGCGAGCACCGAGACCGTGCCGGAGACCGGACGAAGGGTCCTGCAGCGGGTAGTCCTGCCCGCAGACCGCGACACCGACGTGCTGCCGCTGTACGTCGACCTCGACCGGCCCCAGCTCGACATCGACAAGAGCGGCCTGACGATGACGCAGCGCGGGAAGCTGCCGCCGACGGAGCCCAACGCGCAGGCCGAGCCCGACCCGCACGCCGTCCTCGACCGACGCCGCTACCGCGTGCGCGAGAACGAGCGGGTCTCCTTCGGCACCTACTTCAACGGGTTCGCCGCGAGCTACTGGCGGCGTTGGACCGTCGTGACCTCGGTGACCCTCGACGTCAAGGCCACCGGCGCCGACGCGTCGGTCATCGTCTACCGGTCCATGCCCAACGGCCGTGCGCAGCGGGTCGACTCCGCGGACGTCACCGGACATGAGACCGAGCACTTCACCTTCGAGCTGCCGCTGACGCCCTTCGGTGACGGCGGCTGGTACTGGTTCGACCTCGTCGCCGGTCCCGACGGGGCGGTGCTCGAGGAGGCGGAGTGGTCCGCCCAGGTGCCGGCCGACCGGCTCGAGCCCGGGCTCGGTCACCATCGGCATCACGACGATGAACCGCCCTGACTTCTGCGCCAAGCTGCTCGGCCAGATCGGCGGCGACGAGCGCGTGCACGAGGTCCTCGACGAGGTGATCGTCGCCGAGCAGGGCACCCAGAAGGTCGCCGACGACGAGCACTTCCCCGCGGCCGAGGAGAGCCTGCGCGGCAAGCTCCGCGTCATCGAGCAGGGCAACATGGGCGGCTCCGGCGGCTACGCCCGCTCCCAGTTCGAGACGCTCGAGGCCGGCCGCTCGACGTACATGATGTGCATGGACGACGACGTGGTCTGCGAGCCCGAGAGCATCGTCCGCGCGGTCACGTTCGGCGACCTGTGCAACCGGCCCACGATCGTGGGCGGCCACATGTTCAGCCTGTACGCCCGGTCTCGCCTGCACAGCTTCGGCGAGATCATCAACCCCTACCGGTTCTGGTGGCAGTCGCCGCCGACCGTCGAGACCGACTGGGACTTCGCGGACCGCAACCTGCGCAGCGCGCGCTGGCTGCACCGGCGCATCGACGTGGACTTCAACGGCTGGTTCATGTGCCTGATCCCGACGGTGGTGCTGCGCGACATCGGCCTGAGCCTCCCGCTGTTCATCAAGTGGGACGACTCCGAGTTCGGCGTGCGGGCCCGCGAGGCCGGCTACCCGACGGTGACGCTGCCGGGCAGCGCGGTGTGGCACGTCCCGTGGACCGACAAGAACGACGCGCTGGACTGGCAGTCCTACTTCCACCAGCGCAACCGCACGATCGCGGCGCTGTTGCACTCGCCCTACGAGCACGGCGGGCGCGTGGTCCGGGAGAGCTTCAACCACCAGATCAAGCACCTGTTCTCGATGCAGTACTCCACCGCGGAGCTCCGGCACCGCGCCCTCGAGGACGTGCTGGCCGGGCCGGAGCGGCTGCACGACGAGCTCGCCACCAAGCTGCCCGAGCTCAAGGCGCTGCGCAGCCAGTTCGCGGACGCCCAGACCTCGCCCGACCCCGACGCGTTCCCGGCCGTGAAACGCAAGAAGCCGCCGAAGCGCGGGCAGGACCCGACCCTGCCCAAGGGTCGTATCGGCCAGCTGGTCTCGGCCGCCACCAGCGCCGTACGCCAGGCTCGCCCGATCCGCACCCTCGCCGAGCAGCACCCGGAGGCACGGCTGGCGGCGATGGACGCGAAGTGGTGGATGATCGCGCAGTTCGACTCGGTCGTCGTCTCCATGCCCGACGGCACCAGCGCGTCCTGGCACAAGCGCGACCAGCACGAGTTCAAGAGCCTGCTGGCGCGCACGGTGGAGATCCACCAGCGGCTGCACCGCGAGTGGCCGGCGCTCGCCGCCCGCTACCGCGACTCGCTCGCCGACATCACCTCGCCCGAGACCTGGGCCAAGACCTTCGAGGCGTCGGCGGCGGAGAGCGACACCCGATGACCACTCTCGTCGGCCGGCCCGGCCCCGACGAGCGACCGCCCGGCACCGAGGGCATGGTTCCGCCGGCGAGCACCGGCGGCCTCTTCGACGTGTTCAAGCGTCGCTACGTCCTGAAGCTGCTGGTGAAGCGGGAGCTGAGCGCGCGCTACCAGGGCTCGTTCCTCGGCATGGTGTGGTCCTACATCCAGCCGCTGGTGCGCTTCCTGCTCTACTACTTCGTCATCGGCGAGATCATCGGCATGGGCGACCGGGTCGAGAACTTCGCCATCCACGTGTTCACGGCGATGGTGTTCGTCAACTACTTCACCGAGGCGTTCACGGCCGGCACCCGGTCGATCGTCCGCAACGCCCCGATCGTGAAGAAGATGGCGGTGCCCCGGGAGATGTTCCCGGTGGCGTCGATGATCGTGTCGGCGTACCACACGATTCCCGGCATGGTGATCCTCACCGGCGCGTGCACGCTCGTCGGCTGGGCCCCCGACTTCACCGGCTTCATGGCAGGTCTGCTGGGCTTCGCGCTGATGAGCGTGCTCGGCATGTCGCTGGCGCTGCTGTTCAGTGCCGCCAACGTGTTCGCGCGCGACTTCTCCAACGTCGTGCAGACGCTCAACCAGTTCGTGCAGTTCAGCGTCCCGATGATCTACCCCTACAGCCTGGTCGAGGAGAAGTTCGGCGACTTCGCGACCTTCTACCTGCTGAACCCGCTGGCCGAGGCGACGCTGCTGATGCAGCGCTGCTTCTGGGTCACCACGACCGAGGACCCGACCGCCAGCATCGCCACCGAGATGCCGGACGGGCTGTTCACGCGTGGGTTCATCCAGCTGGGCGTGGCCTTCCTGCTCCTGGGGATAGCGCAGCTCGTCTTCATCCGGCTCGAGAAGAAGTTCCCGGAGCGCCTCTAGATGACCAAGTCCATCGTCGTCGACCACGTGTCGAAGCGCTTCACCATGCGCTACCACCGGACGATCAAGCAGATGTCGATCGCCAAGCTGCGTGGGCAGGACCTCAGCGACTCGTTCCTGGCCGTCGACGACGTGTCGTTCACCGTCGAGCAGGGCGAGTCCATCGGCCTGATGGGGCTCAACGGCTCCGGCAAGAGCACCCTGCTCAAGCTGATCAACGGCGTGATGCGCCCCGACGAGGGCCAGGTGCTGACCCGCGGCCGGATCGCCGGCCTGATCGCCACCGGAGCCGGGTTCCACCCGCAGCTCACCGGCCGCGAGAACGTCTACCTCAACGCGGCCATCCTCGGCATGACGCGAGAAGGAGACCAAGGCGAAGTTCGACGAGATCATCGACTTCGCCGACATCGGCAAGTTCATCGACACGCCGGTCGGTCACTACTCCTCGGGCATGTACGTCGCGGCTCGGCTTCGCGGTCGCGGTGAACACCAACTCCGACATCTTCCTTGTCGACGAGGTCCTGGCGGTGGGGGACAAGCCGTTCAAGAAGAAGTGCATGGCGAAGATGCAGGAGATCCGCGCGAGCGGGCGCACGCTGTTCTACGTCAGCCACGCGGCCGGGTCGGTCCGGAAGATGTGTGATCGGGTGATCGTCCTGGAGAAGGGCCGCAAGGTCTTCGACGGGGAGACCGATGCGGGGATCAAGTTCCTGCACTACGAGGACACCGAGGACGACGTGAACTCCGAGCAGGAGGAAGACGAGGAGCTCGGGTCAGCGACGTGTAGGCGTTTGGCCGGTCGGTCCGGCCATGGCTCCCAGGGTCTGCCGTCGCGTCCTCCTGCCAGCCGCCGCCCCGACCTACCATCCGGGCCTCGCAGGCTCGGCCCTCCCGCCAGACCCACCACGGTCGGGGCGGCGACGTCCGGATCCCGCACTCAGGTTCTCGCGATCCGGGTCGGCCCAACGCTGCGGCCCAAACTCAGGCGTGGTACGGTTGCGCGCAGCTCAGGTCCGTTCGTGGCGCAGTGCCGAAAGCTCCTTGTAGGTAAGGGAAATCACCTTCTCGGCACTCGGAGACGAATTACAAGTTTGTAGTTCAGCGGAACCTATTGCGGGGTCCTGGGGCGGGTGTGACATTTGGTACTCGTGTGAATTCGCACCGCCTTGGGAGAGCCGCTCAATGACCGAGAGACGAAGCCGTTTCGTGGCGCTGTGCCAGCAGACGCTGGCGTGCGCCGTGGTGGCCGCCGTGGCGGCGCCTGCCGCGGGAGTCGTGTCGCTCGACATCGTCGCGCCTCCGCAGGGCGGAGCGGCCGGGCCGGCCGCAGCCGGGGCGCTGGTCGCCTCGGAGCCGGTCGAGCCCCACGTGCGCGAGGTGCCGCTGGTCGAGACGACGGGGCAGTGGCCGCCGGCTCGCTCGCAGTCGGTGGACCCCGAGGGCGTCTCCACCCGGTTGACCGCCCGCGCGTCCGCCGCTCCCGCGGCGTCCACCGACGAGGAGGCAGTGAGCGACGCGGAGACGGTGCGTGGCTTCGGCTCGGTCGGCGTCACCTGGGACGGTGCCGACGAGATGGACCACGACGAGATCCTGATCGAGGTGCGCACGCTGGACGCCGGTCGATGGTCGGTGTGGCAGCAGATGCACTACGACGACAACCACGCTCCCGATCCTGCGAGCGCGGAGTCCTACCGGGCCGGCACGGACGCGGTGGTCGTGGGCGACGTCGACGACGTGCAGGTCCGCGTGACCACCGAGGGGGCGGAGCTGCCCTCCGACATGCGGCTGAGCATCGTCGACCCGGGCCGGACCACGGCTCCCCGGCGTCAGCAGCCGGACATCGACACCGCCCAGCTGAGCAGCGCGACCACGACTGACAAAGCCGACACGACCGACGCGGCCCCTGCGGCGGGTGCCGAGCCCGCGGCGACGACCGACCCGACTGTCGGGGACGATCCTGCTGCGGTGACGGCCGCGGCCCGGCTCACCGCGCCGCAGCCGGAGATCTTCTCCCGCGCCCAGTGGGGTGCCGACGAGCGGATGCGCGACAAGGGCTCGCTGCGCTACGGCGCCATCAAGGCCGGGTTCGTGCACCACACGGTCAACGCCAACAACTACACGGCCGAGCAGGTGCCGGCGATCATCCGCGGCATCTACGCGTACCACACGCAGTCGCGGGGCTGGAGCGACGTCGGCTACAACTTCCTCGTCGACCGGTTCGGGCGCATCTGGGAGGGCCGGTACGGCGGCGTGGACAGGGCCGTGGTGGGCGCACACACGCTGAACTACAACGAGCAGTCGTTCGCGATGTCCGCCATCGGCAACTTCGAGACCGCACAGCCCACCTCGCCGCTGCTGGACGCGTACGGGCGCCTCTTCGCCTGGAAGCTCGGGCTGCACGGGGTCGCCGCGTCCACGACCGGGATCACGATGAACGGCAAGCGGTTCCAGGCCATCAACGGGCACCGCGACGCGGGCTCCACCGCCTGCCCCGGCAAGCACCTGTACGCCCAGCTCGCCACGATCCGCCAGCTGGCGACGTCGTACCAGGGGACGACCGCACCGGCCCCGCCGCCGGCACCGCCGGCCCCGCCGCCGGCACCGCCGGCCCCGCCGCCGGTGACGAAGACGCCGCTCGACACGAACATCTCGGGCAGCGAGTGGCCGGACTTCGTGGTGCGCGACGCCGCGACCCAGCAGGCGTTCGTGGTGCGCACGGGTGGCCAGCCCGGCTTCAGCCGCGGTCAGACGGTCACGCCCGGCTTCTCCGCCATGGACAAGGTCGTCGGGACCTGGGACCTCGACGGCGACGGCCTGGCGGACCTGCTCGCACGCAACAAGAAGTCCGGGATCACGACGTTCTACAAGGGCAACGGCGCGGGACAGGTGACCGCCGGCGCCACCACCAAGCGCTTCTCGAAGATGGTGCAGCTGGTCGGGGTCGGTGACTTCGACGGGGACGGGCGCAACGACGTCGTTGGCAAGAAAGCCCGCAAGCAGAAGCTGCTGCTGTTCCGCGGCAAGGGCAACGGCAGCTTCAAGAAGACCAAGGTGGTCGCCAATCCCTGGACCTACAAGCTCGTCGTTGCGGCCGGTGACGCGAACCGTGACGGCAAGCAGGATCTCTACGCGCGGGACGCCGACGGCAAGCTGTGGCTGCTCCGCGGAGACGGCGCGGGCGGCCTGAAGAAGAACGCACGCAAGCTGCCGGGCTCGTGGGACCACTTCGACGTGCTCTCCGGGTTCGGCGACCTCACCAACGACGGGCGACCGGACCTGCTCGCCAGGGCCGAGAAGTCCGGCCGCACCTACGTGTATCCCGCTCAGGGACGCAAGGGGTTCGGGCAGCGCTTCGGCGGCTGGAACCGGTTCGCCGGGGTCGGCAAGCTCGTCGCGGCCGGGGACCTGATGGGTCCGGCGGTCGACCTGGTCGGGGTGAGCCGCAAGGGCAACCTCGTGGTCTTCCCCAACCGGCAGGGCCGACCGATCGAGGGCGTGGTGCCGACCGGCGTGACGTTCTCAGACTCCTCCCAGGTGCTCACGGTGGGTGACTTCAACCGCGACGGGCACACCGACGTGCTCACCCGCAGCGCCGCCACCGGTGACCTGTTCCTGCGGGCCGGCAACGGCGCCGACGGGTTCGCCGAGCCGGTGCTCGCCGGCCAGGGCTTCGGCCCGGTCGCGGACCTGCGCGGCGTGGGCGACGTGACCGGCGACGGCGTCCCGGACCTGGCGGGCACGCCGTCCGGCAGCTCCCCCCACATCTACCCGGGCAACGGCAGCGGCGGGTTCGGCGCCGGCTACGCGGCGAAGGGCCCGAAGAACCTCGCCCGGCTCGTGAAGTCGACGAAGTACGACTGGGTGCTTCCACTCGGGAACCTCGACGGTGGCGGACGCAAGGACGTGCTGGTGCGGGCTCGCAAGACCGGCACCCTGTGGCTGCTTCCGGGCATCAAGGGTGGGGTCGACAAGAGGCAGTACGTCGCATCCGGGTTCGGTGGCTATGACCTGGCCGGCTAGCACCCGTTCCGGGTCCTGAGGGCAGCCGCCGACGGAGCACGGCCGTCACGCTCCGGGCTGGGCGCGGAGCGTGGCGGTCGCTCGTTCCGCCTCCCGGCGGCGCTCCCAGCCGGCCTCGTCGGGATGCCGGACCCACACCGTCCCGCCACCTGCGACGAGCGGCGCCAGCAACGTGGCCGGCCCGGCATCGCTGCACGGGTTCACGTCCGTGAGCAGCCGGCCGCCAGGGTCGAGCAGCGTCGAGGACTCCGCCATCGCGACCAGCTGGGCCTGGGAGCGGCGCTCACCGCCGACCCAGGCCTCGTCGTCGGGGGTGGGCGGGTCGTAGGGGGTGAAGGCGTCCGGCTGCCCGAGCACGACGGCCGAGTAGTCCACGACACCGGTCGGGAGCGCCTCGGTGAACCGGCCCGCCATCGGCCGCAGCGACATGGCGACCACCGGAACGGTGGCGGCCAGGTCGGCGTACTCGTCCAGCCCGTCGGGGCCGCAGGCGACGACGTCCGGGGCGCCCATCTCGCCCAGCAGGGTCGGGTCGTCGGTGACGCGCAGACCCAGGCTCCAGGCCGCGCCCAGCCACACCGCACCGAGCCAGTGCGTGGGGAGATCGACGAGGACCAGCCGGCCGCGCTCGAGGTCGAGCTCGTCCTGGAGCAGGGAGGCGGTCTTCGCGACCCAGTTGGCGTACGTGGTCACGGACAGCTCGACGCGCTCGCCGGTGGCGTCGTCGTAGAACGTCACGAGCGGCCGGGCCGCGTCCGTGCGCAGCTGCGCGGCGAGGACTCCGGGGAAGGTGGAGGCGGGCACCTGGCGACCCTATGAACGGGCGGAATGGCATGATGCCGGGCCATGTCCGCAGACCAGCAGGGCTCGCACGCGCCGCGTGAGGCGGTGATCGTGGCGGGTGGCTTCGGCACCCGGCTGCTGCCGTTGACGACCCGCCGTCCCAAGCACCTCCTCGAGGTCGGCGGCGTGCCGTTCCTCGCCCACCAGATCGGCCGGCTGGCCCAGGCGGGCGTCGAGCACGTGGTGCTCGCGACGTCGTACCGCGCCGACCTCTTCGAGCCGGTGCTCGGCGACGGGAGCCGGTGGGGGATCCGGCTCACCTACGTCCAGGAGGACGAGCCGCTGGGCACCGGCGGCGCGATCCGCAACGTCGCGCCGGCCCTCGCCGACGACCCCGACGGTGCCGTCGTGATCCTCAACGGCGACATCCTTTCCGGGCACGACCTCGGCGCCCAGCTCGACGACTTCGAGACCCGGCGCGAGGGCCGGTCGGTCGATGTCTCGCTGCACCTGGTCGAGGTCGAGGACGCCCGCGCGTTCGGCTGTGTGCCGACCGACGACGCCGGTCGGGTGACCGGCTTCGACGAGAAGAGCGAGCACCCGGTCACCAAGCAGATCAACGCCGGCTGCTACGTCTTCCGCAGGCGCGTCATCGACACGATCCCCGCCGGCAAGGTCGTGTCCGTCGAGCGCGAGACGTTCCCGGGCCTGGTCGACGGCGGCGCCCTGGTGGTCGGGTACCTCGAGAACGGCTACTGGCGCGACGTCGGTACGCCGGAGGCGCTGGTCGCCGCGTCGCGGGACCTCGTGCTCGGCGTGGCGCCCAGCCCCGAGGTCGACATGGAGCCTGCCGCCGCCCGCATCGACGACGGGGCGAGCGTCGACGACGCCGCCGTCGTCAACGGCGGCAGCGCCGTCGCTCGGGAAGCCCGCATCGAGGCGGGAGCCGTCGTCTCGGGCAGCGTCGTGATGGCCGGCGCGACGGTCGCCTCCGGAGCCGTCCTGACCGACTGCGTGGTCGGTCCGGGGGCCTCGGTCGGCCGCGACGTCACCCTGGAACGCGTCACGGTCGGCGACGACGCGGTGGTGGACGCGGCCGTCGAGCCCGGCAGCCGGGTCGACTGCGACGCGGTCACGTCTTCAGCAGGCCGCTGATCCACTCGGTGCCGCCGAGCACCGCGACGAACCGCAGCCACCGGCCGACCAGGCCGATCACGCAGAAAAGCGTCAGGCTCATCCGCAGCTGGCCGGCGAGCACGGCCAGGATCGCGAACGGGGGCAGGCCCGTGGCAGCGGACACGAACACGAGCACTCCCGCCGCGACCGGACGGTCGTGGGTGCGCGCGCGCCACACCTCCAGCCGGGCGGCGTTCTTGGGCTGCTCGACCTTGCGGCGGACCCAACCCCACTGCAGGGCACTCGCGCCGAGGTAGTACCAGATGATCTTGCCCACCATCTGCCCCACCGCGGCGACGAGCGCGAGCGTCCAGATGCCGTCGACGTCGGCGACCGCCGCGCGGACACCGAGGATCGCCTCGATGTTGATCAGCGGGAAGAGTGCCGAGGCGAACCCCAGCACGAGCACACCCAGAAGGTCACGCACGGTGGGGTCCGGGTGTCCGGGTCACATCGCGTTGGGCTCGGGCGAGTCGGTGTAGGGGTAGTCCTCGACGAAGTCGCTCACGACCTCACCGCTCGGGGCGTCGCAGTACATCCACACGCCCTCCTGGTCCTCGAGCGTCTCCGGGTTCGCGTACCAGTGGGTCAGGGCGACGTGGGCACCGTCGGGGAAGGCCTTGCCGTCCTCCTCGGTCCACGGCAGCGCGATGAACTTGTCGGTGAGCTCGTCGCCCTCGAACTTCGACGCGATCGCCTTCACCGCGGCGAGCTGGTCGGCGTTGTCGGCGATCGTCTCGTCGTACCAGAGCAGGTTGTAGCCGTGCTCCAGGTTGTGCACGTAGTACTCGAGGTCCTGGCGGTCGGACGGGGAGTAGAACTTCCGGTTGAAGCCGGCCGTCTGCGGGTAGTGCGGACCGAACGCGGGCGGAGCGTCCTGGTAGACGACCTCCGAGCCGATCTCCCGGTGGTCGTTCTGGCCCTCGGCGGACTTCTTCACGACCTCCTGGCAGTTGGCCGCGCCGGCCGCGGCGCCGATCTCCTCGAGGTCGCCGCCGGCGACCTGCTCCTGGCGGATCAGGGGGTAGGCACCGAGCCCGATGATCACCAGGGCCACCACGACCACGGCGCCGAGGATGGCTCGGGTGCGGCGCTTCTCGGCGCGCTCCTGCTGCTTGCGCAGCTCCGCCGCGACGGCGCGACGGTCCTTGTCCTTGCTGGGCTTTGCCATGTGGGTGCGGTCCTCGGGGGGCGTGATCGGGTGCATTGCCGCGGGCGGCGGTCGGGCGAAGTCTACTGAGTGGCTTCAACGAAACTGAGCCGGTCCGGATCCGCGCCGGACCGCGCGCGCCAACCCAGGGCGAACGCCGCGGCAGTCAGCCGCGCCTCGAGCCGTCCGAGAGCGCGCTCGTCCACCGACGGCAGCGGTACGACGACCGTGGCCGGCGCGCCACCGGTGACGCCGACGTCGCCGCCGAGCAGTGCGCCCAGGTGCTGGGCCACCACGTGGGCGGTCGCCGGGGTCCCGAACCCGCGACGTGAAGCGGCGTCCTCGGTGACGGCGGCGAGCACCGCCTCACGCGCACCCAGCCCGAACATGTCGTGGGACTCCGCGCGCACCAGCGCGCGTGCCCCCGCACCGTGCTCGCCCGCGGGGAGCACCCGGGCGGCCAGCCCCCGCACGACGGCCGCCGGACGCCTCGAGAGCTTGCCCTTGACCAGGTCGCCGGCCGCCGCGACCTCGTCGGCCACGGCCGGGGCGGTGACGGCCAGCACGTTGCCGTAGCCGTCGTCCCGTCCTGCGTGGTCGTCGAGCACGTGCAGCCCCGCGGCCCCGATCGCGATGTCGGTCTGGCCCTCCCGCCAGGCCCGTCCCGCGGTGTCGGACACGACCACGGCGACGTTGCGCCCCGTCGCCTCGTGCAGTGCCTCGCGCAGGCGCAGGGCGGAGGCGTCGGGGTCGATGGGCAGCGCCAACGTCGTACCCGCCGGCGTGTTGGAGGCGTCGACGCCCGCGCCGGCGAGCACCAGGCCGTGCCGGGTGCGCACGATCCGCGTGTCGCCCCGCGCTGGCCAGCACCCGGTCGGTCTCCGCGGTGACGACGGCGTCCTTGGGGAGGTCGCTGTGCCGGCCCTCGGCCTTGCTGACGACCTTGCTGGTCAGCACCACGACGTCGCCGTCCTCGAGGCCAGAGGACCGAGCGCGGCGACGAGCAGTGCGGCGAGGTCGTCGCCCACGGTCACCTCGCCGAGCCCGTCGACCGGCAGGACCAGCACGGACTCGGGAGTCATCGGGCCACCAGCGCCAGCGCCTCCGCGGCCATGGCCGCGGTCGCGTCGACGTCGGACATCATCAGCGGTACGGCGCGGCAAGCGATGCCCGCGGCCTGGACCCGTGCGACCGCGTCCGCGTCCCGGGTGTCCATGAGCCAGCCGTCGAGCAGGCCACCGCCGGCCCGGGCCCCGTAGTGCTCCGCGACCCCGGCCGCGCTGACCTCGACGCCGATCGCGGTGAGCAGCTGCTCGGCCATCCCGCGGACGTGGTGGCCGGCGACGATGGGGGACAGGCCGACGACGGGGGCGGCGGTCTCGGCAAGAGCGTCACGGATGCCGGCCACCCCCACGATGGTGCCGACCGACACCACCGGGTTGGACGGCGGCAGCACGACCACGTCGGCCCCGGTGATCGCCTCGACCACACCGGGTGCCGGCGTCGCCTTGTCGAGCCCGACCGGCACGACGGCGTGCGCGGGCACCGCCGCCGCCAGCCGGATCCAGTACTCCTGGAAGTGCACGGCCCGGCGCCCCGACGGCTCCGTCTCGTCGTCCACCACCACGTGGGTCTCGACACGGTCGTCCGTCATCGGCAGCAGCCGGACGCCCGGCTGCCAGCGGCGGCACAGCGCCTCGGTGACCGCCGACAGCGGGAAGCCCGCGTCGAGCATCTGGGTGCGGACGAGGTGGGTGGCGAGGTCGCGGTCGCCGAGCCCGAACCAGGTCGGCTCGACGCCGTACGCCGCCAGCTCCTCCTTGGCGTGCCAGGTCTCGTCGGTGCGACCCCAGCCCCGTCCCGGGTCGATGCCGCCGCCGAGGGTGTACATCACCGTGTCGAGGTCGGGGCACACCTTGAGGCCGTGCAGCCAGATGTCGTCGGCGGTGTTGGCGACGACCGTCACCTCGGCGCTCGGGCTCCGTCGCGGCCAGCCGATGCAGCAGACCCTGGAGGAAGCGAGCGCCACCCACGCCCCCGGACAGCACGGTGACCCGGCGTACCACCGAGCCGGCAGGCGTCGGGGTGGTGGGGGTTGGCGCGCTCTCCATCGGTCTCCTGGTCGGATCGGGGTCGGCCTATATCAGACCCGGGCTTGACTTCCGTTGTACGACAGACGTGTAATTCCCACAGTGTTGTTCGTTTCGGGGACACGGGGCGCGAACCGCACTAGCGTTTACAACACGAGAGGGACAAGGCGTCGAGAAGCGGGCCCCTTCGGTCGCATCTCAGCAACATACCGGCGTCATTGTTGACGGGTGAGTGGACGGGACCCTCGGGTCTCACGGGTCGAAAGGGCGAGATCGTGCGAGAGCTGTTCATACTCGACGAAGGCGCCGAGGAGTTTGGCTGGCAGGAGCGCGCCCTGTGCGCGCAGACGGATCCCGAGGCGTTCTTCCCCGAGAAGGGCGGCTCGACACGGGAGGCCAAACGGGTCTGCCTGACGTGCGACGTGCGTGACGAGTGCCTGGAGTACGCACTCGGCCACGACGAGCGCTTCGGCATCTGGGGCGGTCTCTCCGAGCGGGAGCGGCGCAAGCTGAAGAAGAAGGCCGTCTAGCTCGTCCAGTTGTCTGTCCTGTGCCCGGCACCCCGGGCGAGGGCACGGACGGTGTGGCGCATCTGACGGGCTGACGATTCTGTCCGCCCCGAGGGCACCCCCTAGGGTTGAGCGCCGTGACGACCCCTCGATCGGCTCCGGAGAGCGCATCGGTGACCGCGCTCATCGTCAGCCACGACGGGGAGCGCTGGCTGCCGACCGTGCTCGACGCGGTCGCGGTCCAGACTCGGCGGCCCGACGGCGTCCTGGCGGTCGACACCGGCAGCACCGACGGCAGCGTCGACCTGCTGCACAAGCGGCTCGGCAACGACGGGCTCACCACCGCGCCGGCGCACACGTCCTTCGGCGCGGCGGTCGCGCGCGGTCTGGCCGTGCTGCCCCCGCCCGCCGCGGGTGAGGACGCCTGGATCTGGCTCCTCCACGACGACAGCGCCCCCGCTCCGGATGCGCTCGAGCACCTGCTGGCGGCCGCCGCCGGCCAGTCGAGTGTCGACGTCCTCGGCCCGAAGCTCCGCGAGTGGCCCTCCCTGCGCCGCCTGCTGGAGGTCGGCGTGACCATCAGCGGCACCGGCCGTCGCGAGACCGGCCTCGAGCGGGGGGAGTACGACCAGGGCCAGCACGACCGGCAGCGCGACGTGCTCGCCGTCAACACGGCCGGGATGCTGGTCCGGCGTACGGTCCTCGAGAAGCTCGGGTTCGACGAGCGGCTGCCGATCTTCGGCAACGACCTCGACTTCGGCTGGCGCGCAGCACGTGCCGGCCACCGCACCCTGGTCGTCCCCGACGCGGTGGTGTTCCACGTCGAGGCCGCGCACCGCGGGGTCCGGCGGACGGACCTGACCGGTCGGCACTTCCATCGCGGCGAGCGGCAGGCCGCCCTCTACACGCTCCTGGCGAACACGTCGGGCCGATGGCTGCCCGTGCTCTGGGTGCGGCTGCTCCTCGGCTCCCTGATCCGGACGCTGGGGTTCCTGCTCGTGCGGGCGCCGGGTGAGGCGCGCGACGAGCTGTCGGCGCTGACCCGCGTGCTCGGCCGGCCCGGCCGCATCCTGGGCGCCCGGCGCCGACGGCGCAAGACCGCCGCCGTGGGCCATGGCGAGGTCAAGCACCTGCTGGCGCCGGCCTGGCTGCCCTACCGGCACGGCCTCGACTTCGTATCGGACCTTGCCCTCGCGGTCACCAACCAGGCCACTGACCTCTCCGCGGCCCGTCGGGCACGGAGCACGGGGACGGCTTCCGAGACCGGCCCGGTCCCGGAGGAGGCGCAGAACCTTCCCGAGGACACCGGGCTCGTGGCCCGGCTGCTCCGCAGCCCGCTCGCCGGGCTGGTTGCGGTGACGGTGGTGGCGTCCGTGGTCGCCGCCCGGGACCTGATCGGTGCCGGCTGGCTCTCCGGCGGCGCCTTGCTGCCCGCGCCGGGGAGTGCGTTCGACTGGTGGCGCAGCTACCTGGCCTCCGGCCACGAGCTGGGCACCGGTTCTGCTGCGCCGGCCGGCCCCTACCTTCTGCCGCTCGCGGTCTTCGGCACGCTGACCTTCGGCAAGGCCTGGGTCGTCGTCGACCTGGTGTTCCTTCTCGGGGTGCCGCTGGCGCTGCTCGGGGCCTACCGCACGATGCGCCGACTCACCCCCTCACCGGCCGCCGCGCTGTGGGCGTCGCTCTCGTACGCGCTCCTTCCAGTGCTGACCGGCGCGGTCCAGGAGGGCCGCCTCGGCACGGTGGTGGGTGTCATCGTGCTGCCCTGGCTGGTGCACTCCGCGCTGTTCCTCGCTCCGGGCCACTCCGCCGACCGGCGGTGGCGGGCGGCCTGGCGTACGTCGCTCTGGCTCGCGTTGCTCGTCGCGTTCGTCCCGGTCGCGATCCTGCTCGCGCTGCCGGTCGGCGTGCTCGCGTTCGGGGCGATCCGGCGCCGGTCCGGGACCGAGTCGGCGAGCTGGCTGCCGGTCCTGACCCCGCTGCTGGTGAGCCTGGTCCTGCTGCTGCCGTGGACCTTCGCGACCTGGCAGCACCAGGGACCGCAGAGCTGGTTGTTCGAGGCCGGGCTCCCGGCACCCGAGCTGACCGCGCCGCTCTCGTGGTCCGACGTGCTGTTCGCCCGCCCCGGTGGCTCGGCCCCGTGGTGGCTCAGCGCCGGCCTCGTGCTGGCCGCCGTGGTCGCGCTGGCCCGGCCGGACACGCGACGCCAGGTGCTGCGCTGCTGGTGGGTGCTGGTGGTCGCGTTGCTCGTCATCGTCCCGCTGGCCCTCACCCACCACCACCTGGCCGGCTCGGTCACCCCGCAGCCGCTGTGGCTCGGCTTCCCGATCGTGGTCGCGCACGCAGCGGCGATCTGCGCCGCGGCGCTGGCCGGCACCGGGATCAGGGAGCGGCTGTCGCGCGCGGACTTCGGCTGGCGGCAACCGGTGGGGGCGGTGGTGGTCGTCGTCGCGTTGCTGGCCCCCGCGCTCGCCCTCGCCTGGTGGGGCGTCGCCGGCTCCGACGGTGCCCTGCAGCGCCGTGCGGCGACCTCCGTCCCGGCGTACATGTCCGACGCCGCCGTCAGCGACCCCGCCAGCGGCGTCCTCGAGATCAGGGGCGGTGCCCGGGAGGGCTTCTCCTACGTGCTGCTGCGCGGCCCGGGACTTCGCATCGGGGACGACACCATCCTGCCGACGGCCGAGGAGCAGCAGCCGCTGACCGACCTCGTCGCCCGGTTGGTGTCCGCCCCGGAGCCAGAGGACGTACAGGCTCTCGGTGACTTCGGCATCGGCTTCGTCTACGCCCCGCCGCCCGCGGACATCGCGCTGTCCGGCAACCTCGACAGCCTGAGCGGCGTCACCATCGGCAGCGCCGTCAGACCGGGCTCGCGCGCCTGGCAGGTGGACGCCGACCTGACCTCCGCGCCCCCGGTGCCCACGTCGGCGTCGCGGCCCTGGCTGCTCGCCGTCCAGGGCGTTGCCCTGCTGGTGGTCGCCGTGCTGGCCGCCCCGACCCGGAAGGTACGCCGATGACCGCGAGCACCGGTGGCGGCCGCCGGGTCGCCGATCGACCGCCGAGGGAACGCAGGCGCCCCGACCGCAGCGCCGTGACCGCGCTGGTGCTGCTCGTGGTGGCCGGCCTCGCGCTGGCACTGACCAACGGTGAACCGGCGGCAGAGCCCGATGGCGGCACCGACGGCGCGCTCGTCGACCGGACCCAGCTGTCGTGTCCGGCGACCTCGTTGCCGGACATGAGCGGTGCCGGCGTCCGTGCGCGCGCTGTCGCGGGACTGCTGGCGACCGATGACGAGGGTGAGTCGCTCGGCGACTCGGGCGCCGTCGGCTCGGCCCTCGTGGGCGAGGCACCCGAGGACCTCGACCTGGCGCGCGGGGCGGTCACGCCGCTGCCGTCGGGCGGCGACGGTCCCTACGTCGACGCAGAGGGCGAGGCGGCCGCGGGGCTGTTCGGGTTCCGCACCGACACCTCGAGCGGCGCCGGCGCGGTGGGTGCTTGCGTCGCGCCCCGCAACTCGTGGTGGTTCACCGGGCTGGGCGCCGACCTCGACCACAGCTCGCAGGTGGTGCTGACGAACCTGGACCCGGGGCCTGCCGTCGTCGATCTGCGGGTGTTCGGGCCCGAGGGCGAGATCGACACCATCGGCACGCGCGGGATCACGGTCGCGCCGGGGGAGGCGACCACGTTCTCCCTCGCCGACGTGGCACCGCAGACCGCCGAGGTGATGGTCAACGTGCAGGCCTCCCGAGGGCGGGTCGCGGTGGCGGCTTCCGACCGCTACGCCGTCGGACCCGCGGCGCCGGTCGGCTTCGAGTGGGTCGGGGACGCCACCCGGCCGAGCCGCACCGTCCGCCTCGCGGGCGTGCCCGGATCGGCGTCGACCAAGACGCTGGTGGTCGGGAACCCCTCCGACTCGGAGGCGCTGGTCGAGGTCGAGGTCGCCGGCAGCGACGGCTCCTTCGTGCCCACGGAGCTGCAGGAGGTCAGCGTCTCGCCCGGCACGGTCGAGACCGTCGACCTCTCCGATGTGCTGCCGAGGAGGGAGGCCGTGGCAGTCCGGGTGCGAGCACAGGTGCCGGTGACCGCATCGCTGCGTGCCGCGTCGCGACCCGACACCACCTACGCGAACACCGTCACGCCGCTCGTCGGACAGGCCACCGCGCCGGTCCCGAGCGTGGGTCGGACGACCGTCCAGCTGACCGCCGGGGCGACCGAGGCCGTGGCGCGTGTCGAAGGCTTCCGGGCGGACGGTCGCTCCACCGGCGACGACGAGGTCGAGCTGGCCGCGACGGCCACCGACACCTGGCGGCCGGCTCGCGGGACGGCGTACGTCGTCGTCAATCCGGTCGACGGCGCCGTCTTCGGGGCGGCGGTGTACGACCAGGCAGCGGGACTCGCCAGCCTGCCTCTTCGCACCGTGCCGATCCGGGTCCGGCTTCCCGGTGTCGTCCCCGGTCCCTGACCCGACGCGCGGCCCTGGTGCGTGCCAGGATGGCGCGGACCCGAGGAGGCGAGCATGGCCGAGTTCCCGCAGCTGCTGCACACCGCCATCGACACCACGGATGCCCGAGGACTCGCGGAGTTCTACCGGGAGCTGTTGGGGCTGCAGTACCGACCCGGTGACGCGCCACCGGGCGAGGGCGAGAAGGACGAAGCCGACTGGCTCGTGCTCGTGGACGCCGGCGGGAGGCGCAGGCTGGCCTTCCAGCAGGTCGAGCGGCTCGAGCCCACGACTTGGCCCGCGCACGACGTACCGATGCAGATGCATCTCGACTTCACGGTGACCAGCATCGACGAGCTGGAGCGGCACAAGGGTCGGGCCGAGGCGCTCGGGGCGCGCGTCCTGCTGGACCGGACCGACGACCCGGACGAACCGTTGTACGTCCTGGCCGACCTGTCGGGTCATCCGTTCTGCCTCTTCGTGGCCTGACCAGCCGCCCGAAGGTGCTACCACCTCCGCTCTAGGACCTAGGTTCACTGGGAACTCGTACCTGCTCGCGAGCACGCTGTTACCAGAACGAAGCAGCGGCCAACCGGGCCGGACGAGGAGGTGCACCATGTGGGACACAGCGAAGACCCCGACCGTGGCGCACCTTCCCCACGACATGTCGTGCCCGCGGTGCGGGCACGCTGCACACACCTACCTGCCGTGCTCCGACACCTGCGCGTGCGTCCCCTTGCCCCCGCCGGGTGTCCGCGCGGCCGACGAAGAGCGGGCCGCGGCGGCCTGACCTGGGCCAGATTCTGCGCGCGTCCCACCAACATCTTGCGCTGAAGCACGCGCATCACTCGCGCGATCTGGGTTCTCGGATCCAGTCGTCGGGTGGGTGGTCGCCTCGGCGGCAGGGTGGTCGTCGGAACTCGGGTCTGTGGTCGATGCGGTTGAGCCGGACCTGCCACGGGGTCGCATGCAGCAGGGTGTGGTGGGCGCGGCAGAGCAGCACCAGGTTGTCCAGGGACGTGTGCCCGCCGTCGGACCAGTGCCGGAGGTGGTGGGCGTCGCAGGCCAACGGCATCCGGCGGCAGCCGGGGAACCGGCAATGCCGGTCGCGCAGTACGAGCGCTTTCCAGATCGCGGTGGTGACCAGGCGTTGGCTGCGGCCGACGTCGAGCACCTCACCCAGGGACCCGAGGACGGCGGGGATGACCTCCGCGTCGCAGGCCAGCCGCCGCGCCGTGGTGGCGGACAGCTGGTCGCCGGTGTCCAGGGTCGCGGCTCCGAGGCCGGTGCGGAGCTGGTCGAAGGTGAGGGTGAGGGTGAGTCGGGGTTTGGCGCCGTGGTCCTCCGGCAACAACCCGTCCGCCTCCTGGGCCTTCAGGCAGGTCTGCACCAGCGCGTCCCAGCACCGCGCCCCATGATCGCGGGTGTCCCGACCCGCCTCGCCGCAGTCGGGGTCGGTGCCCGGCAGCGGCTCCGCCAGGGCGTGCAGGGCGGTCTTGACGATGCTCGCGTCCTCGACGGTGCCGCGGCCGCGGACCCGGACCCCACCCAGCCCGTCCTCGACCAGGGTCAGGAACCGGCCCAGGTGCGCCGACCGCTCCAACCGATCCAACGCGACCTCCTCGGCGCGGGCGGTGCCGTCGGGGTCCAGCACCTCCAGCAGATGCTCCCCCGCGCGACGAGCTCGGTCGCGTTCAGGCAGGCGGCCTGGTCGAGCAGCATCCGCTCCGCCTCCTCCCGCAGCGCCGGGTCGACCGGGAGCCGGTCGAGCACGGTGACGATCACCTCGGCATGCTCCGGCGACACATCTCCGCCCTGCAGGGCCACCAGGGTGGCGGCCCGGTCGCCGCACAGGCCCCGGGCGGTGCGCAGCATCCGCTGCCCGTGCCCACGCCGACCACCGGAGACGTGGGTCAGGTAGTCACCCGGCGACACCCAGCCCGCGGTCTTCACCGCCTCGGTGGCCTCGACCTCCGCGGCCACCTGGGCCTGGACGGCGGCCACCGCCGACCGCAACCGCTCCAGCTCTACGGTCACAGTCAGCAGGTCGTCGGGGGTCTTCGCCGCCCACATCGAATCGGTCAGCGCGGCCACCCGCTCCCGGGCATCGGCCAGCACACCAGCGGGGCTGGTCGGCGACTCCGGAACCATCTCCATGACCTAACTCAACCAGAGGCCGCCGACAGTTTTCGGACGCAGAATCCCTTGTGCGCAAAGAGATTCCACCTCTTCGACCTTTTGCGTTTGCCATGAGCGGTAGGCGCCGTCGTCCAAGACGGACACGTCTCGGCCTGTGACGGTGCCTGTGTGCGGGCGGACGAGGAAAGCGTGACGCGGACCGCGTTCCTCCATGCGTCAGCCAAGCCGGCCGACCCGCGTCATCGCGATGCGCGAGCGGCGCGCCGCCGAACGCACCGAGCGATCGGCCGGCTGCTGCTGAGGCTTCCGGACCTGGCGGGCGTCCACCTGCACGCCGGCATGGCCGCCGCGGCTCCCCGCTGGAGCGCCCCAGCCGAAGAGCTCAGTCCTCGCCGGGGTCGTAGCGCGGGTCGATCTCCTCCGGCGGCTTGCCGAGCAGCTCTGACACCTGCTCCACCAGCACCGTCAGCACCATCGCGGACAGGTCCGCGCGCGTCTCCGACCGGAGCTCGATCGGACGACGGAAGAGCACCAGCCGGGTCGGCGTCGTCCCCGTGCCGCGCACCAGAGCGGCGAGCGGGACGGTGTCCGACGTCCAGTCGTCCGGCACCCACGGGGTCTCCTCGACCGCGAACTCGACCAGCCCGAGCTCGCGGTGCCACCGGTCCTCGAGGTCCTGGACGATCCCCGAGCACCAGGTTGTCGAAGCGCGTCCGGCGGCTGCGGGTGACGGGCACGCCGACGGGCGACAGCGGGCCGGGCAGCACCTCCGGACCTCGCCCTCCGCGACCCCGGAGGTCCCGGCGTCGGCCCCGTCGCGGGCCCGCCGGGGAGAGGGAGGAGGTCACACCGCGAGCCTAGTCGTGGCGACCCCGGCCAGGCGGTACCGTCTGCGTCGTGAGTCACTCCCGCCGATGCTCCAAGACTGCGTGCGGGCGCCCGGCATCGGCCACGCTGACCTACGTCTACTCCGACCAGACAGCGGTTCTCGGTCCGCTGGCGACCTACGCGGAGCCGCACGCCTACGACCTGTGCGACGCGCACAGCGAGCGGCTCAGCGCGCCCCGGGGGTGGGAGGTCCTGCGACTCGCCCCCGACCCCGACGCGGCGGGTCCGACCACCGACGACCTCCTCGCGCTTGCCGACGCCGTCCGCGAGGCGGCCCGGCCCGCGCCGCCGCCCGAGCCGGCGCGACCGCACCGGCGTCCCGGCCGCCGGTGCCGCCGCCGTGATGGAGCGCGAGACCGTGCGCCGCGGGCACCTCCGCTCCGTGCCCACCCTCGACGAGTAGGCCGAGCGCCGTTCGTCGTTAGGGTTGCGCGCATGGCCGCCACCGACCCGTCCAACGTCCGGTCCGTCTTCAAGGCGTACGACGTCCGCGGACTCGTCCCCGAGCAGGTCGACGACGACCTCGCGCGAGCGGTCGGCTCGGCCTTCGTCGAGGTCGTCGACGCGGTCGGTGGCGGAGTCGTGGTCGGCCACGACATGCGCCCCTCGTCGCCGGGCATGGCCCAGGCGTTCGCGGAGGGCGCCGCCGCGGCGGGAGCCGACGTGACCATGATCGGCCTCGCCTCGACCGACCAGCTGTACTTCGCCTCGGGGCACCTGGGTCTGCCCGGCGCGATGTTCACCGCCAGCCACAACCCCGCGCAGTACAACGGCATCAAGATGTGCCGCGCGTACGCCGTCCCGGTCGGACTCGACACCGGGCTCGCGACCATTCGCGACCTCGTCGCCGAGGGCACGACGCCGTCGTACGACGGACCGAAGGGCACCGTCACGACCACCGACGTGCTCGACGCCTACGCCGCGCACCTCGTCGACCTCGCTCCGGTGAAGGGCCGCCGCCTCAAGGTCGCGGTCGATGCCGGCAACGGGATGGCCGGGCACACCGCGCCGGCCGTCCTCGGTCGGCTCGACGTCGACGTGGTCCCGATGTACTACGAGCTCGACGGGACGTTCCCCCACCACGAGGCCAACCCGATCGACGCGGCCAACATGGCGGACCTCCAGGCCAAGGTGCGGGAGACCGGCGCCGACATCGGGCTGGCCTTCGACGGCGACGCGGACCGCTGCTTCCTCGTCGACGAGCGGGGCGAGATCGTCAGCCCGTCCGTGCTGACCGCGCTGATCGCCGCCCGCGAGCTCGAGAAGGAGCCGGGCTCGACGGTGATCCACAACCTGATCACCTCGCGCGCGGTGCCGCAGATCGTCAGCGAGCGCGGCGGCATGCCGGTGCGGACCCGGGTCGGGCACTCGTTCATCAAGGCGACGATGGCGGAGACCGACGCGATCTTCGGCGGCGAGCACTGCGGCCACTTCTACTTCCGCGACTTCTGGCGCGCCGACTCCGGGATGCTCGCGGCCCTGCACGCGCTCGCCGCGCTCGCCGAGACCGATGCGCCGCTGTCGCGGGTGCTGGCCGACTACACGCGGTTCCGGGCCACCGGCGAGATCAACTCCACGGTCCAGGACCAGCAGGCGGTCATGGACGCGATCGAGCGGGAGTACGCCGGCCGCGAGGGCGTCGAGGTCGACCACCTCGACGGGCTCACCGTCACCCACGACGAGTGGTGGTTCAACGTCCGCCCGTCCAACACCGAGCCGCTCCTGCGGCTGAACGCCGAGGCGGGCGACGACGTGACCCTCGGGACCCTCCGCGACGAGGTGCTCGCGCGGATCCGCGCGTGATGCACAAGAATGCAGCCATGAACCTCGACCCGGCGCTGCTCGAGATCATCGTCTGCCCCGACTGCCACGGGGCGCTGGCCGCCGACGAGGCCGCCTCCGAGCTGGTGTGCACCAGGTGCGGCCTCGCCTACCCGGTGCGCGACGACATCCCCGTCCTGCTGGTCGACGAGGCGCGACGCCCCGACGGCGCTACCAAGTAGCCGACCGTGGCGGACGTGTTCGACGACGCGCGCCTCGACGACGAGCGGGCCCTGGCCGGCGCCGACGAGGTGCTGCGCAACCTGGCCGAAGCGGGCGCTCGGGTCCGCCGCGAGGCCGGCGCCGCCGCCGAGGCTCTGGAGGCGGCGGTGAAGTCGATGACGGCCGAAGGACGTCCGCGCGCCGTCGTCGCCGCCGGTCCCGACTCGCGCCTGCTCCGGGCCGTGCTCGAGCCGTGGTGCCCGGTGCCGTTCGTGGCCTGGCCGGGACCCAGCCTGCCCGGCTGGGCCGGCGCCCTGGACCTCGTCGTCGTGCTCGCGCCCGACGGCAGCGACACCGGTGCCGCCTCCGCGGTCGCCGAGGCGGTACGCCGGGGCTGCCGGCTCGTCGTCGCCTGCCGACCCGGACTCGCTGGTGGGCCGGCACGCCGTGGGCCGCGACTCCACGCTCCTGCCCGCTGCCGCGGGCGACCAGCTGGCGATGGCGGTCGTCCTGCTTCGATTCCTGCTCGACCGGCTCGACCTCGGCCCGCACACCGAGCGCCGAAGAGGTCGCGGTCGCGCTCGACGAGGTCGCGATCGCCTGCTCGCCCTACCGCGACCTCTCCGTCAACCCGGCCAAGATGCTCGCCATCGCGCTCGCCGACGCCACCCCGCTGGTGTGGGGCGGTTCGGTGCTCGCCGCCCGGGCCGCCCGCCGGATCGCGGAGTCGCTGCGCCGGGCCAGCGGCCGCGCGGCGCTCGCCGGCCGACGCCGAGCACCTGCTGCCGGTGCTGCGTGCCACCCGGCCGCGCGACCTGTTCGCCGACCCGTTCGCCGACGACGACAGCGGCGACGACCTGCGCTCGGTGCTGGTGGTCCTCGACGACGGGTCGGACGAGCCGTCGGTGCGCGAGCAGCGCGGCCGCCTGCGAGGAGGCCGCGCACGAGCACGACGTCCGGGTCGAGACGGTCGCCGCCCCCGACGGTGAGGACGTCGCGCGCTACGCGGCCCTGCTCGCCACCGGCACCTACGCCGCGGCGTACCTCAGGGTCGGTCTGGGCCGCTGACTCCGCCGGACGCCGGGTCGGGTGGGCGTCGGTACCCTGGGCGGGTGACCAGACACCAGCGGCCGTGCCCCGGGTCCACGAGCTGGGCGAGCGCATGAGCGGCGGCCTGTTCGCCCTGCTCGACGACATCGCCGCGCTGGCGCGGTTGGCAGCCGCCTCGGTCGACGACGTCGGCGCCGCGGCCGGACGAGCCAGCGTCAAGGCGGCGGGCGTGGTGGTCGACGACACCGCCGTGACGCCGCAGTACGTCCACGGCATCACGGCCGAGCGCGAGTTCCCGATCGTCCGGCGCATCGCGGTCGGGTCGCTGCGCAACAAGCTGCTGTTCATCCTCCCGGCGGCCCTGCTGCTCAGCCAGTTCATCCCGTGGGCGCTGACCCCGCTGCTGATGGTCGGTGGGACGTACCTCTGCTACGAGGGGGCCGAGAAGATCTGGGGGGCGCTGCGAGGTCACCACGACCACGACAGCCCCGCGGCCCTCGAAGGTGCGGACGCGGAGGAGAAAGTGGTCTCCGGGGCGATCCGCACCGACTTCATCCTCTCGACCGAGATCATGGTCATCGCGCTCAACGAGGTGGCCGGCGAGCCGCTGTTCTCCCGGGCGGTGATCCTCGTGGTGGTCGCGATCGGCATCACCCTGCTCGTGTACGGCGTCGTGGCCGCGATCGTGAAGATGGACGACGCCGGCCTGGCTCTCGCCGAGCGTCCCTCCCGGGCGGCCGTCAAGCTCGGTCGCGGACTGGTGCACGCCATGCCCGGCCTGCTCTCGGTGATCTCGGCGTCGTCGGCATCGCCGCGATGCTGTGGGTCGGCGGCCACATCCTGCTGGTCGGGGTCGACGACCTGGGCTGGCACTGGCTCTACGACCTGGTCCACCACGCAGAGGAGGCCGTGCACGACGCCACCGGTGCCGTCGGCGGCGCCCTCGCCTGGCTGGTCAACACCGCGGCCTCGGCACTGATCGGGCTCGTGGTGGGGGCCGTCGTGGTGGCGGTGGTGCAGCGTGCTGCCCTTCGGCCGCGGCCACGGGGAGAAGCCCGCGCACTGAGGCCGACGACGACGCTTTGGGGCGGCGACACCGGCTTGAGTAGGATGACCGGGCGCCTTTCGCACGAGATCGTGGTCTGACGCCCTTCCGCACGCTCCGCGTGCGCCGACCACCTACTCCTCGAACCGAAGGAACCTCTCATGGACTTCAAGGTTGCCGACCTGAGCCTGGCCGACTTCGGCCGCGCCGAGATCGAGCTCGCCGAGCACGAGATGCCCGGCCTGATGGCGATGCGCGAGCGCTACGGCGACAGCAAGCCGCTCGCCGGCGCCCGGATCGCCGGCTCGCTGCACATGACCATCCAGACCGCGGTGCTCATCGAGACCCTGGTCGCGCTCGGCGCCGAGGTCCGCTGGGCCTCCTGCAACATCTTCTCCACCCAGGACCACGCCGCCGCGGCGGTCGTCGTCGGTCGGCCCGAGGGCACCGCCGAGGACCCCGAGGGCGTCCCGGTCTTCGCCTGGAAGGGCGAGACCCTCGAGGAGTACTGGTGGTGCACCCAGCAGATCCTGCTCTGGCCGGGTGACACCTTCGCCAACATGATCCTCGACGACGGCGGCGACGCCACCCTGCTCGTCCACCTCGGCGTCGAGGCGGAGAAGGCCGGCAAGGCGCCCGACGTCGGCCACCGCCACCAGCACCGAGCAGCGGGTCGTCTTCGAGGTGCTCAACGCGCTCGCTGGCCGAGGACACCAACCGCTGGACCGCGGTCGCCAACGAGATCAAGGGCGTCACCGAGGAGACCACCACCGGCGTGCACCGCCTCTACGACATGATGCAGGAAGGCTCGCTGCTCTTCCCGGGCATCAACGTCAACGACTCGGTCACCAAGACGCAAGTTCGACAACAAGTACGGCTGCCGCCACTCGCTCATCGACGGCATCAACCGCGCCACCGACGTCCTCATCGGCGGCAAGGTCGCCGTGGTCTGCGGCTACGGCGACGTCGGCAAGGGCTGCGCGGAGTCGCTGCGCGGCCAGGGCGCCCGCGTCATCGTCACCGAGATCGACCCGATCTGCGCGCTGCAGGCGGCGATGGACGGCTACCAGGTCTCCACCCTCGAGGAGGTCCTCCCGATCGCCGACATCATCATCACCGCGACCGGCAACAAGGACGTCGTCACCGTCGACCAGATGAGCCGGATGAAGCACCAGGCGATCGTCGGCAACATCGGCCACTTCGACAACGAGATCGACATCGCCGGTCTCGAGTCCTTCCCCGGCGTCGTCCGCAAGAACGTCAAGCCGCAGGTCGACGTGTGGACCTTCCCCGACGGGCAACAGCGATCATCGTGCTGTCCGAGGGCCGGCTGATGAACCTCGGCAACGCGACCGGCCACCCGTCGTTCGTGATGTCGAACTCGTTCACCAACCAGGTGCTCGCGCAGATCGAGCTGTTCACCAAGCCCGAGGAGTACCCGGTCGGCGTCTACGTGCTGCCCAAGCACCTCGACGAGGAGGTCGCCCGGCTGCACCTCGGCGCGCTCGGCGTGTCGCTCACCGAGCTCACCGAGGACGCAGGCCGACTACCTCGGCGTCCCGGTGACCGGTCCCTACAAGTCGGACCACTACCGCTACTGACGGTCCGGAGGGACGATCAGTCAGGGACCGGGCTAGACACGGGCGATACACCGGGCGAGACACCGGAGGGAGGGACGGACGTGACCAACGCAGATCAGGGCGGCCGGGGCGGGTGCTCGTCGTCGACGACGACGCGGCGCTCGCCGAGATGCTCACCATCGTGCTGCGCAACGAGGGGTTCGACTCCCGCGTCTGCCCCTCCGGGGACCGCGCGCTCGCCGAGTTCCGCGACTACCGTCCCGACGTCGTGCTGCTCGACCTGATGCTGCCCGGCAAGGACGGCATCGACGTGTGCAAGGAGATCCGCGCCGAGTCCGGCGTACCGATCGTCATGCTCACCGCCAAGAGCGACACCGTCGACGTCGTCGTCGGCCTCGAGTCCGGGGCCGACGACTACGTCGTCAAGCCGTTCAAGCCCAAGGAGCTGGTGGCCCGGATCCGGGCCCGGGTCCGCCGCTTCGACGAGCCGTCGCCGGAGGCGCTCACCATCGGCGACCTCGCCATCGACGTCGCCGGGCACAGCGTCACCCGCGACGGCACGGCCATCGCCTCACCCCGCTGGAGTTCGACCTGCTCGTCTGCCTGGCCCGCAAGCCGTGGCAGGTGTTCACCCGCGAGGTCCTGCTCGAGCAGGTGTGGGGCTACCGGCACGCCGCCGACACCCGGCTGGTCAACGTGCACGTGCAGCGGCTGCGCTCGAAGATCGAGCACGACCCGGAGAACCCCGAGATCGTGGTGACCGTCCGGGGCGTCGGCTACAAGGCCGGGACCCCCTAGCGGGGAGGCCCAGGTGCCCCCCGACCGTCGGTTGCCCCGGGTCCAGCTCTCCTGGACGTTCTGGCGCCGGTCCATCCAGGCTCGCGTCGTGGTCAGCACCTTGCTGCTGTCCGCCGTCGTCGTCGCGCTGGTCGGCTCGTCCTGCTCCGCCAGATCACCGACGGCCTCGTGGACGCGAAGACGACCTCGTCGGTCGCGGAGGCGACCCGCGGCACCATCGACGCGCAGCGCCGGCTCTCCGGCGCCAGCGGCACCGACTTCGACTCCGAGCACCCAGCTCGACCAGCTCGTCCGCAGCATCGTCCAGCGCGGCGCAGGCGCAGGGGTACGACGTCGTGCTGACCGGCCCGGTCGCCGGGTCCAGCGAGGGCGTCGCCGCCGGCAGCGGCACCCGCAACACGCAGGGTGTGCGCAGCGACAGCATCCCGATCGGGCTGCGCGCCGTCGTCGAGTCGCCGGCGGAGACCGGGGTCTCGTGGACCTTCACGGAGATCTCCTACGACCCGTCGACCGGCAAGCCGACCGTGCCCGGGGTCGTCACCGGCTCCCAGCTCGTGCTGCCCGCCGACGGCGGCACCTACACGCTCTACTACCTCTTCCCGATGGACCGAGGAGGCGCAACACGCTCTCCCTGGTCCGGCGGGCGCTGTTCACCGGCGGCGCGCTCCTGCTGGTCCTGGTCGGCGGCGCTGACCTGGCTGGTCACCCGGCAGGTGGTGACCCCGGTCCGGCTCGCCCGCCGGGTCGCGGAGCGGCTCGCCTCCGGCCGGCTCGAGGAGCGCATGCACGTGCGCGGCGAGGACGACATCGCCCGGCTCGGCACGTCGTTCAACCAGATGGCGGCCAGCCTGCAGAAGCAGATCCGCCAGCTGGAGGAGCTGTCCGCGGGTGCAGCGCCGGTTCGTCTCCGACGTCTCCCACGAGCTGCGCACCCCGCTGACGACCGTCCGGATGGCCGGCGACGTGCTGCACGACGCCCGCGACCGCTTCGACCCCGCCACCGCCCGGTCGGCCGAGCTGCTGCAGAAGGAGCTCGACCGGTTCGAGCTGCTGCTCACCGACCTGCTCGAGATCAGCCGGTTCGACGCCGGCGCGGCCGTGCTCGACCTCGAGGACGTCAACCTCGTCGATCGTGGCCCACCGGGTCGTGGAGGCGACCCGTGCCGCTCGCCGAGGCCCGGGGCACCACCGTCGTCGTACGCCCGGGACCGCGGCCGTGCGTCGCCGAGGTCGACGTGCGCCGGGTGGAGCGGATCGTCCGCAACCTCGTCACCAACGCCATCGACTACGCCGACAGCCGCGAGGTGGTCGTGCTGCTCGACAGCGACGACCAGGCCAGCGCGCTCGCGGTCCGCGACTACGGGATCGGCCTGAAGCCAGGCGAGGCCGCGATGGTGTTCAACCGGTTCTGGCGAGCCGACCCGGCGCGGGCCCGCACCAGCGGCGGCACCGGGCTCGGGCTCTCGATCTCGCTCGAGGACGCGCACCTGCACGGCGGCTGGCTGCAGGCCTGGGGCGAGCCCGGCCGCGGGTCGCAGTTCCGCCTCACGCTGCCGCGCCGCGCCGGCGACCCGATCACGCACAGCCCGCTGCCGCTGGTCCCCGCCGACGCGCACGCCCGCCCGGCCGGCGCCGGCACCGACGACACCCGCCCGACGGGCAAGCCGCGGGTGGTGCGCCCGTGAGCCGGTCCTTCAGAGCCCTGGTCGCCGCACTTGCCGTGCTCCTGTGTGCCACCGGGTGCGTCAGCCTGCCCTCGTCGGGACCGGTGCGCACCGAGCCGGTCCGCGAGCAGCAGGAGGACGAGGCCCCGGTGGACTTCACCCCGGGCGGGCCGGAGCGCGGGGCGGCGCCGATCGAGATCGTCCGCGGCTTCCTGACCGCGATGCAGGCGACGCCACTCAACACCTCGGTGGCGCGCCAGTTCCTGAGCACCGAGAGCAGCACGGCGTGGGTGCCCGAGCGCGGCACCGTCGTCTACTCCACCGACAGCATCACCGCCCTGGGGCAGGACGTCCTGCTCGACCTCAGCGACACGGTGCGGCTCGACGGTCGCGGTGCCTGGCTGGGGGCCAGCGGCGACGCGACGTACACGATGGACATGGTCCGCGAGGGCGGCGAGTGGCGCATCGACGCGCCGCCCGACCGGCTGCTGATCCCGACCGACCACTTCGAGACCCGCTTCCAGCAGTACAACCTGCACTTCTTCGACAAGTCCGCGCAGCTCCTCGTGCCGGAGCCCGTCTACGTGCCCACGGGTGCGCAGGCGACGACGTTCCTCGTGACCGGGATGCTGCGCGGCCCCGCGCCGGAGCTGCTCGGCGTGGAGCGGACCTTCCTGCCGGCCCGCACCCGCCTCGACGACATCTCCGTGCCGGTCACCCCCGACGGCACGGCGGAGGTGCCGCTCAGCGACGAGATCCTCGACCTGGGGAACGAACAGCTGACCCGGGCGTTCGCCCAGCTCGCCTGGACGCTCCGGCAGGTCTCCGGGGTCACCCGGCTGCGGGTCACCGTGGACGGCAGTCCGCTCGAGGCGCCGGGGCAGGGCCCGGACGTCGACGTGGACGCCTTCCCGGAGTACGACCCGGCCGTCTCGTGGGCGTCCCAGTCGCTGTTCGGCATCCGGGACGGACGGGTGGTCACCCAGATCGAGGGCGACGAGCGCCGGGTCTCCGGCGCGTTCGGGTCCCTGGACCTCGGGCTGCGGGAGATCGGCGTCGACCTGGCCGGCGAGCGGATCGCCGGCACGACCCGTGACGGTCGGGTGCTGGTGGCCGCCCGGTCGCGAGTGACCGGCACCGCCCCCGACGAGGACGACACCGTCGAGGTGTACTCCGGTGGCGACCGGCTGCTGCCGCCGGCGTGGGACCTGCACGGCCAGCTCTGGCTGGTCGACGACACCCCCGGTGGAGCCGAGGTCTACGTGGTCCGCAACGACGTCGCCCGCCGGGTCGAGGTCGACGGCGTGACCGGCGCGGACGTGCGCTCCTTCGTGCTGTCGCGCGACGGCACCCGGTTCGTCGCCGTGCTCGACCGGAGCGGCGGGGACGTGGTGAGGATCGCGCGGGTGGAGTCGGAGCCGTCCGGGCGGGTCCGCGGGCTGACGCCGTCCGAGCGCCTCGACGTCTCCGGTCTCGGGATCTTCCGGATCCGCGACATCGGCTGGCGCAGTCCCGGCACCCTGGCCGTCCTCACCGCGCCGACCCGGACCACCTCCCAGGTGCTGGTGGTGAAGATCGACGGCTCCTCGACCGCGGAGGAGTCCACCTCGGATGCCGAGGTGTTCCGCAGCCGCACCCGTGACGTCGTGACCTCGCCCGCGCTCAGCGCGCCGTTGTACCTGCGCACCCCGGACGGGGTCTTCTACGCGCTGGCGGCCACCGGCCGCTGGACCGGAGCCGGCATCGAGCCCGGCCTCCGCTCGCCGACGTTCGTCGGCTGAGCGCCGCCGTTCCTGCACAGGGCGCCCTGGGGCGGACGATGTCCACAGCCTCCGCGACCGGTCGAGACGCTTCTCCCCGGGTCCGGCAGGCTCGGCCGGGTGTACGACGCCGTGGCGGACCTGCTGCTGGGCGGCTCCTGCGCCGCCTGCGGGCACCCCGGCCGTCCGCTGTGCCGCCTCTGCAGGACCGACCTGCCCCGGCAGGCGAGCATCGCGTGGCCGACCCCCACGCCCGACGGCCTCGCGCTCCCGATGGCCGCGGGGGACTACGACGGCGCGCTGAAGGCCCTGGTCAACGCGCACAAGGAGCACCGGGTGCTCGCGCTCGCGCAGCCGCTCGGTGACGTGCTCGCCGGCGTCGTCGCGCGCCTGCTGGCCGAGGTGCTGCCCGCCGCGACCCCCAGCACGGCAGTCGCCGTCGTGCCGGTGCCCTCGAGGCCGTCGGTGGTCCGGCGTCGCGGTCACGACCCCATGCTGCGGGTGGCCCGACGGGCGGCCTCCCGGCTGCGACGGGACGGCGTACCCGTCGTGGTGGCGCGCCCGCTGCGCACCCGGGGTCGCGTGCGGACCAGGCGGGTCTGGGGGCCGACGACCGGCGCGCGAACCTCGACGGCGCCTTCGCCTGCCGGCTCCCGGCCGGTCATGCGGCCCGGCCGGTGGTGGTCGTCGACGACGTGCTGACGACCGGAGCGACCGCCCGCGAGGCCCAGCGCGCGCTCGAGGCAGCGGGTCACCGGGTGCTCGGCATCGCCACCGTGGCAGCCACCCGCCGGCGGTCGTCCGGTCGCCGGCCCGACCCCGCCCTATGAATCTCACCAGGGTGCGGCTAGCGTCTTGTCATGGAGTCCGTCCGGGTCCGTGGTTGCGTCGTCGAGACCCTGGCGAGCCAGGGCGATCGTCGGCAAGCCGATGCCAGTCGCAGGCGAAACGGTCCACGTAAGGCGCGTCCCGAGTACGCCTCGGGCCGCCGATCACGGTGCGGCTTAGAGGTAAGTCCTGCCCTCCCCTCGTCGTCAGATGCGGCGAGCCCGGGGGAGAAGGCCAGTAGTGGCACCAAGCTGCGAACGCCTCAGCAGGCGATTGTGGGGTCGAAGACCAGGTCGGCCGGACGGATCTCCTCCAGCTCTCCCGCCACCGACCGGGCGCGGGAGCGCTGTCGTCTCAGGACAAGTTCGTCGTCGTCTAGCTTGCGGAGGTTGTCGTGGACATCGTGCTCAAGAGCCGCCACCTGGAGCTCACGGATCGCTTTCGCGAGTACGTCGAGGAGAAGCTGGCCCGGCTGGAGAAGCACGACCACCGCGTCATCCGCGTCGAGGTCGAGGTCGACAAGGAGCGCAACCCGCGGCTGCAGGACCGGGCCATCCGCGTCGAGCTGACGGCGTTCTCCAAGGGTCCGGTGATCCGCGCCGAGGCCGCCGCCGAGGACAAGATCGCCGCCCTCGACCAGGCCGTGGACAAGATGGCCAGCCAGATGCGGCGGGCCGCCGACCGGCGCCGGGTGCACCGCGGCCGGCACACCCCGGTCTCGGTCGGCCAGGCGCTGGCGGAGATCGAGCCGGAGCCCAACGGCGTGGCCGCAGAGCGACACCCCGTCCGACGAGCGCGAGCCGGCACGTCGGCCCGATCACGGTGCTCGGCGACGGCCCGCTCGTCGTACGCGAGAAGATCCACGCCGCCGAGCCGATGACCCTCGACCAGGCGCTCTACGAGATGGAGCTGGTCGGCCACGACTTCTTCCTGTTCGTGGACAAGGAGACCGAGCGACCCTCGGTGGTCTACCGCCGCCGGGGCTACGACTACGGCGTGATCTGCCTCGACGTGACCTGAGCTGACGGTCGCCGGACCGTGACCGACCCGGAATTACCGTATTCGGACGGCGGCCCACCCGTGCCATGATCTCACGCGTGGCAGGACCAGAAGTTCGTGCCGAAGCCGGGTGGCGAGCCCATCCGGGTCGCCGTCGTCGACGACCAGGAGCTGTTCCGGCGTGGGCTGACGATGCTGCTCGGTGTCGAGGACGACATCGAGGTCGTCGGCGAGGCCGGCGACGGCGTCGCTGCCACCGAGCTCGCCGCCTCCGCGGTGCCCGACGTGATCCTGATGGACGTCCGGATGCCCAAGCGCTCGGGCATCGAGGCGTGCGTGGCGATCAAGGAGGTCGCCCCGACCGCCCGGATCATCATGCTGACGGTCAGCGACGAGGAGGCCGACCTCTACGACGCCGTCAAGAACGGCGCGTCCGGCTACCTCCTCAAGGACTCCTCCATCGACGAGGTCGCCCAGGCGATCCGGGTGGTGGCCGACGGCCAGTCGCTGATCAGCCCGTCGATGGCGATCAAGCTGCTCGACGAGTTCAAGCAGATGTCGCGCACCGACCGGCAGCAGGTGCCCAGCCCGCGGCTCACCGACCGCGAGCTCGAGGTGCTCAAGCTCGTCGCGCAGGGCCTCAACAACCGCGAGATCGCCAAGCGGCTGTTCATCAGCGAGAACACCGTGAAGAACCACGTCCGCAACATCCTGGAGAAGCTCCAGCTGCACTCGCGCATGGAGGCCGTCATGTACGCCGTCCGCGAGAAGCTGCTCGACATCCCCTAGGCCACACCTCCGATATCGGTAGCCCTCCCGTGACCTATGGCTCACGCCGGACATACCGATGTCGGTGGGGCCAGGCAGGATGGTCGCCATGACCGCCGCACCCACGCTGTCGCGCGTGCAGGCCCGCCGGATCGCGCTGGTGGCCCAGGGCTTCCGCGACCCACGGCACACGGTGCCGACGATGCGCACCTTCAACCGCACGCTGAGCCGCACCGGGGTGCTGCAGGTCGACTCGGTCAACGTGCTCCAGCGGGCGCACTACATGCCGCTGTTCTCGCGGATGGGGCCCTACGACACCGAGCTGCTGCGCCGGGCCGCCGAGCGACGGCCGCGTCGCATCGTCGAGTACTGGGCCCACGTCCAGGCCTTCATGCCCGTGGACCTGTGGCCGGTCATGCGGCACCGGATGGACTCCTACCGCGAGCGCCGGGGCAAGTGGTGGGGCGGAGTGTCCGACGAGCTCGCCGCCTCGGTGCTGGCCGAGGTGGCCGCCCGCGGGCCGGTCACCGCCCGTGACCTCGACGACGGCGGGCCGCGCCCCACGGACAACTGGGGCTGGAACTGGTCCGAGGCCCGCAAGGCCCTGGACTACCTCTACATGTGCGGTGACGTCGCGATCGCCGGGCGCAACACCCAGTTCGAGGTGCTCTACGACGTGCCGGAGCGGGTCCTGCCCGCCGCCGTCCTCGCGCTGCCCACCCCCGCCGTCGAGGAGGCCCGGCGGGAGCTCGTGCGGCAGGGCGGCGGTGTCCCACGGCGTCGGCACCGCCTCCTGCCTGGCCGACTACTACCGGCTCGGCGTCAAGGAGGCGCAGGGCGCGATCGCCGACCTGGTCGAGGACGGCGAGCTGCTCCCGGTCTCGGTCGAGGGCTGGCGCCGTCCGGCGTACCTCCACCGCGACGCGGCCCTGCCCCGCACGGTCCGGGCCCGGGCGCTGCTGAGCCCGTTCGACCCGCTGGTGTGGGAGCGGCACCGCACCGAGCACCTGTTCGGCTTCCGCTACCGGATCGAGATCTACGTCCCCGCGGCCAAGCGGGTGCACGGCTACTACGTGCTGCCGTTCCTGCTCGGCGACGCGATCGTGGGCCGGGTCGACCTCAAGGCGGACCGCAAGACCGGCGTGCTGCGGGTGCTCGGGTCGTACGCCGAGCCGGGTGCGCCCGACGAGACCCCCGACGAGCTCGCCGCCGAGCTGGTCGACCTGGCCGGCTGGCTCGGCCTCGGCGAGATCGTCGTCGAGCCCCGCGGCGACCTGGCGGACGCGCTGACGCTCGCGGTCAAGCGGGTCGGCTGAGCGGGCCCGCCCAGGGCACTCCGGCGTCCGGCCCCCGGGACGGGGAGCGGTGGGTACGATGGCAGACGCCCCCGCGCGGCCTGCGTGCCCGTCAGGCGCGTGTGGCGCACCACAGACACGCATCAACCACAGGAGTCCACGCTCGTGCCTGCCATCATCGACAAGATCCTCCGCATCGGCGAGGGCAAGATCCTTCGCCAGCTGGAGGCGGTCGCCAAGGCGGTCAACGCCATCGAGGACGACTTCGTCGCCATGTCCGACGAGGAGCTGCGGGCCCAGACCGACGAGTTCAAGAAGCGCCTCGAGGAGGGCGAGACCCTCGACGACCTGATGCCCGAGGCGTTCGCGACCGTGCGCGAGGCGTCCAAGCGGGTGCTGGGCATGCGTCCCTTCGACGTGCAGATCATGGGCGCTGCCGCCCTCCACCTCGGCAACATCGCCGAGATGAAGACCGGTGAGGGCAAGACCCTCGTCGCCGTGCTGCCGTCGTACCTCAACGCGCTCGAGGGCAAGGGCGTCCACATCGTCACCGTCAACGACTACCTCGCGAAGTTCCAGTCCGAGCAGATGGGCCGCGTGCACCACTTCCTCGGGCTCACCGTCGACGTGATCCTGCCCGAGATGCGGCCGGCCGAGCGCCGGGTCGCCTACGGCGCCGACATCACCTACGGCACCAACAACGAGCTCGGCTTCGACTACCTGCGCGACAACATGGCCAGCTCGATCGACGACTGCGTGCAGCGCGGCCACCACTTCGCCATCGTCGACGAGGTCGACTCGATCCTCATCGACGAGGCCCGCACGCCGCTGATCATCTCCGGCCCCACCCAGGACGAGGTGAAGTGGTACGCCGAGTTCGCCAAGATCGCGCGCACCATGACCAAGGACGTCGACTACGAGGTCGACGAGAAGAAGCGCACCATCTCGGTGCTGGAGCCCGGCATCACCAAGGTCGAGGACTACCTCGGCATCGAGAACCTCTACGACTCGGTCAACACGCCGCTGATCTCCTTCATGAACAACGCCATCAAGGCCAAGGAGCTGTTCCGCAACGACAAGGAGTACGTCGTCATGAACGGCGAGGTGCTCATCGTCGACGAGCACACCGGCCGCATGCTCGCCGGCCGCCGCTACAACGAGGGCCTGCACCAGGCGATCGAGGCCAAGGAGGGTGTGCAGATCCGCGAGGAGTACCAGACCCTCGCGACGGTCACGCTGCAGAACTACTTCCGGCTCTACGAGAAGCTCTCCGGCATGACCGGCACGGCGATGACCGAGGCCTCGGAGTTCGACAAGATCTACAACCTCGGCGTGGTGCCGATCCCCACGAACAAGCCGATGATGCGCATCGACCAGCGCGACCTCGTCTACCGCACCGAGGAGGCGAAGTACCACGCCGTGGTCGAGGACATCGCCGAGCGGCACCAGAAGGGCCAGCCGGTCCTCGTCGGCACGGTGTCCGTCGAGAAGTCCGAGCTGCTCTCGGGCCTGCTGAAGCAGAAGGGCGTCCCGCACAGCGTGCTGAACGCCAAGCACCACGAGGACGAGGCCAAGATCGTCGCGCTCGCGGGCCACAAGGGTGCGGTCACCGTCGCCACCAACATGGCCGGACGAGGCACCGACATCATGCTCGGCGGCTCGATCGAGTTCCTCGCCGACCAGGAGCTCCGCAAGCAGGGCCTGGACCCGGTCGAGGACGTCGAGGAGTACGACGCGGCGTGGCCGGAGATGGTCGAGCGGATCAAGAACCAGGTCGCGGCCGAGCACGACGAGGTCAAGGCCGCCGGCGGTCTCTACGTGCTGGGCACCGAGCGGCACGAGTCGCGGCGCATCGACAACCAGCTGCGCGGTCGTTCCGGCCGCCAGGGCGACCCGGGCGAGTCCCGGTTCTACCTGTCGCTGCAGGACGACCTGATGCGGCTGTTCAAGTCCGACTGGGTCGACCGGGTGCTGACCACGCTCAAGGTGCCCGACGACGTACCCATCGAGAACAAGTCGGTCACCAACTCGATCGCGTCGGCGCAGGGGCAGGTCGAGTCGCAGAACTTCGACTCCCGCAAGAACGTCCTGAAGTACGACGACGTGATGGACCGTCAGCGCAAGGTCGTCTACGCCGAGCGCCGCGCCGTGCTCGAGGGCGCCGACGTGCACGAGCAGGTCCGCTCGATGATCGACGACGTGGTCACCGGCTACGTCACCGCGGCGACCGAGGGCTTCCCGGAGGAGTGGGACCTCGAGCAGCTGTGGGCGGCGCTGCGCCAGCTCTACCCGGTGTCGCTGAAGCTGGCCGCCGTCGAGGCGGACGCGGGCGGTCGCGACGGGCTCACCCGTGAGGGTCTGATCGACGACCTGAAGGCGGACGCGCAGGCGGCCTACGACCAGCGCGAGGCGTCCTTCGGCTCCGAGGTGATGCGCGAGCTCGAGCGTCGCGTGCTGCTCTCCGTGCTCGACCGCAAGTGGCGCGAGCACCTCTACGAGATGGACTACCTGCGCGAGGGCATCGGGCTGCGCGCCTACTCGCAGCGCGACCCGCTGGTGGAGTACCAGCGCGAGGGCTTCGACATGTTCTCCGCGATGATGGACGGCATCAAGGAGGAGTCGGTCGGCTACCTGTTCAACCTGGAGGTCCAGGTCGAGGAGGAGCCCGACGAGGACCTCGTCGACGAGGAGGCCGTCGAGCCCGGTCCGGCGCTGGCCCAGGCGGCCGCGGCCACCCACGACCACCCGGTGATCAACGCCAAGGGCCTGGCCACCCCGAAGGAGCCGCAGGGGTTGTCCTACTCCGCGCCGTCGGAGACCGGCGACGCCGAGGTGAAGGGCCGGACCGTCAGCAACGCCGACGACCCGTTCGCCGGCGTCAGCCGCAACGCCGAGTGCCCGTGCGGGTCCGGCAAGAAGTACAAGAAGTGCCACGGCGCTCCGGGGGGTCCCACCGGACTCACCACCCGCGTCAACGGGTAGCGCCCCGCGGGTCGGCCCGCGCTGTCAGCCCAGCTGGAGGTCGGTGCACGTCCACGCGCCACGGCGGCGTTCCATCCGCGCCGCCAGCGCGCGGGACCGGAGCCCGTAGCGGACGTGCACGCTGACCTCGACGCTGCTCGGCTTGGGCTGGAACACGTGCACGCTGAGCACCTGTGGCCGGATCGTCCTCAGCCGCTCCGGTGCGCTGCGGGTCTGGGCCATGATCTGCACGCGGCGGCTGAGGTCCTGGTAGACCCTGCGGCGTGGTCCAGCGCAGCAGCTGGGTCACCGGCCGGTCGCCCCCGGCCACCTCGACGACGGCCTGCGCGAACCGGTGTGCCCAGGCCTTGACCTCGTCGGCGGCCTGGTCGGGCGTGGGCGCCAGGGCGAGGTGGGCGGACGGCTCCGGCGGCGCGGACAGCTGGGACGGCAGCTCCTCGAGGTCGAGCGCGAGCGTGCCCTGCACCGAGGCGAGTGGGACGTCGTCACGATCGGGCGGCGACAGCCGGGTCACCACCGCGAACCCGCGCTGAGGCGCCGGTGGTCGTTGCAGCGGGATCGGCAGGTTGGTCGGCTGGGTCGTCACGTGTGGTCCTCTCCGAGAAGTTCGTCGAGCGGCGGCACCCGAAGCACGGTGCCGGGGAAGATCAGGTCGGGGTCGTCGACGACGTCTCGGTTGGCGGCGGCGATGCGCCGCCAGGCAAGCTCGACGGCGGCGTCCGGAGCCTCGGGCGGGAGGGCCCGGGTGGCGAGGGCCCACAGCGTGTCGCCCCTGGACACCTCGTGGCGTCGCGTCGGGGGAGGTGTCGTCACGACCCGCGCCGGGGAGGCCGGGCCGGTCGCGACCCGGTCGGGGAGCGGCAGACCGGCCAGCACGTGGCTCGGTCCGGTGCCGGGCGGAGTGGCGCGCCGGGCGTCGTGGGGCGGGTCGGCGGACGCAGGGGCTGACACGGCCAAGGACGCCCCGAGAGCCGAGACGGCCAGGACGCGTGCCAGGCGCGGGCACGGCACCCGGCGTACTGCCTTGCGGGGCGCCCCGGAGAGCAGCGCGTCGAGGACGGTGAGCAGCACCCCCAGCACCCAGGCCGCGTAGCAGGCCACCAGCGCGGCCGCGCACAGTGCCGTCAGCGCCTCCTCCAGCGACGGCGCGGCCGGAGGGGACTCGAGGCCGGCCAGCACTGGGGCCAGCGGAGGTCGGGCGACAGCGGCCAGGGGCAGCACCGCCACGGCCGTGACCGCCAGCACCAGCAGGGTGCGGACCTGGGCCACGAGACCGTTCACGATGCGTTTCCTTGCGTTTGAATTCGTTTGACGTATTCAGGCGCATATGAGGTGCGTAGTCAACCGGCTGTCCACAGGGAGGGGCGTCGTTGACAGCCGCACCGAATCCGGGGACGGTCGGGGCGTGCTGTGGGAAGAGCGCCTGCTGGCGATGTTCGACGACCTCGAGCAGCAGGCCGAGGGGCTCGCGCTCACCGCCCGGGATGCCGAGGTGGCCGAGCTCGGCCGCGCGGAGTACGCCCAGGTCGAGCTGGCGGCACGCCTGCACGGATCCGCCGGCGAGCGGGTCGGTCTGGCCGTCATCGGTATCGGCCGCATGGAGGCGACGCTCGTCCGGGCCGGCCCGGACTGGTGCCTGGTCGACGACGGGGCGCACGAGTGGCTGGTGCGGCTTCCGGCCGTGCTCCGGGTGCGGGGCCTGGGCGAGCGGGCGGTGGACGCGCGCCATCGGTCCATCGGAGCGCGGCTCAGCTTCGGCTCCGTGCTGCGCGGCGTGGCCGAGGAGGGAGCGCCGGTGCTGGTGCACCTGCTGGACGGCGAGACGGAGCGTGCTGTCGTGCGCCGGGTGGGCGCCGACTTCCTCGAGGTGGTGGAGCGCCCGGAGGACGCGTGGGTGGGTGCGGGGTCGGCGCACCCGGAGGCGGTTGCGTTCGCCGCGGTCGCTGCGGTGCGTCGCTCCTAGGGCGCGTGCTCCTCGGCGGGGGCCGCCTCGGTGCGCGAGGCGTCGGACTGCTCGTACATCCGCGCGATGAACTTCTCCAGCTCCACGGTCTCCACCCGCCACTGGCCACGGCCGCCGATCTGGATGCCGCGGAGCTCACCGCTGCGCACGAGCGAGTAGACCTGCGAGGTGCTGGTCGCCAGGATCTCCGCGACGTCGGCGAGCGTCAGGAACCGGGGTTCGCGCTCGGTGGGGGCCATGAGGCTCATGATGCCAGTGCTGGGGCCCGATGGACGCCGACGGGAGCGTTTGCTGTGGATTGCTGTGGACGCACGGTGGTCGGTTCGTCACGGATTGAGCATGATGGGCCCCGTGAGTCTGACCGAGACACGTGCCACCGAGCTCCCCGCCTCACCCCGGGCCACCCGGCACCGGGTCTCCGCCTGGCGCGACCCGCGGCTGCTGGTCGGCGTCGTCCTGGTCGCCGGGTCCGGCCTGCTCGGAGCCACCTTGCTGTCGGGCGGACTCCACCGTCGCGGTATGGGCCACACGCGACGCGCTCGCCGAGGGCGAGCCGGTGCGGGCCGACTCGCTCGTACGCCGCGAGGTCCGGTTCTCCGACCAGTCCGACGCCGACCGCTACGTCGCGGCCGCGGACCCGTTCCCCGGCGGGGCCACGCTGTCGCGCGACGTCGGTCCCGGTGAGCTGCTGCCGCGCGCGGCGATCGCCCCGGAGCAGGAGGCGCCCGTCGTAGAGCTGCCGCTCCGGGTCGCCGCGCAGGCGGTGCCTGCGACGGTCCGCACCGGATCGGTCGTCGACGTCTGGGTGACCCCGTCCCCGGAACGGGCGACCGGCACCGACGTGGACGCGGCGGCACGCCTCGTGCTGTCCGACGTACGCGTGCTGGCAGTCTCGCGGGGCGGAGGCGCGCTCGGTGCGGCCGCCGAACGACAGGTGATCGTCGGCCTCGACCAGTCCCAGGAGTCCGACCTGGCGCGTGCTCTCGCCGGCATGGCGGTCGGCGACGTGGTGCTCGTCCGCAAGCCATGAGCGACTCCGCCGTCCTCGTGGCCGCCGCCGGAGCGGCCTGGGAGACGACCGCACTCGACCTGCTCGCGCGGCCGGGGTCGGGCGGCCGCCTGCACAAGCGCTGCGTGGACCTCAGCGACCTCGTCGCCTCCGCCGGCACCGGCCTGGCCCGGGCGGCCCTGGTCAGTGGGCGGCTGCCCGGTCTGGACGCCGATGCGATGTCGCTCCTAACGCAGGCCGGGGTCGGTGTCGTCGTGGTGGTCGACGCGGCGGCCGGCGACGAGGCCGACCGGATGCGGCGGATCGGCGCCCGACGGGTCCTGGCCCCGGACCTCGCGGGGCTGCCAGACGCACTGCGCGACGCGGCCGCCGGGGAACCGTCCGCCGAGCACGTCGCGGCCCCGGCGGACCCGGTCACCGAGCCGGTCCGCGGCGGACGCTCCGTGGTGGTCTGGGGCCCGGCCGGCGCCCCGGGCCGCACCACCCTGGCGACCGGTCTGGCCGCGGAGCTCGCGCATCGCGGCCGCTCCACGCTGCTGGTCGACGCCGACCCCTACGGCGGGGCCGTCGCCCAGCATCTGGGCGTCCTCGACGGCGCCTCGGGCCTGCTCGCGGCGGCGCGGGCGGCCAACGCGGGTGAGCTCGACGCGACCCGGCTGGCCGGGCTCGCCCGCACGGTCGCCGGCGACCTTCGCGTGCTCACCGGCCTGCCGCGGCCGGACCGCTGGACCGAGGTGCGGTCGGCCACGTTCGAGCGGGTGCTGGACGCCGCCGGCACGGTCGCCGACTGGCTCGTCCTCGACGTCGGCTTCTCGCTCGAGGGTGACCAGGCCGACCCGTTCGCGAGCGGGCCGCGCCGCAACCAGATGACGCTGGCGGCGCTCACCCGGGCCGACGAGGTGGTCGTGGTCGGCGCCGCGGACCCGGTCGGCCTGTCCCGCCTGGCGCGCGGGCTGGTCGACCTGCACGACCTGGTGCCGGCCGCGTCGGTCACGGTCGTGGTCAACAGGACCCGCCCGTCGCTGGGCTGGAGCGAGCGCGAGATCCACGCCATGGTCGAGGGCTTCGTCCGCGCCCGAGGCGTGCACTTCGTCCCCGACGACCGGGCCGCCGCCGACCGGGCCCTGATGGCCGGCCGCAGCCTCGTGGAGTCGGGCGACTCGGCCCTCCGGCGCGGCATCGCCGCGGTCGCGGACGGTCTGGTCGGTGGTGGGGCGGCCGAGTCGTCGCCGCGGCCGCTTCCGTCGTCGTACCCGCGCGGCCCGGTGAGTCACGGGAGCCACCTTCCCCAGGCAACCTCCCCCTTCCCGTGGGGAGTTCACACCGGGGAGCGACCGATTACCACGGGACCGTGGTAATCCACCCCTCGCGCGCCTACCCGCTGAACAACAGGTACAGCCCGCCGACGGTGTAGAACACCATCACGAAGAGCAGCGGCAGCTGGCCGGTGAGCTGGTGCCGCTTCGGGAGCAGCTTCACCGCCCGGTCGTGCGCGGAGACGACCCCGAGCACGTGTCCGGTGACGACGGCGAGCACCTTGGTCACGGCGAGAAACGTGGGGTGGGTGGACAGCCAGTAGTTGACCTGGAGGTCGCCGGTGCCGAGCAGGTCGTCGCCTCGGCCGAGCGGGTCGCTGAGCAGCACCAGCGTCTGCTGGCCGACCTCGACGAAGTAGCTCAGGTAGTGGGCGATCATGTACCCGACGATGATCGGTACGACGGAGTGGGCGAACCGGTCCGGGAGAGCCCTGCGGCGCCGACCCCTCGCCGACCCCGGTGGCCATCGTCGCGGCGGCGAAGCTGACCGCCACCACCACGCAGAACACCAGCAGCATCACGGTGTTGAGCACGGTGGCGTCCATCGACGAGGTCTGGGTGTACTGCAGCCAGTAGCTCGAGTCCTTGAAGCTGTCGAACGCCGTGCTGCCGAACAGCACCGCGACCACCCCCACCAGGCCGGGCCAGGCAGGCGTCCCGTCGAGGTTGTTCAGCGGGCTGCGCAGCACCAGCGTGCCGTCCGGGCGCCGCCCGAAGAACGACAGCCGGCCGACCAGCGTGGAGTACGCCTCGAACGGGTCGGCCCGGTCGATCCAGCCGCTGCCGAAGATGCCGGCGCCGAGCACGACGATGGCGATGTACAGCGCGATCCAGAGCCGCACCGGTCCCAGGTACGTCGACTCCGGGTAGACGAGCTCCAGCCACACGAAGGCGAACAGGCCGAGCGCCGCCGGCCAGTAGCCGATCCGTGCCGGCAGCGCGACGATCCCCTTCTCGGGGTCGCCTCCGGTCAGCCTGGAGAACACGAGGTGGATCGTCCGGACCGGGTTGACGGCCTTGTAGAACGGCCCGAACGCCAACGAGGCCGGCACGATCCCCACCCACAGGAACACGTAGAAGACGCCGAACGTGGGGTTCACCAGCAGGTCGGGGCCGAACACCGCGGCCCAGCCCGTGTACAGGAACAGCGCCATCCCGAGCACGCGCAGGACCACCGCGAAGACGGAGGAGTCGACGAGACCGGCCAGCCACGCCGGCGCCGGCCGACCGCCGTTGACGCCGTCGAAGCGCGGGTTGCGCCAGGCCAGCGCGAGGACGATGAACGAGACGGCGAGTGCGGCGCCGGCCCCGGCGATGGCGTACTCGGCGGGGATCGGCAGGTCTTTCGCTCCGCCGATTCCGTGGGCGAAGACCACGTCAGACGTCCTCGTTGTTCAGGGGGCGACGGGCGGGGTGGTGCACCGTGCCAGAATCGCACAGCGACCACACGCGGGCAGGGAAAGGGGTATCGATGAGCGAGCGGCTTCGCTCCGACGACATGGCCTTCCTGGTCACCGAGTCGGCGAGCACGCCCATGCACAACGCCACCCTCGAGGTGTTCGAGCCCCCTGCCGACGGCTTCGACTACGACCGCCTCGTCGGTCTGATCGCCGACCGGATCGCGTTCGTGCCGCGCTACCGGCAGCGGATCCGTACGGTGCCGGGGCGGCTCGCGAGCCCGGTGTGGGTCGACGACGAGGACTTCGACCTGACCTACCACGTACGCCGCTCGGCGCTGCCGCGGCCCGGGTCCATGGACCAGCTGCGCGAGCTCACCGCACGGATCGTGTCCCGCCAGCTCGACCGGGACCGTCCGCTGTGGGAGGTCTACCTGATCGAGGGGCTCGACCAGGGCCGGTTCGCGATCCTGTCGAAGTCGCACCAGGTGCTCGTCGACGGCGTCTCCACGGTCGACCTCGGCCAGGTCATCCTCGACGTCGACCCGGCACCGCGCGACACGGTGCAGGACGACTGGCGTCCGGAGCCGGAGCCCAGCACGACGACCCTCGTCGCCGGGGCGATCGGCGACACCATCCGCGACCCGCGCACGGCGGCGGCGACCGTGCGTGACAACGCCGAGGTCGCCCTCCGGTCCGCCGCGGCCGCGGGGACGAAGGCCCTCGACCTGGTCGGGTCGGTGTCCGCCCGCCGGGCGGCGCCCGAGTCGCCACTGAGCACGGTGCTGTCCCAGCAGCGTCGCGTCGCGACCGTGAAGACCGAGCTCGAGGACTACCGGCGGGTGCGGCGCCGGCACGGCGGCACCGTCAACGACGTCATCCTGGCCACGGTCACGGGTGCCTTGCGGACCTGGCTGATGACCCGCGCGGAGTCGGTGCACGGCAGTCGCACGTTCCGCGCGATGGTGCCGATGAGCGTGATCGACCACGACCTCGAGCCGACCTCGCTGGGCAGCCAGGTCGCCGGTCACCTGCTCGCGCTCCCGATCGGCGAGGCCAGCCCGGTCGTCCGCCTCCACCAGGTCTCCTACGCGCTCAAGGCACACAAGGAGACCGGGCGCGCGGTCGCGGCCGACCGGCTGGCCGGGGTGGCCGGGTTCGCCCCGACGACGTTCCACGCCCTGGGCGCCCGGGTCGCCGCGGCGCAGACCCGGCGCGGCTTCCACCTCGTCGTCACCAACGTCCCGGGGCCGCAGTTCCCGCTGTACGCCGCCGGGGCGGCCATGCTCGAGACCTACCCGGTCCCCCCGCTGCTGCCCGGGCATTCACTCGCGATCGGCGTGACGTCGTACGACGCGCACGTGTACTTCGGCCTGTCCGGCGACCGCGACGCCGTGCCCGACCTCGACGTGCTCGCGCACTGCCTGGTCGAGTCCCTCGAGGAGCTGGTCGACAGCGCCAGCGAGACCCGTCAGCGGGCTCCTCGCGGCCGCAAGAAGGCGACCACCACCAAGGCGAAGTCATGACGACCCGCGTCTACGTCCCCAGCAGCTGGGCCGGTCTGCGTGACCTGGTCGCCGCCGACGGCATCGGTCCCGCACCCTTCCTCGCGCACGCGGTGACGGACGAGCTGCGGGCCGACTTCCCCGAGGGCGGTGAGGAGGAGTGGGAGTACGCCGCGGCGGCGGCCGCGTCGCGCTCGTCCCTGTCGCTGATCCGTGACGTCGACCCGGCGCGCCGCGCGGTGGTGGCCGTCGACGTCGAGACGTTCTCCGTGCCCGACATGGAGGATCCCACCGTGGTCGAGGTCCAGGAGGTCGTCCCGTTCCGCAGGATCGCGGCCGTGCTCGTCGACCTCGACGACGCGAGCACCGACGTACGGGCCGCGGCCGAGCGCTTCGCCGACGCCGTGGACGGCGACCCCGAGGCGGAGGCGCTCGTGGAGACGGCGCTCGACCACGAGCTGGCGTGGTACGCCGCCCAGGAGATCGGCGACCTGCTGGCCCAGTGAGGCGTCAGGCGCGACGGGGCAGCCGGCCGCGCAGCCGTCCGGTCAACCGGACCAGGGACGCCTTCGGCGACCTGGCCGCGCGCGCGACCCGACCGGGCAGTGAGCGCGCGCCGGCGCGCGGCTGGAGCCGGCGGTTCTCCGCGCGCAGCCGCTTGGCCTCGGCCTCCGCCCGGCGGAGCCGCTTGCGCGCCGCGCGCTGCCGGCGGGCCAGCTCGTCTCGCTCGTGGCGCCACTGCTTGCCGGTCTTGTTGACGTGGTCGATCCAGTCGTTGGCGACGCTGTGGTACGCCGCGTGGGCGATCGCGTCGCGGTTCCAGCCGTCGGCGGCGAACTTCAGGGAGTCGAAGTCCCAGCGGTGTCCGTAGGCGTCGAAGTCCTCCTTGTAGAGCTCCTCGATCGCCTCCTTCACGCCGCCGGCCATCACCTCGCGCGTCATCGGCAGCGGCGTCTCGTTGGCCCGGGGGAGGTAGAGCTCCTGGTCCTTGCCCAGGCCGCGCAGGTGGGCGTGCAGGTCGGCGGTGAACGTGGAGAAGTCCCGGAGGTCGTAGACCTTGGAGTAGGGGATCCGGTCCGGCGCGAGCCACCGCATCTGGGTGTGGAAGTGGTTGTCGGTCCTCAGGATCGGGTCGCTCGTCCACGGGTGCAGCTCGACGAACCGCGCGAAGTCCTCGACCACGTCGGATGGCCGCTGCGGCACGCGGGGGAAGAACGGCGCGCCCTCGAAGTTGGTGCGGTAGCGGTGGTGCCGGACCAGGAACTTGGACTGCCAGGCCGACCAGAGCCGGCTCCACGGGTCGCGCAGCAGGCCGAAGACGAACCAGCCGTTCTCCGGGGTGATCTGGGCGACCTGCTCCGGGGTCATCTTGTTCAGGCCGGTCACGTGCCGGAACCGGCCGCGGCCGCGGTGGATCGTCATCAGCCGGCTCTGCACGCCGCTGGACCCGCTGCGGAACACCTCGAGGTCCTCGCCCGCCAGGTCGGCGACCATCCACTTCAGGCTGGTGCAGGCGACCTTGGTGGTCGACACGTAGACCAGCTTGTGCTCCGGGAGGACGAAGGAGTTCCCCGGCGTCTTGGTGAAGCGGGTGGTGCTGGGCTCGACCGGCATGGGGCGGATCCTAGTCAACGGGCGGGGCGGTCACGGTCGGGCGCGGAGCTGGTCGTTTCGCTCGCGCAGCCGTTGGACGCGACGTTCGGTCTCGGCGAGGCGCCGCTCGGTGCGGCGCACCTGCGTGCGCCTGCGGTCGCGCTGCTTGCGCCAGCGCTTCCCGGTCGCCCAGACCTGGCCGATCCAGTCGTTGACCTCGGTCTGGTACGCCACGTGGGCGATCGCGTCGGGTGTCCAGCCGTCGGCGCCGACCTTCACCCGCTCGTAGTCCCACCGCTCGCCGAACGCGTCGAAGTCCTCCCGGAACAGCTCCTCGATCGCCTCCTTGACGCCGCCTCCGAGCACCTCGCGGGTCAGCGGCAGCGGGGTCTCGTTGGCCCGGGGCACGTAGAGCTCCTGGTCCTGGCCGCGTGAGCGCAGGTGGGCGTGCAGGTCGTCGGTCATCGACGAGAAGTCGGTGAGGTCGTAGATCCTGGTGAACGGGATCTGCTCCGGCTGCAGCGCGCGCACCTGGGGCCGGAAGTGCAGGTCCGTCTGGAGCCGGGGGTCGGTGGTCCAGGGGTGCATCTCGACGAACCTCGCGAAGTCCTCGACGACGTCGGACGCCGTTGCGGGCACCCGCGGGAAGAACTCGTCGTCGCGGAAGTTGCGCACGTAGCGGTTGGCTCGGACGAGGAACTTCGACTGCCAGGCGGACCACAGCCGGGTCCACGGGTCGCGCAGCGCGCCGAAGACGAACCACCCGTTCGCGGGGCTGATCCGGGCCACCTCGTCGGCGGGCATCGTGTGCACCGCCTTGACGTGCTCGAGCCGGGCGCGCCCGGGGTGGATGGTCATGAGCCGGCTCTGCATGCCGCTCGCGACGTTCTTGATCCGGTCGTGGTCCTCGCCGGCGAGGTCGGCCACCATCCACTTCAGGGTCGTGCAGGCCACCTTCGCCGCGGACACGTAGACGACCTGGTGCTCGGGGAGCACCCAGGTGTTGCCCGGGACGGTCAGGAACGAGCCGGGGTGGGGTGCGTGCGGCATGGTGCGGATCCTACGTCGAGCGGTCCCGGGCGACTTTGGTCACAGCGCCGGCGTCTGACACCATCGGCCGCATGGACGCCATCACCACCCCTCCGGCTCCGGTCAACGAGCCGAACCTCACCTACGCCCCCGGCACCCCCGAGCGGGCCGCCCTGGAGCTGGAGCTCAAGCGCCAGGAGGACGTGCAGCTCGACCTCACCGCCACCATCGGCGGCACGAAGAAGATGGGTGGCGGTGCCGAGATCGAGGTCGTCCAGCCCCACGACCACGCGCATGTGCTCGGCGTGCTGAAGAACGCCACCCAGGCCGACGCCCGGGCCGCGGTCAAGGCCGCGCGCGACGCCGCGCCGGGCTGGGCCGCGATGTCGTTCGACGACCGGGCGGCGGTCCTGCTGAAGGCCGCCGACCTGCTCGCCGGCCCGTGGCGGCAGCGGATCAACGCCGCGACCATGCTCGGCCAGTCCAAGACGGCCTTCCAGGCCGAGATCGACAGCGCCTGCGAGCTGATCGACTTCTGGCGGTTCAACGTCCACTTCGCCCGGCAGATCCTCGCCGACCAGCCGATCGCCAACGCGCGCGGCATCTGGAACCGCACCGACCACCGGCCGCTCGAGGGCTTCGTCTACGCGATCACGCCGTTCAACTTCACCGCGATCGCCGGCAACCTGCCCACCGCCCCGGCGCTGATGGGCAACACCGTGATCTGGAAGCCGTCGCCGACCCAGCAGGTGGCGGCGCACCTGACGATGGAGCTGCTCGAGGAGGCCGGGATGCCGCCCGGCGTCATCAACATGCTGCCCGGCGACGGCCTCGCGGTCTCCGAGGTGGCGCTGGCCCACCCCGACCTCGCCGGCATCCACTTCACCGGCTCCACGCCCGACGTTCCAGCACCTCTGGTCCACGGTCGGCGCCAACATCTCGAAGTACCGCGCCTACCCGCGCATCGTCGGCGAGACCGGCGGCAAGGACTTCGTCGTCGCGCACTCCTCGGCCGACCCGGACGTGCTCCGGGTGGCGATGCTGCGCGGCGCGTTCGAGTTCCAGGGCCAGAAGTGCTCGGCGGCGTCGCGCGCCTACGTCGCGCGCTCGGTGTGGAACCGGATGCGTGACGACTTCATCGCCGAGGTCGAGGCGATCAGCCAGGGCGACGTCACCGACTTCTCCAACTTCATGGGCGCCGTGATCGACGACCGGGCGTTCGCCAAGCACAAGAAGGCCATCGCCCGGGCGAAGCGGTCCAGGACCCTCGACATCGTCGCGGGCGGCAAGGTCGACGACTCGGTCGGCTACTTCGTCCGGCCCACCGTGGTCGAGGGCGGGGACCCGACCGACCAGATGTTCTCCACCGAGTACTTCGGCCCGATCCTGGCGGTGCACGTCTTCGACGACGGCGACTTCGAGACCGTCGTCGACCAGATGGAGTCGATCGCGCCGTACGCCCTCACCGGCGCCGTCATCGCCCAGGACCGGCGCGCCGTCGCGTGGGCGACCGACCGGCTGCGCTTCGCGGCCGGCAACTTCTACGTCAACGACAAGCCGACCGGCGCGGTCGTCGGCCAGCAGCCGTTCGGCGGCGGCCGCGCCTCGGGCACCAACGACAAGGCCGGCGCCGCGGTCAACCTGCTGCGCTGGACCTCGCCGCGGTCGATCAAGGAGACCTTCGACCCGCCGAAGGACTACCGCTACCCCTACATGAACCTCGACTGAGCGGCGGCGACGAAGCGCTCGAGCACGACGACCCAGCCGGTGTCGTACGACGAGCGGATGTCGGCGTTCGCACGTCGCTCCCAACCGGTGTGCACCAGGGAGACCCGGACCTGGTCGTCCTCGGCGGCGAACCGGACCTCGACGTGGGTCGCCTCGTCGGGGTCGAGACCGGGGTGCCAGCTGATCCGGAACCCGTGCGGGGGGTCCCAGTCGAGCACCTCGCCCCAGGTGCTGGCGCTGCCTCCGGCCCGCTCGACGAGGCGGTCGTCCTCGAACGCGACCGTGGCGTGCTCTCCGAAGACGCTGTGCGTGGCCATCGGCCACCAGCTGCCGATCCGCTCGGTGAACAGGGCGAACGCGGTGTCGAGGTCGGTGCGGACGACCACCTCGCGGACGACCGGCGCGACGGACCTGGTGGGTGGTTGTGCGTGCTGCTCCGACTGCTCCGACTGCATGGTCATGGATGCTCCTTCTCGACGTACTCCGCGAACGACGCGAGCACGTCGTCCCAGGTGGTGACGAGCCACTGCTGCAGGTCGACGAGGCCCTCGGGGGCGAGGGCGTAGAGGTTGCGGGTGCCACGGCTGCGGTGCTTCACCAGTCCGGCCCCCTCCAGCACCTTGAGGTGCTTGCTGACGGCAGGCCGGCCGACGGGCAGGTCCGCGGCGATCGCGCCGACCGGGCGGGGCCCGGTGGCCAGCAGCTCGACGATCCGGCGCCGGGTGGGGTCGCCGAGCGCGTCGAGTGCGAGATCCGATTGGTTGCTCATGAGTAACGGTTACTCTAGAGCAACCAATGTCGTCCGGAAAGGGGCGCCCGGCACTGGTCCGGACCGGGTCGGGGAGAATGGATCGATCATGACCGCACTTCTGCTCTCCCCGGCGACTGCACTGGCGGTCGCCGCCCACCTGGGCGGGCTGCATCCCTTCGAGAACGCGCTCGTGCTCGCGATCGCGTTCGGCCCGTTCATCGTGCTCGGCGTGGTCGTCGCCGTGCTCCGCCGTCGCGACGCCGCCGACGAGGCGGAGTCGGGGGACCGCAGCCTGGACTGACCGGCAACAACGCTCAGGAGACCGCGTTCCTCACCAGCTCGACCACCCGTGCCTCCACCTCCGGGCTCCACCGCTGGAGCGCGTAGGACACCGGCCAGAGATCCCCGTCGTCGAGGTTCGCGGTGTCCTGGAAGCCGAGCGTCGAGTAGCGGTACTTGAACTTGCCGGCGTCCTGGAAGAAGACGACGACCTTGCCGTCCGCGTCGGCGTAGGCGGGCATCCCGTACCACGTCTTGGGCGTCAGCCCGGGTGCGGCGCGCGTCACGGCCGCGTGCACGTGCTCGGCGAGCTCACGGTCGTCGGGCGCCATCTGGGCGATCCTGTCGAGCACCGCCTGCAGGCCCTCGGCCTTCTTGCCCTGCGCTCGGAGCTCGGCGGCCCGCTCCTTCATCGCGGCGCGCTCCTCCGCGGTGAAACCTTCGGACTCCTTCTTTGCGCTCTTGGTGGCCATGGTCGCGCTCCCTTCGCTGCTCCGGTCCCGACGTCTGTCGGCCTCTCGCAAGCAGGCTAGGCGCGAGCGCAGCCGCCCCGCTTCTCGATTCCTGATCGCTTGCGAGTTCGGTCGGAACGCGGACGTACGACGTGCGTCAGCGGGCGAGCCACCTCGCGCCGACCTTGCCCTCGGTGCGCAGGGCGGAGGCGAGCAGGTCGCCGATCAGGGACTCGAGCTTGCCGCCGATCAGTGGGATGGACACCTTGATGTCACCGGTCACGGTCTCGACGGTCTGGCCGCCGCGCTCCGCGAGGGTGACCTTGCCCTTGAAGTGACCGGGCTTGCCCGGGATGGTGACCTCGAGCTTCGCCCCGGTGGGCCCGGCCCAGGTCTCATGCTGCACGACCTGGATCTTGTCGCCGACGAACTTCGTGGCGAAGGACGGGATCCCGTCGGCGGGCATCGTCCGGTCGACCACGACGTTCATGCCCGTCCCGGAGGGGGTGACCTGGACGGTGTGGGCCAGGGTGCCGCTCGCCTCGCAGACCTGGTCGCGGAACGCCTGCTCGCCGAGCATCGCGTAGACGTCGTCCGCACCCGCGGCGTACCGGATCTCGTGGGAGAACTTCATGGCGGACATCATGCATGACGGCCGGGGGTTACGGTGTCCGGCGTGACAGAGGAGAAGTACGCAGGGGAGTGGGGCGCCGCCAACGCAGCCCAGGAGTCGGTCCAGGAGACGGCCCGAGGAGCGGCACGCGGCGACGTCGCGTTCGGCGAGCAGGGCGCGCGACTGACCTATGGCAGCTACCTCCGGCTGGAGCAGCTGCTGGCGTCCCAACAGCTCGAGTCCGAGCCGGCGGCGCACGACGAGCTGCTGTTCATCACCATCCACCAGGTCTACGAGCTGTGGTTCAAGCAGCTGCTGCACGAGGCGACCGCCGCCCGCGACGCGATGCTGGCCAGCGGGACCGACGGTGACGGGGCCGGGGACAACCGGGTCTGGTGGGCCCAGCACCTGCTCCAGCGGATGCATGTCATCGAGCGGGTGCTCCTGCAGCAGATCGACGTGCTGGAGACCATGACGCCGCAGGACTTCCTGGAGTTCCGCCAGGCGCTCGCGCCGGCCAGCGGCTTCCAGTCGGTGCAGTTCCGCGAGCTGGAGTTCCTCTCCGGCGCCAAGGACCCGTCGTTCGTCGAGCGGTTCCAGGGCCTCACCCCCGGGGAGAAGGAGCGGCTGCGCACCCGGCTCGCCGAGCCGACGCTGTGGGACGCGTTCCTGCACGTCCTGGAGAGCCGCGGCCTGCCGGTCGCCGACGACGCGGAGGTGACCGACTCGGTACGACGTACCGCCCACGACCGGTCCCGCTACGCCGACGTCTGGGCGCTCGCCGAGGCCCTGCTCCAGCACGACGAGCTCGCCGCCGCGTGGCGGGCCCGGCACGTCGTGATGGTCGAGCGGATGATCGGCACCAAGACCGGCACCGGCGGCTCGTCGGGCGCCAACTACCTCCGCAGCCGTCTCGACCTGCGCTACTTCCCGCTGCTCTGGGAGCTCCGCTCGCACCTCTGAAGCCGGATTCCGGCCGTTTGCGCGCCCCGGTTGGTGGCGCGCGAGCGCACGCAATAGTGTCGGGCTGACGGCACAACGGCGTGCCGAGAGAAGGGCCCGATACTCGTGCGTACGACGCTGGAAGAGACCAAGGACGACCTCATCGAGAGGGCCGCCTCCCTGGCCACGCACCGCAAGGGAGCCGGGGCCCCGCCCGGCGAGGCCGCGACGCAGCTGCTCAAGTCTTCTACCGGCACGTCGCCCCCGAGGACCTCACCGAGCGCAGCGAGGTCGACCTCTACGGCGCCGCGATGAGCCAGTACCAGCTCGCCGCCAACCGCCCCCAGGGCACCGCCAACGTCCGGGTCTTCACCCCGACCGTCGCCGAGCACGGCTGGTCGGCCGGCGGACACACGGTGGTCGAGGTCGTCACCGACGACATGCCGTTCCTCGTCGACTCCGTGACGATGGAGCTCACCGAGCAGGGCCCGCGACGTGCACATGGTCGTCCACCCGCAGCTGCTCGTGCGCCGCGACGTCACCGGCGAGCTGCAGGAGGTCCTCGTCGACGACGAGATGACCCCGTCGGCGGACCTGCCCCACGACGTCTTCCGCGAGTCGTGGATGCACGTCGAGATCGACCGGGAGAGCGAGCCCGAGCAGCTCGCCGAGCTCGAGCAGTCGCTCGCCAAGGTGCTCCTCGACGTCCGCGAGGCGGTCGAGGACTGGGAGCGGATGCACGCCGCAGGCCCGCGAGATCGTCGCCGACCTCGACCGCGACCCGCCGCCGCTGCCCGACGACGAGATCGAGGAGGGCAAGGCGCTGCTCGACTGGCTGGCCGACGACCACTTCACCTTCCTCGGCTACCGCGAGTACCGCCTCGAGGGTCGAGGGCGACGACGTCGTGCTGCGCGCCGTCCCCGGCACCGGCTTCGGCATCCTGCGCTCCGACCAGGACATGTCCGCAGTCCTTCGGCAAGCTGCCGCCGCTGGTGCGCGCCAAGGCGCGCGAGAAGACCCTGCTGGTGCTGGCCAAGGCCAACTCCAAGGCGACCGTGCACCGCCCGGTCTACCTCGACTACGTCGGCGTCAAGACGTTCGACGAGGACGGCGAGGTCGTCGGCGAGCGCCGCTTCCTCGGGCTGTTCTCGTCGGCCGCCTACACCGAGTCGCTGACCCGGATCCCGGTGATCCGGCGAGAAGGCCCAGGAGGTCATCGACCGGGCCGGGTTCGAGCCGCTGAGCCACACCGGCAAGGCGCTCATGGACGTGCTCGAGACCTACCCGCGCGACGAGCTGTTCCAGACCCCGATCGACGAGCTGGTCCCGATCGCCGAGGCGGTGCTGCACACCCGCGAGCGCCGCCAGCTGCGGCTGTTCGTGCGCCGCGACGCCTACGGCCGCTACCTGTCCTGCCTGGTCTACCTGCCGCGCGACCGCTACACCACCGCGGTCCGCGAGCGGATCGCGGCGATCCTCAAGGCGCCAGCTCGGCGGCGAGACGCTCGAGTACACCGCGCGGGTCAGCGAGTCGATGCTCGCCCGGCTGCACTTCGTCGTGCGCCCGCCCGAAGGGGCAGCTGATCGGCGACTTCGACCAGGCGGACCTCGAGCGCCGGCTCGCCGAGGCGGCCCGCTCCTGGCGCGACGACTTCGTCAGCGCGGTGCACGAGGAGTACGGCGAGGAGGAGGGCGCGCGGCTCGCGCGGGCCTACGCCGAGGCGTTCCCCGAGGCCTACAAGGAGGACTACCCGCCGCGCACCGGCGCCGTCGACCTCGGCCGGCTCGAGGGCGATCGAGGGCGACGAGGGCGTCGCGCTGTCGTTCTACCAGCCGATGGACTCCGGGCCGCGTCGAGGCGCGGCTCAAGGTCTTCCGGGTCGGCCGCCGCTGTCGCTGAGCCACGTGCTGCCGGTGCTTCGCTCGATGGGCGTCGAGGTCGTCGACGAGCGGCCCTACGACCTCGTCGGGCTCGACCGCGAGTCGCACATCTACGACTTCGGGCTGCGCTACAACCGACCGCTCCCGGCGGCCGGGCGCGAGCTGTTCCAGGACGCGGTCACCGCGGTGTGGGAGGGCCGCAACGAGATCGACGGCTTCAACGCGCTGGTGCTCGCCGCCGGGCTGACCTGGCGGCAGGCGACCGTGCTGCGCGCCTACGCCAAGTACATGCGGCAGGGCGGCACGCCGTTCGCGCAGGACTACATCGAGGACGCGCTCAAGCAGAACGTCGACATCACCCGCTGCCTCGTCGAGCTGTTCGAGGCCCGCTTCGACCCCGGCCGCAACGGCGACATGCCGAGCGACGCCGAGGCCCGGGTGGCCCGGTGCGAGGAGCTCGAGGAGCGGATCCACAAGGCGCTCGACGACGTGGTCAGCCTCGACCACGACCGCATCCTGCGGTCCTACCTGACCGTCATCGAGGCGACGCTGCGCACCAACTACTTCCAGGTCGCGGCCGACGGGCGGCCGAAGCCCTACATCTCGTTCAAGCTCGAGCCCGGACCGGATCCCCGACCTGCCCGCAGCCGCGGCCGAAGTTCGAGATCTTCGTCTACTCGCCGCGGGTCGAGGGCGTGCACCTGCGCTTCGGCGCGGTCGCGCGCGGCGGCCTGCGCTGGTCCGACCGCCGCGACGACTTCCGCACCGAGGTGCTGGGGCTGGTCAAGGCGCAGATGGTGAAGAACGCCGTGATCGTGCCGGTCGGCGCCAAGGGCGGCTTCTTCTGCAAGCAGCTGCCCGACGCGGCCGACCGCGAGGCCTGGCTGGCCGAGGGCGTCGCCTGCTACAAGACGTTCATCTCCGGGCTGCTCGACATCACCGACAACCTCGTCGCCGAGGCGACGGTGCCGCCCGACCGCGTCGTGCGCCACGACGGCGACGACGCCTACCTCGTGGTCGCGGCCGACAAGGGCACCGCGACGTTCTCCGACATCGCCAACGGCGTCGCGCCGCGACTACGGCTTCTGGCTCGGCGACGCGTTCGCCTCCGGCGGCTCGGTCGGCTACGACCACAAGGCGATGGGCATCACCGCCCGCGGCGCCTGGGAGTCGGTGCGCCGGCACTTCCGCGAGCGCGGCATCGACTGCCAGACCGAGGACTTCACCTGCGTCGGCGTCGGCGACATGTCCGGCGACGTGTTCGGCAACGGCATGCTGCTCTCGGAGCACATCCGGCTGGTCGCCGCCTTCGACCACCGCGACATCTTCCTCGACCCGACGCCCGACGCGGCGACGTCGTACGCCGAGCGGCGGCGGCTGTTCGACCTGCCGCGGTCGAGCTGGCAGGACTACGACAAGGCCCTGATCTCCGAGGGCGGCGGCGTCTTCCCGCGCTCGGCCAAGTCGATCCCGATCACGCCGCAGGTGCGCGAGGCGCTGGCGCTCGACGAGCGCGGTCACCTCGATGACCCCGGCCGAGCTGATGCGCGCGATCCTGCTCGCGGACGTCGACCTGCTCTGGAACGGCGGCATCGGCACCTACGTCAAGGCGACGTCCGAGACCCACGCCGAGGTCGGCGACAAGGCCAACGACCCGATCCGGGTCAACGGCGGCGACCTGCGCTGCAAGGCGGTCGGCGAGGGCGGCAACCTCGGGCTGACCCAGCGCGGCCGCATCGAGTACGCCCGCAACGGCGGTCGGATCAACACCGACTTCATCGACAACTCCGCCGGCGTCGACACCTCCGACCACGAGGTCAACATCAAGATCCTGCTCGACCAGGTCGTCGCTCAACGGCGACCTCACCGAGAAGCAGCGCAACGACCTGCTGGCCTCGATGACCGACGAGGTCGGACGGCTGGTGCTGGCCGACAACTACGAGCAGAACGTCGCGCTCGCCTCCGCCGTGCGCAACGCCGTCCCGCTGCTGCACGTGCACGAGGACTGGATCCGCAGGCTCGAGCGCGCGGGCCTGCTCGACCGCGAGCTCGAGTCGCTGCCGAGCCGCAAGACGATGGCCACGCTGCGTCGAGCGCAAGGAGGGGCTCACGGTCCCGGAGCTGTCGGTGCTGCTCGCCTACACCAAGATCGTGCTCGCCGACGAGCTGCTCGCGACCGACCTGCCCGACGACCCGTTCCTGCGCAGCGACCTGTTCAGCTACTTCCCGAGCGCCGATGCGGCAGACCTACCGCGAGCGGATGGAGGCGCACCCGCTGCGCCGCGAGATCGTCGATCACCCAGGTGGTCAACGACCTCGTCAACGGCGCCGGCATCACGTTCTTCCACCGGCTCTCGGAGGAGACCGGCGCGACGGTCGACGAGCTGGTCCGGGCGAACTTCGTGGCGCGCGAGATCTTCGGCGTCGCGGGCGCTCATCGACGAGGTGTACGCGCACGACAACTCGATCCCGGCCGACGTGCAGACGCACATGCGGCTGGAGATGCGCACGCTGGTCGAGCGGGCCTCCCGGTGGCTGATCAACAACCGTCGCCCGCCGCTCGACAGCGAGGCCACCGTCGACTTCTTCGGTGTCGTGGGCCAGCAGGTGGTGCAGGCGCTGCCGGAGCTGCTCACCGGCCGTGAGCTGGCCGCGTTCGAGTCGCGCCGCGACGTGCTGGTCGGGCAGGGCGTCCCCGAGGACCTCGCGGTCCGGGTCGCGGTGCTGCCCCCGGCGTACGCCGCCCTGAGCATCGTCGAGACCGCCAAGCGCGACGACCTCGACCCGCTCGAGGTGGCCCGGGTGCACTTCGCGCTCGGGGAGCGGCTCGGACTCTCCGCCCTGGTTGCGCGGATCCTCGCGCTGCCGCGTGACGACCGCTGGCAGACGATGGCCCGCGCCGCGCTGCGCGACGACCTGCACACGGTGCACGCGCAGCTCACCGCCCAGGTGCTGGGCGAGACCGCCGCCGGCCAGCCGGCGCCGGTGCGGATCGCCGACTGGGAGGAGGACGACGAGGTCGTCGTCTCCCGCGCGGTCGGCACCCTCGACGAGATCTGCGCCGACGACAGCGCCGACCTCGCCCGGCTCTCGGTGGGGCTGCGGGTCGTCCGGACCATGCTCGCGACTCCGTGACGGCGGCCATCGAGGCTCGGTCGCTGCGCAAGGTCTACGGCGACCTGGTCGCGGTCGACGACGTCAGCTTCATCGTCGAGCCGGGGGAGATCTTCGGGATCCTCGGGCCCAACGGCGCCGGCAAGACCACGACGCTGGAGATGGTCGAGGGGCTGCGCGAGCCCGACGGTGGCGAGAGCCTGATCCTCGGCGCAGCGCACCTGGCCACGCAACGCGGCCGTGCTGCCACGGGTCGGCGTGCAGCTGCAGGCGTCGGCGTTCTTCGAGCGGCTCACCGCTCGTGAGCAGATCCGCACGTTCGCCTCGCTGTACGGCGTGCGCGCGGACCGGGCCGACGCGTGGCTCGAGCGTGTCGGGCTCACCGAGAAGGCGGACACCCGCTCCGAGCGGCTCTCCGGGAGGCCAGCTGCAGCGCCTGGCGATCGCCTGCGCGCTCGTGCACGAGCCCGAGGTGGTGTTCCTCGACGAGCCGACCGCGGGCGTGGACCCGCAGGCCCGACGCAACCTGTGGGACCTGCTCCGCGGGCTCAACGACGAGGGCCGCACGCTGGTGCTGACCACGCACCACCTCGACGAGGCTGAGGCACTGTGCGACCGGGTCGCGATCATGGACCGCGGCCGGATCCTGCAGATGGACACGCCGACCGCCCTGGTGCGCGGGCTCGACGCGCCGGTGCACGTGTACGTCGCGCCGCAGCAGCTCACCCTCGACGCGGCTCGTGACCTCCCGGGAGCAGACGAGGCGCACCTCGACGACACCGCCGTGGTGATCAGCACCCGCGCCCCGTCCGACGTACTGACCCGGCTGGCGGAGCTCGACGCCCTCGAGGGCCTCCAGGTCCGGGCGGCCACCCTCGAGGACGTGTTCCTGGACCTCACCGGCCGGGAGTACCGAGCATGAGCAGCACCCCACGACGGTGCTCGCTCCGCTCGCACCGCGGGGACCCCGAATGACGTCTCCCTTCTGGGCGATCGCCGTCGCGATCGTCAAGGGCTTCGCGCGGGACCGCGCCGCGGTGTTCTTCGCCCTCGTGTTCCCGCTGATGTTCCTCGTGCTGTTCGGCGGGATCTTCAACCTCGACAGCACCTCGCGGCTCGACGTGATCCAGGTCGGCGACGTCGCCCTCGTGGACTCCCTCCCGCCCGGCGCCCGCGAGGCCTTCGACGACACCTTCGACGTGAGCCGGTCCGACGACCTCGACGCCGCACTGGCCGAGGTCCGCAAGGGCGACGCCGACGCGGTGATCGAGATGCAGGGCGACACGCTGGTCGCGCACTACACGCAGACCGACCAGGTGAAGGCGGCCATGACCCAGGGGACGCTGCGGGCGTTCGTCGACGGCGCCAACGTTGCGGCCTCCGGCGGGCCGCCGCGGTTCGACTTCCGCGCCGAGCAGGTCGAGGACGAGTCGCTCGAGGCGATCCAGTTCGTCACCCCCGGTCTGCTCGGCTGGGCGATCGCGATGAGCGCGTCGTTCGGCGCCGCAGCGACCCTGCAGGGCTGGCGACAGTCCAAGCTGCATGCGACGCCTGCAGCTGTCCCCGGTGCCCGCCGGCACGATCGTCGGCGCCCGGGTGCTGGTCACCGTGCTGGTCGCCCTGGTGCAGATGGCGATCTTCCTCGGCCTCGGCTTCTTCGCCTTCGGCCTCCAGCTCACCGGCTGGTGGTGGATGAGCGTGCCGCTGCTGGTCGTCGGGACGCTCTGCTTCATGTCGCTCGGGCTGCTCGCCGGCGCGGTCGCCAAGTCGACCGAGGGTGCGGTCAACATGGCCAACTTCCTGGTGCTGCCGATGGCCTTCCTGAGCGGGTCGTTCTTCCCCCTGGACGCCGCGCCGGCCTGGCTGCAGAACATCTCGCTGGCGCTGCCGCTGCGACACCTCAACGACGGCATGCTCGACCTGATGGTCCGCGACGCCGGGCCGTCGGCCGTCGTCGTACCCATGGCGATCCTCGCCGCGTTCACGCTGGTGATGACCGGACTTGCCGCGCGGCTGTTCCGCTGGGACGCCGACTGACCCCGTCGGGGCAGGCGTCCCGGGCCGGCTGACACACTCGGCGTCATGAGCGACTCCCTGTCCGCCGTGGAGCGGTCCGTGCTCGGTCACCTCGACCAGGACGCCCTGGTCGAGAGCCTGGTCGAGCTGGTCCGGATCCCCAGCGTCGGCGGCTCCGACGCGGAGGTCGAGGTGCAGGAGCACGTCGGCTCGGTGCTGCGCGACCTCGACACCGAGGTCGACCAGTGGGACATCGACCTCGACGAGCTCGCCGACGACCCGTGGTTCCCCGGTGTGGAGGTGGAGCGGTCGCGGGCGGTCGGGATCGTCGGTACGACGGACGGCGACGGGCCGCCCGGCCTGGTCCTGAGCGGGCACACCGACGTCGTGCCCGCCGGTGACGTGGAGACCTGGGGTGGCTCCGACCCGTTCTCGGCCGAGATCCGCAACAACGAGCTGCACGGCCGGGGCGCGTGCGACATGAAGGCCGGCGTCGCGGTCAACCTCGCGGTCGTGCGCACGCTCCGCGCCGCCGGCGTACACCTCGAACGACCACTGGCCGTGCACTCGGTGATCGGCGAGGAGGACGGCGGGCTCGGAGCATTCGCCACCCTCCGGCGCGGGCACCGCGGCGACGCGTGCGTGATCACCGAGCCGACCAGCGCCCAGATGGTCACCGCCACCGCCGGAGCGCTGACGTTCCGGATCGAGGTGATCGGCCGCTCCTCGCACGGTTCGCTGCGCCGGGAGGGGGTCAGCGCCTTCGAGCTCTTCCTGCCGATCCACCAGGCCCTCGTCGAGCTGGAGACCGAGCGCAACAAGGACGTCGACCGCGACTTCGTGAGCGACCTGCCCTACGCGCTGTCGTTCGGGGTCGTCCAGGCCGGCGTGTGGTCGTCCAACGTCCCCGACAAGCTGGTCGCCGAGGGTCGGTTCGGCGTCCGGATCGACGAGGACCCGCGGACGGCCCGGATGCTCTTCGAGGACGTCGTCGCCGAGGTGTCCGCCCGGGACCCGTGGCTGCAGGACAACCGGCCCGTGGTCACGTGGCCGGGCGGCCAGTTCGCGAGCGGCTGGCTCGACGACGACCACCCGTTGATCACCGAGACGTCCGACGCGGTCGCCGCGGCCGGCGGAGCCCGGATCCCGCCCAACGTCGCCGGCGTCTACGGCAGCGACCTCCGCCTCTACACCGGCATCGGAGGCGTGCCCACGCTGCACTACGGCCCGGGAGACATGCGGCTGGCGCACACGCCGGTCGAGCGCGTGGACCTCGACGAGGTCGCCCAGGTCACCCGGGCCCTGCTCGTGCTGACGCTCCGGCGCTGCGGCGTGCGCGCCTGACTCCCGGTCTCGCCACCGATGTCGGTAGCCGGGGAGTGACCCATGGATCACGGTTGGACTACCGATATCGGTAGTGATGTGACCGGCGAGTAACCTCGACGCGTGGACGACGACCTCTTCTACGCCGGTGCCACCGGACAGGCCGAGGCGGTGCGCACCGGGCAGGTCGGCAGCCGCGAGCTCGTGGCCGCCACCCTGGAGCGCATCCAGCGGTACGACGGCGGGCTCAACGCGTTCACGGTGGTCCTGCACGACGCCGCGCTCGCCGAGGCCGCGGAGCGCGACGCCGCGCCGGCCGATGCCCGCGGCCCGCTGCACGGCATCCCGGTGGCCATCAAGGAGGAGATCGACGTCGCGGGCACGGTCACCACCTTCGGCGGCCGTGCCAACCTGACACCGGTGACGGCGGACAGCGAGGTGGTGCGACGGCTGCGTGCCGCGGGTGCCGTCGTGGTCGGCAAGACCAACATGCCGGAGTTCGGCCAGGTGCCGCTCACGGACTCCGGCGCGCACGGCGTCACGCGGAACCCCTGGGACCCGACGCGGTCACCGGGCGGGTCCAGCGGCGGCTCGGCCGTCGCGGTGGCAACCGGCATGGTGCCGGTGGCGATCGGCGGCGACGGCGGCGGGTCGATCCGGGTGCCCGCGTCCTCGTGCGGCCTGTTCGGGCTCAAGCCTCAGCGGGGCCGGGTGAGCGACTCGCCGTACCAGCACCCGTGGTGGGCGCTGGGCACGACCGGTCCGCTCACCCGCTCAGTGTTGGACAGCGCGCTCGTCTACGACGTCATCCGCGGTGCGCTGCCCACCGACCGGTTCCGTGCCGGTGAGCCGCGAACGTCGTTCGTGGAGGCGGCCGGCAGCGACCCCGGACCGCTGCGGATCGGCTGGTGGACGAAGGCGCCCGCGCCGGGAGTCAGGCCGGACCCCGAGCACGTCCGGGCCGTGACCGACACCGCTGGGATCCTCGCGGGGCTCGGTCACCACGTGGAGGAGGTCGACCCGGGCTACCCGGACGCGACGGCCCCGTTCTTGGTGCAGTACCTCGGCGCGATCCGCCGCGAGGCCGCCCTCGTCGAGCGTCGCGACCTCCTGGAGCGACGCACCCGTGAGACCGCCCGGCTCGGGGCCTGGCTGCGCCCTGGGACCGTCGAGTGGGCGATGCGGCAGGGCGACAAGGTGTCGGCGAAGGCCAACCGCGTGTTCGACCGCTTCGACCTGCTGCTCACACCGGCGGTCGCCCACCGGCCGCCCGTGGCCGGTTACGTGCAGGGCCTCGGGACCGTCCGCAGCCTGCTGCGCTCGCTGCCGGTCTCGGCCTACGCCGCACTCTGGAACGTGACCGGAAACCCCGCGGCGTCCGTGCCGGTCGGCTTCGGCCGCGACGGCCTGCCGCTGGCGGTGCAGCTCGTCGGACGCATCGACGACGAGGCGACGATCCTGGCCGTGTCGGCACAGCTGGAGCAGGCCCAGCCGTGGGCCGGCCGGAGGCCCGGGCTGTGAGCGGTCTGGTGTGGACCACCCCACGCGCCTGGCTCGACCGGCACCTGCGTGCCCGACTGCCCGGTGCCGAGCCGCGGAACCCCTTGCAGGGCAGGCGAATCCTGGTGACCGGCGCGTCGTCGGGCATCGGCGAGGCCACCGCGCTGGCGTGTGCAGCACGCGGCGCCACCGTGCTGCTGGTAGCTCGGCGGGCCGAGGAGCTCGAGCGCGTGCGGGCGTCGGTGGTCGGGTCCGGCGGTACGGCGTACGCGTATCCATGCGACCTCACCGACGAGCACGCCGTCGACCGGCTCGTGCACACGATCCTGCGCGAGCACGGCGGGGTGGACATGCTCGTCAACAACGCGGGCCGGTCGATCCGGCGCTCCATCGCGCTGTCGTACGAGCGGATGCACGACTTCGAGCGCACGATGGCGATCAACTACTTCGCGCCGTGCGGCTGATGCTCGGTCTGTTACCGGCGATGGTCGAGCAGCGCTTCGGCCACGTCGTCAACATCCAGACCTGGGGCGTGCAGGTCAAGGCACCGAAGTTCTCGGCGTACATCGCCTCCAAGACCGCCCTCGACACCTGGAGCCGGATCGCCGGACGCGAGCTGTACGGCGACGGCGTCACCTTCACCAACGTGCGGATGGCGCTGGTGCGCACCGACATGGTCGGGCCGACCGACGCCTACCGACGCGCACCTGCGATATCGCCCGAGCAGGCCGCCACCAAGGTGGTGCGCGCGCTCGAGGACCGGCCGATCACCGTGAACGTGCTCGCCGGCTCGGCGGCCGAGGTGCTCAACCTGCTCGCGCCCCGGCTCTCCGACGCGCTGTTCCACCGCCTCGGCCGGCGCTTCCCGGACTCACCCGCCGCCCGCGCCCACGCCGAGGAGTCAGAACCTCAGGCCCCTCACCGGCGTGTCGCTGCACGAGTGACCCCTCGCGAGACCGGCTGATCAGCTGGCCTTCTTGGCCGCCTTCTTGGTCGTGGACTTCTTGGCCGTCGACTTCTTCTCGGTCTTCTTCGCCGGGGTCTTCTTCGCCGTGGACTTCTTGCTCGCGGCCTTCTTCGTCGTCGACTTCGTGCCCGAGTCGCTCTTGGACGTCGACTCGCCCCGCGAGGACTTGGCGGCGTCGACCGACTTCTGCAGCGCGGCGAGCAGGTCCACGACCTCGCCGCCGCGTGGCCTCCTGCTTCTCGACCTGCTTGACCTCGCCGCCCTCGAGCTTCGCCTGCACCAGCGCCTCGACCGCCTCCTGGTAGTCGTCCTCGAAGTCGTCGGCGTCGTAGTCGCCGGCCAGCGTCTCGACGAGCATCCGCGCCATCTGCAGCTCCTGCGGCTTCGACGTCGAGGTCCGCGGAGTCGAGGCCGACGAAGTCGGGCTTGCGGATCTCGTCGGGCCACATCATGCGTCTGCATCACGATCACGTCGTCGCGGACGCGCAGCACCGCAGTCGTCATCCGGGTGCGCAGCGAGACGGTGACGACCGCGACCCGGTCGGCTTCCTTGAGCGCCTCGCGGAGCAGGGCGTAGGGCTTGGCCGCGGCCTGCTCCGGCTCGAGGTAGTAGGACTTCTCCAGCCACATCGGCTCGATCTGCTCGCTCGGCACGAACTTCTCCACCGAGATCTCGCGGCTGCTGCTCGCCGGAAGCTCGGCGAAGTCGTCGTCGTCGAGGACGACCATCTGGCCGTCGTCGGTCTCGTAGCCCTTGGCGATGTCGGCGTACGCGACCTCCTCGCCGTCGATGCTGCAGACGCGTTGGTACTTGATCCGGCCGCCGTCCTTGGCATGCACCTGGCGGAACGAGATGTCGTGGCTCTCGGTGGCGGCGTACAGCTTCACGGGCACGCTGACCAGCCCGAACGACACCGCACCCTTCCAGATCGCCCTCGGCATCCTCGCTGCTCCTTCGCGTCGTGGGGTCCGCCCCAAGTCCTTCGGTGGCCCAGGCCGTCGAGACCCCCGAGACCTAGACCGTCACGGACCACCGTACTCATCGGTCAGGATGTACCCATGCGTCCGATGCTCGCTACCCGTGGCACGACCGTCCCCACCGGTTCGGCGTGGCTGCACGAGGTGAAGTGGGACGGGATGCGGGTGCTCGTGGAGGTGTCCGGCGGGTCCGTGCGCCTCTGGTCGCGCAACGAGAACGACGTCACCGTGTCGTTCCCCGAGCTGCACGGCCTCGGCCGGCGTTCGAGCCACGACGTGCTGCTCGACGGCGAGGTCGTCGCGTTCCTCGACGGCATCCCGACGCTTCGGTGCGCTCGCCGACCGGATGCACGTGAGCCAGGCCGCGCGGGCCCGGGCGCTCGCCGAGCGGAACCCCGTGACGCTGCTGGTGTTCGACCTGCTCCGACTCGACGGCGAGGACCTGACCGGTCAACCGCTGTCGGAGCGCCGCGCCGCGCTGGAGGACCTCGGGCTCGTCGGTGCGCACTGGCAGGTGCCTGCGGCGTACGACGACGGCGCTGATGCTGATGCGAGGCGACCGAGCAGCAGGGACTCGAGGGGATCGTGTCGAAGAAGCGGTCGTCGCGGTACCACCCGGGCCGGCGGTCGGCGGACTGGCTGAAGTTCCCGCACCGCCCGACCGGGTCGTACGTCGTGGGCGGCTGGCGTCGCGAGACCGGACAGCGAGACCCGGCTCGGCGCGGTGCTGGTGGGCGAGCCGACGGCCGACGGACTGAGTGTACCGCGGCCGGGTCGGCAGCGGCATCGCCGGCAAGGCCGGACAGAAGCTGCTCGACGTCCTGCGTCCGCTGCAGGCCGACGAGGTCGCCGTTCGCCGACGAGGTGCCGAAGGTCGACGCGGCGGGGACCGTCTGGCTCGTCCCGGAGGTGGTCGTCGAGGTCGCGGCACTCGGGTTCACGCCTGCAGGACGGCTGCGACAGCCGGCGTTCCTCGGCGTACGCGCCGACCTGACGGTCGGCGGACCTGGTCGAGGAGCGTGCCTGATGCCCGACGAGGTGATGGTCGAGGTCGACGGCCGGACGCTGAAGATCAGCAACCTGGCCAAGGTGCTCTACCCGGAGTCGGGGACCACGAAGGGCGAGGTGCTGCACTACTACGCACAGGTCGCCCCGGTCCTGCTGCCGCACCTGGAGGACCGGGCGGTGACCCGGATCCGGTGGCCGGACGGCACGGCGAGCAACCAGTTCTTCGAGAAGAACCTGCCCAACGGCGCGCCCAAGTGGCTGCGCTCGGTCACCGTCTCCTCCACGGGCTCGCGCGGCGGCGGCGACCGGATCACCTACCCGCTCGTCGACGACACCGCCGGACTGACCTACCTGGCCAACCTGGCGTCGCTGGAGCTGCACGTGCACCAGTGGAAGTTCGCCGCCAACCATCGGCCCATGAACCCCGACCGGATGGTCATCGACCTCGACCCCGGGGCGCCGGCCGGGCTGGAGGAGTGCTGCCAGGTGGCGCTGCTCGTGCGCGACAGGCTCGAGGAGCGCGGACTGTCGTGCGCCCCGGTCACGTCGCGGCAGCAAGGGCCTGCACCTGTACGCCGCGCTGCCCGGCGAGCTCGACTGCCGACGAGGTGCGCGACCAGGCCCAAGAGGTCGCGCAGGAGCTGACCGAGGAGCGCGGCGACCTGGTGGTCTGGAAGATGACCAAGACGCTGCGCCCGGGCAAGGTGTTCCTCGACTGGTCGCAGAACACTGCGGCCAAGACCACGATCACGCCGTACTCGCTGCGGGGTCGCGGGCGGCCCTACGTCGCCGCGCCGCGCACCTGGGACGAGATCGAGGCGGGGGCGCAGGACCCAGAGGAGATCGAGCACCTGCTGCTCGACGAGGTGCTCGCGCGCATCGACTCCGAGGGTGACATCTTCGGGGACCAGCTCCACGGCTGAGCGGTCGGGAACGCGAAACCCGCCGTTCCCGAGAGACGGCGGGATTTCTTCGGCATCAGAGTTCCCCATCGGCTCGCCCGCAAACCTGGGTGGTCCGGTCCAGGGCGCCTCGTCTCACCTACACCGGGCTTCACGCCAGTCACGCGTCGTCCACAGGACGGGGTTCCGGGGGTTCCGGAGAGTCCCGCGCTTCGGGCAAACTGCGCGGAACGGCACCCCGACTCGGCGGGCGCCGAGCTCTCTCGGGAACGGGGGCAGAGGGCCGTGAGCCTTACCCACACCGGCGCGCACGACGGGCACATCGACGAGCTCGACGAGCGCCTGCGCTCCGCGGTACGCCGTGATGCCCTCGACCCGCAACGTGACGCCGCCGCGGTCCGGAGCCTGGCCGCCCGGATCGTGGCCGACCACGACGAGCACTCGCTGACCGGCGCGGTCCTGCCGCTCGCCGACGCCGACGCGGCGGTCGAGGAGCTCGTGGCCCGGGTCTCCGGCTTCGGCGCGTTGCAGCGCTACCTCGACGACCCCGAGGTCGAGGAGATATGGATCAACGATCCGAGCCGGGTCTTCGTCGCCCGGGCCGGCCGCCACGAGCTCACCGACACCATCCTCACCGCGGCGCAGGTGCACGAGCTCGTCGAGCGGATGCTCAAGTCGAGCGGGCGCCGCGTCGACGTCTCGCAGCCCTTCGTCGACGCGATGCTGCCCGACGGGCACCGCCTGCACGTGGTGCTCGAAGGGATCTCGCGGGGCTTCTCGGCCGTCAACATCCGCAAGTTCGTCGTCCGTGCCTCCCTGCTCGACGACCTGGTCGGACTCGGCAGCCTGTCGGCGCAGGCCGCGAAGTTCCTCGACGCCGCCATCGTCTCCGGGCTCAACGTGCTGGTGTCCGGCGCGACGCAGGCGGGCAAGACCACCATGCTCAACTGCCTCGCATCATCGATCCCCGGGCGCGAGCGGGTGGTCTCCGTGGAGGAGGTCTACGAGCTGCGCTTCCACCATCCCGACTGGGTGGCGATGCAGACCCGTCAGCAGGGCCTCGAGGGCACGGGCGAGATCCGGCTCCGCGACCTGGTCAAGGAGAGCCTGCGGATGCGGCCGACGCGGGTGATCGTGGGGGAGGTGCGAGCCGAGGAGTGCCTCGACCTGCTGCTCGCCCTCAACGCCGGCCTGCCCGGGCATGGCCTCCCTGCACGCCAACAGCGCCCGCGAGGCGCTCGTCAAGATGTGCACGCTGCCACTCCTCGCGGGCGAGAACATCTCGCCGCGCTTCGTCGTACCCACCGTCGCGGCGTCCGTCGACCTCGTCGTGCACCTGGGCATCGACGCCAACGGTCACCGCCGCGTGCAGGAGATCGTCGGGGTGCCCGGCCGGGTCGAGAACGACGTCATCGAGACCGAGGCGATCTTCGTACGCCGGGGCGACGAGCTGGTGCGAGCCCAGGGGATGCCGCCGCGACGGGAGCACTTCGCCCGGGCGGGCCACGACCTCACCACGCTGCTGGCGGGCGGCTGACATGGGGCTCGCCGTCGGACTGGCCGCAGGTGCCGGGCTGTTGCTGATCTGGCTCGCCCTGACCGCGCCGGACGCCCGGAAGCCGGGCGGGGACCGACGTCCGTCGCGTCTCCGCGACCTGCTCGCCCGTGCCGGGCTGGAGCACACCACTCCCGCGGGTCTGCTCGTCGTCTGCGCGGTGAGCGCGGTGGTCGCGTTCCTCGCCGTCCAGGTGCTGTCCGGCACCGCGACGGTCGCGGCGGCGTTCGGCCTGCTGGCCGCCTACCTGCCCGTCGCGCTGGTGTCCGGCCGAGCCCGGCGACGACAGCGTGAGCTGCTGGACGTGTGGCCCGAGGCGGTCGACAACCTCGCCTCCGCCGTCCGCGCCGGTCTCTCGCTGCCCGAGGCGCTGGCCTCGCTGGGCCGCCGCGGACCCGTCCCGCTGCGCCCGCACTTCGAGGCGTTCGCCGCCGACTACCAGCTCACCGGCCGCTTCGGGGACTCCCTCGACCGGCTCAAGGAGAGGCTCGCCGACCCGGTCGGAGACCGTGTGGTGGAGGGGCTCCGCGTCGCGCGCGAGGTCGGCGGAGGCGAGCTCGGCCTGGTGCTGCGCAACCTCTCGGGGTTCCTGCGTGACGACGCGCGCACCCGCTCCGAGCTGGAGTCGCGGCAGACGTGGACGGTCGTCGGCGCCCGGCTCGCCGTCGCCGCGCCCTGGCTGGTGCTGCTCATGCTGAGCTTCCAGCGCGACGTGATCAGCCGGTACTCATCCCCGGAGGGCGCGGTCGTGCTCGGGGTCGGCGGCGGGCTGACGCTTGTGGCCTACCGGCTGATGGTGCGCATCGGCCGGCTCCCCGTCGAGGGTCGGGTCCTGCGGTGAGCGCCTGGGGTGCGCTCGCCGGCGCGATGCTCGGTGCCGGGATGTTCCTCGTCGCGCGCGCGGCGCTCGGGCGCCGCCCCGCCCTGGCGGTCCGGGTGCTGCCCTACATCCGCGACCTTCCGCACATGGGCCAGCAGCCGCTCGCCGGCACCGCGACCGGCCGGCCCGTTCCGGGCCGTGTTCGGGCCGGTCGTCTCCGCGGCCGCCGGGTCCGTCGAACGGGTCCTCGGCGGCAGCGCGTCGATCCGCCGGCGGCTCGAGCGGGCCGGGCTGGAGCTGACCGTCCGCGAGTTCCGCGTCGAGCAGGTGATGTGGGGTCTGGTCGGCTTCGCGGTCACCGGCGGCCGCGACCCTCGTCGTCGCGTTGCAGGCGCCGTCGCGCACGGTGCCTCTGCTCGTCCTGTGCGTGGTCGCGTTCGCGTTCGGCGTGCTGCTCCGGGAGAACCGGCTCACCGCTCAGGCCACCGAGCGCGAGCGCCGGCTGATGGTGGAGTTCCCGACCGTTGCTGAGCTGCTCGCTCTCGCCGTCGGGGCCGGCGAGGGACCGGTCGCCGCCCTCGACCGGGTGGCGGTCCGCTGCCGCGGCGAGATGGCCGGCGAGATCGGACGGGTGCTCGCCGACGTCCGCACCGGCACCCCGGTGGCGGCCGCGCTCGACGCCTGGGCCGCACGCTCCGGTCTGCCGGCCGTGGCACGGTTCGCGGAGGCGATGGCGGTGGCCGTCGACCGGGGCACCCCGCTCGCCGCCGTGCTGCACGCCCAGGCCGCCGACGCCCGGGAGGCGGGTCGGCGCGCGCTGATCGAGTCGGGCGCCCGCCGGGAGGTCGTGATGATGGTGCCCGTCGTCTTCCTGGTCCTGCCCGTCACCGTCCTGTTCGCGTTCTGGCCCGGAGTGGTCGGACTCCAGCTGGTCAGCCCATGACCGTCAACACAGACAAGGAACCGTCGATGACCCCCAGGTTGATGTTGTGTCTCCAGCTTCTCGCCGACACCCGCGCCCGGCGCACCGAGCGCGGCGACGTGCCCGGCTGGGTGCTGATCACCGTGATGACCGCCGGCCTGGTCGCCGCGCTGTGGGCCATCGCCGGACCGCAGCTCGCCGGCATGCTGCGCGACGCGTTGGGCTCGGTGCGCTGAGCCGTTGCCCGGACCTGGGGCGCGGCTCCCTGGCCGCGGCGACCGCGGGTCGGCGGTCGTGGACTTCGTGCTCGTGGTGCTGGTCGTGCTGCCGCTGTTCCTCGGCATCCTCCAGCTCGCGCTCGTGCTCCACGTCCGCAACACGCTGACCTCGGCGGCGTCCGAGGGCGCCCGGTACGCCGCCACCGCGGACCGCTCGTTCGCCGACGGGGCGGCCCGCACCCGGCAGCAGATCGCCGGTGCCCTCGCCGACCGGTTCGCGCGGGACGTGTCCGCGCGCCCGGCCATCGTGCGCGGGATGGCCGGTGTCGAGGTGCGCGTCGCGGCCGAGGTGCCGGCGCTCGGCCTGTGGGGCCCCTCGGTCAGGTTGGTCTCGACCGGCCACGCCGTCGAGGAGGTGCCGCCGTGACGCGCCGCGACGAGTCCGGCACCGCCCTGGTCGAGGTCACCTGGCTGGCGATCCTTCTCCTGGTCCCGCTCGTGTACCTCGTCCTCGCGGTGTACGACGTGCAGCGGCACGCGTTTGCGGCGACCGCCGCCGCCCGGGCCGCGGGCCGCGCGTTCGTGCTCGCCCCCGATGTCGCGCAGGGTTCCGCGGCGGCCCGGGCGGCCGCGGAGGTGGCGCTGCACGACCAGGGAGTCGATGCTGGGGACGTGGACCTCCGGCTCACCTGTCTGCCCGCCGGCGACTGCCTGGCGCCGGGCTCGGTCGTGCGGGTCGACGTCCGGAGCCAGGTCCGCGCTCCCGCTCGTACCGTCCGCGCTGGGCGGTGGCACCCCGAGCATCCGCGTGGACGCCCGCCACTCCGTCCCCTACGGCACGTTCCGCGAGGACCGGTCGTGAGGGCTCGCGACGAGGCCGGCCAGACGATGGTGCTCATCGTCGGCCTCGCCGTCGTGGCCGTGCTGCTCATCGGTGTCACCGTCGACGCGTCGGCCGCGTACCTCCGCCGCCAGGGGCTCGACAACCTCGCCGACGGCGCCGCCCTGGCCGCCGCCGACGGCGTGCAGGGGCGTCAGGTCTACGAGGGCGGGCTGGGGGAGCGGGCGTTGATCGACCCCGTGGTGGCGCGCGAGTACGTCGCGACGTACCTGCTGGAGATCGACGCCGCCCGGACCTACCCCGGGCTTCAGTTCGCCGTCGACGCGACGACCGACCGGGTCGTGGTGCGCGTCTCGGCGCCGCTGGACCTGCCGATCTCGCCCCCGGGCTGGGACGTCAGGCCCCTCATCAGCTCCAGCGCGGCGTCGTACGTCGTGGTCAGCGACTGAGCCACCCGGTCCGACAGCAGCCGGCTCGACCACGGCACACCGAACGCCTCGGACAGGACCAGCAGCGTCGCCTCGTCTCCCGACGCGGCGGCCGCCCGCGCGAGCATGATCGCCGGGTGCGCCAGCCGACCGGCCACCAGGTGCGCCTCGCCCGTCAGCTCCGGACGCGTCGCCGACGGCCTGGTCCGGACGAGGGTCTCGAGGCACACCTGCCCGACGCGCTGCCGGATGGCGGCGATGAGCGCGCCGGCCTGCCGGGCGGCCACGTGCTCCACGTACCGTCGCGTCGCCTCGCGCACCAGCGTCTCGGCGTGCAGGAGCGGCGCGGCCAGCTCCGGGTCCGCCGCGGGATCGGTGTCCAGGTCCTCGATGTCCACGAGTCGCACCAGCGTGCGGTCGCCGACCGCGGGCTCGACGTTCCGGGGCACGGACAGGTCGACAACGGTGAGCGGCCGCGTGCGGCCGGTCATGGCGCGATCGACCTGGTCGACCGTCACGAGCGCCTGGCTGGCGGCGGTGGCGCTGATCAGGAGGTCCGCGTCGGCGATCTCACTCGTCAGCCGGTCGAGCGGTCTGGCCGCGTCCGCGCCGACGAGCCGGGCCGCGTGCCGGACGCTGCGCGCCACCACGACGGGTCGGTGTCCGCGCTGCCGGAGGCGCTCCACGGCTGCCCCGGCCATCCGCCCCGACCCCAGCACCACCACGTGGGGGTGGGCGTCGGTCTCGGTGGCCAGCCCGACGTCGACGGCCCGGTGCGCCAGTGACCGGGCCTGCGAGACGACGGAGGTCTTGTCGCGCACCTCCGAGCCCGCACGAAGGGCGGCCGGGAAGAGCTCGCCGAGGATGCCGCCGACCATGCCGGTGGCGTACGCCTGGCGGAAGGCCGCGCGCGCCTGCGTGCGGATCTCCGGCTCGCCCACCACCCGGGAGTCGAGCCCGGCCACGACGCGGAACAGGTGCCGCACCACCTCGTCGCCCACGCGCGTCTCCGCGGCCGCCCGCAGCTCGCGCGACCAGCCACCGGCCCGGTCGGCGAGGAGGTCGAGCAGGCGGTCCGGCTCCTCGTCCGACGGTCCGGCGTAGATCTCGGTCCGGCTGCAGGTGGACAGCACGACGGCCTCCGGGAAGCCGGCGGCGCGCACGGCGCGCAGCAGCGGCTCCTGCTCGCTGCGCGGCACGGCCACCCGTTCGAGCACGCCGAGCGCGCACGAACGATGGGTGAACCCCACCATCGACACAGCCGTCATCGAGCCCCCTCGAAACGCCCCACCGGTCCTTCACAAGGGGACCAGGTCGGCGCAAAGGGGCCGTAAAGGCCCAGGTCAGACAGGGCTCAGTCGGCGCGCTTGACCAGGGGGAGGACGCCCCACAGCAGGGCGAGGAAGGTCAGGAACGCGCTGCCGGCGACGATGGCGGCGGTGCGTGACACCACCACGTCGAAGACCAGCCACACCACGCCGGCGATGGTGAGCGCGAGGATCAGCAACCCCGCACGCGCGCACCAGTTGGCCGCATGCACCAGCCACTCCTTCTCGCCCTGGCGGAAGAGGGTCCGGTGCAGGGCGACCGGCGCGATGATGAATCCCGTGGCGATCACCGAGCCGAGCAGCACGGCGAGGTAGCCGGTGGTCTGCACCGAGTCGAGGTCGGGGAACCGCTGGGTGAACGGCACCGTGAGCAGGAAGCCGGTCAGGATCTGTACGCCGGTCTGGGTGACCCGCAGCTCCTGGAGCAGCTCGTTGAAGTTGCGGGCGAGTCGGTCCTGGTCGGACTCGGCCCCGGTCGTCGGCTGAGGGCCCGAACCCTCCGGAGCGCTCAGCGCCCCACCGCCTTCTCGAGCTCTGCCTTGGACATCTTCGACCGGCCCTCGACGCCCTTCTTCTTGGCCTCGTTGTACAGCTGCGCCTTGGTCCGGCCCTGGGAGCCGCTGTGCGAGCGCTTGCCGCCCCGGCGGCCCGACGAGATGTCCTGGGTGGACGAGCGGCTCGCCTGACGGGACTCACCGGAGCGGGCACGCTCCTTGTTCACCGTGCGCGCGGCGATCTCCTCCGCCGTGTCCTCGCTGCGGCCGCGGTCCTCGAGACCCTCCTTGATGTGCTCGTACTGCCGCTCGCGCTTGTTGCTCCACGCCTGCTGAGGCATGACGTCCTCCGTTCGATCGCGTGCACCAGTCTCCTACCCGGCCGGCCCCCTGGCCATGCGTCCATCGCCCCCCGCTGGCGTAGGCTCCGTCTCGTGGCAGGCCCCGACTTCGACACCCAGATCAAGCAGCTGCAGGCGACGATGCACACCGTCGAGCAGGTGCTGGACCTCGATGCGATGCGCGCCGAGATCGCCGACCTCGGGGAGCAGGTCGCCGCACCCGACCTCTGGGACGACCAGGCCAACGCCCAGCGCGTGACCGGCCGGCTGTCCGCGCTGCAGGGCGAGCTCGACCGGTTCACGTCGCTGCAGGGCCGCCTCGACGACCTCCAGCTGATGGTCGAGATGGCCCAGGAGGAGGACGACCCCGACGCCCTCGCCGAGTCCGAGCGCGAGCTCGCACGCCTGCAGAAGGCGGTCGAGCTGCTCGAGGTCCGCACGCTGCTCTCCGGGGAGTTCGACGCCCGCGAGGCGCTGGTGACCATCCGGTCCGGGGCGGGCGGCGTCGACGCGGCCGACTTCGCCGAGATGCTGATGCGCATGTACACCCGCTGGGCCGAGCGCAACAAGTACCCCGTCGAGGTGTTCGACACGTCCTACGCCGAGGAGGCCGGGCTGAAGTCCGCGACGTTCGCCATCCACGCGCCCTACGCCTACGGCACGCTGTCGGTCGAGGCCGGCACCCACCGGCTGGTGCGGATCAGCCCGTTCGACAACCAGGGCCGCCGGCAGACGTCGTTCGCCGCCGTGGAGGTGGTCCCGGTGCTCGAGCAGACCGACGAGATCGACATCCCGGAGGAGGAGGTCAGGGTCGACGTCTACCGCTCGTCCGGCCCCGGCGGGCAGTCGGTCAACACCACCGACTCGGCGGTTCGGCTGACCCACATCCCGACCGGCACCGTCGTCTCGTGTCAGAACGAGAAGAGCCAGCTGCAGAACAAGGCCTCCGCGATGGTGATCCTCAAGGCCAAGCTGCTGGCGATCAAGAAGGCGGAGGAGCGGGCCCAGCTCGACGAGCTGCGCGGTGACGTGGCCGCGTCGTGGGGCGACCAGATGCGCAACTACGTGCTGAACCCGTACCAGATGGTCAAGGACCTGCGCACCGAGCAGGAGTCGGGCAACCCCCAGGCGGTGCTCGACGGGGAGATCGACGAGTTCCTCGAGGCGGGGATCCGCTGGCGGCGCGGCGCGGAGAAGGCTGCCGCCGCCAACTGAGCGGACTCGCCGGTCCCGGATCTCGGGGATCGGCATGACGTTCGGCACACCGATGCCTGCGACCTGTCGGTGCCTCTCAGGGTCGTCACCTAGACTCAACTGTTGGTCGGATGCCGCTGCACCGCACCCGGGGGAAGCCCAGGTGGATCGGCATGCTCCCCTTGTCCCCGAAACCGGCCAGACCCACTGCCTGTGATCCGTTTCGAGAACGTCACCAAGTCCTATGCCGGCCAGAGCCGGGCTGCCCTCGACGACGTCACCGTCGAGGTCGAGAAGGGCGAGTTCGTCTTCCTCGTCGGCGCCTCCGGCTCCGGCAAGTCGACGTTCCTGCGCCTCGTGCTGCGGGAGGCCCGGCCCACGCACGGCAAGGTCTACGTCGCCGGCAAGGAGATCAACCGGCTCGCGACCTGGAAGGTGCCCGGGCTGCGCCGCCAGATCGGCACCGTGTTCCAGGACTTCCGGCTGCTGCCCAACAAGACGGTCGGCGAGAACGTCGCGTTCGCGCTCCAGGTGATCGGCAAGCCGCGCAGCCACATCAACAAGGTGGTCCCCGAGACGCTCGAGCTGGTCGGGCTCGAGGGCAAGGGCGACCGGATGCCCGACGAGCTGTCGGGCGGTGAGCAGCAGCGGGTCGCGATCGCGCGCGCGTTCGTCAACCGGCCGATGATCCTGATCGCCGACGAGCCGACCGGCAACCTCGACCCCAACACCTCCGTCGGGATCATGAAGCTGCTCGACCGGATCAACCGCACCGGCACGACGGTGCTGATGGCCACCCACGACGCCGGCATCGTCGACCAGATGCGCAAGCGCGTCATCGAGCTGTCCAACGGCAGCGTGGTGCGCGACCAGTCGCGCGGCGTCTACGGCTACCAGCACTAGCTCCGGAGAACACCGGACAACAGGCACGACGACTAGTACGACGACCAGAGGGTTCCTCTCCATGCAGCTCACGTACGTCTTCTCCGAGCTCGGCAACGGGCTCAAGCGCAACGTGTCGATGACGATCGCCGTCATCGTGACGATCTTCGTCTCGCTCACGCTCGTGGGCATGGGCCTGCTGCTCAACGCCCAGGCGGCCAAGGCCGAGGAGTACTGGGGCAGCAAGCTCCAGATCACCGTGTTCCTCTGCAACGAGAACTCCACGACGGCCAACTGCGTGAACGGCGAGGTGACCGACGCGCAGAAGGCCGAGATCGAGAACGTGCTCGACACCAACAACGAGGTCGTCCTCCTGGCGGCTGCAGAGCAAGCAGGAGGCCTACGACAAGTGGCGGGCGGCGTACATCTCCGACGACGACACCGAGCAGCGTGTCTACGAGTCGATCCGGCCCTCGGACATGCAGGAGTCCTACTGGGTCCAGCTGAAGGACCCCGAGAAGTTCCTCGGCATCAAGTCGCGCGGTCCAGGGCCTGCCCGGCGTCAACACCGTCCGTGACCTGCGCGAGGTGCTCAAGCCGATCTACTTCTGGATGAACGTCATGAAGTGGGGCGCCATCGGGATCGCGGCGTTCCTGGTCGTGGCGGCGATCCTCCAGGTCGGCAACACCATCCGGCTGGCCGCGTTCGCCCGGCGCCGCGAGATCGGGATCATGCGGCTGGTGGGTGCCTCGAGCCTCTACATCCAGCTGCCGTTCCTGATGGAGTCGCTGGTCGCCGCGCTGATCGGGGTGAGCCTCGCCGGCGGCGCGCTGCTGGTGTTCATGGCGGTGGTGATCTACGGGACGCTGCGGCCGACGTCCAACATCGTCGCCTGGGTCGACTGGGGCGACGGGCTGTGGGCGGTGGGAGCCATCGCCCTCCTCGGCCTGGCCCTCACGTTGATTCCGACGCTCGTAATGACCCGGAAATACCTCAAAGTGTGACGTTCCTCCGTTACCGTCGGTCTGGCTCTCGCTCAGGACAACAACCAAGGCAGACCGGTGGTTCGCAACTTCCCCCGCACTACCCGGCGCCCCGCCAGGACGGCGGCGGCCGCTGTCGTGGTGCTCGCATGCCTTGTCTCCGGGCTCGCGGTGTCGCCCACCGCGACCGCCGCTGACGGCAAGAAGGGCGACAAGGGCGGCCAGCGGTCCGACCACGAGGCCAACACGAAGAAGGCCGAGAAGAAGAAGGCCGCCGAGGCGCTGCGGAAGAAGAAGTCCGAGGAACTCAAGAAGGACCAGGCGAAGCTTCGGCGCGAGATGGGCGCGGCCAACCAGGACCTCGAGCACTCGAGCGCGGAGCTGCGGGAGGCCGCCCAGGCGCTGGGTGCCGCCCAGAACGAGCTCGACCAGGCGCAGGCGCACCTGGCCGCGACCCGCGGCGAGCTCGCCGCGGCCGAAGCGCTCGACCGGCAGATGCAGGCCCAGCTCGACGCGGCGATCCAGCGTCTGGAGCAGGCCCGCGTCGACCTGGACGCCGGACACGTGAAGGTGGCCGAGCAGGAGAGCGCGCTCGGGCAGATCGTCGTCTCCAACTACCAGACCGGTGACCCGGCCCTGATGGGTCTCTCGATGGTGCTCACCAGCCAGGACCCGGCCGAGCTCACCGGACAGCTCAACTCGGTGCAGAGCGTGATCGACAAGGAGGCGGTGACGCTGTCGCGCCTCGAGGCGTCGAAGGTGCTGCTGACCGTGCAGGAGCAGGAGGTCGAGGCGGCCAAGGACGACGTCGCCCGCAAGCGCCGCGCCGCCGCGGACAACCTCGTCAAGAAGCAGGACCTCGAGCGCCGGGCCGCCGACCAGGAGCTGCAGGTGCAGAACCTCGTCACGCTGCGTGAGGAGGCCGAGGACGAGGCCGAGAAGGCCAGGCAGGCCGACCTCGCCACGTTGCAGAGCCTGGAGAAGGAACAGGACCGGATCACCGAGATCCTGCGCAAGCGCGCCGCCGCCGCGCGTCGCCGGGCTGCCGCGGCCGCCGCCGCTGCCAACCGGGCGGTCGGGCCGGTCAACTCCAGCGGGTTCCTCGACTTCCCGGTGCCCGGTCCGGTCACCTCGCCGTACGGCTATCGCCAGCACCCGATCTACGGCTACCGGGCTTTGCACGACGGCACCGACTTCGGGAACGCGTGCGGCACCCCGATCCTCGCCCCGGCCAGCGGCCGGGTGCTGCAGATGTACTACCAGTCCGCCTGGGGCAACCGGATCATCCTCGACCACGGCTTCCACCGGGGCGTGGGGCTGGCCTCGATCTCCAACCACCTCAGCGGGTACGCCGTGCACGAGGGCCAGTGGGTCGAGCGCGGCCAGGTGATCGGGTACGTCGGCACGACCGGCTGGTCCACCGGGTGCCACCTGCACTTCACGGTGATGGAGAACGGCACCTCCGTGAACCCGATGCGCTGGCTCTAGCCCGCCTGCTGGTCGAGCTTGTCGAGACCACGGTGATCTCGACAAGCTCGATCGACCGCGGATGAGAGAATCGGCCGCATGGCCAAGGAGCAGGGGCAGAAGATGGTGGCGCAGAACAAGAAGGCGCGCCACGACTTCCACATCGAGGACACCTACGAGGCCGGCCTGGTCCTGGTCGGCACCGAGGTCAAGTCGCTGCGCGCCGGCCGCGCCTCCCTGGTCGACGGGTTCGCCGACATCGAGAACCACGAGGTCTGGCTGCACGGCGTGCACATCCCCGAGTACACCCAGGGCACCTGGACCAACCACTCCGCACGCCGCAAGCGCAAGCTGCTGCTGAACCGGGTCGAGATCGACAAGATCGAGCGCCGGGTCAACGAGAAGGGGCTCACGCTCGTCCCGCTCGCGCTCTACTTCAAGGACGGCCGCGCCAAGGTCGAGATCGCGCTGGCCCGCGGCAAGAAGACCTACGACAAGCGGCACACGCTCGCCGAGAAGCAGGCCAAGCGGGAGGCCGAGCAGGCGATCGGCCGCCGGCTCAAGGGCCACCAGGACTGACGGCCCGTTGTCCCCGGCCGCCCTCTCTCGGACGCCCAGGTCCCCGGCTGGTGGGCGGAGCTCGACCTGCCCGGGCTGTTCGACGTGCACGTGCACTTCCTGCCGCCGCCGGTGATGCGCAAGGTGCGCGCGCAGTTCGACGGTGCCGGCCCGCTGATCGGCCGGCAGTGGCCGCTGCACTACCGCGGCGATGACGACGAGCGGGTCGCGCAGCTGCGCGCGCTCGGCGTACGACGGTTCAGCGCGCTGCCCTACGCTCACCGGCCCGGGATCGCGGAGTACCTCAACGACTGGGTCGGCGGGCTCGCCGAGGCGGTGCCTGAGGTGCCTCGCGTCCGCCACGTTCTTCCCCGAGCCCGACGCCGCGTCGTACGTCGGGCGCCGGATCGCCGACGGCACCGACGTGTTCAAGGTGCACGTCCAGGTCGGCGACTTCGACGTCCTCGACCCGCACCTCCGGTCGGTGTGGGGCGCGCTGGAGGACGCCGGCACGCCCGTGGTGATCCACGTCAACTCCGGACCTGTCGCCGACGCCACGCACCGGACCCGGACCGCTGCGGGACCTGATGACGGCGTACCCCGCCCTCACCCTCGTGCTCGCCCACCTGGGTGCGCCGCACTACGACGAGTTCATGGCGGTCGCGGAGAAGTACGACCGGGTGCACCTCGACACGACCATGGCGTTCACCGACTTCTGGGAGGAGATCGCGCCGTTCCCGCGGGACCTGCGGCCCCGGCTGCGCGACCTCCGGGAGAAGGTGCTCCTCGGGTCGGACTTCCCGAACATCCCCTATCCCTACGCCCACCAGCTCGAGGCACTTCAGCGTCTCGGTCTCGGCGACGAGTGGCTGCGCGACGTGTGCTGGTACAACGGCACTCGTCTCTTCGGAGCGCCGCCCGAGCACCCCACGAAAGGACCCGCATGACCATCAGCGACCAGAGCGACCAGAGCGACCAGATCGACCAGCTCGCCGACGAGTACTGGGACTACCACCTCGCCACCAACCCCACCGAGGCGCACCTCTACGGGCACTACGAGCACGCCGGGCGGTTCGAGGACGCGACCCGGGCGGCCGAGGACGACGTGATCGCGACGCTGCGCGAGTTCGCCCGCCGCGCCGAGGCGATCGACGAGGGCACGCTGGACGACCAGGGCCGGATCACCCGCGCCGTGCTCGCCGCCGACGCGGTCGCGCGAGCCGACCTGCTCGAGACCCGGCAGGCCGAGCTGGCCGCCGATGCGATCTTCGGTCTGCAGGTGGAGATGCCGATCGTGGTCGGCATGCTGGCGCTTCCCGACGCCGAGGTCGCGGAGAAGCTGCAGGACACCTACCGCGGTGTCGGGCGGCACTACCGCGAGCTGATCGACCGACTGCGTGAAGGGCTCGCCGCCGGTCGGGCGCCGGCGGAGTTCGCGGTCACCGGGACCATCGAGCAGATCGACGCGATCCTGGCTTCCTCCGTCGATGACGACGCGCTGCTCGGGACCACGCCGCCGCCCGAGGGGCTCGACGCCGACGCATGGCGCGAGCGGCTCAAGGCGGTCATCGAGTCCGACGTGCGGCCGGGGATGGCGGCCTACCGCGACGTCCTCCGCGACGAGGTCCTTCCCGTGGCGCGGCCCGACGACAAGGCGGGGCTGAGCTGGATCCCGGGCGGTCCGGCGGCGTACGACGCGGCGCTTCGCTACTACACGACCACCACGAAGACCGCTCAGGAGATCCACGACCTCGGGCTCGCGCAGATCGAGAAGCTCGCCGACGAGTACCGCGCGCTCGGTCCCGAGGTGGTCGGCAGCGACGACCTGGCCACGATCTTCGAGGCGATGCGCACCGACCCCAAGCTGCACTTCAGCCGGGGCGAGGAGCTCGTCGAGGCCTCCAAGGTCGCCATGCAGCGGGCCTGGGACGCGATGCCGGGCTGGTTCGAGGTGCTGCCGCAGGCACCCTGCGCCGTCGAGGGCACCATGACCGGCGGCAAGGCGTTCTACTTCCCGCCGGCCACCGACGGCAGCCGGGGCGGGACGTTCTTCATCAACATCGACGACCCGGAGTCCTGGGGCACCTTCGAGCTCGAGTCGATGGCCTTCCACGAGGGCATCCCCGGCCACCACCTGCAGCTCGCGATCGCCTCCGAGCTGGAAGGCGTTCCGGAGTTCCGCAAGCACATCCACAACTCGGCGTACGCCGAGGGCTGGGGGCTCTACACCGAGCGGCTCTCCGACGAGATGGGGTTGTACTCAGGCGCCGTGGACCGGATGGGGATGTACGCCGCGGACTCGATGCGGGCGTGCCGGCTCGTCGTCGACACCGGACTGCACGCGCTGGGCTGGAGCCGGCAGCAGGCGATCGACTTCATGGTGGCCAACTCCCCGCTGACCGAGGCGATGTGCCGTCCCGAGGTGGACCGCTACATCGTGCATCCCGGCCAGGCCACGTCGTACATGGTCGGTCGCGTGGAGATCGAGCGGATGCGGGCCGAGGCCGAGCAGCGCCAGGGAGCGGACTTCGACATCAAGAAGTTCCACTCCGCCGTGCTCGACTCGGGGTCGCTGCCCCTTGGCGTCCTCGACGAGGTCGTGCGGGCCCGGCTGCCCTGAGTCAGGCGGCTCGGACGAGCTCGGCGAACCGGCGCTCCATCGGTGTGCGCTGAGTCGTCCGACCCGGGAGGTCCGGCGCCGTGCTGGTGTAGGCGTGCCCGGTGGGCGTCCGCAGGGTGATGGCGCCGGTCCGACCCGCCGGGCCGGCCCGGGTGCGGGCGGCCGCCCAGCCAGGTGCCTCCTTGGCCTGGTTGCAGCGTTGGCACAGCCCCTGCCCGTTGCTGGCGCTGGTCGGGCCGCCGTCGGCCGCGCGGATGACGTGGTCGGCGTGCCGGATCGGCGCGTCGCACCAGGGCGTCCGGCAGACCTCGTCGCGGGCGATCAGGAACGACCTGATCCCGGCCGGGAAGGTCCGGCGGCGTGAGTCGAGGGCCAACAGGTCGCCGGTCGTGGGTGAGGTGAAGAGCCGGCGTACCCAGACGGCGGAGTCCGTCGAGCGGAGCAGGGCCCGCGCCAGGGCGGAGGGGATCGGTCCGTGGCCGACCAGCCGGGCCGGGGTGGAGTCGGCGTTCAGCAGGGCTTGATCGGTCATCACGAGCTGGACCTCGACCGGCACCGCCTTGGCGGCGGACTGACCGGTGAGCCGCTCGACGAAGGTGTCGGCCATGATCTGCCCACGGCTTCGAGCGTCACCCGCGGCGCGGAGCGAGTCGGCGTGCGCGGTGAGCGCGGCGTGGACGGCCACTCCCTGGGCCACCGGAAGGAAGCCGGTCACCAGGCTCATCGTGTCGGGCGCGGGGCGCACCGTCACCCGGCGGTCGGCCTCGGCGCCTCGGATGCGTCGCATGAACGAGGTCGGGTCGAGGCGGTAGGCGATCCGCCTCGCCTCCCGCGCCACCCCGCGGTCGCCCAGCCCGGCAAGCCGGCCGCCCAGCTCGTCGTCGACGCGTCGGCGATGCTCGACCGAGAGCACGGCGGTCTCGCGAACCAGGATCGTCGCGCGCCACTCACTGATCCGCCCGGCAGCGAGCTCGTGCAGGGTGCGCGGCATCTCGGCGACGAGGGCGCGCGCGAGTCCGAGGTGCCGTCCCCCGCGGGCGGGGGAGTCGTGGCGGGCCAGCGCCACCTGGCTCGCCACCCCGCGCCCTCGCTCCGAGGCGGGCACTCCGAGATCCGCCTGCGCGGCGCGCTGCGACCGGTCGAAGGCGAACGTCACTCGGGCCTGCGCGGCCGCGGCCGCACCCTTGAGCCGCTCCAGCGCGGCGAGGAGCTCGATGCGGTCGTGGTCGGTGGCTGCGCCCTCGTGGCACCCGAGTCGTGCGATGAAGTCGTCGACCTCGCTGGAGGTCGGGAGCGTGACCGGGTCATCCTGCGCGAACGCGATCGTCATCGGCACCCACCCTGTTCGAACGTATGTTCGATTATCTCGCGGGCTGCCTGCCCACGTCAATGCTCTCGGCGTACCTGGGGACGGAATATGCGGCGCGGGTGTCCGTTGTGCCCGGTACAGTGGAAGCACTGTTTGAAAACTCAAGAGGGGCTGATCGGTTTCGACTTGGGACGTTGGTTCCAGGGGAAGCGGGTCGAGGATCCACGGTCATCTCGTAAACGATCCGTGGAAACCAACAACTGCCAACGCTAAGCGCAGTTCGTTCGCTCTCGCCGCCTGAGGCGACAGTGAACGGGTCGGTCTGAGGGCGCCTCCGCCTCAGTAGCCGGCCTCATCTAGGAGGCTTGCTGTCCAGCTCGGGTCACGAGGGCTGGACGGGACTTTTCGTGACTGAGCCCGTAGGCGACGTGTTCGTGCGAGCGCCTGGGCCGAGAAAATCGACATCACGGACTGCACCCGGAGAAGACCTGGTACGGCGCCGAAGGACGCGGGTTCGATTCCCGCCAGCTCCACCAACCAGGAGGTCTTCGCAGCACCAGTGCGAAGTCTTCACAGGACATGCCGGGCCGGTGGCAACACTGGCTTCAGCCCTCTTGAACCAAGGCCTCCCAGGCAAATGCCCGGGAGGCCTTGGCGCGTCACCGCAGGTCGTCGGGGGGAAGAATCGACCTGCGTCTCCCGCGCTGTGCGGCGAGATGCCGGTGTCTCCGCCTCGCCCGGCCCCCCGCCTGGATCGCCTGGCGCAGTTCACAGCTCCTCGCCGAGGTTGAACTCGTCCTGGGTGCTGCAGGACCCCGAGCCTCGTCCGTTTCGTGCCTCGGCGCCCGACTCGCCCTCCGGGGCTCGTGACAGTCAGGTGACCATCACATGACCGCCCCTCCGTTCCTCCACCTCCCTCTCGCGGCAAGCGGACGTTGGGTTGAGGGATCCGTTCGACGTCGCCCGCGGGGGGCCGCGAGGCACGCGTCGACCGAACAAGGAGGGGCACATGTACGACCACGTGGCTACACCAGGAGCGGATGGCGAACCCGGGACTGAACGGGCGATCCGACGACCCACGACCTTCGTCGCCGGCGGAGCAGCCCTCGCGTTCGCGGTGGCTGGGAGCCTGATGTCGGGCGGGCCGAGCGCCGGGATGGGACCGATGACGATGCCGGCGCCGCGCACCGCGGCGGTCTGCCCGGAGCCCGTCTCCAGCCCGAGTCTGAGCAAGTTCACCGAGCAGCTCACGCTGCCTGGCCGTATCGACCTCCGCGCTGGGGGGACCGCGGAGCTGCGGATGCGCAGCGGCGCACACCGATTCCACGAGGAGCTGCCGCCGACGCCGACCTCTGGCTACGCGCCCGTGGGCAGCACTGGTGCCGACTGGTACGGCGGCCCGACGATCGAGGCCCGACGCGGACAGCCCGCCACCCTCGTGGTCAAGAACGCCCTCGGACCCCATCCGCTCGCGGACTCCATGGACCACACGCTGATGGGGATGACCGACACGGACCAGGTGGCTCCGCGCGGCGTGATCCACCTGCACGGAGCGCACAGCGAGCCGTCGCAGGACGGCCTACCGACAGACACCGTCCCGGTCGGAGCGAGCACGACCTACCGCTACGTCAACGACCAGGAGGCGGCAGGGCTCTGGTACCACGACCACTCCTGGGGAATGACCCGGCTGCAGGTGGCCGCCGGCCTCGCGGGCCAGTACTGGCTGCGCGACGCGTTCGACACCGGCCGGCCGAACAATCCGCTCGGCCTCCCATCCGGAGAGGCCGAGATTCCGCTGACCCTGCAGGATCGCACGTTCTCGGCTGACGGCACCTTCGCCTATCCGGTCGGCGCCTTCTGCGGCGATGACGCGGTGCCCGAGGACTATCCCAACCAGTGGGCGCCGGAGTTCTTCGGTGACACGGCCGTCGTCAACGGCAAGGTCGCTCCAAACCTCGACATGGCGCGCGGAATGTACCGGTTCCGGTTGCTCAACGGCTCGAACGCACGCTTCTACCACGTGGTGCTGCCGGCCGGCCTCACGGTGTATCAGATCGGCAGCGACGGCGGGCTGCTCGACGCACCTGTACGGCTCACCGAGATCCTCCTTGCGCCCGCAGAACGGATGGACCTGCTCGTTGACCTGCGCAAGGCGACGCCCGGCACCAGGTTCGTGTTGAGGAACGATGCCAACTCGCCGTTCGGGAGCCTGGACGCGCCGGCGGACGAGGACGAGGCGCCGCTGGCCGACCTCATGCAGCTGACGGTGACCTCGCAGGTCGGCCTGCAGACGACGGTGCCGCGGACGCTGCGGGGTGGCAAGAACCAAGCCCCCGTGCTTCCGAAGCTCAAGCCGGGCAGAACGCGCTCGATCATGCTGAACGAGATCGCCGACCCGAGCGTCGACGAACCGGTGCATGGACACATCAACAACCAGTTCTACGGCGGTATGGACGGCCACCCGCGCACCAGTGAGATCGAGAGCCCGGCGCTCAACTCCGTCGAGACATGGGAGATCGTCAACGCCACCGGCGATGCGCACCCCATCCACCTGCACATGACGCAGTTCCGAGTGCTCAACCGGCAGACCGTCGACGTCGATGCCTACACCTCCGCTGTGAACGCCACCCTTCCTCCGGACAGCCAGCTTCCCGACCCGATGGCCTCCGGCCGGGGCCCCTGGCCAGGTCTCTCACCTCAGGACTACCTGCGGGGGAGGGCGGTGAGTCCCGCCGCCGGCGAGCGCGGCTGGAAGGACACGGTGATCGCCCCGCCCGGCATGGTCACCCGGATCGTCGTGCCGTTCGGCGGCACGGCTGCCGGCGTGCCCGCGCCCTTCACCGGTGACGCACCGGGCGTCGCGGTGCAGCGCTTCGCGGGGACCTACGTCTTCCACTGCCACATCCTCGAGCACGAGGACAACGACATGATGCAGCCCTACCGCATCGAGTGACGCGACACCTGCGTCCGGGGCAGGACACCGCGGGGCGGCTCACGTGCGTCGTGAGACCGCCCGCTCCTTGGACGGCGACCATGGAGCGGCCGCTTGGGGCATGCTGGACCCGTGGTAGTCCTCGTGCCGCGACAGATCCGGATGGCCGGGATGACCGGCGGCGTGCCGTACTACGGCGGACGGTTCACCCCCGAGCAGGCGTACGCCGCGGCGCACCCGACGCCGCAGCCACCGCAGCCGCCACCCGCCCCCCGGGTCGATCCGGGGGCCGCGCTGCAGCACCTCCTCGACACCGGCGTGATCACCCAGGAGGAGTTCGACGAGCTGCAGGCGAGGGTGCAGCGGTGACCGGACCGGTCCAGGTGCTGGTCGTCGGGTTGGACGCACCCTCGTTCTCGGGGGAGGTGATGGCCGAGCTCACCAACCTGCGCGAGCAGGGCGTCGTGCGGCTGGTCGACGTGATGTTGGTGGAGCGCGGCGTTGACGGGACGTTCGAGACGCTCGAGACGCCCCCGGGTTGGGACCCGGGTCTCGGACGGATCGCGGCGGAGGTCCTCGGCGGGGAGGGCGACGCGACCGACGGCGAGACGTGGTCGCTCTCAGACACGATTCCCCCGGGCGGGACCGCCGCGGTCGCCCTGATCGAGCACCTCTGGGCGGAACCGCTCGTCGCGGCGATCCACCGCGCCGGCGGGCGCCCACTCGGCGAGCTGTGGCTCCCGGCCGACGAGCTTCCCTGACCCGGCGCTGCCGGGGCATGACACACCTCACGCCCCGGAGCGCGTCATCGCCGACGGCGGCGCCCGTCCCATCCGTGCAAACGCCACGTAGCGCCGGCGACTCGGGGCCGCGCCGACTCAGATGAGGGATCGTCATCTCCCGCACCGCGCAGCAACCCCGTCGACCCGGTCCAGGCAGCCGTCCCCGGCGCCCCGGGCATCGAGCCGCGGGGCCCCGTCCCGGGCCCGTCGCCTGGACCGCACTGGCGCTGGCCCCGGTGGCCGCGGCAGCCGTCGCGCTCGGGTCTGGGGCGGCGACCGCCGCCGCAGGTCACCGGCAGCAGACGTACCCCCGGCCGTCGGTATCGGCGACGGAGCCGGGCCACGTCTCGGCACCGCGGGAGCCGCGACACCGACTTGGGCCAGCGGCTCGGCGTGGCCCTGTGCAACCCGACGGACCCGGGGAGGGGGCCAAGCCCGGAGGTCGGCACAGCTCGGCCGGCAGGAAGCCACACTCGCACGGGCGCTCCGCCGGCCGTGCCGTCCGGCGCACGCACGAACCTGTGACGAAGCACCGGCGCACGGCGGCAAGAAATGCGCTGCAGACTCGTCGCTCCGCTCTGGGCTCGCGCGCCAACGACCCCGGATACTGCCTGGAGTGGTCCCGTACCCGGGCCGGCATTCCCGCTCGCTACCCCGACGCCGCCACCGCGTGGCGGCACGCGACCGGCAAGCATCCGGCCGACCGGACGCCACCCCAGGGGGCGGCGGTGTACTGGACGGGTGGGGACGAGGGCTACGGCCACGTGGCGATCTCCCTCGGCCGGGGGCGGATCCGGTCGTCCGACGCGGGCGGCGCCGGACGGGTCTCGACGGTTCCGCTCACCTGGGTGTCCCGCAGGTGGGGGCTCGAGTACGCCGGGTGGGCGGACTCGATCAACGGCTACGTGATCCCGGAGGTCGGGCGGCGCGCCTGACCGGTCCGACATCTCGACGGACCGGCCATGGTCGCGGGGAACGAACCGCGCCGCGCACGCGGGCCCCGTCACAGAACGCGTTGGGGCGCGGCGGGGACGAGGAGCCGCTGTTCCAGCGCCCGGGCCCAGGGCCCTTGAGCGTCATGACCGCGCGGTGACAGCCTCGTGAGCGGTCCCTCATAGAAGCGGGGCTCGATGCCCTGTCGGTGCTGACTGGGGAGGTGACAGGCGCCGTGGAGGCGCCCACAGGTGGCCGCCGCCGGCGGTGACACCAGACCGGGGAGGCAGCAAGCATGAGTACCAGGATTCCGCGCCGACTGACGGCGCTCGTGGGGGCCACGGCGACTGGTCGCATCGGCGTTGGTCGCCAACGCGACCCTGATGATAGCGGCGCCGGCACCGGCCGTCGCAGCCAGCAGCCCGTCGTCACCGACGGACGAGAGCACGGTGCCGCACTACTTCGGCCCCTATCCCAACTGGGCCAACAGCCCGTACACCCTCTCGACCGCTGCGGTGACCATCGACGGCGCCGGCACCGGAGCGGAGGCGGTGGCGCAGGTCGATCCCGCGACCGGGGGGATCGCGTCGATCGACGTGACCGCGCCCGGCCATGACTACGACGCGACCACCACCGTGACCGTCACCGGCAGCTCCGGCACCGCGGCAACCGCCACGGCCGCGGTCAACCCGACCGGCGCGGTCGTCGGCCTCACCGTGGCCGACGCCGGCAGCGGCTACGGCGGGCTCGACCTCGCCATCACCGGCGGCGGTGGCAGCGGTGCGACCGCGACCGCGTCCGGTGGCGTGGGCAGCGTCCAGCTCTCCGACGGTGGCAGCGGCTACACGATGCCGACCGTCGACTTCGACCTGCCCGACGACCCGGAGGGCACCATCGCCAGGGCCCACGTGGATCCTGCGGACCTGACCGCTGACGGCGTCGTCACCAACGTCACCATCGACGACCCCGGCTCCGGCTACAGCAGCGCCCCCGGCGTCACCGTGCGCGACGGCACGATCTACGACCCGATCAACGGAGCCACCCCGGCCAAGGCCACCGCCGACCTCAAGCTGGTCGGCGCGACGGTCACCGACCCGGGCACCGGCTACACGAGCGCGCCGACCGTCGAGGTCACCGACCCGACCGGCAGCGGCACCGGGGCCGCGGTCACCGCGGTCACCGACGTTGGCTCGATCAGCGGTATCACCGTGGACAGCCCCGGCGACGGCTACCTGTCCCCTGGGATCAAGAAGTTCCAGGACCAGCTCCCGACCACGTGCAACCCCGGCAACGACGGCGAGGGCTGCCCGCTCGCGCCGGACGCCCCGGCGATGGGACCGGACAACAAGTTCATCCCCACCGCCGTCCCGGAGGCCAAGACCTACAACGGCAAGGAGGCCGACGAGTACGTCATCGGCCTGGTGCAGTACCGCACCAAGTTCTCCAGCGACCTGCCGCCGACCCTGGTCCGCGGCTACGTGCAGCTGTCCACCCCGGGAGTCCCGGGACGCCAGGTGCCGCTCTTCAACGAGCTCCTCGACGGGACGAGGCAACCCATCACCGGCTACACCGGCGTCGCCTCCCCGCAGTGGCTCGGCCCGATCATCGCGGCCACCAAGGACAGGCCGGTGCGGATCGTCTTCCGCAACCTGCTGCCCACCGGCGCCGACGGTGACCTGTTCCTGCCGACCGACAGCACCATGATGGGCTCCGGCATGGGCCCGATGGACATGCCGGCCGCGACCGACGACGGCACCGTGATGGACGGCGTCCGCAACCCCACCTGCACCGGCTACCCGAAGTCCGACATGTGCTTCAAGGACAACCGGGCCACCCTGCACCTGCACGGCGGGATCACGCCGTGGATCAGCGACGGCACGCCGCACCAGTGGATCACCCCGGCCAACGAGACCACCGCGTGGCCGCAGGGCGTCAGCACCCGCAACGTGCCCGACATGGTCGACGCCAACGGTGCCGAGCTCTGCGCCGCCGACGACGACGGCTGCTCGACCTTCTACTACACCAACCAGCAGAGCGCGCGGATGATGTTCTACCACGACCACGCCTGGGGCATCACCCGGCTCAACGTGTACGCCGGCGAGGCGGCCGGTTACACCATCACCGACGACACGGAGAAGGCGCTCGTCAACAGCGGCACCATCCCCGGCGAGGCGGATACGCTCCCGCTGATCGTGCAGGACCGCACCTTCACCCCCGACGAGGCGACCCTCAAGCTGCAGGACCCGACCTGGGACGTCGACCGCTGGGGCGGCCAGGGCAGCTTCTGGTTCCACCACGTCTACATGCCGGCGCAGAACCCGGGTGACCCCTCGGGGATGAGCGCCTACGGACGCTGGATGTACGGCCCGTGGTTCTGGCCACCGGCCACCGGCACCGAGCACGGTCCGATCGCCAACCCGTACTACGACCCGACCTGCCAGCTCGACGACCCGTCCACCTGGACGTACGACACCGACCCGTTCTGCGAGCCCGAGCAGATCCCGGGAACGCCGAACGTCTCGGCCGGGATGGAGCAGTTCAACGACACCCCGATCGTCAACGGGGTCGCCTACCCGACCACCACGCTGGAGCCGAGGAGCTACCGGATGCGGCTGCTCAACGCGGCCAACGACCGGTTCTTCAACTTCCAGTGGTACGCCGCCGACCCCAGCCAGGGTGACGGCACCACCGAGGTGGCGCTGAAGCCCGGCGAGGTCACGGAGGCCCAGACCGACCCCAACGTTTCCCCGACCCCGGTAGGCAGCAACGACAACGCCTACGGCCCAGACTGGGTCCAGATCGCCAACGAGGGCGGCTTCCTGCCCGCGCCCACGGTGATCGACGGCCAGCAGCCGACCACGTGGATCAAGGACCCGACGCGCTTCGACGTCGGCAACGTCGACCAGCACTCGCTGCTGCTCGCGCCGGCGGAACGAGCCGACGTCGTGGTGGACTTCTCGAAGTTCGCCGGGAAGACGCTGATCCTCTACAACGACGCGCCCGCCGCCTTCCCGGCCCGCGTCCCCTCCTACGACTACTACACCGGGGCACCGGACCTCAGTCCGGTCGGTGCGCCCACGCCGCTGGCCGGCTACGGGCCCAACACCCGGACGGTCATGCAGGTGAAGATCGCCGATGCCGCCCCAGCCCCTGCTTTCGACCTCGCCAAGCTGCGCTCGGCGTTCTCGCACAAGGCGAACGGGTCCGGCGTGTTCGAGTCGGGCCAGCACCCGGTCATCGTCGGGCAGGCGGCGTACAACTCGGCGTACGGCTCGTCCTTCGCGGCCAGCAGCAACTGCAACGTGGCCAACACCAACGTGCAGAGGTGTGACGGCTTGGTCCGGGTGAACAACACCGGCACCTTCGGCTTCAACACGCTGCGCTCGCAGGCCGCCAAGGTTTCCATGCAGATGGAGCCGAAGGCGATCCACGACGAGATGAACTCCTCGACGTTCGACGAGTTCGGGCGAATGCAGGCCAACCTCGGGATCGAAGCGCAGCCACCCACGCCGGGACTGCAGAACGTGACGCTGTACCCGTACGTCAACCCGCAGACGGAGCTGATCGACGGCACCAACCTGCCGAACGCCGACGTGAAGGTCACGCCGATCAGCGACACGAAGGACGGGTCACAGATCTGGCGGTTCACCCACAACGGTGTGGACACGCACCCGATCCACTTCCACCTCTACGACGTGCAGGTGCTGAACCGGGTGACGTGGGACAACATCGTGAAACCACCGGACCCCAACGAGCTGGGCTGGAAGGACACGGTGCGCATGAGTCCGCTCGAGGACACGATCGTGGCGCTGCGCCCGATCATCCCGAAGGTGCCGTTCGAGGTGCCCAACTCGGTGCGGCCGCTCAGCCCGATGGACCCGATCGGGTCGACGATGGGATTCAACAACACCGACCCGCAGGGCAACCCCACCGCGGCCGTGGCCAACAGGCTGGTCAACTTCGGCTGGGAGTACGTCTTCCACTGCCACATCCTGTCCCACGAGGAGATGGACATGATGCGCCCGGTGAGCCTGGCACTGCCGCCGGCGAAGGCGGACGGACTGGGCTACACCCTGGTCGGCAACGGCAACAACCGGCGGGTGCGGCTGACCTGGACGGACAACTCGATCACCGAGACGTCGTTCGTGGTGCAGCGGTCGGCCAACGGCACCAGCTGGACGGACGTGGGCAGCGTGGTCTCGCCGCTCGACCAGCCCAACGCCCATGGTGCACGAGCATTCGTGGACCAGACGTCGAACGCGTCGACGCCCTATCGGTACAGGGTCGCTGCCGTGAACGCCGTCGGCTACGGAAGCGGGTTCCCGACGATGAGCGTTCGGTCGTTGTCCGGGGAGATCGGGATCAACCTGCCGACGGCACCGACGCAGCTCGCGGCCACCGTCCAGGGCGGACCGACCAGGGTCTCGCTGACCTGGCGTGACAACGCGAACAATGAGTCCGGGTTCGCGGTCGAGCGATCAACCGACGGCGGTGCGACGTACGCCCGGATCGCTACGGCCCCGCTTCGCAACAAGACCGGAACCGTGACGTTCACCGATCCGGCCGTGACTCAGGGCTCGACGTACGCGTACCGGGTCGCGGCGGAGAACGTGGCCGGACTCTCCGGGTACGCCGGGCCTACCAGCGTCACAGTCAACGCCCCCGCCGCACCCAGCGGCGTCACCGCGACTGCAGCGCGCCAGGGCAACGGCGAGCGCATCACCGCCACCTGGGCGGTCGTGGCCGGGGCTTCGGCCTATGACGTCCAGTGGAGCACCAGCCCGGCGTTCGCGACCATCAACGGCTCGGCCAGCACCCCCGGCACGAGTCTCACGACTGGAACCGTCACGCGAACGACCTGGTATGTCCGGGTCCGTGCAGTGAACGGTCTCGGGTCCTCCGCCTGGACGCCGGCTCCATCGGTGGCCCCGGCCCCGTGAGGTAACCCCCGGCCTCACGTGGGGAAAGAGGCGGCGGAAGGACCGAAAGGCCCTTCCGCCGCCGTCCGCGGCCATGTGGACTCGAAGCAAGGAGCCGTGATGAGCACAGTGATGGTGGTCGACGACCAGGAGCGCATGCGAACGATGCTGTGCCGGCTGCTCGCGGCCGAGGGACACGTCACCCAGGCTGCCCCCGACGGCGAGACTGCACTGGAGCGGTTGGCCGAGGAAGAAGTGGACCTGGTCCTGCTCGACCTGGTCATGCCCGGAGCCAACGGGTTCCAGGTGCTTTCGCGGCTGCGTGACCGCGGTTTCACCGCCCCGGTCATCGTGCTTTCCGCCGTGCCTGAGGTGGCCGCGCGTGTCGACGCGCTCGACCTGGGTGCGGTGGACTTCGTGCCCAAGCCGTTCCACACCGCCGAGCTCGTGGCGCGTGTGCGGCGCAGCCTCGCGAGCCGGCCGGCGGCACCACTCGACACCCGCTACCTCGACCACGGTGGCGTGCGTCTCGATCTCGACCGACGCCGGGCCTTCTGGCGGGGCGAGGAGGTGGCGTTGAGCGAGCGTGAGTTCGAGCTGCTGGCGCACCTCATGCGCCGCCACGGGCGGGTCTGCCGCCGCCAGGAGCTGCTGCACGACGTGTGGGGCATCGACTTCGAGCCCGGGACCAACCTGGTGGAGGTGTGCGTCCGCCGGCTGCGCAACAAGCTGCCCGAGGTGCCGATCGAGACAGTCCGCTCTGTGGGCTACTGCTATACAGGGGACTGACGATGACCGCGGCGACCCGATCTGTCGCTCCGTCGACGAGGGAAGCGCGCTACTCCCTGTTCTGGCCATGGCTGGCTCTCACGCTCGTCTGTCTGTACTGGATGTGGATCGCACCGGGGGACGAGGTGGTCCCCTTCCACCTGATCTGGATCGGATTCGCTCTCGCGTACGGATTCGAAGCCTGGCCTGTGCGAGTGACGTGTCTCGCCCTCGGCACGGCGGCCGTGGCCTCCGGGGCCGTACTGGTTGTCCGAGCCAGGGCCGGTGTCATCGCTTGGGAGGAGACCACCGAGATCGGCCTGATGCTGGTCCTGGCAGTGCTGGTGATGTGGCACGTGCGCAGGCGACTCGCGGCTCTCGCCGAGGTCACCCGGATCGCCGACTACCAGGTCGCCACTGCGAGCGAGCGGGAGCGCCTGGCGCGGCTGACCTCCCATGAGATGCGCACGCCGCTGACGATCGCCGCGGGCTACGTCGACCTTCTGCTCGCTCGCGAGGACCGGGACGACCATCGCGAGGACCTCCAGGTGGTGCGGGACGAGCTCGGTCGGCTCTGGCGCGCCGGTGACCGACTGCTCCGGATGATCCGGCTGGAGGACCTGCCACCGCTGGACGCGGTCGACCTGAGCGGACTCGTCGACGAAACCGTCACCCGCTGGGCAACGGTCGCTGAGAGAGACTGGCGGATCGAGACAGCGCCTGCGTTCCTGGTCGGATCTCGCGAGCGGCTACGGGTCTGCCTGGACACCCTGATCGAGAACGCCGTGCGGTACACCGAGTCCGGCGAGACGATCCGCGTGTTCTGCTGCACCGACGACCCCGTCGTCTGGCTCGGGGTGGCCGACTCAGGTCCCGGCTTCACCCGAGAGCAGACCGCCCTGCTGAACGACCGGGACCGTCTGGACCCGGGCCGCGGCCTCGACGTCGGCGCGAGCGGACCCGGGGGCCAGACCGGCTATGGCCTGGGCATCGTCCGCGAGATCGTGACAGCCCGCGACGGGCTGGTGCGAGCCGGCCGGTCCCGCGAGGGCGGAGCGTTCGTGCTCATCGTGCTGGGAACCGCTCTGGGCCGGGGTCCGTCCGCAGGCGCAACCGCGAGCACCGTCCCGGTCGTCGCCGTCCGGCACCAGTGACCCGGTCCTGAGCTCAGACCGGCCGGGCCCCGAGCACGCCGTCGTCCAGTGCCCACGAGGCCCCCAGCCGCACGGGGGAGCCGGCGTCGAGTGGTGCGTCGACGAACCAGATGTCTCCCCGCCACTGCTCGGGGGTCACCGTGCAGGAGAGATAGCCACGGCGCCGGCCGTCGTAGTAGCGCACCTGAGGGTTCTTCGCCAGGGCGGCCTCGAAGACCGGGTTGTTGCCCTTGCCGCTCGACACCGAGCTGCCGAGGAACTCGCTCGCCACAACGGGTCCGTCGTGGTCGGGGCCGTCCGTGATGTCGTTGACCATGGCCGCGTGCACGTCCCCACCCAGAAACACGGGGTTGCGCGGCCGGGCGTCGGCGAGGAACCCGGTCAGCCTCCGGCGGGCGGCCGGATAGCCGTCCCACTTGTCGTTGTTGAACAGCCGCCGCTCGCCGCTGCCGAGGTCGAGGGCCGCCAGGTAGATCTGCTGGCCGACCACGTTCCATGTGGCGCTCGACGTGGCGAGCGAGTCCTGCAGCCACCGCTCCTGCCGCCGTCCGAGCATCGTGCGCGACGGGTCGCGGGCAGCGCGGCTCAGCGGCTGGAACCTCGGCCCCGGGACCTGGGGCGACCGGTGCTGGCGGGTGTCGAGCAGCATTACCCGGGCCAGGTCGCCGTACTCGAACCGCCGGTGCAGCCGCATCGCCGGACCGCGCGGTCGCGAGGTACGACGCAGTGGAAGGTGCTCGTAGTACGCCTGGTACGCCGCGGCCAGGCGCGGCCCGAACGTCTCGGGGTCCTCGCGGCCGTTGCGGCCGCGCCTCCCGGCCATGTTGTTGACCACGTCGTGGTCGTCGGGCACGCAGAGGAACGGTGCGGAGGCGTGCGCGGCCTGGAGGTCCGGGTCGAGCCGGTACTGCGCGTGCCGGACCCGGTAGTCCTCCAGGGTCCTGGCCTCCCGGAACGGCCGGTGCCGACGGTCGACCCCCGCTGCAGGGACCTCCGGTCCCGGGCTCTCGTAGATGTAGTCGCCGAGGTGCAGCACGACGTCGTGGTCCGTCTGAGCCAGGTGGCGCAACGCCGCGAACCGTCCGGCCACCAGGCTCTGGCACGACAGGGTCGCCAACCGCAGGGACGAGACCGGGCTGCCCGGGACGGGGAAGGTGCGGGTGCGTCCGGACGCACTGACATGCGCTCCGACGCGGAACCGGTAGTGGTACACCCGGTCGGGCTGCAGCCCCCGCACCTCCACCCGGACGCTGTGCGCGAGCGCACGACTCGCCACCGCCCAGCCCGCGCGGACCACGTCGGTGAACGCCTCGTCGGTCGCCACCTGCCAGTCCACCCGGACTGATCCGGGCGGTATGCCCCCGTCGGGGACCAGCGGGTCGGGCGCGAGCCGGGTCCAGAGCAGGACGCTGTCGGCCGTCGGGTCCCCCGAGGCGACGCCGAGGGTGAAGGGGTGATCGCGCAAGCCCGCAGCATAGGCCCCGGCCCGCGTGTCGCGCCGCACGGCTTCCTGGCGGGCAGACGGCTAGGCTCGAAGTGTCCGGTTCACGTTCGCAGGAGGCAACATGATCATCCAGATACTCGGTCTCTTGTTCATCGGTCTCGTCATCGGAGCGCTCGCCCGTCTCATCAAGCCCGGCAAGCAGCGGCTCAGCATGCTCTTGACCCTGGTGCTCGGCGTCTGCGGGGCCCTGATCGGGGGCGTGCTCGCCAGCCTCATCGGCACGGGAAACATCTTCGAGCTCGACTTCCTCGGCTTCGTGTTCGCCGTCATCGCGGCTGTGCTGCTGGTCGGCGTCGCGGAGGGTGCTTCGGCCAAGAAGGCCTGACCGCCCGGTGGCGGACTGCCTGTTCTGCTCGATCATCAGCGGCGAGGTCGCCGGCCACGTGGTCCTCGAGACCGAAGCACGTGGTCGGCTTCCTCGACGTCCGGCCCGTGTTCAAGGGGCACACCCTGCTGGTGCCGCGCGAGCACGTCGTCACGCTCCCGGACCTTCCCGCCGCGCTGCGCGACCCGTTCCTCGAGGCCGGTCAGCGGCTCGCCGCGGCGATGGTCAGCGGACTCGACGCGCAGGGCTCGTTCGTGGCGATGAACAACACCGTGTCGCCAGAGCGTCGCCGCACCTGCACATGCACGTCGTCCCGCGCACCAAGGGCGACGGGCTGCGCGGCTTCTTCTGGCCCCGCACCAAGTACGCCGACGACGCGAGGCGGCCGACTACGCCGCCCGGATCCGAGCGGCGCTCGACGACTGACGCTCGCTGCGGCTGATCCGCGTGCGGCACGCCGCGGACGGGTTGCCGGTGCCCCAGGCGCGCGATCCAGCACGCCCGCGATGCCGAGCACCGCGCCGCCGATCGCGTCGACGAAGTAGTGCCAGCCGAGGTAGACCGTGGCCACCACCGTCAGCGCGAGGAACACCCACAGGAAGAGCCGCACGCCAGCGGTGGCAGCCGCAGCAGCTCGGCGCATCAGGCACATGGTGACGCTGATCGCCGACGTGCAGGGACGCGAAGGCGGCGATGGTCTGCACGGCGTCGGTGGTGAACGGGTTCGACCAGGACCTCGTGCCGCTCGTCGATCATCGTCTGCCTGCAGCGCCGGTCACGCCGCGTGCGGCGCGAGGTCCGCGAACGTCGCCGGGGTCGGCGTAGATCGGCCCGAGCGTCGGGACGGCGAAGTAGGTCGCCACCCCGAGCACCCAGTCGACCGCGACCGCGGTGACGTACCACGCGCCGGCCCGGGCGTCGCCGCGACCAGACCAGGGCGACGACCAGCGACGCGGGCACCATCGACGATCCATGCGACGTAGATGAACGACAGGACGTGAGCGGCCCAGCCGGTGCCGAGCCAGGTCGTGGAGCACCTCGGCGGGGTCGTGGCCGAACCACATGAGCCGGTCGACGTCCTCGCCAGCACCCCGTCCCACAGGTGCCGGTTGACGAACGGCACGAAGCGACTTGAGGTTCCGGAACGCCGCGTAGGTGACGTACCACGCTCCGAGGCCGACCAGCGCGAACCGGACGTGCGCCATCGTCCACCGCTCGCGCACCACGTCGAGCGAAGTGCCCGAGGCAGCGTCGAGCGGGCCTGCGGCCGCCGCGCACAGGGCGCGCGGGCACCACGTCGACGAGGAAGGCCGCAGCAGGATCAGCGGCAGCCGGACGTACGTCGGCCCGGCCACGCTGTCGGGGTCGCGCACCGGCAGGTCGTAGACCCATCGCCACGAGCGACGTCGCCACGGCCGAGCGACCAGCGCCGGCCCACCGCGAAGCGCAACCCACCCTTGTGCATCCCCCAGAGAATACCGACGGCGGCACCCGGCCCAGACCGGTTAGACGCACGGCCCCGACACTCGAGGGCGTCGAGCCATCGCTGAGGAGGATTCTGCACATGAGCCGCTACGCAGGACGCGTCGTCGATCGTCACGGGCGCAGCCCGCGGCATCGGCGCCGCCACCGCGAAGCGCTTCGCCGAGGAGGGCGCGTCGGTGGCGGTGCTCGACCTCGACGAGTCCGCCGCCACCGAGACCGCCGCCGAGCCCTGGGCGCCCCGAAGGCGCTCGGCCTCGGCGTGCGACGTCGCCGACGCGACGTCGGCCGAGCGCGGCCGTCACCGCGGTCGTCGAGCGAGCTCGGCAAGGTCGACGTGCTCGTCAACAACGCCGGCATCACCCGCGACAACCTGCTGTTCAAGATGACCGAGGACGACTGGGACCGCGTGATGGACGTGCACCTCGAGGGCGCGTTCCTGATGAGCCGCGCGGTGCAGAAGCACATGGTCGCCGCGAAGTACGGCAAGATCCTCAACCTCTCCAGCGTCTCGGCGCTCGGCAACCGCGGCCAGGCCAACTACTCCGCGGCCAAGATGGGCCTCCAGGGCTTCACGCGCACGCTGGCCCTCGAGCTGGGCCCGTTCGGCATCAACGTCAACGCCATCGCGCCGGGCTTCATCGTCACCGACATGACCGACGCCACCGCCCGCCGGGTCGGCGTCGAGCCCGAGGAGTTCCGCAAGGGCGCCGCCGAGCGCAGCCCGCTCAAGCGGGTCGGCTACCCCGAGGACATCGCGGCCGCCGCGGCGTTCCTCTGCAGCGACGAGGCCGCCGTTCATCACCGGACAGACGTTGTACGTCGACGGTGGCGCCAAGATCTGACCGAACCACCACAACCCCGACACGAGGGGGGTGCCACGAAACAGCACCTCCCTGGTTCACAATGGAGATCATGCACCCCCTCAGCACCCGCCCCCGTCCCCTGGCGCGCCGCCGGGTCCGGGCGCTCGCCGCCCTGACGGCGGTCGCCGCCATGACCCTGACCGCCTGCAGCGACGAAGCCCCCACCTCGACCGAGGAAGGTCCCGAGGGCCAGGCCATCGCCGACGGGGTCGACCTCATGGGCCAGTGGCCGCTGACCGGCCTCCCCGCCGACGCCGAGGCACCCCGGCACCCGGTGATGGTCGTGAAGATCGACAACACCTCCAGCAGCAGCCCCCAGGTGGGGCTGTCCCGGGCCGACCTGGTCGCCGAGGAGATCGTCGAGGGCGGTGTGACCCGCCTCGCCGTCTTCTACTACTCGCAGACCCCGCAGCAGGTGGGCCCGGTGCGCTCGATGCGGGCCACCGACATCGGCATCGTGCAGCCCGCGGGTGCCTCGCTCGTCGCCAGCGGTGGCGCGCCGCCGACCGTGCGGCGGGTGGCCGACGCGGGCATCAAGACCTTCACCGAGGGCGCCACCGGCTACGTGCGCGAGTCCGGCCGCGTCGCGCCGTACAACCTGATGATGAACCTGCCGCGGCTGGCCCGCACCCTCAAGTCGCCGCAGCCCCCCGCGGGCTACCTGCCGTGGGGCAGCTCCGACGAGTTCCCCCAGGGGCAGAAGGCCACCAAGGTGGCGGCGACGTTCTCCCCGAGCCACACCACCAACTGGCAGTACCGCGGCGGCCGCTACGACAACCTCAACAGCTTCGCCGCCCAGGGCGACCGGTTCCGGCCCGACACCCTGCTCGTGCTGCGGGTCCCGGTCGGCGACGCCGGCTACCGCGACCCGGCCGGCAACCCGGTGCCGGAGACGAAGTTCACCGGCAAGGGCGACGCGATGGTGTTCCACGAGGGCCGGCTGGTCCGCGCCACCTGGGAGAAGCCGGGTCTCGACGCGCGGTTGACCCTGAGCACCAAGGCCGGGGAGCTGAAGATCCCGGCGGGCAAGGTCTGGATGGAGCTCGTCCCCGCCAACGGCGGCAACGTCACCTTCTCCAAGTAGCCGCGCTCAGTCCTCGTCCGGCCCCGTCGACTCGCCCGCGAGCTCGGCGGGGCCGGGCAGCGTTCCGCCCGACTCGGCCTGCTGGCGCAGTCCGGCCAGGATGAACGCGATCGCCGCCTCCACCTCGGCGCCGGCCCGCCTGGGGTCCTCCGCCGACGACACCGCCGAGCCGGCCGCCGACATGGCGCCGAAGAAGACCCGGCTGAACGTCTCCACCATCGACTTCTCGAGCTCGTAGGACGCCAGCACCGAGGAGACGATGTCCTGGACGATGCCGTACGTCGACCGCTCCTCCTGCTCGCGGTACTTCTCGTAGCCGAGCACGGCGGGACCCTCCTGGACCACCACCCGCCGGTAGTCGGGCTGCTGCAGCACGTCGAGGAACGCACGCAGCCCGGCCATCGCCTTGTCCCAGGGGTCCTCGGTGCCGCGCACCGCACGCTTGATCGACTCCGAGGCGGCGTCCTCCACGCGCACGAAGACCGCCTCGAAGAGCGCCTGCTTGCCGCTGAAGTGGTGGTACAGCGCGCCCTTGGTGACCCGGGCGCCCGCGACGATCTCGTCGAGGCTGGTCCCGGCGTACCCCTGCGCGGTGAACAGCTCGGTCGCCACGTCGACGAGCGCACGCTTGGTGGAGGCGGAGTACTCCTGGCGCCTGGAGGTGCCGTGCACCTTGCGCAGCACCTTCTTGGGGACGGTCATTCGCCGAGCATAAGTCCGACCGGGGGTACGCCGGAGGAGGCGACCCGGACGGTGCCGGCGCCGCGGTGCGCGGCCTAGGTGCGCGCCCCGAGCCGCGCGACGAGATCGGCCGCGTCCGCGGTGCCCACGACCAGCCGGTCGAAGCGCTGACCGGTGAGCTCGACGACCACCGCCGGCTCGTCGCGTCGTACCGCGACCAGCGTGCGACCGCTGCCGCGCCAGGTGCCAACCAGGACGCGTCCGGGGAGGGCCAGGCCGGGGGCGCGCAGCCCGCGGACCGCGGCGAAGCCCTTCGGCTCGAGTGTCGCGTCGGTGACCGCCGACAGCGGGAAGGAGTGGTCGCGCACCAGGCCGAAGACCTTCTCGAAGCGGGTGAAGCGGACGACCAGGTCGGTGGGGGTGACAGTCAGGGTTGCCATGCAGCCATTCTCGCTGCCCGGTCGTGCGTGTCGCGCCTCACCCCCATGCGAGTTTGCATACCGGGAGTATGTGGGCATACCGTGAGTATGTACCGACGGTAGACCACCGTCCCGACAGAAGGGAGCGACCAGTGACCCACCGGACCTGGGACGCCTTCCACCGCCGAGGGGACGTGCTGCGCGCCGTGGCCGACCAGGCCGACGCCCGCCGCGACGGCGTCCTCCCGCTCGACGTGCCCGGCGTCTCCGAGACCTTCCGCGACCGGCTGGACCTGGTCGCCGCCCTCCAGCTGCGCTGGCACACCCGACTCGCCGGCCGGATCGAGCAGGCCGTCACCGCGCGTCCGGACGACCGCGAGTCCGCCGTCCTCGAAGCCTGGCGCGCCGTCGCGGGCGAGCTCGCCGGGGTCAGGCTCGTCCTCGACCGCGCACTCGTCGATCCGCCCGTCGGCGAGGTCGCGACGGCGATGCGCCGGGCGCGGCGCAAGGAGTGGGCACTGCTCGCCGCGATGGCCGGCCGCGCCGGCGTCGCCGACCCGGCCGCGCCCGAGGTGGGTCGGGCCCTGGAGGAGCGGGCCCGGATCGCCTTCTCCCCGACGTCGCCCCCGCGCCACCGCGGCGGGACCACTCCACGGGACTCGCTGATCGGACGCATCCGGGCGGTCCTCGCAGCCTGAGCGGCAGCCGTACGCCGCACCCCCAGACCGGCCCCGGTCATGACGCACCCGCCCTCCCGCGGACTCCCTCCCAGCGCGTCATGGCCGGGGCTCGCTGCGTTGCTCCGGCCCCGCCGTCGTACGCCGGAGGTGGGTCGGCGAGCCGCGCGGTTTCTGACACGATGAGGTGCGTGGCCGCCCAACCGAGCATCTCCTACTCGATCACCGTCCGGCTCGAGCTGCCCGCGGGCGGCACGGCGATCAGCCAGCTGACCACGGCCGTCGAGAAGGCCGGCGGCATCGTCACCGCGCTCGACGTCACCGCCTCCGGGCACGACCGGCTCCGCATCGACGTCACCTGCGCGGCCTCCGACACCGAGCACGCCGACGAGATCGTCGAGGCGCTGCGCGGCGCTCGACGGGCGTCGCGGTCCACAAGGTCTCCGACCGCACCTTCCTCATGCACCTCGGCGGCACCATCGAGATGGCCAGCAAGCACCCGATCCGCAACCGCGACGACCTGTCGATGGTCTACACCCCCGGCGTGGCCCGGGTCTGCGAGGCGATCGCCGCGAACCCCGAGGACGCGCGACGGCTGACCGTGAAGCGCAACTCGGTCGCGGTCGTCACCGACGGCTCCGCCGTGCTCGGGCTCGGCAACATCGGCCCGGCCGCGGCGCTGCCGGTGATGGAGGGCAAGGCGGCGCTGTTCAAGCGGTTCGCCGGCATCGACGCCTGGCCGCTGTGCCTCGACACCCAGGACCCCGACGCGATCGTGCGAGATCGTCCAGGCGGTCTCGCCGGGCTTCGCCGGCATCAACCTCGAGGACATCTCCGCGCCGCGCTGCTTCGAGATCGAGGCGCGGCTGCGCGAGCTGCTCGACATCCCGGTCTTCCACGACGACCAGCACGGCACCGCGATCGTGGTGCTCGCGGCGCTGACGCAACGCGCTGCGTGTGGTCGGCAAGGAGATCGGCGACGTGCGGGTCGTGATGTCGGGTGCCGGGCGCGGCCGGTACGGCGATCCTCCGGCTGCTGCTCGGCGGCCGGCGTCGCGGACGTCGTCGTCGCCGACGTCGAGGGCGTCGATCCACCGCGACCGGCCCGGCCTGCACGAGTCGCTGCGCGTGGCTCGCCGAGGCCACCAACGCCGCGGGCGTCACCGGCACCCTGAAGGACGCGCTCGTCGGCGCCGACGTGTTCATCGGCGTCTCCGCGCCCGAACCTGCTCGACGGGCGACGACGTCGCCGCGATGGCCGACGGAGCCATCGTGTTCGCGCTGGCGAACCCGGTCCCCGAGATCGACCCGGGAGAGGCCCGCGAGCACGCCGCCGTGGTGGCGACCGGCCGCTCCGACTACCCCAACCAGATCAACAACGTGCTGGCGTTCCCGGGCGTCTTCCGCGGCCTGCTCGACGCCCACGCGACCCAGGTCGACGACCAGCTGCTGCTCGCCGCCGCCGAGGCGATCTCGTCGCACGGTGACCGACGACGAGCTCAACGCCAACTACATCATCCCGAGCGTCTTCCACGCCGACGTGCACACCGCGGTCGCCGCGGCCGTGCGCCAGGCGGCCGAGCGCTCCGGGAGGACGGCCCCGGTGCCCTCATGACCCCGGGTGGCGAGTCGTCGGTCGGTGCCGCCCTGACCGCCGGCAACCTGCTGGTGGCCACCCCGATGCTCGTCGACCCGAACTTCGACCACACGGTCGTGCTGCTGCTCGACGTCGACGAGAACGGCGCGCTCGGCGTGGTGCTCAACCGCCCGTCGCCGGTCCCGGTCGACGAGGTGCTGCCCGGCTGGGCCGACGTACTCGACGATGCCCGACGTGCTCTTCCAGGGCGGCCCGGTCGGCACCGACTCGGCGCTCGCCGTCGCCGACGTGTCCGACGGCCGCCAGGACGAGGAGCCGGTCGGCTTCCGCCGGCTGTTCGGCGCGACCGGCATCGTCGACCTCGACACCCCGACCGAGTGCTTGCGCCGGCGCTCACGCGGCCTGCGGATCTTCGCCGGGTACGCCGGGTGGGGGACCGGGCAGCTCGAGGCCGAGATCGAGGAGGGGTCCTGGTACGTCGTGCCGGCCATCGCCGGCGACCTCTACGGGGCCGACCCGGAGGCGCTGTGGAGCCGGGTGCTGCGGCGCCAGCCGGGCGAGCTCGCGTGGGTCTCGACGCGGCCCGTGGACCCCACGCTGAACTGACGGGGACGACCGTCGGCCTCCCGTCGCGGGCCTGACCGGAACGCCACCCGTGTCACCGGCAGCGCCTACACTTTGCGTCATGAGCACCCAGATGAGCCCCGGCGTGCAGACCATCCAGGACACCCGCACCTCCCCGGTGGACGGCCGCTGGAGCCGGGTGACCACGAGCGCTTCTCGCACTACGTCGAGAAGGACAAGCTCACCGAGGCGATGGTGATGGGCACGCCGGTGGTCGCGCTCTGCGGCAAGATCTGGGTGCCCAGCCGCGACCCCGAGAAGTACCCGGTCTGCCCCGAGTGCAAGGACGCGTGGGAGAACCTCAAGAACGACGACGACGAGTGAGGTCGTCCACCCGCACCCGACGCGGCACCGGGATCGCCGCGGCGGCGATGCTGGCTGTCGCGGGGCTGGGCGCGCCCGCACCGGCCGGAGCGTCGTCGCAGGAGCGCCCGGCCGCGTGCGCGTCGGTCCCCGCGGCCGGCACCGCGACGGCCCGCAGCCTGCGGCCGGCCGACGGTCCGTCGTACACCCCCGAGCAGCTGCGCCGCATCGACCGTCGGCTCACCCGCCGCCTCGAGGCGCGCGGCGCGGAGCGCGCCGGAGCCGCGCGCGACGACGGTCGGGTCGGTGCCACCCTCCGCATCGGCGTGCACGTGCACGTGGTCGGCGGTGACGGCACCAAGGGAGCGAGCAAGAAGCGGGTCCGTCGCCAGCTCCAGGTCATCAACGCGGCGTACGCCGGTGGGCAGGGCGTCACCAACACCTCGACGCGGTTCGCGTTCTACCTCGAGTCGTTCGACCGGACCCGCAAGGACCGCTGGCACCACGCCCGGATCGGCGGCCAGGACGACCTCGAGATGCGGCACGCGCTGCACCGCGGCGGTCCCGAGGACCTCAACCTCTACCTCCTCGAGCCGCGCGACCCGTTCGCCCAGGCGGTGGTGCTCGGCTGGGCGACGCCGCCCACCGAGGCCCGGCGGCAGCCCGGCCTCGACGGCGTGGTGATCCACCAGGAGAGCCTGCCCGGCGGTACCTTCAGCGGCTACAACCGCGGCGACACGGCCGTGCACGAGATCGGCCACTGGCTCGGGTTGTTCCACACGTTCGAGGGAGGCTGCGACGGCCCCGGCGATCTCGTCGCCGACACCCCCGCGCAGGCGGTCGCGAGCTCGGCCTGCGACCCCGCCAAGGACTCCTGCACCGTGCAGCCGGGCCTGGACCCGATCAACAACTTCATGGACTACGCCGTCGACGACTGCATGAACATGTTCACGCCCGGGCAGGTGTCCCGGATGCACGACAACTGGCTCGCCTACCGCACGCCCTGAACCACCCAGCGCTCGATCGACCACGCCCCCTACGCACCCCTCGAGAGACGTGACCGACTCCTCCGACGACCTGTTCTCCAGCGCCGCCGCGGCACCGCTCACCCCGGACCCGGCCCAGGTGCTGCCTCCGGCGTACCCGCACCACGCCGCCTGGGGCACCGCGACGCCCCTGCGCGCCTGGCAGTCGGCCGCGCTGGAGAAGTACTTCACGCAGAACCCGCGCGACTTCCTCGCGGTGGCGACGCCGGGGGCCGGCAAGACGACGTTCGCGCTCACCGTGGCGGCGGAGCTGTTGTCGCGTCGCGTCGTCGACCGGATCACCGTGGTCGCGCCCACCGAGCACCTGAAGACCCAGTGGGCCGACGCGGCCGCGCGCGCCGGGATCCCGATCGACCCGACGTACTCCGGCAGGCGGGGCCCGACCAGCAAGGACTACGTCGGCGTCGCGGTGACGTACGCCGGGGTGGCCACCAACGCGCTCGCGCACCGGATCCGCACCGAGCGGTTCAAGACGCTGGTGATTCTCGACGAGGTGCACCACGCCGGCGACGCGCTGTCGTGGGGCGACGCGGTGCGGGAGGCGTTCGAGCCGGCGCACCGGCGGCTCGCGCTGACCGGCACGCCGTTCCGCTCCGACGTCAACCCGATCCCGTTCGTCAGCTATGCACCCGGCGGCGACGGCGTCCCGCGCAGCGTCGCCGACTACACCTACGGCTACGCGCACGCGCTGGCCGACCACGTCGTGCGGCCGGTGCTGTTCATGGCCTACAGCGGCGAGATGCAGTGGCGCACCCGGGCCGGCGACGAGATCGCGGCGCGGCTCGGCGAGCCGCTGACCAAGGACATGACCGCCCAGGCGCTGCGCACCGCCCTGGACCCGGACGGCGCCTGGATGCCGTCGGTGCTGGCGGCCGCGGACAAGCGGCTGACCGAGGTACGCCGGCACGTCCCCGACGCCGGCGGGCTGGTGATCGCCACCGACCAGGACTCCGCCCGCGCCTACGCCGCGCTGCTGAAGGAGCATCACCGGGGAGAAGCCGGTCGTCGTGCTGTCCGACGAGAAGGCCGCGTCCAAGCGGATCGCGGCGTTCTCCGAGGGCGACGACCGCTGGATGGTCGCGGTGCGGATGGTGTCGGAGGGCGTCGACGTGCCCCGGCTCGCCGTCGGCGTCTACGCCACCACGACCGCCACCCCGCTGTTCTTCGCCCAGGCGGTCGGCCGGTTCGTGCGGGCCCGCAAGCGCGGCGAGACCGCCTCGGTGTTCCTGCCGTCGGTGCCGAACCTGCTCGGGTTCGCCTCGGAGATGGAGGTGGAGCGCGACCACGTGCTCGGCCGGCGCGATCAACGACGAGGGCGACATCTTCGCCGCCGAGGACGACGCTGCTCGCCCAGGCCAACGCGGCCGAGGCTGCGAGCGACGAGGAGCTGGTGCCGTTCGAGGCGCTGGGCTCCGAGGCGCGCTTCGACCGGGTGCTCTACGACGGCGGCGAGTTCGGCCACGCGGGCGAGGTGCACGTCGGGTCCGACGAGGAGATGGACTTCCTCGGCATCCCGGGCCTGCTCGAGCCCGACCAGGTCCGCGACCTGCTGCGGCACCGGCAGTCGGAGCGGCGCCGCCAGCAGGGCCGCACCAGCTCGACCCCCGAGGACGTCGTACGCGACGTGTCCACGCACGAGCACCTGGCCACCCTGCGCCGCGAGCTCAACGGCCTGGTCGCGGCCTGGAACCACCGCACCGGCCAGCCGCACGGGGTGACGCACGCCGCGCTGCGCAAGGAGTGCGGCGGTCCGGCTGCCGCGGTCGCCACCGCCGACCAGCTCCAGGCCCGGATCGACCAGATCCGCGACTGGGCCGCGACCCGCCGCACCTCCTGACAACGATTCGTCTGCGATCTTTGGGGCGATTCACGCGGGCCGATCGCAGACGAATCGAGGATAGGGTCGCGTCATGACCGCGGAGACCTCGCAGACCCTGGGCCGCGGTCTGCGGGTGCTCGAGGTGCTCGCCGCCACTCCCAGCGGGCTGACGATCACCGCGCTCGCCGCGCAGGTGGGCGTCAACCGCACGGTCGTCTACCGGCTGGTCGCGACGCTCGAGGTGCACGGTCTGGCCCGCCGCGACGCCGCCGGTCTGGTGCACGTCGGGCTCGGGGTGCTCGCGCTGGCCCGGGGGTTGCAGCCGGTGCTGCGTGAGCTGGCGGCGCCGGTGCTGCGCGCGCTCGCCGAGGAGCTCGGCATGACCGCGCACCTCACCGTCGCCGACGGCGGCGAGGCGCTCGCGATCGCGGTCGTGGAGCCGACCTGGACCGACTTCCACGTCGGCTACCGCGTCGGCGCCCGGCACCCGCTCGGCCAGGGCGCCGCCGGCCGGGCGATCCTGCTGGGCCGCGAGCGCCCGGACGCGCCCGCGGCCGCCGGCAACGGGTACGTCGAGACCGCCGGCGAGATCCAGGCCGGCGCCCGGGTGTCGCGGCGCCGGTGCTCGGCCTCGACGGCCTCGAGGCCTCGGTCGGGATCGTCACGCTGGGCGACCTCGACGCCGTCCGCGGTCGGGCCGCTCGTCGTGTCCGCCGCCGCTCGGGTCGCCTCGCGGTTGGCGTAGGGCGGGGGGTGAATTACCACGGGACCGTGGTAATCCACCGCTCCCAGTGGCGAAATCACATGGGGAAGGGGCAGTTCACCACGGTCCCGTGGTAATTGGCCCCGGCCCCTCAGGCGTCGAGCAGCGGCAGCACGCGGAACGGGATCTGGGTGGCCAGCGCGATGACGGTCGAGGAGCGCACGATGCCGCTGTCGGACAGGACCGCGTCGATCACCCGCTGCAGGTCGGTGTTGGACCGCGCGACCACCCGGCCCACATGTCGCCGGCGCCGGTGATCGTGAACGCCTCGAGCACCTCGGGGATCGAGGCCAGGTGCTCGGCGACCGCGTCGTGGCCCGAGCCCTGCCGGATCTCCAGGGTCAGGAACGCCGTGACCGGGTAGCCCAGCGCCTCGGGGTCGAGGTCCGGGCCCCAGCCCTCGATCACGCCGTTCTCGGTGAGCCTGTTCGAGCCGGGCCTGCACGGTGCCGCGGGCCACCCCGAGCCGGCGGGACGCCTCCAGGACGCCGACGCGTGGCTCGTCGGCGAACAGACGGATCAAAGTGGCATCCAGCTCGTCCACATCGGCTCCTCGGACTGTGCAGTTTGTCCAGCGATTCGTCGTACTGTTGCACATCCTGCTCGCAGCGACCATGCTCACCGGCATGACTGACGCCCTCACCGAGTCCCTCACCCGCGACGAGCGGGCCGCCGACCTCACCCTCGAGCAGCTCAAGCAGCTGGTCGGCCTGGTGGAGTACGACGCCAGCTCCGACCCGTTCCCGGTCACCGCGATGGACGCGGTCGTGCTTCGTGGTCGGCAACGCCACCCAGACCGCGAACTTCTACCAGCTCGCGCTGGGCATGGACCTCGAGGCCTACCGCGGCCCGGAGAACGGCACCCGCGACTCCAAGAGCTACGTGCTCCGGTCCGGGTCGGCCCGCTTCGTGTTCACCGGCGGCGTCACCCCCGACTCGCCGGTGCTCGACCACCACCGCAAGCACGGCGACGGGGTCGTCGACCTCGCCCTCGAGGTGCCCGACGTCGACAAGTGCATCGAGCACGCGCGCTCGGTCGGCGCCACGATCCTCGAGGAGCCGCACGACGTCAGCGACGAGCACGGCACCGTGCGCATGGCCGCGATCGCGACGTACGGCGAGACCCGGCACACGCTCGTCGACCGGTCGAAGTACGACGGCCCGTACCTCCCCGGCTACGTCGCCCGCGGCACCACCGTCACGCGCGCCGAGGGCCACCCGAAGCGGCTGTTCCAGGCGATCGACCACTGCGTCGGCAACGTCGAGCTCGGCAAGATGGACGAGTGGGTCACGTTCTACAACAAGGTCATCGGGCTTCACCAACATGGCGGAGTTCATCGGCGACGACATCGCCACCGACTACTCCGCGCTGATGTCCAAGGTCGTCGCCAGCGGCAACCACCGCGTGAAGTTCCCGCTCAACGAGCCGGCGGTCGCGAAGAAGAAGTCGCAGATCGACGAGTACCTCGAGTTCTACGACGGCGCCGGCTGCCAGCACATCGCGCTGGCCACCAACGACATCCTGCGCACGCGTCGACATCCTGCGCGACAACGGCATCCAGTTCCTCGACACCCCGGACTCCTACTACGACGACCCCGAGCTGCGCGAGCGGATCGGCAACGTGCGGGTGCCGATCGAGGAGCTGAAGAAGCGCCGGATCCTGGTCGACCGCGACGAGGACGGCTACCTGCTGCAGATCTTCACCAAGCCGATGGGCGACCGGCCCACGGTGTTCTACGAGTTCATCGAGCGGCACGGCTCGCTCGGCTTCGGCAAGGGCAACTTCAAGGCGCTCTTCGAGGCGATCGAGCGCGAGCAGGAGGCCCGCGGCAACCTCTGAGCCCGCACCGATGTCGGTATGCCTAGGGTGACCCAGGTGTCACGCCAGGCATACCGGCATCGGCATGGAAGGATTCGGGCATGACCCAGATCCCCGCGGGGTGGTACCCCGACCCGGACCCGCAGGCGCCGGAGCCGAAGGGCCAGCGCTACTGGGACGGCCGGCAGTGGACCGAGCACGTGCAGCCGCCGGCGGGGCAGGCGCCGCCGGGACCGCCGGGCCAGCCGGGTACGGCTCGGCCCCGGCGTACGGCTCGGCCCCGGCGTACGCACCGATGACGCCGTACGCCGACGCGGGCCGGCCGGCCGTGGCCACGACCCCCGACGGGCAGGAGCTCGCGGGCTGGTGGCTGCGCGTCGCGGCGTACCTCATCGACGCGGTCATCGTCGGCGCCGTCAGCGCGGCTCATCGCGTTCCCGTGGATGCGCGAGATCTTCGACGCCTACGGCGACTTCATCGCCCAGGCACTGGACGCGGCCGAGTCCGGCGGGGCCGCCGGCCGGACCAGTCCGAGCTGATGGCCGACATCACCGGGCCGCTCGGCCGTGGTCAGCCTGATCGGGCTGGTGGTCGTCGCTCGCGTACCACGCGGCTTCCTGCGCTGGAAGGCCGCGACCCCGGGCAAGCTGGCGCTCGGCATGCGGGTCCGGCTCCGCGAGACGCCCGGCCAGATGTCGTGGGGGACCATCCTCAAGCGCTGGGGCGGCCAGTTCGGTACGCCTCTCGCCACGGTCCCGGTGCTCGGCAGCATCGCCGGCCTGTACCCGCTCCTCGACGGCCTGTGGCCGCTGTGGGACTCCAAGAAGCAGGCCCTGCACGACAAGATCGCCGCGACCAACGTGGTGCCGCCGCAGCGCGGCGAGCGCCGGAACCGCAGCGCCGCCACCGTCGCCTCAGAGCACCTTCGACAGGAACGCCTGCGTGCGTTCGTGCTGCGGGTCGGCCAGCACCACGCGCGGGGTCGCCCTCCTCGACGATCACGCCGCCGTCCATGAAGACGAGCTTGTCGCCGACCTCGCGGGCGAAGCCCATCTCGTGGGTGACGACCATCATCGTCATGCCCTCGCGGGCGAGGTCCTTCATCACCGTCGAGCACGTCGCCGACCAGCTCGGGGTCGAGCGCGCTCGTCGGCTCGTCGAAGAGCATCATGTCGGGGTCCATCGACAGCGCCCGGGCGATCGCGACCCGCTGCTGCTGACCGCCGGAGAGGTGGGCCGGGTAGGCGTCCTCCCGCTCGGCGAGCCCGACCTTCTCGAGGTTGCGCCGGGCCACCTCGACGGCCTCCGCCTTGTCGCGTCCCTTCACCCGCTGCTGGGCGATGGTCAGGTTGCGCAGCACGGTCAGGTGCGGGAACAGGTTGAACTGCTGGAACACCATGCCGATCCGGCTGCGCACCTTGTCGAGGTCGACGTCGGGGTCGGTGATCTCGATCGCCCTCGACGAGGATCCGTCCCGGACGTCGGCTCCTCGAGCCGGTTCACGCAGCGCAGCAGCGTCGACTTGCCCGAGCCCGACGGGCCGATGACGCAGACGACCTGGCCCGTGGTCGACGTGGAAGTCGATGCCCTTGAGCACCTCGTTGTCGCCGAAGTACTTGTGCAGGTCCTGCACGTCGATGGCCGCCGCGTGCGGTCGAGCTCGGAGCTCGGTCTCGTCGGTGCCATGTCAGCGGGCCCTCTCCGCGCGGGCTTCCATGCCGGCGTACGACGAGGCCAGCGGCACCGTGATGAACAGGTAGCAGAGCCGCGATCACGATCAGCGGCGTGAAGTTGTTCTCCTGGTTCAGCACCGTCGCGGCCGAACGCCGCGAGCTCCACCGAGCGAGGCGTGTAGCCGAGCAGGTACACCAGCGAGGTGTCCTTGTCAGCAGGACCAGCTCGTTGGTCAGCGGCGGCAGGATGATCCGGAACGCCTGCGGGATCACGATCGAGACCATCGCCCGGCGCGTGGGACATGCCGAGCGAGCGGGCGGCCTCGATCTGGCCCTTGGGCACCGCCTGGATGCCGGCCCGGATCGTCTCGGCCATGTAGGCGCCGCCGACCAGCCCGAGGGCGACGGTGGCGATGCCCAGCACGCCGCCGGGGACCTCCCGGCCCGGGAAGGCGATCGGCACGCCGACGCTGAGCGCGATGAACACGACCAGCGCCGGCAGGCCGCGGAAGAACTCGATGAAGCCGGTCGCGATCCAGCGGTAGGGGCCCACCGGACGACAGCCGCATCAGCGCCAGGACCAGCCCGAGCACCAGCCCGAACGTGAACCCGCAGGCGGTGTAGAGGATGGTGTTCTTCAGCGCCACCGTGAGGACTTCGGGCAACATCCCCGCGACGATGTCGAGCTGGAGGAACTGCTCCCGGAGCGTGCCCCAGTCGGCCAGCAGCGCCGCCGCGAGCACGAGAAGCAAGAGGATGGCGTACTGGATCGCACGCGAGACCCGTGCTCGCCTCCGCGGGCTCATCGCCATCAGGTTCTCCTCGCGCTCGACGGGTGGGGCGGGAAGGCTCAGTTGACGAAGTCGGGGAGCTCGGCGTCGGGGAAGTACTTCCGGAAGATCTTCTCGTACGTGCCGTCGGACTTGGCCTTCTCGAGAACCTCGTTGACGGTGTCGAGGAGGGCGTCGTTGCCGTCCTTGGCGACCGCGAAGCCGTACTCCTCGCCGGTGTCGAACTCGGCGGTCACCTCGGTGTCGGGGTTCTGCTCGGCGTAGTCGTAGAGCACGCCGTTGTCGTTGACGCCGGCGGCCACCGAGCCGGTCTTGACGGCGCTGGTCAGCAGCGCGAGGTCCTCGAAGGTCTTGAGCTCTACGTCGTCGGGGGCGTTGTCCTCGGCGTACGCCTTGCCCGTGGTGTTGGCCTGCACCCCGACGGTCTCGCCGGAGAGCGACTCGAGTGAGTCGAAGCCCGATCCCTTCTTCACCAGCAGCGCCTGGGTCGCCTGGAAGTACGGGTCGGCGAAGTCCATCACCCGGGCGCGCTCCTCGGTGATCGTCATGCCCGCGGCGGCGATGTCGCACTTGCCGGTGCTCATGGCCTGGCCGGTCTCGATGGTCTCGAACGGGGTGTTGACGATGGTCTGCTCGACGCCGAGCTCCTCGGCGACGAGGTCCATGAGGTCGACGTCGAAGCCGACGATCTCGCCACTCTCCTGGAACTGGAACGGCTCGTAGGGCAGGTGCGTGCAGACGGTCAGCTTCTCCTCGGCGACGAGCTGCTCGCCGCCCTCGAGCTCGGTCGTGTCGGTGTTCGCGGCGCAGGATGCCGTGGCCACGGCGAGCACGGCGGCGATGACGATGGTCCCCAGACGAGTGTTCATGTCGGTCACATTAGGCGACCCGGCGGAACCGGCGCACGGGTGTCCGGGCCCGGGCGGCCGCCGGCGACAGCAGCGCCCCGGCTTGCGCCTCAACTCAGCGGGGGCGACCTCAGACCAGGTGGTGCTCGTAGGCGAACGCGGCCGCGGCGGTCCGGGACCGGACGTCGAGCTTGGCGAAGATGTTGCTCAGGTGCCGCGCGACGGTCTTCTCGCTGAGCACGAGCTCGGTCGCGATCTCGGGGTTGCTGCGGCCGGCGGCGACGAGACGGAGCACCTCGACCTCCCGGGCGGTGAGCCCGGCGGGTGCCGTGGGCGCGAGCATGGCGGCGACCTCCCGCTCGGCCGGCAGCGCGCCGATCTCGGCGAAGGTACGCCGGGCCGCGGTCAGCTCGGCGATCCCGGAGGCCTCGTCGCCCGAGTCCTCGGAAGGCCTGTCCGAGGACGGTCCGGGTGCGCGCGGTCTCGAGTGGTGCCTCCAGCCGGGTCCAGAGCCGTGCCGCCCGGCGCAGGTGCGGCACCGCGCCGGCCAGGTCACCACGCGCGCCGAGTGCGCTGCCGAGGGCGTGGTCGGCGGCGGCCTGGAGACCGGTGCACTGGAACTCCGCGGCCAGCCCGGCGAGCTCGTCGGCGCTCGCCGCGGCCTCGTCCAGCGCGCCGGCGGCGAGCCGGATCTCGGTGGCCGCCGGGAGCAGCCGGGCCCGCGCGACCGGGTCTCCGACCTCCGAGAGCAGCCGCTCGACGACGGCCGTCGCCGCGGACACCCGCCCCTGGTCGAGCCAGAGCAGGGCGAGGCTCGGCTGGGGCTCGTGGCCGTGCGCGACGGCGTGCTCGAACGCCGACTCCGCCCCGGGGAGGTCGCCTCGGATGCGCAGCACCTCGCCGCGTTCGGCCCAGACCAGTCCCACGGCGGGGCTCGAGCCGGCCAGGTCGTAGCGGACCAGCGCCCGCTCGAGCTCCTCGAGCGCGGCGTCGTACGCACCGCGCACCCGCATGATCTGGCCACGGTGGACCGCGCACTGCCCCGTGAACGGGACCAGGCCGGGCTGCTCCTCGCACCAGCGGGTCAGCATCGTCGTCCACTCCGCGGCCCGGTCGAAGTCCGCGACCTCCTGGCAGCCCTCGATCATCGAGCAGTAGACCGTCCCCGCGACCAACGGGCCGACCTCGCCGGCCGCGATCCCGGTCATGGACTCGTCGAGGCGGGCCAGCCCCTCCGGCACCCTGCCGGTGTGCATCAGCATCCGACCCGACAGACGAGACCGCGAGTGCCGTCAGGTCGGCGTCCCCGAAGCGTCGGCCGTAGCCCTCCGCCTCGGTCGCCAGCGGCATCGCCTGGTCCATCGCCCCGGAGAAGACATGTCCGTACATCCGGTCGATCAGCAGGTAGCCCCGCTCCACCACGTCGTCGGTGACCTGGTCCAGCAGCCGCTCGGACCGTGACACCCAGCCACCGGCGACGGCCGGTTCGCCGGCGAGCTCGAGCACCATCCCCAGCCAGAGGCCGCAGCGCGCCGCGGCGACCGGCTCTCCGGCGTCGAGGTGCAGCCGGTGTGCTCGTTGCATCGCCTGGACGCAGTCGTTCCTGTGCCCGAGGAGGAATGCCACGGTGGCCAGCCGGAAGAAGTCGGCGGCCGTCAACGCGTCGGCCTCGACCTCGGACAGACCTTCGTACGCCGACAGCCAGTCTCGACGGTCGTACGCATCGCGGGCCCTCACCAGCTCCTCGACCACGCCCATGGCGCACTCCTCCCCGTCGAAGGATACGCGCGCGGCCGGCAACCGGTCAGGCCGCGACGGAGGCCGAGCGTGGACGGCTGGTCGCCCGCTCCGTGATCCGCTGGGCCACGAAGTCGGCGTCCCGGCCGATGCCCGAGAAGATCATCGACGAGAAGGCGAACTGGAAGCTCAGACCGCAGAAGAAGACTCCCGGCGCCGCGTCGACGACGCCGCGGTACTCGACGGGCCAGCCGCGAGCGTCGAACACGGGGAGGTCGATCCAGTCGAAGACCTGCCGGAACCCGGTGCACCAGATGACGTTCGTCGCGTCCACCACGGTGCCGTCCCCGAGCTCCGGCAGGCCACCCACCACCCCGGTGACACGAGCCTCGTTGCGCGTGACGCCGCGACTCGCCAGGTCGGCCTGCTTGACCCGCAACGACGGGCCGCCGTGGAAGCGCACCTCGTCCATCTCCTTGCGGCCCATCGGCGTACGCCGGGTCAGGACGTGCCGGAACACGAACACGATCAGCGGAAGGGCCACCCGTGCCCGTCGGGACTCGAGCTGCACCGGGAGCTCGCCGCAGTCGCGACCGCACAGCACCGTCGGGTGCGAGGCGGCGACCTCGTAGGCGATGTCGGTGCCCGAGTGCGAGGCGCCGACGACGAGCACCGCACCGGGGCGCAGCTGCTCCGGCCGGCGGTACTCGCTGGAGTGCATCTGCAGGATCTCCGGGTCGAGGTCGGCGGCGATGTCCGGCACGTGCGGGGTGCGCCCGAAGGATCCGGTCGCGACCACGACGTTGTCGCACGTGATCGCGCCGTCGTCGAGCTCCGCCCGGTAGCCGTCGCCCGCGCGGCTCAGCCGCTGCACCCGGGTGCTCATCCGCACCGGCAGGTCGTGCGTGAGGGCGTAGGTCTCCAGGTAGTCGGCGACCTCGTCCTTGCCGGGGTAGTGCCAGTCGGTGGCCGGGAACGGCAGGCCCGGCAGGCCGTCGTACTTCGCGGGCGTGTAGAGCCGCAGCGAGTCCCACTGGCGTCGCCAGTTGTCCCCGACACGGTCGTTCGAGTCGAGGACGAGGAAGTCCCGGCCGCGGCGCTGCAGGTGGTAGCCCGTGGAGAGCCCCGCCTGCCCGGCGCCGATGATGAGGGTCTCGATGTGCTGACTGGTCATCACGTGCTCCTGACGGTTTGCGGTTGCCAGCGACGCTAGGGCGCGGCCGGCGCGCCCGCGTCGGGAGAACCGACCATCTTCGTGCGCGGGTCGATGGGTAGGTTCACGCATCCCGCCGGGCCGTCCGGGAGGAGAGGGGAGCGGCGGGGCGCGGTCTCCCGTCGTGGGGCGGTGTAGCGGATCCGCCAGACCAGCATCGTCGCGCTGGTGAGGATGTAGAAGGTGTGCAGCGCCCAGATCGGGCCGGGCGGGAGGCTGAACACGTACGCCGAGTGCACCGCGTTGCCCAGGTTGGCCAGCGCGATGTTGCCCATGCTGTACGACGCCAGGTCGCGGGTCCGGTGAGCCTTGGCGAGCATCGGCAGGGTGCTCCCCGCGAAGATCACGGTGGAGAGCACGCCCGCGAAAACCGGGATGTCGCCGAGGTTCATGGCCGGAACGCTAGGTGCGGGACAGGCGTGACCGCGTCGGCTGTTCGACCCATCCCGGCTCGTCACCGGGATGGGGCGATCGACGCAGTCAGGTCGCCGGGGTGATGGTCCCGGTGACCTCGCCGAGCGCGATCCGGCCACCGAGCGCGCCCGGGGCGGTCGCCCGGAGGGTGACGGTGTCGCCGTCCTCCAGGAACGTCCGCTGGGAGTCCGGGCCGCCGAACGGCTCCCGGCCGCCCCACGACAGCTCCAGGAACGAGCCGCGCTGGTCGCGCTCGGGACCGCTGACGGTGCCGGACGCGAACAGGTCGCCGGTGCGCAGGCTGGCACCGTTGACCGTCATGTGCGCCAGCATCTGCGCGGGAGACCAGTACATCGAGGCGTACGGCGGACGGGCGACCGTCTCGCCGTTGAGCACCACCTCGAAGGCGATGTCGTAGCCGGCTCCCGGCCCGACGGCCAGGTAGTCCAGAGGCGGGGGGTCCTGGCCCGGCAGGTCGACGCGCGCGGCCTCGAGCGCCTCGAGCGGGGTGACCCACCCGGCGACCGACGTCGCGAACGACTTGCCGAGGAACGGCCCGAGCGGGACGTACTCCCAGGCCTGGATGTCGCGGGCGGACCAGTCGTTGAGCGGCAGCACCCCGAACACGTGCTCCTCGAACGCGGCGGTCGCGACCCGCTCGCCCTGCGCCGACGGGGCGCCGACCACGAACCCGAGCTCGCACTCGATGTCGAGCCGTGCGCTCGGCCCGTACGTGGGGGTGGGCGCTTCACCACCGGCGGTGGAGCCCGTCGAGACCCGCTGGCCGCAGGGGCGGCGCACGTCGGAACCGCTCACGACCACGGTGCCGGAGCGGCCGTGGTAGCCCACGGGCAGGTGCCGCCAGTTGGGCAGCAGCGGCTCGGCGTCGGGCCGGAAGATCTTGCCCACGTTGGAGGCGTGGTCGAGCGAGCAGTAGAAGTCGACGTAGTCCGCGACCTCGAACGGCATCGAGAGCGTCACCTCGTCGACGGGCAGCAGGTGCGGCTCCACCAGGCTGCGCTCGGCGTCGTCGGTGAGCAGGGAGACGATCCACCGGCGTACGCCGGACCAGTGCGCCCGGTCCAGCGCGAGGAACGGGTTGAGTGCGGGCGCCTCGAACACGTGCGCCACCTCGAGCATCTCGGCGGCGGCGACGGGCGCCAGGTCGAGCACCTGGTCACCGATGCGGACGCCGACCCGCCCCTCCTCGCCCTCCCACGACGGGTGGTTGAACACCCCGTAGGGGAGGTTGTCGACGTCGTACGGCGAGCCGGCTGCGCCGTCGACCCAGGTGGGGAGGGTGGGCATCAGGACTCCTCGGGCGTTGGATGGTCGAGGCCGCGGACCAGCCCCAGTGCGACCAGGTCCTGCAGCGGCTCACGGACGCTGCACGAGCCGAAGGACATGAACCAGCGGCGGGTGCGCGTGAGGGTGTCGAGGTCGGGCAGGGCGGCGACGAGAGACTCCCCGTCTCGTTCGTCGAGCACCGCTCGGACGTCGCCGCCGTCGAGCGCGGCACGGGTTGCGGCGAGCACGTTGAGGAACCCGTGGTGGGTGAACCCGGTCTCGGGGTCGGTGTGCCGCACCGCGTTGTGCAGGCCGGCCGTGCACTTGAAGGGGGTCTCCCGGTCGAGGGCCGCGTCGATCCACGAGGCGACGTCGTCCACGGAGGGGAACAGGTCGGCGTCGACGCCGCCGGTGCGGTACTTCAAGCGCAGCTCCGCGGCGGCGACCTCGTCGGCCGCGGCCAGCCACCCGTGGGTGGCCGGGCCCTGCGGCAGCTCGACGTGGACGGTCACGTCGTCGTCGATGGCGCCGTGGTCGCGCGCCTGGTCGACGGCCGTCACGACCCTGCGCGCGTTGGCGAGCAGGTCGTCGGGGTCCCGCAGCGCGACCTCGACGCCGACCAGCTGCACAGCTCGCATCCGCCGCGCGCTGCTGGCCGCCGGCGCGATGGCTCCGGCGCCGCGGCCGACGACCACGCTGACCGGCAGTGGTGCGTCGTCGGTGAGGCCGGCCGTCTCGATCGCATCGGCCAGCTCGGGCAGCCGCTGGTCGGACACGACGAAACAACCGACCAGCGACGACCACGGCTCGTCGCGGCGCTCCTGCCAGGCCGTGACGGCCGCGTCGAGCGGGCTGTTGCCGGGCGGGAAGATGGCTGCGTCGTCGACGAGTCCGACGTACGGTGCCGGGAGTCCGCGCGGATCTGGCCCCGTCGGTCGGGTCGGGGTTGCCGGGAAGTCGGGCACGGTGCGAGGCTAGCGCAGCAGCGACTCAACGGACACATGTGTCCGATTACAGGACGTGTCTCGACAAGCTCGACAACCGATCGTAGCTCGACAACCAGGGAGAGCGAGATGGCCTACTACCGCCAGGTCGGAGAGGTGCCGGGCAAGCGGCACACGGTCTTCCGCGACGCGCAGGGCGCGCTGCGCTACGAGGAGCTGATGGGGGAGGAGGGCTTCTCCTCCGACTCCTCGCTGCTCTACCACGCGGGCGTCCCGTCGGCGATCGTCGACAGCCAGGTCTGGGAGCTGCCCGACCTGAGCCTCACCTCCAACCATCCGCTCAAGCCCCGGCACCTCCGGCTGCACAGCCTGTTCGACTCGGCCGGCTCCTCGGGGGTGGAGACCCGCAACCCCGTCGAGCACCGCCGGCTGGTGCTCGGCAACGGCGACGTGCGGATCTCCTACGTCGTCGCGGCCGGCGCGTCGCCGTACTACCGCAACGCCGTGGGTGACGAGTGCGTCTACGTGCAGGAGGGGTCCGGCGTCGTCGAGACGGTGTTCGGCGTGGTGCCCTACCGCACCGGTGACTACGTCATCGTGCCGCGCGCGACCACGCACCGGTGGGTCCCCTCGGAGGCGTGCCGCCTGTACGCGATCGAGGCGAACAGCCACATCCACCCGCCGAAGCGGTACCTCTCCCGGTTCGGACAGATGCTCGAGCACGCGCCGTACTGCGAGCGCGACCTCTACGGTCCCGACGAGCCGTTCCTGGTCGAGGGCACCGACGTCGAGGTGCTGGTGAAGCACCGGGGCAGCGGCCGGCACGCCCAGGGCGGGCTGGTCGGCAGCCGACTGACCTACGCGACCCATCCGTTCGACGTGGTGGGCTGGGACGGCTGCCTGTACCCCTATACGTTCAACGTCGAGGACTTCATGCCGATCACCGGCAAGGTGCACCAGCCGCCGCCGGTGCACCAGGTCTTCGAGGGCTGGAACTTCGTGATCTGCAACTTCTGTCCCCGCAAGGTGGACTACCACCCCGACTCGGTGCCGGTGCCGTACTACCACTCCAACGTCGACAGCGACGAGGTCATGTTCTACGTGGGCGGCGACTACGAGGCGCGCAAGGGGTCCGGCATCAACATCGGGTCGGTGTCGCTGCACCCGGGTGGCTACGCGCACGGGCCGCAGCCGTCGGCGATCGAGGCGTCGCTGGGTGCGGAGTACTTCGACGAGCTCGCGGTCATGGTGGACACGTTCAAGCCGCTGGACCTCGGTGAAGGAGCGCTCGCGGCGGAGGACCCGGCGTACGCGTGGACTTGGGCCGGACGCGGGCCCGTTCGAGCGGAGGCCGGACGCGGGCCCGTTCGAGCCGACGCCGGGCGGGGGCCGGATGCGGCCGGACCGGACGGTGGGCCGGCGGTCTACTCGAACTCCTGAGACCTTCCCGAAAGTCGTAGGTTCCTGTACTACCGCGCACGGGGCGCGAGTAGTTGAGTGAGCCCATCACATCCACTCGCGACCGCCGCCAGCACCCAGCAGTCGCCGTCAGCGAGGGGAGACACGGGGTGTCTGTCTCACGTACCACCGCGCGCCGCCGCAGCGTCGCGCTCCTCGCGGCCGGAGGCCTGCTGACCGCAGGCCTGACCGCCGTCACCGCCCAGAGCGCCGCGGCCCCGAACGGGCCCCGCCGGCTCTACATCGTCCAGCTCGACGAGCGCCCGATCGCCGCCTACACGGGCGGGGTGCGCGGCTACGCCCGCACCGCCCCGCGCAAGGGCGTCAAGGTCGACGTCCGGTCGGCCGCCGCCCAGCGCTACGGCCGGTTCCTGACGCGGCGCCAGGACCGTGCGCTCGCGCGGGTCGGCGGCGAGCAGGTCGTCTACCGCTACCGGGTGGCGCTCAACGGCGTCGCGGTGCGGATGTCCCGCCGGGCCGCCGACGAGCTGCGCCGCGCACCAGGCGTGACAGCGGTGACGCGCAACCGGATCAACAAGATGGACACCCAGCGCACTCCGACCTTCCTCGGCCTCGACCGGCGCGGCGGGCTCTGGGACCAGACCGGGGGGCGCGACGGCGACGCGGGCCCGCGGCACCCTGGTCGGCATCGTCGACTCCGGCATCTGGCCGGAGAGCCGCAGCTTCGCCGGCGAGGACCGCCGCCCACCCAGCCGGTTCCGGGGCGACTGCCAGCCGGGCGAGCAGTTCCCCGTCACCACGTGCAACAGCAAGGTCGTCGTCGCGAAGTACTTCAACGAGTCCTTCCCGCCGCAGGACCTGCTTCCCAGCGAGTTCCTCTCGCCGCGCGACGGCAGCGGCCACGGCTCGCACACTGCCGGCACGGCCGCCGGCAACTCCCGGGTGCGGGCCCGGGTCGAGGGACTCGACCTCGGCCGGATCAGCGGGATGGCGCCCGGCGCGAGGCTCGCGATCTACAAGGTCTGCTGGAACGGCGACGCGGGCGGCTGCGGCACGGTCGACAGCGTCGCCGCGATCGACGCGGCGGTCGCCGACGGCGTCGACGTCATCAACTACTCGATCAGCGGGTCGCTCGTGAACACCTTCGCCGACCCCGTCGAGAACGCGTTCTTCAACGCGGCGAGTGCCGGGGTCTTCGTCGCTGCCTCGGCCGGCAACAACGGGCCCGGTGCGTCCACTGTCGCCCACAACAGCCCGTGGGTCACCACCGTGGCGGCGGGCACCCACGACCGCGACGGTCAGGGCTCGGTCACGCTCGGCAACGGCAGCACCTTCCAGGGCAAGTCGATCACGGCCGCGGTCGGCCCCGCGCCGCTGGTGAACTCGACCGCGGTCGGGCTCGCCGGTGCGCCGGCGCGTGACGTGCAGCTGTGCTTCGCCGACACCCTCGACCCCGCGCAGGTGGCCGGCAAGATCGTCACCTGTGCGCGCGGCGTCAACGCCAGGATCGCCAAGAGCCAGGAGGTCGAGCGGGCCGGTGGGGTCGGGATGGTGCTCTACAACGAGACCCCCAGCTCGGTGAACGCCGACCTGCACTTCGTGCCCACCGTGCACGTCAACGAGGTCGACGGCGCCGCGATCACCACCTATGCCGGCACGGCGGGCGCAACCGCCAGCCTGTCGGCCGGACAGCTCGTGTTCGGCGTCCCGGCTCCGGACGTCGCCGACTTCTCCTCCAGGGGTCCCGCCGCCGCCACCGGTGCCGACCTGCTCAAGCCGGACCTGATGGCGCCCGGCGTGGACGTACTCGCGGCCGTGGCGCCGCCGTCGAACTTCGGCCGGGACTTCGACTTCTACAGCGGCACGTCGATGTCGAGCCCGCACATCGCGGGCATCGGTGCGCTGCTGACCGACCTGCACGAGAGATGGTCGCCTGCGGCCATCAAGTCGGCTCTGATGACCACCGCGGCGCAGACCCGCAACAACGGCTCGCCCATCGCCGGCACACCGTTCGACTTCGGGTCCGGCCAGGTGGTGCCGAACTCCGCGGCCGACCCCGGACTGGTGTACGACGCGGGGCGGGAGGACTGGCGCAGCTTCGCGGCCGGCGCCGGCCAGTGCGCGCTCTGCGGGGACACGACCCCCGCAACCCCCGGTGACCCGAGCAACCTGAACTACCCGTCGATCGCCATCGGCGCACTGGCGGGCTCGCAGACGGTCACACGCACGGTCACGCAACGTGTCGGGACGGCGGCTCAACGTGTCCGCCCAGGTGCAGGCACCGCCCGGCCACACCGTCACGGTGACGCCGACGTCGCTGTCCGTGGCCGCCGGTGCCAGCGCGTCGTACCAGGTGACGATCACGCGCACCGATGCTGCGTTCGGCCAGTTCCAGCACGGCTCGCTGACCTGGTCCGGTGGCGGGTACGACGTACGCAGCCCGATCGCGGTCCGCCCGGTGGCGATCGCCGCACCGGCCGCGGTCGCGGTCACCGGCACCGCGGGCAGCCGGACCTGGCAGGTCACTCCCGGCTACACCGGCACCCTGGCGACCCGCGTGGACGGGCTGGTGCCCGCAACGACGCAGGTGAGCACGCACGCGGACGGCCAGGCGGGCAACTTCAACGTCGACGACCCGGAGTCGAACCTGGCGAACCCGTCGGTCAAGGCCTACACGTTCGACCTCCCGGCCGGACGGACGCTGGCCAGGTGGTCGACGTTCGCGGACGCCTCGAGCGCCGCGGTCGACGACATCGACCTGTTCGTCTACCGCGCCGGGGCGCTGGTCGGGGCGAGCGCGACCGGGTCGTCCGACGAGACGGTGACGCTCAACAACCCGGCCGCTGGTGCGTACCGGGTGTTCGTGCACAACTGGGACTCGGACGCGGCGACCAACGACATCACGTTGTTCTCCTGGCAGCTCGACGGCAGTGAGGCCGGCAACGCGGACGCGACGGCCCCGGGATCGGTCAGCACCGGCCAGCCGGTCGACGTGACGTTCAACTGGTCCGGCCTGACGGCCGGCACCCGCTACCTCGGTCGAGTCGTCTACAGCGACGGATCGACCGACCGGGCGGCAACCATCGTGGGGGTCACCGGGTAGCCCCCGGTGACGCGACGGGCCGCGGCGGACCGACCGCCGCGGCCGTGTCGCACGCCCGCGCCTACGGGTTGCCGGGTGCAGGATGAGCACCGTGCCGACATATGTCGCGTTCCTGCGGGCGATCAACCTCGGGAAGGCCCGCAAGGTCCCGATGGCCGACCTGCGTGCCTGCCTTGTCGAGGCGGGCCTGCGGGACGTCGAGACCCACATCCAGACCGGGAACGTCCGGGTCGGCACCTCGATGCGGTCGGTGACCAAGGTGGAGAAGCTGCTCGAAGAGCTGCTGCTGGAGAGGTACGGCTTCGAGGTCCCGACCATCGCGTTCACGACGGCGGAGCTCGCCCAGATCCGCGACGACGCGCTCGACGCGGTCCCGGCCCAGGGCAACGCCACCGGCGAGCTCCGTTACGTCCACCTGTTCAAGGCCGGCGACGTGCCCACCGGTGACGTCGCCGCCGCGATCGCGGCCTGGGACCGGCCGGGGGAGGCCGGGGTGGTGATCGGGCGGGCCGTGCACATGTGGCTCGACGGGGCCACGCAGCAGGCGAGGTTCCTCAACACCTTCAAGAAGGCGCTCGCCCCCGGCACCAACCGCAACCTCAAGGTGATCACGGCCGTGGCCGAGCGCTGGGCCTGAGCGGGTCGGGTCAGGACGTGACCGTCGCGGCCGGCGCCGACGGGGCGCGCTCCAGGTTGCGGACCGACCTCGAGGTCAGCGCCAGCAGTGCGATCGCGATGTAGGCGACGCCGCTCCAGAGCAGCACGTCGCTGTAACCGAAGGCCTCGCCGAGGGGGCCGTAGGCGAGCTGGCCGATCGGCATCGCGACGAACGAGCCCAGGGCGTCGTAGGAGTACGCCCGCGACAGCATCGAGTCCTCGATGTTCTCCTGCATCGCGAGGTTCCAGCCCATCGAGAACACCTCGATCCCGGCGCCGGCCACGAACATGACGACGACCATCGTCAGCAGGTGCGGCTGCACGCCGAGCACGATCAACGGCACCCCGAACAGTGCGCAGCCGAGCATCCCGACGAGCAGCGGTCGCCGGAGCCGGACCCGAAGCAGGATCACGGTCATCAGCAGCAGGCCGGCCGACTCGGCCGAGAGCACGAAGCCCCAGCCCTGCTCACCGAACGTCGCCTTCGCAATGGCCGGCCCCAGCGTGAAGAGGCCGCCGGCGTGGATGGCGTTGAGGAAGCCGAAGGCGAGCACCACCACCCACAGCCAGGTCGTGGTCCGGAACAGCGTCCAGCCCTCGCGGAGCTCCTGGAAGGTGCTGGTCTGCTCCTCCTTCGGTGGGCGGGGCGGGATCGTGACGGGCACGAGGAGGACCGAGGCCACCACCCACGTCAAGGCGTTGACGGCGAGCGCCCAGCCCGGGCCGACCGTGACCACGAACAGCGCACCGATGGTCGGACCGAGGATGGTCAGGCCGCCGCGGGACAACGAGAGCAGGGCGTTGGCGGGTTGCAGCTGCTCACGCGGCACGAGCTGCGGCACCATGCCCGCCATCGCCGGGAAGCCGGCCGCGTCGGAGGTGCCGTTGACGGCCGCGAGCACGATGATCATCCAGAGCTCGGCCGAGCCGGTGATGAACAGGTAGGCCATCACGCCCCAGGTGAGCGCCGCCACCAGGTTGGACAGCTGCATGACGAGGGCGCGGGGGAACCGGTCGGCGATCACGCCGCCGAACAGCATGAACGCCACCAGCGGGATGGTGCGCGCCGCCAGCACCTGCCCGACTGAAGTGGCGTCGCCGATCTCGAGCACGGCGAAGGCCAGCGCGACGCTGGGCCATGTTGGAGCCGAGCGTGTCGACGAAGCGGGAGGCGTAGTACCAGGCGAAGTTGCGGTTGCGCAGCGGTGCGAAGGCGGCCGTCCAGGTCATGCGTCCCCCGTGTGGCTCGTGGGCGAGTCGTCCATCTCGAACGTCGCCGCGGTCATGTTGACGTGCAGGGTGCCGGGCGTGCGCGGCGGCTTCGCCTCCGCGTGGATCAGCCGCGAGGCCTCCTCGACCAGGCTCTGGACCTGCTCCCAGGTCTCGGGTGTCACCCACAGCTCGGCGTCGGTCAGCCGGGCAGGCGTCTTGGGCCTGCGCAGGGTCGCGCGGCGCACCAGCTCCTCGGCCATGGCGCGGACGTAGAGCCCGCGGTCCTCCGCGGTGGCCTTCGGGTCGGTGAGCTCGGCGTCCCAGGGGTGACGGAAGCGCTTGGCGACGCCACCCCGGATCTTCTCCTCGCCGGCCTCCACGATGAGGCCGGTGCCGGCCAGGAACCGGAGGTGGTACGACGCGTTGGCGTGGGTGATGTCGAGCTCGCGCGCGATCTCGGCGGCGCTGAGGTCGGCGCCGGTCAGCAGCGACAGGATCTGCAACCGCACCGGGTGCGCCGTGGCGCGCATCGAGGACACGCTGCGTGCCTCGGCCTGTTTGTCAGCCATGCCCGACCCCTCACTGTCAAAGAACTCTTGGAGAGTTCTACAACAGAGCGGCGTGGACTGTCAAACACTTCTTGGGCGGTAGGGATCGTGCCGTCAGGCGAGGCTGCCGGTGAACCGTTCGATCAGGCCGGCCATCTCGTCGGGCACCTCGAGCATCGGGAAGTGGCTGCGGGCCCGAAGCCTGTTGACGGTGAACCAAGGGTGCGCCTGCGCGAACGCCTCCTGCGCCGCGAGGTAGCCGTCGTCGTCGGGCTGCGCGTAGAGGTGCAGCGTCGCCGGCGGCCGGTCCAGCTCGGAGAGCACGCCGAGTGGCGTCCGTCCCTCGGCGAAGCCGGCGGCGATCTCCCGGCCGGCGCGGCCCCAGTGCTCCTGCCCGTACTCGCACATCGAGGCCACGTAGTCGTCCAGCTCGGGCAGGTCGAGCCCCGAGGTCCACATCTCCGTGAGAGCTCCGCGGACCTCCCGCCAGGCCGGCCCCTGCAGGCCCGCCAGCGCGTCGGCGAACCCCGGCGGGGTGCCCAGGACCATCCAGTCGACCAGCACGATCCCCGGCACCCGGTCCGGACCGAGCCGGCGGCGCAGCTCGACGGCCATCCAGCCCGCGTGCGAGAGCGCCACCGGCACGACCCGGCGTACCCCACCGGCGTCGAGCAGGTCCACGAGGTCGTCGACGACCGTGGCGGCGCCGAAGTCCTCCGTCTGGTGACGCAGTGCACCGTGGCCGCGGAGGTCGGTGCTCAGCGTCCGTCGGGACGCGCCGAGCCGCGCGGCCAGGTCGGTGAACACGGTCCGGTCGCCGCACCACCCCGGGACCAGGAGCAGGGCCGGCTCGCCGCTGCCGAGATCGTCGACGGGGGACTGGCTGGTGCGGTCCGGCGTGTGGGTCGGCATGACATTCCTCCTGAACATACTGTCCTATGCAGCATTTGAGACCGAGTAGATACTGCACATTGCAGTATGTCAAGATGCGGCATGTCCTCCACCAGGCTGTCCTCGACCTCGTTCGCGATCCTCGGGCTGCTCTCGGTGCGGGCCTGGACCACCTACGAGCTCGCCCAGCAGGTGCGCCGGTCCCTGAACTGGTTCTGGCCGCGGGCCGAGCGAAGGCTGTACGACGACCCGAAGCGACTCGTGGCCGAGGGGCTGGCCACCGCGTCCACGGAGCACACCGGCCGCCGGGCGCGCACCGTCTACGCGCTCACCGAGCGGGGCCGCGACGAGCTGCGCAGGTGGCTGGGCGAACCACCGGCCGCCCGCGCCACCGAGTTCGAGGGCATGGTGAAGGTGTTCTTCTCCGACGCGGGCACGCTCGACCAGCTGCGCGGCAACCTCCGGGCGATCGAGGACGAGGCGCAGCAGCGGCTCGACGACCTGGCCGCCATGGCCGCCCATCCGTCCCGGTTCCCCGAGCGCGAGCACCTCAGCGCCCTCTGCCTGCCGCTGCAGTTCGAGCAGGAGGCGGCGGTGCTGCGCTGGGCCCGGTGGGCGCTCGAGCAGGTGGAGGCGTGGCCCACGACCGACGACCCGGGGGACTGGGATCCGGAGGCGGTCCGGCAGCGACTGGGTCGGACCGCGGCCAGCGGCAGCGTCGTCGGGTGATCACCGACGCGCCGGCGAGGGGTCACGCGTGCAGCGACACGCCGTCCAGGAGCCTGAGTTTGTGACTCCTCGCGGGGGTCAGCTCACGTGCACGCCGGCCTGGGTGAGGTCGGTGAGGGCGGCCTTGGTGGACTCGGGGGCGACGCCGGCGCACAGGGATCCCAGCACGGTCGTGTCGAAGCCCTCCTTGGCGGCGTCGAGGGCGGTCGCCCGCACGCAGTAGTCGGTGGCGATGCCGCACACGTCGACGTGGGTGACGTCGTGCGACCGGAGCCAGTCGGCGAGGGTCGACCCGTCGGCGCACCGGCCCTCGAAGCCGGAGTAGGCCGCGGCGTGCTCGCCCTTGAGGAAGACCGCGTCGAACGGCTGCGGGTCGAGGTTGGGGTGGAACGCCTCGCCGTCGGTGCCGACCACGCAGTGCGCGCGGCCAGCTGTCGACGAAGTCGGGGTCGTCGCTGAAGTGCGAGCCCGGGTCGATGTGGTGGTCACGGGTCGCCACCGCGACGTCGTACGCCGGCGCCTTCGGGTCCTTCTGGGTCCAGTGGTGCAGCATCGTGCCGATCCGGTAGGCCACCTCGGCGCCGCCGCTGACGGCGAGGCTGCCGCCCTCGCAGAAGTCGTTCTGGACGTCGACGACGATCAACGCACGCTTCATGGTGCGACCCTAGCGACGGCCGTTCGAGCGGGGAAGGACGTCGTCCGGCACCCTCGGCGCCGGCCGGTGCCTACGGTCGGCTCACCCTCGGGCCGGTGCCTCCAGGGGCAGCCAGGCCAGGACCGTCTGGATCTCGGTGTCCCAGAACCCCCACTCGTGCTCGCCGGGGCGGAAGTCGACCTCGACGTCGAGGCCCTTCTCGTACGCCGCGTCGACGAAGCGGGTGTTGCCCGCGAACAGGTGGTCCTCGGTGCCGCACGCGACGTACAACGAGGGCAGCGAGTCGGGGTCGGCGTCGGCGAGCAGCGCGAACAGGTCCTCGTCGGGTCCGGGCATCCCGCCGTAGATCCGCTGGGGCAGCTCGTTGCGCTCGGGGAGGGCGGCCAGCGCCGCCACGTCGAGGGCCCCCGACAGGCTGGCCGCCGCAGCGAACCGCTCCGGCTGCCGCAACGCCCACTTGAGCGCGCCGTACCCGCCCATCGAGAGCCCGGCGACGAAGGTGTCCTCGCGCCGCGCCGAGACCCGGAAGAACCGTCCGACCACAGCCGGGCAGCTCCTCGGAGAGGAAGTCCCAGTAGCGCGTGCCCGTGCGCCTCGTTGGCGTAGAAGCTGCGGCCGACCGCGGGCATCACGACCGCGAGCCCGCGCTGGGTGGCGTACCGCTCGATCGAGGTGTAGCGAAGCCAGGCGGTGTGGTCGTCGGACATCCCGTGCAGCAGGTACAGCACGGGCGGGTCCGGACTCAGCTCGTCGTGGGCGGCGCCGGACCCGATGCCGATCTGCGCCTGCGTGGGCTGAGGCAGGACGACCGTCAGGGAGGTGCCGACCTCCAGCGCGTCGGAGAAGAAGTCGACGGTGAGCAGCGCCATGCCTCAGCCCCCCGTGCGCTCGGTCGGGATGTGCTCGGTCGGGATCACCGGCTCGCCGCGCGACATCTGCCGGGCCGGCATCGGCAGCTCCGCACGGGCCGCGAGGTGCCGGGCCCGCATGGTGTCGAGGTCCTCGCGGCCGACGACCTCGCCGTCGCTGACCAGTGGCACGAGAAGCCGGCGATCATCGCCGTCGTCGACCGGCGGGGTGCCGATCCCGACCACCTCGCTCTCGGCCACGCCGTTGCGGTCGCGCCGGCGCAGGGCGTACTTGCGGCCGCCGATCGAGATCTTGTTGGTGCTGGTCTTGGCCACGTCGACCATCGCACCGTCGACGCCCTCGCGGGCGACGAGCTTGTAGACGAACCCGCAGGTCGGGTGCCCGCTGCCGGTGACCAGAGAGGTGCCGACGCCGTACCCGTCGACCGGGGCGGACGACAGCGCGGCGATGGCGTGCTCGTCGAGGTCGGAGGTGACGATGATCCGGGTGCCGGTCGCACCGAGACGGTCGAGCTGGGCGCGCACCTCGTGGGCGAGCACCCCGAGGTCGCCGGAGTCGAGGCGTACGGCGCCGAGGTCGGTGCCCGCGACCTCGACCGCTGCCTGCACCGCCTCGCGCACGTCGTAGGTGTCGACCAGCAACGTGGTTCCCGAGCCGAGCGACGCCACCTGCGCGGTGAACGCGTCCCGCTCGGTGTCGTGCAGCAGCGTGAAGCTGTGCGCGCTGGTGCCCGACGTGGGGATGCCGTAGCGGTGCCGGGCCGCCAGGTTGGAGGTGCTCGCGAAGCCGGCGACGTACGCCGCCCGGGCGGCCGCCACGGCGGACTCCTCGTGCGTGCGCCGGGAGCCCATCTCGATGCACGGGCGCTCGCCGGCGGCCCAGGTCATCCGGGAGGCGGCCGACGCGATCGCCGAGTCGTGGTTGAGGATCGACAGCAGCACGGTCTCGAGGAGCACGGCCTCGGCGAACGTGGACTCGACGACCATCAGCGGGGAGTACGGGAAGTAGATCTCGCCCTCGGGATAGCCCCAGATGTCGCCCCGGAACCGGTAGCCGGCCAGCCACTCCAGCGTCGCGTCGTCGACCACCCGTCCGTCGCGAAGGGTGGCGAGCGCCTCGTCGTCGAACACGAACCGCTCGACCGCGTCGAGCGCCCGCCCGACGCCGGCCACGACGCCGTACCTCCGCCCCGACGGGAGTGCGCGCGGGAACAGCTCGAAGACGGCGCGGCGCTCGGCCGTGCCGTGCTCGAGAGCCGCCTGCAGCATGGTCAGCTCGTAGTGGTCGGTGAGGAGGGCGGTCGTCACGCCCGTCAGCCTAGTGAGCCTCGGTGGGCCCGCGTGGGGGCGCGCTCCCGCGTCCAGGGAGGCTCCTAGGATGAGGACGTGTCCACCCCCATGCCTGTCGAGACCGAGGAGCCGGACCAGGCGCTCGTCGTGGACCGGCCCTGGTCGACGGTGGTGTGGAACGACCCGGTCAACCTGATGTCCTACGTCACCTTCGTGTTCCAGACCTACTTCGGCTACCCGAAGCACAAGGCCGAGAAGCTGATGCTCGAGGTGCACCAGGACGGCAAGTCCACGGTGTCGCACGGGTCCCGCGAGGAGATGGAGCGCGACGTGCAGGCGATGCACGAGTACGGACTCTGGGCGACGATGGAGAAGACGGAGTGACACCCTCGGTGGTCGAGCCCGTCGAGACCCGCCGGCCTCCGGTGGTCGAGCCCGTCGAGACCCGCCAGCCCACGGTGGTCGAGCCCGTCGAGACCCGCGAGCCCACGGTGGTCGAGCCCGTCGAGACCCGCGAGCCCACGGTGGTCGAGCCCGTCGAGACCCGCGAGCCCACGGTGGTCGAGCCCGTCGAGACCCGCGAGCCCCCGGTGGTCGAGCCCGTCGAGACCCGCGAGCCCACGGTGGTCGAGCCCGTCGAGACCCGCCAGCCCCCGGTGGTCGAGCCCGTCGAGACCCGCCAGCCCACGGTGGTCGAGCCCGTCGAGACCCGGGAGCCGACGCGATGACCGGCGGGTTCGAGCCGCGTCGGGGCGGCGGGGCGGTCGCGACGTTCACCGGGTTCGAGGCCGACCTGCTGCGGTCCCTGGCCTCACAGCTCGTGGAGCTGCTGCGCAACGAGGTGGCGGCGCCGACCGGCTCCAACGACCCCCTCGAGCAGCTGCTGGACTTCAGCGGGCCGACCACCGAGCCCGACGACCCGGTGCTGGCACGGCTGTTCCCCACGGCGTACCCCGACGACCCCGAGGCCGCCGGCGAGTTCCGGCGCTTCACCGAGGGCAGCCTGCGCGACGCCAAGGCGCGCTCGGCCGTGCTGATCATCGACACCCTGGAGCAGGCCGGCCTCCCGCAGCAGCTGGCCGAGGACGGGTTGCACGTCGACGTCGAGCTCACCGCGGACGAGGCGACGACCTGGATGCGGTCGTTCACCGACGTCCGCCTCGCGCTCGCCACCCGGCTCGGCGTCGAGGAGGGCGACGAGGACTTCTGGATGGCGTTGGACGACGACGACCCGCGCACCCACGTGCACGACATCTACGAGTGGGTCGGATACCTGCAGGAGACGCTGGTCGAGTCCGTCATGCGCTGAGCCCTCGCCGAGGCTCGGACTGCCGTCTCGCGATGCGGACGCTGGACGGGATGGGTCGGAGCGTCGCCACGCCCCACCTACCCTCGAGACGTGTTGAGGATCGACCAGGACACCTACGACGCGATCGTCGCCCATGCCCGGAAGGACCACCCCGTCGAGGCATGTGGCGTGGTCACCGGGCCCGAGGGGTCCGATCGCGCCGAACGGTTCGTGCCGATGGTCAACGCCGCGGGGTCGCCCACGTTCTACGAGTTCGACAGCCACGACCTGCTCGAGCTCTACAAGGAGATGGACGCCCGCGACGAGGAGCCGGTAGTGATCTACCACTCGCACACCGACACCGAGGCCTACCCGTCGCGCACCGACATCGGCCTCGCGATGGAGCCCAACGCCCACTACGTGCTGGTCAGCACACGCGAGCACGGGAATAGCGACGGGCCCGTGGAGTTTAGGTCTTACAGGATCGTCAACGGCCAGGTGACGGAGGAGGAAGTCTCCGTCACGGCCCGCGCCGACAGCTGACCGGGCCGAAGGGCCCGCCCGAGACGACGAGGAGTCACGACTGATGGCAGTCGAGGTCCGCATCCCGACCATCCTGCGCACCTACACCGGCGGCGAGAAGGCCGTCGCCGGGGAGGGCGCCACGCTCGCCGAGCTCATCGACCACCTGGAGTCAAACCACCCCGGCCTCAAGGAACGCCTGGTCGAGGCCAGAGACGGTGAGAGCGACCTGCGCCGGTTCGTGAACGTGTACGTCAACGACGAGGACGTCCGTTTCACCGGCGGGCTCGGCACGTCGGTCGACGACGGCGACCAGGTCGTGGTGCTTCCCGCGGTGGCCGGCGGCTGCCGCGTGATCGACGTCGCAGACACGTTCTGACCGAAGCATGCGCTTCGACTCGCTGCTCGAGTCCGTCGGCGGCACGCCGCTCGTCGGGCTCCCGCGGCTGTCGCCGTCCCCCGACGTACGCCTGTGGGCGAAGCTCGAGGACCAGAACCCCACCGGCTCCATCAAGGACCGGGCCGCGCTGAAGATGGTCGAGGAGGCGGAGAAGGACGGCACCCTCCGCCCCGGCTGCACGATCCTCGAGCCCACCTCCGGCAACACCGGCATCTCGCTGGCGATGGCCGCGAAGCTCAAGGGCTACCGGCTCGTGTGCGTGATGCCCGAGAACACCTCCGAGGAGCGCCGCCAGCTGCTGCGCATGTGGGGTGCGGAGATCGTGTCCTCGCCGGCGGCCGGCGGCTCCAACGAGGCGGTCCGGGTCGCGAAGGGGATTGCTGAGGACCACCCCGACTGGGTGATGCTCTACCAGTACGGCAACCCGGCCAACGCGCTCGCGCACTACGAGGGCACCGCCCCGGAGGTGCTCGCTGACCTGCCGACGGTCACCCACTTCGTCGCCGGCCTCGGCACGACCGGCACGCTGATGGGCGCCGGCCGGTATTTCCGTGAGCACAAGCCGGACGTCCGGATCGTCGCCGCCGAGCCCCGCTACGGCGAGCTCGTCTACGGCCTGCGCAACCTCGACGAGGGCTTCGTCCCGGAGCTGTACGACGAGACCCTGATCGACGCACGGTTCTCGGTCGGACCTCGCGACGCCGTACGCCGGGTCCGCGAGCTGCTCGAGCTCGAGGGTCTCTTCGCGGGCATCTCCACCGGGGCGATCCTGCACGCCGCGCTCGGCCAGGCCGCCAAGTCGGTCAAGGCCGGCGAGCGCGCCGACATCGCCTTCGTGGTGGCCGACGGCGGTTGGAAGTACCTCTCGACCGGCGCCTACGAGGGCACCATCGACGAGGCCGAGGAGCACCTCGAGGGCCAGCTCTGGGCGTGACTCGCACCGCAGGTTTCGAGACGCTCACTGCGTTCGCTCCTCAACCACCGGTCGCTCGGGTTATCGTGGCGCCGCCGTCCCACACCCACGAACCAACGGGGAGCGCCGCGTGCGTGAGATCGTCGTCTTCAGCGGCAGTCGCCCACCGCCCCCTCGCCGGCGCGATCTGCGACGCCCTCGGGGTGACGCTGTCCGGCGGTCGACATCACCCGGTTCAGCAACGACTGCCTCCAGGCGCAGCTCCAGGCCAACTGCCGCCAGCGCGACGTCTACATCGTGCAGCCGCTGGTGCCGCCCACGCAGGAGCACCTGATGGAGCTGCTGCTGATGGTCGACGCCGCCAAGGGGGCCAGCGCGGCCCAGATCACCGCGGTGATCCCGCACTACGCCTACGCGCGGTCGGACAAGAAGGACGCCTCCCGCATCTCGCTGGGCGGCCGGCTGGTCGCCGACCTGCTGCTGACCGCCGGCGTGACGCGGGTGCTGACGATGACGCTGCACGCGCCGCAGGTGCACGGCTTCTTCTCGGTCCCGGTGGACCACCTGACCGCGCTCGGCGTGCTCGCGGACCACTTCCAGGGCCAGGACCTCTCCGACACCGTCGTGGTGTCGCCCGACCTCGGCAACGCCAAGACCGCCACCCAGTTCGCCCGGCTGCTCGGCGTGCCGGTCGCGGCCGGCAGCAAGCGGCGGCTCGCCGACGACCGGGTCGTCATCGACGCGATCGTCGGCGACGTGGCGGGTCGAGCGCGCGCTCGTCCTCGACGACGAGATCGCCACCGGCGGATCGATCGTGGAGCTGCTCGACAAGCTCGAGGACCTGGGTTGCACCGGCGCGTCGGTGGCCTGCACGCACGGGCTGTTCGTCGGCAAGGCCGTCGACCGGCTGCGCGGCCACCGGATGATCGACGAGGTCGTCACCACCGACACCGTCCCGCCCGCGGACTGGCCGGAGCTCAAGGTGCGCTCGGTGGCCGGCCTGTTCGCGGAGGCGATCTCCCGCGTGCACGCGGGGGAGTCGATCAGCAGCATGTTCGACGGCGTCGACCCGACGCTCGGTCCGCCGCAGCCGCGGCTGCCCTTCCCCGCCTGAGCGCGAGACGAGGGGCCTGCCCCCGGCCGACGTGAAAGGCTGGGCCCATGCTGTACGAGGTCACCCACACCGTCGTCCCACCGCTGGCCAAGGCGATCTGGCGGCCGACGGTCGAGGGCCTCGACAACCTGCCGGCCGAGGGCCCGGTCATCGTGGCGAGCAACCACCTGTCGTTCGCCGACTCGCTGGTGATCCCGATCGTGGCGCCGCGCAAGGTCACCTTCCTGGCCAAGGAGCAGTACTTCACCGGCACCGGCGTGAAGGGCGCCATCACCCGGGGCTGGTTCGACCGGGATCGGCATGATTCCCGTCGACCGCGACGACACCAGGGCGGCCCTGGCGTCCCTCGACATCGCCCTCGACGTGCTCAGCCAGGGCGGCGCGTTCGGCATCTACCCCGAGGGCACCCGGTCCCGCGACGGCCGGCTCTACCGCGGCCGCACCGGCGTCGCACACCTCGCGCTGACCTCGGGCGCTCCCGTCGTACCGGTGGGCGTCACCGGCACCCAGGACCTGCAGCCGGTCGGCTCGAAGCTGCCGCGCCTGGCGAAGGTCACGGTGCGGTTCGGTGAGCCGCTGCACTTCGCGGCAGCAGTACGACGGCGTGCCCCTCGGCCGGGCCCGCCGCGAGGTCACCGACCAGGTGATGAACGCGATCCAGCGACTCTCCGGCCAGCCGTTCGCGGGCGTCTACAACGACCAGCGGCCACCGTCGACTAGTCGCGGCGTGACCCGGATCGCAGCGTGACGTCCGTCGCTCATGCGGGGAAGCAGGGGTAGCGAGCCACTAGCCTTGTCGGGTGGCAGACGCACCCGTCGGCATCTTCGACTCGGGCTTCGGTGGACTCACCGTGGCCCGTGCCGTGCTGGACCAGCTGCCCCACGAGCCGGTGCTCTACCTCGGTGACACCGCACGCCAGCCCTACGGCCCGAAGCCGATCGGCGAGGTCCGCGAGTACGCCCTCGAGTGCCTCGACCACCTGGTCGACCAGGGCGTCAAGGCGCTGGTCATCGCGTGCAACTCCGCGAGCGCCGCCGTGCTCCGCGACGCCCGCGAGCGCTACCCGGTGCCGGTCGTCGAGGTGATCCACCCCGCCACGCGCCGGGCCGTCGCCGCCAGCCGCACCGGCCGGATCGGTGTCATCTGCACCCGCGCGACCGCCGAGTCGATGGCGTACGACGACGCGTTCACCGCCGCACCGCACGTCACGCTGCACACCCAGGCCTGCCCGCGCTTCGTGGAGTTCGTCGAGGCGGGCGTCACCAGCGGTCCCGAGCTGCTCGCGGTGGCGCACGAGTACCTCGACCCGCTCACCACCGAGGGCATCGACACCCTGATCCTGGGCTGCACGCACTACCCGCTGCTGACCGGCATCGTGTCCTACGTGATGGGCGACCAGGTCACGCTCGTGTCCAGTGCCGAGGAGACCGCCAAGGACGTCTTCAAGCTGCTCGTCCAGCGTGGCCTGGAGCGCGACCCCGCGCTGCCCGCGCCCGAGCACCGGTTCCTCACCACCGGGCAGCCCGACGAGTTCGCGCACATCGGCCGGCGCTTCCTCGGCCCCGAGCTCGACTCGGTGCACCAGCTCTCGCAGGCCACCTCGTGGGTGGTCGTGTGAGCCGCCCCGCGCAGGTCGTTCGGGCCGGCCCAGCCCCTGCGGGGGGCCCGATGCGACTGACCGTCATCGGCTGCTCCGGCTCCTACCCGGGCCCCGACTCACCGGCCAGCTGCTACCTGCTCGAGGGCGACCACGAGGGCCGCACCTGGCGGGTGCTCCTCGACCTCGGCAGCGGCGCACTCGGGATGCTGCACCGCTACGCCGACCCGCTGACCATCGACGCCGTGGTGCTCTCCCACCTGCACCCCGACCACTACTTCGACCTCAGCGGCCTCTACGTCATGTGGAAGTACCACCCCGGCGGCCCGCGTCCCCGCATCCCGGTCTTCGGGCCGGCCGGGGTCGGCCAGCAGGCGGCCCGCGCCTACGGGCTGCCCCCGGAGACCGGCATGCGGGCGGAGTTCGACTTCCACGAGTACGACGACCAGCCGGTGCGGCTCGGCCCCTTCACGATCTGGCCGACCCGGGTGGCGCACCCCGTCGCGGCGTACGGCCTGCGCGTCGAGGCCGACGGCCACACCCTCGCCTACTCCGGCGACACCGGCCCCTGCCCGCAGCTCGTCGAGCTCGCCAAGGGCGCCGACCTGATGCTCGCCGAGTCGGCGTTCCTCGCCGGCGACGACAACCCGAGCGACCTGCACCTGACCGGCACCGACGCCGGCAGCGCCGCGGCCGCCGCCGGAGTCGGCCGTCTGGTGCTGACCCACATCCCGCCCTGGCACGACAAGCGGCTCGCCCTCGCCGAGGCCCGCGCGGTGTTCGACGGCCCGGTCGGTCTTGCCGCCACCGGCGACACCTACGACCTGTGACAACGATTCGTCTGCGGTCTATGGGGTGATTTACGGAGGCAGGTCGCAGACGAATCGTTGTCCGGCCGTCAGACGAGGCCGGCGTCGTGCACGCAGATCGCGATCTGCACCCGGTTGGTGACGCCGAGCTTGGTGAACAGCCGCGAGATGTGCGCCTTCACCGTCGGCACGCTCAGGTGCAGGGTCGCGGCGATCTCGGCGTTGCTGAGCCCCCGGGCGAGCGCGAGCGCGACGTCGGTCTCGCGCTCGGTGAGGTCGGCCAGCCGGGCGCGGGCGGCGGCCATCCGGTCGTCGGTGCCGAGCTCCTGCACCCGGTGGATCAGCTGGCGGGTGACGCTCGGCGACAGCATCGGCTCACCGGCCGCGACCCGGCGTACCGCCTCGACGATCTGCGGCGGCGGGGTGTCCTTGAGCAGGAACCCGCTCGCCCCGGCGGCCAGCGCGCGTACGACGTGGTCGTCGGCGTCGAAGGTGGTGAGCACCACCACCGCCGGCGGGTCGGCCGTCGCCATCAGGCGCTCGGTGGCGTCGAGTCCGTTCATGCCCGGCATCCGGATGTCCATCAGGACCACGTCGGGGCCGAGCTCGCGGTTGCGCACCAGGGCCTCCTCGCCGTCGGACGCCTGCGCCGACCACCTCGAGGTCCGCAGCGCCCCCGAGGATCAGCGCCAGCCCCGACCGCACGAGGGCGTCGTCGTCGACGAGCATCACGGTGGTCAGCTCGGCCACGGCAGCCACACCTCCAGCACGAACCGACGGTCCCGCACGTCCCACCGCAGCGTGCCGCCCGCGAGCTCGGCGCGCTCGGTCAGCCCCACCAGGCCGTAGCCCGGCGCACTCGCCGGTCGGGAGCCGGGAGGCAGCGGGTTCTCGATCCGCACCGTGACACCGTCCGTCGGATTGCCCGAGACGTGCACCCCCACCCGCGCCGCGGCGGCGTGCTTGCGGGCGTTGGTGAGCCCCTCCTGAACGACCCGGTAGACCGTCCGGCCGAGCCGCTCGGGCAGCGGGTCCCGCACCTGCACGGTCAGGTCCACCGTCGTACCGGACGAGCGGGCCTCGTCGACGAGCGCTGGTACGTCGGACAGGGTCGGCTGCGGCCGGTCCGGGGCACCGTCCTCGGCACCGCGCAGCACGCCGAGGATGCCGCGCAGCTCCACCATCGCCTGGTGGGCGTTGTCCTGGATGATCCGCGCGCTCGAGGTCACGTCGGCCCGGCTCAGGTCCTCGCGGAACGTCAGTGCGCCCGCGTGCATCGTGACGAGCGAGATCCGGTGGCCGAGCACGTCGTGCATCTCGCGGGCGATCCGCTCGCGCTCGGTGGCCCGGGCCTGGCCGACCCGCAGCGCCTGCTCGGTCTCGGCCCGCAGCGCCCGCTCCCGCAGCGTCCACATCAGCTCGCGTCTGGAGCCGATGTACATCCCGATCGCGAGCAGGGCCGAGATCATCGCGAAGTTGATGACCAGGTTCAGCCACTCGGGGTCGTCGCTGACGACCGGCTGGACCTTGACGAAGCCCTGGGCGGTGATCACGTTGACGACACCGACGATCACGATCTGCCACAGATTGCGGCGGGTGGCCAGCGAAACCGCGGCAAGAGTGCCCGGCCCCGCGGCCAGCCCCGAGTACATCCCTGCCACTGCGGTGAGGAGAGCGACCGTGAACGGGAACCGGCGGCGCCAGAACACCAGCACGTAGCAGGCCGCGCCCAGCACGAGGTCGACCCAGAACAGCTCCCGGTGGTCCTCCAGCTGACCCTGGATCGCGCTGCCCCACACGATGGCCGAGATCACCAGACAGCCGAGCAGCCGCCACGCGTGGGACCACCAGCCCAACTGGGGCTGCCACGGTGCGCGGGGATCGGGTCCGTCCACGCGTCCACCCTAGGGAGGACCGCCCGGCGTCGACAGCGACCGGAGTCCACGTCTGGGCGGAGCGCCCCCTACTTTCGTCACCCAGAGTTCAACCCCGCGGCGGATGCGCGGACCGGTGCTGTGCAGGAGGGTTGAGCCATGATCAAAGTGGAAGGACTCACCAAGACCTTCGGCGACTTCGTCGCCGTCGACGACGTGTCGTTCGAGAGCCGTCCCGGACGGGTCACCGGGTTCCTCGGTCCCAACGGCGCCGGCAAGACGACGACGATGCGCATCCTGGTCGGGCTGACCCGTACGACGCAGGGCGAGGCTACGATCGGCGGGCACCACTACGCCGACATCCCCAACCCGGGACGCCACGTGGGCGTGCTGCTCGACGCCTCCGCCCAGCACGGCGGTCGCACCGGCCGCGAGGTGCTCACCCTCGGTGCTCGCACCATGGGGCTGCCCGCCGAGCGGATCGACGAGATGCTCGAGCTGGTCAGCCTCACCCCGGCGGAGGCCAAGCGCCGGGTGCGCAACTACTCCCTGGGCATGCGGCAGCGCCTCGGCATCGCCCACGCCCTGCTGGGCGACCCGTCGGTCCTCGTCCTCGACGAGCCGGCCAACGGCCTCGACCCGGCGGGCATCCACTGGATGCGGGGCCTGCTGCGCGACTACGCCAACCGGGGTGGCACCGTGCTGCTCTCCTCCCACCTGCTCCACGAGGTCGAGGTCATCGCCGACGAGCTCATCGTCATCGGCAACGGCCGGATCGTGGCCCAGGGCACCAAGGCCGAGCTGCTGCAGACCGCGGGTACGTTCGTGCGCTCCGTCGACATCGACGCGCTGGCGCGGGCCCTGCACGACTCCGGCATGACCGCCGTACCCTCCGGCGAGGGTGGTTTCCGCTCAGACGCCGACCCCACCGAGGTCGGCAAGGTCGCGGCCGAAGCCGGCATCGCCCTCGTCGAGCTCCGCCCCGCCGACGGGGCCGGGCTCGAGGAGATGTTCCTCCAGCTCACCGCCGACACCCAGCGCGAAGGAGACACCGCATGAGCGCGGTCACCGCCCCCGCCCCGATCCCGGCCCTCGACCTCTCCGGCACCCCGAGCGTGCCGATGTCCCGGCTGATCGGCGTCGAGCTGCGCAAGATGGCCGACACCCGGGCCGGCAAGTGGCTGCTGATCGCGATCGGGCTGATCACCGCCGCCGCCGTGGTGATCTTCTTCTTCGCCGCCCCCGACGACGACCGGGTGTTCCTCAACTTCATGGGGATCACCGCGACGCCGCAGGGCTTCCTGCTGCCGGTCCTCGGGATCCTGCTGGTGTGCAGCGAGTGGACCCAGCGCACCGCGTTGGTCACCTTCACGCTGACTCCCATCAGGTCCCGGGTGATCGTGGCGAAGATCGCCGCGGCGCTGGTGTTCGGCGCGGCCGCGATCGTGCTCGCGGTGCTCGTCGCGGCGCTGGCCACGCTCCTGGCCGGCGCGCCGGACCCGTGGCAGAACATCGGCTGGGACAGCATCGGCAAGTTCACGATCCTGCAGGCCACCGGGGTGCTCCAGGGTCTCGCCTTCGGTCTGCTGTTCCTCAACACCGCGGCCGCGATCGTCACGTTCTTCGTCGTCCCGATCGCGTTCAACGTGGTGGCGAGCATCTGGACGGCCATGCGCGACATCCAGCCGTGGGTGGACCTGGGCTTCTCCCAGCAGCCGCTGTTCCTCGGTGGCGACATGAGCGGGGAGCAGTGGGCGCAGCTGGCGGTCGGCACCCTGATCTGGGTCGTGCTGCCCGTGGTCGTCGGCTTCTGGCGGGTCCTGCGGGCCGAGGTCAAGTAGCCGCCTCGTAGCCGAGGTCGCCTCCACGGCGCCGGTCGGCCGGGCAGGTCCCGGCCGACCGGCTCCGTCGTACGCGCGGCTATCGTCTCGGCCATGACCGAGACCCAGACCGCCCGCCTCGACGGCCGAGGCAACGACGAGCTCCGACCGATCACGATCACACCGCGGCTGGCTCGACCACGCCGCCGGCTCCGTGCTCGTGGAGTTCGGCCGCACCCGGGTGCTCTGCGCGGCCTCGGCGACCGAGGGCGTGCCGCGCTGGCGCAAGGGCTCCGGGCTCGGCTGGGTCACCGCGGAGTACGCCATGCTGCCGGCGTCCACCAACACCCGGTCCGACCGCGAGTCGGTGAAGGGCCGCATCGGCGGCCGCACCCACGAGATCTCCCGGCTGATCGGGCGCTCGCTGCGCGCGGTCATCGACTACAAGGCGCTCGGCGAGAACACGATCGTGCTCGACTGCGACGTGCTGCAGGCCGACGGCGGCACCCGCACCGCGGCGATCACGGGGGCTTACGTCGCCCTCGCCGACGCGTGCGCGCACCTCGCCGGCAAGGACGCGCTGGCGGGCGAGCCGCTGCTCGGCTCGGTGGCCGCGGTGTCCGTGGGCATCATCGACGGCGAGCCCCGACTGGACCTGCCCTACGAGGAGGACGTCCGCGCCGAGACCGACATGAACGTCGTGATGACCGGCGACGGCAGGTTCATCGAGGTGCAGGGCACCGCCGAGGCCGCGCCGTTCGACCGCGCCGAGCTCGACGCGCTGCTGGCGCTGGCCGAGAAGGGGTGCGCCGACCTCACCGCGATCCAGCGGACGGCCCTCGCCGGTGGCTGAGGTCGAGCGGGCCGACCACCCGGTGGTCTTCCTGGCCTCGCGCAACGCGAAGAAGATCGCGGAGATGCAGCGGATCATGGCCGAGCACGTCCCCGGCATCGAGGTGCTCGGGCTCGACGACGTCGCGCCGTACGACGAACCGGCGGAGACCGAGCCGACCTTCGAGGGCAACGCGCTGATCAAGGCGCGCGCGGGGGTGGCGGCCACCGGGCTGCCGTCGATCGCCGACGACTCGCGGGCTGTGCGTCGACGCGCTCAACGGCATGCCGGGCGTGCTGTCGGCCCGCTGGGCGGGCACCGCCGAAGGACGACGCGGCCAACAACCGGCTCCTGCTCGCAGCAGCTCGACGACGTGCCCGACGAGCGCCGCGCCGCGCACTTCACCTGCGCCGTCGCGTTCGTCCGGCGGGTCGGCGACGAGACCGTCGAGCACGTCGTGCACGGCACGATGCCCGGCCGCATCATCCGCGAGCTCCGCGGTAGCGGCGGCTTCGGCTACGACGTGCTGTTCGTCGCCGACGACACGCTGGCGAAGGGGGAGGAGCGCACCTCCGCCGAGCTGCCCCCCGCCGAGAAGGACGCCATCTCCCACCGCGGCCGGGCGCTTCGCGCGCTGGCGCCGGTCGTGGCCGAGGCGCTCGTCCGGTCGTGACCGGTCGCCTCCTGGTCGTCTCGGCCACCCGGGCCGAGGCCGCCCACGTGCCGGACGGGCTGCAGGTCGTGGTCACCGGGCTCGGCAAGACCGCCGCCGCCGTGGCCACCACGCAGGCGCTGCTGGAGTCGGACCGGGACGGCGTCACGGTCGTCAACATCGGCACCGCCGGCGCCCTGCGCGAGGGTGTGGCCGGCCTGCACGAGGTCGGCACGGTGGTCAACCACGACATGAACGGCGACGCCATCCGCGCGCTCGGCTACGACCCGCAGGACGAGCTGGTGGTCGGTACGTCGGACGTGGTGCTCGCCTCGGGCGACGTCTTCGTCACCGACCCGGTGGTTCGGGAGCGGCTCGCGGTCCGCGCGCACCTCGTCGACATGGAGGGCTACGCGGTCGCCTTCGCGTGCGCGCGGCTCGGCGTGCCCGTCCGCCTGGTCAAGCACGTCAGCGACAACGCCGACGAGTCCGCGCTCGACTGGCCGGCGCTGGTCGACCGCAGCGCACAGGCGCTCGGCCAGTGGCTCGCCACCCACCGCTGAGGTGGCGGTCAGAGCTGCAAGCGGAACGGGCCGAGGTGATCATCCGGGCCCGGGACGCCGGCCTCGGCACCGGTGCGCGTCGGGACTGACCACGCGTCACGGGCCGGGACCGGGGAGTGCCAGAGGGGGGACTTGAACCCCCACGCCCGAAGGCACGGCATCCTAAGTGCCGCGTGTCTGCCGATTCCACCACTCTGGCGAGCGGCGCCAGTCTAGGCGCGCGGCCAATTACCACGGGACCGTGGTGAACTGCCGCTCCCCGGTGTGAACTCTCCCCGGGAACGGGTGGATTACCACGGGACCGTGGTGATCTACCGCTCCCCAGTGTGAACTCACCCCGGGAACGGGCCAATTACCACGGGACCGTGGTAATTGGCCCCCAGCCCCTACGACGCCAGCCCCAAGTCCCGCCGCAGCTTCGCGACGTGCCCGGTGGCCTTCACGTTGTACTGCGCCACCTCGATCAGCCCGTCCTCGTCGACGACGAACGTCGAGCGGATCACGCCCTCCATGACCTTGCCGTACAGCTTCTTCTCCCCGAACGCACCCCACTCCCGCAGGACGCTCTTGTCAGGGTCGGAGAGCAGCCGGATGGTCAGCGCGTCGCGGTCGCGGAACTTCGCCAGCTTCTCGGGCTTGTCGGGGGAGATCCCGAGCACCTCGTACCCGGCGCCGCGCAGCGAGTCCAGCGAGTCGGTGAAGTCGCACGCCTGCTTGGTGCAGCCCGGCGTCATCGCCGCGGGGTAGAAGTACACGATCACCTTCCGGCCGCGCAGGTCCGACAGCGTCACCTGCTCGCCGGTGTCGTCGGTGAGCGTGAAGTCGGGGGCCCGGTCGCCCGGCTCGAGCCTCGTCTGCGCCATCGTCGTACCTCTTCGAAGCGGGATCGGACCAATCCGCCGGCGGCCTTATTGCGAATCGTTCGCAATAACGTAGCCTTCTCGGCAGAGCCTCGCGGCGCGAGGCGGCTCCAACGTAGCGGAGGACCTGCATGCACGTGCCCGACGGTTTCCTGGACGTCCCGACCTCGGTCGCCACCGGGGCGGTGGCGGTCGCCGGCGTCTCCCTGGCACTGCGCGGCGCCCGTCGCGAGCTCGACGACCGGACCGCCCCGATGGCCGGCCTCACCGCCGCGTTCGTGTTCGCCACCCAGATGCTGAACTTCCCGGTCGGCGCCGGCACCAGCGGCCACCTGCTCGGCGGTGCCCTCGCCGCCGTGCTCGTCGGCCCCTGGACGGCGGTGCTCTGCCTGTCGGTGGTGCTGCTCGTGCAGAGCCTGCTGTTCGCCGACGGCGGCATCACCGCGCTCGGCACCAACATCACCCTGATGGGGCTGGTCGGCGTGGTCGTCGGCTGGCTCGTCTTCCGCGGCCTGCAGCGGCTGCTCCCCAAGCGCGTCGGCCTGGTGCCCGCGGTCGCCGCCGTCGCCGCCTTCGTGTCGGTGCCGGTGACCGCGCTGGCGTTCGTCGGCCTGTACGTCGTCGGCGGCCAGGCGCCGGTGCCGCTCGACACCCTGACCGCCGCGATGCTCGGCTGGCACACGGTGATCGGCCTCGGCGAGGCGGCGATCACCGGCCTCGTGGTCGGCAGCGTGGTCTCGGTGCGACCCGACCTCGTGCACGGCGCCCGCCGCGTCCTCGCCGCACGCCCGCTCGAGGTGCGCACGGCGCCGACGTCCCGCGCGCCGCGCCGGTGGAGGGGGTGTCCTGATGCGCACCCGGACGTTCGTGCTCGCCGGCCTCGTCGTGGCGCTGCTGCTGGCCGGCGTGGCCAGCTACTACGCCTCCAGCCACCCCGACGGGCTCGAGTACGTCGCCGAGAGGACCGGCTTCATCGACAGCGCCGACGAGCACGCGACCGCCGACGGTCCGCTGGCCGACTACCGGACCAGGGGCGTCGACGACGCGCGGGTCTCGGGTGGTCTGGCCGGCGTGCTGGGCGTCCTGCTGACCCTCGTGGTGGCCGGCGGGATCGGGTTCGCCGTACGCCGCCGGGGCGCGCCGGGCGAGGTCGGAGCGCCCGGACGAGGAACCCGCACCGACCGGACGGTCCTGACGTGGGCGCCGGGCACGGGCATCGGCTGCACTACCACGCCCACTCGGTCGTGCACCGGGCCCCGGCGCACCTCAAGCTGCTCGCACTGCTCGGCTTCGTCCTCGTCGTCGTCGCCACACCCCCGGACTGGTTCGCCGCCTACGCCGGCTACCTCGGAGTCGTGCTGGGCGTGGTCCTGGTCAGCACCGTCCCGCCGACGTACATCCTGAAGCGTCTCGTCGTGGAGCTGCCCTTCGTGGTGTTCGCGCTGCTGATGCCGTTCATCGCGACCGGCCCGCGCATCGAGCTGCTCGGCGTGACCGTCAGCGAGCCCGGGCTGCTGGCCGGCTGGGCGCTCCTCGCCAAGGGCACCCTGGGCGTGCTGGCCAGCCTGACCCTGGCGGCGACCACCGAGGCGCGCGACATCCTCGTCGGCCTCGAACGGCTGCGGCTCCCGCAGCAGCTCGTGCAGATCATGGGCTTCATGATCCGTTACGTCGACGTGGTGACCGACGAGATGCGACGGATGCGGATCGCCCTCGAGTCCCGCGGCTTCACCGCCCGCAGCCCCCGGCACTGGCCGGTCATCGCCCGCAGCGCCGGTGCGTTGTTCATCCGCTCCTACGAGCGCGGCGAGCGGGTCCACCTGGCGATGGTGTCCCGCGGCTACACCGGCTCGATGTCGGCGGGACGGCGATGACCGCCCCCGTCCTGGACGTGCGCGGCCTCGCCTACGCCTACCCCGACGGTCACCAGGCGCTGTACGGCGTCGACCTGCACGTCCACCGGGGCGAACGCGTCGCGCTGCTCGGCCCCAACGGCGCCGGCAAGACCACGCTGGTCCTGCACCTCAACGGCATCCTCGAGCCCGGCGCCGGCTCCGTCGCCGTCTCCGGGCTGCCGGTGGTCAAGGAGAACGTCCAGGAGGTACGCCGCCGCGTCGGCATCGTCTTCCAGGACCCCGACGACCAGCTGTTCATGCCGACCGTGCGCGACGACGTCGCCTTCGGGCCGGCCAACCTCGGCCTGCGCGGCGCCGACCTCGACGCGCGCGTGACGGCGGCCCTCGAGCAGGTGGGCATGGCCGACTTCGCGGACCGGCCGCCGCACCACCTGAGCTTCGGGCAGCGTCGCCGCGTCGCGGTGGCGACCGTGCTCGCCATGGAGCCCGAGATCCTGGTGCTCGACGAGCCCTCGTCCAACCTCGACCCGGCCTCCCGCCGCGAGCTCGCCGAGATCCTCACCGGGCTCGACGTGACGGTCCTGATGGTCACCCACGACCTGCCCTACGCGTTCCAGCTGTGCCCGCGCTCCGTGGTCCTCTCCGACGGAGTCGTCGTCGCGGACGGTCCGACGTACGACGTCCTCACCGACGACGCGTTGATGGCCGCGCACCGGCTGGAGCTGCCGTTCGGGTTCGACCCGCGTGCGATCGGGGCGCGGACCCCCGGCCCGGTCGGGAGCTAGGCAGGAACGTGCTGGACCTCGGCGTCCGGCCCCGGGAACACCAACGACTCGTGCCCGTCGTCGGTCCACCGGACCAGGTAGGGCGGGCCCCCGTCGGACCCCCGGACCTCGACGATCTCGCCCTCACGGCTCGACTCGCCGACATGTGCGTTGTGGACCAGCAGGTGGTCGCCTACCGCTGCGTTCATCGTCATCAACTCCTCCCTGCCCCATCGTGCACCTTGTCCGCTCCCGAGGACAGGGGGACGGCAGGGGCAGGCGGACGATCGGAGCGGCGGCGGATAGTCTGTGCCGGACCGACCAGCGGACGGCAAGGAGATGTGCTGTGGGCAAGGCCGAGAACCGTGGCCTCGACTCCCTCGAGAGCGAGATCGAGGCGACCCGTGAGCGGCTCGCCGACACCATCGACCAGCTGGTCTACCGGGCCAGCCCGAAGACCATCGCCCGGCGCGAGGTGGCGTCGGTCAAGGCGGTGTACGTCGCCCCCGACGGCTCGCCGCGCACGGACAACATCCTCAAGACCGCCGGCGTCGTCGTCGGGTTCGTCGCGGTGATGGTCGCGTTGCGCAAGCTCACGCGATGACCGAGAAGACCCCGATCCGGATGCTCCACGACCGGGTGCTGGTGTCGGTCGACAGCGAAGGGGAGCGCCGGTCGTCGGGCGGCATCGTGATCCCGGCGACCGCCGTCATGGGTAGCCGGCGGCTCAGCTGGGCCCGGGTGGCGGCGATCGGACCGCACGTGCGCACGGTGGAGATCGGCGACCGGGTGCTCTTCGACCCCGAGGACAAGGCGGAGGTCGAGGTGAACGCCGAGACCTACATCCTGATGCGCGAGCGCGACGTGCACGCGGTCGCGGCCGAACGGCTCGGCGACAGCCAGACCGGCCTGTACCTCTGACCGCAGGCGCGGCCGGCCGTCGGCGAGCCGGCGGTCACGCCCGGTGCGTGCCCTCCGTGCGCGGCACCTCGTCCGCGGTGGTCGCGTCGGTCGTGGTCGAGTCGGTTGACGTCGAGCCAGTCGTCCTGGAGTCCGTCGTGGTCGAGCCACTGGTCGTCGAGCCGCTGGTCGTCGAGCCGCTGGTCGTCGAGCCGGTCGTGGTGGCCCCCTCGTCCGAGGTGACGGCCGTGTCCGTCGTCGGGGCGCGGGGTGCTTCACGTCGGGGTCGATCTCGTCGGCCTTGCGGACGTTCTCCTGGTGCTCCTCGCGCACCCGGCTGGCGGAGGCGGCCCGGTCGGCGGCCTCGGCCTCGAGGCGGTCGGCCTCGGCGGCCTTGCGCTCGGCCTCTGCACGGGCCTGCTTGGCAGCCGCCTCGGTCTCGCGGGCGTGGCTCTCGTGCTGCGTGACACCGGTCGCCTGAGCGGCCGCCTGCTCGCGCAGCTCGGCGGCGCGGACGCGGTCGCGCTCCTTCTTCTTGGTGTTCGAAGCCTTCAGGGCAAAAGCGATCGCCGCGATCAGGATGATCGCGACCACGATGGCGATGATCCAGCCGGTCGAGTCCATGTGGGTTCCTCCTCGGTGCTCGGCTCTGAGGTACCCCGGCCACCCGCCCGCAAACCCCGACGGCGTCGGGACCGCGCCTAGGCGGGCTCGAGCTCGCCGCGGAGCTGCACCAGCACCCGGGCCAGGATGCGGGAGACCTGCATCTGGGTGACGCCGACCTCGTCGGCGATCTGGGACTGGCTCAGCTGCTTGAAGAAGCGCAGGTACAGGATGTGGCGCTCACGCTCCGGCAGCGCCCGGATGGCCGGCATCAGCATCACCCGCGCCTCGGCCTCGTCGAGCGCGGAGTCCTCGGTGACGAGCGTGTCACCCAGGACGGCCGAGCCCTGGTCGCCGAGCGGCAGGTCGAGCGAGGTGGGCGTGAAGCAGCCGTCGGCCGAGAGCGCCTCGAGGACCTCGTCCTCGGTGACGCCGAGGTGCTCGGCGACCTCGGGGACCCGCGGGGAGCGGCCGAGGACCTGGGTGAGCTCACCCTGCGCGCGGGCGACGTCGCTCTGCAGCTTCTGGATCGGTCGTGGCGGTCGCACCATCCAGCCGAAGTCGCGGAACTGGCGCTTGACCTCGCCCTTCATGGTGACGACGGCGTACGAGAGGAACTCCACGCCGTGCGAGGGGTCGAACCTGCGGGCGGCCTTGAGCAGCGCCATCGCGGCCGCCTGGGTGAGGTCCTCGTCGGAGATCCCGCGGCCGCGGTAGCGGGCCGCGATGGCGCGGGCCAGGCCCATGTGCATGACGACGACCTCGTCCTGCAGCCGCTTGCGCTCCGTCGGGTCGGACTCGTTCGCGGCCTGCGTCAGCAGCCGGGTGCTCAGTGCACCACGGCCACCGGTGGCCGCGGAGCTGATCGCTTGCTCCTCGATGTCCCGTGCAGTAGTGGAGACCATTGCTCGCCGCCTTCGTCGCGGCACGCCTGCCCGGTGCGATGGCCGGTCGTGCCCGTTCCCAGGACCCCCTGCGGATCGGGTGATACCCGCGACCCCGGTGCGGAAACCAAGGCGTCACAGTGGTCTGGACGTTCAAACTGACGCCGCGGGCCGCCGGTCGGCACGGATCCGCGATCCATACCGCGGGACACAAGACGAGGGTGGCCACCGCAGTGGCCACCCTCGTACGGCGTTCGGCCTTCCCCTCCGAGGTCGGACGACGTTCCTGTGCAGCACGCGTCGCGAAGCAGGGTGCGGCGAGTGGCGCAGCGACATCCTTGAGGAGGACGGCCGGTTGCGGGGGCGGTTTCCGGAAATCTCGTCCGCTCGGTCTAAACCGGTGTTGCTCCGCCGGTAGCGGGGCGGTCAGCGCCGGGTGTAGGAGGTGTGCCGCATCCCGGGGGCGCGCACGGTGTTGATGCCGGCGAGCACCTCGGCGTCTTCGCCCGCCGGGCGCCACTGGGCGGCCTGCACGTTGGCCTCCACCTGATCCGCCGAGGTCGCGCCGGCGATGACGCTGGCGACGGCGCGCTGCGCGGCAAGGCCGCCCAGAGCGACCTCCAGGAGCGAGACCCCGCGCTCCTCGGCGTACCGCTCGAGCGCCTCGATCCGGTCGAAGTCGGCGCCTTCCAGGCGATGCGCCTGCGCGCCGCTGCTCAGTCGGCTGCCCGCCGGCGGCTCCGCGCCGCGCCGGTACTTGCCGGTCAGCAGCCCGTAGGCGAGCGGGAAGTACGGCAGCAGGCTCATGCCGAGCCGCTCCAGCGCCGGGACGAGCTCCTCCTCGGCGGACCGGTTGTACAGCGAGTACTCGTTCTGGGCACTCACGAACCCGCGCAGCCCTCGCGTGCGGGCCGTCCAGTGCGCGTCGACGACCTCCCAGCCCGCGAAGTTCGAGCAGCCGAGGTAGCGGACCTTGCCCTCGTCGACGAGCTCGTTCATCACCTCGAGGGTCTCCTCGACGGGGGTGACCAGGTCGGGCTGGTGGATCTGGTACAGGTCGATGTGGTCGGTGCCGAGCCGGCGAAGGCTGGCCTCCACGGCCTTGCGGGCGTAGCGCCGGGACGCGCGTGCCCCCCAGTCGGGGCCGTTGCGACCCTGCATGTCCATCCCGAACTTCGTGGCGATGACGACGTCGTCGCGGCGCGGACCGAGGGCCCGGCCGAGCAGCTCCTCGCTCGCGCCGAGGCCATAGGTGTCGGACGTGTCGAAGAAGGTGACGCCGTGGTCGATCGCGGCGTCGACGACCTGCTGGGTCCGCTGCGCGTCGATGCGGGCACCGAAGGCGTTGCAGCCGATCCCGATCGCCGAGACGGTGAGCCCGCTCTGCCCGAGCTGGCGGTGCTCCATGTCCATCAGCCGTTCACCCCTCAACGCACCTCGAGCTGGAGCAGGATCTTGCCGGAGTCGTGCTCCTCCACGTCGACGACACCCGGCTGCTCGACCTTCAGCTTGCGCTCGGACTGGCCGGCGGGGAAGGCGATCTCCCGCTCGGGCGTCGAGTGCACGTGCAGCTCGCCGGGTCGGTCGGAGTCGATTCGCAGCGTCAGCGTCTCGCCGAGGCCGAGCTTCACGCGCTCGCCGTTCGGGGACGCCGAGTCGCCCTTGAAGGTGAGGTCGGCGAACGGACCCTGCGGTCGGGGCTTCTGGGACTCCTCGGTGGGCTGCTCGGAGGCCCCGTCAGTGGTCTCGTCGGTGGTCTCGCCGGTGGGCTCCTCGGTCGTGTCGCTCGGCTCCTCGGCGGTGGCGCTGGGGGCCGGCGACTGCGATTCCTCGGCCACCGGGTCCTCGCCACCACAGCCGGCGAGCAGGAGAGCGGTGGCCACGCTGATGGCCAGGGCGGTGCGGGTGCGACGCATGAACGTCCTTCCGTCGTCGTACGGCATGCGTCCTATCCTCCGACACCCCGACAACCGGCGTGTCACGTGTCCCGGCTCAGCGCGGTGCGGCGACGGCAGCGCGGAGCCGGGCGACGAGCGAGCGGTGGTCGTCGGCCCACAGCCGCACCGCGGTGACGACGTGCTCGTCGCGCGAGGTGCGGAGGAGTGTCGGCTGGTGCAACCGGACCAGCACGTTGGTCCGACCCGACACTCCGACCGCGAGGACGTCCCCCTGCTCCGCCCGCTCGACCTGGACCGACCGGATCGAGGAGGGCAGGTCGTGGTCCTGGACGGCCACGCTCGCGATCGCCGTCCAGGGCACGCGCAGGTCGACGCCGAAGCCGTTGCGGACGCGCACCCCGAGATCGTCGACCAGGTGTGGATACGGCTTGAGCGCCGCCAGCATGCCGACCATCCAGGCAAGTCCCCACAGACCGACGGCTCCGGCCACGATGCGTGCGGTGTGCCACGGGAGCAGGGCGTCCACCACGACGACCTCCACGGCGCTGCCGAAGATCCACAGCCAGATCACCGGGGTGGCCATCCGGTGGTACGTGAACGCCTCGGCGCCCGGGGTCACGTCGGTCCTGCGGGAGAGCCACCGGAGCAGGCTGCGCCAGATGCCGAGCTCGAACACGACAGCTCGCCGCAGCATCGAGGTCGCCGGGGGCCCAAGGGCGTGGTCATCGGGCTCCGTCCGACGGGTCGTCGAGATGGGCTCGGATCACGTCGAGCACGGAGCCGAGACCGGCGGCGAACGTCTCGAGCTCCCGGGGGCCGAACGCCGCGAACAGCTGCTGCGCGAGCTCGTCGTGGTCGGACGCCATCTGCTCCATGACCGCGCGCCCCTGCGCGGTGAGCGAGACCAAGGTGGCGCGACGGTCGGTCGGGTGCGGCTCCCGGGTCACGAACCCGGTGGCGACGAGACCGTCGACGAGACCGGTGACGTTGCGCGGGGTGGTGCCGAGCCGGTCGGCCAGCGCCTTCTGGGTGCTCGGGCCGTGCTGCTGCAACGCCCACACGACGGGGGCCCTGGACTTGGTCAGCCCGTCCCGGGCCAGCGCCTGGGTCATGTCCGCGTCGAGCAGGACCACGAGCTCGAGCACCTGGTCGAGGGTGGCGAGCTGGTGCGGAGACGCGGGCATATGCTGAAGATACTTCACGATGTAGCTGCTGCTCAAGCTGGCGTCAGGCGGCGCGTACCCGCTAAGTGGGTCAGGAGGGCACGACCTGCCCGTGCGGCCGGCCCGGATCGTCGTACGCCGGGGACTCCAGCCCGGCTCGCAAGGCCTCGAGCTGGGCACAGACGGCAACGCCGTAGAACAGCGCCATCGACGACAGCAGCGACCAGAGCAACAGCGCGAACACACCGGCCAGCGGCCCGTAGATGCTGCCGAAGGACGAGCTCACGGTCACGTACAGCGCGAGGCCCCCGGTGGCCACCAGGCTGAGCAGCACCGCGATGCCCGCGCCCAGGGCCAGCCAGGACAGTGCGGGCTGGCGCCGCCGCGGCGCGTGGTCGAGGAGGACGGCGATCGTGAACACCAGCAGCGCGACGCCCACCGGCCACCGGCCGATGTTCCAGCTCGTCACCGTCGTCTCCGACCAGCCGTAGTCGGCGGCCATCGCGTCGCCGAACGCGCCGCCAGCGACGAGCATCAGGAAGCCCACGCCGACCGGCACCGCGAGGATCCCGGTGAGCACGGCAGCCCGACCGTACTTCTGCAGGGCCTTGCGATCCCGCCTGATCCCGTAGATGCGGTTGCTGCCGCGCTCGACCTGCGCCATGGCCGTGGTCATGGAGACCAGCGCGAAGGCGAGCCCGAAGCCCAGGGCGAGCTCTCCCGCCTGCTCCGAGCTCTCCTTGCCGGTGACCGCGCTGGCCAGGGCGTCGTCCTCCCCGGTGCCTGGAGAGACGGCCTGGATCGTGCGGGCGACCACTCGGGCGGGACGCTCCTCGTCGATGTCGGCGGCAAGCCCGGTGAGGGCGAGCAGGAACGGAACGACGGCCAGGGACGCCTGCAGCGCGAGCGCGCGGCTGTTGGTGAAGCCGTCGCCGTACCGGAAGCGCACGAACGCCGTCACCGCGATCCTGCCCAGCCCGAAGCGTCGGGCCAGGTGCCACGCGTCCTCGGCGTCGAGCTCGTCGCCGTCCATCTCGGTCGTGACCGGGACGGTGCGCGCTGTGGTCATGGCGAGGAGAGTACGGCGCGCCCGGGCGCGCCGGCCCACCCCGGTCACGGGCCGCCGGATCGCCCGGATTGTCCGAGATGGCATGGCCCACCCGGAGACCTCGACGGCGCGATCGGGCCTGTCCGCCGTGGCCCGTTGGTCCTAGAACGTTAGAACACTGCCGCATGCACCAGTCCGGGCAACAGAATGATCCGCATCAGCAACTAAAAAGCGCGCCGCCGCCCAGGCCGGCGCCAGACCCGGGGAGTACCAATGAACCTTCGTCGCACCGCCGCCCTCGCCGCCACCGCGGCCACCCTGACCAGCCTCACCCTCGTCGCTCCGGCCGCGCACGCCGGCGACGACGACAACGAGGTCAACCGCAGCGGCTCCTGCGCCTCCGGCGTCTGGAAGCTGAAGGTGAAGCAGGACGACGGCGGCCTGGAGGTCGAGTTCGAAGTCGACACCAACCGTCGCGGCCAGACCTGGCAGGTCCGGGTCTCCGACAACGGCACGCGCGTGTTCTCGGGCCAGCGCACCACGCAGGGTCGCAGCGGCTCCTTCTCCGTGGAGCGCAAGACCGCCAACCGGGCGGGCACGGACGTCATCCGCGCGCGGGCCAAGCGCGGCGACACCACCTGCGTCGGCGTGATCCGCTACTGACGGTCACGCGGCACCCGGTCCTGACCCCGAGGGCCACCCACCCAGGGTGGCCCTCGGGGTCACCCATGTCCGGGCCGGTCAACCGATGTAGGTGGGCTCCTCGGTGTCGCGCTGGGCCTGGCGGAGCCGCGCGATCACGCGCTTGATGGCCTCGACCGTGTCCGCCTGCTCGTGACCGAACGACCGAAGGTAGGCCTGCATCGCGTGACGGGCCATCTCGAGCTCTTCGTCGGTGAGATGGATCGTGTTCATGTCTCCAATCTAGTTCGGGTCGAGACGGTAGGGGAGGAGATCAGCACCCCCGCCCGTCCGACGATGTTGTCCCGCTTCGGCCCGCAGGTCACACTTGTGGAAAGCGGTCTGGCGCGACCGCAGAGACGTCAGCCGCTCTCACTCACGAGGTGAGCGTCATGACGCACGGAGACACTCTGGTTCTGACGATCGAGGCGACGCAGCGTTCCCTGGAGCAGCGGCTCGGCGAGGTGCTCGCCCCGCACCACGACCCGCAGCGGCCGCGTGACACCTACGCCGCGACCGACGCGTTCCTGGCCGCGACCAGCCGGCACCTGGCGGCCGTCCAGGCGGTGTTGCTGGGACATGTCCGTCGCACCGTGCCCGACGGCGACGACGTCGTACACGACTATCTGGCGGTGTCGCGGGATCTCGAGCAGAGCCTGTCGCTGATCAAGGCGCGGCTGTACGGCGAGGCGCACGCGATCCACCTCTCCTGGCCGGAGCTGTGGATGCGGGCCCGCGCCCAGCTGACCGAGCACAACCGGCTGGAGAGCCACATGGTCGGCGAGCTGGTCCGGCTCGGCGACCCGACGCAGGTCGACGGCCTCGCCTACCAGGTGTTCTCGGCGGAGACGCACGGCCCGACGCGGCCGCACCCGACGCTCCCGCACACCGGGTTGCTGAGCCTCGTGGCACGGCGCGTCTGGGCCGTCGCCGACCGGTTCTGGGACGCCGCCGAGGGACGGGTGATCCCCGAGCCGGTGCACCCGGCGCCGCACAAGCACGACAGCCTGTTGGCTCAGTACCTCGTCGGTGACCCGAAGTTCGACGACCACGCCAAGTTCATGGAACACCGACACCGGCACCACCCGAAGGCAGGCTGACGGCCGGCGTCAGTCCTCTTGCCTGCGCAGCCTCGTCCCAGCCGCCTCCCGGAGAGCGGTCAACGCCTCGAGGTGCTCGCCGGTGTCGACCGTCCGGTGCTAGCGACCGCATCTGGTACGGGTCCGCGGCCAGGTCGTAGAGCTCGCGGCCGCCGCGCTCGTACTGGTGGATGAACGCCAGTGAACGCTCCCGAAGCAGCGCCCAGCCGAGGTGCGGGTTCTCCACCAGGAGCCGACGTCGCCATCCCGACCAGTCGCCGGACCGCAGGCCCGGGAGCAGCGACCGGCCGTCGAGTGCGCGACCGTCGTCGGGGTCGAGTCCGGCGAGGTCCAGTGTCGTCGGCATCAGGTCCACCTGGCTCACCAGAGCGCCCGGAGCGCCGGCCACGAAGCCGGGGCCGCGCACGATGAACGGCACCCCGGCCGACTCCTCGTACGGTTGCTCCTTCATGAACAGCCGATGCTCCCCGAGCATGTAGCCGTTGTCGGACACCAGCATGATCACGGTGTTGTCCAGCTGGCCGGTCCGTCGCAGCGCCCGCACCAGTCGGCGGATCTGGTCGTCGAGGTCACGGAGCTCCTCGAGCTTGCCCTCCCAGACCCGTCGCATCCGGTCCGGGTCCTGCGGCTCCAGCGAGCGCATCCATGCCGGCTTGTCGCCCATGTTCGGCTCGTTCAGCGACGGCGGGTCCCACATCACGTCGTCGTAGTCGTGCCGGTGCCGCCGGGAAGGGGTGTACGGCCCGTGCGGCGTGGTCGGCGCGAACACGGCGAACCAGGGACGCTCGACGTGCCCGCGGACGAACCGTCGGATCCGCCGTCCGGCGAAGGCGTCGGACACCCGCCGGCTGTCGGCCACGTCGACGACCCGTCCGTCGATGTTGTACGGCGTGCTGTCCGGGTCGAACCTGACCACCCAGCGGTCCCACCCGGGGGCGACGTACTCCGGCATGGATCCGTGCGCGTTCATGTACTTGCCGAAGTACCCGTTGAGGTAGCCGGCCGCCTTCATCCGCGTCGCGACGGTGTCGAGGTCCAGCCCCTGCTCGACGAACGGCGGCAGGGTGTGGTTCGTGAAGCAGCCGTGGTTGTGCGCGTACGTCGACGTCATCATCGAGGCCCTGGCCGGGCCGCACCACGGCACGGCGGCGTACCCGTTGCGGAACCGGACGCCGGGCTCCGCGATCAGCGCGTCTGGTGTGCGGCATTGCCTTGAGGGACCTGCGGGGCTGGTCGTCGGTGATGATCCAGAGCACGTTCGGGCGCGAATCCATGCCACGGAAGCGTAGGGCGGTCCGCGCGCGGGGCAGGAGGCCGGCTCGTCCGCTTGCTCGGCAGCTCTGCTGTCGGCGAGGCTCAGGGGATGACGACGGACCGCGACATCGCCAGGTGGCGGCTGCGCACGCAACACCTCGTGTCACCGCATGCCGGGTCCGCCGAAGCCGTCGTCCGGGGCCTGCTCGCCGTGCAGGCCGAGAACCCGAGCCAGGCCGCGTGGGCCGTGGCCAGCCGGACCCGTGACCGCGAGGCGGCCGACCTGGAGGCGCTGCTCGACGAGGGGCGCGTGGTGCGCACCCACGTGCTGCGACCGACCTGGCACTTCGTCGCGGCCGAGGACATCGGCTGGTTGCTGGAGCTCACGGCGCCGCGGGTCCGTCCCGTGATCGCGCGCCAGCTCGACGACGCCTACGATCTGGCGGGCGCTGCCCTCGACCACGCAACCTCTGCGGTCCTCGACGGTCTCGCCGTGCAACCCGACCGGACTCGCGAGCAGGTCGGCGACCTGCTGCGCGCTCGAGGGGTGGAGCCGCGCGGGCAGGTGCTGATGCTCCTGCTCGCCCTTCTGGAGCTGGACCGACTCATCTGCAGTGGCCGGCGGCGCAACGGGGCGCACACCTACGCCGTTTTCGCCGACCGTGTGCCGTCATCGAGGCGGCTCGAACGCGACGAGGCGCTCGCCGAGCTGGCGCTGAGGTACTTCAGCGGCCACGGTCCCGCCACCGATCGCGACCTGGCCTACTGGGCGACGCTCACGCTCGGCGACGTACGCCGGGGGCTCGCCCAGGTCCGTGACCGGCTCGCCTGCTTCGAGCACGACGGCCGCACCTTCTGGCACGCCCCGGGAGAGCAGCCGCCGGCGATGCCCGGTGACCCCGAGGGGCATCTTCTCCAGATCCTCGACGAGGTCTACCGGGGCTACCAGGACAGCCGGATGGTGCTCGACAGTGCGGGGATCGTGCCCGGTGGCCGCGAGACGGCGATCGGCATGGCTCTCGTCGACGCGCAGATGGTCGCCCGGATGAAGCGCACGATCGGCCGTCGCGTCGTCTTCGAGGTCACGGGCTACAAGGGGCCGCTGAGTCCCTCGGAACGCTCGGTCGTGGAGCAGGCAGCCGGGCGGTACGCCGACTTCCTCGGCCTCGAGCACGAGCTGCGCGAGCGCTGATCGCCCCGGCTCCGGTCCGGGTCAGCCGCCGCTTCCGTACGGGCGCGTGATGATCTCCAGCCAGTGCCCGTCCGGGCCGTCCCAGTAGAGACCGCGACCGCCGTCCTCATGGTTGATCTCCTGCGGCTGACGCTTGAAGGGGTCTGCCCACCACTGGCGGCCGTCGTCTCGGAGCCGAGCGAGGATGAGGTCGAAGTCCTCCTCGCTCACGAGGAAGGCGTAGTGCTGGCCGTGGATCTCCCCCTCGGTGTCCATGAAGTCGAGGCTGGCCGCGTTGTCCAGCTTGAGCTCCGCGAACGGACCGTATGCCGTCGCCTCCGGCAGGCCGAGCACCTGACCGACATCGCGCGCTGCGGCCCACCGGTCCTTCACGTGCACGATGGTGTGGTTCAGCTCGATGCTCATCGGGCTCTCCTCGGGGGCCGGTGGTCGGCGGGCGGTGACCAACACTCTGCACCGCCGGGCCCGTACCCGGAAGAGCAGGCAGCTCGCGTTTACGGGCCGGCATCCGCGGGCACTGCGGGAGCAAGACCAGCCTGGCCCGCGAGTTGCCGGTTCCGGCGGATCTCGGGAGACGGGCAGAGGCAGGGTTGAATCTTGGGCTCCGAGCACACGTGGGTGATCCCACCCGATCTGGCGGCGACCAGCGACGTCCGTCGTCATGTCGCCTCTGCCTGCACGGGGCTGTCGCCCGACACGGTCGAGGCCGCCCGGTTGATGGCCACGGAGCTGTTCTCCAACGCGGTTCGCCATGGCTCCGGCGCGGTCGTCCTCGTCGTCGGTCGTGAGGTCGGTGCGTTGCACGTCGAGATCCTCGACGAGGGCCTCGACCTTCCGGTGCTGGCCGAGCCGTCCCCGGCGGCGGAGGGTGGCATGGGCCTGCGTCTCGTCTCCGAGCTGGCGAGCGACTGGGGAGTCGGCACGCGCAGCGACGGGCAGCCCGGGAAGCGCGTGTGGTTCTCGATCCTCTGACCCCCGGGGGCGTGACCGGCCGCCAGCGTGCCCCCTGGGTGCTCCCGACAGCGGGCGTCGCCCTGATCGCGGTCTGTTACGGGCTCGCCCGGTTCGCGTACGGCCTGCTGACACCACAGATGCAGGACGACCTCGACTTCGGTCCCGGCCTGTCCGGCCTCATCGCGTCGGGCAGCTACGTCGGCTACTGCGTGGCGATCCTGGTCAGCACGGCACTCACGCAGCGGTTCGGTCCGCGACCCGTCGCAGTGCTCGCCGCCGCGCTCGCCACCGGGGGGATGGCGCTGATGTCGGCCGCGCCCGGTCCCGGGATCATGGCGGTCGGTGTCGTCGTGGCCGGCGCGAGCACGGGGGTCGCGTCCCCACCGCTCGCCGCAGCCGTGGCCGCCTGGGTGCGCGAACCGGTCCGTGACCGGACCCAGACGTTGGTCAACGCGGGCACGGGGGTCGGGGTCCTGGTGTCCGGGCCGGTCGCCATCGCGGCGGCCGACCAGTGGCGCGCCGCCTGGGCCGTGTTTGCAGTCGTGGCCGGCCTGGTCGGGGTCGCGGTGCTGGTTGCCGTCCCCAAGGGTCGGCCGCAGGATGGTGGTCGCCTCGCGACAGGCGCAGACCAGCCGGTGGAACGGCGCCCCGGGACGGGCGCGGTCGCGCGTCTCGTCGCCGGCTCCCTGCTCATGGGGCTGAGCAGCATCGCCGTCTGGACGCTGGGCCGGGTGCTGATGACCTCGCAGGGGCAGCTACCTGCGTCGACCTCCGCCTGGGTCTGGACCGTGCTCGGCGCTGCCGGCATCCTCGGAGGCCTCGGAGGCGACCTGACGAGCAGGGTCGGGGTCGCTACGGCGTGGCGTGTGCTGCTCCTCGCTATGGCGGGCGCGACCGCGGGGTTCGCGCTTGGTCCGGGCTCGCCGCCGGTCGCCTTCGTCAGCGCGGCCGCCTTCGGCGCGTCGTACATCGGCCTGACCGGTGTCGCGCTCGTCTGGAGCACCCGCCTGTATCCGCAGCGCGCAGCGTTCGGGGTCGGGCTCAGCTTCCTGATGATCGCTGTGGGTCAGGCGGTCGGGGCGCCGGTCGTGGGGCGCCTTGCCGAGACATTCACGCTCGACGTCAGCTTCCATGTCTGCGCGGGGGTGGCGCTGCTCGCGTGCTTCGTCGGTCCGCGGCTCCCGTCGCCGACGCGCCGTTGACGACCCCGCGAGCAAGGTCGCAGGGGGATCAACGCAGCGCCATCGAACCCGAGACGTCGGGCTCCCAGGGCAGAGCAGCGTCCTCGGCGATGCGTCGGTCGAGGGCGGCCGCGACGTCCTCGGGCCACGAGGCGGTGCGCCGCGTTCCCATGTCGATGTGGAGGAAGATCTCCTCCATGACGAAGCTCAGCCGCCGGTGCGACTCGTCGAGCAGGTAGACCAGGGCGTGCGCGGCTCGCTCTGCACGCCCGAGCAGCCGGACCCGCGCCGACATCCGGTCGCCGGTGCGCAGCTCGGCGAGATAGGTCAGGTGATGTTCGGCGGAGAAGCAGGCGTGCCCACTGGCCGGCCAGTTCTGCGGGATCCCCTGTGCCACCAGTGACTCGTCGAGACCCTCACTCGCGATCCCGGTGTAGTGCCGGACGTTGAGGTGGCCGTTGACGTCCTCGAAGGCGACCGGGACCGGCTGCTCGACATAGGCCGGCATGGCGACGAGCTGCTGGTACGTCGGGTGGGGGGCTCTCACGCGGCGAGACGATACCGGCCCCGAGCTCGGGGCCCGAGGTGGGCGAGTCTGGAACGTGGCTGGTCGGCGTTCGGCGGCGTAGTTTGACGGCCATGACAGCGGTGACGGAGGGGAGCCTCTCGACAGGTGTGCCCTACCTGAGACTGGGACAGGGACCGCCGCTGCTGGTCGCATCGGGCTTGAGCACCGAGCACGCCAACCCGAGTGGCACCTGGCGAAGGATGGCCGTCTCGTGGGCGAGGCCGTTCGGCGAGCACTTCACGGTCTACATCGTCAACCGCAGACCCGGCCTGGCGACCCGGCACCACGATGTCGGACATCGCAGCCGACTATGCCGGCGCCATCGAGCAGGACATCGGCCGGCCGGTGGCGGTGCACGGCACGTCGACCGGAGGGTCGGTGGCGCTCCAGCTCGCCGTCGACCGTCCGGAGCTGGTCCAGCGCATGGTGCTGGCCGCCGCCGCGTGTCGGCTCTCCTCCCACGGGCGCCAAGTGATGGCGGAGGTCGCGGACCTGACCCGACAGGGTGACAAGCGGCGGGCCACAGCCCGCATGGTGGCGGCCGGCACCCGCCGTCGTTGGGCGGTCCTCGCACGGCGAGCGGGTTGGGTGATGGGTGGCTTCACTCCCGACAACCAGGACGACATGCTCGTCACCATCGCTGCCGAGGACTCGTTCGACGTCGAGTCCGACCTGTCTCGGGTGCAGGCGCCCACCCTGGTGCTGGGAGGGACCGCCGACGAGTTCTACTCCCGGGACCTGTTCGAGCTGACCGCTGCCGGGTTGCCGCACGGGCGGGCGGTGGTGCTGCAGGGGAAGTCCCACGTCTACGTGGCCGGCTCGAAGGTCACGGCCGGCATCGCGCTCGGCTACCTGATCGGCGGATGACGGTGGTCGCCGGATGAGTGGGTCAGCTGGAAGCCCGGCAGTCGTCGTGGTCACGGGAGCCAATGGCCTGGTCGGGTCCCGGACCTGCGCCGCACTGGTCGAACGAGGTGCAGCGGTACGCGCCGTCGTACGACGGGCCGGGACCGCCCCAGAAATTCCCGGGGTCGAGGAGTGGGCCGGAGAGTTCCACGCCCCCGGGTTCGCCGCAAAGGTCGTGCAGGGGGCGGACGCGGTGGTCAGCACCGTCCACCCGATGGGAACCGACCACGAGACGCAGCACCGGGTGGCGGTCGAGGGAACGCCGGTGCTGGCGCGGGCTGCCCGCGACGCAGGCGTAGGCCGACTGGTGCACGTCTCCACCGCCGCGGTCTACGACCGCTCTCCCGGCGTCGGTGACGTGGGTGAGACGTCCGCACTGGTGGGCGACGACGCGGGGCCGTACGCCGTGACGAAGCGGGACACCGACGCCGCGCTGGCCGAGATCGACGGGATCACGCGGGTCCTTGTCCGGCCACCGGCGATCCTCGGCCCCAGCGAGAGCTCGATCTGGAACACCCTGCGTCCGGCCGAGATCCGCGACGACGAGAAGGCCCGGCGCGCGGTGCCGCAGAAGACGTTCGCGTGGGTCCACGTCGACGACCTGACCGCCCTCATCGCCGACATCGCGACGGGTCTCATCGAGACGTCCGAGGATCCCGGAGCCGGGCCCGTCGAGAACGGCTGCACCGCTGTCAACGCAGCGGCCGAGCCCGCGACCACCCGTGACTACTACGAGACGGTCGGCGACGCTCTCGGCCTCCGGACGGCCTGGGAGGACAAACCCGCGTGGACCGGTCAGATCCTTGCCGACCGGGCTCGGGCGTGGGGCTGGGTGCCCCGGGTGCGCCTTGCCGACGCCCTGGCCGAGCTCGCCGAAGGGCTGAGGTCGCGCTGAGGCATTCCCCTCCGCCCTGGGACTAGTGTCGCGGCGTGGGCACCCACTCCAGCGTCGGCTTCGCGGCGTGCATCGGCGGCCTCGCCGGCGCCTCGCTGGGCGCGCACCGCGGTCCCCGGGTGGCGGGCGGTGCCGCAGCCATCGGCGCACTCGCGCTCGGCGTCTCGGAGAGCGTGGCCCGGACTCGGCAGAGGGAGGGCGAGATCCCGGCCCTGTGGCAGCGGATCGCGGTGAGCGCGGCGCTGGCCGCGCCGCTCGGGTGGGTTGCCGGCAAGCTGACGGGCGCGCGTCCGCCGGTGCTCGGGGCGGCCACCGGTGCGCTGGTGGGGGCGATGGGACTGCGTCCGCAGAAGGTGGCCTTCGGCCCCGCCGTCGGACTCGCCGTCGGGCATGCCCTCTCCCGCCGGTCGGCCCCCGCGGCCACGGTCGCGACCAGCACGGTGCTGGCCTACCGCAGCCTGTCCGCCCTGCTGTTCCGCGACGCGCAGGTGCGTCTGCTCGCGGAGCGGGTCAGCGCCGCCGAGCTGCCGTTCGTGGTGCCTCGGCCGGCACGGTCGAGGTACGTCGGCACCGACTACGTCCGCCGGCTCGCCGAGGAGCTCGGAGGGCAGCACCGCGGCGACGTCCAGGACATCGGGATCGTGGCATCCCTCGACGCGCTGGCCGGACCGGGACTCGACCCGGCCGCGGTCGACCCGCTGGTGCGGGAGTTCTACGAGCACACCACCCGCTTCGCGCTCGACATCGTGCCGCAGTGGCGGCTGTGGGTGCGGCCCGGCTACCTGGTCTACCGCACGGTCGTCGCGCGTCCCCTGGGACAGGCCAACGTCCCGATGAACCAACGCGAGGCGCAGCGGGGGATCCGCAGCCGCATCGACACGGTCACCGGACTCGACGAAACGGTGTCGGTGCGTGGGTGGATCCGGTCCTTCGCCGATGACGACGAACCGATCATGGTCGGCATCTACACCACCTACACCCACGGAGACCGCGGCTACGTCAGCGTCGGCTTCCCTGTCCCGGAGGGGAGCTTCACGGCCACGCTGGTCCCGCGGTCACGGCCGGATCGGGGACTGACCCTGACCTCCCGCGCGTCGGACGGTCAGGCCGGGCACTACCTCACCTACATCGACCCCGCCGGGGACGAGCTCACCGCGTTGGCCGTGCCCGGCTTCGACGAGCAGCTCGACGTGTACGTCGAGGATGGCGTGTTGCGCGCGGAGCACGCCTTCTGGGTGTTCGGTCTCCCCTTCCTGACGCTGCAGTACCGGATCACCCGCAAGCCCATCACGGCTTGATGGTGTGCAGGACGACGTCCCGCAGACGACCCTGGTGCGCGGTGGCGGTGAGATAGGTGCAGTACGGCTGGCGCCGGCGGTCGGTGGGCGAGCCCGGGTTCAGCAGCCGCAGACCCGTCTCGCTGGTCGTGTCCCAGGGGATGTGGCTGTGCCCGAAGACGAGCACGTCGAGATCGGGGAACTGCGCGCTGCACCGCGCCTCTCGTCCCTTGGCGCCGCCGGTCTCGTGCACGACGCCGAGCCGGATGCCCTCGATCTCGGCGCGGGCCACCTCCGGAAGGCGCTCCCGCAGGACGCCGTGGTCGTTGTTGCCCCATACCCCGATGAGACGGGTGGCTCTCGCCTCGCACGCGTCCAGGAGGTGCTCGTCACCCAGTCTCCTGCGTGGACCACGACGTCTGCGTCGTCCATCTCGCCCCACACCTGTGGGGGCAGGTCCCGTGCGCGCTTGGGGACGTGCGTGTCCGCCACGATCAGGAGCCGAGTCGTCATGGCCCCAGTGAACAGACCAGCGCCACGTTGGACAATTGGACGGAGGACACTCAGCCGGCGTCGACTGCGGCGGCCTCCAGTTCCGCGACCTCGATCTTGCCCATCTTGAGCATCGCCTCCATAGCGCGCCGGGCGCGCTCCGGGTCGGGGTCGTCGAGCAGCTCGTTGAGCCGACGCGGCACGAGCTGCCACGACAGACCGAAGCGGTCCTTGACCCAGCCGCAGGGGCCGGGCTCGCCACCGCCCGCGGTGAGCGCGTCGTACAGCCGATCGACCTCGTCCTGGTCGGCGCAGTCGACGACGAACGACACCGCTTCGTTGAACCTGAAGTCCGGACCGCCGTTGAGCCCCTGGAACGGCTGGCCGGCAAGCGTGAAGTCCACGGTCAGCACCGCTCCGGCGGGTCCCGAGGGTGTCTCGGCCGGCGTTCGCCAGACCTTGTCGACATGGCTGTCCGGCAGCAACGTCGCGTAGAACTCGGCGGCCTCCTCGGCGTTGCCGTCGAACCACAGGCAGGGAAAGACCTTGACCATCGCGTCTCCTTCGGGTCGGCTGTCCGCGGCGCTGGGCGCGTCCAGGCGCCCATCGCCGTCCTCGTGAACAAGGACCGCGCTCCGGCCGAATACTCATCGGTCGAGCGCCCGCTGGACACGGTCAACCGACGAGGCGTGCCCAGCCGATCGCGGCCAGCAAGGCCTGCCACCTCTCGGCGAGCGGTCTGGGCCCGCTGCTCGGGAGCGTCGGCTCCTCGTGGGCGCTGGTCGGCATGTCCGATCATCCCCATTCACACCAGTCAAACGATTTGGTTGGTGTGAGCGTGGCACGCCTCATCACACCAGTCAAGCCCTTATGCTGGTGTGATGAGGAGGAGATGCCATGCAGGCCCCGACCGGCGAGCGTGAAGGTACGGCCGCGACCACGCTCCTGCGTGACTTCGTCAACACGCGCGAACCCCAGATAGGAGCGGACGAGCTCACCGGTCCACAGGCGCTGGCCGCATGGTTCGAGGCGCGCGACCTCGTGGCCGGCTCAACCGAGCTGGAGGATGCCCATCTCGAGCACGCGGTCGCCGTCCGGGAAGGCCTGCGTGCCCTGCTGATGACGCACGCCGGGCATGAGGCCGACGCCGAGGCGGTCGACGCCCTCAACCACGTGTTCGCGGGGCTACCCGTGGGTCTCGCGTTCGACGCCGGGGGCTACGCACTGGTCCCTGCCGGGACCAGTCCACTCGCCCGACCACTGGCCGGGATCGCCGACGCGATTCGGGTGTCCAGCGAGGACGGGACGTGGCAGCGGCTCAAGGTCTGCGCACGCGAGAGCTGCCGATGGGCGTTCTACGACGCCTCCCGCAACAAGGTCAGGCGCTGGTGCTCGATGTCCGGGTGCGGCAACCACATCAAGATGCAGCGCGCCTACGCCCGGCGCACGGCGCCGAGCTGAGCGCGAACCCGGTCCCGGTGTATGCGCGCTTGCAGGTCGGGTACGGGCACGTACGAGAACGCCCAGGACCTGACTGGAGGAGAGATGGCTACAGCACGCGACATCATGACCGGCTCGGCGGAGTGCGCCTCCGTGAACGACTCGCTGGCCGACGCGGCCCGCAAGATGCGGGACCTCGACGTGGGTTCCCTGCCCATCTGCGGGGACGACAACCGGCTCAAGGGCGTGATCACCGACCGGGACATCGTGGTCCGCTGCATCGCAGACGGCGGTGATCCCAGCACGGCCAAGGTCTCGGAGCTGGCGGAGGGCAAACCGGTCACGATCGGCGCGGACGACTCGGTCGAAGAGGTGCTGCGCACCATGGCCGAGCACGGAGTCCGCCGACTGCCGGTGATCGACGGCCACGACCTGGTCGGGGTCGTGAGCCAGGCCGACGTCGCGAAGAACCTGCCGGAGGACAAGGTCGGCGACCTGGTCGAGGCGATCTCGTCCGGGCCGGCCAACAGCTGACGTCGAGGAACGCAGCCCCCGCGTGATGTGACAAGGTCCCTGTATGGCAGCCGACCTGGCCGCGTCCAGCCACAGCTCCCTGTGGCTGGAGGACGAGACCCTGACCAAGAACTATCAGCGGCTGGACGGTGACCGAACGGTCGACGTCGCGGTTGTCGGCGGTGGCATCACCGGACTCACCGCGGCCCTGCTGCTGGCGCGCGAGGGCTTCGAGGTCTGTCTGGTGGACCAGGGCCGGATCGCCACCGGCACCAGCGGTTACACCACAGCCAAGGTGACCACCCAGCACCACCTGACGTATGCGCGCCTGCGGTTGACGCACGGCAAGGACGGCGCGGCCACCTACGCGTCGGCCATGGAGGCGGCCAAGGAGCGCGTCGCCGAGCTCGTCGACGAGGGCATCGCCTGCGACTTCAGGCGTCGCCCGTCCTACGTCTATGCCACCCGGCCGGGCGAACGGCGCCTGCTCGAGGCCGAGACCCGCGCGGCCCGCGAAGCAGGACTGGCTGCCACCCTGGACGACGACGTACCGCTTCCCTTTCCGACCACGGGCGGGATGCGATTCGACAACCAGGCGGAGTTCCATCCCGTCAAGTACCTGCTCGGCCTCGCGGACCGGCTCGTCGAGACCGGCGCGCACGTCTACGAGCACACTCGCGCTGTTCACGTGCAAGAGGGCGACGGCGTGGTCCTCCAGACCGAGCGCGGTGACATCCGGGCGCGGCACGTCGTGGTCGCCACGCTGATGCCGTTCCTGGACCGAGGCGGTCATTTCGCACGTGCCTATCCGAGTCGCTCCTACGTGCTCACCGCCCGCGTGCGAGGCGATCTGCCCGAGGCGATGCTGCACGCTGCGGCCCCGCCGATGTACTCCATCCGCTCGGTGCCGGTGGGCGGTCAGGAGCTCCTGATGGTGCTCGGGCAGAGTCACCACGTCGGCTCATCCAAGGCCCGTCCCGAGCGCTACGAGAAGGTCGCGGAGTTCGCACGTCGCCACTGGGAGGTCGACTCGTTCGAGCACCGGTGGTCGGCCCAGGACTACACCCCCGACGACGGCGTGCCCTACATCGGACGAGTGACTCCGCGCTCCCAGAGCGTCTACGTCGCCACGGGGTTCAAGAAGTGGGGGATGACGGGGGGCACGCTCGCGGCGATGCTGATCACCGACGCCATCGCGGGACGACAGAGCCGGTATGCCCCCTTGTTCGCCTCCAACCGGATCAAGCCCCTCGCAGAAGGGCCCCGCTTCCTCGGTGAGAACACCCGCATCGGGCTCCGGTTCGTCGGCGACCGCATCCTGGCCCGCGGGTCCCGTGACATCAACGACCTCGCGCCCGGAGAGGGCGCGATCGTCTCCTTCCAGGGCGAGAAGGTGGCCGGGTTCCGTAGCGCCGACGGTGGGCTGCACGCGGTGTCGACCCGGTGCACCCACCTCGGCTGTCAGGTCGCCTGGAACGCGGCTGAGAGCACCTGGGACTGTCCGTGCCACGGATCCCGCTTTGCTCCCGATGGGCAGATCCTCAACGGACCCGCCACCAAGGCCCTCGAGCCGCGCCCCGTAGACCCTGACTCGTGACCCTCGGCAACTAGGCGAGCGACCTGCTGCCGACGTTCTGGCGCTCGCGGCTCAGCAGCATGCCGATCCCGATCATGCCGACCGCAAGCACGAAGTGCAGCCAGTCGTCGGCGGTGTTGACCGGCACGAAGTTGGCCGCGTGCTCCTTGTCGATCACCAGCCCGTAGACCCAAAGCAGGGCGTACACGACACCGCCGCCGATGAGGTAGCTGCGTGCCGTGTCCCACCGGCGGGCCAGAGCGAGACCCACGACGCCGAAGAGCAGATGGACGATGTTGTGCAGCACCGAGACCTGGAAGATGCCCAGCAGCATCGCCTCGGACTCGTGGCCGGCGAACTGGAGGGTGTCGAAGTCGGTGGTCAGGCCGGGAATGAACCCGGCGATACCGACGAGGAGGAAGGTCGCGCCGACCACCGTCGCCGCAAGCTGCATCTTGGTGCCGGTCATGCCACGAGTGTCAGCCATGATCAATTCCCCTTTCTTGAAGCTCAGGTTGCCCAGTAGTGCCCGTCCGGCGCCCAGATACTCATTGACGATCGCCGGCTCGTCAGGCCTGCTCTCCTTGCGCACGACGCGCACGGGCGCGTCGCTTGCCCTCGTGCATCGCCTGCACCCGTGCCACGGGGATCTCACGTCCCTCGTCGACCAGCTCCTGCGCGACTGGTTGCTGCGCTGGCATCAGGTCCGCCCAGAGGTCCGACTGCGCCACGAGTGGCGCCGCGTTGCGCAGCGTGAAGTCCGCCGGCGTCACCTGGTCCAGATCCGCCCAGGCAACTGGGAAGGACACCGGTGTCCCGGGTCTCGCCCGAGGACTGTAGGCCGCGACCACCGTTGCTCCCCCGACGCGGGTGGCATCGAGGAACACCTTGCCGCCGCGATCCTCACGGATGAACCTCGTCGTGGTCAGTTCCGGGTCCAGTCGCTCGGCCCGCGCAGCAAGTGCCCGGGTGGCTGCCGCGGCGTCCTCGAGGGAGGTGGGCCGGATCGGTACGACCACATGCACGCCCTTCGCCCCGCTGGTCTTGACCGCCCCGCTCATGCCGACATCGGCGAGGGCCTGCGCCGCCAGCCGGGCTGCGCTCACGACCGCGCCGAACGCGCTGCCTTCCGGCGGGTCGATGTCGAGCACGAGACGGGTCGAACGGTCCCGCTGGTCTGCATGCACGAGCATCGGGTGGTACTCGACGGCACGCTGGTTCGCGAACCACAGCAGCGAGCGGCGATCCTCACAGAGTCCGTACGCCACCTCGCGGTGCGACGACTCCGCCCACATCGTGACCCGCTCGAGCCAGGGCGGCGTGTACTTCGGCAGGTTCTTCTGCATGAACGGTTGCTGCCCACGAAGCACGCGGATCACCGACAGCGGCCGTCCCCGCAGCTCCGGCAGGATTCGGTCGCGCACGGCGTCGAGATAGTCGACAAGGTCCCGCTTCGTGGCCTCCGCCTCAGCGAACAGCGGTTGGTCGAGGTTCGTGAGTGTCACACCGTCTCGTGACTCTTCCCTGCTCATCGACTCACCATGGCACGTCCCGGGCGTGGGCCGGCATGCGTCGAGCGATGCGGTCGATCACCTGGACATTGATCAAGTGCCACCGGCGATACTCGCTCCATGAGCGTCATGGACTTCGAGTTCCACGGCCCGGTCGTCGAGTGGCGCGGCCCCGCTCCGTACTACTTCGTGGCCATCCCGGAGGAGGAGAGCGCGGACATCAAGTTCGCGGCCAAGGGGATCGAGTACTGGGGTCAGGTGCCGGTGATGGTGCGCATCAACGGCGCCGAGTTCACGACCGCGCTGTTCCCGAAGGACGGTCGTTACCTGCTGCCGTTGAAGGACAAGGTGCGCCGATCCGCGGGGATCGAAGTCGACGAGGAAGTGACGGTAGCGTTGAGCGTCGGCCGCTAGCCCGTCGGCGTCCGGTTGTCCATCGAAGCGCAGGGAGCACTACCCTCGGCGACATGAGCCGGATCTTCACCGCGAGCTTCGCCTCGGTGTACCCCCTCTACGTGACGAAGGTCGAGAGGAAGGGGCGAACGAAGGCCGAGCTGGATCAGGTGATCGAGTGGCTGACGGGCTTCGACGAGTCAGCGCTCGAGAGGCACCTGGCCGCGGGCACGACGTTCGAGGACTTCTTCGCCGACGCCAGCCTCAACGCGCAGGCGTCGTCGATCACCGGCGTGATCTGCGGGGTCCGTGTCGAGGACATCGAGGATCCGCTGATGCAGAAGATCCGCTACCTCGACAAGCTGGTCGACGAGCTGGCTAAGGGCAAGTCGATGGAGAAGGTGCTGCGGGCCTGACGGTGGTCGAGCCCGCCCCGGTGGTCGCGCCCAAACCGGTAGTCGAGCCCAAAACCGGTGGTCGAGCCCAAAACCGGTGCTCGAGCCCGTCGAGACCCCCGCACCGCCGCGCGGTACGAGGTCTCATCCCCCCGGGAGAGCCGCGCCCAGACCGACCAGCTCGGCACTCACCTGCCAGAGCCGTGCAGCCGTGGCCTCCTCGTAGCTGCGCTCGGAGGAGCGCCTGGGCTCGGAGTTGGCGTAGTACAGCCCGGTCGCGTTCTCGAGGTCCGGCGCGGATGCCACATGGACCGAGGTGGCAGCGCCCCGGGCGGCGGTCCTCATGAACGGCCGCATCAAGGGGACGAGCACGCGCTGGACACCAGCCGGGTCCTCGGCTCCGAAGCGGGTGCTCACCATGCCGGGGTGGACGGCGTTGGCGGTGACCGAGGTGGCTCGCAGTCTCCTGGCCAGCTCGTAGGTGAAGAGGACGTTGGCGAGCTTGGACTGGTTGTAGGCCCGGGCGCCCGAGTAGCTCCGTTCGCCCTGGAGGTCATCGAAGTCGACTCGGCCGAGCGCTTCCGCGTGGGAGGCGACCGTGACCACCCGCGCCGGGGTTCCGCTCTGCAGCATCCTGCTCAGCAGGAGGTTGGTGAGCAGGAAAGGTGCGAGATGGTTGAGGGCGAAGGTGTGCTCGAGTCCGTCTGCCGTGACGCGCCGGGTGTTCCAGTACCCGCCGACGTTGTTGACCAGCACGTCCAGCCGGGGCAGCACCCCGAGCGCGAGCGCGGCCAGCCGCCGAACCTCGGACTGGGAGGACAGATCGGCCACGAGCATCTCGGCCTTCTCGCCGCTCACCGCGTGGATCTCCTGAGCCGCCGCCTGGGTTCGGGTGTGATCGCGGCCGGTGATCGCGACATGCGCTCCCATCGACGCGAGCGCGACGGCGGTCGCCAGACCGATGCCGCTCGTGGCACCTGTGACCAGCACCGTCCGGCCGGCCATCGGCCGATCGTCGATCTCCATGTTCGCCCTCCGTTCGGTGGAAGCGGACCACCGTCTATCTGGGCGCGGACCGGTACGTCGCGAGGGTGTCGTCGAGGGCCTGGTCGACGGGAGTCGCTGCCACGTCGAGCTTGCTGGTGATCAGGCTGCTGTCGACAACGAACGGCTCCTCGAACTGGTACTGCATCTCCAGGAGCTCTCGCAGGGTCGGGTTCCTCAAAGCCAGCAGCCGCAACAGCAGGGTCGGGACCCTGCGCACCTTGGTCTTCGACGCCCCGGCGAGCTCGTAGATCGTCTCCACCAGCTGACGGGTGCTCCGGGTGTCGGGGTCGTTCGGGAGATGCCACACCTGACCGGGCGCGTCTGCGTGCTCGCCGAGGACTGCGAGCGCCTCTCCGATGTCGGGGATGTAGCTGTAGGTGTGCGGTTGGTCGAGGTCGCCGAGCACGGTGGCGGTCCTCCCCTCGAGGGCTGCGGGGAAGACCCGGTCGCCCAGGTTGGACTGCGCGCCGCCACGGGGACCGAAGTAGTCCGACGCACGTCCGATGGCGACCTCGACACGTCCCGCGGCGTGGGCGGCGAGCAGGTCCCGCGCCATCCGTCCACGCAGCTGACCCTTCTTCGTGTGCGCGTCGTGCGGGCGGTCCTCGGTGAGCGGACGCCCGTTCGGCCGGCCGTACATGTACACGTTCTCCATGCTGACCAGTCGAGCACCAGCGGCCTCGGCGGCGGCGAGGACGCCGGCCTGAAGGGCCGGGAACTGCGAAGACCACTCGGGATAGAGCGGGTTCAGGGTCTGGTAGACGACGGCGGCGCCTTCGCCGACGCCGACGGTGAACGCGGGGTCGCGAGCGTCACCCCGGACGACCTCGATGTCGTCGGGAACCGCGGCGTGCCCGGACCGGTTGACGATCCGCACCGATTCGCCGCGTCGACGTAGCGCCTCATAGGTGGCCAGTCCGACGGCACCGGATCCGAAGATCACGTGCCGGGGGCTGGTCACGTCGCCGCTCGGACGCGACCGGGCGACGGGTGCCGATCCGTGCCGGACGGGACGGGGAGGAGGTAGTGGAGCAACAGTCCGGAGAGTGCCATGAACGTCACGGCGCCGTACGCGCCGAAGATCGTGAACTGGTTCTCGACGCTGATGCCGCCGAGGGTGGTGGCCGCCCAGCCCAGGGACCACAGCACGGGCAGTGCCAGGGCCCAGGCCCATCGCAGATGCGTGCGACTCGGCAGGGCGACGGTCTGCGCCAGTCCGAGGAGCAGACCGGTGAGCGCACCCATCGTGACCAGAGCGGACAGCGACGTCTCGTAGTCGACGACGACCGCACCGAGCAAGAGCCCAGCACCCATTCCGACGGCGGTCGCCGGGACCCACCAGCGCGCGTCGAGCCGGCGTCGGCTCACCAGTACCTGACCGGCGCCGAGGACCAGGCCGGTGACGACGCCTCCGAGGACGGCTGCGAGCGGGCCGTCGACGCGGCCCGCGACCGCGCTGCCCGCCAGACCCGAGATGGGGAAGGCCAGGAAGCCTGCGGTCCACAACAACCAAGGACGGAGGAACGGCGGTGTCGTAGCGGATGAGGTGGTCATGATGCTCGGCTCCTGACTGGTGCCAGTGGAGTGGGAGTGAGGCGGGGTCAGCCCGTTGTCGCGAGAGCTGGGGAGCTCGACGCTCGGGGGGTCGGCGTCCCGAAGCCCTTCGCGATCAACCAGCTCGGCAGGACCACGGCCTCGAACAGTCCACCGGGAACGAGCAGGGCCTGCCCCGGTCCCGCACCCATGTCGAGCACGCCGATGAGGTCGAGCGGAACCCCGATGGTGAGGCACGCGTAGCCCACCAGACCGAGCACGGCGATGGGTCGGGGGACCAGCCTCGAGACGTAGAGCAGATAGGTGAGGACCAAGCCGCCGAGGCCCGTGGGGATGTAGACCCAGAGCAGGTGGTTGGGCACGACCTCCAGCTGCGTCAGGAGATAGACGCCGCAGGCGGCCGAGACGGCGAACTCGAGGATCCGGAGCACGGGATACCAGACCGCCAGACCCGGGTCGACGGTCTTCAGGACGGGGTACATCAGCAGGCCGATACCAACGACGGCGACCCCGGAGCACATCATCAGCAGTACGCCGACCGTCAGTGCTGTCCGGTCGGGGTCGCCGTCGACGAACGCCTGGATCAACGTGGTGCCGCCGATGGCAGTGGCCATCTGGACGAAGAACAGGATCCCGACGGTGGTGGCGGTGCGATCTCTCGAACTCATGCCCGGCCCTTCCGCGGGGGGCGTCGTGCCTCCAGCAGTTCCACCATGCACGCACCCGCCTGCGGCCAACAGGCCCGGACGGTAGCCGTGCGGATGCCGTCTGGCACTGGCGACTTCGAGGATCGACGCATCCGTCCGCTTTGTGCGCTTGGGTACTAGGACCTGAGTCCAGTGTCGTCGGCGCAGGGGCCGTAGGAGAATCAGGGCCGGATGTGGCTTGGCCAGCCGTGATCCGGTGTGTCATCAGGCCTGCCAAACCCTGGCCGTCGCTCGGAAGCCACGTCGTGACTGTGTGCCCGGAGGCAGACATGAACGGACGGCGAGGTCGGCTGGCGCTGACACTGGTTTCCCTGACGGCGATGCTGACGGTCGCCCTGGCCGGGACGGCGGAGGCGGCCGTGACCGTCTCGCGGGCGGAGGTCAGCGGCGACAGGCTGCGGATCGAAGGCAGAGCAGTCGCCAACCGGCCGATCACGGTGGACGGCGTGCAGATGGGCGCCAGCGACGGCTCCGGAAGCTTCCGGGTCGAACGGTCGGGCTACACGCGGCCCGCGGACTGCACGGTGGACGTGAACGACGGGTCAGCGACGCCGGCGAACGTCCGGCTGTCGGGTTGCACGGTGACCGCACCCGCGCCGTCGGCGACACTCAGCTCGGTCAGTCTCAGCCCGGCGACCGTGGCGGGCGGAACCAGCAGCTCGGCCACGGTGACGCTCACCGCCCCCGCGCCGGCGGGAGGCGCCCTCGTGTCGTTGACCAGCAGCAACACGGCCGCAGCCACCGTCCCCGCTACTCGGACCGTCCCGGCAGGGGTGGCTTCGGCGACCTTCTCCGTCGCGACGAGTGTCGTCAGCTCGACCTCCACGTCGGTGATCTCCGCGACGTACAGCGGTGCGACTCGCACCGCCACCCTCACCGTTACCGGCACCACTGCACCACCGCCTCCGCCGCCTCCGCCGCCGAGCGCCACGCTCAACGCGGTCGACGTCGCCCCGGCCAGCGTCCAGGGCGGATCCACGGCCGCGACGACCGTGACGCTGACCGCTCCCGCTCCTCCCGGAGGAGCTGTGGTGTCGTTCTCGAGCAGCAACACCGCCGCGGCGACGGTGCCGGCCACCATGACGGTTCCCGAGGGGGTCAACAGCAGGGTTGTCCCGACCTTCGTCTCCACCAGCCCGGTCACTGCCACGACCACCTCCGTGATCTCCGCGACCTACAACGGAGTGACCCGGACGGACGACATCACCGTCACAGCGCCGCCACCCCCGCAGCCCGGCGGCGCCCTCGAATCGATCTCCCTGAGCCCCGCCACCGTCCAGACGGGCACCTCGGCCACGTCCGCCACGTTGGCCTTCACCGCGCTCACCCCGACCGGTGGCGCGACCGTCTCGCTGGCCAGCAGCAACACGGCGATCGCAACCGTTCCGGCCACGGTCACGGTTCCGGCGTTCAGCTCCACCGGCGCGTTCCAGGTGGCGATCAACCCGTCCGCAGCCGGCACCGCAACGATCTCCGCGACGTACAACGGGGTGACCCGTACAGCCGTGCTCACCGTCACCGCCCAGACCCTGTTCAGGATCATCACGGACTCCCCGCTCCCGAACGCCCGGGTGGGGGAGAACTACGCCGGCTTCATCGAGGCCTGCTGTGGTCAGGGCACGCCGTACCGCTGGTCCCTCGTGAACGGCAGGGTCCCGGACGGACTGAGGTTCGCCGGCGACGACCTGCGACTGTCCCGCACCACGGCGGTCACCGGCGTCCCGACGCGCGTGCAGACGTCGACCTTCACGGTCCGCGCCCGCGACCAGGCGGGCAACACAGCTACCAAGACCTTCACCCTGACGGTGGATCCGGCGAGTCCGTTGGTGATCACGAACGGCACCGACCAGCTCAGGGACGGCACCGTCGGCGTCTCGTACGAGGCCAGCCTGTTCCCGGGCGGGGGCGTGCCGCCGTACACCTGGTCACACGTCGCCGGCACGCTGCCGCCTGGCCTGTCGGTGCAGGCGTCTCCAGGCCGTGTCAGGGGCACACCCAGCACGGCGGGGACGTTCACCTTCACCGTCCGTGTGAACGACAGCGGCGGTCAGTCCGCATCCCAGCAGTTCAGCATCCGGATCCTGCCCTGAGACCTGACACGCCTCGCGATCTCGCGGCTCGGGGAGTCGCCGAGGTCCGAGGACCGAACCCGGTCGACACTCAGGAAGGCGTTCTCGCGCCGCCTGGCTCGCGACCGACGCGTTCGCACGTGGTGCTCGCGGACGCACGAGGCTCGCGGCTCTCCCGTCACCAGCGCGACTGGACCACGTGGAGGCTGGTGGTCGGCAGCCTCGTCGCGCTCTGCCTGATGGTGGGGTTCGGCCTCGTCGTGGGTGCTCGACTGGCCGAGCGGCAGGCCTTGGTCGACGCTCGGCGGTACACCGAGATGCTGGGGAGCATGTTCGTCGACGAGGACATGGCCCTGGCCCTGCTGCGGGGTGACCGGAACGCGGTCCCGTTCCTCGATGACCAGCTTCGCGAGCACCTGAGCCATGAGACCTCACTGCGGCGGATCAAGGTCTGGTCGACGGACGGGGTGGTCCTCTTCAGCGACGACCCGGTCGAGATCGGGCGCAGCTACCCGATGTCGGATCACAAGCGTGAGGCGTTGCAGACCAATGCGACGGTCGAGGAGGTCAGCGACCTCAGCGACAGCGAGGGTCGCGGGGAGCGCACCTTGGGAGCGCAGCTGATCGAGGTCTACGACCCCATTCCGGCGGCGGGTGGGCAACGGGTCCTGTTCGAGACCTACCTGAGCTACGACCGGGTGCTCGTGCAGCGGGACGCGGTGTGGCGCACACTCGTCGGCCTTGCCGTGATCGGTTTCGTCGCACTGGCTGCCGTGCAGCTGACGATCGGACTGATGAACGTGCGATGGCTAAGGCGTCGACAGCGAGAGGTCGACGAGCACGCGCGCGCCTCCGCCGAGCGGGACCGGCGGCTGCTGGCTCGCAACCTGCACGACGGGCCCATCCAGGACCTGGTCGGCACGGCCTACGTCGTGGACGGCGCGAGCTCGGCGTTGGACACCGGGGACCTCGCCCAGGCCCGGCACCTGCTGGGTGCGGCCTCCGGCTCGCTGCGGGAGAGCGTGCAGGGTCTTCGCGCCGGCATCGTGGAACTGCATCCCCGTTCGATACACCAGGTGGGCCTCGCGCAGGCGCTCGACGACCTGGCCCAACCCCTGCGGACGCGCGGGACAGTCGTTGACGTCGAGCTGACGCCGAGGCAGATCGACCGTGAGCTGGACGGCGCGATGGTGGAGGTGGCCCACGCCTGCGTCAAGGAACTGCTCCACAACGTCCTCCAGCACGCGGAGGCGAACCAGGTCGAGGTGACCATCGAGCGCAGCACAGCGTCCCTGGTGATCCGGGTGCAGGACGACGGTCGCGGGATGGACGCGAACGACCCGGGCGCCGAGCAGGGACATCTGGGTCTGGAGGCGCTCGCCGACATCGCTGTGGAGCACCGGGGCGCCATCGAGCTGTGGTCGGCGCCCGGTGCGGGCACCGAGGTGCGGATGGAGCTGGAGCTGTGAACGGGAGCCCGTCCGGTGCCGTCACGCGAGTCCTGCTGGTCGACGACCATCCCACGGTGCTCCTCGGTCTTCGGGCCGTCCTCTCGGCGACAGCCGGCATCCAGGTGGTCGCGGCGGTCACGAGCGGGGACAAGTGCCTGCGCGTGCTCGACGACGAGGTGCCGGACGTCATCGTGCTGGACCTGGGGATGCCCGGTCGGGGCGGCCTGGAGACGCTTCGGCTCATCCGCAAGGCTGCGCCGCGGACGGCAGTGCTGGTGCTGACCGCAAGCGCGGACACCAATGACGTCGTCGAGGCCATCCGCCTCGGCGCTTCCGGGTACCTGCTCAAGGACACTGAGGCCGAGCAGCTGGTCGCCGGCGTCCTCGCCGCGAGTAGAGGCGATGCGCCCCTCGATCCTCGCGTGGCCCGATACCTGATCCGGAACGCCGGCTCCTCCGCCCCCAAGATCGTGCTCAGTCGACGCGAGCACGACGTCTTGGGCCTGCTGCAGCGGGGATACAGCAACAAGCTCATCGCGGAGCGGCTCGGGATCCAGGAGAAGACGGTGAAGGCGTACCTCAGCAGCATCTACGCCCACATCGGCGTCCACGAGCGAACAAGCGCCGCCATCTGGGCTCGGCACAACCTCGACGACGTCTTCATCCGCCGTTAGCGGCAACCACGCGACGGCGTCGCACGTCACCCGGTACTACGACGATCGCCCATAGCGCCTGGACCAGGGATGCGGGCAGGCTCGGCGCGTCGGCGACGTCCCGGCCGACCCCACAGGATTTGGAGCCTGGCATGAAGATCGACACCAAGCATGACCGAGGAAGGTTCGTTCGTCGCGTGGCCGGACCAGTGGTGCTCGCGCTCGCGACCGGGGGAGTCGTCGCGGGCACTCTTCCCGGGCCGGCCGTTGCCGCGAGCTCGGACGCGTGTCTGGGTGGCGGGTACCGACTGGTGAACCTGTCGACCGGTGCCGTTGTGGCGTCGGGCGAACAGGCGACCACCGTGTCCGCCGCCGCCCTCGGCGACCGGTTCGGGGTGCGGGGCCTGTACAACCAGTACGACGTACGCGCCTCCGACTTCGCCGTCCTCGACTACGCCTTCACCGGGGCTCCCAACGAGGAGGACATCACCGGTGGCCGGTTCACCCCGGTATGGGCCAGCAAGGTGCCCGACCTCGAGGGCACCACGCTCACCAGCGACGTCTCGGTGGAGATCGGTGAGGACGAGCTGGTCATCATGCGCAGCGGCTCGGGCGACTCCATCAAGATCCAGTCGAAGGACTGCGCCCAGGGCGGCATCTTCCAGATGGAGCCGGAGCGCAGCGACGGCGGGCTCACCCGCATGACGCACACCCTGGCCCAGCCGGCCGACCCGGCACTGAGGCCGTTCTTCTTCGACAACCCCAACTTCCGTGCGGTGGTCGGTCAGTTCCTCGGTGACGACTGCACCAGCATCGAGACCGGGCCGCCGAGCACGTTCTGCGTCGAGGGCAGGACCCGCGTCAACGTCGCCAACGACTTCTCGCCCGACTTCGTGGTCCGGGACAGCTCCCAGGTGGCCGAGCAGGTCCTCCAGCCCGAGTGCAACACCGCCGTGCCGGTGACCCCGAGCGTCGAGCACTGCGGCATGGTCTCGATCTGGGACGTGGCCAGCGGCGGCCGGATGGGTTTCGTGACCGGTGAGGACGCCGTCGAGCTGGCCAACCCGCCGACCGAGTGCGTGCAGGACTGCCAGGCCCAGAACCAGGTGCGCGGCCGGCTGGCCGTGCTGGGCTTCCCGTTCCCCGTGCCCGCGGGCAGCCGACTGACACCGCCGACCTCCAACGTTCTGGTGCCCCAGCCCGTCACGCTGCCGAACGGCAGCACGCAGATCGCCGGGCCGCAGACCGCAGCCGGGTCGGCGCCGTCGACGCCGGCTCTGCGGGCGGCTGTGTCCGGTCGCCGCGGCGGCGCGGTCACCGCCACCGCCCGGTGGGGTGCCCCCAGCAATGCCCGCGCCGCCGGCGCGGTCCGCTACCAGGTCCGTGCCCTGCGGGTCGGTGCGCACGGCAAGGTCCTCGACCGGGAGGTCTCGGCGAAGACGGGCTCCTCCGCACGGTCCCAGAAGATGGTGCTGCCCCGCGGCGCCTACCGGTTCCAGGTCCGAGCCATCAACACGGTCGGTACCAGCGACTGGACCAAGCGCTCCAACAAGGTCCGGGCCCGCTGAGCGTCCCCACAGTGCTCGTGACAGGGCTCGTGCCGGGGACGTCCCCGGCACGAGCCTCCGCGGGGCCGCGAGTCGATCACCTCGATGTCCCGGCAGGTAGAGCGAAGATGAGTCGCCCCGTCCTCTGCGTAAGAGGACGGGGCACCAGACGCTTCCGCCCCTGCACGGCGGCGCCTTCGAGGCAGCCGGTACCCCCACCCGAGCTGTTCATGCCAGGCGACGTACGTGACTTCGAGCCGCCCCCGGACTGGAAGGAGGGGTGGCCAGGCGGACCCGCTCCGGACTCCGGGCAGGCCGCTAGCCGATCGCGTCCGCCGGCTGCAGGACCGCCGTGCCCGTCGAGGAGCTGCAGGTGTCCAGGTCGTCGATGAGTCCTGTCCAGTCCGCGGCGATGGCGCCGGCGGCGTAGCCGTGGGCGTCGTTGAGCGCCTGGTGGCCCAGGCTCCGTCGCAGCTGCTCGTCCTCCACCAGTGCGAGCAGCCCGCGGCTGAAGGCGCGGACCCGGTCGTTCTCGACGAGCAGGCCGTTGGCCCCGTGCCGCACCACTTCGCCGGGACCTCGCGGGCAGTCGAACGCGATCACCGGCAGGCCCACGCTCATGGCTTCGATGAGGACCATCGGGAAGCCCTCCCAACGAGACGCCATCGCGTAGACGGACGCCCCCCGCATGGCCCCCGGAAGGTCGCGGGTGTAGCCGCGCAGCTTCACTTGGTTCTGCAGGCCGAGCCGACGCACCAGCTGTCGGATCGCCTTCCGCTTCTCGCCCTGCCCGTAGATGTGCAGCTGCCAGTCGGGATGAGCCGCGGCCACCGGCGCGAAGGCCCGGACGAGGCGCAGGAACCCTTTGCGGGACGACAACCGACCGGCCGCGATGACGACCGGACTCTCGAGCGGCGGCGGCTCCTCGGCGACGGGCCACGAGACCGAGTTGCGGATCACCCGGATCTCGGTGTGAGCGTCCGGCAGGTCGGCCCGATAGTCGAGGGCGTCCGCCTGCGTCAGCACCACGTAGCCGTCCAGACGCGGGACCGCGGCGCGGAGGACGGCGGCCTGTCCCGGCCGGGTCATCCGCCCCGGGAAGTTGAGGTGGTCCCAACCGATCGTGGTCACGCCCGGGCGGGCGAAGGTCACCAGCGCGAGGTGCAGCGACGGGCGGGTCGACACGATGACGCCGGAGCGGATGCGCCGGATGGCGCTGCGCAGCAGGAGGTCGGTTCTCAGGGACATGGTGCGCGTCGAGGGAGTGGGCCGGAGCCGGCTGGGCAGCCGGTCGAGCGGCCGACGCCTCCGCCGGCGCCTGTCCCGCAGGTCTCGCAGCACGACGAGCTCCACCGCGGGGTCCAGTCCGTAACGCGGTCGCCGTCGGCGGCGATAGAGGCTGATCACCGTGACGGGCCGCGTCCGGACCAGGGTGTTGGCGAGGTTGACGACCGAGCGCGCCACCCCTCCGCCGCCGAACGCGTCGACGACCAGGAAGGTGATGCTCGCACGCTGGGGCGCCGATGAGGCCACTGATCCCCCGTTTCGAAGTCGAGACTTCGATGTCGCAACCGTCAGTTCCAGGATTGTCACGGTATATCGAATGCTGCAGGACCGGGCGGGGAACGGGCCGGTATGGACGATCCGTTGGAGACCTACCGCCGGAAGCGGGACTTCATGCGGACGGCCGAACCACCCGGCAGCGTCACGGCAGGGTCGGGCGACGCGAGGTTCGTCGTGCAGCGACACCGGGCGAGCCGGCTGCACTACGACCTGAGGTTCGAGGTCGACGGCGTGCTGGCCAGCTGGGCCGTGCCCAAGGGACCGACACTCGATCCCACGGTTCGACGGCTGGCGATGCATGTCGAGGACCATCCGATCGAGTACCTCCACTTCGAGGGGGTCATCCCGACCGGGGAGTACGGCGGTGGCGACGTCATCGTGTGGGACACCGGCACCTGGCGGCCGGTGAAGAGCGACGACCCGAGGGCAGCGATCGAGGCAGGCGAGCTGCACGCCGAGGTGCAGGGTGAGAAGCTGCGCGGCCGGCTGGTGCTCGTACGCCGGGAGGACCGACGCGACGGCGACTCCTGGATGCTGCTCCACAAGCGCGACGCTCACGCCGTCGAGGAGTGGGACCCGGAGGACCACCCGCGATCCGTGCTCAGTGGACGAACCAACGAGGAGGTGGCGGCCGACCCGGACCGCCTCTGGCGCTCCGACGCCCCGGCCGCGGAGGCCAGCGTCTCGCTGCTGCCCGAGCCGCTGCCCGACGAGGCGATCGAGCGCCTGGAGGCGCTGGGCACGCAGGGCACATGGACGGTCTTCGGCCGCAGGCTGAAGGTCACGAACCTCGACAAGGTCCTCTTTCCCGGGGACCCGCCGGTCACCAAGCGCGAGCTGCTCGCCTACACGGCCCGCGTCGCGCCGATGGCGCTGCCGTACGTGAAGGACAGGCCGCTCAACCTGCATCGGTACCCGGAGGGGGCCGGGACCAAGGGCTTCTGGCACAAGCAGCGGCCGGACCACGCTCCCGGCTGGCTGGGTGCCTGGGACAACCCCGATGCCGATGAAGGGGAGACGCCCACGTACGTCGTCGCCGACGAGCCGGCGGCACTCGTGTGGGCGGCGAACTTCGGCGCGCTCGAGTGGCATCCCTGGACCTCCCGGATCGACGCACCGCACGAGCCGACGTACGCCCTGATCGACCTGGACCCGGGGGAGCGCACGTCCTGGGACGACCTGCTGGTGCTGGCCCGGCTGCACCGCACGGCGCTCGACCATCTCGGCGTGACCGCGCGCGCCAAGGTGACCGGTCGCCGCGGGATCCAGATCTGGGTGCCGATCGTTGGTGGCTACACGTTCGACGACACCCGGGCCTGGGTCGAGAAGCTCTCGCGAACCGTGGGCAAGGTGGTGCCCGAGCTCGTGAGCTGGAAGTGGGAGGTCAAGGCGCGCAAGGGCCTCGCCCGGCTCGACTACACGCAGAACGCGATCAACAAGACCCTGGTGGGACCGTACTCACCGCGTCCGGCGCCTGGCGCGCCGGTGTCGGTTCCCATCACCTGGGACGAGCTGGACGACCCGGAACTACGGCCGGACCGCTGGACCATCCGCACTGTCCTGGACCGACTGGCCGAGATGGGTGATCCCTTCCGAGTGCTCCTCGGTGCCGCCCAGGAGCTTCCCGACATCAGCTGAGGGAACCGAGGCGAGCCGGTTCGCCTCAGAACCGCCGTCCCAGGGCGTCCCTACCAACCCGGCTCAGCCACGGCAGTGACGCGGGCGAGGACTGAAAGGCGCACCCTCGGGTACTTCCCGACCAGGTCGCAACGACGTGACCTGCTCTAACGGAAGGGACCCGAGATGGAGATCATCGGCGTCATCATTGCGGGCATCATCATCGGCCTGCTGGGGAAGTTCGTTGCCCCGGGGGACAAGGACAACATTCCGATCTGGCTCACCATCCTGTGTGGGATCGGCGGGGTGCTGATCGGCTGGTACGTGTACGCCGCCTTCGGGGGCGGTGCGACCTCCGGGGTCGACTGGGTCCGTTGGGCAGTGGCGATCGTCGTCGCCGCGGTGCTCGTGGTGATCGCCTCCACGCTCACCGGCAGGAACACGTCCAAGACCTCGAAGTTGAAGTCGAAGCTCACCTGAGGCAATCCAGGCTCGGCGGGCCGGCAACGGCCCGCCGAGCCGCCCCAGCCGAACCGGGTGCGGTCACCGGCTGTCCCACTCAGGACGGGTCGTCGAACCTCGGTGGTCTGGCTGGTTCGCCGGTGACTGACTCGACGATCTCGGCAGCGACGTCGCGCAGTTTGCGGTTCTGGTGCTGAGACGTGCTGCGCAGGATCGAGAACGCCTCGTCATGCCCGCAGTGCTGCTGGGCCATCAGGATCCCGAGCGCTTGGTCGATCACCGCCCTGGTGGCCAGGGCGGCTCGCAGCTGATCGGTCAGCTGAGTCTGCTCGGCCTGCCGCGTCACGACGGCCAGTGCCGCGGAGGCCTGACGCGCGAAGATCTCCGCGCGCTGTCGCTCGGTCGCACCGAACGCGCCGGGCATCCGCGCGTAGATGTTCAGGGCTCCGCGCGCGCTCCCGTTGACGGTCAACGGGAGGGACAGGGAGCTGCGGGCGCCGTGTCCGAGCGCGCGGGCGACGTACGACCGCCAGCGTTGCTCCTGCGCCAGGTCGTCGACGACGGTGACCTCACCCGTGCGAAGTGTGTGCAGGCACGGCCCCTCGTCCTGGCCGTACTGCACCTCGTCCAGGCGCGCGGCCAGCTCGTCGCTGCTGGCCACGGTCAGGGGCTGGTGGTCCTGGGCCAGCGTGATGCCGCATGAGGCCGGCGGGATGGTCACCGTCGTGGCCAGCGCGCAGAGATCCTCGAGTAGCCCGCTCACGGTGGAGGTCGCCATGATCAGGTTGGTGAGCTCGACGAGAGCCGTAGCCAGTTCCGGAGTTACCGACGACCGGTCGACTGATCGGTTCATTGCGCAGCCAAGCGAATCTCGAGGGCGCGACTACTTGGCTGCCCGCCCCGTGTTCGTCCGTCACCGGGAACGACACCGTCTCGTTTGACGACGCGCGAGGAACTCTCGGCCTCCTCAGAGTAGGCCCAGAACAGGTAGAGAGCGCCGTTGAGGTGGGAGGATTCCGGATCTATCCTTGTGTCGGGTTCGGAGAACAGCCCAGCAGTTCGAGGTCACAGAGCTGGAGGGCAGATCGATGGCCGAGCCCGACGCGCACATCAATGGCTCTCTCGCCACCATCCAGGTGCGCACCTCCGAGCGCGGTCCGGTCCTGCGCGTCTCGGGCGAGCTCGACGTGAACAACTCGCACCTCGTCGTCGAGACGGTCAGGTCGCTCGACCTCGACGGGCAGCGGATGGTTGCGGTCGACCTCACCGATCTGACGTTCTGTGACGCCAGCGCCCTCGCGGCGTTCATCAAGGCAAGCCAGCACCTGCGGCAGGTGGGCGGACGGCTCGTGATCACCCGAGCCTCAGGGATTCCCCGACGTGTGCTCACCTTCCCCGGCGTGGACAAGTACTTGGAGGTCCAGTAGCGCCTGCCTCTCGGCGGGCGCCGCGGCGCGGAGAGGAAGCGGCGGAGCCAACCCCGCGAGCTCTCCCCTTGGCTCGAGGCAGAGATCGTGGGTTCCCCTGTTCTCGGCAGACTAGATCGCGCGACATCCCGGCGGCGGTGATTCTTGAGAATTCGCCGCCGGAGGCGGGGTCATGCCGGCCGGGCGCCCCGCACCGCGCCGATTGCGATCTCCGTGAACGCCACCGCCAGGAGGAGGACCTGGAGCACCTGGCCGACGTGACCCACCATCGACACGAACGGCAGCCAACCGACGACGACGAGGAGGACTATCGGTACCCACGTGGCAGCACTCTTGGCGCGCAGCAGGGCGATGGCGATCATCAGCACTCCCAGGTAGAAGGATCCCACCCAGGCGTACAGGACCAGTGCTACCCCGGCGTCGTCGATCAGGCGCGGCAGCCTGCCCGGCCGCAAGGCTTCCTCGACGGCCAGGGCGCGGACGAACATGAGTAGCGCGGCGTACCCCGCGCTGCCCAGCACCCCGGCCGTCAAGGCCGTGACGGCCACGACTGCAAGGCCTCGTGCGCGGTCAGTGAACGGGACGAGCAGGGTCGGCAGCCCCGCCAGCAGTCCGACCGATCCGATCAGCATCGCGGCCGCCATCGCCAGCCAGCGCTGGCCTGGCATCATGGCGACCTGGAGGACCGCGGCGGCGTTGGCTCCGGTGGGATCCGGGTTGAGCGACGCCGCGAGCATCAGCGCCAGCGTCCCGATCACCAGGCACGATGCTGACCACGCCAGCAGGCCGCCTTCCGACTCAGCGGTCCGCACCGCGGCCATCCTGTTGACGGTACGCCTGTCCGGGCGAGGTGCCGTGAGCCGAGTGGCGTACGCGCCGTCGTGAAGGTCGGCGCACCCGTTCGGCCCGTCTCGCCTTATCTCTGACCCAGCGGCGGCGGTGGCGCGGGCGGCGGCTCGGTCGACGGGTCCGGGGGAGGGGTGCTGGGTTCCGGCTGTGGGAGGTCGGGATCGATCGGTCGTGGGCTCGTCGGCTCAGGCTCGACGGGCGGCGCTGTCATGGACATGTCTCATCCCTTTGCTCGAGCAGTTGGTTAAGTGGTACCCAGTCGGCCGTCTCCGATGCAGGAACGCGACTTGTCGTTGTCGCCGTGCTGGACGGCCGTGCGGTCGCCGGCTATGTGGGCGCAGCCGACCACGCACTATGCGGACACGGCGAATGTGATCCGCTCATCCTCCGGGGACCGGCGGCAGGCCTGAAGTGTCCGGACCTCGTGCAAGACTGCCGGAGATGAGCGAGGTCTTCACCGCCGGGCGTGCCTTTCTGGACCGCGAGGGGCGTCTGATCGAGCGTCGGCTGGCGGCCGTGCTGTTCGACGGCGACGATCCTGCCGGTGCCGTCGACGCCGTGCGGGGCTATCGCAACGCGGATGGCGGATTCGGCTATGGGCTCGAGCCCGACAAGCGTTGCCCAGACAGCCTTCCCATCGACGTCGAGCGCGCGTTCGACGTGCTGTTGACCGCAGCTGAGAGTCCGCGGTTCACCGAGAGGTGCGGGGAGCTGAGCGACAGCGAGCTGGTGCGGCACGCGTGTGACTGGCTGGGCTCCGTTGCGCAACCCGACGGTGCGGTGCCGCTGGCGTTTCCGGTGCAGGCGCACTACCCCCATGCCGAACACTGGTCGGACTGGGCCTACGTCCCGGGTCTGAACCCGACCGCAGGGTTGACAGGCCGGCTGCACAGGATGGGGGTCACCCACGAGTGGCTCACCCGCGCCACCGAGTGGACGTGGGAGCAGCTCGAGGCCGGCTTCGACGAGGACGCCCACTCGCTCGTCGAGGTGCTGGACTTCCTCGAGCACGCACCCGACCGGACCCGCGCGGACGCGGTTGGTGCCCGTGTGCGCGACTGGCTTCCGGATCTGAGGTGGTTCCGCGCCGACCCGTCCGATCCGGCGTACGGCGTCACACCGCTGCACTTGGCGCCGTCGCCCGACAGCCCGTGGCTCGGCCTCTTCGACACAGCCACGATCGATGGCCACCTCGACCGACTGGCCCAAGACCAGGAGGACGACGGCGGCTGGGCCATCACCTGGACCCCACCGGGCACGGCCTCCACCCTGGAGTGGCGCGGCATCGAGACCCTCCGGGCACTTCGCACGCTCGCGGCCTTCGGGCGCGTCGAATGAGTAGGCGTTCCCTGACCGATCCGACCCGACTCCTCGCGGCCTACGACCAGCAGCTGCGCGAGGAGGCCGAGACGTCCGACGCGGTCTCGGTCACCGTGCTCGGTCCACTGCGCCTGGCGACGTTCGCCGGCGGCCGCGGTTTCATCACCTACCGAGACCTCGGCGGAGCGGACGAGGACGCGATCCGCAAGCTTGTCCTGCTGGCTCACGACCACTACCGGGCAGATCCCACCATCCGCCGCGTCGAGTGGAAGACGCGCGGTCACGACCACGCTCCCGGCTTGCACGAGGCGCTGCTGGAGGGCGGGTTCACTCCGGGTGAGCCGGAGTCGATCATGCTCGGCGAGGCCCGCGCGCTGGCCGTCGACGTGGAGCTTCCCGAGGGCGTCAGCCTGCGCCGCGTCACGGAGGAGAAGGATGTTCGCGCGATGACTGCCATGGCGGCAGTGGCGTTCGGCGACCCGACCTCCGACGACATGGCAGAGGCACTTCTTCGCCGACTGTCCCGCCGCGACGGGATGGAGCTGTGGGTCGCTGAGGCGCACGGGCAGGTGATAAGCGCCGGTCGGCTGGACCCGGTCGATGGCACCGACTTCGCCGGCATCTGGGGCGGGGCCACCCTCGTGCAGTGGCGCGGCCGCGGAATCTACCGAGCACTGACGGCAGCACGCGCCAGGTCCGCCCTGCGCATGAAGAAGACGCTCATCCACAGCGACTCGACCGAGTACTCCCGTCCCATCCTGGAACGCTCGGGCCTGGTCAAGGTGTCGACCACGACGCCGTACGACTGGCGACGGTGACGTCGGGAGGGTGTTCGTGCGGCGTCAGGGTCTCGACCCCGAACCGTGGGTGAGTGCGTCGTAGGCTTCGTTCGGCCATGCGGATGGAGGAGCTGTGATGACGGGTGGCGACAAGCGGGCAGGCCAGGATGACGCATCACCGTCGGGTGTGGTCCGTTCGAGCGTGTCGGACCCGGATGCGGACGTGGTGCACGGGGCAGCGCCGCCGTCGGCGAGACAGCCCTTGGACCGATCTCGGGTCGTGGCCGCCGCCGTTGCCTACATCGACTCGTCCGGTCTCGCAGGATTGTCGATGCGCCGACTGGGCGGGCTGCTCGGGGTCGAGGCGATGGCTCTGTACCGTTACGTGCCCGGTCGGGAGAGCCTCCTCGATGCTGTCGTCGAGTACATCGTGGACGAGATGCGCGACGACCCGGATGTGATCGATGCGCCGCGCGATGGCTGGCAGGACTTCCTTCAGCGGCTGGCGCACGGCGTGCGGCGGACCGCCCTGAAGCACCCCCACGTGTTTCCGCTGGTTGCGTCCCGGCCGCCGGAGGCTCCGTGGCTGCGACCCCCGCTTCGTGATCTGCGTTGGGTGGAGGCCTTTCTGACTGGTCTGAGCAGAGAAGGTTTCTCAGATGAGGCCGCGGTGGCCGCGTACCGGGCGTTTACCAGCTTCCTGCTGGGGCATCTGCTCCTCGAGGTATCGGCGCTCGGAGCAGATGTCGGGCCGCTGGACGTGATGGATGACGGCGAGGACCTGGGCGGCAGCCTGGCGGACTATCCGGCCGTTGCCCGGCTGGCGTCGGCGTTGGCCGAGGACCACTCGGCTGCCGAGTTCGAGGAGTCCCTCGAGGATCTGCTCAATCGAATCGCTCTGATCCAAAGCGAGGAGTGACAAGAAGGGCGGGATCCGGTACCCCGGACCCAGAAAAATATTCAGGGATTTACAGCGTATATGTTTCCGACCCGTGGGTATTTACCTTTCACATCCTCGTCAAGGAGTAAGGGTCCACATGAACATCGGAGACAGTTTTCAGCGAGCGACTGACGGGTTCTTCGGCTTCCTGCCGAACCTGCTCGGGTTCCTCGTCATCTTGATCATCGGCTTCGTTGTCGCCAAGGTCGTCTCGGCGGTGATCCGCAAGCTGTTGCAGAAGATCGGTCTCGACGACCAGCTGCACAAGTCGGATGCGAACAAGTACGTGGACCGGGTGATGCCCGGCGCCAGTCCCAGTAACGGCATCGCTCGTGTGGTGTTCTGGCTGATCTTCGTGTTCTTCCTGTTCTCGGCCATCGGCGCGCTGAAGATCCCGGCGCTGACGAGCTTCATGAACGACGTCCTGGCCTACCTGCCCAACGTCATCGTGGCGATCCTCATCTTCGTGGTGGCCGCCCTGCTCGCAGGCGCCGTCGCGGCCGCTGTCACCAAGGTCATGGGCGACACCCCGACCGGCAAGATCGTCGCCTCGGTCGTCCCCGCGATCGTGATGGTGATTGCCTTCTTCATGATCCTCGAACAGCTGATGATCGCCGAGGAGATCGTCCGCATCGCCTTCGCCGCCGTCATGTTCGCCCTCGCCCTCGGCCTGGCTCTTGCATTCGGGCTGGGCGGTCGCGCGGTCGCGCAGCGGTTGCTGGAGGACGGTTACCGCAAGGGCCAGGAGCAGCGCGACCAGGTCAGGGCCGATCTTCAGGCCGGTCGTGACCGGGCCGAGACCGAGGCCGAGCGTGCACGTCACATGGCCAATGGCAACGAGACGGGCAGCCACACGGCCGTCTACCCCGCAACCGAGACACCCACGCCGAACCGCTACTGACAATGAATGGGTGCCGCCCGCCGGGACGCAGTCCCGGCGGGCGAGCGCCTGCGGCCACCTCTTCCGGTTTCCCCCTGGTGAAGATGGCTACAACGAGACCCCCGCCGCTCCGATCGCACGGCCATTGGTCGCCATCGCACTGCGTACGATCGCGACGTGGTTGTTGATGTGGTCACGTCCATCGAGATCGGTCGCCCGCGTGCGGAGGTGGCCGACTTCGCCTGCAATCCGGACAGTGCCACCCGGTGGTACGCCAACATCAAGTCAGTCGAATGGATGTCGCCTCCTCCCCTGAGAGTGGGATCGCGGCTCTCCTTCGTCGCGTCGTTCCTGGGTCGACAGCTGGCCTACACATATGAGGTCGTCGATTTCGTGCCGGGTTCGAAGCTGACGATGAGCACGCAGCAGGGGCCGTTCCCCATGGAGACGACGTACACGTGGGAGGACACCCCCCGGGGCACCCAGATGACGTTGCGCAACCGTGGAGAGCCGAGCGGCTTCTCGAAGGTGGGGGCTCCCTTGCTGTCGCAGGCCATGCGCCGGGCGAACGAGAAGGATCTCGCTCGACTCAAGCGGGAACTGGAAGCCGCCGACGGCGCCACGGACAGCTAGGCGCCAGCAGCCGGCGGGCACGCGGCGCAGCGTGTTCGATCACGTCTGGGCGCAGAGAGCATGAAGAAGCCGTTCGCGAGTACCGTCCTGGTGTGGATGTTGCCGAGTTGTTCCTTCTGCTGGCCCTTGTGGTCTTTCCCCCCGTCCTGGGCGTTGTAGCTGCGCTCATGCGGAAGTCGTGGTGGTGGGCTGCACTGGCCGCAGTCGTATTGGTGATGGTCGCCGCGATAGCACCAACGCCGGAGGCGGGTGAGCCGCGGGTTGCTGCCAGTGATCTCGTGTTCCTGCTGGGTGTGGTCCTGTGGGTGGCGGGCCTGGCGTGGTTGGGGTCCTTCCTTGGGCGAAAGTTCGGGATGGGCCGGACCAGGTCCACAGTCACCCCGTCCCCCTGACAGCTGCCGGGACTTGGTCAGCGGTCGGCCTGTCAAGAGTGAGCGCAGCGAATCACGTGTGACGGCGCAGCCGCTCTTGACGGGCCGGGCGCTGGCCGAACATTGCCCGGTCAGGGGGAGGGGCTCCGCAGTGATGCAGCTTCTGAAACTCAGAACGCCCGCTCTGTCTGAGGGCACCGGCGAGGACGGGCGCTTGCGCCCGCCCGCAGCCGGGGCCGGCGGCCGGAGGCCGCCTTTAACGCAGTACAGAAAGTTCTCACCCGGAAGGATGAGCGGTAAGGGGCTCAGTGGCGTCACTGGGGTGGGCAGCATGAGCCAACCGTTCATCAAGATCGCGTCGTCGGAATGCTCGGATGCGGATGTACGACGTTCCCTTGACCGTCGAACTTGACTCCCCGGGCACGCTGTCGAGTTACATCGCCAACGACGATGATGGCGTTAGAGGGCACTGACGCGCCTCTTGACGAGGCGCCAATTGTCACAGCTAGCAGCGCGACATGGTCGAACCGGTCATGGACCGTCCCTGATTGGCTACCGTGCCTGACACGGGTTGAGGCGAGGAGTCGAATCACCGCGGCTCGTCCCACAATTCGTGGGGCGTCCCCACCCTCGTAGTTGGTGTCGACCCTCAGGGGACTCGGCGTCAGAGCACGTTCGAGACCGTCGTCTTGCCGACCCAGCACAACTCGTCACCGACACTCGCGCCACGACGTCCACCGCACAGGCACAAATGACCCGACGCGCTTGTCGACAGCCGCGCGAATGGCGGCGGGTGGGGCTGGGCCGAGCAATGGCTACGTGAACATCGAGTCCAGACCGTCAAATGAGAGATCGGTGTTACCACCATTGGACCTTCGTCGGATTGACTCGGATCGTCCGGCCCTGTCTCACTCTCCAGAGAGAGGCAATCCTCCTGAGCGCCTCTCCCACAGGTGAGGTGGAAGCACATGGCGCACATGCACAGCAGGCACGCCTTTTACGGATCGGGCAACAGACGAGGAACGCGTCGGCGCCTTCAGCTCGCCCGGATCGGCGCGGCGTCCGCACTGGCCGCTGCGGTCCTGACCGGCGGCGTCGCCGTGGCGGCAGAGATCACGGGCACGGACGGGTCCGACACCATCAACGGCACCCCAGAAGATGACACCATCCTGGCCCTGGGCGGGAACGACACGGTCAACGGTCGCGGGGGCGACGACGCGATCGAAGGCGCCGCCGGCAGGGACACCCTGGCTGGCGGCGACGGCATCGACCGGATCGAGGGTGGCACCGGCAGCGACCGATGTATCCGGTGGTAGCGGTCGCGACGGCCTGCGCGGTGATGCGGGCAACGACACGCTCGACGGAGGCGCCGACGACGACTTCACGCTCGCCGGCGGGGACGGCAACGACACCGTGTCCGGCCGTGCGGGGGACGACACCCTGGACGGCGACGCAAGGCAACGACACGCTGCTCGGCGGCGCGGGCGACGACACCCTGTTCGGTCTCGACGGCAACGACGACATGTTCGGCGAAGCCGGCGACGACGAGCTGTTCGGCGGCCAGGGCGCCGACCTGCTGAACGGCGGCGCGGGCGTCGACGAGCTGGAGGGCGAGGAAGGCGCCGACCGGATCGAGGGCGGTGGCGGCAGACGACAATCTCGACTTCTTCACTCGAGCGCGTTCCAGCCGGACTCCACCTTCGCCGTGCGGGACGTCGTTCTCGACTTCCAGCGGGCGGGGCTGACCGGCGGTGACGTGCTCCGGCTGTCGGGCGGCGAGTTCGCCTGGGTCGGCCAGATCGACGCCAATCCCAGGATCGGAGCGGATCTGCCCGGCGGCGGCGACGCGACTCACGCAGCTCGGCTACATCCAACGCAACGGCAACACCTTCCTGGTCGCCGACACCAACGACGACGGTCGGCTCGACGCGAGACGACTTCACCGTCGAGTTCCGCGGACTCCACGACTTCACACCCGACGACTTCGACAACACCGACTTCATCATCGCCGGGACCAACGGCGATGACGTGATCACGGGCACCGAAGGCGACGATCGGATCTTCGCCGCGGGGGGCAACGACGAGGTCTTCGCTCTCGGCGGCGACGACGAGGTCCATGGTGGCGCCGGCGACGACTTCCTCGACGGAGGCCCGGGAGGATTCGACAATCTCTTCGGCGAGGAGGGCAATGACGAGCTGACGCTCGCCACCAGTGATGGCGGCGGTGTCGCGTCGGGCGGTGACGGAGACGATCGTCCTGTTCGGCAGCGACACCTCGTTCAGCAACTTCGACGACCTGCAGGGCGATGCTGGCAACGACGACCTGCACGCAGGCGCGGTCGGTTCATCGCTGAACGGCGGCAGCGGGGCGGATCGGCTCTTCAGCGGCCCGGCCGATGACCAGCTCGAAGCTGGGCGCGACGAGTTCGGGTTCGACCTGGACAACGCGCAGGACCTCCTGGTCTACACAGGGACCGGACGCTGGAGCTTCGAGGGAAGCTTCTTCGGCGATACGGTCTCGGGCTTCCAAGACGGGTCGGACCTGTTCGACCTGCGTGGCAGTGGGCTCCAGTTCTCTGATCTGACCATCGTCAACGACGATTTCCAGACGACGATCTCGTCGAGCCGGGGGACGATCACGATCTTCGAGAGCTTCGGTCAGGAGGTCTTCGTCGACGCGAACGACTTCCTCTTCTAGCCCGGTTCTCCGACAGTGGCAAGGCACGGCCGTCCGGAACATCCGAACGCCAGTCGCTGGTGGAGCAGCACCCGATCGCAGGAACCTCAGCTGTCTGATGTTGGCCATGCGAGTGCGCGGTGCGTCAAGGTGGGCGCTCAAGCGACGGCTGCCGCACACGCCGCAAACGCTTGACTCAGTGGCGACTGTGTGTCGTCCGACCCCGGCGCAACTGTTCCTGGCAGCGACCCGCCCGGACCTCGGACTCGGCCCCTTCAAAAGGCGCCCACCACCTCATGCACGCCGATGGACGCGGACTACGGATCGTAGAGATGGTGAGTCACGCTTGGGGAGTCAATGTCGACAGCGGGTCGAAGACGGTCTGGGCTTCATTCGTCCCCCGTGCCGAGCGGTAGATGGTCGTCCCAGGCAGGTGAGCCCGGTTGCGAAGGGCCGGGAGTCGCGGCTGGCCCGGGGGCCCCGAGGGGCACGGTGGGCTGCGCGTCGCTGGGTCCCGGCGGGCTCTTCTTCGGGCATGGTCAACTCCTCTGGACGCGACCGTCATCGACTGGCCTGGTGGAGTCCAGCCAAGCCCCAAAGCGCCGGTGTCGAATCACGTTCTTCGCGTGAAATGCGGCGCGACGAACGGAGGGGCCTACCGCCTCGTGAGGCAGCCGATGCGCGATCTGAACCGTCCGCTCCGGGACCGTTCCCGTGGGCCTTCCGATTTCACCGCCCAGGGGAGCCTCGGCCGGGACTGAGAGATGTCGCCGAGGCTGACACTGAAGAAGATGGTGATGGTGAGGTATTGGGCGTCCGAGCGAGTCAGCGGCTCGGTGAAGCGCACGGGTCCATCTGGGACAGGTTGTCGCGGAGCGTCGGAGTCGCGTCACTGCGAATCAGACGGCGTGCTCGACCACTCAGGCTTCAGTGGGTGTCGTGCTGCGGTTTGGTGATTCCTTGAACCGTTTCGCGAGCGGCCCGCCGCTGAAGCCATGCGCGATGACGCTGAGCAGGACGGTGAAGGCGATGACCGCGACGAGGTCCTTGCCTGCGTCGTGGAGGTCTTCCATGGCTAGCAGCGCGAAGATCACCGAGGCGAGGCCGCGGGGCCCGAACCAGCCGATGAACGCGACCGCGAACCGGTCGAAGCCGGCGCCAGCCAGGGCGAGCGCCACAGGCAGCATCCGAACCACAGTGAGGCTGAGGACGGCGTACACCAGCAGCTGCGGAGTCCACGAGTCGCCGATCACCGGGACAGCCAAAGCGCCGAAGATCAGCCAGCTGATCATCGAGGCCATGGAGCCTGACTGTTCCACGAAGTACACCTCCTTTTCGCCACCTCGCCCCGCGACCCCGCCGAAGACCAGGCCGCCGACGAAGGCGGCAACGAATCCGTTGCCGTCGACGAGCAGGGCCCCGGTGTAGGCGAGCAGCGCCAGGGCCAGGACGGCGGGACCGCCGAGTTCCTCGGAAAGCCAGCCCCGGCCTCGGGCCAAGCGGGTGGCCGCGCCGCCAGCCCCGCCGACTGCGGCGCCGGCCAACACCCCGACCACCAGCGAGAGAACAGCTCGGCTCGGGCTCTCGACGCCGGCGATTCCTTCGCTCGCGGCGACCCCGGCGATCGCCACCAAGACGATAGGCGTGGCGATGCCGTCGTTGAGCCCGCTTTCGACGTTGAGCGCGCGGCGAACCTTGCCGGGGACAGCAGGGTCAGACATCACGGTGGCGCCGAGGGCGGCGTCGGTCGGCGCGAGCGCGGCACCGATCAGCAGAGCCGCCCACACGTCGACGTCGAGCACCACCAGCGCGGCTGCCGTTCCCAGCGCTACCGTCAACGGCAGCCCGACCCCGAGCAGCCGACCGTACAGGCCGAGGTCGCGCCGGAACTGGCTCGGCCGAACCCGTGACGCATCGGCGAACAGCACCCACACCAGGGTCACCTCGGCGATCACCTTGACCAAGTGCGGTTCGAGAGCGAGATCCAGGATCTCCAGCCCCTCGGCGAGCACAAAGCCGGCAGCGACGAAGACGATCGGAGCGGTCAGCCCGACTCGCTGCAGGCGGCTGGCGAGTACGCACCAGCCGAAGATGGTGGCCAGGACCAGAGTCAGCGACAGCACTTCCATCCGACATGTCTCCGATCACACTCGGGACCTGTACGCCAAGTTCGGTGACGGAGCCTCGCCGGCTCGACCAGACTGGGCGTGCCGATCGGTCAGGCCGTGGTCTCGCGTCCGTGGACCGCCAGCGCCCAGATGACGAAGATGTCCAGCGCGATGATCGTCATCGCCCAGAACGGGTAGTACGGGAGGAACGCGAAGTTGGCGAGCGCGCTCAGGACGGCCAACGTGATGCCGACCACCCGGCCCCACGTCTGACCGGCCAGCACGGCGAAGCCCGCAAAGAGGACCAGCAGCCCCAGCAGCAGATGGATCCAGCCCCAGCTCGTGGCGTCGAACTGGAGGAGGTAGTTGCGGGTGGCGACGTAGAACTCGTTTTCGAACAGCGCGACGAGGCCGCTAAGTGCCTGGAACGCGCCAGCCATGATCATCATCACGCCGGCGAACACGATGAAACCTCTCGCCCAGCCGCTCGTCGTGGCCTCCCGGCCGTCGAACCCGTAGTCCGATGTTGTCTGTTCGGTCATTGCCGCAACCTCCATCCTCCCGCCGTGAAACGGCCACGGCTTCCGGGAGATCATCAGTCCGGGGATGCGTGGGTGTCGTCACGCAGAACACGTGAAGTTGGCTCCCTTGTCCGGTCACACCTGGTTCCCGACGCAGTCGCGGGAAATCTGGGCAGACCCTTCACGTGATCTGCGTGATGCAGATCTCTGCCCTGTCGCTCAGTGTGTGTGGGAACAGATCTCCCGGACACGTGTGGCGCGCCACTCAGCATCGTGGTGGCGTCGTCGGCTGTCATCGGGACGGAAGGATGGGGTGGACCTTGGACCACATCGAAATCCTGCGCCGTCTTGCCATCAACGACGAACACCTACTCGACGAACTCCTCGGCGCCGCAGGGGACGAGGGGGACACCCCGCAGCCAGACCGTGCGCTGGATCCCAGGACGCTGGCGCTGGTGCGGCTGGCAGCCTTGGCCGCGGTCGGTGGCGCCGTTTCGTCCTACGGATCTCAGGCCGATGCCGCGGTCGATGCCGGCGCAAGCGCAGCCGAGATGGTCGACGTGCTGGTCGGCGTCGTTCCGGTCGTCGGGATCCCGTGTGTCGTAGCGGCGGCCCCGAAGCTCGCACTGGCTTTGGGATACGACTCCGACGAAGCCTTGGATCAGTTCACGTAGACCATCCAGGATTGTCCGGGGAACGCCGGCTTCGGACGAGAACCACGGCTACCCGCCGAGCAGCCCGACCGCGGTCGCCTGCCGCACCGCGTCGGCGCGTGAGGAGACGCCCAGCTTCCGATAGATCGAGGTGACCTCCGAACCCACGGTGTTGCGCGAGACGAACAGCCGCTCTCCGATCTCGGCCAACGTGAGATGCGTCTGGAGGTACGGCAGCAGCCGGAGCTCTGCCGCGGTCAGGGGCGGCGCGCCGCCGGGTTCGCCCTGCGTGCTCGAGGTGAGGAGTCCGCGCAGCGCGGAGACCTGGTCGACGAGGGCGCCAAGATCTGGTCGATGGAGCAGGATGTCGTCGATCTCACGCAGCAGGTGACGCGCGGTCGAGACGTCCCCCCTTGCCAGGTGCACCTTGGCGAGCTGTAGTCGGACGCCCACCGCGATGAATGGCATCGCGAACGTGCATGACGGGCGTGCCCGCATCGCCCGCGCGATCAGGCGGTCCGCCTGCTCCAGGTCGCCGCGGTGCACGGCGTGCCGCGCCGCCACGGCGACGACGAGGACGCTGGTGGCGTAGTCGTGCATTCGATGCTCATCGACAACGGCGAGGGCACGTTCGAGGCGCCCGGCAGCCTCTTCCCATCGCCCACGATCCATCGCCACCAGTGCGAGCTCGGATTCGCTGAGCACCAGGCAATCGGCATTGGAATTCGTGGCTGCGACCGAGGAGGCCTCCGCGAACAGGGCACACGCCTGGTCAACGTTCCCGGTGAGCAGATGCGCTTCGGCGTTCAAGTAGAGCGCGGTATCGCGCCACGGGCTCCAGGGCGGCTCCTGGGCCACCGCGATGCTCGCCTCGCTCATCATCTGCTCGGGACCTGCGGCACACATGATGGCCCGCAACATCCTCCGCGCAGAGTCGAACGACGTGCCCTCCACGGGCGCCGGATCTAACGGAGCGGCGTCGAGGAGCGCGGCCCACCGCTGCGCTTCGACGGTCTGGCCGGTCAGCGCCGCGACCCAGCCGGCAATCACGGCCAGCGGGGGGAAGTCCTCGATCGCTGGGTCGCCAAGCGCCGACAGCCACCGTTGCACGGTTGACATGTGGCCAGCCTTGTAGGTCGGTATTGCGAGCTGCGTCACCAGTTGGACGCATCGGTCTCGCTGGGTGGTGGTGCTCAGCAGGTGCTCGAGGGCAAGCGCGGGAGATCCGTTTGCCTCATACCAGTCGGCGGCCCGCAGATGCAGCGTCATGATGACGTCGGGCTCGGCGCGATGAAGCTCGCCGAGCAGGAACTCTCGGAATAGTGCGTGGTAGCGGTACCACTCTCGCCGACGATCCAGCTGGATCAGGAACGAGTTCGAGGCTCTCGAGCTCGCGGAGGCGATCTTGGCTGCTCGCATCTTCGAGGAGGGCGTCGCAAAGTGGCGCACAGAGTTGATCGAGCACCGCGGTGCGTCGTAGGAATCGCTGCGTGCTCTCAGGGAGCTGGCTCAGCGACTCACGGTAGAGGTAGTCGGCCACGAAGCGATCGTCACCAGAAACCGTCAGACCCTGGCCGGTGCTGGCTCGGGCGATCATGGCCGCGAGGTAGAGGCCGGCTGGCCAGCCTTCGGTCCGCTCCGTGACGGCGGCCGCCGCCCCGCGAGTGATGCTGACGTGTGCTTGCGCGAAGATCTGCTCGGCCGCGTCCACGTCCAGGGCCAGGTCGCTCGCCCCGAGCTCCCACGCGTCACCAGCCGCTCGTAGCCGCGGGACGTGGGGTTGCTCTGAGCGACTCGCTGCCGCGAGTTGAGACCCGCGAGGTATCCCCGAGATCACTACCCCCAGGACATCGTGACAGGCCGGTGACCGGAGTTCGTGGAGGTCGTCCAACATGAGTACGAACGGGGCTTGGCTTGTGCTGAGCACCGCGGCGAGGAGCGGCGCGGAGCGTCCCAATGCGGACACGCCCAGACCGCCCATGTCGGCGACCAGGTCGTCGTTGCCCGGCGAGACGCGAGCGTAGGCGGAGGCCAGCAAGGTGAGCAGGCCCGCGGGGTCGTCGTCGAAGCCGTTGAGGGACACCCAAGCGACACGACGATCCTCGGCCAGCGCCCATTGAGACAGCAGGGTCGACTTGCCGTACCCCGCGGGAGCGGTGATCCCGACGACACGGCAGCCGCTCGCTTTGGCCGCCTCGATGAGCCCGGCGCGACTCACCGAACCCTGGCGAGGCTGCGGAACCGAGAGCTTGGCGGTCGAGAAGCAGCCGGTCGACCTCCACCCCGGCCGGCGTTCGGTCACGCAGATCGTCGGTCACGGTCTGAGCGTAGGGACCAATCACCGGCTGGCTCAACCATCACCCACCTGCCAGAGCCCGGCCGGCACGGCGGGGCAGGCGCTGGACGTCGCGGTTTCACGCGATCTGCGCGATGACCGGCAACCGCTGGGGGCCGTACGTTCGCTGCGGAGCGGGCCGGCCTGCAGAGTCGCTTGAAGCGGGCGGACGACCGATGAGCGTGTGGGCGGCTCTGGTCGTGAATCAACAATCAACAGGAGGAAAGTGATGAGTTCCGACCGGCATGCGCGAGCGATCCTGCCGATCCCTGACCGCCCGGTGCAGGGTCTGACGACCTACGACGCGAAGGATCCGAACACCTCGTTCCCGCCGATCGAGCCGCTGCTACCGCCTCCCGGGGCACCGAACGTTCTGGTCGTGCTGCTGGACGACGTGGGCTTCGGGGCCTCGTCGGCGTTCGGCGGTCCGTGTCGGACGCCGACGGCCGACCGGCTGGCGGCGGCGGGGCTGCGGTACAACCGGTTCCACACCACCGCACTCGTGCGCCCCGACGCGGCAGGCGCTGCTCACCGGCCGCAACCACCACTCGGTCGGCATGGGGAGCATCACCGAGCTCGCGACATCGTCACCGGGCAACAACTCGGTGCGGCCGAACACCAAGGCTCCGCTTGGCGACCACGCTGAAGCTCAACGGCTACTCGACCGCCCAGTTCGGCAAGTGCCACGAGGTGCCGGTGTGGCAGACCTCCCCGATGGGGCCCTTTGATGCGTGGCCCACCGGCGGTGGCGGGTTCGAGACGTTCTACGGCTTCATCGGCGGTGAGAACAACCAGTGGGACCCCGCGCTGTACAGCGGCACCACGCCCGATCGAGCCACCGGCCACCGCCGAGGAGGGCTACCACCTGACCGAGGACCTCGCCGACCACGCCATCGGCTGGGTGCGTCAGCAGAAGGCGCTGATGCCGGACAGGCCGTTCTTCATCTACTTCGCCCCCGGCGCCACCCACGCCCCCCACCACGTCCCGAAGGAGTGGGCCGACCGCTACCAGGGCGAGTTCGACGACGGCTGGGACGCCTTGCGCGAGAGCACCTTCGCCCGCCAGAAGGAACTGGGGGTCATCCCGGAGGACGCCGAGCTGACCGCACGGCACGACGAGATCCCCGCCTGGGACGACATGCCCGAGGAGCTCAAGCCGGTGCTGGCCCGGCAGATGGAGGTCTACGCCGGGTTCCTCGAGCACACCGACCACCACGTCGGCCGTCTGATCGACGCCCTTGCCGACCTGGAGGTCCTCGACGACACGATCGTCTACTACATCATCGGCGACAACGGCGCCTCGGCCGAGGGCACGATGAACGGCGCCTTCAACGAGCTGGCCAACTTCAACGGCATGGCCGCACTCGAGACCCCCGAGTTCATGCTCAGCAAGATGGACTCCTTCGGCGGGCCGGACTCCTACAACCACTACTCGGTCGGGTGGGCCTGGGCGAACGACACCCCGTTCCAGTGGACCAAGCAGGTGGCCTCGCACTGGGGCGGCACCCGCAACGGGACCATCGTGCACTGGCCGAACGGGATCCAGCAGCCCGGCGGCCTGCGCTCCCAGTTCACCCACGTCATCGACCTGGCGCCGACCATCCTGGAGGCGGCCGGGCTGCCGGAGCCGACCATGGTCAACGGTGTGCTGCAGTCGCCGATGGAGGGCACCAGCATGCTGTACAGCTTCAACGAGGGCGACGCCCCGGAGCGCCACGACCTGCAGTACTTCGAGATGTTCGCCAACCGCGGCATCTACCACCAGGGCTGGAGCGCGGTCACCAAGCACAAGACCCCCTGGGTCATGGTCGGTGGCGTCCTGCCGGCGTTCGACGACGACGTGTGGGAGCTCTACGACGGCAACAGCGACTACAGCCAGGCCCGCAACCTGGCGGCCGACAACCCCGAGAAGCTGGCGGAGCTGCAGCGGCTCTGGCTGATCGAGGCCACCAAGTACAACGTGTTGCCCCTCGACGACCGGAGCATGGAACGGGCGGTGGCCGAAAGTGCCGGACGCCCGACCCTGATCCACGGAAACTCCCAGCTGTTCTTCGCCGGGATGGGACGCCTCTCGGAGAACAGTGTGGTGAACATCAAGAACAAGTCGTTCTCGGTCACCGCCGAGGTCGAGGTCCCGGACGGTGGGGTCGAGGGGGTGATCATCGCCCAGGGCGGCCGCTTCGGCGGCTGGGCCCTCTACCTCAAGGAGGGCAAGGCCAAGTTCGTCTACAACGTCCTCGGCATCCACGAGTTCACCACCGAGGCCGAGACGCCCATCCCGGCGGGCACCCACCAGGTCCGCATGGAGTTCGCCTACGACGGCGGCGGGCTGGCCAAGGGAGGCGACGTCACCCTGTACTACGACGGAGACGGCGTCGGGACCGGCCGCGTGCAGATAACCCAGCCGATGGTCTTCTCCGCCGACGAGACCACCGACATCGGCTACGAGTCCGGCACCACCGTCACCCCCGACTACACCCCTGCGACCAGCCGGTTCACCGGCCGGATCAACTGGGTGCAGATCGACCTCGGCGCCGACGACAACGACCACTTCATCGACCCCGAGGAACGCCTCCGCATCGCCATGGCCCGCCAGTAGGCGGACTGGGTCCCGCAGCCTGATGCATCGGGACATCGGCAAGCTCAACCAGCCAAATCAAACGGTCTGACAGCGCCCTCACCCAGGGAGCGGGTCGACCTCCACACAGGAAGTGAGAACGAGCGATGACAGACACATCGCTAGACCAGCTGGGCCCCGTCGACTACATCGTCGTCGAGTTCCCCGCAGGAGCAAGCAACTTCACCGGCGACATGGCGAAAGAACTCGTCGCCCTGGTCGACTCCGGAACCATCCGGGTGATCGACGTACTGATCCTGACCAAGGACGAGGACGGCTCGGTCGAGGCCATGGAGCTCTCCGACGTCCCCGACCTCGGCCCGCTCCAACAGATCGAGACCGAACTGGCCGAGCTGTTGGCCGCGGACGACGTGGCCGACCTCGCCGCCGCCATGGACCCGGGAAGCACCGCCGGAGTCCTCATCTGGGAGAACCTCTGGGCGGCACCGTTCGCATCCGCCGCGCGGCGCTCGGGTGGACAGCTCATCGCCGACGGACGGATTCCCATCCAGGCGATCATCGCCTCGATCGAGGCCGATGACGACAACACGACCGAAGGAGACTGACATGCCCCTCAGGGCAGCTCGCGTAGGAAGAGTCGGCGTCATCGGCCACCCAGTGGCCAAGACCGCCGTCGTCGCAAAGGCCGTCACACCCGGTCCATCACCGGTCGCGAAGACCGCCGTCGTGGCTGCCGCCGTCACCCCCGGGCGCCGTCGCCGGCGAATCTAGGCAGTCGCCTGGCGCTGTCGTGACCTCCTGCCTCGGATACCAGGGTCTCGACATCCTGCAACCTCGTCGCCAGCGTCGTCTGGGTGGTCTTCGGTGGCGGGAGCTCGGAATCCACGCCATGCATCCGAGGAGAACCGTGCCTGCCAGGGGACTTAGCCCGCCACGCCTGAAGAGAGCCGATGGGCATCAAAGACAGAGCCATCACGCCTGTGCCTCGCTGGTTGGCTGACCTCGCTCCGGAGCGCGCCACCCTCAAGCAGGACCTGGTCGCGGGCATTCCGGGAGCCATCAGCAGCGTCCCGGACGGGATGGCCGCAGGTGTGCTGGCCGGCGTCAACCCCGTGCACGGGCTCTACGCCAGCATCTTCGGCCCCGTCGGCGGTGGGCTCACCTCGAGCAGCAAGCTGATGGTCATCACCACGACGAGCGCCGCCGCGCTCGCTGCGGGTTCCGCCGTCGCCGGAGTTCCGGCCGACCGGCGGTCGGAGGCGCTGTTCCTCCTGACCCTCATCGCGGGCGGCGCTCATGGTCGTGGCCGCCGTGCTTCGAATGGGGCGCTTCACCCGGTTCGTGCCGCACTCGGTGATGATCGGCTTCCTGACCGGCGTCGCCGTCAACATCGTCCTGGGACAGCTGCCCGACCTGGTGGGCTCCGACGTCTCCGGTGACATCGCCCTGGCCAAGGCCTGGCACCTGCTGCTCGACCTGGGCAGCATCGACCCCGCCTCGCTGATCGCCGGAGTGTCGGCCATCGCTCATCCTGGTGATGCTCGGCCGCACCAGGCTGGGGGCCTACTCGTCACTCATCGCACTGGCAATCCCCACCGCGGCGGTGATCGCCCTGGGAGCGGACACTGTCCAGCGCGTCCGAGACGTGGGCGAGATCCCCCAGGGCCTGCCGATGCCAGCGTTTCCGCAGCTCAGCGAGCTGTCCATCGACCTTGTCTCGGGCGCATTCGCGGTCGCGGCACTGGTCCTGATCCAGGGCGCGGGTGTCAGCGAGTCGGCACCGAACCCCGATGGGTCGAGGGCCGAGCCGAACCGCGACTTCCTGGCCCAAGGTGTCGGCAACGTGCTGTCCGGCCTCTTCCGCGGGCAACCCGTCGGCGGCTCCGTCGGCCAGACGGCGCTGAGCGTCGCGGCGGGTGCGCGTAGCCGCTGGGCGGCCATCTTCGCCGGCATCTGGATGGCGATCATCCTGCTGGCCTTCTCCGGCCTCGTGGGCGCCGTCGTCATGCCCACCCTCGCGGCCGTGCTCATCGTCGCCGCCATCGGATCCCTGCGAACCGGGCAGGTCCGGGCGATCATGCGCACCTCGCGCATCTCGCAGATCGCCGTCTGCGCCACGTTCGTGGCCACCCTCCTGCTACCGGTAGCCGCTGCCGTCGGACTCGGCGTCGTCTTCGCCCTGCTGATGCAGCTCAACCGTGAGGCGCTCGACCTCCGCATCGTCGAACTGGTTCCCACCGGGACAGGCTCGTTCCTCGAGAAGCCAGCACCTTCGCACCTGAAGTCCAAGCATGCCCTCCTGCTCGACATCTACGGCAGCCTCTACTACGCCGGCGCACGCACCCTGCAAGCACACCTTCCCGATCCCGAAGGCTCCACCAGCCCGGCGGTCGTGATCCGCCTGCGCGGCCGCGCCCTGCTCGGCGCCACCTCCTACGCCGTGCTGTCGGACTACGCAGCCCGCATCGCCACAGTCGGCGGCCGCCTCTACCTGACGGGACTGGACCCCGAGGTCCTCGCCCAAGTACAGCGCAACCGCACCGTCGAGACCGCCGGCGACGTACGACTCTTCCAGGCCACCGACACCCTCGGCGAAGCCAGCCTCGACGCCTACCACCACGCCGAAAGGTGGCTGGCCGAGCAACCCTGACCTGGAAGGGGTGCCCGTCGACCGTCGGTCAGGTCGCGCTCACAGGCCGAGGTCGCGGCTTGAGGTCACCTGTAGTGCTCCCAGTGGTCGGGTGTCGGGCTCGACGAAGTGGAGATGCGCCGGTACCGGGCCGAGGAGGCGATCCGGTCCATCCCCACGCCCGCGGTGGTGGTGGCGTGCCCGGCTCGGAGCGAGTGGCCGGTGATCCGCTCGGCGTAGAGCCCTGCGGCTTCGGCCGGCCCGTGGTCTGGTCTCGAGGTCGGCCAGGGTGAGCGCCGCGAGCTCGGGGCGTCGCAGGGCCGAATCGGGACGGTGGGTCGCTTCACGTCATCCGCGTGATGCGATCGCTGTCCCTTTCCTATTGGATCAGACCAGGAGCTGCGACACGGCCTGCTCACATGGTCGGTCCCAGTTACGGGAGCACGGAGCCCCACGTCGGTAGGGCCTTCAGCGACTAGGAGAGGGAACCACGATGGGATTGCGCAACCGGGGCCTTGACGGCCCTAAGTTCCAGATGCGCGAAAAGATCATGGCGATCGGCGACGACTACTGGATCGAGGACGACGACGGCAACAAGGTCTTCAAGGTCAACGGCAAGGCCGCCCGGATGCGCGACACGTTCATCCTCGAGGATGCGAGCGGAAACGAGCTGTCGAAGATCCAGGAGAAGAAGCTCAGCGTCCGCGACAAGATGACGATCGAGCGAGGCAACACCAAGGCGACGGTGCACAAGCGCCTCCTGGGCATCCGCGACCACTACATCATCGAGGTCGACGGTGGCGAGGACCTCAAGGCCCACGGCAACATCGTTGACCACGAGTACGAGATCGAACGTGACGGCGACACCGTTGCGACGGTGTCGAAGAAGTGGTTCCGCGTCCGCGATTCCTACGGGGTCCAGATGGCCGAAGGCCAGGACGTGGCGCTCCTCCTGGCCATCACGGTCTGCGTCGACGCAATGGCGCGCGGCTGACCAAAGGGTGCTCGGAGCCGGTTGGGCGCACTCGACCTTCACGCTCGCGGGTTCCGATGGAGACGAGCACGGATCCCGGACCGCCGCGGCGCGAAGCTCCTTGGCCTCATCAGGTCGGCGTAGGAGTCCGTGGACAAGGGTGTGGGTGTGCGTGTGGGCGAGCCAGCGCCGAAACGCGGAGAGACCCACCCCTTGCGTATGGCCTGGACGACCGGATCAGCCGACGTGGATGTGGGACCAACGGCCGTAGAACTCCAGCACGCGCGAACTTGCGGCGAGCCTGGGAGACGATCAGTCTGCCGGATTCTGTCGAAGCAATCTGCGCGAAGGTGGTTCTAAAGGAGAAGGTCGCCCGTCACTACGGCGCGTGAAACATCGTGGATGCGGGCGTTGTGTTCTCGGGCGTACTTGCGGAGTCTGTCTGAACGCGTCATCGACAGTGGTCTCTCGCTGGGTGGCGAGCACGCCTTTGGCCTGCTCGATGATGAGCCGGGTATTCAACGCCTGTTGCAGTTGCTCGGCGGTGCGCTGTTGCTGCTGTGCAGACGAAGCGTGGGTGAGGTAGCCAGTTGCGATGCTGGCGAAGATCGTGGCGACTCGCAGATCCTCGGCTGACCAGTTGCGCGGTTGGCTGTCATACAGGTTGACCGCCCCGATGGCTGCACCTTCGGCGAGCATCGGGATGCCGGCGACGGCCTGGATCCCCGTGGTCTTGGCCGCGATCGACGTAGTCCGGCCAGCGTTCGCTGGCGTCTCCCGAGGCGATGTCCGGCACCGCCACTGGGGCTGCCGATGCGACAGCGTCGACGCACGGGCCCTTTTGCCAGTTCTCCTGCACACGCTCGAGGGTGGCAATCGCTTCAACGGCGGCGGTGACGAAGCGCTGCTGGCCGTCGTGAACCAACGTCACGCCCGCTCCGGTCAGGTCGAGCACCTCAGCCATCTCTTCGGTCAGGTTATGGAGAACGTCACCGATGCCGTAACCGCTTGTGAGGGCGGCGGCGAACCGCTCCAGGCTGTCGAGAAGTGTGTCGGGATTGGGCACAGCACCTCACCCTTCGTGGGTGCGACCCGAGCGCACGTCCACGCGATCCGCACGCAGCCACAGAGCCGCCGGGATCATCCTCGCACCGCATCGGAAAGTGCGGTAGGCCGGAAGAGCCTCCGGCTCATCGGGTTGCACAACTCTCGACCTTGCGGTGCAGTCGCAGTTCGGGCCGGCCCGTCAGGGGGCCAACGGGCATCATCAGACGCCCGAGCCTGGGCGTCGCCGGATGCGGCGTCGGCGTCCGCAGACGCCGGCCTTGTGGACTTCTACAGCGTTTGGCGCCGTGTCCAGCGGCCAGGGGGCACTGCCGTGGCACACCACAGCGATAGGGGACCGCAGGTTTCGAACATCCGTATGGCGCCGGCTGCGCCGTGTGCTGGCGAATTGTCCGGCCAACGCGGGCAGATGCCCGATCCGCTGGTCGTCCCATTTGCGGTGGGCGGACGAGGCAGGCCTTGATCAGGTCTCGCCGTCACCCGGTAATAGCGGGTTCGCGGTTCATGTCGCTGATGGCGTACGAACCCCTGACGTGCGAAACGTGGGCAGCGGACTTTCTGATTCCCGCGTTGGGGCCACTCTTTGTAGCCATTTTCAGCCGATTGAGAGCGACTCCAGATTCAGTTCATCGCTACTTGATGCCGTCGCGCTGGACCTTTCGAGCCCGGCCGCTACGGGCGTAGCGTTTATCCGCGCTCCCAGGAAGCGGCTGACCGCAGGTCCACCGATCCGCAACACTCACAGGAGGCGACCATGAGCAGCAAGCCTTGGCGCTGCCGCTTCGGCATCCACGAGTTCGTCGTCGTGTGGAACGATGACAACCAGCGGTACCGACGCTGCCGCAGGTGCGGCAAGGACGACGCAGGGAGTACCAATACCGCGGGAGACCGCTTCGTGGACCCAGGTGGTCTTGGGTAGGAGATCCCCGGCGCCCGGATCTGCCGCGTTCCGCTCGCTCGTGGCCGATGAGTGGACGCGGCTCCGCGCGTCGAACCCCCCGGCCGGCGGTTCTCGAGCTGGGCGAGCATGGCCTTTGAGGTGGCTGACTGTCCGACAGACTCATGGCCAACTGCTCATGACGACCTACCCGGCAGGGCTGATCACGAGCTCCTCGACGTACTTGACGGCATCCTCGTCCCCGGGCTCGCACGTGCCGAAGAACTGGTAATGGACCGTGGTCACGAGGGGGCCCGTCATCTTGGCCGCGGAGCCGGTCAAGGGCCCCATCCGCTGGTGGTACGACAAGACGACCGCGGACTCCTCGATCGGCACGGGCTGACCGGTGACCCGGTCGATGCAGGCCGCCTTGGGGTCCTTCCACGACGACTCCGTGGCCGTCACCTTCAGCGTGCGTCCGTTCCATCGGTAGTCGAAGGTGTTGCCGGTGGTGCTGCTGATCGCACCACGGCACTGGTCTGCGGCACACGAGGTCGACGTGAACGTCCACGTGACGGGCTTGTTCTTGTAGGTCTGCGGTTGCGTGGCGCCCCCTCGAGTCACCAAGGACCTGCCGAAGGTCTGGGCCCGCCACTCACCGCCCGGCTGCGACTCGGCGAGCACCTCGGCGGGCGAGGGCTCCTGGTCCGCCGGGGACGAGGAGGCTGACGGGGCCGCGGCGGTGGCGAGGGCCGCCTTGTCCCGCTGGTCATCTTCGCGACTGCTGAATGCGACGAAACCCACGACGGCGAGCCCGACGGCGGCTCCACCAGCGATCAGCTTCGTCGGAAAGCCCCGACCTGTCAGCGAGCTCGCCTCGTGCGCCCGTGACTTCGCGTCATCGGCGTGCGCGACGGTCCGCGCAGTGGCGACGACGGTGCGAGTCGTGGCGCGCGTGTCCTTCCACGCCATGACCGGGTCAGCCCGGGGTCGACTCGGAGGGGTCCGTGTCCCCGTTGCGTTGCTTCCACTTCTCGGTGGCGGCGCCGATTCCGGCGTCAGCAGCCTTGTCGACCACCTTGTCCTTGATGTCCTCGGCCGCGTCCTGGAACACCGCGGTGACCTGCGTTCCCGTTCCGGCGACCACCGCGCCGACACCGGCGGTTGCGGACACCAGCTCCTCGGACGTGACGTTTCCCTTTTCCCCCATGAGACTCTCCCCCCAGAGTTCGTCTTGCCGATGACTGTTGGGGGGCCCACCACCGATGTCAACACCCCAGTCCGCACTGGTCTGGAACTCGGGTCGCCGCGGGCTGCCCCTGGACCTGGGCATGCCGAACTCCTGCGTCCTGGCGGGTGTCGAGCACGAGTACGCCGCGTGGGACGGCGCCGTCCAACAGGACTTCCGGACCCTGTTGCCCGCGGTCGCCGGAGAACTGCGCGCTCTTGACCCGGGTGACCCTCGCGCCAGGCGGCTGCCCTCGGGCTGCGCGCTGACGGCGGACGGGTGGGAAGCCGAGATCGCCACACCCCCTCTCCCGGTCGGGCCAGGTGCCCCCCAGCGCCTCGATGCACTGCTGGCGACACAACGCACCGAGCTGGCCGTCGAGCTCGCCGCCCAGGGTGTCCCGCGACTCACCGGCTTCTCCACGCACGTGAACATCTCGGTCCCCGACGACCGCGTGGTCGACATCGGCCGCCAGTTCGTCCGTCACGCAGCTCTCTGCACTGTCATCGCCGCCGAACCCCGGCAGAGCGCAGGTCTGCTCGTGCGCCCGCGTCGGTCCCGTCTGGAGATCGGTGGCGAGTACGCCGAGGGCGAGGACCTCGTCGCGCTGGTCACCTTCGTCAGCTCGGCTGTCGGCGCCCTGGTGGCGGGCTCGGTCCCTCCGCGCGGACCGGCGCCGGTCGTCGTACCGTCGCGGGAGAAGTACGGGTGGCACCTGCCACCGGAGGGTCCGTACGCCGCGCTGCTCGCCGATGGCCCGACGGCCGCCCTGTCGGTGGGTACCAGCGTGATGACGGCCAAGGAGCTGTTCGAGGTCACGTGGCGGTGGGCCAGACCGTTCTGCCTGGCTCAAGGCCTCGATCCCGGCGCCTGCGACCGGTTGGCTGCCGGACGACGCTGGCGGCTGCAGGGCACGCTCCCGGCAGAGACCTGCACCGTACTGCCGGTCCCCGTGGACGACCCACCGGCACTCGGCTACGACACCACATCCCGAAGGCGGCCGGGAGGCGTGGTCGCGGAGACCACCTGGGTGTCCTGGGGGCACGTCGCCTGGGGCTTCCACCGCGGCCCGCGGGCGCTGTACGCGGTCATCCCGGCGACGCAGGAGGAGGAGTTCCTCCGGCGCCTCGACGGTGGGCAGCTCGACGAGATCGTCGATCGCGAGCTCTCGCGGCGTGGCCGACGACGGCGCCTCATGGTCAACGCCCAGATCACCGGCCCCGCCTGGTGGGACGAGATACGGCCTGGAGCCCTGGTGCCCGCGGAGCGCGACGGCTCGGGCGTCGTCCCGCGGGTGTCCTACCGCCGGGCCCTGCGCGCCCACCGAACCGATTCGTCAGGCTAGCCCCCGCGGTGACGACCCGCTGAACCGCGCGATGCCTCGCTGTCGACGAAGTTGCGGGGGTGGCCCTGATAGACGACGCCCGACTTCCATCGGTCACGCGGGTCATCCGGCGAGTACGGCGAATCTCCCTGCCTGCAACACCGGTGCGGGTGTCACCGCGGTCACCTGGACGGTCGCCGGTGCCGAGCTGAGGCCGTTGGCGTCGGTGGCCGTCGCCGAGACGATGTGTGTCCCGTCGAAGTAGGTGGTCATCGATACGGAGAACGGGGCCTCGAAGTCCTCGGCGAAGTCGACGACGTTGCCGCCGGAGTCGCGCAGTTCGAAGGTGACGTACTGCACCGGTGATCCCGACGAGGGGTTCGGCGAGGCCGAGGCAGTGACGGCGAACGGCTCACCTGTGGAGACCTGCGAGCCTGGCGTCGGGGTGGTGAGCTGCACCGACGGCGGGGTGTCGACGACGGTCACGGGGACGTCGACCGTGGCGCGTCCACCCGCGACGTCGAAGGCGGTGGCCCGCAGCGTCGTCGGCCCCGACGATGCGGAGACGGTGAACGCGTACGGCGCGGTCTCGTCGACGTCGCACCATGCACCCACCACGCAGACCTGCACGTACTCGATAGCCGCTTGCCGATCGGGTCGGGCGACGCGCTCACCGTGACCGCGAAGTTCGGGCCCGGCACCGTGGCTCCAGGGGCGGGGGACGTGATGGCCACAGTCGGAGCGATCACGTGCACGCTTGTCTTGGCGGACTCGTGCGAGGTGCCGACCTGGTTGACCGCCCGGGCGGTCCACTCACCAGGGGCGCCATCGTTGGTCCCGTACATCGACAGCGTGGTGGTGGTCCCCCCCGGGCTCGAGACGTACTCCGACTTTCCTCCGGGGTACTTGGTCAGCAGGTACCCGAGCACCACCTGGCCGTTGTCCTTCCCCGGCTGCACCGTGAGCGTCGATCTCGCCCGACGCCGGCGAGCTCACCGCGCTGGTGATCGTCGGAGCGTCCGGCGCCTGAGCCGCGACGCCGCGGGTGATTCGCACCGTCGCCGAGGTGTCCGTCTGGGACTCCAGCGTGATCCGGACCTTCTGGGGCGTGGTGAAGCTGCTGCCTTCGGGCAGGGCCGGGCTGACGAGGTCGGGGTCTGGATAGGTCAGGTTCGCGTCGGGGTTGCCGGGAGCGGCGTCCAGGATGCGCAGGGACCTGGCCCCGGTGTCCAGCCGGATCTGCAGCCCCGGGACTCCCGTGACGGCGAACGTACCCGGCGACTTCGTCATGGCGTGCGGGTCGGTGCGGTACTCCAACCAGTACGTCGACCCGCCGGAGGGGACTCGAAGCGCCTGGATCCCGCTTCCGCTGTGGGCGGCGTCGCGCAGGGTCCAGGTATCCGACTTGGCGGCGGAGGCGATCCGACCGGCCCAACCGAGCCTGCGCAGCACGGGCACGGAGTACTGCTGGCTGCTGATCCCCATGGCGTCCCACATGTCGCCGTACTCCTCGGTGTAGCACTTGCCCGCCTGGGGAACGCGCCGCGCGGACTTGGTGCAGATCAGGGAGTTGGCGTGGTCGAGACCGAGGTTGTGGCCGAGCTCGTGGACGAGCACGCCGAGGTAGGGCTTCGCCTCGCGGATCCAGGTCATCCGGCCGGGCATCTCGCCCTGGGAGTTGGTGCCGCACTGTGGCGCGATGATCATGAAGCGGTTGAAGCCCCCGGTCCCGATGCCGCGCTTGCGGGCGGCCGCGAGGGCTCGCTTGGCCGGGTCGTACAGGCCGCAGTTGCTGTTGCCGCCGCCGACCTTGAGCCACGGGGTGACCTTGCCGGACAGGTGGTGCCGGCCCCGCGAGGCGTGCGCGAACCATTTCGCGGTGTCCTTCAACAGGCCCCGCATGGTGGCGTCGTCGGGGTACGACGGGGGCTTGGGCGACCAGTAGATCCGCAGCGCCAGCACCCGTGTCCGCCCCGGCACGGCGGCCGACCTGGAGACCGGGGGCAGCCACGACACCGCTCGTGGGACCACCGTGTCGTCGTGGCGCGCCGCCGGATCCCCGGCCCTCGGACCGGTCGGTGACCCGGCCGCTTGTGGTGGGCCGGCGGCCGGGGCCGCCGATGCGTCGGTCGACCCGACCACCGCCAGGATCGTGGCCGGCCCCACGGCCAGCACGGTGGCGACGCATGCAAGCACGGACACGACCTTGGTCACCGAGCACCCCCCTCGAGCTCTGTGAGCGTGGTCGTCATGCTGTGCGACGGCCCTCGGCGGCGCAAGGGCCGAGCGGGTGGATTCCCCGCCTGTCTAGCGCGGCACGCAGGCCAGCAGCCCTCCGTGCTCGCGGTGCCATGCGCAGCTCGCGGCCCAGGCCGATCGGGGCACCGTAGAGCTGGCGGGGATCACTCCTCCGGCGCGAGCACGATGTCGAAGCGCGTACGAGTCCATGGCCGTCCACCCAGGTCGCGGCCATCGGGACCTGGCGTGCCGCCCTCTTGGTCCTCGAACCTCTTGATCAGCGAGTCCCTGACACCGAACACCGAGTCTCCCAGGATGAGCTGGTGGTCTCCCTCGACGAAGATGTGCGTGACGAGGCGGCGGTATCCGGGCGCCGTGACCATGAAGTGCAGGTGGGCCGCACGAAGGGGGGATCGCCCGGCTGCGTGGAGCATCACCCCCACGGGTCCGTCAGCCGGGATCGGGTACGGAGTGGGCTTCAATGCCCAGAATCTGTACGCGCCGGCACTGTCGGCCGTCAGGCAAGCGCGCCCCGCCACCCGGCCGTCGCCGTACTGCACGTCGTAGTAGCCCTGGTCGTCAGCTTCCCAGATCTCGATGCGAGCGTGGGGAACCGCATGCCCGTCGACGTCCGTGACGACGCCTTCGACCCAGCAAGGCATCCCCGAGGCCATGCCCGCGAGATCGCCGCTCTGCTCGATCTCCGGAGCCTGCTCGGTGTGGAACGGGCCGAGGACGGTTGCCTCCGTGGCAGTGCCGAACGCCTGGTTGTTGACGGTGATCGTCTGCATGGACGCACCCAGGACGTCCGAGAGCAGGATGAACTCCTGCCGTTCGTCATCGGTGATGTGTCCGGCGTCCGTGAGGAACTGGATCGCTGCGTACAGCTCGTCCTCCGTCAGCCGGACCTCTCGAATGAAGGCATGCAGGTGTCGCGCGAGAGCCTGCATCAGCAGCCGCAGGCGCGGGTCCTGGCAGTTGACGAAGCTGTCGACGACGCGCGAGACCAGCTCGTCCTCGCGCCGAACCTGCTCGACAGTGGGGTCCGCGCCCGCAGCCGACATCGGCGGACAGGGACCATCGAGGTCACTCACGCCCCCACTCCTTTCACCTCGGCTGGGCTCAGGGGACGAGCACGCAGCGGGCACCGTTCGTGCCGGCAGCGACTCGCGACCAGGTGGACTCCACGTCTCGCAGGTGGTGCTCCTCGACCTCGATGCGGATCCGACCCGCTGCCGCGTGTTCGAGCACTGAGGCGACCGCGTCCCGACGCTGTTGTGCGCTGAGCGCGTTGTTGGTGTAGCCGAGTACGGCGGCCGTCTTGCTGCGAAGGGAGGCCGAGGAGAACTCGGCAGTGTCCCCCGACGCGCCGCCGAGGTTCACGAGCCGCCCGCCGACGGCCAGCTCTCTGGCAGCCGCGGTGGCCGGGATGCCGAAGACCGGGTCCAGGATGACGTCGTACGGCCCGTGGGCGGCCAAGACGGTCGCCAGCGCGTCGACGTCGGAGGTCTCCAGAGGGAGCACGACATCTGCTCCTGCGGCCTGCGCTCGGGCCACGGAAGACGGTCGAGCCAGCGCGATCACCTCGGCGGCACCAAGCACCCGCGCGACCCCGATCCCGGCCTGTCCTACTGCGCCACCACCGCCGAGCACCAGCACTCGCTCGGCTGCTGCGAGCCGTGCCCTCCAGGTCAGTGCCATCCAGGCGGCGACCCCCGAGAGCCCGAGTGCCGCGGCCAGTGGGTCCGAGACGTCTGCGACGATGGGGACGACGTCGACATCCGGGACTGCGCACAGTTCGGCGAGGGAGCCGTCGCCGGGCTTCATGCCGGCCGTCGCGAAGAACCACACCCGGCTCCCGGGCTCGAAGGTGGCCGACGACTTCACCGTGCCGACGCCCTGACCACCCGGTACGTACGGCGTTCGTGGGACGCCGAAGTACGACGTACCGCTCGCGCACAACAGGTCGAGCGGCACCACCGGCGCAGCCGTCACGTGAACGACGGTCATCCCCTCGCCGCCCTCGGGCGCCGGGTGCTCGCCGTACACGGGAGCCAGCCCAGGTGTGTGCAGGACCGCGGCCTTCATGTGGCGATGTCCGGGTACGGAGGCGTGAGGTGCTTCATGGCTTGGCCGTAGGCGATCTGGTACTCCAGCGGGCCGTGGTCGCGCTCGAACATCGCGATGAACAGGGTCAGCGTGAGGAATGGGTGGGCGCCCATCCCGAACAGGGCGACGTGGTCCTGACGCGTCAGCGCGTCGCGCTCGTCGTCGGTGAAAGTCAGCCAGGTCGACCTCTCGCCGGCGTGAGAGTTGAGGATCGAGTTGGCCATCTCCTTCTCCCACCACTCGACGGTGCCCGCGGGGTCGTCGCGATAGCGCTCGACGAGCTCTGGGTCACGGTCGACGGTGTAGAGGAACTTGTCGAGCAGGTACTTGCTCATCGCAGCGCCCCCTCCGGGTACCAGGTGAAGTACGCCTCCATCGTGTGGAAGAGGTCGAGGGAGTCGACGTGGTCGGCCTTCACGCCCTCGCCGGCGACCCCCATCATCAGCATGAAGTCCATGAAGCCGTGGGTGGCGTTGCCCGGTAGGTGCAGGCTCTCCAGGCTCACTTCGCCGCAGCAGCCTTCGACGTCGCCGGTGGCGATCCACTCGACGGCCCTGCGGTCGAAGTCCGGGTCGGGCCCGTGCTCACCGAACTGGCGTGGCCCGCCGAGCTCGAGCGACAGATGCCCGGTCCCGATGATCGCCACCCGTTTGTCGCTCTCCCACGACTCGACCATCTCCCGGATCGCCTTGCCCAGCTGGACGAACCGCTTCGGCTGCGGCAGAGGAGGCGCGAAGATGTTGGTGTAGATCGGCACGATCGGCAGGTCAGCCTGTGGCCGTAGCGTGATGATCGGGCAGGTGATGCTGTGGTCTATCCGCAGCTCGTTGCTGAACGCCAGGTCGAAGTCTCGGTCGAGGCCGCCGCGCAAGATGTGCGACGAGAGGTCTTCGTCGCCCTCGAGCCGGAAGCGGGGCAGGCCGAACTCGCGCTCCTCGTTGTACCAGTTCGCGTCGTAGTGCGGCGCCTTGCCGACCAGGAACTGCGGCATGTTGTCCAGCCACAGCTGGTGGAAGTGGTCGCTGCCGACCATCACCAGGACGTCGGGCTCAGCACGCGTCAGCGTCTCGCGGAACGCCTCGATCTTCGAGACCCACTCGTCGGCGAACGGCGGCCGCTCGGCCCCGGTGGCCGTGCTGGCCTTCAGATAGAAGGGGTGGTGCGTCGAGGCGATGACCGCGGCGACGGTGGCCATGCTCGCTCCTCTCTTCTCAGTCTTCGGTGGGGTCCACGTACACCGCGTTGCGGTCGATGGTCAGGTAGGCGTCCATCCCGATCGGACGCCGGCGCTCCTCCGCGATCTGCCCGAGCAGGCCGGCGGCGCGCGCGAGCAGCGCGAACCCACGCAGCAGCTCGACAGGGAGGCCGAGGTCGGCGAGCGCTGCGCCGCAGACACCGGCGCCGTTGAGCGGAAGCGTGCGGCCGAGGACCTGCTCATGGGTCCGACCGATGGCCTCGAAGAGCCGCAGGTGCGGGCCGCGGAGGCCCTCCTGGTCGGCGATCTGGATCAGTCGCGGTGTGCGCGGGTCCTCCACCTTGTGGACCGGGTGCCCCAGCCCCGGGACGTACCTGCCCTGCTCTCGGGTGCGTCGTACGGCGTCCAGCGCGAGCACGTCCCAGCCGGCGTCATCGGTGGGCAGATCCGCGTCACGCTCCTCCTCGAGTACGGCGTGCAGGTAGCTGCCGCAGTCCTCCGTGACGCCGAGGAACCGCGACCCGCCCCCGAGCAGGCCGGCCGCCATCGCGCCCTGCAGCGAGTCGGGCGCGGAGAGGTAGGTGAGCCGGGCAGCGATCGCGGTCGGCGTGAAGCCGTGGTCGGCGAGGGCGACCAGGACCGCCTCGAACACCCGGGTCTCGCCGGGCGTCGGCCGCCGCAGCGCTACCAACCAGAAGGCCAGCTCGCCGAACCCGACCTTGCCCATCAGGTCGTCCGCGAGGCTCTGCCCGAGCAGGCTGATCTCCTCGGCCGTCGACGTCCCCAGTGACGTCGGGAACTCCCGCTCACTCATGGCGATCCCTTGAGCCACGCTCGGATGTCGTCGCCGTGCTCGTCGAGCCCCGGTGGCGGCAGGCGATAGTCGGCGGGGGTCTCGGAGAACGTGATCGGGTTGCGGATCGACGGCACCATCGCGTCGCCCTCGCCGACCTCGACGACCGGGTCGAGACCGAGCTCCTCCGCGAACGAGACTCCACCGCCGACGTCGTTGATCGGTCCGCAGGGCACGCCGGCGCCGATGATCTCGCGGAACCAGTCCATCTTCGGTCTGGTCATCAGCCGCTCGACCAGGAGCGGGCGGAGCTCGTCGCGGTGGACGGTGCGGTCCTCGTTGCGTGCGAAGCGCGGGTCATCGGCGAGCCCGGGGACCCCGAGCACCTCGACCAGCTTGCGGAACTGCCCGTTGTTGCCGGCCGTGATGATCAGCTCGCCGTCGGCGCACCGCAGCGGCTCGTAGGGGAACAGGCTGGGGTGACTGTTGCCCATCCGTTGCGGCGTGACACCGCCGGCGACGTAGGCGCTGGTCTGGTTGACCATTCCCGACATCGCGGAGGCGAGCAGGTTGACCTCGACGTGCTGGCCGCGGCCGTTCTGGTCGCGGGCGTGCAGGGCGGCGAGGATGCCGATGGTGGCGTGCAGGCCGGCCATCACGTCGAAGACCGAGATGCCGGACGCGGAACGGCTCGGTGTCGGGGCTGCCGGTCAGGCTCATCAGGCCCGACATCGCCTGCACGATGAGGTCGTAGCCGGGCAGCACGCGGCCCTGCTCCGTCGTACCGAAGCCGCTGATCGAGGCATAGACGACCCCCGGGTTGGCCAAGGCGACCGTGTCGTAGTCGAGACCGAAGCGGGCGAGTCCGCCGGGACGGAAGTTCTCCATCATGATGTCGGCGCGGACCGCAAGCTCCTGCGCGAGGGCGAGGTCGCCGGGGTCCTTGAGGTCGAGGGCGACCGAGCGCTTGTTGCGGTTCACGCCGAGGTAGTAGGTCGCCACGCCGTCGCGCACCGGCGGCTGCCAGGAACGCGTGTCGTCGCCGGCCGGCGACTCGACCTTGACCACCTCGGCGCCGAGGTCGGCCAGCAACATCGAGGCGTACGGGCCGGCCAGGATCCGCGAGAAGTCGGCGACCAGCAGCCCGGCAAGAGGTCCGGACGGCTGGTCGGCCACGGCGTTCCTTTACTCAAGAGCGGACACATGTCCGGCAAGGTGTTCCCCAGTCTCAGAGCCGTCAGGGAGCGCTGTCAAGGACCCTCTTGACAGCCTGATCTGCGCGGGACCACAGTGGCGACGACAGACCCTGACCGCCTGGCGGACGTATGTACGCACGCGGTCCGCAGGTGGAGGGTGGCCCCCGGCGCCCGTCTCGACACCACCAGCGATGAGCCGAAGGAGAGGACCCATGGCCGACAGCGGAGCGATCGTCCTGCGGGGAGGGACCGTGCTGACGATGGACGACAGCCACACCGTCCTCGAGACCGGCGACGTGCTGGTCGTCGGCGACCGCATCGAGGCGGTCGGTCCGAGCCTCGAGGTTCCCGAGGGCACGCGGGAGATCGACGCGTCCGCCGGCATCGTGATGCCCGGGATGATCGACACCCACAGGCACATGTGGCAGACGGCGATGCGCGCCTACGGCGCGGACTGGACGCTGACCCAGTACTTCGTCTGGTACTACCTGGAGCACGGCAAGACGTTCCGTCCCGAGGACATCCACGCGGGCAACGTGCTGTCGGGGTGGGAGTCGCTGGAGGCGGGGGTCACCACGACCGTCGACTGGTCGCACGGGTTGCAGACGGTCGACCATGCCGACGCGGCGGTCGATGCGCTGCAGGCGGTGCCGGGCCGGTTCGTGCTGGCCTACGGCAACATCCAGGCCGGTCCGTGGGAGTGGACCGCGGACCCGGCCGTCCGCGCGTTCTTCGAGCGTCGTCGCACCGGAGCGGGCGACATGCTCGGCTTCCAGCTGGCCTTCGACGTCACCGGTGACCCGTCGTTCCCCGAGAAGGCGGCGTTCGAGGCGGCCCGCGATCTCGGCCTGCCGGTCACCACCCACGCCGGGGTCTGGGGCGCCACGAACGACGACGGCATCCGGCTGATCCACGAGAACGGGTTCGCCTCCTCCGACGCCATCTACGTCCATGCGGCGACGCTCAGCGCCGACTCCTACCAGCGCATCGCCGCGAGCGGTGGATCGATCTCGGTGTCGACGGAGTCGGAGCAGAGCGCCGGCCAGGGCTACCCCCCGACCTGGCAGGTGCGGCAGTACGGCATCCCGGTGTCGCTCTCGATGGACACCAGCGTGTGGTGGAGCGGCGACCTCTTCTCGGCGATGCGGACGACGCTCGGGGCCGACCGGTCGCGCGAGCACCTGGAGGCCCATGTCAAGGGCGACACCGTCACCGCGCTGTCACTGCGCGCCGAGCACGTCGTCGAGTGGGCGACGCGCGGCGGCGCCGCGGCCCTTGGTCGAGACGACCTCGGCCGGCTCACCCCCGGGGCCAAGGCCGACGTGGTCCTGATCAAGAACGACGACTCCCCCGTCTCGTTCCCGCTGCTGAACCCCTACGGCCAGGTCGCCTTCCAGGCGCAGCGGGGCGACGTGCACACGGTGATCGTGGACGGTCGGATCGTCAAGGAGAACGGCAAGCTGGTGGGCTTCGACGCGGCCGCCGTACGTCGTGGCGTCGACGCCACGGTCGAGCACCTGAAAGCCGCCATGGGCGACGACGTCTGGCACGCCGGGATGCACCCCGAGATGCCGGAGGACGGCAAGGTCCTCGACAACCCCTACCAGTACACCGACTACCAGTCCGAGGCCACGCACGGCGCCCGCGGCACCATGTTCGGCGACCCGGACTCCGGCTCCTGAGGCCGCGGCCCATGGCAGGACGCGGCTCGGGACCCGACTTCGTCGAGTCGCTCGCGCGCGGGCTCGACGTGCTGCAGGCGTTCGACGCCCACCACCGTGCCCTGTCGCTCGCCGAGGTGGCGACCGCGACCGGCCTGGCGAGACCGACGGCGCGGCGACTGCTGCTGACGCTCGAGGAGCTCGGCTTCGTGCGCTCGGACGACGGGGCGTTCGAGCTGACGCCGAAGGTGATCACGCTCGGCACGGCGTACGTCGCGTCCCTCGGTCTCTGGGAGGTCGCGCGTCCTCACCTCGAGACGCTGGTCCGCACGACGGGTGAGTCGTCGTCGATGGCCCAGCTCGACGGGAGCGACATCGTCTACGTCGCGCGGGTGTCGGTGCCCAAGATCATCGCCCTCCGCGTCGACATCGGCACGCTCTTTCCTGCGCAGCAGACGTCCCAGGGCAAGGTGCTCCTTGCTGCTCTCACTCCCGAGGAACTGAACGCCGTCCTTGCCATCCCGTCCCGATCCGGGCTCCCGACGTACATCGGTCGGACTCGCTCCGAGCTCGACCAGGAGCTCGTCCGCGTTCGCGCCCGAGGCTGGGCGCTCGCCGACGAGGAGCTGGCCCCCGGCGTGCGCTCGGTGGCCGTCCCTGTCCGTGACGGGGCCGGGGTAGTCCGAGCCGCGATGAACGTGACCGTCCACGCGGCTGAGACCACGACCGACAAGCTGCTGGACCAGCACCTGCCTCACCTCCTGCGAGCGGCCGGCGACGTGAGCGTCGACTGGGCCCTGTGGCAGTCCAGGCCGCATGCCTCCGTCTCCTCGGAAGTCGCCGCAGAGGCGACGAGCTGAGCGGTCGGCCTCACTGGGTGAGTGGGAGGCACGGGGGCTCCCGAGCTTGGACCGCACGGCGTCGGCGTCTGGGTGACCGAGCTCGGTCAGGGCCGCGGCGGAGGCCTCCCAAGCCCGCGTGCGCCCCGGCCTCGTCCCCGGACCCCAAGAGGCTGTCCCCCACGTGTCGCGCGCGATGGCCTCGCCGTGCCTGTCCCCATCGTGCAGAAGAACACGAGCGCCAGCTGGTAGCAGTCAGCGGCCCCGGCGGCCTCGCCGTCCTCGCCCGCCCGTCATGCGCGCCCTGAGGTCGTGTTGGCTTCGGCCCTGCTGGGACGGCCACGTCACCCGGCGGGAAGGCTCTAGGAGTCTGCTGAACAAGGCGCCCGTCGCGAGCGTCGCGATGCGCGTGCGATGGCAAGGCGGAGGATCGAAGGCGGGTGGACACCCGTCGAGTGACGACAACGCAGCCAGCGTGCGTGCAGCGCGGCGCGCAGCAAGGCGGATTGTTCAGCAGACTCCTAGGCGCGGCGCTTCCATCTGTGTGGGTCCGTGCCGACCGTCAGGCGCTCACCGCTCGTCCGACGTTGGGCCTAGCTGGTCGACGATGGAGCCGGGGCTGCTGCGGCTCTCGCGTCTTGGCTTGCACATGCTCCGCGTGCGAGTGCGGCGCGACCGTGACGTGGCACGGCCCAGCTTCGAGACATTCCGCTGCGACGCTGCGACTGCCCCGCTCCTGCTGTGATCGGCCCGCTCCGACGACAAGCAGATCTGCGTCCCTGCATCGAGACATCAACGCCTGAGCGGGTCGAGCGTTGACCAGGAAGGTGTCGACGGTAGTCGCCGCCGCAGTGTCGAGGGTGGCGAGGGCTTGGCGTTGGCACTCGTCCGCGCGTCCCCGCGCCACGATGTATCGGCCAGGCACGTCGTGGATCAACGGCTCGTCCGCATCGGGCCAGGCGGTAACGATCTCTAGGTCCCAGCCCCGGTCGACGGCGATCCCGACCGCATGGCGCAACGCGATGAGGCTCGATGGCGAGCCGTGTACACCGACCACGACGCGTCCCGAGCTTCCTCCGGAGACGTCAGGTGACTCTCGATTCGTGGACATCAGCACTCCTCGTCTCCTGCAGCCTAGGAAGACGCGGACGACCACGACAGAGGCGAAAGACCCAGGGCCAAGGGACCCGATGGCTACTCGCCGTTCACAAGGGATCAGCGATGAGCGACTCAGTTCACTGTCCGCAACGTGCGACGCTTGGTGGGTGATGTTCTCGCGGGCCGTCAGCGTCGGGACCAGGTTGTAGGCCTGGAAGACGAACCCGAGTCGGTCACGCCGCAACCGGGTCAGGGCCTTGTCCTTGAGGTGGCTGATGTCGACTCCGTCGATCACCACTCGCCCTGCGGTAGGCGCGTCCAGAGCCGCCATGCAATGCATCAGCGTGGACTTCCCGGAGCCGGACGGACCCATGATCGCGGTCAGGCAGCCACGGTCGAACTCCACCGTGACGTCGTCCAGCGCCGCCACCGCGGCAGCGCCGACGCCGTAGACCTTGCTGAGCCCGAACGTCTGAGCGACTGGGACGCGCACGCGACGACGGGCCGGAGGCGTCCCCAGCCAGGTGTTGAGTGAGGGCTGTGTATGCAGCAGTAGGCACCGTAGGTGCCTCCCATCGGTTGTCGTTACCTCACTCGACCACGCTAGCCGTGACCTCGCCGTAGAGGAAGAAGTCCCACAGCGTCAGGCGTGAGACCTATCGCGCGTTGTCTGGTCCTTCCCCAGCGCCCGGGACCTTTGGCCTCTCTCCAGGGGTCGTGGGCATCTGCCGGTCCAGCGGCTCCGCCGCTGGAATGAAGGAGAACCCACTACCCAGGAGATTGCCATGAAGGCCGCCGTCGTCCCCCAGCTCGGAGCCCCCCTCGAGATCCGCGAGGTGCCCGTCCCCCAACCAGGGCCCGGCCAGGTGCTGGTCAAGATCGAGGCCAGCGGACTGTGCCACACCGACATCCACGCGGCGCGCGGCGACTGGCCAGTGAAGCCCAAGATCCCGCTGATCCCGGGTCACGAGGGCGTCGGCCTCATCGAGACTCTCGGGGACGGCGTGGAGTCCCTGGCCGTCGGTGACCGGGTCGCCCTGCCGTGGCTGGGTGATGCGTGTGGGCACTGCCGCTACTGCGTCGGCGGCTGGGAGACCTACTGCACCAGCCCGCAGTTCATGGGCTACACGATGGACGGCTCCTACGCCGAGTACGCCGTCGGCAACGCCTCCCACGTGGTCCGGGTACCCGACGGGGTCTCCTCCTTCGACGCCGCACCGCTGACGTGCGCCGGTGTGACGACGTACAAGGCCATCAAGGTCGCCCACCCACAGCCGGGCGAGACCGCCATGGTCGTGGGGATCGGCGGCCTGGGCCACCTCGGCCTGCAGTACGCCAAGATCTTCGGCACCACCACCGTGGCCGTCGACGTCGACGACGCCAAGCTGCAGCTGGCCAAAGACCTCGGAGCCGACCACGTCGTCGACGCCCGCGGCGACCAGGCAGCCCAGCTGGCCGCGATCGGGGGCGTCGACGTCGCCCTGGTGACCGTGCCGTCGCCCCGGGCCATGCACGCCGCGCACGCGGCGCTGAACCCCAACGGCCGACTGGTGATCGTGGGGCTGCCCGCCGACAACCGTCTGGAGATCCCGGTCTTCGAAACCGTGCTCAAGGGCATCAGCGTCATCGGCTCATTGGTCGGCACCCGCAACGACCTCCACGACACCTTCGCCTTGCACGCTCAGGGTCGCACCCGCGTAGTTGCGGAGGGTCGCAAGCTCGAGGACGTCAACGCTTGCTTCGACGAGGTGCTCGCCGGCGACGTGCCGGCCCGACTGGTCTTCGAGTTCTAGACGGCACCGTCGCACGACCCGAGTCCATCGTGGTGGTGACCACGGGGGACTCGGCCTCGGCAGGCGACACCGTGAGGCGTCAGCCACCAGGTCCAGTCGGCGATGTCGGCAACAACGAAAGGACAAGCCATGCCTACATCAGGCGGCACCGCCGCCGATCCGGGCGCCCTCAGCACCTTCAAGGTGGTCATCCGCCCAGACACGCCTCCCACCGCGAGCGTCGACCTGTTCTGGCTCCCGCTGGGGGCAGGGGACACCTCCCGGCTGGTGCGATGGAGTGGTCGGGTCTTCGAGGAGATCGATTCCCGTCATCACGGGCGCCAGCGACGCGACCTCTATCACTCCGCGTTGGAGGTCCACCTCGATGGGGCGCGCTTCGTCATCGAGATGACCCCGGAATGGAGCAGCCAGGCCCCCGACCGCGGCGTCGTCAGTGGGGGCCCGGTTGGTCTGGCCCGGCTTGGTCGTTCTTCGTTGTTTCGATACGAGGTGCACCGCTGGCGCGGCGGCGTCATTCCGGACGTCGCGGAAGCCGTAGACAGCCCCCAGCGTCTGAGCTCCGACCGCGACATGGCGCAGCGGGTGCTGGACCTGGTCGCCATCTTTCCGACCCGCACCTGGGGACGCGACGAGCTCCACGCAGGCGAGATGTGGAACTCCAACTCGTTGACCTCGTGGTTGCTCGCCAACAGTGGCCACGAGACCGCCAGCATCTTCCCGCCCCCCCATGGCCGTGCGCCGGGCTGGTCCGCCGGACTCGTCGTGGCAGGGCAGGCGAAGTACCGCACAACTCACGCCGTGAGTATCGACGCACCAACCGAGCGGGTGTGGCCCTGGCTGATCCAGACGGGCGGGCGGCACCCCGCTTCAGAGTCCGAGGTCGCGGCTGGAGGCCTCGACCTCCCGGGCTGCGCAGGTCGTAGATGGTCTGGCGGCTGACCTGCAGCCGCCCGGCGAGTTCTTTGAGCGACCAGGCCTGCTCGAAGGCCCCGTGGACGACGGTCGCGTTGCTCTCAGTGGCGTTGGTTGGCTCCATGGGAGCAAGCTGTGCGAGTCGCGCCGAGCGTGACCCAGACCGCCCGAGACGGCTCCGCATCCGGTCGAGATCGGACTCGTAAGTGTTGCCTTGAGGTGACCGGGACATGCCCTTTACCCTTCGTCAGGGTTCAGAACATGTTCCTGACCTGCTGTTTCGGTGGAGCTGAGGGGACTCGAACCCCTGACCCCCTGCATGCCATGCAGGTGCGCTACCAGCTGCGCCACAGCCCCAGATCTGTTGCCGTCCGGATGAGGTAGGCAACTCGCGGAATCTTAAGGTGCGCTACCAGCTGCGCCACAGCCCCAGATCCGTTGCCGTCCGTGTGGGTCGGCAACTCGCGGAATCTTAGCCAACGGCCTCGTCCGCGGCGAAATCGCCCCCGCGGGCGTGGTCGGGGTGCGGGCCGACGGCGGCGGTCTCGTTGTAGGACACCAGGCGCAGGCCGCCTTGGACGTCGTGCTCCCCGAGCACCGTCCAGCCGCAGTTGTCCATGCCGCGCAAGGTGCGCGAGATCTCGTGCGGCCAGCCGAGCAGTGCCAGCCAGGCCGACCTTGAGGCAGGCGCCGTGGGTGACGACGATCCCGGTCTGCGCCTGGCTGCGAGCGCTGGAGACAGTCGGTGAGGGCGGGCAGCACGCGGGCGCGCACCTGTGCGGACGACTCCTCGCCCGTCGACCAGCAGGCTCTCGTCGTGCACCAGCCAGGCGGCGTGCTCGCGCGGGTGGCGTTCGGCGAACTCTGCGCGCGTCAGCCCGGACCGCACGCCCACGTCGTACTCGCGCAGCCGCGCGTCGGTCCCGACCTCGAGTCCGGTGGCGTCGGCGACGTACGCCGCGGTCTCGCGGGCCCGAGCCAGGTCGCTGGACCACAGGCGGGCGGGCTTCAGCGCGGCCAGGTGAGGGGCGGCCGCGGCGGCCTGGGCGTGGCCGGTCTCGTCGAGCGAGATGTCGGCGTGGCCCTGCGACCGCTCCTCGAGGTTCCAGGCGGTCTGCCCGTGGCGGAGCAGGACGAGCCGGCGCGTCACCGGCTGGTCATCGGCTGGGAGAGACGACGTCCGCCGGCAGCGCGATGGCCGGGCAGTCGCGCCACAGGCGCTCGAGGGCGTAGAACTGCCGCTCCTCCTCGTGCTGGACATGCACGACGATCTCGCCGTAGTCGATCAGCACCCAGCGGCCGTCGCGCTCGCCCTCGCGGCGCAGCGGCTTGGCGCCCACCTCGCGGAGCTTCTCCTCGACCTCGTCGACGATGGCCTTGACCTGGCGGTCGTTGGAGCCGCTGGCGATCAGGAAGGCGTCGGTGATGGCGAGCTGGTCGCTGACGTCGAAGGCGACGATCTGGCTGGCGAGCTTGTCGGAGGCTGCACGGGCGGCGGTGACGACGAGCTCGACCGCCCGGTCGGTGGCTGTCACGGTGAGACTTCCTTGCTGATGTCGGGGCCTGAGTAGAGGTCGTGCTTGGCGATGTACTGGACGACGCCGTCCGGGACGAGGTACCAGACGGGTTCTCCCCTGCGCTTCCGCTCGCGGCAGTCGGTCGAGCTGATCGCCAGCGCGGGGATCTCCACCATCGTCACACGCTCAGCGGGGATGGCCGAGAGCGTTTCGGGATCCATGGTGTAGCCGGGGCGGGTGCAGCCGACGAAGTTCGCCAGCTCGAAGAGCTCTTCGGCATCGCGCCAGGTGAAGATGTCGGCCAGCGCGTCGGCACCGGTGATGAAGTAGAGCTCGACGTCGGGGATGGCCGCCTTGAGGTCCCGCAGCGTGTCGATGGTGTACGTCGGCCCGTCGCGGTCGATGTCGACGCGCGAGACCCAGAACCTCGGGTTGGCCGCGGTGGCGATCACGGTCATCAGGTAGCGGTGCTCGGGCGGCGAGACCTCTCGGTCGGACTTCTGCCACGGAGCACCGGTCGGCACGAAGACGACCTCGTCGAGGTCGAACCACGCCTGCACCTCGGAGGCGGCCACGAGGTGGCCGTGGTGGATGGGGTCGAAGGTGCCGCCCATCACCCCGACCCGCCGCCGGCCGGCGGAGGTCGATGTCGAGGGCGTCGCGAGCGTGCTCAGCTGTGCTCTCGTCCGCCGCCGAAGGCGATCAGGGCGCCCATCGCGGCCAGCAGGATGAGCAGCGTCAACCCGCCGATGACCCAGTGGTTCACCCCGCCCCAGGTCTCGTGCTCCTCCGCGGCGGCCAGCAGCAGCGTCGACATGGCGGGCACTCTACCGGGCTTCCGGGCCGGGGATCACCGCACCTGCCCGTCGCCGGTGACGACGTACTTGGTGGACGTCATCTCGGTCAGACCCATGGGTCCGCGGGCGTGCAGCTTCTGGGTGCTGATGCCGATCTCGGCGCCGAACCCGAACTCGCCGCCGTCGGTGAACCGCGTGCTCGCGTTGATCACCACGGCGGCGGCGTCCACCTCGGCGGCGAACCGCCGCGCCGCACCCAGGTCGCGCGTCACGATCGCCTCGGTGTGACCGCTCGACCAGCGCACGACGTGGTCGATCGCGGCGTCGAGGTCGGGGACGACGGCGGCGGCGATGTCGAGGTCGAGGTACTCGGTGGCCCAGTCGTCGTCGGTGGCCGCCACCACGCCGTCGTACGCGGCGAAGACGCCGGTCACCGTGGATGGTCACGCCGGCGTCCTGCAGGGCCCTGACGACCTGCGGCACGAAGGTGTCGGCGACCTCGGCGTGGACGAGCAGCGACTCGGCGGCGTTGCACACGCTGGTGCGCTGGGTCTTGCTGTTGACGACGATGTCGAGGGCCTGCTCGAGGTCGGCCGCGCGGTCGACGTAGACGTGGCAGTTGCCGACGCCGGTCTCGATCACCGGGACCGTCGACTCCTCGACCACCGAGCGGATCAGGCCGGCGCCACCGCGCGGGATGAGCACGTCGACCAGGCCGCGGGCGCGCATCAGCGCCTTGACACTCTCGTGGGTGTCGCCGGGCACCAGCTGGACGACGTCGGCCGGCAGCCCGAAGACCTCGACCGCGCCGCGGATCACGTCGACCAGCGCCTCGTTGCTGCGCCGGGCGCTGGAGGAGCCCGCGCAGGAGCACCGCGTTGCCGGACTTCAGGCAGATGCCGGCGGCGTCCACGGTGACGTTGGGACGGGCCTCGTAGATCATCCCGACCACGCCGAACGGCACCCGCAGCTGCCGGAGCTCCAGCCCGTTGGCCAGGGTGTCGCCGCGGACCACCTCGCCGACCGGGTCGGGCAGCGCGACGAGCTGCCGCAGGCCGTCGGCCATGGCGGCGATGCGCGCGCCGTCGAGGCGGAGCCGGTCGATGATCCCCGCGCTGGTGCCGTCGGCCTCGGCGCGTTCGACGTCCTCGGCGTTGGCCGCCAGGATCACTGTCTCGTGCGTGGTCAGCGCGTCCGCGATCGCCGTCAGCGCGGCGTCCTTCTCGGCGCGGGTCGCGAGCGCCAGCACGCGGGACGCCGTCGCGCCCGGGTCGCGGCCTCGGTCACCTGCTGCTGGATGCTCACCGTCCCAGCGTAGGTCGGCGCTTCCCGGGCCAGCGGTGAGCCTGGCACCGTTCCGAGTGCCGGGACGGTGCCAGGCTCACCGCCGCCTCAGGCAGCGACCGGCCCGCAGCGTCTTCGCCGACGCACGAACGCGGCCACCTCGCGCACGACGGCGCGGTCCCTGCAGGATCCGCCGGTGACCCAGCCCGTCGGTGGTGACCAAGCGGGCGTCGGGCAGCGACGCGACGAGCCGGCCGCGTCGGCGTACGGCGTCTGGCGGTCGCCGCGGTCGTGCACCACCAGCGTGGGCACGGGGTCGACGCCGAGCGGCCTGGTACGTCGCGTCGAACTCCGCCATCGGGATCCCGACGAACTCCTCCAGGTGCACGGTCGAAGGCCTGCCGCGTGCGAGCGCCGAAGCCGAGCGCCCGCTGGAACTGGTCGAAGAGCGGCTCCGCCGCGACCATCGGGGCGAGCAGCACCAGGCGCCGGGTGGAGAGCCAGCCGAACCGCAGGGTCAGGTACGTCGAGATCGCGCCGAGCGAGTGGGCGACGACCGCCTCCGCCGGGCCGAACCTCGCGAACACCGCGTCCAGGGCCTTGCCGAACTCCACGCCGTGCGTGCGCCGCGGGCCGGCCGGACCGGGGTCGGAGTCGCCGTGCGCCGGCGCGTCGAACATGACCACGCGGAACCCTCGCGGCCAGCAGGGGCTCGACGAACGACGCCAGCTGGGAGCCTCGCCCGCCCCAGCCGTGCACGAGGTAGACCACCGGGCCGGCGCCCCAGACGTGGCCCCGGACGGCGGCCCCGAACGACTCGACCTCGAACGCCTCGCCGCCCTCGGGCAGCCGGGTCGGCGGCCATCCGGGGCGGCACCGTGAACCACAGGTCGCGGGCGATGCGCCCGGCCAGGCCGGGCGCGACGAGGTCGGCCGCGCGGAACACGCGCGCCGGCGCACAGCTGCTGTAAACGAACGATCGTGCTTTTCTGTGGACGGGACATGGTCTCTCCTGGATGTGTGGTGGGTGGGTCTAGCGGGACGAGTCGAGCAGCTGCTCGAAGGCGGCGCGGGTGCGCTCGAGCGCCTCGGGGTCGCGAAGCAGCCGGCCCGCGTGGCGGTAGCCGAACATCAGGGCCTGCAGCGTGAACGCGAACTGCCGGGTGTCGAGGTCGGAGCGGAACTCGCCCTCGGAGACGGCCGTGCCGGCGACCGTGGTGATGAACTCGGTCCAGTCGCGCTGCTGGCGGACCAGCGCGTCGTGCATGGGACCGGGCTGGTCGTCGTACTCGATCGACGCCGAGGCGAAGACGCAGCCCCCGGCCAGGGTTTCGGTCTCCCAGTCGAGCCAGCGCTCGAACAGCTCGCGGATGCGTCGCTCGCCGCGCGGAGCCTTGAGGGTCGGCCGGACGACGACGTCGGTGAAGCGGCTCGCCGCGTGCTCCAGGGTCTGCAGCTGGAGCTGCTCCTTGGAGCGGAAGTGGGCGAACAGCCCGCTCTTGCTCATCTCGGTCCGGTCGGCGAGCTGGCCGATGGACAGGCCCTCGAAGCCGACCCGCGAGGCGACGTGCAGCGCCTCGTCGAGGATCGACGTCTTGGTGGCCTCGCCCTTGCTCACCCGACCAGAATAGAACGATCGTTCGTTTTTGGCCAGTGGTTGTCGGTCAGCCCTTGCGCTGGTTGATCTGCTCGGTGGCGGCGGGCAGCACCGAGTGGAGGTCGCCGACGACGCCGAAGTCGACCAGCTCGAAGATCGGGGCCTCGTCGTCCTTGTTGATGGCCACGATCGTCTTGGAGGTCTGCATGCCGGCGCGGTGCTGGATGGCACCGGAGATGCCGGCCGCGACGTAGAGCTGCGGCGAGACGGTCTTGCCGGTCTGGCCGACCTGGTAGGTGTGCGGCACCCAGCCGGAGTCGACCGCGGCGCGCGAGGCGCCGACGGCGGCGCCCAGCGCGTCGGCCAGCCCCTCGATCGGCTCGAAGTTGCCGCCCGTGCCTCGCCCGCCGGAGACCACGATGGCGGCCTCGGTCATCTCCGGGCGACCGGTCTTCTCGCGCGGCTGCGAAGCCACGATCTTGGCGGTCTTCGCGGCGTCGGAGATCGGTGGCTGCGAACTCCTCGACCGTGCCGGCCCCGGAGGCCTCCTCGGGAGTGGCGGCGTTGGGCTTGACGGTGATGATCGGCGTGCCCTGGGTGACCTTCGCCTGGACCGTGTAGTTGCCGGCGAACACGGACTGCGTGGTCACCGGGCCCTCACCGTGCTGGACGTCGACCGCGTCGGTGATCAGGCCCGGACCCGGTCTTGATCGCGAGTCGGGCCGCGATCTCCTTGCCCTCGGGCGAGGAGGTGATGAGCACGGCAGCGGGAGACGTCTTGTCGACGAGCTGCTGCAGCGCCTCGGCCTTGGGGGCCACCAGGAAGCCCTTGATCTCGGCGTCGTCGACGACGTAGACCTTCTCGGCGCCGTACTTGGCGACCGCCTCGGCGGCCTGAGCGCCGCGCGTCGGGGAGCCGATGAACACCGCGGACGGCTCGCCGAGCCGACGGGCGATGGTGAGCAGCTCGTAGGTGGGCTTCTTGACCGCGCCGTCGGCGTGGTCGACGAGAACGAGTACCTCAGACATCAGTCGTCACTCCTCAGCCGACTCGGATGAACTTCGCTCAGATGAACTTCTTGGAGGCGAGGAAGTCGGTCAGCGCCTTGGCGCCCGAGCCGTCCTCGTCCTTGACGATCTCGCCGGCGGTGCGCGGCGGCCGGGCCTCGGTGTCCTCGACCACCGACCACGCCACCGACAGCCCGACCTGGTCGGCCGGCACGTCGAGGTCGGCCAGCGAGTAGGTCTCCATCGGCTTCTTCTTGGCCGCCATGATCCCCTTGAACGACGGGTAGCGGGCCTCGCCGGACTGGTCGGTCACCGAGAGCACCAGCGGCATCGTGCGCGCCGATCACCTCGGTCGCGGTGTCGCCGTCGCGCTTGATGCGGACCTGGTCGCCTTGGGACTCCACCACCGAGGCCAGCGTCACCTGCGGGACGCCGAGCCGCTCGGCGAGCATCGCCGGAACCACGCCCATGGATCCGTCGGTCGACGACATGCCGCACATCACCAGGTCGGGTACGTCGCCCCCGGCGGCCTTCTTGACCGCCGCGGCGAGCACCAGCGAGGTCGCGATGGCGTCGGAGCCGGCGATCGCGTCGTCCACGACGTGCACGCCCTGGTCGGCGCCCATCTGCAGCGCCTTGCGCACCGCGTCGACCGCCTTGTCGGGGCCGATCGTGACCGCGGTGACGGTCACGTCGTCGGGGTTGTCGGCCTTCTCCTTCAGCCGCAGCGCCTGCTCGACGGCGTACTCGTCGAGCTCGGACAGCAGCCCGTCGACGCCGACGCGGTCGACGGTGTTGTCCGCCTCGAAGTGCCGGTCGGCGGTGGCGTCTGGGACGTGTTTCACGCAAACGACGATCGTGGTCACGGCCCAGAGGCTACTAGCGCGTAACCAGGCGTTCGGCCCCGGGATCTCGTGCGATGACTCACAGGTGAGGTGCCGGTCACACGAGCTCCCCCCACCCCGCGACGGGTGAGGGGAGCCCACGCGTGCGCCTCAGATCGTCAGCTTCGCGCGGTCGACCGACCGCTTGAGCGTGTCGCGACCCGAGGTAGCGGGCGACCACGGTGTAGCGGCCGGGCTTGCCGACGTTGCGGAAGACCTTCTTGGCCTTGTCGAACTCGTTCAGCAGCTTGGTGGCGGTCCGGATCCTGACCCCGTTGCGCTTGAGGACGAACCTGACCGACCCGCTCACCTCCGTGCCGTGCTCGGCCAAGACCTTCGCCTTGGCCACGAGGCGGTCGCGGAAGTCGCGGTACCTCGCGGTCGCCTCGGTGGTCGTCTGGTCGCGCACGACCCGGAAGGCCTTGGTGGCGGAGCTGGCCGCGAGGTTCGGGTCCGTCGGCGTGAAGACGGCCGTCACCTGCTGCATCCCCAGGTCCAGCGCCGGCGGGAAGATCGCGGTCGCCTTGCCGCCCTTGACCTCGACCTTGATCGTCGTGCCGTCGAAGGTGAACTCCACGGTCCCGTCCGGCTTCTTCTTGCCCGCCGAGGAGGCGACGACGGCGGTCACCGTCGCTTGCTCGCCGTACTCGACGGGCGGCTCGAGCACGGTGAGCGTGATGGTGGTCGGCGCCTTGACCACGCTGACGGTGTCGACGGGCAGGTTCTGAGCCAGCTGAGGGGCTGCAGGTCAGTACGTAGGTGTTGAGCGACACCCGCTCGCGTTGCGGCCGGTGATGTTCGCGGTGAAGTCGCCGGCGCCGATCACGATGCTCGTGCCCGCCGCGCCACCGGTGATGGACCCGCTCGGCCCGCTGCCCACCACAGTGATGGTCGTCGCCGGCAGTGGACGGGACCGCGGTCGACGGGATCGTCAGGCGTCGCCTGGCGCGGGACAGTGTCGACCGTAAGTCCGCGTGGTGGCGTTGCCGTCGACGGAGGAGACACCGAAGCCGCGCAGCTCATCGGCGAGACCCGCGGGCAACGTGAGCGTGGCGGTCGTCGTGATGTTCGCGGACAGGCCGGAGCCGAGCGTGGCCGGAGCGTTGGTGTCGATCACAGCGGTGACGACGTAGGGATCGCCGGCCAGTTGGGGCGAATCGCAGTTGTAGGCGAGCGGTGATGCGGCGCCGGCGGGTGCGGCGACGAGCGCCGTCCCGGTCGCCACCAGCGCGAGAGCCGCGCCGGCGGCCGTGCGGCGTACCGCGCGGGTGAAGAGCTTGGTCATGGTTGTCCCCCTCGGAACAACAGGTCGGATAGCCGGTCAGATGCCGCGTCAGCGCCGGAAAGTTCGAGCGGCATCAGGGGCGGATGATCCGGTCGAGGATCCGGCCGCCGATCAGCCAGACGATGGCCGCCAGGCCCCAGTTGGCAGGGCGTTCTTGGCCTCGGCGTTCTTGCCGTCGAAGTCGAATGACGCCGTCCTCGCGGTCGAGGACACCGAAGTCGAGCTTGTCGGCGGCGTCGAGCACGAACTTGACCAGGTCGTTCTGCTGGTGTTGGAGTCGCCCAGGGCGATCAGCAGCGCGCCGCCGGCCAGGATCAGCGCGGCCACCACGCAGACCAGCCACACCAGCTGGGCGATCCGGAGCCGGACGACGTCGGTGGCGGCCTTGGCCTTGGCCGCCGCGGCGGCCCCACGCTTGGGCTTCTGCTCGGTGCCGTCGTATCAGTCTTGGTGTCGTCGTCAGCCACGTCGGTTCCGCACCTCTCGTCTCACAGGGGGATGGGCCCGGGACCAGCGTCCCACCTCGCGGCCGTCAACGGCCGACGAACCGCGCTTTGCCGGGCCCGTTCTCAACGAACGACCGCATGCCGATGTCACGGTCCTCCGTGGCGAACAGCGCCGCGAACTGCTGGCGCTCGATCTCCAGCCCGGTGTCGAGGTCGGTCTCGAGGCCCCGGTCGATGGTCTCCTTGGCGGCCCGGAGCGCGTACGACGCGGCGCCGGCGAACTGCCCGGCCCAGGCCAGCGCCTCGTCGTACACCCGTTCGGCAGGGATGACCTTGTCGACCATGCCCGAGCGCGAGGGCCTCGTCGGCCTTGACGAAGCGGCCGGTGAAGATGACCTCCTTCGCCTTGCTCGGGCCGATCAGGCGGGTCAGCCGCTGGGTTCCGCCGGCGCCGGGCATCACGCCGAGCAGCACCTCCGGCTGGCCGACGACGGCGTCCTCGGCGGCGAAGCGGAGGTCTGCGCAGAGCGTGAGCTCGAAACCGCCGCCCAGGGCGTAGCCGTTGATCGCCGCGACGACCGGCTTCGGGATGCGGGCCACGGTGGTGAACGCGGACTGCAGGGCACCGGAGCGGCGGACCATGTCGACGTAGGACATGTCGGCCATCTCCTTGATGTCCACTCCTGCCGCGAACACCCGCTCACCGCCGTAGAGCACCACGGCCCTGACGTCCTCGCGCTCGGTGGCCTCGGCCGCGGCCGCGCGGATCTCGTCCTGCATCTGGACGCTCAGCGCATTCATCTTCGGCCGGTCCAGGCGGATGGTGCCGACCCCGTCGGCCACCTCGAGGCGGACGAACTCGCCCATGGCTGTCTCCCTTCGCCAGGTCATGAACGGACGCCTGACCCTAGCGAGGGGCGAGAAGCGCGGGTTGAGGACCTGTCGCGAAACCTGGTGAGAGGAACCGGTGCCTGTTGGGCGGTTTCGTGACGGGCCTGACGGCCCTCCTCAACCAGCGGCGGAGGTGCCGCGCAGCCGCTGGTGGAGGAAGGCGCGCTACGCATGTCACGAGACCCGGTGAGGGACCCTGCACTGTTGCGGGTTTCGTGACGAGCCTGACAGCCCTCCTCAACCAGCGGAGGCGCGCCTGGCGCGGCCGCTGGTCGAGGAAGGGACGTTAGTGCCTGTCACGAAACCTGGTGAGAGGAACCGGTGCCTGTCGCGGGGTTTCGTGACGGGCCTGACGGCCCTCCTCAACCAGCGGCGGAGGTGGAGGCCGCGCGGCCGCTGGTGGAGGAAGGAGCGAAAGTGCCTGTCGCGAAACCTGGTGAGGGAACCGTGCCTGTTGCGGCGGTTTCGTGACGGGCCTGACGGCCCTCCTCAACCAGCGGCGGAGGTGGCCGCGCGGCGCGCTGGTGGAGGAAGGAGCGCAGTTCCTGTCGCGAAACCTGGTGAGAGGAACCGTGTGCCTGTTGCGCGGGTTTCGTGACGGGCCTGACGGCCCTCCTCAACCAGCGGAGGGGAGGCCGCGCGGCGCGCTGGTGGAGGAAGGACGCTAGTCCTGTCGCGAAACCTGGTGAGGAACCGGTGCCTGTTGCGCGGTTTCGTGACGGGCCTGACGGCCCTCCTCAACCAGCGGCGGAGGTGGACCGTCGCGGCGCGCTGGTGGAGGAAGGACGCAGTGCCTGTCGCGAAACCCGGTGAGGAGCCGCGTGCCTGTTGGGCGGTTTCGTGACGGGCCTGACGGCCCTCCTCAACCAGCGGCGGAGGTGGAGGCCGCGCGGCGCGCTGGTGGAGGAAGGACGAAGTCCTGTCGCGAAACCTGGTGAGAGGAACCGGTGCCTGTTGGGCGGTTTCGTGACGGGCCTGACGGCCCTCCTCAACCAGCGGCGGAGGTGGAGGCCGCGCGGCGCGCTGGTGGAGGAAGGACGAAGTCCTGTCGCGAAACCTGGTGAGAGGAACCGGTGCCTGTTGGGCGGTTTCGTGACGGGCCTGACGGCCCTCCTCAACCAGCGGCGGAGGTGGAGGCCGCGCGGCGCGCTGGTGGAGGAAGGACGCAAGTTCCTGTCGCGAAACCTGGTGAGAGGAACCGGTGCCTGTTGGGCGGTTTCGTGACGGGCCTGACGGCCCTCCTCAACCAGCGGCGGAGGTGGAGGCCGCGCGGCGCGCTGGTGGAGGAAGGACGAAGTTCCTGTCGAGGCCACCGATTCGCTGGACAGGCGACAAGACGGCGCGGCCTGCCAGCACAATGGGTCGAGTGATTCCCGAGAGCTGGGCCTGGGCGACGCGCGACGAGACGCTCGACGTGTGGCCCGGCCGACACCAGGACCTGGGCGCCACGTGGGGCCCGGAGGCCACCAACTTCGCCGTGTCGGCGCCCGACGCGACGGCTGTGTGGGTGTGCCTGTTCGACGAGGACGGCCCTGGCGGCACAGAGACCCGACTACCAGCTGACCGAGCACACCCTCGGCGTCTGGAACGGTCAGGTCCCGGGCGTCTCCGTCGGCCAGCGCTACGGCTTTCGCGCCGACGGCCCGTGGGACCCGCGCCACGGCCTCCGCTACAACCCGCACAAGCTGCTGCTCGACCCGTACGCCCGGCGATCACCGGTGAGCCCACACCCGGGTCGGCGCTGCTCGACCACGACGGGAGCTCAAGGTCGCGCAGCACGGTCGACTCGGCGCCGTCCATGCCGCGCAGCGTCGTGGTGCACGACGAGTTCGACTGGGGCGACGACCGGCCGATGCGGCGGCGCTGGCGTGACACTGTGATCTACGAGCTGCACGTCAAGGGCTTCACCCAGCTCCACAACGAGATCCCCGAGCACCTGCGCGGCACCTACGCGGGGCTGGGCACGCACACCGTCACCGACTACCTCAACGACCTCGGCGTCACCGCGGTCGAGCTGATGCCGGTCCACCAGTTCTTCACCGAGCCGGCCGTCGCCGCTCGCGGGATGACCAACTACTGGGGCTACAACTCGATCGGCTTCTTCGCCCCGCACGCAGCCTTCAGCTCCGCCGGGCGACCGAGGCCAGCAGGTGACCGAGTTCAAGCAGATGGTCAAGAGCTTCCACGCGGCCGGCATCGAGGTGTACCTCGACGTGGTCTACAACCACACGGCCGAGGGCGAGGCGTCCGGGCCCGACGTACTCGTTCCGCGGTCTCGACGACCTCGGGTTCTACAAGCGCTCCGGCGCCCCGGGCAGCGCCTACTGGGACGTCACCGGCTGCGGCAACACCGTCGACGCGACCAACGAGGACGCCCTGCGGCTGATCCTCGACTCGCTTCGCTACTGGGTGACCGAGATGCACGTCGACGGGTTCCGCTTCGACCTCGCCTCGGCGCTGGCCCGCACCGGCCACGAGATCGACATGCGCAGCGCCTTCCTGACCACCATCGGCCAGGACCCCGTGCTGCGCAACGTGAAGCTCATCGCCGAGCCGTGGGACGCCTCGATGGACGGCTACCGCGTCGGCTCGTTCCCGCCGCCGTGGGTGGAGTGGAACGACACCTACCGCGACACCATGCGCGAGTTCTGGCTCGCCCCCGGCCCGATCCGGGGGGTGGCGTCGCGGCTGTCGGGGTCCTCGGACCTGTACGCCGACGACGGCCGCTCGCCGTACTCGTCGGTGAACTTCGTGACGGCGCACGACGGCTTCACCCTGCGCGACCTGGTCTCCTACGACCGCAAGCACAACGAGCCCAACGGCGAGCACAACCGCGACGGCACCGACAACAACCGGTCGTGGAACCACGGCGTCGAGGGCGAGACCGACGACCCGGAGATCCTCGAGCTGCGCCGCCGCCAGGCCGCCAACCTGATGATCACGCTGTGCCTGTCGAGCGGCTGCCCGATGATCACCGCCGGCGACGAGCGCGGCCGCACCCAGGGGGCAACAACAACGCCTACGTGCAGGACAACGAGGTCTCGTGGGTCGACTGGCGGCCCGACGACGCGTGGCTGGACGTCTACGAGCTGACCAAGACCGCCCTGCGGCTGCGGCGCGACCACCCGGCGCTGCGCCAGCGACACCACTTCGCGGGCACCCCGTCGCTCGAGGGCGGGCCCAAGGACCTTGCCTGGATCCACCCCTCCGGCCGCGAGATGGAGGCTCAGGACTGGTTCGACGACAGCCTGCGGGTCATCGGCATGTTCGTCTCGGGCGACCCGCTGCGCTCCCCCGGCCCGCGCGGCGAGCAGCAGCGCGACAGCTCGTTCCTGATCTGGCTCAACTCCGCCGACGAGCCCGTCGAGGTCACCCTGCCGAAGAACGACTGGGTGCAGTCCGGCGAGGTCGTGCTGTCCACCTGCGTCGACCACCCGATCGGCACCCCCGTCGACGCGGGCGACGTGCTCACCTTCGGCCCCCGCACCGTCGTCGTCCTGCGCCAGACCTGACGCCGAGTCGGCTGGTTCCGCGCCGAGGTCGCGTCGGCGCATCCTCGTCACGAAAACCGGTCGAGTCGGCGCATGCCTCATCGACGCTGGGTGTCGCGACAGGCGCTGAGCGCGCCGTTCCTGCGGGAGACGAGCGCCGACTCGCGCTAGGCGGGCAGGGCGACGACGCCGAGCTCGGCGGTGCGAGGCGAGGAGCGAGTTCTTGGGGATCACGCGGACGGTGTAGCCGAAGGAGCCGGAGTGGTCGAGGGTGACGGTGCCGTCGAAGCGGAAGCGGCCACCGTCGTAGGCCTCGGCCGGCGTCAGCGAGTCGACGGTGGTGCCGACCAGCGCGTCGTCGCTGTCGATCACGCCGTGCACGACCTGGACGTCGACGTCGTCGGGCGAGAGCGAGCCGAGGGCGACGAAGGCCCGCACGTTCAGCACGTCGCCGACCTCGGGGGCGTCGCCGACGCCGTGCGCTCTCGACGTGCTCGACGCGGACGTCGGCCCAGCCGCCCTTGACCTTCTTCTTCCAGCCGGCCAGCTCGGCCGCGCCGTCGAAGTCGTCGTTGAGCGCGCGGGCGTTGACGGCGGCCGGGGTGTAGAGGTTGCGGGTGTAGTCGCGGACCATGCGGGTGGCCAGCACCTTGGGGCCGAGCGACTTCAGCGTGTGGCGGACCATCTCCAGCCAGCGGGTGGGCACGCCGTCGTCGTCGACGTCGTAGAACTTCGGGCGCGACGTCGTTCTCGATCAGGTCGTAGAGCGCGTTGGCCTCGATGTCGTCACGACGGTCGGGGTCCTCGATGCCGTCGGCCGACGGGATCGCCCAGCCGTTCTTGCCGTCGTACCACTCGTCCCACCAGCCGTCGAGGATCGACAGGTTCAGGCCGCCGTTGAGCGCGGACTTCATGCCCGAGGTGCCGCAGGCCTCGTAGGGACGCAGCGGGTTGTTCAGCCACACGTCGCAGCCGGGGTAGAGCGGCTGCGCCATCGCGATGTCGTAGTTGGGCAGGAAGACGATGCGGTGGCGCACCTCGGGGTCGTCGGCGAAGCGGACGATCTCCTGGATCAGCTTCTTGCCGCCGTCGTCGGCTGGGTGGGCCTTGCCGGCGATGATCAGCTGGACCGGGCGCTCGGGGTGGAGCAGCAGCTTCTTGAGCCGCGCCGGGTCGCGCAGCATCAGGGTCAGACGCTTGTACGACGGCACGCGGCGCGCGAAGCCGATCGTCAGCACGTCGGGGTCGAGCGCGGTGTCGACCCAGCCGAGCTCGGCCTTGGCGATGCCGCGGTCCTGGCTGGACCTGGCCAGCCGGCGGCGGGCGTCGTGGACGAGCCGCTCGCGCAGCTCGCGCTTGACCGCCCAGATCTCGGTGCCGGGCACCTCGTCGACGGCGCGGAAGAACGCGTCGACGTCGTCGCCGTCGGGGTCGGCGCCGCGGGACGCGGCCAGCTCGATGACCTCGCGGGCCACCCAGGTCGGGGCGTGCACGCCGTTGGTGATCGAGCCGATCGGCACCTCGGCCTCGTCGAAGGCCGGCCACAGGCCGTTGAACATCTCGCGGCTGACGTGGCCGTGCAGCACGGAGACGCCGTTGGCGCGCTGGGCCAGGCGGAAGCCCATCACCGCCATGTTGAAGACGCTCGGGTCGCCGCCCTCGTAGTCCTCGGTGCCGAGGGCCAGCACGTTCTCGAGCGGAACTCCGGCCGTCGGGCCGTTCTTGCCGAAGTACTGCTCGACGAGCTCGCGCGGGAAGCGGTCGATGCCAGCGGGCACCGGGGTGTGGGTGGTGAAGACGGTGGAGGCGCGGGAGACCTCGAGGGCGGTGTCCCAGTCGAGCTTCGGACCGCCCTCCCCGACGGTCAGCTCGCGGATCCGCTCGAGGCCGAGGAAGCCGGCGTGGCCCTCGTTGGTGTGGAACACCTCGGGCGCGGGAGCGCCGGTGATGCGGGAGTAGGCGCGCAGGGCACGCACGCCGCCGACGCCGAGCAGCAGCTCCTGGCGTGAGGCGGTGCTCCTTGGTGCCGCCGTAGAGGCGGTCGGTGACCTCGCGGTAGTGGTCGGGGTTGCCCTCGACGTCGGAGTCGAGCAGCAGCAGCGGCACCCGGCCGACGCTGGCGACCCAGATGCGGGCGACCAGGTCGGGTCCGCCGGGCATCTCGATCGAGACCGACGGCGCGGGTGCCGTCGGCCTCGCGCAGCAGCGACAGCGGCAGCTCGTCGGGGTCGAGGACCGGGTAGGTCTCCTGCTGCCAGCCCTCGCGCGAGAGCGACTGCTTGAAGTAGCCGTGCTTGTAGAGCAGACCGACGCCGACCAGCGGCACGCCGAGGTCGCTGGCGGCCTTGAGGTGGTCGCCGGCGAGGATGCCGAGGCCGCCGGAGTACTGCGGCAGCACGGCGGTGATGCCGAACTCCGGGGAGAAGTAGGCGATCGCGCGGGGCGCGTCGGCGCCGGCCTTGCGCTGGTACCAGCGGTCGGCGCACAGGTAGTCGTCGAGGTCGGCCTTGGCGTCGTTGCAGCCGCTGCACGAAGCCCTCGTCGTCGGCCAGCTCGCGCCAGCGGTCACGGCCCACGGCGCCCAGCAGGCGCACGGGGTCGTGCTCGACCGACTCCCACACCCGCGGGTCCACGGCCGCGAAGACGTCCTGGGTCGGCGGGTGCCAGGACCACCGCAGGTTGCCCGCCAGGTCCGCCAGCGGGGCCAGCGCCGGGGGCAGGACGGGACGGACGGTGAATCGACGGATCGCACGCATTTGAGGACGGTAGCCCCATTTGCTCTGGATCGATCCAATTTCACGCTGGCCGCGACGTTGCGAGTGGTTGAGGAACGCGGGGAGGTTGAGGAGCGTCGGCACACACCGGAGCGAGCGACGGAGGTGCGACGCGTCTCGAAACCACGCTGAGTCGGCAGGAAGTCGGCGATTCACGTCGCCGGGGCTCGTGCGCTGGCGCTCCTCGCACCTCAACCACCGAGAGGATGCGTGTCCGCCCACCCCATCGGCGGCTTGCACGCCTACCCAGCGACCCGCAAGGGTGGGCAGCATGGTCGGGCGCATCCCCATCCTCAACGTCATGCCCGTCGTCGATCTCGGCCGGCAGGCGGCCAAGGCGACCGTCGGCGAGCCGATGCCCGTCTCGGCGACGGTCTTCCGCGAGGGCCACGACAAGCTCGGCGCCGAGGTCGTGGTGACCGACCCGAGCGGAGCGCGACGCCCCCCGGTCCCCCTGCTCAAGCACCCCGAGCGGCCCGACCACTACGAGGCCCTGGTGGTGCCCGACGTCGAGGGCTCCTGGACCTTCGAGGTGCAGGCCTGGTCCGACCCGATCGGCACCTGGCAGCACGCCGCCGGCCTGAAGATCCCCGCCGGCGTCGACGTGGAGCTGATGTTCACCGAGGCGCGGCTGCTCTTCGAGCAGGTCCGCGACAGCCTGTCCGAGAGGGCGCGCCGAGGCCCACGACAAGGAGGTCCTCGAAGGCGCGATCGCCGCGGCCCAGGACACCGAGCGCCCGGTCGAGGCGCGCCTGGCGGCGCTGCAGGCCCCCCAGCTGAACCGGCTGCTCGCCGCCAACCCGATCCGCGAGCTGGTCACGATCGAGGGCCCCTACCCGATGTACGCCGACCGGCAGCGCGCGCTGTTCGGCGCCTGGTACGAGTTCTTCCCCCGCTCCGAGGGAGCCACCCTCGACCCCGAGACGGGCAAGGTCACCAGCGGCACCTTCCGCACCGCCCTCAAGCGGCTCGACTACGCCGCCGACCTCGGCTTCGACGTGGTCTACCTGCCGCCGATCCACCCGATCGGCGAGGTCAACCGCAAGGGCCCCAACAACACCCTGACCCCGGGTCCCGACGACACCGGGTCACCGTGGGCGATCGGCTCCAAGGACGGCGGTCACGACGCCATCCACCCCGACCTCGGCACGTTCGACGACTTCGACGCCTTCGTCGCCCACGCCAAGAGCCTCGGGCTCGAGATCGCCCTCGACCTCGCGCTGCAGTGCGCCCCCGACCATCCCGTGGGTCGAGAGCCACCCGGAGTGGTTCACCACCCGCGCCGACGGGTCGATCGCCTACGCCGAGAACCCGCCCAAGAAGTACCAGGACATCTACCCCGTCAACTTCGACAACGACCCGACCGGCATCTGCCGCGAGGTGCTGCGGATCGTCAAGCTCTGGATGTCCCACGGCGTGCGCATCTTCCGCGTCGACAACCCGCACACCAAGCCGGTGGCCTTCTGGGAGTGGCTGCTGCGCGAGATCCGGCGCACCGACCCCGACGTGCTCTTCCTGGCCGAGGCGTTCACGCGGCCGGCGATGATGAGCACCCTCGGCGCGATCGGCTACCACCAGTCCTACACGTACTTCACCTGGCGCACGGCCAGGTGGGAGATCGAGGACTACCTCCGGGAGCTGTCCCACCACACCGACCACCTGATGCGGCCGAACTTCTTCGTCAACACCCCCGACATCCTCCACGAGTCGCTGCAGTACGGCGGCCCGGCGATGTTCAAGATCCGCGCGGTGCTCGCGGCGACCGGCTCGCCCAGCTGGGGCGTCTACGCCGGCTACGAGCTGTACGAGCACGTCGCGGTGAAGCCCGGCAGCGAGGAGTACCTCGACTCGGAGAAGTACCAGATCCGGGTGCGCGACTGGGACCGCGCCGAGGCCGAGGGCCGCACGCTCGCGCCGTACCTGCGCGGGCTCAACCGCGTGCGCCGCGAGCACCCCGCGCTGCAGCTGCTGCGCAACGTGACCATCCACAGCGCCGACGACGAGAACGTCCTCGTTTCTCAGCAAGCGCGGCCGGCGAGGACATCGTCATCGTCGTGGTCAACCTCGACCCCCACGGCGCGCGGGAGACGGTCGTGAACCTCAACATGCCGGCTCTGGGCATGGGGTGGCACGACACCTTCAACGTGTACGACGAGATCACCGAGCAGACCTGGAACTGGAAGGAGCACAACTACGTGCGCCTGGACCCCGGCCACGAGCCCGCCCACATCCTGAGCGTGAGGAAGCCGTGACGGCCCCGACCCGGGGTCGCAGCGACCGCGAGAACGAGGCGTCGGACGTCGGTCGACATGAGTCTCGACCAGCTCGACCGGCGACGGTGCCGGCGTCGACGTCACCGAGGAGGTCCACGAGGTCGAGGCGTCGACCGAGTCCCAGGGCACGCCCGAGTGGTTCAAGACGGCCGTCTTCTACGAGGTGCTGGTGCGGTCGTTCCGCGACGCCAACGGCGACGGCACCGGCGACTTCAAGGGCCTGACCGAGAAGCTCGACTACCTGCAGTGGCTGGGCATCGACTGCCTGTGGGTGCCGCCGTTCTTCACCTCGCCGCTGCGCGACGGCGGCTACGACGTCGCCGACTACACCGACATCCTCCCCGAGATCGGCACGGTCGAGGACTTCCACACCTTCCTCGACGAGGCCCACCAGCGCGGCATCCGCGTGATCATCGACTTCGTCATGAACCACACCAGCGATGCCCATCCGTGGTTCCAGGCCAGCCGGTCCGACCCCGACGGCCCCTACGGCGACTTCTACGTCTGGTCCGACACCGACGAGCTCTACGAGGACGCGCGGATCATCTTCGTCGACACCGAGCCGTCGAACTGGACGTGGGACCCCGTGCGCCAGCAGTACTACTGGCACCGGTTCTTCTCCCACCAGCCCGACCTCAACTTCGACAACCCGAAGGTGCACGAGGCGATGCTGGAGGCGATGTCGTTCTGGCTCGACATGGGCCTCGACGGCTTCCGCCTCGACGCCGTGCCCTACCTGTACGAGCGGCCCGGGCACCAACGGCGAGAACCTCCCGGAGACCCACGAGTTCCTCAGGATGGTCCGCAAGTTCGTCGACACCAAGTACCCCGGCCGGGTGCTGCTCGCCGAGGCCAACCAGTGGCCGGCCGACGTCGTCGACTACTTCGGCGACTTCGCCAAGGGCGGCGACGAGTGCCACATGTGCTTCCACTTCCCGGTGATGCCGCGCATCTTCATGGCCGTCCGCCGCGAGTCGCGCTGGCCGATCTCGGAGATCATGGAGCAGACTCCGGCGATCCCGAGCAGCTGCCAGTGGGGCATCTTCCTGCGCAACCACGACGAGCTGACCCTCGAGATGGTCACCGACGAGGACCGCGACTACATGTGGGCCGAGTACGCCAAGGACCCCCGCATGAAGGCCAACATCGGCATCCGCCGTCGGCTGGCCCCGCTGCTCGACAACGACACCAACCAGATCGAGCTGTTCACCGCGCTGCTGCTCTCGCTGCCCGGGCTCGCCCGTCCTCTACTACGGCGACGAGATCGGCATGGGCGACAACATCTGGCTCGGTGACCGCGACGGCGTGCGCACGCCCATGCAGTGGACGCCCGACCGCAACGCCGGCTTCTCGGTGGCGACGCCGGGCAAGCTGCACCTGCCCGCCATCCAGGACCCGGTCTACGGCTACCAGAGCGTCAACGTCGAGGCCGAGCTCGAGAACGCCTCCTCGCTGCTGCACTGGACGCGCCGGATGATCCACGCACGCCGCGGGCACCCGGCGTTCGGGCTCGGCACCTTCACCGACCTCGGCGGCACCAACGCCACCGTGCTGTCCTACGCCCGCGAGCACGAGACCGCCGACGGCACCGACGTGATCGTCTGCGTCAACAACCTGTCGCGCTTCGCGCAGCCGGTCGAGCTCGACCTGCGGCGGTTCGAGGGCATGGTGCCGATCGAGCTGCTCGGCGGCGTGACGTTCCCGGCCATCGGCGAGCTGCCCTACCTGCTGACGCTGGGCGGCTACGGCTTCTACTGGTTCCGCCTGGTGCAGCCCACCGAAGAGGTGAGCCAGCCATGACGCTGCCCCTGGACGAGCTCACCAGCTTCATCGAGGGCGCCCGCTGGTTCGGCGGCAAGGGCCGCGCGTTCAGCGTCACCGACGTGCGCCGGCTCGGCTGGGTCGAGACCGGCACGCCCGCCAAGGCTTCCATCGAGGTGGTGACGCTCACCTACGACGACGGTGCGCCGGGAGAGCGGTCCGAGCTCTACCAGCTGCCGCTCGCCTTCTACGCCGAGCCTCAGGAGCGCCTCAACCACGCCTTCGTCGGCTGGTGGGAGGAACCCGAGCTGGGCGGCTACGTCCACGCCTACGACGCGGTGCACGACCGCGACGCGATGGCCGGCTGGCTGCACGCCTTCGACGAGCAGCGGTCCGATGAACGCCTCGCGTTCCACCGGCTGCCGGGGCATGACCTCGACACCGAGGCCCACTCGACGCTGTTCTCCGGCGAGCAGTCCAACTCCTCGCTGGCCTTCGGCGACGACTCGCTGTTGAAGGTGTTCCGCAAGGTGACACCGGGCCCCAACCCCGACATCGCCGTGCACCGGGTGCTGACCGAGGCCGGGTCGGACCACGTGGCCCACCTCTACGGCTGGCTGGAGGCACCTGGTTCACGAGACGACGCGAGCGGCCTGCCTCAACCAGCGATGGGCCGCCCTTGCAGCTGGCGATGCTCCAGCAGTTCCTGCGCACCGCCACCGACGGCTGGGACTCCGCGTTGGCCAGCGTCCGCAACCTGTTCGCGGAGGCCGACCTCCACGCCGACGAGGTCGGCGGCGACTTCGCCGCCGAGGCGGCCCGGCTGGGCGAGTCGCTCGCCGAGGTGCACCAGAGCCTCGCCGCCCACTTCCCCACCCACGTCCGGACCGCCGATCAGCAGGCCGAGCTGGCAGCCGCGATGGCCTCCCGGCTCGACGCCGCGCTCGACGTGGTGCCCGACCTGGCGCCGTACGCCGCCGGCCTGCGCGCGAGGTACGCGGCGGTCGCCCACGTGGCGGGCGTCGAGGTGCAGCAGATCCACGGCGACCTCCACCTGGGCCAGACGCTGCGCACGGTCAAGGGTTGGAAGATCGTCGACTTCGAGGGCGAGCCGGCCAAGCCGCTGGCCGAGCGGGTGCTGCCCGACTCGGCGTGGCGTGACGTCGCCGGCATGCTGCGGTCCTTCGACTACGCCCCCCGCGTCGCCGAGCGGACCGTCGCCCAGGGCGCCGACGACACCGGCGCCGAGCAACGGTCGTTCCGGGCGGCCGAGTGGGCCGAGCGCAACTGCGAGGCGTTCCTCTCGGCGTACGCCGGACGCGACCTCACCGACGACGAGCAGGCCCTGCTCGACGCCTACGTCGCCGACAAGGCCGTCTACGAGGCGGTCTACGAGGCCCGCAACCGGCCCGCATGGGTACCGGTCCCCCTGACCGCGATCGAGCGGTTGGCGGGATGAGCCGGCGCGATGGGTCTCGACAAGCTCGACCGCAGATGAGCTGAGGAGTTCACGATGGCTGTACGACCGGTGACCGCCGACGAGCTGGAGCTGCTGGTCCACGGCGGCCACGGCCACCCCCACGCCGTGCTCGGGCCGCACACCGGCGACGGCAGCGTCACCGTGCGCATCTTCAAGCCGCTCGCCAAGACCGTCCGGGTCGTCTACGACGGCCCGAAGGGCAAGGAGGGCGTCGAGCTCGACCACGAGTACTCCGGCATCTGGGTCGGCGAGCTGCCCGTGGCCGACGTGCCGGACTACCGCGTCGAGGTCGACTACGGCCAGGGCGCGATCACCCGCGACGACCCCTACCGCTTCCTGCCCAGCCTCGGCGAGATGGACCTCCATCTCATCAACGAGGGCCGGCACGAGCAGCTGTGGACCGTGCTCGGCTCCCACCGGCACCGTTACGAGGGGCTCGGCACCGCGCCCATCGAGGGCACCTCCTTCGCGGTGTGGGCCCCGTCGGCCAGGGGCGTGCGGATCAAGGGCGACTTCAACAGCTGGGACGGCCGCGAGCACCCCATGCGCCAGCTCGGCTCGTCGGGCATCTGGGAGCTGTTCGTGCCCGACGTCGGCTCGGGGACGAAGTACAAGTTCCTCATCCTCGGCGCCGACGGCCAGTGGCGCGAGAAGGCCGACCCGATGGCCTTCCACACCGAGAATCCCCCGGCGACGTCGTCGGTGGTCTTCGAGTCGTCCTACACCTGGGGCGACGACGAGTGGATGACCCACCGCGGCGACCGGCCGGCGGTGCACGGACCGATGTCGGTCTACGAGATCCACCTCGGCTCGTGGAAGAAGCACTGGGGCGGCGACGCCTACTCCTATGCGCAGATCGCCGACGACCTGGTGCCCTACCTCGTCGACCTCGGCTTCACCCACGTGGAGTTCCTGCCGGTGATGGAGCACCCGTACGGCGGGTCGTGGGGCTACCAGGTCACGTCGTACTTCGCCCCGACCGCGCGCTTCGGCGACCCCGACGGCTTCCGCTACCTCGTCGACAAGCTGCACCAGGCCGGCATCGGCGTGATCGTCGACTGGGTGCCCGCGCACTTCCCCAAGGACACCTTCGCGCTCTCGCGCTTCGACGGGACGCCGCTGTACGAGGACCCCAACCCCTCGCGCGGGGAGCACCCCGACTGGGGCACCTACGTCTTCAACTTCGGGCGCCGCGAGGTCCGCAACTTCCTGGTCGCCAACGCGCTCTACTGGCTCGAGGAGTACCACATCGACGGCCTCCGCGTGGATGCCGTCGCCTCGATGATCTACCTCGACTACAGCCGCGAGGCCGGCGAGTGGCAGCCCAACGTCCACGGCGGCCGCGAGAACCTCGAGGCCGTGCAGTTCCTCCAGGAGATGAACGCCACCGTCTACAAGCGCGTCCCCGGCGCCATCACCATCGCCGAGGAGTCGACCAGCTGGGACGGCGTCACCCGCCCCACCGAGTCGGGCGGGCTGGGCTTCGGCTTCAAGTGGAACATGGGGTGGATGCACGACACGCTCGGCTACTTCCAGCGCCAGCCCGTGCACCGTGCCTGGCACCACAACGAGCTCACCTTCGCCCTCGTCTACGCCTGGGCCGAGAACTTCGTGCTGCCCATCAGCCACGACGAGGTCGTCCACGGCAAGGGCTCGCTGCTGCGCAAGATGCCCGGCGACCGCTGGCAGCAGCTCGCCAACGTCCGCGCCTTCCTCGCCTACATGTGGGCCCATCCCGGCAAGCAGCTGATCTTCATGGGCATCGAGCTCGGCCAGGAGTCGGAGTGGGCCGAGGCCCGCGAGCTCGACTGGTGGCTGCTGGAGCACTCCGAGCACCGCGGCGTCCACGACCTGGTGCGCGACCTGAACCGTGCGTACGTCGACTCGGCCGCGATCTGGTCGCGCGACGACGAGGCGGCCTCGTTCCAGTGGATCAACGCCAACGACGCCGGACGCAACGTGTTCTCGTTCCTGCGGACCGCCGAGGGCGCGCCCGACCTGGTCTGCGTGGCCAACTTCGCCGCGACGCCCCACGGCGACTACCACCTCGGCCTCCCGTCGACCGGCCAGTGGGACGAGGTCGTCAACACCGACGCCGCGGCCTACGCCGGCTCCGGGGTGGGCAACCTCGGCGTCATCGAGGCGGTCGAGGGCGAGCACGACGGCCAGCCCGCCCACGCCACCTTGGTGCTGCCTCCGCTCGCCACCGTGTGGTTCCGCAAGCGCCCCTAGCGCTCGATGGTTGAGGTGCGAGGCCGTCCACGGCCGAGCCTCGAAACCATCGTGCGACGTGTGTCGGCTGGCGCTCCTCAGCCACGCTCGGTGTCAGGTGAGGGCCGCGGCCCGAGCCTCGAACCCACCTGCGTGCAGCGGCCGGTTAGGGTCGACGCACGTGCCTGACGTCCCCGAACAGCCGACGCTGACCGACGGCGTGGTGACCTTGCGACGCTGGCGGCTGGAGGACGTCGAGGAGGCCGTGGCGGGGCACGACGAGGTGATCGCCCACTGGTTCGGTTGGCCCGTCGACGGGGTCACCCCGGAGCGGCAGAGGGCGGCGGTCGAGCGCTGGCACACGGCGTACGACGACGACCGCAGCGTGGTCGCGTTCGTCGCCGAGGCCGAGGGCAAGCTGGTCGGCTGCGTCGACGTCCAGCGGAGGGCGCCGGGGGTGGGCGAGCTGTCGTGGGTGCTGTTCCAGGGACATCGCGGACGCGGCTTCGCGACCAGGGCGGTGCGGATGCTGGCCGACTACGCGCTGTCCGAGGTGGGTCAGGGCGGGCTCGGCTACTGGCGCGTGGAGGCCAAGGTCGAGCCCGACAACCAGGCCTCGCTGCGCGTGGCCACCCGCAGCGGGCTGCGCCGCGAGGGGCTGCGCCGGGTCGAGCAGGGGCACGGCGACCGCGACGAGACCGCGTCCTACGTCGTCCTCGCGCGCCTGGTGAGCGACCCGCCGCTCAGCGAGCCCGAGAGCTTCCGGGCGCTGCTCAACTCCTTCCTCCCCCGCAAGCGCGCGATCGGTCAGCTGCTGGTCCGCGACCGCAGCGGACGGGTGCTGCTGTGCCAGCTGACCTACAAGCGCGACTGGGACCTGCCCGGGTGGCGTGGTCGAGGTCGGTGAGTCGCCGCGGCTCGCGGTCGGCCGCGAGATCGAGGAGGAGCTCGCCCTCACCATCGAGCCGCGCGGACTGGTGCTGACCGACTGGCTGCCGCCGTGGGGCGGCTGGGACGACGCCGTCTGCCTGGTCTTCGACGGCGGCGTCCACGCACCCCTCGATCCTCGACGACATCGTGACCCAGCCCCGCGAGATCCGCACGGCGGAGTTCTGCACCCTCGATCAGGTCGACGAGCGGTGCGCGGACTTCACCGCCCGCCGCATCCGGGCCGCCCTGGCCGCCGTCGAGTCCGGCGTACCGGGCTACACCGAGTCGGGTCGGTAGCGCTCGCACTGGCGGTTCGAGGCTCGTCGCCAGGCCGCTCCTCGCACCTCAACCAGCGAGCAAGTTCGGTGGTTGAGGTGCGAGGAGCGCCAGCGACGAGCCTCGAAACCACCTGCGCCAAGAGTGGTTGACTGGCTCATGGTCACCTACGTCTACGACTTCGCGCAGGGCAACAAGGACGAGAAGGACCTTCTCGGCGGCAAGGGCGCCAACCTCGCCGAGATGACCAACCTCGGGCTGCCCGTGCCACCAGGCTTCACCATCTCCACCGAGGCGTGCCGCGCCTACCTGGCCGAGGGCCGCGAGCCCGACGGCCTTGCCGACGAGATCAGCGCGCACCTCAAGTCGCTCGAGGAGGCGATGGGCCGCAGCCTCGGCGCGCCGGGAGACCCGCTGCTGGTCAGCGTCCGCAGCGGCGCGAAGTTCTCCATGCCCGGGATGATGGAGACCGTCCTCAACGTCGGCCTCAACGACGAGTCGGTGCAGGGGCTGGCCTCCAGCAGCGACAACCCGCGGTTCGCCCACGACTCCTACCGCCGGCTCCTGCACATGTTCGGCGGCACGGTCCTGGGCATCGAGGGCGAGCTGTTCCGCGACGCCCTCGACGACCTCAAGAAGGACCGCGGCACGACGGCCGACACGGACCTCGGGCGTCGAGGACCTCCAGGAGCTGATCGAGACCTACAAGGCGATCATCGAGAAGGAAGCAGGCCGCCCGTTCCCCCAGGAGCCGCGCGAGCAGCTCGACCTCGCCGTACGCGCCGTCTTCGACTCCTGGAACACCGACCGCGCCGTGCTCTACCGCCGCCAGGAGCAGATCCCCGAGGACCTCGGCACCGCCGTCAACGTGCAGGCCATGGTGTTCGGCAACTTCGGTGCCGACTCCGGCTCCGGCGTCTGCTTCACCCGCGACCCCGCCAGCGGCGACCAGGGCGTCTACGGCGACTACCTCCAGAACGCCCAGGGCGAGGACGTCGTGGCGGGCATCCGCAACACCGTCTCGCTCGCCGACATGGCCGAGATCGACAAGGCCTCGCACGACGAGCTGCTCGCGATCATGTCCAAGCTCGAGCACCACTACAAGGACATGTGCGACATCGAGTTCACCGTCGAGCGCGGCAAGCTCTGGATGCTGCAGACCCGCGTCGGCAAGCGGACGCCCGAGGCCGCGTTCCGGATCGCGGTGCACATGGCCGACGAGGGCCTGATCGACATGGACGAGGCGCTGCGCCGCGTCAACGGCGAGCAGCTGGCCAACCTGATGTTCCCGCGGTTCGACGAGAAGGCCGAGCGCACGCTGCTCGCCAAGGGCATGAACGCCTCCCCCGGCGCCGCGGTCGGCAAGGCCGTCTTCGACTGGGCGACCGCGGTCGAGTGGGCCGAGCGGGGCGAGGACGTGATCCTGGTCCGCAAGGAGACCACCCCCGACGACCTCCACGGGATGATGGTCGCCCGCGGCGTGCTCACCAGCCGCGGCGGCAAGACCTCGCACGCGGCCGTGGTCGCGCGCGGCATGGGCCGCACCTGCGTCTGCGGCGCCGAGGCGCTCGACGTCGACGCCCGCGAGGGAACCTTCGTCGTCCGCGGCGGCCCGACGGTCAGCGAGGGCGACGTGATCTCGATCGACGGGTCGACCGGCGAGGTGTTCCTCGGGGCCGTCCCGGTCACCCCGTCCTCGGTGGTGCGCCACTTCGAGGGCGAGGAGGTCGACGAGCCGCTCGTCGAGGCCGTCGTCCGGCTGATGGAGCACGCCGACGCCGCGCGCCGGATGAAGGTCCGCACCAACGCCGACACGGCCGACGACGCCGCCCGCGCCCGCCGCTTCGGCGCCCAGGGCATCGGCCTGTGCCGGACCGAGCACATGTTCCTCGGCGAGCGGCGCCAGCTGGTCGAGAACCTGATCGTGGCCGACGACGAGGCGGGGCAGGAGGCCGCCCTCGCCGAGCTGCTGCCGCTCCAGCGCGAGGACTTCACCCGCATCTTCGAGGCGATGGACGGCCTGCCGGTGACGATCCGGCTCATCGACCCGCCGCTGCACGAGTTCCTGCCCGACCTGACCGAGCTCTCGGTCAAGCTGGCCATCGCCGACTCGCGCGGCCAGCGCAAGAAGCGGGACCGCAAGCTGCTCGCCGCCGTCCAGCGGCTGCACGAGCAGAACCCGATGCTCGGCCTGCGCGGGGTACGGCTCGGCATCGCGATCCCCCACCTGTTCACCATGCAGGCCCGGGCGATCCTCGAGGCCGCGGCGGCCCGGCTCAAGGCCGGCGGCAGGGCCGAGCCCGAGATCATGATCCCGCTGGTGGCGTCGGTGCGTGAGCTGGACATCGTCCGCGGCCGGATCCAGGAGATCGCCACGGCCGTGCAGGAGGAGCAGGGCATCGAGATCCCGCACCTGATCGGCACCATGATCGAGCTGCCGCGCGCGGCGCTGACCGCCGGCAAGATCGCCGGGTCGGCCGACTTCTTCTCCTTCGGCACCAACGACCTGACCCAGATGACGTGGGGCTTCTCGCGCGACGACGTCGAGGCGTCGTTCTTCTCCACCTACCTCGAGCAGGGGATCTTCCCGGTCTCGCCGTTCGAGTCGCTGGACACCGAGGGCGTCGGCGCGCTCGTACGCCGCGCCAGCGAGGCCGGCCGCGAGGTGAACGCGAGCCTCAAGCTCGGCGTCTGCGGCGAGCACGGCGGCGACCCCGCCTCGATCCACTTCTTCGAGTCCGTCGGCCTCGACTACGTCTCCTGCTCGCCGTTCCGCGTGCCGGTCGCGCGGCTGGAGGCCGGCCGCTCGGCCCTGGGCTAGCCCCGCTGGTTGAGGAAGGTCGCGCTAGCGACCTGTCACGAGACCCCGTGAGTCGATCGTGAACCACTCACCGGGATCTCGTGACGAGTTCGCTAGCGCAACCTTCCTCGATCAGCGGTGACCTCAGAACAACGCGGAAGCCAGGCCCTGGCGCGCCTTGCGGACCCGCGGGTCGTCGTTGCCGACGGCGGCGAACAGGCCGAGCAGGTGCTCGCGGGCCTTGTTGCGGTCGGCGTCGACGGTGCGCCGTACGAGGTCGATGAGCCGGTTGAAGGCGTCGTCGACGTGGCCGCCGAGCATGTCGAGGTCGGCGACGAGGGTCTGGGCGTCGACGTCGTCGGGGTTGGCGGCGGCCGCCTCGCGCGCGGCCGTCAGGTCGGCGCCCTGGGTGCGCTGCAGCACCTTGGCCATCGCGAGCCCGGCTGCCGCCTCGGTGTCGGCGGGGTTGCCGTCGACCAGCTTCTGGTACTCCGCGACGGCGGTGTCGATGTCGCCCTCGCCCAGGGCGTCCTGGGCGGCGGCGTACCGCGGGTCGGCGGGCGGCTCCGCGGCGTCGTCACCAACCGGCAGCGGGCGCACCGGCGACCGTGGCTGGTGACGACCGGTGATCCCCTGGGCGGTGAGCTGCTGGCCCAGCTGGTTGAACAGCGTGCGCAGCTCGTCGAGGCCGATCAGCCCGGGGATCGGCTGCGTCGCCGGCCGGCCGTCGAGCAGCACGAACAGCATGGGCACCTGCGGGATCTGCATCGCCTGCCCGATCGCCGGCGAGGCGTCGATGTCGATCAGGCCGGCCAGGAAGCGGCCGTCGTACTCGTCGGCGACGGTGGCCACGTCGCGCGCCATGGTGGCGCTCTCCGGCGCCTGGCCGGTCGAGTAGAACACCAGCACGACCGGAGCCGTCATCGACGCCTCGAGCAGGGCCTGGAAGTTCTGCTCGTCGACGTCGACCGAGTACGCCGAGCCGCCGCGCCGGTCGACGCCCGTCGATGACCGCCTCCGCCTCCGGACGGCGGCGCGGAGGCCGGTCGCTTCAAACCGGACAGGTCGATCGCGCCCGGGCGGGAGAACGGCTGTTGCGTCATGCGGCTATCTTCCCGAACACCGGTGAGGCCGACCAACTCGGGCCGCGGTTCCTGGGGCCAGCGGTGTGCCAGGCACCGTTTCCAGCCGCTGAACGGTGCCTCGTCACCGCCGGTCGGGCGCACCCAGTCTTTGCTACTCCGGACCGTCCCCGTCGACGACGTGCATGGCGGCCTCCTCGGCGGACGCGCCGGCGCCGTCGATGCCGACGTCGTCGGCCCAGTCCTCGGCGTCCTCGTCCTCGTGGGCACCCTGGTCGGGCGCGACCAGCCGACCGGCGCGGGCGTCGCCGACCTCGCCGTCGTCGAGGAACTCGTACTCCTCGGGGTGCTCGGCCTCGCGCTCGGCCTCGGCGTACGGGTCCTTCTCGGGCTCCTCCTGCGCCACCCGCTGGTCGAGGGACTCGCCGAGCTCCTCCTCGAGCGGGGTGTTGCCGTAGCCCTGGCCGACCGACCACCTCTCCGGCGGCGAGTAGCCCTCGTCGAGCGGCTCGGCCAGCCCGCGGTCGTCGCTCATGCTGTCGCCGTCGCCCTGGGGCTGGTCCTCGTCGTCGACGCTGTAGCCGCCGTAGGTCTCCCTGTCCTCCGAGCCGCTCTCACTCATGTTTCCACCCTACGTTCGAGCTTGTAGTGCAGCCGCACCACGCGGGCATCCCACAGGCGCAGCTCGTGGTCGGTGCGCAGTACCCCCTCGTCGTCGACGTACACGTGGAAGGTCTCGCGGATCGGGGCGCGGGCCGCGAACGTACGGGTCGCAGGAGGGGGCCCCTCGGCCACCACGACGTACGCGCCGTCGGTGCCGAACCGGCTGCCGTGCGAGTGCAGCCACAGCGAGCCGCCGTCACCGACGCTCGGGGTGAGGAACACCTGGACGTTGCCCTCCTCGAGCGGGAAGGCCACATGCACGCTGTCGCGGTCAGCACCGGGCAGGCGGCGGTGCCCGTAGGCGCCGGAGTAGACGTACTCACCGGTGGCGCGGAGGGTACGGATCCAGCCGGTGGTGTGCTGGCGCCCCTCGGCGTCGGCGATGACCACGACCCGGCTGTCCATGCCGCGCGCGACATCGAGGGCCGCATGGGAAGGGCCAGCTGCTCCGAGCGCCTGCCGAACAGCCGCGACACCAGCTCGCCGCCCGGCCAGAAGAGCGGCGTCCAGCCCGTCCACACCTCCATCCGCCACAGCGACGTGTGCTCGTAGAAGTCGCGGACGAGGGACTGCAGGTCGTCGGCCCGGAAATCCGGGCCGTCGAGTGCGGCCATGTCGGCGATCAGCCCGGCGCCGGGACGGTCCTCGGCGACCGTGCCGCCGATCCGCGCCGCCTCCGCCGACAGCCAGCCGTCGCGGACCCTGGCACCGGCGGACATCGGCGCGTCCAGCCATGCCTCGGCCCCGTCGAGGTGGACCTCGCGGCCGACCGTGCGCCACCAGCGGCGCGTGAGGCGGTTGAGGGGCGCAGGCACCCGCCGACCCTAGAACACTCGATTCGTCTGCGGTTTGCCTGAACTTTTCCCGCTCACGGTCGCAGACGAATCGGGGTAGGCGGGGTCAGAAGCGGGCCGGCTCCCGGTACTCGCCCCACTCGGCGCGCAGCGCGTCGCAGATCTCGCCGAACGTGGCCTCGACGCGGCACGCCTCGAGCATCGCGGGAATCATGTTGTCGTCGGTGCGCGCGACGTCGACCATGTGGGCGACTGCGGCGCGTACGGCGTCGTCGTCGCGGCCCGCGCGACGTTCGGCGAGCACGCGCACCTGCTCGACCTCGACGTCGTGGGAGACCCGCATGATCTCCAGGTCGTGGGTCACAGACGCGGTGTGGGTGTTGACGCCGACGATCTTCTTCTCGCCCTTCTCGAGGGCGATCTGGTAGTTGAAGGCCGCCTCAGCGATCTCCGACATGAACCAGCCCTCCTCGATGCCGCGCAGCAGGCCCTTGGTGACGGGGTTCTCGCCGTTGCGCGTCGCCGTCGCGAGACCCTCGACGTCGTCGTGGGTGAGCGTGGAGCCACCCATCGAGAGGACCTTGTCGAAGATCAGGTTGGCCTCGGCCTCGATCTGGTCGGTGAGCGCCTCGACGTACCAGGAGCCACCGAGCGGGTCGGCCACGTTGACGACGCCGGTCTCGTCCATGATCACCTGCTGGGTGCGCAGGGCGATCTCGGCGGCCTGCTCGCTGGGCAGCGCGAGCGTCTCGTCGAGAGCGTTGGTGTGCAAGGAGTTGGTGCCGCCGAGCACGGCGGCCAGGGCCTCGATGCCCGTGCGGACGACGTTGTTGTAGGGCTGCTGCGCGGTCAGGCTCACGCCGGCCGTCTGGGTGTGGAACCGCAGCCACTGCGCCTTCTCGGACTTGGCGCCGTACACGTCGCGCATCCAGCGCGCCCAGATGCGGCGGGCGGCGCGGAACTTCGCGATCTCCTCGAAGAAGTCGACGTGGGCGTCGAAGAAGAACGAGAGTCCGGGCGCGAAGGTGTCGACGTCGAGACCGCGGGCCAGGCCCAGCTCGACGTAGCCGAAGCCGTCGGCCAGCGTGAAGGCGAGCTCTTGCGCGGCCGTCGAGCCGGCCTCACGGATGTGGTAGCCGGAGACGGAGAGCGGCTTGTAGTCCGGGATCTTCTCGTTGCAGTACTCCATCAGGTCGCCGATCAGCCGGAGGTGCGGCTCGGGTGTGAACAGCCACTCCTTCTGGGCGATGTACTCCTTGAAGATGTCGGTCTGCAGGGTGCCGTTGAGGACGCCGGTGTCGACGCCCGCGCGCTCGGCCGCGACCAGCATCATGCAGAAGACCGGGACGGCCGGACCGCTGATCGTCATCGAGGTCGTGACGCTGCCCAGGTCGATGCCCGCGAAGAGCCGCTCCATGTCGGCCGCGGAGTCGATCGCCACACCGCAGTGGCCGACCTCGCCGAGCGACTGGCGGTCGTCGGAGTCGCGGCCCATCAGCGTCGGCATGTCGAAGGCGACGCTGAGGCCGCCCCCGCCCCGCCCGAGGATCATCCGGTAGCGCTCGTTGGTCTGCTCGGCGTTGCCGAACCCGGCGAACTGGCGGATCGTCCACGTCCGGCCGCGGTAGCCCGTCGGGTAGAGCCCGCGGGTGAAGGGGAACTGGCCCGGCCACTCGGACTCGTCGGTACCGTACGCCGGCTCGACGCTCACCCCCGAGAGCGTGGTGAAGTCCGCCTCGCGCGTCCGGGAGCCGCGTCGTACCGGGCCTGCCATCGGGCGCGTGCGGAGTCCGTCATACCAAGATAGTAGGACGTCCTACTAATTTCGGCGAACCGTGCTGGTCAGGTGATTTCGAGGCCCGGTCGACCGGGGCCCTCACACCTGCAACCTACCGGACTATCGGTGGTCTGACAGGTGCGAGGAGCGCCAGCGACGAGCCGTCGAGACCGCGCGGTCACGCGGACCCAGCGGTAGATCTGCCCGTCCCGTACCTCGACCTCCGTCGGCGGCTTGACCCGGTGCTCCCGGAACCAGGCCAGCACCTGGGACCGTCCCCGCAACGACACAGCGCCGTCGGAGAAGTGCACGTAGGGATGCAGCAGAGGCCGCAGCTCGCCGTACTCCCCCGCGTCGAGGAACCGGTACGCCGCCATGGCCGGCGCGGGCAGCTCCGGCAGGTCGTGCAGCATCTTCGGGGTGCACATCCGCCAGGCGTCGGTGACCAGCTCGCGCATCTCCTCCTCGTCGAGGCGGTCGAGGTGGGCGCAGACCCACTGGTAGCGCAGGTCGGAGGTCGGCGGCAGGAAGAAGGTGTCGGGGTCCGATGCGATCAGCCCGTCGCGCTCGGCCTTGGGGAAGCCGAACCCCATGTCGGTCTCGTCGAGGGAGAACGCGACGTAGACGATCGCGCCGACCCTGAGCTTCCAGCGGCCGCGCACCTGCCGCTCGTAGGTCCTGGGCAGCGCGAGGCCCACCCGGCGTACGGCGTCCGAGTCGGTCATGCGGTCGGTCACGTCTCGAAGTCGCCGGCCGCGCGCCGCACCGGCGTGAGCAGAGCCGACAACGAGCTGAGCTGCTCATCGGTCATCGCCTCGAGCGCGAAGTCGGTCGCCACGAGGTCGCGGGTCGCCGCCTCCACCAGGGTCCGTCCCCTCGGCGTGATCTCGGCGAGCACGCCCCGGCCGTCGTCGGGGTGGGGCACGCGGACGATCCAGCCCGTCCTCGGAGAGACGCCGGACGATCGAGGTCACCGACGTCGGGTGCACCTGGAGCCGCTCACCCATCTTGCCGAGCGGCAGCGAGCCGCGGGAGGAGAAGACGAGCAGCACCAGGGCCTCGTAGCGCGCGAAGGTCAGCCCGTGCGGCTTGAGGATCGCGTCGAGCCGGCCGATGACCAGCTGCTGGACCCGCATCAGCGAGGTCACCGCGTGCATCGCCGGCACGCGATCCCACCGGAGCCCCCACTGCCGCGCCGCCTCGTCGATCGGGTCGAACGGCAGCGGCGCTTCGGTGGCATGCCCTCAGTATCGGCGCTCCGCTGGTCTGACGAGGGCCGCCAGGCCCGTCACGAGACCCCTGCGACTTCCGGGGTTTCGTGACAGGCGCTAGCGCGCCTTCCTCAACCAGCGCCTATCTCGCGTCCGCCTGCCGCAGCGTCGCGGGCGTGCCCTGCTTGACCGTACGGCGCGAGATCCACAGGGCGATCGCCAGCACGACGATCATCACCACGGCGAGCACGCCGCCCATCACCAGCCAGCGCAGGCTGAAGTCGACAGCCGGGTCGAACTCGCCGATGGCGCCGATGTCGAGCGAGGGCAGCACGAGCAGCAGCGACGCGATCGCGGCGAGGGCGCCGCCGACGACGGCCATGCCGAGCAGGGCGACGTACTCGGCGACGATGGCGCGACGCAGGTCGCGGCGGCGTACGCCGACCACCCGCAACGCCGCCACCTCGTAGGACCGCCAGCGCAGCTGCACCACGGCCAGGGCGAGCACGCCCAGGAACGCCAGCACCAGCGTCAGCACGCCGACCAGCAGGAACACCCGCCAGCCCAGCGAGAACGCGTCGGAGCGCAGCAGGTCGAGCTCCTCGCCCTCGGTACGCCGGTCGTTCAGCGGGACGCCCAGCTCGCGCACCTCGGCCAGCACCGACGGCGGGGTGTCGGCGGCCACGAGCAGCTCGCTGATCGGGACCTCGGTGGAGGTGTCGCCGTACTCGCGCAGGGCCGCGGTCAGGTCGGACAGACCGCCGTTGCTGCCGACCAGGGGCAGCGCCTTGGCTTGGCCGGTGAGCTCCATCGGCGTCCTGGCGCCGAGGACCGACGCACCGCCGACGGCCTCCGCGCTCTCCCCCTCGACGGGGTCGAGGAGGGTGGTGTCGGTGGCGACCACGGGGGCAGACGCGGGCACGTCGGTCGTGGTGAGCCGGACGACGGCCGGGTCACCGGTCAGCCGCAGCTCGAGCCCGTCGGCCACGGTGTCGAGGTTGACCGGCGACGACCCGGACTCCCCGAACGGTCTCGCCGGCCTCCAGGCGTCGGCGTCGTCGAGTCGCCAGTCGCCGGCGTCGTCACCGTCGGCCGCGATGCTGGCGATGGTGATGCGACCCGCCGCGTCGGTCACCGACGACGAGCTGCCGGCGAAGAACAGCTGCTGCAAGGCGCAGCCGTCCTGGCACTCCGAGACGAACCCGTCGATGGTCACCGAGCCCTTCTTCTTGGGGAGGTCGCCGAGCTGGGCCAGCCGCTCCTCACCCGTCGAGGACGGCACGTAGCGCAGCCACAGCTGCAGCGGGAGGTTCAGCTCGCCCTCCAGGCTGATGTCGGTCAGCTCCACCTGCACGTGCGTGCCGGAGAAGGTGATCGGGCCGTCGTCGTCGCCTGTCGGCGACAGCCAGTCCTGAACCTCCTGCGCGCCGTTGGTCCCCCACTGGTCGTCCCACGCCGCGACCCGCGCGAAGCGCGACGCGTCGACGAGGCCGACGCGGCCGCCGTCGACGGTGCGCGGCCACGGCGGCACGGCTGCCGCCAGGTAGCGGCCGTCGGGGTCGGCCTGCTGGGTCACCCACTGCAGCCGGGAGGGCGAGGTGTCGGTGAAGTAGACGGTCGGGGCGCCGATCGATGGCCGCAGCCTTGGAGACCCGCCAGTCGTCGGCGACCTTCCAGGCCGAGGCGGCGAAGGTCGCCATCGCGGTGGCGAGCAGCAGGGGCAGCACCAGCTGCACGAGGTCCTGGCGCCGGACGAGCCGGCGCGAGGCCAGGAACGGCGACAGCCCGCCGCGCGTGCTCGTGCGGCGCAGCCAGCCGCGGGCGACCAGGCCGATGAGGACCATCGCGAGCACGGAGGCGCCGAGCGCCACGAACAGCGGCGCCAGCAGCTCCACGAAGCTGCTCGACTGCGTCGCGTCGGAGCTGACGATCTGGACGACGGCGGCCGCCGACAGCATCACCAGGCCGCCCTGGGCCAGCAGCGACCACCGCGAGGTGACCCGTCGGCGGCTCACCGACGCCAGCGAGGACGCCAGCGGCTCGCGCACCACGCCGAGCACGGCCACGAACGCCGCCACCAGTGCGGCGACGGTCACCACGACCGCGGAGACGACGGCCTGCGGCGTGACCACGAACGGCGTCGAGCCGAGCCAGGTGCGGGCGATGGTGCGCTCCAGCAGGACCGCGAGCCCGATGCCCACCGGGATCGTCAACAGCAGCACGGCCGCGGGTTCGGCGACCGCGAACCGCACCACCTTGCGTGAGGAGAAGCCGCGCAGCTTGGCCAGCGCGACCTCCTGGCGGCGTACCTCGGCGGCCGAGGCGATGAGCACGAAGAGCAGCAGCAGGGCCAGCACGATCAGGGGGACGACAGCGGCGAGCGTGACCCGGGACAGCAGCGTCTGCTCCTCGGTCACCTCCTCGAAGACGTTCTCGAACGAGACGAGCTCGTCGGACTGGATGACCGGAGGTCCCTCGCCGGCGACCTCCGCCTGCCACGTCAGCAGGGCCCGCTCGGCGGCGTCCATCGTGGCGATGTCGAGCTTGTCGAGGTCCACCGGCCGGTCGGCACCGGCGAGCGTTGCGGAGGCGAAGGTGATCGACGACTTGTCGACCAGCAGGCTGGGCGCGACGAGCGGCGCGTTCCTCCCCAGTGGAGCCGGGCGCAGGCTGCCGTCACCGGACGTGCGCGCGGGGTTGAACCACTCGGGGGCGGCGTGGTCGTCGATGGTGTAGGTGCCGACGATCGTGTAGTCGACCGGGAACTCCTTGACCGGCTTGTCGTTGCCGGCGTAGCCCGTGTAGACCACCTGGATCTGGTCGCCGACCTGGCCCTGGATGGTCTTCAGCATCAACGGGTCGATGAGGGCCTCACCCGGCGCCGACGGACAGCGGCCGTCGACGTGCGCCAGGTCGCACATGCCGTCGCGCCAGTAGGCCTTGATCTGGTAGGTGCGCGGGCCGGAGTGGTAGTCGCCCAGGCTGTACATGTACGTCGTCGGCGGCTTCCAGAACGCGTTGCCGGAGTCGGTGGTGGCCAGGTCGGTGACCTTGGCGAGCATCTGCTCCCGGTCGGACTCCGTGAGCGGCGGCAGCGGCTTGGGCTTGCCTCCCGGACCGACGACCACGACCCCCGACGGATCGACGGTCGAGCGTCCGACGGCGTACTGCGGCACGGTCTCGACGTTGAGCCCGGTCTCGTAGACCGGCCGCTGCTCGGTGCGCTGGTCGAGCAGGTGCTCGGCCGACGACCGGGCGTAGAGCGGAGTGGCCACCGCGACCAGCATGGCGAGGGTGCCGAGGGCGAAGACGCCGACGTTGAGCCAGCGGCGGGACCGCAGCCCCGCCAGGAAGGTCCCCATCAGTGCTCCCCGGGCGGGGCGATGTCGACGCGACGCACGAAGAACCCGTCGTCGGTCTCCTCGAACTCCACCAGCGAACCGGGCGGGTAGTCGTCGGCCCATTCCTCGGGCAGGTGCACGGCGCCGTCCTGGTCGATCACGGCGTAGTCGCGGCCGTGGACACCCTCGGACCCGATGCGGCCGTTGCGGATGGTGACCCGGCGCGGGATGCGGCCGGCGATGTCAGGGTCGTGGGTGACGATCACCACCGTGGTGCCCGAGCTCGGCGTTGACCCGCTGCATCAGGTCGACCATGTTGTCGCGGTCGGCGTGACCGAGCTGCGAGGTCGGCTCGTCGGCCAGCAGCAGGCCGGCGCCACTCGAGACCGTCACCGCCAGGGCGACGCGCTGCTGCTCACCTCCCGACATCGAGTTGACCGGGGTGTCGGTCAGCTCGCCGAGGCCGAGCATCTCGAGCAGCTGCCGCGCCGACGGGAGGCGTCGTACGTCGGCCGCGGCCATGCCGCGCCTGGCGAACTCGACGTTGCCGGCCGCGGTCGCGTAGGTCAGCAGGTTGCGGCGTGCGCCTTGCAGCAGCGAGGCGACCTTGCCGGCCCGCAGCCGGGTCAGCTCGGCCTCGGGGATCCGGCTGATGTCGACGCCGTCGACGATCACCTTGCCCGCGGAGGCGCGCTGCAGGCCGCCGAAGAGGCCCAGCAACGTGGACTTTCCCGACCCCGACGGGCCCAGCAGGGCGACCTGCTCGCCCGGCGCGATGTCGAGGTTGACACCGCGCAGGGCGACGACGTCGTGGCCCGCGACGGTGGTGTAGATGTGGACGACGTTCTGGCAGCGCACGCCGATGCCGCGGTGAGCGAGGCCGTCACCACCGCCGGTCGAGCTTGCCGAGACCCAGCTGTCCACGACCATCAGTGGGCTCCCGGTCGCATGTAGACGTCGTGCTCGTGACCGGGCTCGGGTGGCGGAGGCGGCGGCGCCTTCACCTCGACGCGGCCGTCGACGAGGTGGAGCTCGTCGTCGCACTCCTCGGCCACGGCGGGATCATGGGTGGCGAGGAGCACCACCGCGCCGCGGTTGGCCTCCATCCGCAGCTGGCCGACCACGAGGTCGCGGTTGGCCTCGTCGAGCTCGCTGGTCGGCTCGTCTGCGAGCAGCACGGCGGCCTCCACCACGAGGGCGCGAGCAACGGCGACGCGCTGGAGCTGGCCGCCGGACAGCTCGGAGATCAACCGGTCGGCGAGCTCGTCGACGCCGACCCGGGCCAGCGCCCCGATGGCCCGCTCGGTCGCCTCGACGGCGGCCACGCCCCGGCCGCGCAGGGCGATGGCGACGTTCTCGGCGGCGGTGAGCGTGGGCACCAGGCCGTAGCTCTGCAGCACGAAGCCGGTGCCGGGCAGCGGCTCGCCCTGCTTGGTGGTCACCGGCCCGCCGTCGTACGACGCCTGTCCGGCAGCCGGCTCGGCCAGGCCGCCCACGAGGGAGAGCAGGGTGGTCTTGCCCGAGCCCGACGTTCCCGTCACCGCCAGCATCCGCCCCGGCTCGGCCTCGACCGAGACCTCGTCGAGCACCCGGCGGCCGTCGACGTCGAAGCAGAGGCCGCGGCCCACGAGCAGGCGCTCGCCTCCCCCGACACCGGTCACCCGAGCGACCTTAGGGACCTTCGCAGGCGATTCGCACGCCGGGCCACCGGATGTGCCGAAATCGTGACCTGCGGCACGCAGCCGGATCGCTACAGGTTCTCCAGCAGGGTGTCGGCGGCGGTGTAGGGGTCCGACTCGCCGGCGACCACCGCGGCCGCGAGGTCGTCGAGCTCGACCCTGGCGTGGACGTCGTCCCAACGCCGGCGCAGGGCGGTCACGGCGATGGTCTCGATCTCGTCGCGCACCCGGCGGGTCCGGCGCCGCTGCAGCTCGCCCGACTCGCCCAGCCAGGCGTAGTGCTTGTCGATCTCCTCGACCACCTCGGCGAGGCCCTCGCCGCGGTGGGCGACGGTCTTGACGATGGGCGGCTTCCACGAGCCCGCGGACCGCTCCCCCAGCGCGATCATCGAGCGCAGGTCCCGGCGCAGCTGGTCGGCACCGTCGCGGTCGGACTTGTTGACGACGTAGATGTCGCCGATCTCGAGGATGCCGGCCTTGGCGGCCTGGATGCCGTCGCCGGCGCCGGGGGCGAGCAGCACGAGCGTGGTGTCGGCGAGCCCCGCGACCTCGACCTCGCTCTGCCCGACGCCCACGGTCTCGACCAGCACCACCTCACACCCGGCAGCGTCGAGGACGCGCAGTGCCTGGGGCGTGCTCCACGCGAGACCGCCGAGGTGACCGCGCGAGGCCATCGACCGGATGTAGACGCCGGGGTCGAGCGCGTGGTCCTGCATCCGCACCCGGTCGCCCAGCAGCGCGCCGCCCGAGAACGGCGAGGAGGGGTCGACCGCGAGCACGCCCACGCGCTTGCCTGCCTTGCGCAGCTCACCGACCAGCGCGTTGGTGGAGGTGGACTTGCCGACCCCTGGCGACCCGGTGATGCCCACGATCTGGGCGTGCCCGGCGTACGGCGCCAGGGCCGCCATCACCTCGCGCAGCTGCGGCGCCTCGTCCTCGACCCAGGAGATCAGCCGAGCGATCGCACGCGCGTCACCCTCGCGGGCCCGAGTGACGAGCTCGACGACCGAGGGGTTCGCTCTCGCCACTCAGGGACGCGGACGATCAGGGCGTCGCCCTGCCCGCCGCCGCCGCAGAGCGCGGCCGCGCCGATGCCGCCGCCGCGCCGCTTCAGCTCGTGGGCGAGGTGCAGCACGATGCGGGCGCCGGACATGCCGACCGGGTGGCCGAGGGCGATCGCGCCGCCGTTGACGTTGACCTTGTCCTCGGAGATGCCGAGCGAGCGCGCCGAGGCGATGCCGACCGCTGCGAAGGCCTCGTTGAACTCGACCAGGTCGAGGTCGGCCGGCGTGATGCCTTCCTTCTCGCACGCCTTGGCGGTCGCGTTGGCCGGCTGCTGCTGCAGGGTCGAGTCGGGACCGGCCACCTGGCCGTGGGCGCCGATCTCGGCGAGCCACTCCAGGCCCAGCTCCTCGGCCTTGGCCTTGCTCATCACCACGACCGCGCACGCGCCGTCGGAGATCTGGGACGCCGACCCCGCGGTGATGGTGCCGTCCTTGCTGAACGCCGGGCGCAGCTTGGCCAGCGACTCGACGGTGGTGTCGCCGCGGACGCCCTCGTCGGAGGTGACCTGACGTCGCCGCCGCGGGTCTTCACCGTCACGGGCACGACCTCGTCGTCGAAGACGCCGTTCTTCCACGCCTCCGCCGCGCGCTGGTGGGAACGGGCCGCGAACGCGTCCTGCTCCTCGCGGGTGAGGTTGTCGGCGGCGGTGTTGCACTGCTCGGTGAGCATGCCCATCGCCTGCGCGGTGGCCTGGTCCCACAGCGCGTCGTAGGCCATCGAGTCGACGAGCGCGGTGTCGCCGTACTTGAAGCCCTCGCGCGACTTCGGCAGCAGGTGCGGGGCCTGGGTCATCGACTCCATGCCGCCGGCCACGACGATCTCGACCTCGCCGGCGCGGATCAGCTGGTCGGCCATCGCGATCGCGTTGACGCCGGAGAGGCACACCTTGTTGATGGTGATCGAGGGGACGTTCATCGGGATGCCGCCGGCGACGGCGGCGGTGCGGGCGGGGTTCTGACCCGCGCCGGCCTGGATGACGTGGCCCAGGATCACGTAGTCGACCTGGTCTCCCGACACGCCCGCCTTCTCCAGGGCGCCGGCGATGGCGACGCCGCCGAGCTCGGCGGCCGACTTGTCCTTGAGCCCGCCGAGCAGCTTGCCGATCGGCGTACGGGCGCCGGCGACGATGACGGATCCGGACATGGGTTGCCTCCTGCGGTCTGCGGGCCCAGAGAATGTTTGGTCTCCTGGCGACGATACCCACGGGCCCCGGCAGGGGCGAGGCCGCGACCCTTGCACCGCATGAGGAAAACGTCACAGGCCATGGCACCTCGTCACTGCCCGCAGCACGATGACCGCATGAGCCTCGTCCCGACTCACCTCTTCACGGCTATCGACCACGTCGGCATCGCGGTTCCCGACCTCGACGAGGCGATCGCCTTCTACCGCGACGCCTTCGGCATGCAGACCGTGCACGAGGAGACCAACGAGGAGCAGGGGGTCCGCGAGGCGATGGTCGCGGTCGGCGACTCGGGCTCGTGCATCCAGCTGCTCGCCCCCCTCACCCCCGAGTCCACGATCGCCAAGTTCCTGGACCGCTCCGGCCCCGGCGTCCAGCAGGTCGCCTACCGCGTCGAGGACGTCGCGGCCGTCTCCGCAGTCCTCCGCGAGCGCGGCCTCCGGCTCCTGTACGACGAGCCCCGACGCGGCACCTCCGGCTCCCGCGTCAACTTCGTCCACCCCAAGGACGCCGGCGGTGTCCTCATCGAGCTGGTGGAGCCCGCCGCCACCGCTGGTTGAGGAAGGCGCGCTGCGCCTGTCTCGAAACCCGGTGAGCCTCACGTCGGCGGCCCACTCACGGGGTTTCGAGACGGTTGCTAGCGCAACCTCCTCAACCAGCGGGATCGGCCCACGGGCCGACGAGCCCCGACGCGGCACCTCCGGCCTCCCGCGTCAACTTCGTCCACCCCAAGGACGCCGGCGGCGTCCTCATCGAGCTGGTCGAGCCCGCCCCGCCCACCGCTGGTTGAGGAAGGCGCGCTGCGCCTGACCCGAAACCCGGTGAGCCTCACGTCGGCGGCCCACTCACGGGGTTTCGAGACGGTTGCTAGCGCAACCTCCTCAACCAGCGGGATCGGCCCACGGGCCGACGAGCCCCGACGCGGCACCTCCGGCTCCCGCGTCAACTTCGTCCACCCCAAGGACGCCGGCGGCGTCCTCATCGAGCTGGTCGAGCCCGCCCGCCACTGCTGGTTGAGGAAGGCGCGCAGCGCCTGACCCGAAACCCGGTGAGCCTCACGTCGGCGGCCCACTCACGGGGTTTCGAGACGGTTGCTAGCGCAACCTCCTCAACCAGCGGGATCGGCCCACGGGCCGTCCGAGCCCGCCGCCACCGCTGGTTGAGGAAGGCGCGCAGCGCCTGACCCGAAACCCGGTGAGCCTCACGTCGGCAGTCCACTCACGGGGTTTCGAGACGGTTGCCAGCGCAACCTCCTCAACCAGCGGGATCGGCCCACGGGCCGTCCAGCCCGCCGCCACCGCTGGTTGAGGAAGGCGCGCAGCGCCTGTCTCGAAACCCGGTGAGCCTCACGTCGGCAGTCCACTCACGGGGTTTCGAGACGGTTGCAGCGCAACCTCCTCAACCAGCGGGTTCGGTGTTAGGTGTCGCACAGACCGGCCCACGGGCCGACGAGCCTCGCTACCTTGAGCCGCGTGCAGCAGATCCGTGACGCCATCCTCGCCGGTGACACCACGGGCGAGGAGTACGCCGCCCTCGAGGTTCCCGAGTCCTACCGCGGCGTGACCGTCCACAAGGACGAGGTCGGCATCTTCGAGGGCCTGGACAGCAAGGACAAGGACCCGCGCAAGACCCTGCACGTCGACGACGTGCCGGTCCCCGAGCTCGGCCCGGGTGAGGCGCTCGTCGCGGTGATGGCGAGCGCCATCAACTACAACACGGTCTGGACGAGCATCTTCGAGCCAGTGTCGACGTTCGGCTTCCTCGAGCGCTACGGGCGGCTCAGCCCGCTGTCCAAGCGGCACGACCTGCCCTACCACGTCGTCGGCTCCGACCTGGCCGGAGTGGTGCTGCGCACCGGGCCGGGCGTGCACCGGTGGCAGCCGGGCGACGAGGTCGTCGCCCACTGCCTGAGCGTCGAGCTGGAGAGCCCGGACGGCCACAACGACACGATGCTCGACCCGGAACAGCGGATCTGGGGCTTCGAGACCAACTTCGGGGGCCTCGCCGAGCTCGCCCTGGTCAAGTCCAACCAGCTGATGCCCAAGCCCGCCCACCTCACCTGGGAGGAGGCCGCCTCACCAGGCCTGGTCAACTCCACGGCGTACCGCCAGCTCGTCAGCCACAACGGCGCCGGCATGAAGCAGGGCGACAACGTCTTGATCTGGGGCGCCAGCGGGGGTCTCGGCGGCTTCGCCACGCAGTACGCCCTCAACGGCGGCGCGACACCGGTCTGCGTGGTCTCCAACGAGGAGAAGGCCGACATCTGCCGCGCGATGGGCGCCGAGCTGATCATCAACCGGTCGGAGAAGGACTACCGGTTCTGGAAGGACGAGGACCACCAGGACCCCGCCGAGTGGCGTCGGTTCGGCAACGACATCCGTGAGCTGACCGGCGGCGAGGACGTCGACATCGTCTTCGAGCACCCGGGCCGCGAGACCTTCGGCGCGAGCGTGTACGCCGCGCGCAAGGGCGGCACCATCGTCACCTGCGCCTCCACGACGGGGTTCTTGCACCAGTACGACAACCGCTACCTCTGGATGAACCTCAAGCGGATCATCGGCTCCCACTTCGCCAACTACCGCGAGTCGTGGGAGGCCAACCGACTCATCGCCAAGGGGATGATCCACCCGACGCTGTCGCAGGCCTACCCGCTGGAGGAGACCGGACAGGCGGCGCTCGACGTGCACCGCAACGCCCACCAGGGCAAGGTCGGCGTGCTGTGCCTGGCCCCGGAGGAGGGGCTGGGCGTCCGTGACGCCGAGCTGCGGGCCAAGCACGAGCAGGCGATCAACCGCTTCCGCGGCTTCTGACGCGCCCCCAACCCGCGAGGCGGGGTGGGCTGACCATGCGCGATCGTGGAGACTGGGGGTCGTGCGGTCCCGTGACACCACCTGGCCGCGGCCGGCCCACCCAGCCCCAAGCCACCACCCGAGGGAGTGACGCTGCATGAGTGACCGTGGCCTGTCCATCTTCGACGACGACCCCGAGGACGAACTTCTCGAGGAGACCGACGACGTCGAGGACACCGCGGTCACCGATCCCGACGTCGAGCGCACGCAAGTGATGCCGGCCGTCGCTCCCGAGGCCCGACCAGCAACGCCACCGTCGGCCCCGCAGTCGTCCCCGCTGCCCCAGCGTCGGCCGGTGATGCCGCCGATCGCCGGCCCCGACCAGCCGGCCGACCAGCCGACCAGGCAGCAACCCGCCGTCGACCCCAGAACCGCCCAGCAGCCCACCAGCCAGCAGCCCAACAGCCGCAGCCCAGCCAGCGGCCCGCGCCGGGGGGCTTCTCCGGCGAGCCGGTCGTCGAGCAGCCGACGCGCCAGACTCCGGCTGCGCCTCCGGCGGGCTCCGTGGCCGAGGCGGCGCAGGTCTACGCCCGCCAGACCAGCCAGCCCGCGCCGCAGGCCGCGCCACCGACCCCGCAGCCCCAGCCGACCCAGCAACGGGTCCTCCCGCCTGACACGCCTAGCCCGGCGGCGAGTCCGACGCTTCCGACCGTGCGCCGTGGCGGCTACGACAAGGCCGCGGTCGACGACCACCTGCGCCGCCTCGCCGGCGAGCGTCAGCAGCTCGACGGCGGCCTCGCCCTGGCCCGCGCCCGGGTCGCTGAGCTGGAGTCCGCACTCGAGACAGCCCGCCAGGAGCTCGAGGAGAACAAGAACCCGTCGTACGCCGGCCTCGGCGGCCGCGCCACGGCGATGCTGCGACTGGCCGAGGAGGAGGCAGGCGAGGTCCGCAGCGCGGCCCTGCGCGACGCCGCCGAGATCCGCGAGCAGGCCCAGCGCGACGCCCAGGCGACCCGAGCCGATGCCAGTCGCGAGGCCGAGGACATGCGGCTGGTACAGCTCAAGGAGCTCGACGAGACCAGGGCCCGGATCATGGCCGACGCCGAGCAGGAGCGGGCTCTGGCCCGCACCGAGGCCGCCGACCTGAAGGCCAGCGCGCAGCGCGAGGCCGACCAGGTCCGGCTCGGCGCGCAACAGGAGGCCAACGACCTGCGCGTCTCCGCCAAGCGCGAGGCCGAGCAGGCCCGGGCCGCGGCCGACCGTGAGGTCCAGGAGGCCCGGCGCACCCTGGCGGTGGAGAAGGAGCGGCTGGCCCGCGAGGCGACCGAGCACCACTCCAGCGCCACCGCCGAGACGACCCGGCTGGTGCAGGAGGCCGAGCAGCGGGCGACCGCCGCCGAGCAGCGCGCCCGCGAGGCGACGGCCCAGGCGACGACCCACCGCGAGCAGGCGCACACCGAGTCCGAGGCCACGCTCGCCCGCGCGCGCCGCGAGGCCGAGCAGATCGTCTCCTCCGCCCGCACCCAGTCCGAGTCGGTCGGCGCCTCCGCCCAGGCCGAGGCGCAGCGTCAGCTCGCCAGCGTTCGCGCCGAGGTCGACCGGATCAGCAAGCGTCGCGACGCCATCACCGCTCAGCTGGCGTCGCTGCGCGACGTCGTGGCCGGCTTCGGCGGCGACGACTCCGACGTTCCCGATGACCGGGCGGAAGCGACGTCCACCAAGACGTCGGGCAAGACGTCGGGCAAGAAGTCCTCGGGCGACGACAAGGCCGGCGCTTGATCTTCGGCGGCCGGAAGCCCGCCGGCCCTCCTCCCTCCGACGCCAAGTCCGCCCCCGGCCCGGCCCGGGTCGCCACCCGGGTGACGGCACCGTCCGACGCCGAGGACCGCAACGACGACGAGGAGTCCGGTCCCACCGACCTCGGTCGTCCCGGGCCGCGCTTCGACCGCCACTCGCCCTTCTACATCGGCTTCTTCGCTGGTCTCGGCTTCGTGCTGGCGGGCTGGTTGTTCGGCCAGTTCGAGCGCATCGGCGGCGTACTGATCCTGATCGTCGTCTCGCTGTTCCTGGCCGCCGGCCTCAACCCGTCGGTCGAGTGGTTCCAGCGGCGCGGGATGCGGCGCAGCGTCGCGGTGACGATGGTGATCGTGCTGTTCCTGTTCGGGGTGGCGCTGTTCTTGCTGGCGATCGTCCCGGTGATCACCGACCAGGTCACCGAGATCACCGAGAGCGCGCCCGAGCTGGTTCGACCAGCTGCAGCGCAACAGGCAGGTCCAGGAGCTCGACGAGCGTTTCGACGTCATCGACAAGGCCCGCGACTACGTCCAGGACGGCAACTTCACCTCCGGCATCTTCGGCGGCGTCCTCGGGCTTCGGCCTTCGCCTCCTCGGCGCGCTGGCCAACACGTTCATCATCATCGTGCTGACGCTCTACTTCCTCTCCTCGCTCGACTCGACCAAGAAGGCGCTCTACCACCTGGCCCCGGCCTCGCGCCGCGAGCGGGTGACCAAGCTCGGCGACCAGATCGTGGCGAGCGTCGGCGGCTACGTCGCCGGCGCCTTCGTCGTGGCCGTCTGCGCCGGCGTCAGCTCGCTGATCTTCCTGTTCATCGTGGGCCTGGGCGAGTACGCCGTCGCGCTGGCGTTCGTGGTGATGCTGCTCGACGTCATCCCGATGATCGGCGCGACCATCGGCGCGGTCATCGTCTCGGCGATCGGCTTCGCGACCGACGTCAAGATCGGGCTGTTCTGCGTGATCTTCTACCTGATCTACCAGCAGGTCGAGAACTACGTGCTCTACCCGCGGGTGATGTCGAAGTCCGTCGACATCCCCGGTGCGGTCACGGTGATCGCGGCCCTCGTGGGTGCCGCGTTGCTCGGCGTCGTCGGAGCCCTGCTGGCGATCCCGACAGCGGCAGCGATCCTGCTGATCGTGCGCGAGGTGTTCATCCGGCGCCAGGACGCCCGCTAGTCGTTGAGTCAGGCATCGGCGCGGGCGGTGTCCCGCTCCCCCAGCTTGACGGCCACCACCCCGGCGAGGATCAGCACGCCGCCCAGCATCTGCACGGCGCGCGGCAGCTCGTCGAGCAGCACCCAGGCCCACAGCACCCCGAAGACCACCTCGACCAGCGCCACGAACGACGCCAGGCGCGAGCCCAGGCGACGGATGCCGGCGATGCCGGTGACGTAGGCGACGGCGGCAGTGACCACGCCCAGCAGCACGATCGGCACCCACCACGCGACCGTGGCGCCGGCCAGCTCGACCGAGGAGGTGGACGCCGCCATCTCGAGCAGCCCTACGGCGCCCAGAGCAGCCAGCGACAGTGCGCCGACGACCATGCCGCCGGCCGCGAGGGCCAGCGGAGGCAGGCCGTTGTCCTCGTCGGCGGACATCACGAAGTACATCGCGCAGCCGACCATCGCGGCCAGCGACCACAGCACGCCCGGCACGCTCAGGTCGGCGCCCGAGAGCAGGTCGAGGACCAGCACCAGGCCGAGCGCCGCCACGCCGGCGCCGGCCAGCGTCAGCCGCCCCGGCCGCTCGCCGTAGCGCAACCACAGCCACACCACGATGGCGGCCGGAGCGGTGAACTCGATCAGCAGCGCGGGCGCGACCTCCATGTGGGCGATCGGCGGAGAAGTAGAAGAACTGCGGGGCCGCGACGGCGAACAGCCCGTAGCGACGACCGTGCGCCAGTGTGGCGCGCAGGACGGCCCAGCGGCCGCGCATGCGCCACCAGCCCGAACGGCGCCACCACGGCGGCGCCGATCGCGATGCGGGCGAGAACCACGGCGCCGGGTGTCCAGCCCTCGGCGAACAGGCCGCGGGCGAGCGCGCCCGACAGACCGAACGAGGCTGCCGAGACCAGCGCGAACGCCAGCCCCGAGAGCGCACGCGGCCTGCGCGTGGCGACGGTGGTGTCATCCGCCAACGTGGTCATGAGCACGTGACGCTACGCCGAATGCTGTAATGTGTCAATGTGGTCTTCGCACATGACACCGAACTCTCGCTGCAGGCCGCGGTGACCCTGGTCAACTCGGCCGAGCCGCCCGACACGCTTGACGTCCGTCGCCGACCTCGACGCGTTCTTCGCGCACTTCGCCTACACCGGCCGACGCGACCGCGACGACGCCGAGCTGGACGCCGTACGGCGTCTCCGGCCGCGGCTGCGCACGTTGCTGACCGCCGACCGCGACGACGCGGTCGAGCTCGTCAACGACCTGCTCGGCAAGGCCCGTGCGGTGCCGCGCCTGGTCCGCCACGACGGGTTCGACTGGCACCTCCACGTCGTCTCCCCCGACGCCCCGCTCGACCAGCGCATCGCCGCCGAGACCGCGATGGCGATGATCGACGTGATCCGCACCGACGAGATGTCGCGCCTGGGCGTGTGCGCCCAGGACGACTGCGAGGGCATCGTCCTCGACCTCTCCCGCAACCGCTCCAAGATCTTCTGCGACACCGCCTGCAGCAACCGCGCCGCCGTCGCGGCCTACCGCGCCCGCAAGCGCTGATCCCCTGGCACGTCAGTCGCCCAGGAAGGCACGCATCACGCTGGTGAAGGCCCCCGGCTGCTCGCTGTGCACCCAGTGTCCGGAGTTCTTGATCGTCACCTTGCGCACCCTCGGGAACAGCGCCGTCATCGCCTCGGCGTGCTCGGCGCCGACGTAGTCGGACCGCTCGCCGCGCACCCACAGCACCGGGCCGTCGTACGGCGACACGCCGGCCAGCCGGTCGGCCGGCCAGCCGGTGATGACGTCGAGGCGGTCGCCGATGACCTGGAGGTTGGGCTGCCAGTACCATCCCGGGCCGTCCTGGGTGGAGTCGTGATGACGGCGGAGGTTCTGCAGCAGGAAGCCGCGCACCACCGGGTCTGGCACCGCCTCCGTCAGGGCCGCGTCCGCGTCCGCTCGGGCGGTCAGCGACGCCAGGTCGAGACCGCGCATCGCATCGACGTAGCGGTCGAAGGAGTGGGCACTGCGGTAGGCGACGGGCGCAACGTCGACCACGCACAGCCGGTCGACTCGCTCGGGATGCAGCAGCGCGAGGACCATGGCGATCTTGCCGCCCATCGAGTGGCCGACGACGGCGACGGGCTCGTCCGGGAGCGCGTGTGCCACCTGGTCTGCCGCACCGAGGTAGTCGAAGTCCGGCGTCCACTGGCGATCGGCCGTGCTGCGGCATGTCGAGGAGCAGCACGCGGTGCCGCTCGGCGACGACCTTGGCGACCTGGGTCCAGTTCTTGCCCTGCCCGAAGAGTCCGTGGCAGAAGACCACCCACGACCCGCTCTCACCGAGCGTGGTGGCGTGGAGGGTCACCGCTTCAGCCTAGGGTCACCGAGGTTGCGGTCAGCGATCTATGAGTGACTCGTGAGGAGGTCCTTAGTCGGCCACGTAGTGCCGGGTGTGGTCGGCGGGATCGACCCAGACCCGCATCACGCGCTGCGTCGTGGGATCGACGAAGCGCTCCTTGGTCGGCACCCACGTCGGCTGCGCGGCGCCTGACTCGCCGTGGCGGCGACCCCAGCGCCGGCGCGCGGGCGGGGCGGCGAGCGGCGGGAGGCCGTCGAGCGCGTCGTGCGAGCCCGCCAGCGCGAGGTCCAGCCGGCGCTCGAGCTCCTCGCCGTCGAAGCGCCCGGCGGCGTAGTGGCGGCCGACGAGCGCCGCCAGGTCGTCAGCCGGCACGGTCGACGACGACGGCGGTCCCGTAGGCCACGACCTCCGTCAGCCCGTTGCCCATCTCCGAGGAGTCGAAGCGCATCGAGACGATCGCGTTCGCGCCGAGCAGCTTGGCGTTGGCCACCATCCGGTCGATCGCGTGCCGGCGCGCGTCCTCGAGCAGCTCCGTGTACTGCGACACCTCGCCCTTCCGGAGCGAGCTGAACGCCGCGGTCATGTTGCGCGAGAGGCCCATGCTGCGCACCACCAGCCCGAAGGCGATCCCCAGGTTCTCGCGGACGGTCGCGCCCGGCAGCTCGAGCGCGGTGGTGATCGGCAGCTCGTAGTCGCTCACCCGGCCGAGGGTACCGCCATCCAGTCGCGCCACGCCGGCGTCTCGCGCGCGGCGGTGACGGCGGACTCCTCGAACAGGTAGAGATGGATGGCGATCTTGGTCGTGCCCTGCCACTCGTAGGCGTGGACCAGCCCGAGGCCGGGGCGCGGGCTCGTCGAGCCGCAGCAGCAGCGCCATCTCCTCCCGGTGCTCGACGGTCCCCGCCAGCGTCGGAGCGTTCGCGGTCTCGGGACAGGCGCCAGCGCGCCTCCTCAACCAGCGAAAGGACGGTGACGCTGAAGTCAAACCCGCCGAACATGTCGCCGATGCCCTCGCCGACGTTGCCGATGCCGTCGCCGACCCCACCGGCCAGGTCACCCAGACCCTCGCCGAGACCGTCGAACCCGCCGCCGAACATCATCCCCATGAACATCCACTCCATCGGCCCGAACGAACCGAAGTAGCCGGCGGCGTACGGCGCGTAGGCGCGGCCGCCCTGGTAGTAGGGGACCCGCTCGGAACCGACCATCACCAGACGCGTGTCGGGCTCAGCGCCGGCCTTGACCCGCTCGGCGTCGAGGGCGCACGCCGGGACGTCGCGCTCGACGCCACCAGGCGGTGCGTAGAGGACGTCCTCGACGGCCATCCCGTGACGCGGGTCGAAGAAGCACGCCGGCCGGCGTGCCGGCAGTGGCTGGCCCTCGGCCCGCGCCCGCACGCATGCGATGGCGTAGCGGCCGTCGTCGAGGATCTTGGTGACGTTGGTGATCTCCTCGGGCTTGGTCATGTAGTCGCCGGAGAACTTCGCCGACTCGTAGGCGTCGAGCGCCCGCTGGTAGTCGGCGCGGGTGCCCTTGTCGAGCTCGCGACCGGCGAGGTCCTCGTCGAGGTCCTGCAGCTCCATGCCGAGGGCGGTGATGTCCTCGAAGGCGAGCTTCTTGACCGGCTCGAGCTCGGCCTGCTGGCGCTCGAGCTCCTTGCGCTTGCTGCTGCGCACGGCCACGACCGCGACCGCGGCGATGGCGACCACGAGGAGGACCGAGAAGCACCCATCCCATACCAACAGCCTACGAAATGGGGCCAAAGAGACCGCGGGCACAGCGGTCTCCTCGGCGCCGGGCGTCCCCTCGCAGAGTCCCTCCGAGGGGACGCCCGACAGCGTGACTTCGAGAGCTCAACCAGTGGGGGTGAACGAGAAGTTGTCGAACCAGGTACCGCTGCCGGCAAGGAAGCTGCCCTGGTGATCCACGATCAGGGCGGGATGCCCAGCTCCGTAGCTCTCGTCGCCCAGATCGAGGACCGTGCCACCGAACTGCTTGTTCTCGTTCGGGATGCCCGGCCAGCTGGGCCAGACCGACAGATGGGGACCCGCCTTGAGCACGTTGAGGGTGAACTTGCCCGGATCCTTGCCGCCTTGGATAAAAGGCCACCCGTTGATGGGGTTGAACTTGACCGGCTTGGTGAAAGGAGAGGGCCCTCCCTTGGTGACCGTGAGCTGGTTGTTCCTGAACAGCACGGTGTAGCCGCTGTCGCCATCATGGCCGGCAATCTGTTGACGCCCGATCTGAATGCCACTGACTTCGACGACGCTGTTGCCCACACCGTTCTCTTCACCACGGATATCGACCCGGTAGAGACCGTCCCCCAGCCAGGCCTTCGCCACGGCTTCGCCGGCGGCACGGGTCGGTGGATCGAAGGCGAGGGAGCCGGAGTCGATCTTCCAACCCGACGTCGGCGACCCCTCCGATCGAGTGAGCCAGCGGTCTGCGTTCGCAAAGGAGTCCTTGAAGGCCCCGGTCGGCAGCTGCGAGAAGGCCAGCACCGAGTGCCGCAGCGTCACCACGCTTTGGACACCGGGCGGCACCTCGTAGGTGATTGCCGGCCTCAGGTGACCCAAGCCGTCACCATGGACGGCCATGTCTTCAACCTTGCTTGCGTACCCGTCCACCACGTCGACCCTGGTCGGGCGGAACTGTGCCGTAGCACCGTCGCCAACGAAACCGACCAGCGAGCGACCACGACCCGCGATGCCCACTGCCACGAACTTCTTGGCCACCTCCTCCCACTTGACGTCCAGCGTCGCGATACGGCCTCCATCCTTCAGGACGGTCACTGGCTTGCTCAACCGTTGCGGCCAGTCTTCGCCCAGCGGAGCCTTCATCATGTGCACGAACAGTTCGCTGGTCCCCAAGATGGGCTGGAGGTAGAAGACGAGCAGGGTGCCGTCCACCACCACCACGGACGGCTGGAGGGCGTCCTGGTCTGCCGTGGTGCTCAGCGGCTGCGGGCTGGCCTCCCAGGCCCAGCCGGATCCCGTCCACTTCTCCCAGCGCCAGTCCCCTGGCGCCTTGCCCGTCCGGTCGGCCCCGGCCCGAGCCACGAACAGCTGCGAGGTGTCGCCGTCGTCGGCCACGTAGGTCAGGTAGTAGTAGCTGCCGACCCGGACCACGCTCGGGTCGCACACCCCCTCCGTGTCCGACCCGTTGTCGGTCGGGGACAGAGAGTAGTTGGTGGACAGCGCCCACGACCGGCCCTGGTCGAGGGAGTACTTCATGCCGATCGTCGACCGGGACGAGCCGGCGGAGGAACAGAACCACATCCAGGTGGTGTCGCCGTCCTCCACGACGGAGGGCCCGCGGAGGGAACCCACGGAGGCCCCGCCCTTCGGCCCGGGGATCGTGCCCTGGAAGCTCCTCACGTCCCCAGCCCCACCCCCTTCGACATCGCCGACGTACACCACCGGTTGATCGGTCGCGGCCGTGGCTGCCGCCATCGCCGGGGGCACCGACACTCCCCCGCAAGCGAGTCCTCCAGCGGCCACCCCCACGACCGTCATCCACCATCTCGATCGCGCCTTGCGCGCCATCCAACCTCCTAGGATCCGGGATCGTCCCTCACGCGAAACGACCGCTCTGTCTGGACCTGAAGGCCACCACGTGAGCACCGCATAGTGCAATAAGTTGATCTATTTTGTGTACTAAGACTCGCGTTTTGTATCCCCCTGTTGTCTGGACTGGGGGTACGCCGATCCTGTCGGAGGCGCCTGCCAGGGTGGAGCCCTCCGGATCCCTGTCCACCTACGAGGAGCACTGGATGTCTCTCGACCGTTCAAGTCACCTTCGACTGCGCCGACCCGGCCGCGCTCTCGCGGTTCTGGAACGAAGTGCTGGGCTACCGGCTCGACAGCCCCCCGCCGCCGTACGAGTCTTGGGAGGAGGCGCTCGATGCCTGGGACATCCCCGAGGAGAACCGCAACGACGCCTCCGCGTCCGTCGACCCCGACGGCAACGGCCCGCGGCTGTGGTTCCAGAAGGTGCCCGAGGGCAAGGCCGCCAAGAACCGCGTCCACCTCGACGTCCGCGCCGCCGTCGGTCTGCGGGGTGACGACGCGGATGGCCGCGCTCGAGGCCAAGTGCGCGGAGCTGGTCGCCCTCGGCGCCACCCGGCATCGCTCGCCACGAGCCCGACGGGATCAACTTCGGCCACATCGTGATGCAGGACCCCGAGGGCAACGAGTTCTGCCTCGACTGACCCGTCTTCGCTGGTTGAGGAGGGGCATCGAAGTCCCGTCACGAAACCCCGTGACCGGACCGCCGACCTCTCACCAGGTTTCGTGACAGGCGCTAGCGCGCCTTCCTCAACCAGCGATGGGCAGCAGTTTCAGACGGCGGCGAGCCGCCCGTCGCCCTGGCGGGTGAGCATGCCGTCGGAGACGGCCAGCGCCAGCGCCTTGTCGAAGCGCTCGGGCTCCCAGAACTCCGCGCCCACGAGCGACCTGAGGTCGTCAGGGGCCTGGGGTCCCTGCGCCTGGACGGCGCGCACGATCTGGCCGATCTCGTAGTGCACGTGTCGGTCCCGCGGACCTTCGGTCGAGGCCTTGGGAGGTGGCATCGGGCGTCATCGTCGTCCTCCTGCCGGAGTGGGTTCGTCCTGGGTGGCGCCGTCGCCGGGCCCGTCACCAGGCTGGGCCTCGTCCTCGGCGGTCAGCGGCTGCGCGAGCGACTCCAGCGACTTGCCCTCGGCCTTGACGCCGAGGAACGCCGCCACGATGCCACCCGCGATCATCAGGGCCGCGCCGACGAAGTAGCCGAGGGCGATCCCGGTGATGTCGTCGGCGTTCGTCGATGAGCTTGCCGAAGTACAGCGGGCCGGTGATGCCGCCGGCCGCGGTGCCGATGGCGTAGAAGAACGCGATGCACAGCGCCCGCGTCTCCATCGGGAAGACCTCGCTGGCCGTCAGGTACGCCGCGCTGGCGCCGGCCGAGGCGAAGAAGAAGATGATGCAGCCCATCATCGTCAGCGTCACAGCCGTCACGTCGCCGAGGAAGAAGCCCGTGCCGGCGAGGAGAAGCCCGGACAGGATGTAGGTACCGGCGATCATGGGGACCCGCCCGACGGTGTCGAACAGCTGGCTCAGCAGCAACGCACCGAGGAAGTTGCTGACGGCGAACACCGCGAGGTAGTAGCCGGTCTGCTCGACGCCGAGGAACGTGCTCAGGCTGTCGCCATAGGTGAAGAAGAAGGCGTTGTAGAGGAACGCCTGTCCGACGAAGAGCGAGAAGCACAGGATCGTGCGCTTGGGGTAGAGCGTGAACACCGTCTTGGCGATGAGGACGAAGCCGATGGTCTTGCGCTGGCGGATCGTGATGGTGTCGGAGACGGATCCGAGCTCCTTGCCGGTCTCGTCCTCGACCGTGCGCTCGACGTCCTTGACGATCTCCTCGGCCTCGTCCTCGCGACCGTGGATGAACAGCCAGCGGGGGCTCTCCGGCACGTGCCGGCGGACGATCAGGATGCCGACGGCGAGGATCGCGCCGAGCCCGAAGGCGATCCGCCACCCCCAGGCCGGGTCGACCATGCGTGGGGTCGAGCAGCGGGATGGTCAGCAGCGAGCCGAGCGTGGCGCCCACCCAGAACGAGCCGTTGATCGCGACGTCGACGCGGCCGCGGTACTTCGCGGGGATCAGCTCGTCGATCGCGGAGTTGATGGCCGCGTACTCGCCGCCGATGCCCGCGCCGGTGAGGAACCTGCAGCAGAAGTACCACATGGGGGTCATCGAGAACGCCGTCAGCACGGTGGCGACCGTGTAGACGGCGAGCGTGATCAGGAAGAGCTTCTTCCGCCCGAACCTGTCGGTGAGCTGGCCGAAGAACAGCGCGCCCAGACAGGCGCCGGCGACGTACACCGCGCCGGCCATGCCGATGTCGGAGCTGCTGAGGCCGAGGCCGGTGTCGGCGGGCTTCAGCGCCTCCGACATCGAGCCGACGATCGTGACCTCGAGACCGTCGAGGATCCATACGGCGCCCAGGCCGATGACGATCATCCAGTGCCAGCGTGCCCATGGCAGCCGGTCCATGCGTGCCGGAATGTCGGTCGTGATGCGTCCGGTCTCGACGGCCATGACACCCGCCTTTCCGCCCGGGCATCGCGGAGGTGGTGCTTCCCGGGCCAGCCTTTCGACGCTAGCGGCGGCCCGGGATGCCCTGCCTCACCCCTTCGTGGGTGCGCGTGGATTCGCTGGTTGAGGAAGGCGCGCTAGCGCCTGTCACGAAACCCCGCAACTGGTCAGCGGTCACGTCACCGGGTTTCGAGACGGTTGCTAGCGCAACCTCCTCAACCAGCGGTGAGGGGTCACACGTGGGTGTAGTCCCGGAACCCACGCTTGGTCTTGCGGCCGAGGTAGCCAGCGGTGACCAGGTGCTCCAGCAGCGGCGCGGGCGCGAAGCCGGGCTCGCGGAACTCCAGGTAGAGCTCGCGCTGGATGGCCAGCGACACGTCGTTGCCGACCACGTCGAGCAGCTCGAAGGGCCCCATCGGCAGCGCGCAGCCGAGCTTCATCGCCGTGTCGACCTCGTCGGCGGTGGCGTAGTGGGCCTCGAGCATCTTGACCGCGTCGTTGAGGTAGGGGAACAGCAGCGCGTTGACGATGAACCCCGCGCGGTCACCGCACGAGACGGCGACCTTGCCGACCTTCGCGCACAGCGCCCGCACGGTCTCGGACACGTCGTCGTCGGTCGCGACGGTCGAGACGACCTCGACGAGCTGCATCACCGGTGCGGGGTTGAAGAAGTGCATGCCGATGACGTCCTGCGGCCGCTTGGTGGCCATCGCGCAGGTGATGATCGGCAGGGACGAGGTGGTGGTCGCGAGGATCGCGCCGGGCTTGCAGATCTCGTCGAGGTTCTCGAACAGCGTGGTCTTGACCCGCAGGTCCTCGGCGATGGCCTCCACCACCAGGTCGCAGTCGGCGAGGTCCTCGATCGAGGTCGATCCGGTCAGCCGGCCGAGCACGCCCTCGCGCGCGGACTCCTCGAGCTTGCCGCGCTGGATGGCCTTGTCGAGCGAGCGCTCGATGGTCTCGCGCACCCCTTCGACCTTGGCGTCGGAGCGGCCGACGTAGAGCACGTCGTACCCGGCCTTGGCGAACACCTCGACGATGCCCGACGCCATGGTGCCGGTGCCGACGACACCGACGCGGCTGATGTCGCGGCGCAGCCGCGGCTCGTCGTCCGGCGACGGGGTCAGGTGGTCGGGCACGACCTTGGAGCTGTCGGGGGCCTCGTAGGTGTAGAAGCCGCGGCCGGACTTGCGGCCCAGCAGACCCGCGGTGACCATCTGCTTGAGGATCGGCGCCGGCGCGTGGAGGCGGTCGCGGCCCTGCTTGTACATCGTGTCGAGGATCTCGTACGCCGTGTCGAGACCGATCAGGTCGAGCAGCGCGAGCGGGCCCATCGGGTAGCCGCAGCCGTAGCGCATGGCCGCGTCGATGTCCTCGCGCGTGGCGTAGTGGGCCTCGTACATCGAGACCGCGTGGTTGAGGTAGCCGAACAGCAGCGTGTTGGCGATGAAGCCGGCCCGGTCACCACAGACGACCGGGCTCTTGCCCACCTTGGTGAGCAGCCGCTCCACGGCGGCCAGCACCTCGGGCTCGGTCACCACGGTGCGGATCACCTCGACCAGCCGCTGCACGGGTGCGGGGTTGAAGAAGTGCACGCCGACGACGCGGCCCGGGTTGTGGTTGGCGGTGGAGATCTCGGTGACCGACAGCGACGAGGTGTTGGTGGCGATGATCGCTTCGGGGCCGACGATGTCGTCGAGCTCGCGGAAGACCGACTTCTTGATCTCGATCGACTCCACGACCGCCTCGACGACGAAGTCGGCGTCGGCGAGGTCCTTCATGCTGGTGGTGAACGTGATCCGCGCCGATCAGCTCGGCCTGCTCGGCCTCGGTGAGCTTGCCCCGGGCCACCGCCCGGTCGGTGGAGTGCTGGAGGTGCGCGCGCCCGCGGTCGAGCGCCTCGTCGGTGATCTCGACACCGGTGACGTCGTAGCCGCTGCGGGCGAAGACCTCGGCGATCCCCGCACCCATGGTGCCGAGGCCGATCACGCCGATCCGGCTGAACTCGCGCTCGGGGGCCTCGGCGGGGCTGCTGGTCATGGCGGGCATCATCGCACCGGGGCTGGTCCGCCGCCGAGGGTCGCGAGCGTGTGGAAAGGGTCACTCCCTGTAGATTCGCGCGTCGTGAGACTCGTCGTGGCGCGGTGCCAGGTCGACTACGCCGGCCGGCTCACCGCCCACCTGCCGATGGCGACCCGGGTGCTGATGATCAAGGCCGACGGGTCGGTGCTGGTCCACTCCGACGGCGGCTCCTACAAGCCGCTGAACTGGATGTCACCGCCCTGCAAGGTGCGCGAGGGCGTGAACGACGAGGGCCAGGTCGAGTGGGTCGTCACCGGCAAGGACGACGACACCCTGCGCATCCTGATCGAGGACGTCCAGCACGACTCCGCCCACGACCTCGGCGTCGACCCCGGTCTCCAGAAGGACGGCGTCGAGAAGCACCTCCAGGAGCTCCTCGCCGAGCACCCCGCCACCCTCGCCGACGGCCTGACGCTGGTGCGCCGCGAGTACCCCACCGCCATCGGCCCGGTCGACCTGATGTGCCGCGACGCCGCCGGCGCGTCCGTGGCCGTGGAGATCAAGCGCCGCGGCGAGATCGACGGCGTCGAGCAGCTGACCCGCTACCTCGAGCTGCTCAACCGCGACCCGCTGCTCGCCCCGGTCCGCGGCATCTTCGCCGCCCAGGAGATCAAGCCCCAGGCGCGCGTCCTCGCCACCGACCGCGGCATCACCTGCGCCGTCGTCGACTACGACGCCCTGCGCGGCCTGGACGACCCGACCGACCGGCTGTTCTGAGTGAAGGCGCGCCACACTCATGGGTGTCCGCTGATCCCGCTCAGCATGGACTCTCCGGCACCAGGTGCCGGAAACTGTCCAGAGATCGGCTCGTCTCGGCCCGGCGGCGGTCCCAGGCTCCGCCCATGAGTGGTCACCATCGGTCCGGCGGGTCAGCATGACCCCGGTCTTCCACATCGCCACCGCAGCCGACTGGGCGGCAGCCCAGCGGTCGGGTGCCTACACGACGTCGACGCGGGGCGTGACGCTCGAGCAGGAGGGCTTCATCCACTGCTCGCGACGCGAGCAGGTCGCGGCCGTCTGGAGGAGCTTCTACGCCGACGCGGGTGAGCCGCTGGTGCTGCTGACCATCGACACCGAACGGCTCACCTCGCCATGGCAGGAGGATCCCGTCGGCGAGACGACGTACCCGCACGTCTACGGCCCGATCAACACGTCGGCCGTGGTGGGCGTGCAGCCGTTGGACGCCCGGGGCGGTACTGGCTCGCTACGCACGGCCGACGAGGGCTGACACCTCGTCGGCGGTGCCCCAGCTCAAGGTGACGCCGGCGCCGCCGTGGCCGTAGCAGTGCACGACGTCGCCTTGGCCGCTCCGACGCGGACCGAGGGCCGGGCCGGCCGCAGGCCCACCCGGTGCCGCAGCACGCGCGCCCCGGCCAGTGCGGGCACCAGCCGCGCGACCGCGCTCCAGGATCTCCTCGGCGATCGGACGGCGACGGCGTACGGCTCCAGTCGCCCTCCTGGTCGGTGCCGCCGACGACGATGTCGTGCGACCGGGGTACGACGTAGGTGAGGTCGGCGGACGAGTCGAGCCACCACTGCTCGAGACCGACCTGCTCGACGTAGCACGACCTGGCCGCGCACCGGGCCCGACCGACGGGTCCTCGGCCAGGCAGCCGCGCGCCGATTCCCGCCGCGTTGACGACCACGTCGGCGCCCACGGGCAGCGCGGGCAGGTTGAGCCGGGTGATGGTGCCGCCGAGCTCGTCGATCCGGGATGTCAGCCACGCCAGGTAGACCGGCATCTCGACGACCGGCGCCAGGAACGTCCACGCGTCGGCGTAGCCGGGCGGCGGCTCGACGTGGTCGAGGTGCGGTACGGCCGGCCGCCACCACGGGTCCTCCTGCGGCATGGCGAAGACCTCGACCCCGCCCCGCAGCGCCACACCGGCTCCGGCGACGTCGGCCAGTCCGACGAACACGTCGTAGGACCGCGCCGACCACGCGAGCACGCGGTCGAACGGGAACGCGCGGTAGGGGTACCAGATCGCGGCCGCGACGGCCGAGGTCGTCTCCAGCGGCAGGTCACGCGCGAGTACGTCGACCCGGTGGCCGTCCTCCAGCAGCCGGACAGCGCAGGTCAGGCCCACCACACCGGCTCCGACCACCGTCACCCGTGCCATGGGCGCCAGTCTGCCGCCCCGTGCGCGAGGAAGTCAGGCGCCGGCGGCGCGGGGAGCGGTCGGGTCGGTCTCGCCGCCGCCCTGCTCGCGGGCGACGTACTCCTCGATGTCCTCGATGTCGTCGCGGTTGCGGGTCACCACGGCGAGCAGGTCGCTCATCGTGGCGACCTCCTCGACCTGTTCCTTGATGAACCACTGCATGAACTGCTCGGAGGCGAAGTCGGACTCCTCGCGGGCGGTCTTGAGCAGCGCCGTTGATCTGCTCGGTGACCCGCTTCTCCTGCGCCAGGGCCAGGGTCGACCGGCGCGACGACGTCGTCGAACGCCGGCACCGGCGCCTCGACGCCGGGGATGACCACGTCGGTGTCGGTGTCGAGGAGGTACTGCACCATCATCATCGCGTGGTCGCGCTCCTCGAGCGCCTGGCCGTAGAAGAACGCCGCCATCTGCGGCATCGTCAGCGCGTCGTAGTAGACGGCGCAGGCGAGGTACTGGTTGTGCGCCGCGAGCTCGTTGCCGATCTGGGCGTTGAGCTGCTCGCACGAAGCGGGCTGCCGGCACGGGGGTACCTCCGGAGGGTCAGGCTGCCGTGGGCAGCTTGGTCTTCTTGACCTTGACGAGCTTGCGCTTCTTGACCGTATAGCCCTCGGGCAGCGTGCCGTGCTTGAGCATGAGAAGTGGGCAGCGCCGGCACCTGTCCTTGGACACGCAGCACTTCTTCTTCGGGTGGCAGGCCTTGCCCTTGCCCTTCTTCGACACGGGCCGGACCTTACAGCATTGCGCTAAGGGTTGCCTAACCTAAGGCCGCCAACCGTCCGCGTCGCCCTCGAGCTCGACGTACGCGCAGTTCTGCAAGTCCCAGGTGCGGCCCGGCCCGAAGGCCAGCACGGCCTGGGTCGCGACGATCGCGCCGCCGTGGCTGACGACCAGCACCGCCTCGCCGCGGTGCTGGTCGGCGAGGTCGTCGAGCACCGCGCGCACCCGCGCGGCGATCTCGCACCGCGCTCTCGCTGCCCGGCGCCGCGGCCTCGACGTCTCCGGCCACCCAGCCTGCATCTCGCGGGACGAACATGCCGGTCCCGGCCGGCTGGCCGACGGCCTCGCCGAGCGCCAGCTCGACCAGCCCCTCGCGGACCGTCACCTCGACGCCGAGCACGGCCGCTGCCAGCTCGGCGGTCTGCACGGCCCGCGAGATGGTGCTGCGTGTAGACGTGGGCGATCTTCTCGCGCTCGCAGCTTCTCCCCCAGCTCGCGCGCCTGCGCCCGTCCTCTCGCCGTCAGGCTGCCGCCGTGGTCCATCAACAGCTCGGTCTCGTACGCCGCCTCGCCGTGGCGGGCCAGGAAGACGCGGGCCGGACACTGGAGGTCGCTCACTCAGGCCACCCTAGGTGCCGTCGCCCCGCTGGTCGAGGTGCGAGCGTAGCGACGGCCCGAACGTGAGGTTCGAGGCTCTGCGTGACGGCCTCGCACCTCAACGCGTCAGTCGATGGGCGAGCTCGTCGGCGTAGGAGACCGAGACCCGGCGCAGCACGCCGTCGTCGCTGACGGCGTACTGGCCCATCCGCCACAGCGGCGGGCTGTAGGCGTGCACCGACACCGTGCCGCGCTCGGCGCCGTTGAGGCGATGGATGTGGTCGGCGCCGAACGAGAACGACGCGCCCGCGCCCACCCTCGTCTCCACGCACTGGCGACCCGACCCTCAGGTTGTTCTCGACCAGCTCGCCCGCGACCACGGCCACGGCGCCCGAGGAGATGTCGTGGTCGTGCCAGCCGGTGTCGTTGACCGGCGTCCAGCACAGCAGCCACACGTCGACGTGGGCGTCGCGATGCAGGGAGGCGTAGACCCGCTCGTCGTCGTCGAAGCCGACGAGGTGGGCCCAGCGGTCCGGGTCGCGGGCAAGTCCGGCGACCAGCTCCTCGAGCTCGGCCGGCTCGAGATCGCGGCCCGGCAGCGTCTCGAGCGAGACCGCCTACCCGCTCCTGGATCAGCTCGCTCGCGGCCATCTCCGCACCCCTTCCTGCTCGACGGGCAGGCCCAGGGCCCGCAGCGGGTTGGTGACGCGGACCGCCCGGGCGGCGGCCTCGCCCCCGACCTGTGACCAGCGCTCGGGAGCGACCGGCGCGGCGTACGGCCGGTCGCTCCCGAGCACCAGGGCGTCGATCCCGAGCACCCGCACCAGCGCGTCGAGGCCCTGCGGCCCGTACGACGAGGTGTCGACGTGCACGAGCGGGTCGACCGCCCCTGTGCTGCCGCCCCTGGCGGCGTACCGCTCGTGGTGCACCGGGGCCAGGCCGGCACCGGCCGCGAACACCACGCGCAGCGTCGGATGGGCCGCGCGGACGTCGGCGGCGTGCCACGCCCACCAGGCGGCCTGCAGCTGGGCGGCGTACCCGACGACCGCCGGCCACCACGACCGGCAGCGAGGCGGCGTCGGGAATCGGCGCCTCCGGCCCCGGATGGACGAGCACGGGCTTCCCGGCCCGTTCGGCGACGTCGAGCACAGCGGCGAGGCGGGCCCACCCCCACGGGGTCCGCACATCGGTCGCCGGCACCTGCACGCCGACGAACCCCCGCTCGAGGAGCGCTGCCAGCCCCTCGAGGTCGGGCTCGACCGACGAGACGGAGGCCCACGCCCCGAAGCCCTCGGGCATCCCGGCCGCCCCCTCGTGCCAGGCGTCCAGCAAGCCCACGGCCGACGGGCCGCGCAGCGACTCGATGCCGAGCGGCGCCGACAGCGACAGGCAGGCCAGGCCGATGCCGTCGTGGGCGTTCTCGTGCAGCCGCCGGGTCACGTCGTGGTGCGCGGGGTCGATCTCGTACGGCGCCTCGCCGTGGGTGTGGAGCGTCCATGCGCGCAGGTACGGCGTGCGCGAGCGCGCGCGCAGCCGGTCGACGAGCTGCTCGGGCCACAGGTGCTGGTGCAGGTCGACGGCGGCGACCGGCCAAGCCGGGGCTGCTGGGCCCACGCGTCGTACGGACATCGGACTCCCTTCCGAAGGTCTAACTACAGTAAGTCACTAGACTTTATACTGTAGTGCAGACACGCCGAGAGGTCATCTGCCACGGTCGAACTGTCGTCGTTCCTGCGCTTCGGGCTTGCGACGCCTCCGAACGTCCGGAACGGCCGGTCGACCGGGGTCAGCCAGAGCCGTGGGCCTTCCGGATCACGTCCACGATGCCGCCCATGATCGCGGTCAGGCCGAAGTCCTTCGGCGTGTAGACGGCCGCGACGCCTCGCTCGACCAGGGCCCGCCCGTCGGAGTCGGGGATGATCCCGCCGACGACCACCGGTACGTCGTCCAGGCCGGCGGCGCGCAGCCCGTCGAGCACGGCCGGCACCAGCTCCATGTGCGAACCGGACAGGATCGAGAGGCCCACGCAGTGCACGTCCTCGGCGACGGCCGCCGCCACGATCTCCTCGGGCGTGAGCCGGATGCCCTGGTAGACCACCTCGAAGCCGGCGTCACGCGCGCGGACCGCGACCTGCTCCGCGCCGTTGGAGTGCCCGTCGAGGCCGGGCTTGCCGACGAGCAGGCGAAGCCGGCCGCCGAGCTCCTCACCCGTCGCCCGCACCCGTTCGCGCACGGCCGCGAGCTCGGCGCCCGCGCCGGCCGACGACCGGGCAGCGCCGACCGCGCCGCTCACCCCCGTCGGGGCGCGGAACTCGCCGAACACCTCGCGCAGCGTGCCGGCCCACTCCCCCGTCGTCGCGCCCGCGCGGGCCGCGGCCAGGGTGGCGGGCATCAGGTTGGCATCGGTCTTGGCGTCCTCGGCCAGCCGCTCGAGGGCTTCGCGGACGGCGCCCTCGTCACGGCCTTCCTTCCACGCGCGCACCGACTCGAGGGCGGCCGCCTCGGCCTCGGGGTCGGCGGCCTGGATGGCGGTGTCGAGGTCGGCGGTCAGCGGCGAGGGCTCGGTCGTCTCGAAGACGTTGACGCCGACGACCTTCTCCTCGCCCGACTCGATGCGCGCGCGGCGCACGGCGTGGGAGGAGACGAGCTGCTCCTTCATGTAGCCGGACTCGACGGCGGCGATCGCGCCGCCGATCGCCTGCACCCGGTCCATCTCGGCGCGTGCTCCCTCGACGAGCTCGGCCACCTTCGCCTCCACGACGTGGGAGCCGTCGAAGATGTCGTCGTACTCGAGCAGGTCGGACTCGAAGGCCAGCACCTGCTGGAGCCGCAGCGACCACTGCTGGTCCCACGGCCGGGGCAGGCCCGAGCGCCTCGTTCCACGCGGGCAGCTGGACGGCGCGGGCGCGGGCGTCCTTGCTGAGCGTGACGCCGAGCATCTCCAGGACGATGCGCGGGACGTTGTTCTCGGGCTGGGCCTCGGTCAGGCCGAGCGAGTTGACCTGGACGCCGTAGCGGAACCGGCGCATCGCCGGGTCGGTGACGCCGTACCGCTGCTGCGGTCAGCTCGTCCCACAGCAGCACGAAGGCGCGCATCTTGCACATCTCCTCGACGAACCGCACGCCGGCGTTGACGAAGAACGAGATGCGGCCCACGACCTTGGCGAAGTCCTCCTCCGGCAGCTGGCCGGACGCCTTGACGGTGTCGAGGACGGCGATCGCCGTGCACAGCGCGTAGGCCAGCTCCTGCTGCGGCGTGGCCCCGGCCTCCTGCAGGTGGTAGCTGCAGATGTTGATCGGGTTCCACTTCGGCACCTCGTGCACCGTGTAGGCGATGACGTCGCCGATCAGGCGCAGCGAGTGCTCGGGCGGGAACACGTAGGTGCCGCGGGAGAGGTACTCCTTGATGATGTCGTTCTGGGTCGTGCCGGCCAGCCGGTGCGCGACCTCGGTCGGGTCGAGGTCGGGGTTCTGCTCCTCGGCGACCACCTGGTAGAGCGCCAGCAGCCACATCGCGGTGGCGTTGATGGTCATCGACGTGTTCATCTCCGTCAGCGGGATGTCGTCGAAGAGGCGGCGCATCTCGCCGAGATGCGGGACGGGTACGCCGACCTTGCCGACCTCGCCGCGCGCCAGCGGCGAGTCGGGGTCGTAGCCGGTCTGGGTCGGCAGGTCGAAGGCCACAGAGAGGCCGGTCTGCCCCTTGGCGAGGTTGGTGCGGTAGAGCGCGTTGGAAGCCGTCGCGGTCGAGTGGCCGGCGTACGTCCGCATCACCCAGGGGCGGTCCTTCTCGGGCATGGTCCCGAGGGTAGGTCTGCGACTACCGCCGGGTAACCGCGTTCGAGCGTGTGGGCTATCCGACAGCGTCGAACCGGTCACACGACACCCACCGCTGGTTGAGGAAGGCGCGCTAGCGCCTGTCACGAAACCTCGCAACGAGATCGTCTCGTCACCGGGTCTCGTGACGGGCGTGCGCGCCCTCCTCGACCAGCGAGCTAGACGTCAGGCATGAGGCTGCGGCGCGCTCGACGTCGACGAAACGCATCAGCCGCGAGAGGTGCAGCATCCGCCGGACGGCGGGGCCACAGCCGCGGAGGGTGACGTGGTTGCCGGAGAGCGACGCCTCACGGCTGGCGTAGGCCAGCACCCGGGTGGCGGTCACGTCGATCGAGGTGACCTCGGTGAGGTCGACGACGACGTCCCGCTCGCTGAGGAGCAGTCGCTCGCGGAGGGCGTTGCGCACCTCCCAGGTGCTGCGCGCATCGAAGTCGCCGCTGAGGACCAGCGTGGACCCGTCGGTCACGATCTCCATCTACCTCTACCCCGCTCTCCGGAACCCGAGATCTCCGGTGTGGCGGGAGGCTCCCCCGTGGCGCCTCCCAGCACGGGACGCTCGCGCGACCCGTACACCCTGTATGACGCGCGACACACCCGATCGGTTGCTTCGCTGCGGCCAAGTGATTCTTCAACCACGGCTGTCCCGCGGGGCACGCTGGCGACGACTAGAGTCGCCGCCATGGTGAACCTCACCCGCATCTACACACGCACGGGTGACGGCGGCGAGACCCGTCTCGGCGACATGAGCGTCACGACCAAGAACGACACGCGTCTGCACGCCTACGCCGATGTCGACGAGGCGAACGCGCAGCTCGGGGTCGCGTTGACGCACGACCTGGAGGAGGACGTCCGCGCCGTCTTGATACACGTGCAGAACGACCTGTTCGACGTCGGCGCCGACCTCTGCACGCCCGTGGTGGACGGACCCGGAGTACCCGCCGCTGCGGATCGAGCAGGACTACGTCGACCGGCTCGAGGCCTGGTGCGACCGCTACAACGCCGACCTGCCGGCCCTGCGGTCGTTCATCCTCAACGGCGGCACGCCGGGCGCCGCGCAGCTGCACGTCGCACGCACCGTCGTACGCCGGGCCGAGCGCGCCGCGTGGGCGGCGTACGAGGAGCACGGGCCGACGATGAACAAGCTCGCCATCACCTACCTGAACCGGCTCTCCGACCTGCTGTTCATCCTGGCCAGGTACGCCAACCGGGCGCAGGGCGACGTGCTGTGGGTGCCCGGTGGTGAGCGCACCGAACGACGAGGAGAGGCAGAGGAAGCGCAGTGAGCGACGGCGACAAGCCCGGCAAGGCCGACAAGGACTCCGACAAGGAGCCGAAGGAGCCCGTCGACGACCTCGTCGTCACCCACCACACGTTGCAGACCACGAGCGGCGAGATCTCCTACACCGCCCGCACGGGCCGGGTGGTGCTGCGCGAGGAGGAGGTCAAGGACGACGTCTTCAAGGGCTGGAAGGCCCGAGCCGAGCTGTCGGTCACGGCGTACACCCTCGACACGGATGACAGAATGGCGACGTCACCGCAGCGACCCATCTCGCTTCGTCTTCAACGGCGGACCGGGCTCGGCCTCGGTGTGGCTGCACATGGGCCTGCTCGGCCCTCGCCGGGTCGACTTCGGCGACGCGGAGTCGCCGCACCCGCCGCCGTACCGGCTGGTCGACAACCCCGAGACGCTGCTCGCCGTCTCCGACCTGGTCTTCGTCGACCCGATGTCGACCGGGCACAGCCGGGCGGTCGAGGGCGGGAAGCCGAAGGACTACCACGGCTACGGCAAGGACGTGGAGCAGGTCACCGAGCTGGTGCGCCTGTGGTGCACGCGCGAGGACCGCTGGATGTCGCCGAAGTACGTGATCGGCGAGTCCTACGGCACCACCCGCGCGGTCGGTGTCGCCGAACGGCTGTGGAGCAAGCACTCGATGGCCGTCAACGGTCTGGTGCTGGTCTCCAGCGTGCTCGACTTCGGCAGCCAGGACTTCGAGCACCTCCGCTACGACGAGGCCTGCCTGAACTTCCTGCCCACCTACGCCGCGATCGCCCACTACCACGGCCTGCACGCCGACCGGACGCTCGAGGAGGTGCGCACGGAGGCCGAGGAGTTCGTCGCCGGGCCCTACCGCCTCGCGCTCGCCCGCGGCAACCGGCTGGCGGCCGACGAACGCGCGGAGGTGGTCGCCACGCTGGCCCGGCTGGCGGGGGTCAGCGAGGAGTACGTCGACCGCGCCGAGCTCCGCATCGAGCACTGGCGGTGGTGCACCGAGGTGCTGCGCGACCGCGGCCTGACCGTCGGCCGGATCGACGGCCGCTTCACCGGCCCGACCTACTCGCGCATCGCGGAGAACATGGACGCCGACCCGTCGATCGACGCGATCGAGGGGCCGTACGCCGCGGCCCTGCACCACTACCTGCGCGGCGAGCTCGGCAGCTCGCTCGACCTGCCCTACGAGCTGTTCGCCAGCGCGATCAAGGAGTGGGCCTACCTGGAGTTCCAGGGCAAGCCGATCAACGTCACCGACAAGCTCGAACGGCTGATGCGGGCCAACCCGCACCTGCGGGTGCGCATCGAGTACGGCTACTACGACCTCGCCACGCCCTACCACGCGGCGGAGGACATGGTCGCCCACCTCCGCCTGCCCGACGAGGCCCTCGCGCGCATCGAGCACGCCTACTTCCCGACCGGCCACATGCCCTACCTCCACGACGAGTCCCGGGTGCAGGAGCTGGCAGGGCATCGCCGCCTTCGTCACGTATCCCGCTGGTTGAGGAAGGCGCGCTAGCGCCTGTCACGAAACCAGCGTGAGCGGACCGCCGACCTGTCGCGCGCTGGTTTCGTGACAGGACTTCGGCGACTTCCTCGAACCAGCGGTTGGCTACGAGTCGAAGCCCAGCCCCATCCGGTCGAGCGACCGCAGCCACAGGTTGCGCTTGCCGCCGTTGCGGTCGGCCGCCGCCAGCGACCACCGGGTGAGCTGGACGCCGGCGAACGCGAACGGCTCCGGCGGGAACGGCAGCGGCTTGGTGCGCACCATGCGCAGCGCCGTCCGCTCGGTCTCGCGGCCGTCGAGCAGGTCGAGCATCACGTTGGCGCCGAAGCGGGTCGCGCCGACACCGAGACCGGTGTAGCCGAGCGCGTACGCCGCCCGCCCGGCGTACGCCGTGCCGAAGAAGGCGAAGAACCGCGTGCAGGTGTCGATGGCCCCGCCCCATTGATGGCTGAACCGCAGGCCCTCCAGCTGCGGGAAGGTCTCGAAGAACTGCCGGGCGAGCAGCTCGAAGGTCGCCGGCCGGTGGTCGAGCTCGCCGGTGAGCCGGCGGCCGAAGTGGTAGATGGCGTCGTAGCCGCCCCACAGGATCCGGTTGTCGGACGTCAGCCGGTAGTAGTGGAACTGGTTGCCGCAGTCGTCGATGCCCTGGCGGTTGCGCCAGCCGACCGACGCCAGCTGCTCGGCCGAGAGCGGCTCGGTCATCAGCGCGTAGTCGTAGACCGGCACGGTGTGCCAGCGCACCCGCCGGACGAGCGAGGGGAAGGCGTTGGTGCCGAGGGCGACCTTCGCGGCCCGGACGGTGTGGCCGTCCGACGTGCGAACGGCCATCCCTGCCCCGTCCCCCTGCCCGTCCCTGGCGAGGTCCGCGACCCGGGTGTCCTCGTGGATGCGGACCCCGAGACGCTCGGCCGTGTCGGCCAGCCCCCACGCCAGCCGGGCGGGGTCGACCAGCGCGTTGTCGTCGCGCTCCCACAGGCCGGCGAGGTAGGTCGGCGAGGCCACCTCGGCGCGGACCGCCTCCTGGTCGAGGTACTCCCCCTCGCCCGCCTGGCCCGCCTCCTGCAGCCAGCGCCACCTGGTGCGGCTCGGTGGCGACCGAGAGCGCGCCGGTGAGCTCGAAGTCGCAGTCGATGCCGTAGCGGCCGATCGCCGACTCGATCTCGGTGAGGTTCTGGCGGCCGAGCCGCTCGAGGGTGTCGATCTCGTCGGGGAAGCGTTGCTCCCCGTTGTCCTTGCCGTGCGTCAGCGACGCCGCGCAGAACCCGCCGTTGCGGCCGGACGCCGCCCAGCCGATGCGCTGGGCCTCGAGCAGCACCACCTCGCGGGAGGGGTCACGCTCCTTGGCGAGCACGGCGGTCCACAGACCCGAGTAGCCGCCGCCCACCACGACCAGGTCGGCCGTCGTGTCGGACCGCAGCGCCGGCCGCGGCTCGGGGCGCAGCGGCGAGTCGAGCCAGGCAGGGCGTGGGCGAGGCGTCGACCAGCGCCGGGTGCGGGCGTTTCATCGGTGCTCACCGTAGGGGCCGCTGCGCCACGCTGGTCGAGGAGCGCCCAGCGCGCACCGCTGGTCGAGGAAGGCGCGCCAGCGCCTGTCACGAAACCCCGTGACAGGACCGCGACGCACGTACGCGGGGTTTCGTGACGGGCCTGACGGCCCTCCTCAACCAGCGGTACCGCGCGGAGGCGCGGCCGGCGGACGGCCAGCACCAGCACCGCCGCCGGCACCATCGCCGCCACCACGACGTACAGCGAGTCGAGCGTCCCGACCTCGTTGCCGACGAAGCCCAGCAGGGGCGGGCCGGCCAGGAACGCGCCGTACCCGATCGTCGAGACCACCGACACCCGCCGCGCGGCCCGGCGCGGGTCGTCGGCGGCGGCGCTGATCCCGACCGGGAAACCGAGTGCCGCACCCAGTCCCCAGACCACGATGCCGACGGCCGCGACGGCCGGCTCGCCGCTGACGATGACCAGCAGCAGACCCGCGAACGCGGCCGCTGCCGAGCCGAGCAGGACCGGCACGCGGCCGAACCGGTCGAGCAGCAGGGGGCCGAGCAGGCGGCCGGTGGTCATCGCGACGACGAAGAGCGCGAAGCCGGCGACGCCCACGAAGTGGCGGGCGTCGTAGCCGTCGACCAGGGCCAGCGCCAGCCAGTCGTTGGCCGATCCTTCGGCGAGCGTGAAGGCCAGCACCATCGCGCCGATGGCCAGCGTGCGCGGCTCGAGCCACGCCGAGCGCTCGGGCGCCGCGTCGTCGTCCTCGTCGTGCTCGACGGCGGGCAGGAACGCTCCGCACGGCCACCAGCAACGCCACCAGCGCCGCCGCGCTGACGACGAGGAAGTGCACGGGCAGGGGTACGGCGAAGCGGGCGGCGAGCACGCCGATGCCGGCACCGCCGATGGAGCCGAAGCTCCACGCGGCGTGGAACCGCGGCATCACGGTGCGACCGAGGCGGCGCTCGACCTCGGCGCCTTCGACGTTCATGGCGACGTCCCAGACCGCCGTACCGAAGCCGTAGCAGCCCAGGCCGGCGGCGACGACGGCCTCGGCCTCGAGCGCCGGAGACGCCGAGGGCGATGATGCCCATGCCGAGCGCCACCAGCACGCCGCCGCCGCGACACACGCCAGGGGCCCCGAACCGCTCGATCATCCGGCCGCTCGCGGGCAGCCCGAGCAGCGAACCGACAGAGATGGACAGCAGCAGCAGGCCGAGCTGGCCGTTGGTGAGGTCGAGCCGCTCGCGCAGGTCGGGCACCCGCGAGAACAAGGTGGCGAAGACCAGCCCGTTGAGGATGAACGCGGTCGCCACCGCGTTGCGTGCGCGCAGGTCAGAACCGGTCGGCTGTGGTGGTCACAGGTGCTGCGCCGCGCTGGGCGGGGACGCCTCGAGCCAGGCCTGGAAGCCCATCAGCGCCTCCTGGCTCAGCGCCAGCTCGAGGTCACCCTCGCTGGTGGTGCAGCGGATGACGACGTGGTCGGGGTACAGCGAGAGCTGCTCGACCCCGCCCGGGTCACGCCGGTCGACGTAGGCCAGGTCGGATCGGTCCCAGACGTACTTGGGGCGGGGGTTCAGCGAGAAGATCCGGAACCACTCCAGCGAGGCTGCGGTGTAGCGGCCGAGCCCGAGAACCCAACCGCGTCCGGACTTGTCGGTCCGGACGCGGTGGCTGAGCTCGAAGGTGCCGCCGCGGCGGGCAAGGACCCTGCGGCGGACGATCAGCGCGATCCCGTAGAGGAGGACGATGCCCAGCACGACACCGGCTACGTCGAGCAGCCACTGCCAGAACGGCATCGTCCACCTGTCCGAGGTGCAGGCCCGGGATGTCCCCCGGCCCTACGCCTCCGTGCTCTCGTCGCGGGCCTTGCGCTCGTCGAGGAGCCGCTTGGCCTCCTCGTAGGAGCTCTCGTGGGAGAGCTCCGCGTACTCGCACAGTAGCCGGACCTGGTTGTTGGCCACCGAGATGAAGCCGCCGTCGACGGCGGCCACCCAGTGACCGTCGTCGACCGTGCGTACGTCGACCTGGCCGGGCGCCAGCACCGACATGATCGGCTGGTGGTTGGCCATGATCCCGATCTCGCCGGCGAGGGTCCGGGCGTTGACCACCGTCGCCTCGCCCGACCAGACCTCGCGGTCGGCCGCGACGAGGGATACCTGCATCGTGTTTGCCATCTGTCAGAGGCTCTTCTGGATCTCGTCCCACCGCTGCTCGACGTCGTCGAGACCGCCGCACATGAAGAAGGCCTGCTCGGCCACGTGGTCGTAGTCGCCGTCGGCGATCTTGTTGAACGCCTCCACCGTCTCGGTGACAGGGACCGTGGAGCCCTCCTTGCCGGTGAACTGCTTGGCGACGTAGGTGTTCTGCGAGAGGAACCGCTGGATGCGGCGCGCCCGCGACACGATGATCTTGTCCTCCTCGGAGAGCTCGTCGACACCGAGGATCGCGATGATGTCCTGGAGCTCCTTGTTGCGCTGGAGGATCTGCTTGATGCGGATCGCGCAGTTGTAGTGGTCCTGACCGATGTACTGGGCGTCGAGGATCCGCGAGGTCGAGGTCAGCGGGTCGACCGCCGGGTAGATGCCCAGCGAGGCGATCTCGCGGGACAGCTCGGTCGTCGCGTCGAGGTGGGCGAAGGTGGTCGCCGGGGCCGGGTCGGTGTAGTCGTCGGCCGGCACGTAGATCGCCTGCATCGAGGTGATCGAGTGACCACGCGTCGAGGTGATCCGCTCCTGGAGCGTGCCCATCTCATCGGCCAGGTTGGGCTGGTAGCCCACCGCGGACGGCATCCGGCCGAGCAGCGTGGAGACCTCGGAGCCCGCCTGGGTGAAGCGGAAGATGTTGTCGATGAACAGCAGCACGTCCTGGTTCTGGACGTCGCGGAAGTACTCGGCCATGGTCAGCGCCGACAGCGCGACCCGCAGGCGGGTGCCCGGCGGCTCGTCCATCTGGCCGAACACCAGGGCGGTCTGCCCGATGACGCCGGCCTCCTCCATCTCCGCGATCAGGTCGTTGCCCTCGCGGGTGCGCTCGCCGACGCCGGCGAACACCGACACACCGCCGTGATCCTTGGCGACGCGCGCGATCATCTCCTGGATCAGCACGGTCTTGCCCACGCCGGCGCCACCGAACAGGCCGATCTTGCCGCCCAGCACGTAGGGGGTGAGCAGGTCGATGACCTTGATGCCGGTCTCGAACATCTCGGTCTTGGACTCGAGCTGGTCGAATGCTGGCGCCCTGCGGTGGATGCCCCAGCGCTCGGAGACCTCGAGCTCCTCACCCTCCTCGAGGTTGAGGCACTCGCCCAGCATGTTGAACACGTGGCCCTTGGTCACGTCGCCCACCGGCACCGAGATCGGCCCGCCGGTGTCGGTGACCTGCGCGCCACGCACGACGCCGTCTGTGGGCTGGAGCGCGATGGCGCGCACCATGCCCTCACCGATGTGCTGAGCGACCTCGAGCGAGAGGATGTTGGTCTCGCCGGCCAGTGTCACCTCACACTCGAGCTTGTTGTAGATCTCGGGCATCGAGTCGGACGGGAACTCGACGTCGACGACCGGGCCGATGACCCGGGCGATGCGGCCGGTGCTCCCCTGGCCCGACTGGGTCTGGGTGTCTTCAACAGTGGCAGTCATGTCTCTCACTCACTCCTAGGCCCACGTCGGGCCACAGCTGGGGCGTTGGTCGGCGGGTCAGTCGGCTGCGGCGTTGGCGTCGGCCAGCGCGTTCACGCCGCCGACGATCTCGCTGATCTCCTGGGTGATGCCGGCCTGGCGGGCCTGGTTGGCGATCCGGGTGAACTTCTTGATGAGCTCGTCGGCGTTGTCGGTCGCGGACTTCATCGCCCGTTGCCGCGCCGCCAGCTCGGAGGCCGAGGCCTGCAGCAACGCGAAGAAGATGCGGCTCTGCACGTACTTCGGCAGCAGCTCGTTGAGCACCACCTCGGCGTTCGGCTCGAACTCGTAGAGCGGCAGCACCTCGTCGTCCTCGGGCTTCTCCTCGCCCTCGACGACCTCCAGAGGCAGCATCCGCACGCTGTGGGGCTCCTGCACCAGCATCGAGCGGAACTGCGTGTAGACGAGGTGGACCTCGTCGACCCCGTCCTCGTTGTCGGTGTCGGCCACGAAGGCCCCGATCAGAGCCTCGCCGATGGCGCGGGCGTTCTCGTAGCGGGGCTGGTCGGAGAAGCCCGACCACGACTCGCGCACCTTGCGCTGGCGGAACCGGTAGTAGGCCTCACCCTTGCGCCCCGAGATGAAGCTGACGACCTCCTTGCCCTCCTCGCGGAGCCGTTCGGCGAGCCGCTCGCCCTCCTTGAGCACGCTCGAGGAGTAGGCGCCGGCCAGGCCCCGGTCGCTGGTCACGATCAGGACGGCAGCGCGGCGCGGGTTCTCGGGCTCGGTCGTCAGCGGGTGCTTCTCGTTGGAGTAGGTCACCAGCGCCGACACCGCCCGCGTGAGCTCGCGGGCGTACGGCGCGGCCTGCTGGGCTCGCTGCTGCGCCTTGATGATGCGAGACGCAGCGATGAGCTCCATGGCGCGCGTGATCTTCTTCATCGACTCCGTCGACTTGATCCGCGCGCGGTACTCACGCAGCGAAAGGGCCATGGGTCACATCACCCGCGCTTCTGCTTGACGATGGTCTCCTGCTCGAGCTCGTCGTCGGTCACCGCGTCGACCGGCGCCTCCTTGCCGACCTTGATCGACTGACCCTCGGAGGTCTCGAACTGGTCGAGGAACTTGTCGTAGGCCGACTCCGCCGACTTGGCGGTGTCGTCCTCGAACTTCGTCGACTCGCGGATGCCGTCGAGCAGGTCGGCGTGTGAGCGGCGCAGGTAGTCGAGGAACTCGTTCTCGAAGCGCAGCACGTCGTCGGTCGGCACGCGGTCGAGGCTGACCGGTCGTACCGAGCCAGAGCGAGATCACCATCTCCTCGAGCGGGTACGGCGAGTACTGCGGCTGCTTGAGCAGCGCCATCAGGCGCTGGCCCCGGTCGAGCTGCTGGCGGGAGGCCGCGTCGAGGTCGGAGGCGAACATCGCGAACGCCTCCATCGCGCGGAACTGCGCCAGGTCGACCTTGAGCGAGCCGGTGACGGACTTCATCGCCTTGGTCATCGCGTTGCCGCCCACTCGCGACACCGAGACGCCGACGTCGATCGCCGGGCGCTGGTTGGCGGCGAACAGGTCGGACTGCAAGAAGATCTGGCCGTCGGTGATCGAGATGACGTTGGTCGGGATGTAGGCCGACACGTCGTTGGCCTTGGTCTCGATGATCGGCAGGCCGGTCATCGAGCCCGGCGCCCAGGTCGTCGGACAGCTTGGCGCAGCGCTCGAGCAGGCGGCTGTGCAGGTAGAAGACGTCGCCCGGGTAGGCCTCGCGACCCGGCGGGCGGCGCAGCAGCAGCGACACCGCGCGGTAGGCCTCGGCCTGCTTGGTGAGGTCGTCGAAGATGATCAGGACGTGCTTGCCGTCGTACATCCAGTGCTGGCCGATGGCCGAGCCGGTGTAGGGGGCGAGGTACTTGAAGCCCGCGCTGTCGGACGCCGGTGAGGCCACGATGGTGGTGTACTCCAGCGCTCCGGCCTCCTCGAGGGCGCCGCGCACGGCGGCGATCGTCGAGCCCTTCTGGCCGATGGCGACGTAGATGCAGCGCACCTGCTTCTCCGGGTCGCCGGTCTCCCAGTTCTGCTTCTGGTTGATGATCGTGTCGATCGCGATGGTGGTCTTGCCGGTCGACCGGTCGCCGATGATCAGCTGGCGCTGGCCGCGGCCGATCGGGGTCATCGAGTCGATGGCCTTGATGCCGGTGGCCAGCGGCTCGTGCACCGACTTGCGGTGCATCACGCCGGGCGCCTGGAGCTCGAGGGCGCGACGCTCGTCGGACTCGATCTCGCCGAGGCCGTCGATGGGCGTGCCGAGCGGGTCGATCACCCGGCCCATGAAGCCGTCGCCCACGGGGACCGAGAGGATCTCGCCGGTGCGGCGGACCGTCTGGCCCTCCTCGATCTTGTCGAAGTCACCGAGGACCACGACGCCGATCTCGCGGGTGTCGAGGTTCAGCGCGATGCCGAGGGTGCCGTCCTCGAACTCCAGCAGCTCGTTGGCCATCGCCGAGGGCAGCCCTGCCACGCGCGCGATGCCGTCGGCGGCACTCGCGCGACCGTGCCGACCTCCTCGCGGCTGGCCGCCGACGGCTTGTAGTCGTCGACGTACTTCTGGAGCGCGTCGCGGATCTCCTCCGGACGAATGGAGAGCTCCGTCATCTTTGTTGCCTCTTCCCTGTTGCTACTGGAGCGGGTGTGGTCTGGGTGTGGGTGACTCTGCCCGAGTGGGCTCAGCCGGCGATGCGCCGGCGGGCGGTGTCGAGCTTGGCCGACGACGCTGCCGTCGATCACGTCGTCGCCGATCTCGACCCTCAGGCCGCCGATCAGGTCGGGGTCCTCGACGACGTGGAGGTGCACGGTGGCGTCGTAGGCCTTGCCGAGCGCCTGGGTCAGGCGGGTGATCTCGGTGGTGCCGAGCGGCCGCGCGGTGTGGACGACGGCCAGCAGCTCGTCCTGCGACGTCGGCGGCGACGCGCTGGATGTCTCGAGCGCGCGTGCCGACAGGACTCGTCGCTGCGTACGGCCTGACCGACCAGCCGCAGCGTGGCCGGCAGCACCTTGCCGTCGAGCACCGAGTCGAGGAGGCCGCCTTGTCGTCGTCGGAGCTGCGCGCCGGGTCGGAGAGCGCGCCGCGCAGGTCGGGGTTGGCGTCGACGACCTGGGCGACCGCGAACAGCTCGTCGCTGACGCGCGGCCCCTTGGGCGCCGGCCGAGCGGACCAGCGCCTGGATGCCGAGCTCCTCGAGCACGGCCGCGAGGTCGCGGGAGCTGGTCCAGCGCTGCTGGACCGCCTCCTTGACCAGGTTCGAGCGCCTTGTCGCCGACCTTGCCGTCGAACACGTTGCCGGCCAGGCCGGCCTTGGCCTCGCCCTCGATCGAGGCGTCGGTGAAGACCCGCCGCAGCGCCGGCTCGGACCTCAGCACTCCTGCCACCGCGAGCAGCTGGTCGCCCAGGGTCGCGGTGTCCTCGAGAGTGCCGGAGGTCCCGAGCCTGCGACGCCAGCTCGGCGCGGGCCTCGGCAGAGGCGCCTCGAAGCATCAGCGGGCCCCGCTCGCCGAGCCGTTGCCGGCTGCCTTGGAGGCCTCGAGGGTGTCGAGGTCGGCCAGGAAGCGGTCGACCACCCGGCCGCTGCGCTCGTCGTCGTCGAGGCTCTCGCCCACGATCCGGCCGGCGAGGGTGGTGGCCAGCGTGCCGACCTCGGCACGCAGCGAGGCCACGGCCTGCTGCCGCTCGGCGGCGATCTGCGCGTGTGCCGCCGTCGACGATGCGTGCCTTCTCGGACTCGCCCTGCTGCCGCATCTCGGCGATGATCTGCGCGCCCTTGCTCGCGCGCCTCCTCGCGGATGCGCGCAGCCTCGTGGCGGGCGTCGGCGATCTGCGCCTTGAACTCCGCTTCGGCGGCGTTGGCGTCGGCCTGGGCCTTGTCGAGCTCGGCGAACTGGGTGCGAATCGCCTCCTGGCGGTTGGTCATCGCCCGGTTGATCGGCGGGATGACGTACTTCGCCAGCAGGTAGAACAGCAGCGCGAACGCCGCGAGCTCGACCAGGAACGTGCCGTTGGGCACGAGGAAGTTGGACTCGGTCTCGGCCATCGGGACGATGTGAACCACAACGCCTGTCATCTACGGATCCTTTGTCTGGAGGTCCTGTTCGACCTGGTCGTGCTGGTTCAGGAAAGGACGAAGACGAACATCGCCATGAAGGCGAGGTTGATGAAGAACATCGCCTCCACCAGACCGACCGTCAGGAAGAAGATCGTCTGGAGGCGGCCCTGCGCCTCGGGCTGGCGGGCCACGCCCTGGATGTAGGACGAACCGGCCAGACCGTCACCGACACCGGCACCGATCGCGCCACCGGCGAGGGCGATGCCACCGCCGACGAACGCGCCGGCGAGCTGGACGGCCTCATCACTTACTGCCATGGGAACTGCCTCTCCTCTTGGTGGTGCCGGTGTCCCGGCGCAATTGTTGGACTACGTTGCCGTACCCGCGCTCAGCGCGCGAGTGCGGGGGCCTTCGGCGCCCTCCACGAGCGGCGCTCGTCGTCGTGCTCGTCGTGAGCACCTTCGTCCGCGTGCTCGTCGTCGTGCTCGTCGTGGCCGGCTCCGGCCATGGCGAAGTACAAGACGGCCAGCAGCGCGAAGATGAAGGCCTGGATGCCGCCGATGAACATGTCGAAGGCCTTCCAGAGAATGTTGGGCAGCCAGCCGGCCCAGATCGGGATCAGCCCGATCAGCGCCAGCATGATCCCGCCGGCGAAGATGTTGCCGAAGAGACGGAGGGCCAGCGTGATCGGCTTGACCAGCTCCTCGAGGATGTTCAGCGGCAGCAGCACCGGGAACGGCTCCATGAAGTGGCTGAAGTAGCCCTTGAAGCCCTTGGTTCGGATGCCGTAGACCCAGACGCTGACGATGGTGATCGCTGCGAGGGCGTAGGTGAGGTTGGTGTCGGCCGTCGGCGCCACCAGCAGGTGCGGCGCATCCTCGTTGGGTCTGCTCGGGACCAGCTCGAACCAGTTGGCGATCAGGATGAAGAAGAACAGCGAGATCGCCAGCGGCGCGACATAGGGGTGGATCCTGCCGAGGTTGTCCTCGACCTGGCGGTTGACCTCGCCGACGACGCCCTCCCAGATCAGCTGGAGCCGCGACGGCACGCGCCCTTCGTCGGGATCCTTGGTCAGGCGGGAGCGGAGGATCAAGCCCATGATCAGCACGATCGCGCCGGCGACCAGCGTGGAGAAGATCGTGTCGATGTGGAACGTCATGCCGGCGAACTCACGGGTGACGTGGTGGCCGATCTCGATGTCGCTGCCACCACTCTCCTCGCCGCCCTCGGCGAGGCGCAGCCCGCCCAGCAGGGTGGGGAGCACGAGCGCGTTGATCATCCTTGCTTCAACTCCTTCAGCAGGGGCAGCCCCGTCATCACCAGGGCGATCAAGCGGAAGATGGCCAGGCCGAGCAGCAGACCGATGCCGTTGGGCCAGAAGACGATCGCCGCGCCGACGGCGACCACGGTGAGCACACCGAGGCGGGTCAGCGTCGAGGCGATCATCTGGCTGCGCGTGGGCTCGGCGCCCGAGGTGATGATCCCCAGCAGCCAGCGCTCGGTCATCACGTGGTTGGCCAGGCCGAGCAGCACACCACCGGAGATGCAGCCGGCGAGCTCCCACTCACCGAACTGCCCGGCGATCCAGTACGTCGCCACCACCATGACCGCGGCCACCGCGACGATCTTCTTCTGGTCGCGCAGGACGCGGAGCAGGCTGGCCTTCTGGGGCGCGCTGGCCGGGCCCGGCTCAGCCGTGGGCTGTGACATCGGCTGCGACGTCACGCCCTCGGTCATGTTCAGAGGTTCGTGCATCGGACCACCTCATGACGAGCCCGGGTCTCGGAGTGCGGAGCGGACCCGCGCCCAGAAGCCGACCGCACCGGCGACCATGCCCAAGAAGATGCCGACGAGCGTGAAGACCGGAGCCGTGTCTGCCGCCTGGTCGAGCAGGTAGCCGAGGGCGGTGCAAGCGATGACCGAGCCGGCGAGAAGACCGCCGAGCCCGATGAGGTCGCGGCCCCGCAGCACCTCGCGCGAGCCGTCATCGGCCATCCACCCAGATCGCTTCCGTCGGGGATTTCGGTGCCGCTGGCAGGCATTCCCCCGAAGCCCGGCGACTGCGCGAAAGTACCACAGCGCAGGGGTACCCCGACCTCGCCCGAAAGGGGGCGGTAGCGGGGGTTCGTCATCATCGGTCGGCGGCCAATCTGGTCGTCGGTCGGGGTGCTTGTGAAAGTTAGCACAAAGTCCCGGAGGGTGGGGATTCGGGTGCCCCCCACCCTTCCAGACCGGCCGCGCCAGGGTGTCACCGGGTCGCGCGAGCGTGGTTGCCGGTCCGCGGCGTGAACAGCACACTGATGACACGACTCGGGGGAATCCAGCCCGTGCGTCAACGAGCGGAGGGTCGGGCCGATGACCGCTGCTGTGTTCGTGAGCTATCGCCGCGATGACAGCAAGCACGCTGCCGGGCGGCTCGCAGAGCGACTCAACGAGCGCTTCACCCTCTTCATGGACGTCGACAGCGTCGTGCCCGGCTCAGACTTCGTCACCGCGGTGCGTGACGCCGTCGCCCGAGCAGACGTCGTCGTCGCGGTGATCGGTCCGGGGTGGCTTGCCGCTCACGACGAAAAGGGCGAGCGAAGGATCGACCAGCCCGACGACTGGGTCGCGGCCGAGATCAGTACCGCGTTGGAGAGGCGAATCCCGCTCATCCCGGTGCTCGTCGACGGGGCCCGCATGCCCTCGCGGGCAGAGCTGCCGCCTGCTCTGACCGGGCTCGCGGACCGGCAGGCCATCACCATGACCCACGAGTCGTTCTCCTCCGACTGCGCCCGGCTCGAACAGGTCCTCGGCAACCTGGTCCACGCCGAAGAGCGCCCGGCCCAGGGGCCGGGAGTGCCCAGCGTCCTCCCTCCCGCGCCCCCAGGACGACGGTCCTCGGTGCCGCGGCCCACGGATCCCTTGCTCGGACGCGATCGCGAGTTGGCTGAGCTCGAGGAGATGCTGGGAGACCCCGCGGTCGCCCTCGTGACCATGGTGGGGCCGGGCGGCATGGGGAAGACGCGTTTGGCAGTGGAGTTCGCCCATCGGTTGAGCGAACGACGCGAAGTCGAGTTCGTTGCGTTGGATGTTGTCCCATCAGCCGACCTGGTCGTGCCGACCATCGCCGCGCAGCTCCAGGTCAAGGCCTCACCAGAGCCAGGATCTGGTCACTGCAGCTTGCAGCCGCGGTAACCGGCCGGGACCTCTTGCTGGTGCTCGACAACTTCGAGCACGTCATGGACGCCGCGGCCGACGTGGCCCGACTCGTCCACGCGGCCGACGGGCTCCAGCTCCTCGTGACCAGCCGGGAGTCCCTGCACATCGGCGGCGAGCACGTGTTCGTCCTCGGTGCCCTCGAGACCGGACCCACCGGCGAGGGTGCTGCCGTCGACCTGTTCTGCCAGCGCGCGCAAGCAGCGGGCGCACACCTCGACCTGCGAGACGAGCCTGCCGGCGATCAGGGAGATCTGCGTCCGACTCGACGGGATGCCTCTCGCCGATCGAGCTGGCCGCAGCCCGCACGAACGTCCTGTCACCAGACGCCATCCTGCAGCGCCTGGATCGTCGTCTCGGACTGCTCACAGGCGGCACCCGTGATGCTCATCCCCGACAGCGATCTCTGCGGGCGTGCCTGGAGTGGAGCGTCGAGCTCCTCAGCCCTGACGAGCGACAGCTGTTCGCCACCATGGCGGTGTTCGCGGGTGGTGCCACCGTGGAGAGCCTCGAAGCCGTGTGCGCGTGACGTGATCCCTGACGTCGACCTGCTTGACCAGTCTCGGGTCGCTGGTCGCCAAGAGCCTGGTGGACGTGGTCCCCAACCTTGCTGGGCAACGGTTCGTGATGCTCGAGACGGTGCGCGAATACGCCGCCGAGCTGCTCGGAGAGCCGGACGAGGCCGGCCTCCGGGTCGCTCATGCGCGTCACATCCGGGACCATCTGTACGCCGACCACCGAGGGGCATTCTGGCCGCCCCGCAACGTCGAGGAACTCGCCAAGTGGACGGCGGAACTACCGAACGCGCGGGCCGCTATCGCGTTCGCCAATCGGGAGGGCGACGTCCAGATGGCGGCCGACCTCGTGGTCATCATTGGCAACCTGTGGCACCTGCGGGCCGAGTGGACGGAGATGGAGAGGCACACGACGTGGCTCCTGGGACAAACCGGCATCACGACCGAGCGTCGTCTGGAGCTGTACGACTTCGCGTTCATGTCGCAATTGATGAGCGATTCTCGAAGGGCGCAGGCGACGATCGATGAGGGACTAGCCTTGGCCGCCGAGTCGGGGCAGCGGCACCCCGCCCAAGAGGCGTACCTGTTGTTGGCGGCCTCGAACCTCGCCTACGACCGAGGAGACATAGAAGTCTGCCGATCGGCGTGGGCACGCGCCATGGTGGCCGCTCAGGAGGCCGGCGACCGCGAGCTGTTGGGGTACATCACGGCCTTCGAGGTAGGTCCGATTTCTCTGGACGACCTGCCCAGGTGGGACGCGGCGCTTCGGTCGGCAAGAGAGACCGGGAACCTGATGCTGGAGGAAGTCGTGTTGAACAACATGAGCGAGTCGGCCATTGGCAGCATGGATCCGGCCGTCATAGAGCGGGGGGTTGCCGCTGGGCTGGATGGCCGCGACGTTGCGGAGCTTGTGGGAGATGTCGGCGGCCAGGCTGTGGGTCTTGGCAACGCCGGCGCGGCCCTGCTTCTGTCGGGGTCGCCGAAGGCAGCAGCCGAGCATCTCCGGGCCGCACTCGTCCTGGGTCAGCGGCTGGGCTACCGGACTCTTCAGGTAGAGATCCTCTTGCGACTGGCTGCCGCCGAGTCCGCGATGGGCCAAGAAGAACTGGCGCACGAGCTCTTTGCATCTTGGTACGCGCTCGGCGAGAGCTGGACGCACGGCGTGAGCCCTGCCAACCAGCGGCTGATCGACACTTTGCTCCCCGAGTTGTGGGCAGCGCGGGAGTCGATGCCGGTGACCGACGTGTCCTTGTCGGACGCCGTTGACCTCGCCCTACGCGACCACGCACCGACCTGAGTTCAGGGGGTGGCTTCGGTGGCCTCGAAGTCGAGCATCGCGGGCTTGCGCAGTCCTCGGCAGCACGAACGTCATCAGCACGGTGAGCGCCGACATGGCGACCAGGGAGAACCACATCCACAGGCCGGTGTAGAGGCTGACGAGCACCATGCCGAAGGCGATGAGAGCGGCCCACATCCACATGATCAGCACCGCGCGGCGCTGGGAGTGGCCGATCTCCAGCAGCCGGTGGTGGAGGTGCTGCTTGTCGGGCGCCATCGGGGACCGGCCGGCGCGGGTGCGGCGTACGACGGCCAGGACCAGGTCGGCGAGCGGCACGACCAGGATCGCCAGCGGGAGCAGGACCGGCAGCAAGGTGACCAGGAAGCTGGCCTGGGTGCCCATCGCGCCCTTGCTGATGTCGCCAGGGTCGAACTGGCCCGTCAGCGTGATCGCGCTGGCCGAGAGCACCAGCCCGATCAGCATCGACCCGCTGTCGCCCATGAAGAGGCGCGCGGGGTTGAAGTTGTGGGGCAGGAAGCCGATGCACGCGCCGGCGAGCATGGCCGAGAGCAGCGCGCCGGTGGTCGCCAGGGACTGGTCGTTGAAACGCGAGACCTGGTAGCAGAAGACGAAGAACGCCATGGCGCCGATGCAGACCACGCCGGCCGCCAGGCCGTCGAGCCCGTCGACGAAGTTCACCGCGTTGACCGTGGCGACCACGATGAAGACGGTCAGGAGGGCACCCTGCGCCGGGTCGTAGGCGATCTGGACGTCGTTGGTGCCGGTGAAGAACAGGTACTGCACGTTCTGGAAGACCAGGAAGCCGGCCGCCAGGATCTGCCCGCCGAGCTTGGTGAGCGCGTCGAGCTCGAAGAGGTCGTCGAGCACGCCGATCGCGCAGATCATCGCGCCCGCGATCAGCACGATGCCCGCGTCGCGGAAGACGAACGGGTCGCTGCGGCTGGACAGGAACGGCAGCTCGCGGGCCACGACGTACGCCGCCACGAGGCCGCCGAGCATGGCCAGCCCGCCGAGGTAGGGGATCGGCTCGGCGTGCACGTCGCGGTCGCGGACCTTGGCCACGGCGCCGGTGCGCAGCGCGATCTCGCGCGCCACCACCGTCAGCAGGTAGGTGACGGTGGCCGCCACCAGGAAGACCAGGACGTATTCGCGCAAGTGGCGCCGCCTAGTCCTCGTCCTCGATCGTCGCCTCGATGTCGTCGAGGGCGTCGTTGAGGTCCTCGAGCGAGATCGCGCCGGTGCGCAGCACCTTGCCGTTGAGCCCGCGTACGTCGACGATCGTCGAGGCCGCGCCCCCCGGCGAGGGGCCGTCGTCGATGATCACCGCAACCTGGTCGCCGAGCATCTCCTCGGCCTGGTCGGCGTCCGTGGCGGCCGGGTGTCCGGTGAGGTTGGCCGAGCTGACGGCCATCGGGCCGGTGCGCTCGAGCAGGTCGAGGGCCAGCCGGTGGTCCGGCATCCGGATCGCGACCGTGCCGCGGGTGTCGCCGAGGTCCCACTGCAGCGAGGGCTGCTGGAAGCACACGATGGTCAGCGGCCCCGGCCAGAAGCGGTCGATGAGCAGGCGGGCGTACTCCGGCACGCCGGTCGCAAGGGCGTCGAGCGTGGTCGCGGAGCTGATCAGCACCGGCGGCGGCATCTCGCGGCCGCGGCCCTTGGCGTCGAGCAGGGCCTTGACGGCGTCCGCGTCGAAGGCGTCGGCGCCGATGCCGTAGACCGTGTTGGTCGGCAGCACGACCAGCTCGCCGCGCTGCACGGCCAGGCTGGCGGTCGCCAGTGCGGTCTCGCGGTCGTCGTCGGAGGTGGTGCCGATTCGCTGGGCAGCGTCCTGCTCCTGCTCGTCGTCCAGCTCGTCGTCGTCCGACTCGTCGCCGGTTTCCGTTGGTTGAGGAGGGCCGTCAAGGCCCGTCACGGCAAACCGTCGGGACGCTCCAGCTCGTCGTCGTCCGGCTCGTCGCCGGGTTCCGTTGGTTGAGGAGGGCCGTCAAGGCCCGTCGACGAAACCGTCGGGACGCTCCAGCTCGTCGTCGTCCGGCTCGTCGCCGGTTTCCGTTGGTTGAGGAGGGCCGTCAAGGCCCGTCACGAAACCGTCGGGACGCTCCAGCTCGTCGTCGTCCGGCTCGTCGCCGGGTTCCGTTGGTTGAGGAGGGCCGTCAAGGCCCGTCACGAAACCGTCGGGACGCTCCAGCTCGTCGTCGTCCGGCTCGTCGCCGGGTTCCGTTGGTTGAGGAGGGCCGTCAAGGCCCGTCACGAAACCGTCGGGACGCTCCAGCTCGTCGTCGTCCGGCTCGTCGCCGGGTTCCGTTGGTTGAGGAGGGCCGTCAAGGCCCGTCACGAAACCGTCGGGACGCTCCAGCTCGTCGTCGTCCGGCTCGTCGCCGGGTTCCGTTGGTTGAGGAGGGCCGTCAAGGCCCGTCACGAAACCGTCGGGACGCTCCAGCTCGTCGTCGTCCGGCTCGTCGCCGGGTTCCGTTGGTTGAGGAGGGCCGTCAAGGCCCGTCACGAAACCGTCGGGACGCTCCAGCTCGTCGTCGTCCGGCTCGTCGCCGGGTTCCGTTGGTTGAGGAGGGCCGTCAAGGCCCGTCACGAAACCGTCGGGACGCTCCAGCTCGTCGTCGTCCGGCTCGGCGGGTTCTTCGGGCCCATGAGTCGACACGGCCATCATCGTGCCAGTCGAGCGGTCACAAATCGCGGACGGTCGGCCAGATCGCGATGGTCACGGACATCGGCCCATCGACCAGTGGCCGCGAACACCGCCGGCGCAGCCTCCCCTTGCGCGTCGGCGTGCTCGACCCCGACCACGCCACCTGGCGCGAGCAGGAGGGCTGCCCGCATCTCGACCACGCGGATCGCATCGAGGCCGTCGTCGCCGCTCCATAGCGCGAGGGCCGGGTCGTGGTCACGGGCCTCGACCGCCACCGACTCCCAGGCTTCGAGGGGGATGTACGGCGGGTTGCTGACGACGACGTTGACCGTGCCGGCCAGGTCGTCGAACGCGGCGCCCAGGTCTCCGAGCTGCAGGTCGACGCCGGTACCGGCGAGGTTGACCGTCGCGTAGCGGTGGGCGCGATCGTCCATCTCGACCGCGTGCACCCGCGCGGCGGGCACCTCGTCGGCGACGGCCTTCGCGATGGCGCCCGAGCCGGTGCCGAGGTCGACGACCACTGGTTTGTCGAGCGCACTCGCCTGCTCGACCGCCCAGCCGGCGAGCAGCTCGGTCTCGGGTCGCGGCACGAAGACGCCCGGTCCCACGACCAGCTCGACGTGGCGGAAGTAGGCCTTGCCCGTCAGGTGCTGCAGCGGCTCGCGCGCGGCCCGCCGGGCGACCAGGGCGTCGTACACCTGGGCCTGCTCGTCGCCGACGTCGTTGACGAGCACGAGCCGGCCACGGTCGGTGCCGAGCACGTGGGCCAGCAGGGTCTCGGCGTCGGCTGTTGGGCTGGCGACGCCGGCGTCGGTGAGGCGGCGTACGGCTTTGGTCAGCAAGTCGCGGCGCCTCACGTCAATCACTCATGGGCGACCGCCGCCAGGCGCGCCTCGAGGTCGGCCTCGACGGCCGAGTCGATGACCGGCTGGAGGTCACCGTCGAGCACCACGTCGAGGTTGTAGGCCTTGTAGCCGGTGCGGTGGTCGGAGATGCGGTTCTCGGCGTAGTTGTAGGTGCGGATGCGCTCGGAACGGTCGACGGTGCGGACCTGGCTGCGGCGGGCCTC
>CAVVWK010000008.1:0-286985 GCA_963751975.1 uncultured Actinomycetota bacterium | reverse complement strand
CTGCACGCCTGACCAACTAAACGCCCCTGGCCACTCAGGGGCGTTTCGCATGTCACGCGGACACGGCCCCGACGACGTGGCTGGGAGCACCACACGAAAGGTTCACCCATGGTCGTCGTCATGACACCGGACGCCACCGACGAGGACGTCGCGCACGTCGTCGAGAAGGTCGAGGGCGTCGGCGGGGAGGCGTTCGTCAGCAAGGGCGTCGTCCGCACCATCATCGGCCTGGTCGGCGACATCGACTCCTTCCACGGCCTGAACCTGCGCAGCGCTGCCCGGCGTCGCGGACGTGCACCGGATCTCCGACCCGTACAAGCTGGTCAGCCGGCAGCACCACCCCGACCGCAGCACGGTCTGGGTCGGCCGCGGTCACCGGTGCCGATCGGCCCGGACACGTTCACGTTCATCGCCGGCCCGTGCGCGGTCGAGTCGCGCGCAGCAGACGCTCGAGGCGGTCGAGATGGCCAAGGCGGCCGGCGCCACGATCATGCGCGGCGGCGCCTTCAAGCCGCGCACCTCGCCGTACGCCTTCCAGGGGCTGGGCGATGAAGGGCCTGCGAGATCCTCGCCGACGTGCGCGAGACGACCGGCCTGCCGGTCGTCACCGAGGTGGTCGACGCGCGCGACGTGCCCGGTCGTCGCCGAGCACGCCGACATGCTGCAGATCGGCACCCGCAACATGGCGAACTTCGGGCTGCTGCAGGCGGTCGGCGAGGCCGGCAAGCCGGTGCTGCTCAAGCGCGGCATGACCGCGACCATCGAGGAGTGGCTGATGGCGGCGGAGTACATCGCCCAGCGCGGCAACCTCGACGTCGTGCTGTGCGAGCGCGGCATCCGGACCTTCGAGCCGGCCACCCGCAACACCCTCGACATCTCCGCGGTGCCGGTGGTGCAGGCGACCAGCCACCTGCCGATCATCGTCGACCCGTCGCACGCGGCCGGTCGCAAGGACCTCGTGGTGCCGCTGTCCCGGGCGGCGATCGCGGTCGGCGCCGACGGCGTCATCGTCGACGTGCACCCCGACCCGGAGACGGCGCTGTGCGACGGGCCGCAGGCGCTGCTCGGCGACGACCTGCGGGCGCTGGCCCAGGCGGTCCGCCAGCTGCCGCCCGCCGTGGGCCGCGTGGACGCCGGCGCGCTGGCGCGCAGCTGAGCCGGCGCTCACGAGGCCGGCTCGTTCGCGGCCAGGACGTTCTCGGTGACCCGCAGGTGCAGGCGGTACAGCCGGTCCGCCTGGTCCTGGGCACGCTCGAGCAGGTCCTCGAGCTCCTCGCGGGTGATGCGCTGGTCGTGGGCGGCCACCGCCCGCAGCACCTGCCAGCCGGCGATCTTGGCGGCGACGGCGTCGCGCATGCCCTCGAGCTCGATGACATCGGCCAGCGGCGAGCGGCGTACGACGTACCCGTTGGGCTTGAGCCTGCCGACCCGCTCCCCCACGAACCCGAGGAAGGCCATCGGCCGGTTCTCCCCGACGTCGAGGCGGTGCATCAATCGGCGCAGCACGTCGCGGTCCTCGGCGTTCTCGTCCGCGAGCCGGGCCAGGTCCTCCCCGATGTCGGAGCCGCGATGCTGCCGGGCGACCCGTCGGGACAGCTCGACCCCGGCGTTGGCCAGGCTGAGGTGGTTGTTGAGGTAGATCCCGACCAGTCGCTGCGTGTCCATGGGCACCCGGTACCCGACGTTCAGTGAGGGAAACTCAGCCGTCGAGACAGCCGGCGAGCACCTTCGCGGCGCGCTCGGCCTGGTCGCGGCTCACGTCGAGATGCGTGACCAGCCGCAGGGTCCGCTGTCCCAGCGCCGACACGAGCACGCCCTGCTCGCGGGCGGCGGCGACCACCGTGGAGCGTCGGGTACGTCGAGCACCACGATGTTGGTGTCGACACCGGACGGGTCGACGCCGCACGCGTCGGCGAGCAGCCGGGCGTGCGTGTGGTCGTCGGCGAGCCGCTCGATGTGGTGGTCGAGCGCGTGCAGGCCCGCGGCCGCGAGTATCCCGACCTGGCGCATCCCGCCGCCCAGCCGCTTCCGCCAGACGCGCGCTTCGAGGACCAGCTCGGTCGGTCCGACGAGCAGCGACCCGACCGGCGCACCGAGCCCCTTGCTGAGCGAGACCGTCAGCACATCCGCGCGGCGGCCGTACTCCTCCAGCGGTACGCCGGACGCCACGTGCGCGTTCCAGATCCGCGCACCGTCGACGTGCAGGCCGCTGCCGTGCCGGTCCACCAGCGCGCGCACCGCGTCGATGTCGTCGAGCGGCAGCACCCGGCCGCCGCCGAAGTTGTGGGTGTTCTCGATCGAGATCGCCTTCGTGGCCACGAAGAACGGCGACACGTCGGGGGCGAACATCGTCTCGAGCGCCGGCAGGTCGATGCCGCCGCGGTCGCCGGTCCAGGTGCGCATGGTCACCCCGAAGAACGCGCCGTGCGCGCCGAGCTCGGCCCGGGCGATGTGCGCCTGCGACTCGCACAGCACCTCCTGCCCCGGCGCCACCAGCGCGCGCACCGCGAGCAGGTTGGCCATCGAGCCGGTCGGCGTGAACAGCGCGGCGTCCTTGCCGAACATCGCGGCGACCCGCTCCTCGAGCGCGCGGACGGTCGGGTCCTCGCCGTACACGTCGTCGCCGACCTCGGCGCGCGCCATCGCGGAGCGCATGGACTCGGTGGGCGCGGTGACGGTGTCGCTGCGCAGGTCGATGAGCGTCATCGTGGCGATGCTAGGGCCGTCGGCGTCACGGGGTGCCGGGCGGGCGTCGCCTGCGACAGCATCTCGGCGACCAGGAACGCGAGCTCCAACGACTGCACCCGGTTGAGCCGGGGGTCGCACGCCGACTCGTAGCGGTTGTGCAGGTCGTCCTCGAGCAGCGCCTCTCCCCCGCCGACGCACTCGGTGACGTCGTCGCCGGTGAGCTCGACGTGCACGCCCCCGGGCCAGGTGCCGAGTGAGTTGTGCACGTCGAAGAAGCCCTGCACCTCGGAGATCACGTCGTCGAAGCGACGGGTCTTGTAGCCCGACGACGCCTCGAACGTGTTGCCGTGCATCGGGTCGCACACCCAGCCCACCGAGACGCCGGCCGCGGTGACCTTCTCGACCAGGTTCGGCAGCGCGTCGCGGATCCTGCCGGCGCCCATCCGGGTGATGAACGTGAGCCGACCGGCCTCGTTGGCCGGGTTGAGCTTCGCCGCGAGAGCCAGCGCGTCGTCGGGCGACGTGGTCGGTCCGAGCTTGACGCCGATCGGGTTGCGGATCCGCGACAGCAGCTCGACGTGGGCGCCGTCGAGCTGGCGGGTGCGCTCGCCGATCCAGAGGAAGTGCCCGGACACGTCGTACGGCTGCTGGGTGCGGGAGTCGATGCGGGTCAGCGCGTGCTCGTACTCGAGCACCAGCGCCTCATGGCTCGAGTGGAAGTCGACGCGGTGGAACTCGTCGGGGTCGGCGCCGATCGCCTTCATGAACGTGAGCGCCCGGTCGATCTCGGCGGCCAGCCGCTCGTAGCGACGGCCGACCGGCGACTCCCGGACGAAGTCGGTGTTCCAGGTGTGCACCTGGCGCAGGTCGGCGTAGCCACCGGTCACGAACGCGCGGACGAGGTTGAGCGTCGCGGCCGAGGAGTTGTAGACGTCGACCAGCCGCTGCGGGTCGGGGATCCGGGAGGGCTCGGTGAAGTCGAACCCGTTGACGGCGTCGCCGCGGTACGCCGGGAGCGTCACCCCGTCGCGGGTCTCCGAGTCCGACGAGCGCGGCTTGGCGTACTGACCGGCGATCCGGCCGAGCTTCACCACCGGGACGGACGCGGCGTAGGTGAGCACCACGGCCATCTGCAGGAGCACGCGGAGCTTGTTGCGCACGTTGTCGGCGGTGACCCCGTCGAACGTCTCGGCGCAGTCGCCGCCCTGGAGCAGGAACGCCTCGCCGCGCGCGACCGCGGCCAGCTTGGCCTTGAGGTCGTCGCACTCGCCGGCGAACACCAGCGGCGGCACCCCGCGCAGCTTCGCGACCGCGGCGTCGACGCCGGACGCGTCGGGCCAGGTGGGCTGCTGGGCGGCACCGAGCGCATGCAGGGTCGCGAGGTCGGGGATCTGCTGGCTCACCGGGCCAGCCTACGTCGTACGGGCTCTTCCGCCGCCACCGCGCGGGGCCTTCGAGACGCGCTCAGAGGAGCCCGGTCACCTCGGTGGTCAGCACGACCGGACTCGGGTCGGCTGTTCCGGCGGTGTCGACGGCGCGGGCCGACAGTGTGTGCCGCCCCTTGCGCAGGCCCAGGAACGTCGCGACCGGCGGGCAGGCGGTGTACGCCGCTCCGTCGAGGCTGCACTGGAAGGAGACGCCGGCTGTGTCCGACGCCAGCGCGATCGTCCAGGTGCCCGCCGCCGCCACCTGCGTGACCGCCGTCGTCTGCGGGGCGGTGGGTGCGGTCGGAGCGGGCGAGGGCGGGGACGGAGCCGGCGGGGGCGAGCTCGGCTCCGGCTCCGCGGGCGGGCTGGTGGGCTGGGTCGTCGGTTGAGGTGCCTCGCGCGTCGGGTCGCTCGAGGCGGTCGGCTCCTGTCCCTCGTCCGGACCCGACGTGTCTGACGGAGACGGCCGAGCCGGGGTGGCCGTGGACGGAGCCGGCGCAGCAGGCGTCGGCATCAGCGGGGTGGAGACCCGGTCCGACGGGCGCGGCCTGGCCTGCCCCGGAAGCGGCTCCCGGTCGCTGCCGCGTGTCGTGGACGGGGTGCGCGTCGCCCGGATCGCCTCGAGGGCGGCCGCTCCCGGGTACGACGTACCGTCTCGCTCGCCGACGGGCCCGTCGGCGGTCACCCGGGAGTCCCCTCCCGGGGCGGCGTCGTCGGACACCGCCAGGTAGACGCCGCTGGAGGCGCCGAGCAGCAGGACGGTGCCGGCCGCGATGCCGCGGCGGGCGGGAGCGGTCTTCAGCAGACGGACGAGCGGGGTGGGTGCACGATGACGCATGAGTCTTCCGAGAGTCGGTGCCGGTTCATCCCCCGTGCCGTCCGCGCAGGACGACGCCCGACCGTAGCAAAGCGCCGCGGACCCGCCAACCGTCGGTGCACGAGGGTCGTGGGGCTGCCTCAGCCGTCGATGTGATCCGGGTCGCGGAAGCCGGTCTTCTTGGCGCGGACGCCGCGGTTGGTCAACCAGGTCAGCAGCCACAGCACGATGCCGACCGCGAGGAGGCCGCCGGCGATCCGGTACTGCACCCAGTCCTCGGGGTCGCGGGCCCACGGCCCGGTGAGGAACGCGCAGCCGACGGCGCCGATGACCGGGATCACGGTCGGCGCCTTGAACACTCGCTCGGTCGTGGTGTCGCGACGCAGCACCAGGCAGGCGACGTTGACGATCGTGAACACGACCAGGAGCAGGAGACCGGTCGTGCCGGCCAGCGACTCGACGATGGAGCTGTCGGACTGCTCGGTGACGACCCAGATCAGTCCGAAGGCCAGCAGCGTGGTGAACGCGATCGCCGCCCACGGCGTACGACGTCCGGGGAGCACCCGCCCGAGCGAGCGCGGCAGCACGTCCTGGCGGGCCATCCCGTAGATCAGCCGGCTGGCCATCAGCATGTTGATGAGGGCGGTGTTGGCGACGGCGAAGACGGTCAGGAACGGGAACACCGTGGTCACCGGGAACCCTGGCGCGCCCTGCTTGACGACCTCGAGCAGGATGCCGGTCTCGCCGTCGAAGTTCTGGATGTCGCCGATCGGCAGCACCATCACCACCGAGATCGCGACCAGCATGTAGATCACCACGGCGATGCCGAGACCGGTGAGCATGGTGCGCGGGAAGATCTTCTCCGGCTCGTGGCACTCCTCGACCATGTTGACCGAGTCCTCGAAGCCGACCATCGAGAAGAACGCGATCGCGGTCGCGACCGTGACGGCGGCGAACATGCCGCGGTCGCTGGCGTTCTCGAAGACCACGACGCGGCTCACGTCGACGCCGTTGGAGGCCATCGCCCAGAAGCCGATGGCGATCACGATGGCGAGCGCGGTGATCTCGACCAGGGTGAGCACCACGTTGAACTTGACGCTCTCGCCGACGCCGCGGAGGTTGATCGCGGCCAGCACGAGCATGAACCCGAGCGCGACCAGCAGCACCGCCGTGGTCGACGTCGGCACGCCGCCGATCGTCTCGTCGAGCCCCGCGAGCAGGTTGGCGGCGAGCAGGTTGGACGAGGTCGACGCGCTGGTGATGCCGGAGCACACGACGGTGAAGGCGACCAGGAACGTGACGAAGTGGACCCCGAACGCCTTGTGCGTGTAGAGCGCGGCGCCGGCCGCCTGGGGGTACTTCGTGACCAGCTCGAGGTAGGAGAACGCGGTGAGCGTGGCGACGCTGAACGCGATGAGGAACGGCAGCCAGGCGACGCCACCCACCTCGCCGGCGATGTCGCCGGTCACCGCGTAGACGCCCGCGCCCAGGATGTCGCCGACGATGAACAGCAGCAGGAGCTTGGGCCCCATCACCCGCTTGAGCTCGTGCTGGTCGTGCCCGGTCCGTTCGCTGCTGATCTCGGTGCTCATCACCACTCCTCGCTCACGGCGTCGTGCTCACCTTCTTCCCCAATGCGGCGCGAGCGCAAGCATCCACGCCCGGGACCCGCACGTGGGCGGCAGGCTCAGGGGCGGCGGTGGATCAGCAGGGGCAGCACCGCGGTGGCCCCGGCCCGGCGCAGCGCGGCGGCGGCCACCGTGACCGGCCACAGCGACGAGGTGGCGTCGACGACGAGCAGCACGGCGCGACCCGTCACGGACCCCGGCAGCGTGTCGGGCGCGAGGCGCGTCCCGCCAGAACGCCGCCTCCTCGGCCGAGGTCAGCTCGCGGAGGTCGGCGGACGCGTGCGGGCGCCGGCATCGATGCCCGCTCCAGCCGGCCGACGCTCGGCGAGGTGGTCGGCGACCGACGCGGTCATCACCGGGAACCCCGCGGCCGGCAGGTCGACGACGACCTCCGGGCGCTGGCGACCAGGAGTCCCTCCAGCCGGCCAGCAGCCGGACGCAGGCCTCGCGCACCTCGTCGGGGGCGGGGGCGTCGCGACCGAAGATCGCGGCGACGGTCTCGCGCCACTCCGGGGCGTCGGCGAAGACCAGGGTGCGGCCGACCTCGTGGGCGTCGTCGGGCGGGATCCGGCCGCGCGTGCCGAACGCACCGCCGGGCCACATCTTGCGCGGCTCGAGCAGGTGCACCTGGCCCCGCAGCAGCCGCGGTCACCGCCTGCACGGTCTCGGTGGTCGGCGCTCCCGGCGAGGGCCTCGGGCAGCGCGCCGCGGCACACCGAGCAGCGGCCGCACGGCTCGGCGTGCGGGTCGTCGAGCGACTCCTGCAGCAGCTCCATCAGGCAGCGCTCACCGCGGATGTAGGCGCGCATGATGTCGGCCTCGCGACGGCGGACCGCGACCACGCCGTCGTAGTGCTCGGCGTCGTACTCCCACGGCTTGCCGGTGGCGCGCCAGCCGCCCTCGACCCGCTCGACCACCCCGTCGACGGCGAGCTGCTTGAGCATCAGCTCGACCCGGCCTCGGCGCACGCCGGACTGGGCCTCGACGGCGGCCACCGACAGCGGCTCCTCGGCTCGACAGCACGCCGAGCACCGCGCGCGACCTGCTCGGGCTGCGGGATCGTCGCGGTCGCGAAGTAGTCCCACACGCCGGCGTCGGCGTCGGAGGGCAGCAGCACCGCGTGCGCGTGGTCGATGGCGCGGCCGGCTCGGCCGACCTGCTGGTAGTAGGAGACCGGCGACGGCGGCGCGCCGACGTGGACGACGAAGCCGAGGTCGGGCTTGTCGTAGCCCATCCCGAGCGCGGAGGTCGCGACCAGCGCCTTCAGCCGGTTGTCGCGCAGCGCGTCCTCGAGCCGGTGCCGCTCGCTGGGCGTCGAGCTGGCCGGTGTAGGCGGCGACCGGGTACGTCGGCGCCGTGCACCTCGGCGACGGCCGCCGCCAGCCGCTCGGCGTCGGCGACGGTGAGGGTGTAGACGATGCCCGAGCCGGGCAGCCGCGGCAGGTGGTCGACCACCCAGGCGTAGCGCTCCAGCGGGGACATGAGTCCGGTCGACGACCGACAGCTCCAGGCTGGCCCGGGCCAGCTGCCCGCGCAGCACGAGCGTGGCGTCACCGAGCTGGTGCGCGACGTCGTCGGTCACCCGTGCGTTGGCGGTCGCCGTCGTGGCCAGCACCGGCGTCTCGGGGTTGAGGCGCTGCAGCACGTCGGACACCCGCCGGTAGTCGGGCCGGAAGTCGTGGCCCCAGTCGGACACCGCGTGCGCCTCGTCGATCACCAGCAGCCCGAGCCGGCCGGCCAGCGCGTCGAGCACCCGCCGCCCGAAGCCGGGGTTGGCCAGCCGCTCCGGGGAGACCAGCAGCACGTCGACCTCGCCGTCGAGCAGCCCCCGCTCGATGGCGGACCAGTCGTCGAAGTTGGAGGAGTTCAGCGTCGCCGCCGTGAGGCCGGCGCGGGCGGCCGCGGCGACCTGGTCGCGCATCAGCGACAGCAGCGGCGAGACCACGAGCGTCGGGCCCGGCCGCCTCCGACCGGCGGATCGCGGTGGCCGCCCAGTAGACCGCCGACTTGCCCCAGCCGGTGGCCTGCACGACGAGCACCCGCGCGCGCCGGCTCGCACAGCGCCGCGACCGCCGTCACCTGGTCGTCGCGCAACCGCGCGTCCGGGCCGGCCATCGCGGCGATCACCCGCTGGGCGGTCGCGGCGCGGGCGTCGGGGAGGGTGGTCGTGGTCATGGCAGCCACGGTAGGCGGCGCCGCCGACGGCCGGCCCGACCACGGTGGTCGAGCCCGTCGAAACCTGGTTTCGAACGGGCTCAACCACCGGGGGACGCGGGCTCAACCACCGGGGGACGCGGGCTCAACCACCGGGTGACGCGGGAACGACTCCGAGCCGCTCGAGTAGGAACAGCAAGGCCGCCGCGAAGTCGTTGTCGGCCGTGCCCGCGCGAATGCGCTCCCAGTCCACCTGCTCGCGCAGCGCCCGGGCCACCGGGATCACGGCGGCGAAGTCGCAGTAGTGCTCGTCGAGCGCGTTGAGCTTGTGCAGCACCACCGACGTCGCCGAGAGCACCGGCATCTCGACCGACAGCACCTCCAGCCGGTCGACGTCGGCCAGGTCCTCGCGGGTCGTGGCCTGCGAGGACATCCGGAACAGCACGTCGACGCACACGCCGCCGACGTCCACCTTGAACAGCCAGTCCTCCGGTGGCTCGCGTACGTCGAGCCCGCTCGCCGCGAGATGCTCCCGGACGCGCTCGGCGTCCTCCTCGGCGATCACGAAGTCCACGTCGTGCACCGACTCCGGACCCCCGCGCGCCCACACGGCGTACCCACCCGTCAGGGCGAACGGCACGCCGCTCTCCTTGAGCGCCACCGCGACCCGCTTCAGCGCCTCGCGCAGGTCGTCCTGCTCCGGCTCCGGCTCCGTCATGGGCCCTTCTTACCCACCCGGTCGAGGGTTAGCCCGCGGTTGCCCGTGGGCAGGGTGGCGGTGTGCGCCTGGTGACGTTCAACATCCTCAGCGGCCGGTCGCCCGACGACCAGCGTGTCGACGTCGAGAGGTACGCCGAGTCGATCCGCTCGCTCGGCGCAGACGTGCTCGCGCTGCAGGAGGTGGACCGCAACCAGCCGCGTTCGGAGAACGTCGACCTCACCACCGTCGCCGCGGAGGCGATGGGTGCCGACGAGCACCGGTTCGTGGCGGCGCTCAACGGGAGTCCCGGCACGTGGATCGCCGCCACCGGCGAGGAGCAGCCGGACGCGGCGGCGTACGGCGTCGCGCTGCTCAGCCGGTACCCGGTCACGGGCTGGGAGGTGGTCCGGCTCGCGCCGGTGCCGGGTCAGGTACCGATGTGGTGGCGGGGCAGCCGGTGGCCCGAGCCTGGTGCGCGACGAGCCTCGGGTCGCGGTCGCGGCGACGGTCCAGGCACCGGGCGGGACGGTCACGGTGGTGAACACGCACCTGTCGTTCCTGCGCTGGTGGAACGGTCGGCAGCTGCGCAGCCTCGTCGCCGCGCTCGACCACGTGGACGGGCCGGTGGTCCTCGTCGGGGACCTGAACCAGCTGCCGGGCCGGGCCCGGCGGACCACGGGGATGCGGCCACTGGCCGAGCACAAGACGTTCCCCGCGCACCGTCCCGTCGAGCAGATCGACCACGTGCTCACGAACGCCGACCTGCGGGTCACCCACAGCGAGGCGCGGCGGCTGCCGATGTCGGACCACCGCGCGCTGATCGTCGACCTCGAGGACTAGCGGCGGCGTACCTCACCGTCTCGCCTCCGATATCGGTATGCCTCGAGTGGTCCCCACGTCACGCTGGGCATACCGATGTCGGTATGCGTCGGGTGGTTCATAGGTCACCCCAGGCATACCGACATCGGGGGTGGCGCGTGGTGGATCAGCCGAAGAAGACCTCGGCCTCGGCGTAGTGCGCGGGCTGGACGAGCTTGAGCTCCCCGGTGCCCTCGATCAGCGGCACCCGCACGATCTCGGTGCCGCGCAGCGCCATCATCTTGCCGAAGTCGCCCTCGTGGACCGCGGTGATCGCCTGCAGGCCGAACCGGGTCGCGAGCCAGCGGTCGAACGCGGTCGGCGTACCGCCGCGCTGCACGTGCCCGAGCACCACCGCGCGGGCCTCCTTGCCGGTGCGGTCCTCGATCTCCTTGGCGAGCCGGTCGCCGATGCCGCCGAGCCGGACGTGACCGAACGCGTCGAGCTCGCCGCTCTGCAGCGTCATGTCGCCGCCCTCGACCGGGACGGCGCCCTCGGAGACGACGATGATCGGCGAGTAGTGCGACTCGAACCGCTTGTTGACGTAGTCGCAGACCTTGTCGATGTCGAACGGCTGCTCCGGCACGAGTACGACGTTGGCGCCGCCCGCGATCCCGGCGTGCAGGGCGATCCAGCCGGCGTGCCGGCCCATCACCTCGACGACGAGGACCCGGTGGTGCGACTCGGCCGTGGTGTGCAGCCGGTCGATCGCCTCCATGGCGATGTTCACGGCGGTGTCGAAGCCGAACGTGAAGTCGGTGCCGCTGAGGTCGTTGTCGATCGTCTTGGGCACGCCGACGACGTCGACGCCGAGATCGGCGAGCTTGGTGGCGACGCCGAGGGTGTCCTCGCCACCGATCGCGATCAGCGCGTCGATGCCGTTGCCGGCGAGGTTCTCCTTGATCTTCTCGACCCCACCGTCGATCTTGAACGGGTTCGTGCGCGAGGACTTCAAGATGGTGCCGCCGCGCGGGAGGATGCCGCGCACCTGGTCGACGCCGAGCGGCACCGTGACGTTCTCGAGCGGCCCGCGCCAGCCGTCGCGGAACCCGACGAACTCGTAGTCGTAGGTCTGCACGCCCTTGCGCACCACGGCCCTGATCACGGCGTTGAGGCCGGGACAGTCGCCGCCTCCGGTCAGCACTCCGACGCGCATGTGTCCTCCTGAGTCGAGAAGTCTCCGATCGACCCTAGCGACGGCCGTTTGATCGATCCAGGCCGGTCCGCTCCGCGGGCGGAGGGGTTGCTCGAGGCCACGACGAGCGATAGGGAGGTCCCCATGCAGATTTCTCGGGTCCTGCTGTCCTCGGTCCTCGCGGTCACGGTCGCGCCCCTGCTCGCGGCCGTGCCTGCGGGCGCTGCCCCGCCCGCGCCCACGGACGTGCGCGCGCCGTCCTCATGCTTCGCGAGGTCCGTGGAGCCGACCGTCGAACAGGCACGGCTCGTACGCCGCGCCCCGCAGCGCATCCTCGAGCGCAGCGGCGCCGACCGGCGTGTCGAGCGGTTCGCCCGCGCGCTGTGCCGCGCCGGGTCCCGCGCGGCCGCCGTCCGCATCGTCGGCGGGCACGGTCATCGGCTGTGGGGGTGGGCGACCGACCGCGCGCAGGGAGAGATCCCCGTGTCCGGCAGCCTGCCCGGCGGCGACGACCGGCCGCTGTACTGGGCGCGGGTCGCGATGACCCGGCTGATCTCCCAGTGGACGGCGCCGCGCGGATCATCCCCCTCGCCCGCGGCCCGTGCCCGGCTGGTGGAGCGGCTCGAGACCACCTCGCGCGGCCAGGACACGCTCCGCCCCCATCGGCGTGCCGACGGGCGCCGTACCCAGGCCGTCGTGGTCACCGGCTTCGACCCGTTCACGCTCGACGTGGACGCCCGGATCGGCAACCCCTCCGGCGCGGTGGCGCTGGCCCTCGACGGCCGCCGGCTGCGGACCCGCGACGGCTGGGTGCGCATCGAGACCGCGATGTTCCCGGTGCGCTGGGACGACTTCGCCGACGGCGAGGTGGAGCGCACGCTCGCCCCGTTCGTACGACGAGGCGCCCGCGGCCTCGACGCGCTGGTGACGGTGAGCCAGGGCCGGCCCGACCAGTTCGACCTCGAGGTGTGGAACGGCGCGCACCGGGGCGGCTTCGCCGACAACGAGAACCTCGAGCGCACCGGCACCATCCCGGTGCCCGCGGGGTACCCGACCGTCAGCCCGCAGCCCCAGTTCACCCGCACCGACCTGCCCGTACGCCGGATGCAGGCCCGCGACACCGGGCGCTACCGGGTGCGGATCAACCACGAGATCACCGAGCGCGACCCCGCGACCGGCGAGGAACGCACCCACACCGACGGCCCCACGCCGGGGTGGGAGGCCCTCGTCGGCAGCCCCGGCGACTACCTCTCCAACGAGATCGCCTACCGCGCCACGCTGCTGCGCGACGGCGCGCGGGCCCGCAACGTGGGCGGCCACGTGCACACTCCCGTGCTCGGCGTACCGCACGGACGCGTCGTCACCGACCGCGGTTTCGTGCGCCGCCGCGACGCGATCGTCGCGCAGACCCGTGCACTTGTGCGAGCGGCGGCGGTGGCGGCCCGCTGACCGAGACGTCCGGGCCGCGCGCCGTGCGAGGATCCCCCGCATGAGCGTTCTCGCCATCGACGCAGGAACGACCGGCGTCACCGCGGTCGTGGTCACCCACGAGGGCACTATCGCCGCGAAGGGCTACCAGGAGTTCGCGCCAGCACTTCCCCAAGCCGGGCTGGGTCGAGCACTCCCCGGAGGAGATCTGGCAGGCCACGCTGGAGGCCACCCGCGCCTGCGTCTCGGCGTACGCCGAGACCGGCGGTCCCGAGCTGAAGGCGGTCGGGATCACCAACCAGCGCGAGACGGTGCTGCTCTGGGACCGCGAGACGCTCGGCTCCCCGCGGCGCGCGATCGTCTGGCAGGACCGGCGTACCGCCGACATCTGCGCACGGCTGCGCGACGAGGGTCACGAGGACCGGGTCGCCGAGCTCACCGGGCTGCGGCTCGACCCGTACTTCTCCGGCACGAAGCTGGTCTGGCTCGCCGAGAACGAGCCGAACACCTGGGCGCTGGTCGGCGACGGCCGGTACGCCGTCGGCACGGTCGACTCCTACCTGATCGCCCGGATGACCCGCGGCACCTGGCACGTCACCGACGTCTCCAACGCCTCGCGCACGCTGCTGTTCGACCTGGAGAAGGGCGAGTGGAGCGACGAGCTGTGCAGCCTGTTCGGGGTACCTCGCGACGCCCTGCCCGAGGTGGTCCCGTCCTGGGGCGACGGCAGCACGATGGGCACCACCGACCCGCGCACGTTCGCTCGGGCTGGAGCTGCCGATCGCCGGGATCGCCGGCGACCAGCAGTCGGCGCTGTTCGGGCAGACCTGCTTCGACGTCGGCGACTCCAAGTGCACCTACGGCACCGGGTCGTTCATCCTGACCAACACCGGCAGCGAGGTGGTCCGCTCCGACGCCGGGCTGCTCTCGACGGCGGCGTGGCAGCTCGCCCGAGGGCGAGCTGACCTACGCCGTCGAGGGCGCGATCTTCGTGACCGGCGCGGCCGTGCAGTGGCTGCGCGACGGGCTGCAGATCGTCGGGTCCGCGGCCGAGACCGAGGCGATCGCGGCGACGGTGCCGGACTCCGAGGGCGTGGTGTTCGTGCCGGCCCTGACCGGCCTCGGCGCGCCGCACTGGGACCCGCACGCGCGCGGGCTGATCATCGGGATCACCCGCGGCACGACGCGCGGCCACATCGTCCGCGCCACGCTGGAGGCGATCGCCTTCGAGGTGCGCGACGTCGTGGAGACGCTGCCGTCGCGCACCGCCCTCACCGGCGCTCACCGTCGACGGCGGCGCCTCGGCCAACGACCTGCTCTGCCAGCTCCAGGCCGACCAGCTCGGCGTGCCGGTCGAGCGGCCGAGGATCGTGGAGACCACCGCGCTCGGTGCGGCGTTCCTCGCCGGACTCGGCACCGGGCGTGTGGTCCTCGACCGACGACCTGCGCGACACCTGGCAGCTCGACCGGCGCTTCGAGCCGTCCGGCAGCCGCGCGGACGCCGACACGGCGTACGAGCGCTGGAAGGACGCTGTCGAGCGCTCCAAGTCCTGGGCCTGACACCCCTGAGAAGGGGCCGGCGCGACCGGCTGGGAGGACCCGGTCGCGCCGGCGGATCGAAGCGCCTCAGCCGTGCTGCCTGAGGCGGCGGAGCAGCACTCCCCCGAACGAGACCAGGCCGAGACCGGCCAGCCCGACCAGGCCGAGGTTCTCCTGGCTGCCCGTCGAGGGCAGCACACCCGGCGCTGCCTGGACTCCGCCGGACCCCTGTGCCGGCGGTGCGAGCTGCTGGGTGCCGAGCACCTCGGGCTGCACCCCGGGCTGGGCCGCGGGCTGCGGCACGGGCTGGACGACCGGCGGGGCGCCCTGCTCGGGACCCGGGCCGGCGACCGGTGTCTGCACGCCACCCACGACGGGGGGTGCCGGCGCCGCGCCGGGGACGGTGGCCGTAGCAGTGTTCGTGGCCGTGTTCGTCGCGGTGTTGGTCGCCGTGTTCGTCGCGGTGGTGTCCGCGGTGTTGGTAGTGGTGTCCACCGTGTTCGTGGTCGCAGGAGTGTTCGTGGTCGTGTCGACGGTCTTGGTGGTGTCCTTCGTGTCCGTCGTGTCCTTGGTGTTCGTGGTCGTGGCGGTCGTGTTGGTCGTCGCCTTCGTGTTGGTCGTGTCCTTGGTGTCCTTCGTGGCCTTGGTGTCCTTCGTCGCCTTGGTGTCCTTCGTGACCTTGGTGTCCTTCGTGACCTTGGTGTCCTGGTCCTTGGTGGCCTGGTCCTTCGTGACCTTGGTGTCCTGGTCCTTGGTGGCCTGGTCCTTGGTGGCCTGGTCCTTGGTGGCCTGGTCCTTGGTGGCCTGGTCCTGGTGGCCTTGGTGCCTGGTCCTTGGTGGCCCGGTCCTTGGTGGCCCGGTCCTTGGTGGCCTGGTCCTTGGTGGCCTGGTCCTTGGTGGCCTGGTCCTTGGTGGCCTGGTCCTTGGTGACCTGGTCCTTGGTGACCTGGTCGACGTGCGTTGCCTTCGTGACGTTGGTGTCCTTCGGGTTGTCAGCGTCGTTGTCGTACTCGTCGTCCTCGACGCCGTGCCCGGCGGTCGCCGCAGGTCCCGCGGTCACGTCGTCCTGCGCGTGGTCGGCTGCGTCGCCGTGATCGGAGTCGCCGGAACCGGGCCCCGCCGGTTCGCCGTGTCCGGTGTCATCATCGGGGCCAGCTGGCCCGGACCAGGCCGGGTCGGCTTCGTCCCCTGCCGGGTCGGCGGGCGCGGGCGGTTGCTCCTCGACGTCGGGTGCTGCTGAGTCGTCGTCGTCATCCGCGTCGTCCCCGTCGGAGTCGAGACCGATGTCGGACTTGCGGCTCTGGGGTTGGACGGTCGCCGGGTCGTCCGTGACCGAGCCTTCGTCGGCGAACACCGGTGGCCCGGCGAACATCAGGAAGAGAGTGAAGGCCGCGAACCCAACAGCCAGGTTGGCTTCGCGGCGCGGTACCGAGATGGTCATGTCGCCACCAATCAGTCGGGCGCCTGCCCTATGCGGCCCTCACCGCCGACCCCCCGTGAACCGCATCAGCTACAGACGCGTACAGGAAAGGATATTGTTTTCGACCCTGTACCCGCGTTCTGGTCCGATATTCACCCTAATCCTGGGGGGTCGGTTCCCTCGTCGGCTGCTCCGCGCAGCCCGAGTACCCGACTGCAGCATGCGGGCCAGGCATGATCGTCACGCCACGGGGCATCAACCTCACACGGTCCGATGCACCTCCCAGTCAAGCCGCGGCACGAAGGCCACGAATGAGCGAGAACAGCTGGAGCTTCGCGAACGGTGATCGGATCACCGACGCCCTCACGGCCGTCAGGCTGCTCGGCGGCGGCGAGATCTACGAGGCATACCTCGCCTTCGACGACATCACGTATGGCTTCGTGGTCGTCAAGGTGGTACGCCCACAACGCGTGGGGAGCGGCAGCGCTCTGAAGGGACTGCGCCGCGAGATCGAGGCGCTGGAACGCCTGAACCATCCGGTCCTGGTGCGGCTGCTCCGCGCGGCCCCGGACGCGGAGCGACCACATCTGGTGCTCGAGCACATCGAGGGGCCGCGACTCTCCTCGCTGCTGCGGCGGCACGGCCCGCTCCAGGAGCACCAGTACCTCCCGCTCGCCGTCGAGCTGGCCTCGGTGCTGCACTTCCTGCGGTACGTCGGCTTCGTCCACCTCGACATCAAGCCGTCCAACATCATCATGGGGTCGCCGGCCCGCCTCATCGACCTCAGCGTCGCGCGCACGGTCGAGCTGGCCGCGGCGCTCGACCACTCCGTCGGCACCGACGACTACATGGCACCCGAGCAGGTCGAACCCCCGCAGCGCGGCCGGCCCGGTCCGGCGACGGACGTGTGGGGCGTCGGAGCGACGCTGTTCCACGCGATCGAGGGCGTCGCGCCGTTCGACGGCGACCACACCTCGGACGTGACGGCGGCCCGGTGGCCGCAGGTCGAGCACGAGGCGCCGCCGTTCACCGTGCGCGTCCGGCCCGACGTCGCCGCCGTCGTACGCGCCTGCCTCTCGCCGGACCCGGCCGACCGTCCGGAGCCGCAGCAGCTCGCCGAGAGTCTCGAGGACGCCCTGACCGAGCTGCCCAAGGGAAAGCTCAGCTTCAAGGTCCGCTGAACAGCTGCCACTGCGGCCGGCCACTCCCCGTGGCGTTCTGCACCTCCCCGTGGGGAGATCACGGCGGGAAGGGGTGGATTACCACGGGACCGTGGTAATCGGCCCTCCGCTCAGTCCGCCAGCCGGTCGATCTCCGCCTCGGCGTCGGCGACTGCGGCCCGGGCCAGCTCGACGGCCTCCTGGGACTCGTCGCGCTCCTCGGCGGCCTCGGCGGCCTGCTCGTCGAGCCGCTCCAGCCGCGACTCCAGCCCGTCGATCGCGCGCCGCAGCTCGTCGATCTCGCCGTTCACCTGCAGGGTCGCCGCCTGCAGCTCCGACACCCTCTTCTCGCGCTGTTTCAGCTCCTTCTGCGCCACGGTCAGGTCGGCCTGCGGCCGCTCGCAGCGCCTGCTTGGCGGCGGTACGTGCCTCCCGTCGCTCCTCGCGTTCGCGCTCGGCCGGATCCGGTCCCGGTACGACGGAGAGCCCCGGCCGCTCCGACCGTCCCGAGGCAGTCACCTCCGACAGCGGCCGGGCCGACCGCCCCATCGCCGTGTGGTCGGCCACCGCGGAGGCCACCTTGAGCGAACCGGTGCCCGAGGGGTTCAGCGGGTCGACGAGCATCCCGGTGCGCACCGCGGTCTCGGCGTCGGTGTCGATCATCGCCGCGTGCAAGGTGTCCTCGACCTGGCGGAGCACCGACTCGGAGAGCTTCGTACCGAGCTCCTTGGCGAGCGCACGGCCCTTCCCGGCGACGGCCGCGACCAGCCGGCGGCGCTGCTTGGTGAGCTCGCGCAGCGCGTCGCCGTCGAGGTCGGCCTGCGCCGCTCGCAGCGAGGCCCCGAGGTCGAGCACCTGGGTCATCTCCTCGGCCTGGTGCCGCACCAGCATGTTCACCACCCAGGCGGCCACCGACGGCTTGCGCAGCGCCTTGACCCGCTCGGACAGCTCCTTGTCGCCCGCGGCCTTGAGCTCCTTGACGTAGCCGTTGCGGGCGTCGGTGAAGTCTCCCGGCGCGAGTCCGTAGAGCTCCTCGGCGACCGCCGCGAACGTCTCCTCCGGGTCGTCGGCCATGTCAGAGCTCCTCGTCGAGCCCCTGCTCGATGGCGTAGCGCACCAGCTGCACCCGGTTGTGCAGCTGCAGCTTGCGCAGGGTGTTCTGCACGTGGTTCTGCACGGTGCGGTGCGAGAGGAACAGCCGCTCGGCGATCTGCTTGTAGGACAGCCCCTTCGCGACCAGCCGCAGCACCTCGGTCTCGCGCTCGGTCAGCCGCGGGGCGTCGGGGTCGTTCGACGCGGCCGCCGGGGTCTCGGAGAGCCGGCGGTACTCCCCCAGCACCAGGCCGGCCAGGCCCGGGGTGAACACGGTGTCGCCCTCGGCGACCCGGCGTACGGCGGCCAGCAGCTCGGTCGCGCGACGCCGACTTCACGAGGTAGCCGGTCGCGCCGGCCTTCACCGCCTCGCAGCACGTCGTCCTGCTCCCCGGACGCCGACAGGATCAGCACCCGCACGGCCGGGTCGTCGCGCACCAGCTCGCGCGGTCACCTCGACGCCGTTCGGCGCGGGGATCTGCAGGTCGAGCACCACCACCTCGGGCCGCGTCGCCTGTCGCCCGGGTCAGCGCCTCGGTGCCGGTCGACGCCGTCGCCACCACCTCGAGACCCGGCCTCGGTGAGGTCGCGGGCCACGCCGTCGCGCCACATCGGGTGGTCGTCGACGACCATCACCTTCAGCGACATCCTCGCGCGCTCCTCCCCCATACCGATATCGGTAGTCCTACCGTGACCCATGGACCACCCTCGCGCTACCGATATCGGTGGCGGTCCAGCGAAGGCTACGACGCGCCGGCGGGCCGGACGTACCGCCCACGCCGGTGCAGCAGCGGCTCACCGGGCTCGCCGAGGTGGATCTCCTCGAGCACGCCGTCGACCAGCAGCGACCAGCCGACCTCGCGCGTGGACTCGCACGAGCGAAGCCGGCCCACGCCGAGACGCCCTCGAGCAGCGGCCCCCACGGGGTCTGCTCCCACGCGCCGAGCCGGAACACCCCGCCCGGCGCCGGCGCGACGCCGGCGAACGCGTCGGCGAGGTCGCGGTGCCCCCACGACAACAGCTGTACGACGCCGCGCCCGGTCTCGGGCCAGCACCGCCGCGAGGTCGGAGTCGGGGTCGACCAGCGCCAGCACGTGCGCGGGGTCGCCGTGCGCGACCATCAGCGACGACACGGTCAGCCCGGCCCGGTCGTCCGCCGGGCCCGACGTCAGCAGCGCCACCGTGCCGCCCACCGTCCGCGCAGCCGGCGGGCCGGGTCGCGCTCGTCCTCCGGGTCCGCGAACGGGTGCTCGCTGTGGATCGTCACGGCCGCGAGCGTAGCCGCCCCGACCACCCGCCCTACCCAGACACCTGTGACCGAACGGACAGTCAAGTCCGCTCCCCGGACGGCCGACAACACTCGGTGGGGAGGAATCCGTGACCATCGACGCCGTGCCGCAACGGTTCGACTGCCTGCGCGCCGTGCGCCAGGCCGACGAGCCGTTCCTGTTCGACGTGTTCTGCACCGCCTGGGAGCAGGAGGTCGCGGCGATGCCCGACGCCCGCCTCGTCCAGCACTTCCTGCGCATCCAGTACACCGCCCAGGAGACCCGGTTCCGGCGCCGCTTCCCCGGCCACGAGCGCTACGTCATCACGCACAAGGGCGAGGACGCCGGCCGCGCTACCTGCACCGCACCGCCTCGATGCTGCACGCGGTCGACATGACCCTGCTCCCCCGGTTCCGGTCCCTCGGCATCGGCAGCCGGCTGGTCCGCGACCTGTTCGCGCGAGGCCCGGGACGCCGGCCAGCAGGTCAGCATCCGGGTGCCGCGCCGCAACGAGCGGGCCGCCCGGCTGTACGCCAGGCTCGGCTTCCGCCTGGTCGCCATGGACGACCTGGACCGCTACTACGAGTGGGACCCGGAGACCCGCTCGGGCTAGCGCCTCGGGACCGTCAGCTCCCACTCGGTGCCCTGCCCCGGCGCCGGTCACCAGCACCGCCGAACCCCCGAGGTCGCGCGACCCGGCCGCGCACCGACTCGCGCACGCCCAGCCGGCCCTCGGCGCTCCGCCGCCTCCAGCCGCCCCGCGGGGATGCCCGGCCCCTCGTCGCGCACGGTCACCACCACCGAGCCGCCGAGGTCCTCGACCAGCACCCAGGCCGGCGCGTCGGCCCCGACGTGCCGTTGGCCACGTTGTCGAGGCACGCGCGTACGACGGCACGCGAGCTCGGCGACGACCGGGGCGGGGAGCTCGCACGGGGCCGCCCGGCCCGGAGACGGTCACGGTGCCGGGCTGCCGAGCGCGGCGAGCGTCGCCATGCAGGTCGATCCGGCGCCGCCGGTCGCCCGGCGGACTCCGCCGCTTCGGTGACCCGGGCCGCGTCGCCCTGCACGAGCGCCCGCAGCGCGACCTCCTGCTCCCCCGCCAGCCGGCCGAGCTCCGCCACCTCGCCGCCCAGCTCGAGGCCGCGGCGCTGCACCAGGGCCAGCACCTGGAGCACGCCGTCGTGCACGACGCGGGCGAGCCGGGCCCGCTCCTCCATGGCCGCGGCGACCCGCTCGGCCCGCGCCCGCGCCTCGGTCGCCTCCCGCAGCAGCGACGCCGTGTAGCCGACGACCGCCGGCGGCCAGCAGCAGCAGGAAGATGTTGCCCCAGGTGGTGCCGGTGGGCTGGTCGCGCACCGACGAGGTCGCAGGCCGATGACCGCCAGCGCGGCGAACACGCCGCCGGGCCAGCCGCGGATGGCCGCCCAGGCCAGCACCGCGGCCATCACCCAGAACGACGGCATCGTCGAGGCGTGCCGGTCGAGCATCGCGTCGCTCTGCACGCAGCGGCGTGGACAGCAGCGCGGCGCACGCCGACCGCGAGGTCCGCCACGCAGCAGCGGCAGGCGCGCGCCGGCGCGGCTCGTCGTACGCCCAGGTGGCGAACGCCGTCCAGACGCACCATCGCCGCCGACGACCGCCCAGCCGGCGACCGGGCGCTCGAACTCGCCGCCACCGGACGGCGTTGAGCACGACGGCGTAGGCGAGCACGACCAGGCGCAGCACCGCCAGCGCGCGGAAGAGCGTGGTGCTCGACCTGGTCGACCGCCGACGGACGGTCCCCCAGGTCCAGGCGGAGCCGACCCGCGCCGGCCGGGGCTCGGTCGCGCGCGGGCTCGAGCGCTCAAGCCGCCTCGGCGTCGCCGGCGGCCTGGGCGCCGGGCGGCCTGGGCCGCGGCCTTGCGTCGGCCGCGGCCTCCTTGTCGAGGGCCTTGGCCTGGGTGGCGTAGAGGTCGACGTACTCCTGGCCCGAGAGCCGCATGATCTCGTACATGATCTCGTCGGTGATCGACCGCAGGATGAACCGGTCGTTCTCCAGGCCCTCGTAGCGGGAGAAGTCCAGCGGCTTGCCGAACCGCACCAGCGGCCGGGTGCAACGAGCCGAACTTCTTGCCGGGCGGCGCCACCACGTCGGTGCCGACGACGGCGACCGGGATCACCGGCACCTTGGTCTCCAGGGCGAGCCGGGCGACGCCGGTCTTGCCGCGGTAGAGCCGGCCGTCGTGGGAGCGGGTGCCCTCGGGGTAGATGCCGAACAGCTCGCCCTGCCCGAGGATCCGCTTCGCCGAGCCTTGAGCGCGCCCTCGGCGGCGCTCGGCGCCGGAGCGGTCGATCGGCACCTGGCCGGCGCCGGAGAAGAACTTCTTCTGGAACCAGCCCTTGATGCCGGGGCGTGGTGAAGTACTCCGCCTTCGCCACGAACGTGACCCGGCGGGCAGCGTGAGCGGCATGAACAGCCAGTCGGCGTAGGAGAGGTGGTTGCTCGCCAGGATCGCCGCGCCCTCGTCGGGGACGTGCTCGGCGCCCTCGGTGCGGGGCCGGAAGACCAGCTTCAGCACCGGGCCGACGAAGACCCACTTGAGCAGCCAGTAGAACACCCGACACCTCCTTCGAGCGGGACCCCTCCGTCGCCGGAAACATTAGGCCCTCGTGCGCGCCCCCGTCACCATCCGCACTGCCCGCCCCGGATGCCGGTAAACCTGGCCCCGGTCACCCTCGCGTGCGACGATTCAGGGGCCCGCCCGGAACTCCCCAGGAGCAGCGTGTCGCTCGTCCCCCATCGCCGAGCCGTTCTACGCCGACGCCCGCCCGACCGGCACCGACGGCCGGCGGGTCGGCGTGCTGCTCAGCCACGGCTTCACCGGCTCTCCGGCGTCGATGGTGCCGTGGGGCCGGCACCTGGCCGAGCACGGGTACGCCGTCGCCGTCCCCCGGCTGCCCGGTCACGGCACCAGCTGGCAGGAGCTCAACCAGTGCCGCTGGGCGGACTGGTACGGCGAGGTCGAGCGCGCCTTCGACAAGCTGCCGGCCAACTGCGACCAGGTCGTCGTCGGCGGCCTCTCGATGGGCGGCGGGCCTGGCCCTCCGGCTGGCCGCCGACCGCGGTCGCGACGTCGCCGGGATCGTGCTGGTCAACCCGGCCGTGCACACCGAGCGCAAGGACGTGCTCGCGCTGCCGGTGCTCAAGCACCTGCTCCCGTCGTTCCCCGGCATCGCCAACGACATCAAGAAGCCGGGCGTCGAGGAGCACGGCTACGACCGCACCCCGCTCAAGGCGGCCCGGTCGATGATGGCCGGCTGGAAGCAGGTCCGCGCCGACCTGCCGAAGGTGACCTCGCCGCTGCTGATGTTCCGGTCCGCGGAGGACCACGTGGTCGACCCGTCGTCGGGTCAGATCATCCTGACGTCGGTGTCCTCGCGCGACCTGACCGAGCGGATCCTCGAGAACAGCTACCACGTGGCTACCCTCGACAACGACGCCCCGATGATCTTCGAGGAGTCCGCCGAGTTCGTACGACGAGTGACGGGACCATGACCGACCACCCCGACGACCGGACGCCCGAGGAGCCCACGGGCGGGTCGGACGGAGCCCAGCCCCGGCTCGACGAGGACGCCGCCTGGGCCGAGATCGTCGCCAACTACGGCGACCTGCCGGTGGTCGAGGACGAGCACAGCGACGTCTCGAAGCCCGCGGCCGAGCCCGAGAAGCCCGTCGAGACCGACCCCTTCGACCGGACCTACCTCGACGCACAGCTCGCCCGGCAGTCCCGGGAGACCCCGGAGCTCAACACCGCGGCCACCTGGGACGACGAGGGTCACTTCGTGCCGCCGCCCCCCCCGCCGCTGCCGGTCGCTGGAGCCGCGGCGCAAGGCCGCCTGGGTCGGCGCTGTTCGGAGGCCCGGCGCTGATGCTGCTCGGCGTCGTCCTCGGCTGGACCTACCCGGGCTGGGTCAGCTGCCTGCTGGTCACTGCGTTCGTCGGCGGCTTCGGGTACCTCGTCGCCACGATGCCCCGCGGCGACGACCGCGGCTGGCCGGGCGACGACGGTGGTCCGGCGTGCGACGGCCGCGGTCGGTGTAACGATCTCCTCGAGCCATGGTCGACCGACTCCCGCCGAGCGCGCCAAGTTGGCCCGTCCGCACCGCAGCGTCGTACCGAGGAGAGCTCGTGACCTTCACCGAGCACGTCGAGATCACCGGACACCTGATGGACAGCGGAGTCCTCTCCCGGATCCTCGACGACATCCGCGAGTACGGCGGCGACTGGGTCATCGAGAAGCATCGACGTCGGCCGCGAGTCCGGCGACATGTCCACGGCCACCATCAAGGTCTGGTGCGACGACGAGGACGACCTGCAGCGGCTGCTCATGCGGCTGCAGACCCGCGGGGTCAACCAGGTCGACCCGGGCGAGGCGTCGGTGGAGGTCGCCGAGGTCGACGGCGTGTTTCCCGACGGGTTCTACTCCACGACCAACCTGGAGACCCGGGTCCGCCTCGACGGCCGCTGGGTCGACGGTCGAGAACCCCGAGATGGACTGCGGCCTGATCGTGGACAAGAGCGACGGGCGCACCCGCGTCTACACGCTGCCGATGGCGGACGTGAGGGCCGGCATGAAGGTGGTGTGCGGCGCCTCCGGCATCAAGGTGACCGTTCCGGAGGCGGACAAGTCGGCCGGCTCGTTCGGGTTCATGGAGTCCGACGTGTCCAGCGAGAAGCCGCAGGCGGTGCTGGTGCGCCAGGTCGCCGACGGCATGCGCGAGGCCAAGGCCGCCGGCAAGAAGGTGCTCTGGGTCGGCGGGCCCGGCGTGGTGCACACCGGGGCCGCGCCGGCGATGGTCGCGCTGGTCAACGCCGGCTTCGTCGACGTGCTGTTCGCGGGCAACGCGCTGGCCACCCACGACATCGAGTCCGCGCTGTACGGCACGTCGCTGGGCGTCGACCTCTCGCACGGCCGCGGCGTCGAGCACGGTCACGAGCACCACATCCGGGCCCTCAACACGATCCGCAAGGAGGGCTCGATCAAGGCCGCCGTCGACTCCGGCGTACTCACCGGCGGGATCATGCACGCGCTGGTCACCCACGACAAGGAGTTCGTGCTGGTCGGATCGGTGCGCGACGACGGCCCGCTGCCGGACGTGCACACCGACGTGATCGAGGGTCAGCGGGCGATGCGGGCCAAGCTCGACGGGGTCGGCTTCTGCCTGATGGTCGCGACGATGCTGCACTCGGTGGCCACCGGCAACATCCTGCCCGCCTCGATCCCGCTGGTGTGCGTGGACATCAACCCCGCGACCGTCACCAAGCTCGCCGACCGCGGGTCGTCGCAGGCGCGCGGCATCGTCACCGACGTCGGCCTGTTCCTCGAGCAGCTCGCCGCCGACCTGGTGCCGGACTACCGCTCCCGCGCGTAGTTCACCGGTGGTCGAGCCCTTCGACAGGCTCAGGAACCACCCGTCGAGACCCTTTAGGTCAGCTCGATCTCCGCGGTCAACGGGCGGTGATCGCTGGCCGCGCGCAGCAGCCGGTCGGGAAGCCCGGGATCCCCGTGGGAGAGCACGGTCGCCGTGGTGCCCCGCACGAGCAGCGCGTCGATCCTGGTCCGTGGGTCGTCCGCCGGGAACGTCTCCCAGCTGTTGTCCCCGTGGTCGACGAAGCCCGCGTCGCGCAGCCGCTGCCAGCTCGGACCCCGCGGCGGCTCGTTCAGGTCGCCGGCCACGACCACCGGGCCCCTCAGGCTCGACGCGATCTCGATCACCCGCTGCACCTCACGCAGGCGCCGCTCCCGGTTCAGGCTGAGGTGGCAGGCGACGACACCGAGCAGCCGGCCCTCGACGCGGAGCTGGGCCCAGGCGATGCCCGCGGCGGGGCTGGAACAGCGGCTGCTTCAGCCGCTCCGCCCCGGAGGACTTGACCGCGACCCTGGGACCGACCACGACCATGTTGGAGCCGGCCGGCCGGCCACCGGCGACGTACCGCATCTGCCAGCGCTCGGCCAGGCCACGGCAGCGTCTCTTCCAGAGGAACGGCTGCTTCGGGCTCTCGTTGACGAGCAGGACGTCGGCGTCGAGGCGGCGTACGACGTCGTGAACTGCCGACCCCCGACGGCCACCCATGAGGATGTTGTACGTCGCCACCCGGATGCGCGTCACGGGCCCGATCCTGCCACGCTGGAGACCGGACGTGGGCCCGGTGGTCGAGCCCGTCGAGACCCACTCATCCGAACGTCTTCCTCGCCAGCAGCGCGGCCCCGACCATCCCTGCCTGCGGCCCGCACTCGGCCCGCACCAACCGCGGCATGGGGCGGTGCTCGCGACCGGGCAGCTTCTCCGCCAGCGCCGTCCGGGCGGGCTCGAGCAGCAGCTCACCCGCATCGGACAGGCCGCCGCCGACCACGACGACCTCGGGGTCGAGCGCCGAGCAGAGGCCCGCCACGCCCACGCCGAGCCAACCGCCGACCTCCTCGAACGCGCGCAGCGCCCAGTCGGTCCCCGCCTGCGCGGCCGTCGTGACGTCGGGCCCCTCGGTGCCCGCGGGAGCGCCGTGCTCGCGCGCCGCTCGTCGCAGCGCGGTGCCGCTGCAGTACTGCTCCCAGCAGCCGCTCTGCCCGCAGGGGCACGGCCGGCCGTCCGGCACGACCTGCATGTGTCCGAACTCGCCGGCCAGCCCGACCGCGCCCCGTCGCACGTCGCCGTCCATCACGACCGCCCCGCCGATCCCGGTGCCGAGAGTGACGACCACCGCGTCGCGGGCACCACGAGCGGCACCCACCTCGAGCTCGGCCAGAGCAGTGACGTTCGCGTCGTTGTCGACGACGACCGGGAGCCCGAGTCGCTCCGTCAGTCGCCGCTGCAGCGGCTCGTCGCGCCAGGACACGTGCGGCGCGAATCGCACCGTGCCGTCCCGCCCCACGAACCCCGCCGCGCCGACCCCGACCGCCCGGACCTCACGCCCCGAGCGCAGCTCGCCGACGACCTGCACGATCCGGTCCTCGACGACCCCCGGAAGGTTCTGCCGTCCCGGCGTCTCGACGGTGCGCAACTCGACGACCGTGTCGTCCTCATCGACGACGCCGGCCAGGATCTTGGTGCCCCCGACATCGAGCCCGATCGTGCAGCCGGGCGTGCTAGCTCCGCCGGGCAAGGTCCGCCGCCCCGATCATCCCGGCCTTGTTGCCGAGCTCGGCAGGCCGGATCGAGAGCTCCGGACGGTGGCCACGCCCGGTCAAGGTGTCGAGGAAGTGCTCGCGGACCGGGTCCAGCAGCAGCGGACCCGCCTCCGATACGCCGCCACCGATCACCACCACGGCCGGGTCGAGCACCGCGGTGAGGGAGGCGATCCCCTCCCCCAGCCAGCGCCCGACGGTGGCCAGGAGCTCGACCGCGACCGGGTCGCCCGCCTGGGCGGCCTCGGTGATCACCGGTCCGGTCACCGCGTCGATGTCGCCACCCGCCCGCTGCAGCAGCGGCTGGACGTCGTCACCACCGGCCGCGAGCCGCTCCTTGGCGTCGTGCTCCAGGGCCGAGCCGCTGGCGTACTGCTCCCAGCACCCGAGGTTCCCGCAGCCGCACAGGCGCCCGCCGGGCACCACGCGCAGGTGGCCGATCTCGGCTGCGACGCCGAACGCACCGCGGTGCAGGCTCCCGTCGAGCACGATGCCGCCACCGACACCGGTGCCCACGGTCACCAGGAGGAGATCCTCGACGTCCTCGCCGGCACCGAAGGAGAACTCGCCCCAGGCCGCGGCGTTGGCGTCGTTCTCGATCACGACCGGCAGGTCGATGCGCGCTTCCAGCTCGGACTTCAGCGGCGCCTCGCGCCAGGCCAGGTTGGGGGCGAACAGCACCGTCGACCGGTGTACGTCGACGAAGCCGGCTGCGCCGACACCGACCCCTTCTATTGCGTGGTCCTTGCGCAGATCCCTGACGAGCTCGGCGATGGTCCCCTCGATGGCCTCGGCGTTTTCCGCCGGCGACTCCCGCCGTGCGGTCTCGAGGATCTTGCCGTCCTCGTCCACCACGCCGGCCGCGATCTTCGTGCCGCCGACGTCCACCCCGACCGTGAGCCCCATGTGTCTAGTCCTCCCACTCGGTGTCGTCGGCGTCGTCCGAGAGGTCGATCTTCTCGACGGGGTCGTGGTCTCGACGGGCTCGACCACCGGGGCCGGGTCGACCACCGGGGCCGGGTCGACCACCGGGGCCGGGTCGACCACCGGGGCCGGGTCGACCACCGGAGTCCGCTCCACCGCGTGCCTCCAGGACGCCGGTGGCGGCGTGCAGCAGCGAGACCGCCGCGGTCGCGAGGTGGTCCTTGACCTCGGGGCTGGTCTGGCGCAGCGCCGCGATCGTCCGGCACACCGGGCAGTAGCGGCAGTCCTCGCCCCCGGTGGCGATGTGCTCGTTGAGGTCGTGCAGCGCCGCGGACGCGGTCGACGCGGCGGCACCGGCAGAGCCTTCCGGGGCTCCTTCGCGTGCCCATCCCTGCAGCGCACCGAGCAGCCGGGCGGCCTCCTCGGCAACGCTGCCGACGTGCCGGCTGTCGTCGTGGGCGTCGTCGGTCATGCGTCGTCAGCCTCGGCCGCGCCGGCGCGGAACCGGACCTGGAGGGCGCCGCCCTCCACGCGGGCGCCGGCGACGGTGTGCCGCATCAGGGCCGCCGGCAGGGTCAGGATCCGGCGGTAGCTGCCAACGGTCACCACGAGCTCATCTCCGTGTCGGGCCAGGTCGATGTCGGACTTGTCCGCAAACGGTAGTGCGATGCGCAGGACCGCCCCGGACGGGGTGCGGGTGATCGACATGGGCCCGTCGCCGACGGCGCGCGCCAGCGGGTCGTCCCCGGCGTACGCCGCAGCTGGCGAAGTCCGCGAGCTCCTCGACTCCGACCGGCTCGCCCGGGCGGTACGCCGACCGCCAGACCGGCAGGCCGCCGAAGGACTGCTCGACCTCGGCGAGCACGACCTTCTGCGCCTGCACCCACTGGGCGCGCCACGGGTCGGCGCCCTCGTCGGGGAAGACCCGGTTGGCGACCACCCCGTCCACCCGGTAGCCGAACAGGGACAGGCGTGGTCAGCGACCTGCGGGCCTCGGCCACCACGACCGTCTCGGGGGTCAGCACGAGCCGCACGCTGGCGTCCGGCCCGGTGAGCAGCTGTCGCACCTCGTCGAGGTCGCGGTGCAGCCGCTCGATCGCGTCGAAGACGGTGTCCTGCGGCATCGGCACCCCGGCGGCTCTGGCCAGCACGGGGCGCAGCGCCTTCACGACGCGGTGCTCGCGCGGGGAAGACGCGGTCCATGTACCAGCCCAGCGCCTCCGGCAGCGCCAGCAGGCGCAAGCGTCTCGGCGGTCGGGGCACAGTCGACGACCACCACGTCCCACTCGCCCGACATGACCTGCGCGCGCAGCTCCAGCAGCGCGAGCACCTCCTCGGCGCCCGGGATGACCGTGAGCTCCTCGGCGGTGATCGGGTCGACGCCCGCGGCGTCCAGGACGCTGAGCAGGTAGCGCTGGATGTCCGCCCACGACCGCTCGAACCTGCGCTGCGCGTCGACCTGCTGCACGAACAGCCTCGGCGCGACCTCGGTCGGCTCGGACCCGATCGGGACGTCGAAGGCGTCGCCGAGCGAGTGCGCGGCATCGGTCGACAGCACGAGCGTCCGGGCACCGTCCCGGGCCGCCAGCGTCGCCGTACCGGCGGCGGCGGTCGTCTTGCCGACGCCGCCCTTGCCGGTGAAGAGGACGATCCTCACGGCGGCCGAGCGACTCGACGCGCTTCTTCAGTCCCTTGAGCGCGGTGTCGATGATGACCTTCTCGGCCTTGCGCTTGAGCATCCCGATCATCGGGATCGAGATGTCCACGGCGAGCCGGTAGGTCACCTCGGTGCTCCCGCCGCGATCGGCCAGCTCGTAGGAGCCGTCCATCGCCTTGAGCATCTTGCCCTCGGCCAGCGTCCAGTGGACCGAGGCGTCGCCGTGCCAGTCGTAGCTGCAGCGTGTAGGCGTCCTTGATCGGGCTGGCGTCGAGCTCGAAGTACACCTGCTCGGGCCGTCCGTCGCCCCCGTCGGCCACCACGTCGGCCTTCTTCACGCCCTGTGCCCACTCGGGGTAGGCGTCGAAGTCGCTGATGACCGCCATCACCGCAGCCGGTTCTGCGTCGATGACGATGCTCGACGTGGTCTGCTCTGCCATCTGCCTGGGGCCTCGCTTCGGGGTCGTCCTCGGTGCGGCGAGCGTATCGGATCGACCGGTCCGGACCGACCGGCCACCGTGCCGTGGCGAGGCGACGCCGCCGCGCGGAGTACCGTCTCGCCAGCACCCCCGTCCGACCCCCGGAGGCAGCTCGTGCGCGAGTACTCGACGCCGCTCACCGCGACCGACCCCGTCACGGGGAACCTCACGGATGACGTGGTGCGGCGTGCCGCCGAGTCGCCCGACCACGTCGCCTTCGGCGTCCGTGCCGACCAGGGCTGGCGGGACGTCACGATCGGCGAGTTCCACCAGCAGGTCCGGGCGGTGGCCAAGGGGCTGATCGCGGACGGCGTCGAGGCGGGCGACCGGGTGGCGCTGATGTCGCGCACGCGCTACGAGTGGACCGTCCTCGACTACGCCGTCTGGTTCGCCGGCGCGGTCAGCGTGCCGATCTACGACACCGCTCCGCCCGAGCAGGTCGCCGCGATCCTGCAGGACTCCGGCGCCACGGCCGTCTTCGTCGAGCGCGACGGGCAGGCGGAGATGGTGCGCAAGGCCTGCCCCGACCTGGCCCACGTCTGGAGCATCGACTCGGGGGCCCTGGACGCGCTCGCCGCCGCCGGCGGGTCCGTCGCCGAGGACCGGCTGGAGGATCGTCGTACGTCCACCGGCCCCGACTCGACCGCCACCCTGATCTACACCTCGGGTACGACGGGGGCGCCGAGGGGCTGCGTGCTCACCCACGGCAACTTCGCCTTCGAGCTCGACGCCGCCGTGCGCGGACTGCCGGAGCTCTTCGACGGCGACGACGCGGCGACGCTGCTGGTCCTGCCGTTGGCCCACGTCTTCGCCCGGATCATCCAGGTCGGCTGCATCCGGGCCGGCGTGCGTCTCGGGCACTCACCCGAGATCGGCAAGGTGGTGACCGACCTCGGCGAGTTCAGGCCGACGTTCCTGCTCGCGGTGCCGCGCATCTTCGAGAAGCTCTTCAACACCGCCTCGCAGACCGCGGCCATCGACGGTCGTGGCGGGCTGTTCGACCGGGCCGCCGGTGACGGCCATCGCCTACAGCCGCTCGCTGGACTCCGGCCACACCGGCGCCCTGCTCCGGGCCCGGCACCGGATCTACGACCGCCGCATCTACTCCGGCCTGCGGGCCGCGCTGGGCGGGCGTTGCCGCTTCGCGATCTCCGGCGGCGCCCCGCTCGGCGAGCGGCTCGGCCACTTCTACCGGGGCATCGGCGTCCCGGTCCTCGAGGGCTACGGCCTGACCGAGACCACCGCGCGCGGTGACGATGAACCGCCCCGCGGCGCAGCGCATCGGCACGGTCGGACAGCCGCTGGAGGGTACGACGGTCCGGGTCGCCGACGACGGAGAGTCTCCTGGTGCGCGGCGGGCAGGTCATGAGCGGGTACTGGCGCGACGAGGGGGCCACGTCCGACGTACTGACGGCGGACGGGTGGCTGCGGACCGGCGACCTCGGCGAGATCGACGACGAGGGATTCGTCAGGGTCACCGGCCGGGCGAAGGAGATGCTGGTCACGGCCGGCGGCAAGAACGTCGCCCCCGCGCCGCTCGAGGACCGCATCCGCGCGCACGAGCTGGTGAGCCAGTGCCTGGTCGTCGGCGACAGCCGCCCCTACATCGCGGCGCTGATCACGCTCGACGCCGACGCCGTGGTGGTCTGGGCCAGAGCGGCACGGCAAGCCCGCCGATCCGGCGAGGCTGACCCGCGATCCGGACCTGCTCGCCGAGCTGCAGACGGCCGTCGACGGCGCGAACTCGCTCGGTGTCGCAGGCGGAGGCGGTGCGCAGGTTCGAGGTCCTGCCCAGCGACTGGACCGAGGAGGGCGGGCACCTGACCCCCAGCCTCAAGCTGCGGCGCGGCGCACGTGGAGCGGCTCGCGCACGAGGAGATCGAGCGCTTGTACCGCGGCTGACGCCGCTTCGGGGCCGGTTCGACACGGAGTGGGCTTTTAGTCCATTTCCAAGACGCAGCCCGGCGAATGTAGAAACCTTGACTCCGGGCTTCTCGGAACGGCCCTCCGGAGCGCCTCTCCACCGCGGAGGGAGCCTCTCGCAGCACGAGTAGACAGGTCGAGGCATGGGACGCAGGACAGTTCTCCTGATCGTGGCGGCACTGATCGCCGCCCTGGGCAGCACCATGGTGTTCCTGTACGTCCGAGGCGCGGACGCCCGCGCCAAGGAGGCGCAGGCGCCCGTGCAGGTGCTCAAGGCAGTGGCGCAGATCAACCCCGGCGAGACGCTCGACGCGGCGCAGGCCGCCGGCAAGATCGCACTCGGCGAGGTGCCCCGCGAGCAGGTGCTGCCCGGTGCGGTGAACACCATCGAGACCCTCGGCACGCAGGTGGCGCTCGGACCGGTCTACCCCAACGAGCAGATCATCACCGCCAAGTTCGGCTCCCCCGGCGACCAGGACACGCTGACCCTCCCGGACGGGAAGATCGCGATCTCGGTGACCCTGTCCGACACCGGCCGGGTCGCCGGCTTCGTCGTCACCGGGTGACGAGGTGGCCATCTTCATGAACGGCGACATCGGCGGCGCCCAGACCGGCGTCCGGCTCCTGAGCCCAAGGTCGCAGGTCATCGCGGTCGGCGCGACGACGGTCATCTCGACCACGACCACCAACACCGAGGGTGCCCAGACCACCGAGCAGCTGCCCAAGACGCTGTTCACGCTCGCCGTGGACCAGAAGCAGGCCGAGAAGATCCTGCTGGCGGCCACCACCGGCGAGCTGTCCTTCGGCTACCTCAACGACAAGTCGAAGGTCCAGGCCGGACCGGGCACCACCTCTACGAACCTCTTCCGGTGATCGCCGATGCCCATCATCGTCGAGAGCAACCCGGCCAACGCGGAGCTCTTCACCTCCGTCACCGGGAGCTCGGACCGCAGTCGTCGCGAACCTCGACGAGCCTCAAGCGCACGCTGTCCTCCGTCGCCCGACGAGTACGCCGTCGTGCTCGGCCCCGGTGTCGACCTCGAGGCGGCCGCCGTCGCTGGCCGACATGCTGCGGGTCACCCGGCCCGTCGACCAGCGTCATCCTGATCCGCCGCCGGGTCGACACCAGCGTGCTCGCCGAGGCGCTGCGGTCGGGCATGCGCGAGGTCGTCGAGGAGCGCGACCTGACCGGGCTCGGGCGCCGCGGTCAAGCGCGCCCAGCAGGTGTGGCCGCGCGCTCAACGGTCCCGTCGCGTCGCCGAGGCGAGCGGTCCGATCGGGCCAGCTGATCACCGTCTTCTCCCCCAAGGGCGGCGTCGGCAAGACCACGCTCGCGGCGAACCTCGCGATCGCGCTGTCCGAGAAGGGCAGCAAGCGGGTCTGCCTGGTCGACCTCGACCTCGGCTTCGGCGACATCGCCATCACGCTGCAGCTGTTCCCCGCACGCACCATCGCCGACGCCGTCGCACTTCGAGAGCGGCCTCGACTTCAGCGTGCTCGAGCCGCTGCTGACCCCGCACCGTCGCGGCATCTCGACCCTGGTCGCCCCGGTGCAGCCGGACGCCAAGGACTCGATCCCCGCCGTCGCTGGTCGGCCGGATCCTCGGCGCTGCTCAAGGCAGAACTTCGACTACGTCGTCGTCGACACCGTCCCCGGCCTTCGACGAGCACGTGCTGCAGGCCTTCGACGAGACCGACGAGCTGCTGCTCGTCACCACGCTCGACGTACCGACGCTGAAGAACGTCAAGATCGCCGTGCGAGACCCTCGACCTGCTCAACTTCCCGAAGCCGCGCCGGCACCTGGTGCTCAACCGGGCCGACGACAAGGTCGGGCTCGCCCCGGACGAGGTCGAGAGCACGCTCGACATGAAGATCGACGCTGCCGATCCCGACCTCGTCCGCAGGTCGCCAACGCGACCAACTCCGGCGAGCCGATCGCCGCCGTCGCATCCCGAAGCACCCGGTCAGCCAGGCGATCACCCGGCTCGCGCAGAGCTTCGACAGCGCCCGCGGAGGCCGCCGAGCCAGCGCCGACGCCGTCCCGCGGGGTTCGCGTGCCGCCGCCCCCAAGCGGGGCTTCCTCCGACGGAACAGTAGGTAGCCATGAGCAGTCTTGCCGACCGGCTCGCCGCGGCCTCCCGCGACCGCGCCGTCAGCCGCCCACGAGCACGCGGACGCCCTGCCGACGCAAGGCGACCGGGCGACCGGCCAAGCAGCCCGGCGACCGAGCCGACGCGTTCCGCGAGCTCAAGGTCGACGGTGCACAACCGGCTGCTCACAGCAGCTCGGCCCCAAGCTGTACGACGCCGACCTGACCCAGTCCGAGCTCGAGCGGATGGTGCGCGGCGCCCTGCAGGAGGCGATGCAGGACGAGGACGTCCTGCATCACCCCGGCCGACCGCACCCGGATCGCCCAGGAGATCGCCGACGACATCCTCGGCTACGGCCCGATCGAGCCGTTCCTGCGCGACCCCGACCTCACCGAGGTCATGGTCAACGGCTGCGACGACATCTGGATCGAGCGCGCCGGCAAGCTGCAGCAAGGTCGAGGGCCGGTTCAGCGACGAGGCGCACCTGCGCCGCACGATCGACAAGATCGTGTCCCGCATCGGCCGTCGCGTCGACGAGTCCAGCCCGATGGTCGACGCCCGCCTCCCCGACGGCAGCCGTGTCAACGCCGTCATCCCGCCGCTGGCGATCGACGGCTCGCTGCTGACGATCCGGAAGTTCTCCGCCGACCCCTACACCGTCCGACGACCTGGTCGCCTTCGGCACCTACTCGCAGCGCACCGCGGACTTCCTGTCCGCCTGCGTGCGCGGGCCAGCTCAACATCATCGTCTCCGGCAGCACCGGCGCCGGCAAGACGACGACGCTCAACGTGCTCTCGTCGTTCATCCCCGAGCGACGAGCGCATCGTCACCATCGAGGACGCCGCCGAGCTCCAGCTGCACCAGGACCACGTGCTGCGGCTCGAGTCCCGCCCGGCCAACATCGAGGGCAAGGGCGCGGTCGACGATCCGCGACCTGGTGAAGAACTCGCTGCGCATGCGCCCCGACCGCATCGTCGTCGGCGAGGTCCGCGACGCCGCCGCCCTCGACATGCTCCAGGCGATGAACACCGGTCACGACGGCTCGATCTGCACCGTGCACTCCAACGGCCCGCGCGACACCCTCGCCCGCATCGAGACGATGGTGCTGATGGCCGGCATGGACCTGCCGATCCGCGCGATCCGCGAGCAGGTGGCCTCCGCGGTCGACCTGATCGTGCACCAGACCCGGCTCCGGGACGGCTCCCGGCGGATCACCCACGTCACCGAGGTCGAGCGGATGGAGGGCGACGTCATCACCCTCCAGGACATCTTCCTCTACGACCACTCGCATGGGCTTCGACGAGAACGGCCGCAGCCTCGGCCGGCTCAAGGCCACCGGCCTGCGCCCGAAGTTCCTCGAGAAGCTCGCCGCACAACAACGTCCAGGTCGACCCGATGCTGTTCGCCATGGACGGTGGTCTGACCGATGCGACACTCGCGCCGCGCGTCGTCGCGGCCGGTCCGCTCCACTCGGCCGCTGCGCCGGCGGCCGTCTCGCTCGCCGCGCTGCGGCCGTGCGCTCGCGCGCCGCGCCCGGCGTACGCCGCCGACGGGCAGCATCGACCACGTCGAGCCCAGGACGGCGACGTTCCAGGTGCTCGTACTCGCTGCCCGGGGCCGGCGACGACGCGCCCGACCTCGACTCGGTGGCCGTCACCCTCGACGACGTCGCGCTGCCGGCCGACGGCGCGAGCCGCGCCGGCGAGGCGCGAGGCCGTCGAGCGCACCGACGTCCTCGCCATCGACGTCAGCTACAGCATGCGGCGGGACAACCGGTTCGAGGAGGCCAAGGCGGCCGCCAAGGTGTTCCTCGACGCGGCCCCGACGACCTCGACGTCGGCCTCGTCACCTTCGCCGGCGACGTCGACGGTCGCCCAGGAGCCGACGCTGGACCGGGACGCCTCCGCGCGGTCATCGACGGGCTCGAGCTGGCCACCAGACCCGGCTGTACGACGGCGTCCTCGAGGCCGTGACCGCCAGCGGCACGGAGGGCTCGCGCAGCGTCCTCGTGCTCTCCGACGGCCGCGACACCTCCGGACACCGCCGCTCGACGACGGTCACCACGGCCATCGAGGACGCCGAGCGTCAAGGTCGACGTCGTCGCGCTCGCCCAGACGGCGCAGGACGACCGGCGCTGCTGCGCGAGCTCGCCGAGGCCGGCGACGGCACGGTCATCAGCGCGGACGACCCGGAGGCGCTGACCGAGGTCTTCGCCGACGAGGCCGAGGCGCTCGCCAGCCAGGTCCTGGTCACCGTCACGCCGCCCGCGAGCTCGCCGCGACGGAGGGCACCCTCGGCGTCACCGTGAGGTCGACGGCGAGCCCTACACCGACGACGGCGTTCGTCACGCGTCGCCGCCGCCGCGGCGACGCGCCGGCGGCGGCGAGGCCGACCGCACGCGGCACCGCCGGTCGAGCCGCCGGCTTCGACGATCCCGCGCGAGCTCATGCTCGGCGGCCTCGGCGCGGTCGGCCGTCGCGCTGCTCTGCTCGCTGCTGCTCGCCGCTCGGCGGTCGCCGGCGCGCACAAGAAGCAGGACGCCGTCGAGAGCCGGAGCATCGAGGCCTACACCCGCAAGGGCGCCCGCAAGCTGGCCGCGGCCAAGCCGCGACGCCAGCCCCAGGGCGATGGCCGCCGCAGGCCGTCGGCGGTCGCCGAGAACGTGCTCGAGAGCAACGAAGGGGCTCGAGGCCGCCCTCGGCGCACGAGCTCGAGGCCGCCGGCATGTCGCTGAAGCCGGCCGAGTGGCTGCTCATCCACGCCGGCGTCGCGTTCGCGGCTCGGGCTCCTCGGCCTGCTGCTCGGCTGGCGGCAACATGCTCTTCATGCTCGCTCGGTCTCGTCGCTCGGGCTCGTCGCTGCCCTGGCTCTTCCTCTCGCTTCAAGCGCAGCCGGCGGATCAAGGCGTTCAACGCCCAGCTGGCCGACACCCTGCAGCTGATGGCGGGCAGCCTCTCCGCCGGTCTGTCGCTGGCCCAGTCGGTCGACACCGTCGTCCGCGAGGGCACCGACCCGATGGCCGGCGAGTTCCGCCGGGCGCTCGTCGAGGCCCGGCTCGGCGTCGAGATCGAGGACGCCCTCGACGGCGTCGCCGAGCGGATGGAGCAGCGTCGACTTCGAGTGGGTCGTCATGGCGATCCGGATCCAGCGCGAGGTCGGCGGCAACCTCGTCCGAGCTGCTCAACAACGTCGCCGAGACCATCCGCGAGCGCGAGTACCTCGAGCGGCAGGTGCTAGGCGCTCTCCGCCGAGGGCCGGCTGTCGGTCTGGATCCTCGGCGGCCTGCCGCCCGGCTTCATGGCTCTACCTGCTGATGGCCAACCCGGACGTACCTCGAGCCGCTGTATCAGCACGCCCGCTCGGCTGGGTCATGCTCGGCGTGATGGCGGTCCTGCTCGACCGCGGGCATCTTCTGGATGAAGAAGCTCGTGAAGGTGGAGGTCTGACATGGAGCATCGCGTCGATCATCCTGATCGTCGGCTCGCCGGCATCTTCGCTGGCGATCTTGCTGTCGCTGACCGCGTCGGCGTCTTCGACCAACGAGGCCCGCGGCGTCAGCAAGTCGCTCGCGGTGCATGCGAGGCGTTCACCGCCGCGCCCGCCGGAGCTGCAGCAAGGAGCTCGACCCGTCCTTCAACGACCGCGTGCTCGACCCCGCTGCTCGACCGCACGCTCGAGCCTGGGCAAGAAGCTCACCCCGGCCGACCACGGCGAGCGGATCCGCAACAAGCTCGAGGTCGCCGGCAACCCGCCGGGCTGGACCGTCGACCGGGTCACGTCGCTGAAGTTCGTCGGCTTCGCCGCCGCCCTGGTGATCGGCCTGGTCGTCACGCATGCTCTTCGGCCTCGGGCTCGCTGCCCACGCTCGGCGTGTGCGTCGTGCTGCCGCGCTGGCCGGCTACCATGGCGCCGAACCTGTACCTCTACCAGCAGGGCTACGACCGGACCGCAGAAGATGCAGCGGGCGCTGCCCGACGCCCTCGACCTGCTGACCATCTCGGTCGAGTCCGGGCCTCGGCTTCGACGCCGCGCTGTCCCAGGTGGCCCGCAACACCGACGGCCGCTGGCCGAGGAGTTCGCCCGGGTGCTGCAGGAGATGCAGATCGGCCTCGGCCGCGGCGCCGCCCTGCGCGCGCTCGGCGAGCGCACCCACGTGCCGGAGCTGAAGGGCTTCGTCGGCGCGATGGTGCAGGCCGACGCGCTCGGCATCCCGATCGCCCAGGTGCTGCGGGTGCAGTCGCAGGAGATCCGGGTCAAGCGCCGGCAGCGCGCCGAGGAGCAGGCGCAGAAGGTGGCGGTCAAGATCCTGGTCCCGCTGATCTTCTGCATCCTGCCCGTGCCTGTTCATCGCGGTGCTCGGGCCGGCCGGGATCGGGATCATGGAAGCGTTCTCGGGAACTCTGTGACCTCACAAGCTCGGGTCGGTATCGCTGCGCGGCGTCTTCTGCGTCGCGGCGATCCTCGGGTTGAGCCTCGCCCTGCTCGACCTCGCGGCACTGCAGAGCACCCTGATGCTGATGGCGATCGCGGGCACGCGCCGCTGGCGGCCGACGTCTCTCGACGCGTTCCCGAACGTGGGAGTCCTGACCGTCGAGGCGGCTCTGGTCTGCCTCGTCGTCGGCGCTCGCGCTCCCCGAGGGCGTCATCCTGCTCCCCTACCTCGTGGTCCCGGCGCTGATCGCCGGTCACGTCCTCGGCGCCTTCCGGGTGCTGGTCGTCGTGTCGCGTCGAGGTCCTGGCGCTGATCGCCGTGCTCGCCCTGTCCGGCCTGGTCGACCAGGTCGACGTGCTCGACCGAGATCGTCGGCCCCTGGCTGATCACCGCGCCTCGGGGTCGGGCTCGTCGAGCGCGCGGCTGCGGGCGATACGCGGAGGCGGGGCCGTCGGAGACCGACGAGTCCTACGAGTCCGCCCGGCGGCTGCTCTCCCAGCTGCGCACGGTGGCCCGCCGGCTGTCCTCGGGCCTCGACACCGTGTCGATGTCGAGCCAGCTGCTGGCCACCGTGCACCAGCACCTCGACGACACCCACTCCGCCGTGTTCGTGCGCACCGAGGGCGGGGTGCTCGCCCCGCTCGGCTACCGGGGCGCTCAGGCGCGCGAGCAGCCGCTCCAGCCCGAGGGCACCGGTCGTCGACCGCTGCTGGGCCGAGATGGAGCCGGTGCACGAGCATCCAGACGTCGGGCCGCGCCGAACCGGCGACACCGGGTCGCGCTCCCGCTGCGGGTCGGGCTCGCGCATGATCGGCGTGGTCGTGCTCGACGACGCGCGGCCGCCACCGGCGCACAAGGCGCTGCAGCGCTGATGCGCGAGGTCGACGAGCAGGCGCTGCGCCTCGACACGGCGCTCGCCTTCGACGAGGTCCGCTCGCTCGCCACCATGGAGGAGCGGCAGCGGCTGGCCCGCGAGATCCACGACGGCGTCGCCCAGGAGATCGCCTCGCTCGGCTACGTCGTCGACGACCTGACCGCCGACCGCGACCAGCGACACCCAGCGCACGCAAGCTGCACGCGCTGCGCGGCGAGCTCACCCGGGTGGTCAGCGAGCTGCGGCTGTCGATCTTCGACCTGCGCAGCGAGGTCTCCCGGCGCGGGCTCGGGCTCGGCGCTCTCCGACTACGTGCGCGAGGTCGGCGCCCGGTCCGGGCTGACCGTGCACCTGACCCTCGACGAGGCCCCGACCCGGCTGCGCGGCGAGGTCGAGACCGAGCTGCTGCGGATCGCCCAGGAGGCGATCACCAACGCCCGCAAGCACTCCGACGCCGCGCAACCTCTGGGTCGACTGCCGGATCCGACCCGCCGTTCGCGCGGATCAGCGTCGCGGACGACGGCAGCGGCCTGGGCACGCCCGCGAGCCGACTCCTACGGCCTCAAGATCATGCGCGAGCGCGCCGAACGCATCGGCGCCGACGCTCGAGATCAGCCGAGAACGACGACGGTTCGGACGCCACGACCGGGCACTAGCGTCACGGTTACAGTGGGCGCCGACGAGCCGGCCACCGCCTGAGCAGGCAGGCAGGAGAGGCATCCGATGATCGACAGCGACGCACACGGTGGTCCTGGTCGACGACCACGACCTGATCCGCCAGGGGCTCGCCCGCGCCTTCGAGCGCCACGACGACTTCGACGTCGTCGGCGAGGCCGGCTCGCGTCGCGCGAGGGCGCCGCGGCTGGCCGACGCAGCTCAAGCCCGACGTCGTGGTCACCGACGTCCGGCTCCCCGACGGCACCGGGCTCGACCTGGTCCGCAGGCTGCGCAGCAGCGGACGACGAGGTCGGGCATCGTCGTGCTGACCATGTACGCCGGCGACGAGCAGCTGTTCGGCGCCCTCGAGGCCGGCGCCTCGGCGTTCGTGGCCAAGGACGCCCCCTCCGACGACGTCGTCGCCGCCGCCCGGCACGCCACCGTCTCCCCGCGCTCGTTCACGGCCGCCGACCTGGCCGACGCCATGCGGCGCCGGATGTCGCCCGTCCGGACCGCAGCTGTCCGCCGCGGGAGACCGAGGTGCTGCGGCTGCTGGCCGAGGGGCTGGGCGTCGCGGCGATCGCCCGCCAGCTCTTCGTCAGCGAGTCGACCGCCAAGACCCACATCTCGAAGATCTACGAGAAGCTCGGCGCCGCCAACCGCGCGCAGGCGATCATGAATCGCCATCCGCGCGGGCCTCCTGTCAGACGATTCGCAGGTCTGAGTCGCAAATCGGGCAAAAATGGTCCTCTCGGGCCATCAACGGCCCATCTCGGATCCTCCGATTGGACGGACAAGCCGTCCGTTCTCCCGATACAGACCGAGCCCGGAGTGCCCGATCCTTGTTGATGTCGGGAGTCCGCGGTGGCCTCCCACAGAACGAACCTTGGGAGATACTCATGCTTCAGCTCATGCAGCGCCTCGTCAACCGTCGCAACGACGAGAAGGGCGCCTCGGCCGTCGAGTACGGCCTGCTCGTCGCCGCCATCGCGGCCCTCATCGTCATCATCGTCTTCGCCCTCGGCGGCGTCGTCAAGGAGGTCTTCACGGACACCTGCGACCGATCGATCGAAGGCCAGCACCTCGGCCACCTGCGCCGACTGCGACTGACCGACGCTGAGCAGGGGGTGGGCGCGACTCGTGCCCACCCCCTTCGTCTACTCGCACGAATGCGAGGCCGCATGATGACACGTCCACGCAGCGTCGACGAGACGAGCGCGGCGCCTCGCGCCGTCGAGTACGGGCTGATCGTCGTCGCGATCGCCGCGCTCATCGTCGCGATCGTGTTCGCTCCTCGGCGGCGTCGTCCAGGAGACCTACTCGGACTCGTGCGACGTGATCGCGACAAGGCTGCTCCGAGCGCCACGCTGCTGAGCTGCAGCGGCGCATGAGCCCGCCAGTCGCTGCAGCCGCAGCGTCCCAGCTCATCCGACTGCAGGCCCGCCAGCGTCATCGCCGCGGCGGCACGCGTCCGAGCGACTGCATCTGCCAACCGATGCGCCTCGAGCGTCGCACGACCGAGCTGGCGTCCGCGACGGCCTCGGCGGCGCCGCCCGAGCTGCCGGCGACCACCGGCAGCCCGCAGGCCGCGGCCTCGAGGAAGACGATGCCGAAGGCCTCCGGCTCCAGCCCGAGCAGCCGGGTCCGGCAGGGCATCGCGAAGACGTCGCCGGCGTCCATGTACGCCGGCACCTCCTCCCACGGCACGCTGCCCGGTGAAGACCACCGAGTCCGCCACCCGCAGCCGTCGCGACCAGCCGCTCGACGCGCCGTCCGGTTCGGGCCGTCGCCCACCAGCAGCAGCCGCGCGTCCGGGATGCGCGCGCAGCACCTCGGGCCAGGCCCTGACCAGGGTGTCCTGGCCCTTGCGCTTGACCATCCGCGCCATGCAGACCACGACCGGCGCGTCCGTCGGGGATCCCGAGCCGTCGGCGCACCTCCGCTCCCCCGCACCCGGGGTAGAAGCGGTCGGTGTCGACGCCGGGCGACAGCCGCTCGCATCCGGGCCGCGGCCGCCGGCGACAGCGCCGGCGCGATCCGGTCCCGGCACCACTCGCTGACGTAGGTCATCACGTCCACCGAGTCCCCGATGCGGCGCAGCAGCTGCCGCGCGACCGGCACCCGCGCCCACCAGACCTCGTGCCCGTGGGTCAGTGCGACCATCCGGCGCGCCCCGGCGCGGCGGAGGCGCGGCGCGAGCAGCCCGAGCGGCGCGGAGGCGCCGAACACGACGCGGTCGCAGTCGTAGTCGCGCATCACCTTCGCCACCCGCCGCGCGACCGCCGGGGTCGGCAGCAGCATGCCGGACGGGTCCCGGTGCACCGGGAACGGCAGCGTCGCGTCGTACTCCCGGTCGCCGGGCATCGAGGCGGTGTAGACGACGACCTCGTCGGGCGGCATCCGCTCGCAGAGCGCGAGCACGAACGACTCGATGCCCGCCACGCCGCGGTCGGGAAGTCGTTGGTGACGAACAGGATCCGGCTCATCGACTCTGCGCCTCCTCAGGGACGCCGGCAGGCCGGCCCGCTGCAGCACCGTCGGGTGGCTGCCGAACCAGAGCTGGCTCCAGGCCGGCGGCGTGGGGTCGTGGATCGCCTCGATCGCGAGCCGCCGCTGCATCGCGACGAACGCCGCGTCGTCGCCGGTCGACTCCAGCGCGTCCCGGTCGGCCCGCGCCTCGACCGCCCGGCTGACCGTGTTCGGCACCGGGCTGGCCAGCAGCCCCCCGACCGCCACCAGCGCGAGCACCAGCGCCGCCACGCGCCGGGTCGGCCGGTCCCGAGGCACCCGCTCGGCGGCGCAGCCGGTCGCTGTCGAGCAGCAGCGCGAGCAGGCCGACCCCGGCCACCCCGCCCAGGGCGCCGAGCGAGCGTGCCCACCAGCACGTCCTGGTGCTTCGCGTGCGCCAGCTCGTGCGCGACGACCGAGCGCGCCTGGGCCGGCGTGCAGCCCGTCGACCAGGTTGTCGTAGACGACGACCCGGCGGGTGCCGCCGAGCCCGGAGACGTAGGCGTTCAGCGTCGTCGTACGCCGGGAGGCGTCGGCGACCAGCACGTCGTCGACCTGGACGCCCTCACGCGCGGCCAGCCGCAGCACCGAGGCCTTGAACGGCCCCTCGGCCATCGGCGTGAACCGGTTGAACAGCGGCTCGACCAGCACCGGGTAGAGCGAACGAGCCGGCGAACGACAGCACCACGACCGCGACCGCTCCGCCCAGACGTACCAGGTGCGCGGCCACCTCCGCGCGAGCCACACCATGACGAGCAGGGCCAGCGAGCGTCGTGACCACGCCGACCAGCAGCGACCTCACCTGGTCGCCGAGCAAGCCGGCCAGCGACTGGGTCGTCAGCCCGTACTCGAGGTTCTGCGCCGCGGATCGCGCAGCGCGAACGGCAGCGTCGACGAGCCGACCGACAGCAGCAGAGCGAGGACGCCCGCCGGGACCGCGAGCCACCAGCGCAGCCTTGCCGTGAGCCGTCGGACCAGCCGGGCGCCGAGCGGCGTGAGTCCGAGCACCACCGCGACCGCGAGCGAGACGGCGTACGACGACCAGCTCAGCCACCGGCGCAGGGCGGCGAAGTCCTCGGCCCGGCGCGACCTCTTCGGCGCTGAACAGGTCCGACACCGGCATCGGCGTCAGCTCGCCGCCCGGCACCCAGTCCCACGGCACCAGCCACGCCGCGACGACCGCCAGCGTCAGCGCGCCGACGAGGGCCATGACGACCGCACCGCGCCGGTCGAGGCGCTGCTCGGCCGCGGCCTCAGGGAGTGCGCGCGTCGTCACGACGGCAAGCCTGCCATGGGTCGTCGGCGAGCTCGACCACCGTCGGGATCGCGTCGGCTCGAGCCCGCGAGGTCCACCAGGTAGCGCTGCCAGGCTGCGGTGAAGGCTCCCTCGGTGGTCCCGAGCAGGTCCGCGAACGCGGCCGTGGTGCCCTCGTCGGCGTCGGCGCGCTCGTAGAACTCGATGAGCGTGTCCTCGCCGTACGTCTCGGCGATCAGCCGGCACGCCAGCCAGGCCGACTCGTACGACGCACCCAGCGCGGAGTTCTCCGTCTCGAACTCCCGTCGAGCCGGGAAGCGCGTCCGGGGCACCGTCCTCGCGGACCTGGGCGAGGATCTGGCTGGCGGTCACCGTGACCGGCAGGTCGACGTGCGCGAGCGCGACGTAGTCGGCGAAGCCCTCCGAGCAGCCACGTCGGCATCGACGAGGAAGCCGCCTCCGTGGCCACGTGGGCGGCCTCGTGGCTCATCACGATCTGGGCGCCCTGCTCCCCCAGCGGCTCGAACACCGGTGGGTTGACGAAGATGTGGATCGGCGTGTCCGCGGCCGGCGACCCGTCGACGGGCGTGGTGACGGCGGCGATGCTGTCGTAGGAGCTCTCGCCGGAGCCCAGGGCCCGGGTCAGCTGCGCCTGGGACTCGGGCACCTCGACCACCAGCCGCCCCCGCCAGCGCGGCAGCACCTGGCGTACGTCGGCGACCGCCTCGTCGGCCAGCGCCGCGAACCGCTCCGCCTCGACGTCGCGTGTCGCCATCACCAGCGACCGCTGGCTGCGCTCGACCGCCAGCCGCTCCAGCAACCAGAGCGGCGCGGGCTCGCCGTAGTCGCTGCGGGCGGTGACGAAGGCGGCGCCGTCCTCGGTCTCCGCGAACGTCATCGTGACCTCCATGCGGCTCAGCTCCTCGTCGAAGCCGCCGAGCCGCCAGTCGAGCTGGACGTCCCCGACCCAGGCGCGGTCGCCGAGCAGGGTCGCGCCACCGGACGCGGACCGGCCGGCGTTCTCGTCGACGTACCGCATCGCGAGGTCGGTGATCCTCAGCCGGCGTACGTTCGACCGCAGGGCGGCGAGCTCCCGCGCGGCCGCCACGATCACCCGGAGCGGCCAGGCGCACCACCGCGTCGCGGTCACCGGACTCCAGAGCGGTCGTGAGCTCGTCGAGCAGCGCCGCGGCACTGTCCTCGCGCGTCTCGACACCCTCGCTGGTGCCCGGCGCGCGGCAGCACGGCCGTCTCCGGCCGGCTCAGGAACCAGTAGGCCAGACCTGCCGCGACGGCGCACAGCACAAGGCCGGCCGCCCACCACGGGGAGCGGCCGGCCTTGTGACCTTTGACCGGGTGGCGCGGCTCAGCCAGGTCGGACGGCACCGGAGTACGGCATCGATGTTGACCGGCGCTACCTGGACGCCCGTGCTCGGGTTGGCCGCGTGCACGATCTGGCCGTTGCCGATGTAGATGCCGACGTGGCTCACCGGCGAGTAGTAGAAGACCAGGTCGCCGGGCGCCAGCTGCGACTGCGACACCGGGGTGCCCGAGCCCATCTGCGCGCCCGAGGAGTGCGGCAGCGCCACGCCCGCGGCGGCCCACGCCATCATGGTCAGGCCGGAGCAGTCGAACGCGTCCGGGCCGGCAGCGCCGTAGACGTAGGAGTCGCCGACCTGGGCAAGCGCGTACTGGACCGCGGCGCCCGCGCGGCCGGAGGCGGCGACGGCCGGAGCGCGCCTGACGCTCGCTGCTGCGGCTGACCGGCTGCGGCGGCGGCGCGCGCCTCGAGCCGGTCGAGGAGCTCCTCGGCCTCGGCGGCCTTGTCGTCGATCTCGGCCTTCTCCTCGGCCAGGGTCTTCTTGGTCGTCGGCGATCCGCTTCGAGCTCGCGCTCGGCGGCGGCCTCCCGCATCTCGAGCTGCTGGGCCTGCGACCGCGAAGTCGGCCATCATCTCGGTCTGCTGGTCGGTGTACCCGCTGATCGTGGCGAGCTGGTCGAGGAAGGCGTCCGGGTCCTCGGCGAGGAGCACCTGGGACGTCGTGGACAGCGCCTGGCCCTGGTACTGCGACACGACGGAGGCCGCGACGTCGGAGCGGACGCTGTCGAACTTCTCCTGCTGTCGGCCCAGGTCGGCGCGCAGCGCCTTGAGGCGGGACTGAGCCTCCTCGAGCTCGAGGCGGGCGTCGTTGTAACGCTCCGAGGCCTGCTCGGCCTTCTCGTAGAGCGAGTCGACGCGGGACTGCACGTCGTCGATGTCGGGATCCGCGAAGGTGGGGGCCGCGGCCAGCATCGAACCGCTCGAGGGCGGTGATGCAGAGGGTCGCGAGAATACCTGCGGTGCGCTTCCGGCCGTTCAGCACGAGCGGACGGTCTCCTCTTTGTCTGACGTCTACCGAGTTAGCTGACGGGTTCGGGCGGCAAAGAGAGCCCTACGCACGCCGCATCCACGGTCGTGGATCACGTCGCGCGATTCACCCCAAGGAACTTGGTTCCCCGGCTCCGGACTTCGACCTCCCCCGGTCTGGTCCAGACTCGACGCAGTGCCTGAGCCGTCCCGGTCTGGCCGACTTGTGCAGGCACTGAGCGACAAGGTTAAGGGGAGGGCCGCCCACCCGCAAACGGTTGTCCGGCGCGTCTCGCGCCACTGTGACGCTGAACTCCACGTTTCCGCCACATGTGTCACACAAGTCACATTGGTTTCGCGGTCAGCGGGTGGTCGAGCCTGCGCGGCGGGTGGTCGAGCCTGCGCGGCCGGGTGGTCGAGCTTGTCGAGACCACTGCGAGCCGCCCGGTGGTTGAGGAGCGAGCCGCCCCGGTGGTTGAGGAGCGAGCCTGCGAGCGTCTCGAAACCACCCCGTGGCGCGTGTCCGAGCGACCCGGGGTTTCGAGACGCGGCTCCGCAAGCTCCGCCGCTCCTCAACCACCGGCCCCTGCCCCCGGCTCGGCCGCACCGCCCGCGCGGGTCTCGACGGGCTCGACCACCGTTAGGCGCTGGCGACGTCGGGCCCCTCGAGCGGCGCGACCATCCGCAGCGGAGGCACCAGGCCGGATCCGGCCAGCACGTCGAGCGCGCGGGCCTCCTCGTCGTCGAAGCCGAGCTCGGGCGGAGGCCCGAGCAGGACGGTCACCACGCAGTCGTGGCAGGCCGGGCCGCGCACCACGCAGGTGTCGCAGTCGATGTGCACGCTCATCTCGCCTCCAGGGGAAGTCGGTGCCCGCTGGAACGCCCAGCGGGACCCGGACCAGGACAGTGACATCGGCCACCGACAGAATCTGAGAGGAGGACGATGGAGCGGGTACGTCTACCGTTGACCGCCCCGGCGTCAGGAGCAGGAGGTGACCGTGCACGAGCAGCGCTCCGTCGTACGGCGACCCCGGCTGCGCCGCGCCGCCGCGCCGCTCGCCGCCAGCTTCGGCTGGGCCATGCTCTGCAACCTCACCATCGAGCTGCTGCAGTCCAGCGGCGGCCTGACGTTCGCGCTGAAGCCGGCCCTGTTCGTGCTGGGCAGCGGGCTGATCTGGCTCGGGATGGTCGCGGTCTGGGCCGTCACGGGACGACTGCGGGTCGCGGCTGCATTGGCGGCGGCCGTGGCGATCCTGATCGGGTTCGCGAACCACACCAAGATGGTGCTGCGCCGGGAGCCGATCTACCCCGAGGACTTCGCCGTCGCCCGGCACACCGGGTTCCTGGAGCAGATGGTCGGCTGGGGCACCATCCTGGCCGTCGTCGCGGTCGTGGTCGTGGTGGTGACGCTCGTGCTGGTCCTCGGCTGGCGGTGGCGCCGCCGGCACCCCCGTCGACGGGCTGCGAACCACCGGGAACGAGTCGCGACGGTCCTCGGACGTCTTCGTTGCCGCGGCCGTCTCCATCGGGCTGATCGCCTACGCCCTCCAGTTCAACCAGCCCGGCAACGCTGTGCGGTGGGCCTACAAGGTCGGCCAGGCCGACTGGGCGTCCTGGTCGCAGGAGAAGAACTACACGCACAACGGCTTCGTCGGCGGGATGCTCTACAACCTCGACGTACCGGTGATGAAGCGTCCCGACGGCTACAGCGAGGCGGCGATGGCGGACATCGTTGCGCGCTACGGCGCCGCCGCGCAGGCCGTCAACGCCGCCCGCTCGCCGGCCGCCCTCCAGGACGTCAACATCGTCGTCGTCCTCAGCGAGAGCTTCAGCGACCCGACCCAGCTCGAGGGGATCGAGCTCGAAGAGGACCCGATCCCGTTCACCCGGCAGCTCATGGAGTCGACGACCTCCGGCCAGATGCTGGCCCAGCGCTACGGCAGCGGTACGGCGAACATGGAGTTCGAGGCGCTGACCAGCATGTCCACGTCGCAGTTCGACCCGCGGCTGACGCCGTACCAGATGCTCGTCCCGCGGTACGACGACTTCCCGTCCGTCGTGGGGCTCAGCAAGGCGCTCGGCTACACCGACCTCGCGGTGCACCCCTACGACACCTACATGTACCGCCGCGAGACCGTCTACCCGATCCTGGGCTTCGACGACTTCCTCGGGAAGACCGAGATGTCGGTGCGCAAACGCATCCAGGACAGCCCGTTCATCTCCGACAACTCTGCGTTCACGGAGGTCCTGCAGCAGATCGAGGCGCACGACGAGCCGCTGTTCACCCACCTGGTGACGATGCAGAACCACTTCCCGATGGGTGACAGCTACGACGCGCCGATGACGATCCGGGGGGTCTCCGGCTCGACCGAGGACGACGCCGCGGCCTACGTGCGCGGGCTGAACTTCTCCGACCGCGCGCTCCGCAAGTTCGTCGCCGCTCTCGAGAACTCCGACGAGAAGACCGCGGTGCTGTTCTTCGGCGATCACCTGCCGCCGATCTGGCCCGACGAGGTGGCTGAGGAGAACGGGCTGATCGGGATGCGGCGCACGCCGTTCTTCATGTGGACCAACTACCTGCCACTGCAGACGCCGCAGCCACTGACCAGCCCGATCTACTTGATGCCGCTGCTGATGGACCAGCTCGGCGCACCGCTGCCGCCGTACTACGAGCTGCTCCGGCAGCTGCACGCCGTGGTGCCGGCGATGCGAGCGGGCGTGCTGTACGACGCGGAGGGCAAGCGGATCGATCGGGACGAACTCACCCCTGAGGCGCGGCAGCTGCTCCGCGACTACCGGCTCGTCCAGTACGACCTGTCGGTCGGCAAGCGGTTCAGCCAGGACGGCCTGTTCTACCCGCGGGAGACCGCGTCAGCTGCGGCCGAGTAGCCGGGCCAGCGCCTGCGACGCAACAGGTCGAGCCCCGGCGCGGACGACATCTCTCACGACGGCCTGGTCGCTCGTGACGACGACGACGGGACGACCCGTCGGCTCCGCGTCGACGAGCTCGCGGATCACGTCGTCCGCGATCACGCCGAGCGGGCTGAAGAGCACCCGGACCCGCCGGGGGCTGTTGACCAGCGGGCGCTCCTTCTTGTCGGCGGCGTCGAAGACCACCGTCATCTCGGCGCCGCTCCGCGCCGCCAGCGGCGCCAGCCCCGACAGCAGCCGGTCGCGCTGCTTCTCGAGCGCGAGCTCCGGCCAGGCGGTCTTGGTGACGTTGTAGCCGTCGACGATCAGGTGGGCCCGGGGCAGCGCGATGCAGCTCCTCGAGCATCGCCGGGTCGTCCAGCGGCCATGGACCCGTGCGACGTCGGCGTCCGGCTGCCCTGCTCGGCGACGTGTGCGGCCACCTGGTCTGCCGGTGAGCCCTCGACCGCCGGCAGGGCCAGCTCGCGACGAAGCCCCTGGGCGGTGTCGAGCAGGGTGTCCAGCAGCAGCCGGGCCCGCAGAGCCTCGGCTCCGCGACCGGACCGCTCGGCGCGACGTACCGCCGCCACCTCCGCCTCGAGCTCCTCGATCCGGGCCCGCAGCCGCCGGGTCTCGGCCTCGGCAGCCGTCGCGGCCGCCGCCTGCTCCCGTCCGCGTTCGGCCGCGACCCGTGCCGCGGTCTGCAGCTCGACCTCCAGCGCTCTTGAGCCGTGTACGGACGTCGCCGAGCTTGTGCCGCAGGTCGGTGTTCTCCGCCTTGAGCCTCGTCACCTCGTCGCGGTGCCGCTGTCGCGCCGCTCGGAGGTCCTCGGACGCCGCGTCGAGCTGTCGCTGCAGCCGTTCGACCTGGCCCGCCTTCTGACGCGACTCCTCGACCTCGCGTTCGGCGTTCACGGTGGCCGCCGCGGCCGAGACCAGGGTCGGTCCAGCCCGGAGGACGGATCAGGTAGGCGACCGCTGCCACCTCGACGGGATCGGCGGCGCTCGGAGCCGTGCCCGCGTCAAGGGCAGCCGCGATGAGAGGCGCCTCGACGCGCACCTGACGACCGAGGTGGTCACGGAAGTCGGCGTCGCCCTCGAGGACACTCGCTATCTGGGTGCCGGCCAGGCGGGCCCGACGACCCGGTGCGAACGCCGCCACCCGCTTGAGCGCCGCCGGGAGCTGCTCGACCGGCATCCTGCCCAGCGCGTCCGCCGCGAGCGACACGACGCGTTGCCGGACGGCCTCGGGCAGGGGCGTGGCCAGCTGTTCAACGGTCGCGTCCTCTCCCTCGGGGTGATCGAGCCCGTCCTCGGCAGCACTCGTCACGGCGGCCCTCCGGTGGTCGAGCCCTGCGGTCGAGCCCGTGTCCCCGGTGGTCGAGCCGTGCCCCGGTGGTCGAGCCGTCGAGACCTCGAGCGTCACGGCGTACTGACGTCCGCTTCCGTGCGCGAGACCAGCTCGATCGCGTCGGACCGGCCGCACCACCGGCACGTGACGGACTCGACGACCTCCTGGTCGGTGACCGACTCCTCGACCACGTGCTCGCCGGCGAGGTCGAAGTGCCAGAACTCCGTCGTACGCCGGCTGCGCGTCACGTCGAACCGGGTCAGGTTGCCGCACCCGCCGCAGCGCCAGCGGGTGCGGGCATCGGGCAGGGAGCAACCACGAGGACTCCTCGGGTACGGCGATCGGTCCGATCGTGCGCAGCAACCAGGTATGCCGCGTGGCGACCCGATTTCGTCGGTGCCACATCTAGCGTCTCCGACATGAGCAGCCCCACGATCGTCCCGCCCCGCCAGGCGGCGTCGCGATGGGAGGCGCAACGCAGCTTCGACGAGCTCGGCCGCCCGCTGCGCGACGTGACGTTCTGCGTGGTCGACCTCGAGACCACCGGCGGCTCCGCCAAGGGCGGCTCGATGATCACCGAGGTCGGCGCGGTCAAGGTCCGCGGCGGCGAGATCCTCGGCGAGTTCCAGACCCTGGTCAACCCGCACCAGGCGATCCCGCCGTTCATCGCGGTGCTCACCGGCATCACCGACTCGATGGTGGCGGTGGCACCTCCCGATCGAGCAGGTGCTCCCCCAGTTCCTCGAGTTCGCGCGCGGCTGCGTGCTGGTCGCCCACAACGCGCCGTTCGACGTCGGCTTCCTCACGCATCTTCGCGGAGCAGCAGGGCCGGCCGTGGCCGGCGTTCGAGGTGCTCGACACGGCCAAGCTCGCGCGCCGGGTCGTCACCCGCGACGACGCCCCCAACTGCAAGCTCAGCTCGCTGGCCGACGCTGTTCAGCTCCGCCACCACGCCCAACCACCGGGCGCTGTCCGACGCCCGCGCCACCGTCGACGTGCTGCACGGGCTGATGGAGCGGCTCGGCAGTCTCGGCGTGCACACCCTCGAGGAGCTGCAGACGTTCTCGTCCCGGGTCACCAGCGCGCAGCGGCGCAAGCGCCACCTCGCCGAGCGGCTCCCCCACGCGCCCGGGGTCTACCTGTTCCGCGACGACCGCGACCGGGTGCTCTACGTCGGCACCTCCAAGGACCTGCGCACCCGGGTCCGCACCTACTTCACCGCCTCCGAGACCCGCACGCGGATGGGCGAGATGGTCGGGCTGGCCGCCGAGGTGCAGGGCATCGAGTGCGCGACGGCGCTCGAGGCCGAGGTCCGCGAGCTCCGCCTGATCGCGGAGCACAAGCCGCGCTACAACCGGCGGTCCCGGTTCCCGGAGCGGGTGCACTGGATCAAGCTGACCGTCGAGCCGTGGCCACGGCTGTCGCTGGTGCGGCAGGTGCTCGACGACGGCGCCGACTACATCGGCCCGTTCGGCTCCAAGCGCGCGGCCGAGCGTTCGGTCGCGGCCCTCCACGAGGCATTCCCGGTGCGGCAGTGCGGCGGCCGGATGCCGAAGCGACCGGCGCTCAGCGCGTGCGCGCTGGCCGAGATGGGCAAGTGCCTCTCCCCCTGCAACGGGTCGCGTCTCGATCGACGACTACGCCCTGGTGGTCGAGCAGGCTCCGCACGTCGCTGGTGAGCCGGCCGGACGCTGTGGTCGCCTCGGTGTCGTCCCGGATGGCCGCCCTGGCGGAGGCGGAGCGCTTCGAGGACGCCGGCTCGTGGCGCGACCGCCTCGCGGCGTTCCTTCGCGGCGCCGCCCGCACCCAGCGGCTGCGGGCGCTCACCCGCTGTCCCGAGGTGGTCGCGGCTCGCCGCGAGTCGACCGGCTGGGCGGTGCACGTGGTCCGGCACGGCCGGCTCGCCGCCGCCGGGGTCATCCCGCCCGGCGCCCACGCGGGCCACTGGGTCGAGGAGCTGCGCGCCGCCGCGGACACCGTCGATCCCCGGCCCCGGTCCGACCCCGGCCGCGACCGCCGAGGAGACCGAGAAGATCCTCCGCTGGCTGGAGTCCGACGGCGTCCGCCTCGTGCACGTCGACGGTGAGTGGAGCTGCCCGCTGGGTGGTGCGACCAAGCACCTGCGGGTGCACGACGCCGCCAACGAGTCCCGGGAGCGGCTGGTGCCGTTCGAGGACCGCCGCGGGCTCCGACCGGAGCACCGACCCGCGCGTTAGCCGCGTCGCGACTAACGTTTACGGCATGATCACCGCCATCGTGTTCGTCAAGGCCGACGTCGCGCGCATCCCCGAAGTCGCCGAGCAGATCGCCGCGCTCGACGGCGTCAGCGAGGTCTACTCCGTGACCGGCCAGATCGACCTGATCGCCCTGGTCCGGGTCCGCGACCACGACGACGTCGCCGCCGTGGTGGCGGACCGGCTCAACAAGGTGCCCGGCGTGACGGCGACCGAGACGCACATCGCCTTCCGCACCTACTCCCAGCACGACCTCGAGTCCGCCTTCTCGCCTCGGCCTGGACTGAGTGCAACCTCGCCGAGCCACGGCGTGGCGGATCGCTCACATCGTCGGAGTCCTACTCGGCAGCTCCTGATCCTACATCGCCTGGATCGCTGGTGTGCCGCCGTTCCGCGGCATCGACTAGTTCCACCATGTCTTTTCGCGCGGATGCTGTCTCTCACGGAGATATGGGGCCTGGCTTTTGTCCCGACGCTCGAAGGCCGGTCGGGCTCGCAGAAGCAAGGTTAACGCCGCCAGCAGGGACGTGCGCCCTTGCGGGGTGATCGGCGTCCTCACATGCGTTTGGAGTCTGCATGGTTGGGCTCTGCTTCTGAAAGCGCTCCGCGGATGACCGTCCTTGGCCACATAGGCAAGACAACGATCGAGCCCTCGCTGACGGATTCTCGTGTTCACGTTGATACCTGAGCCGGGTCGTTCGGTGCCTGCCGCCAGCCGCTCGACCTGCTCCTTACCATCCGTAACCACCTCTTCGAAGTCGACCGTTGGCTTCCAGCCGAGGCTGCGCAGCCGAGCCGCATCGCCTACGAGGTCTCGCGGATCAGCAGGGCGAAACAGGTGAGGATCGATCTCTACGTGAGACTCCCAGTCGTCGATCCCGACGACCGCGAAGGCCTGTCGGACGAACTCTCGGACGCTGCGAGCGTCGCCCGTGGCGACGACGTAGTCCTGGGGCTCTCGGCATCGAGGATCGCGACCATCGCCTCGACATAGTCGGGCGCGAACCCCAGTCCCGGCTGACATCGATGTTTCCAAGAATCAGCCGATCCCGCAGCCCGAGAGAGATCTCCGCCACCCCTTGAGCAATCTTGGCGGCGACGAAGGTCTCCGGACGCCGCGGAGACTCATGGTTGTACAGGATGGCCGTCGTCGCGAACAGACCTCGCCGCCGGTAGACCCCGACCATCGAGTGCGCGAACGCCTTCGCAGCGCCGTATGGCGTGACCGGGCTCGATCGGCGTCTCCTCGGTCTGGGGGATTTCGCTGGATCGCCGAAGATCTCCGCACTAGACGCCTGAAGGAAGCGCACGGGCCATCCCGCCTCGTGCAGGTCCCAGGCTGCTGACAGCAGCGTACGGCGCCCACTCCGAGCACCTCTGCCGACTCTGCGGGATGCGACCACGATCGTGCGACGCTTGTCGAGCCAGCCAGGTTGTAGATGTGCGTGGGGCGTACCCCGGCGACCAGGTCAGCCATCGCATTCTCATGGGCGAGGTCCGCATGGTGCAGGACGAGGCCGGGCAGTTCCTCGGTTTCACGATCGACCCGCTCGGCGTGTCGATCGGTGCCATGCACCTCGTGGCCCGCGTCAAGAAGTCGTCGGGCGAGATACCAGCCGTCCTGGCCAAGAGCGCCTGTGATCAAGGCACGCGGCTGGTCCGACGACACGGGCTCCCCTTTGAAGGGACTTTGGCCATCGGCAGGATACGCGGCCGCCCGAGGAGCAGACGCCAGCCTGGTGAGATCGGCCAAGCACGGTCATGGAATCATGAGTCGCTTGATCAACGTCGAAGGAGTGCGTGTTCGTCGCGATCGCCAACTCGAGCCCATTGCTGATCGACCCCTCCGGCTCGCGCTGCCCATGTTGACGCTGGTGCCCGGTCGATGGGGGGCAGCGAGACCTACGCCGGCGAGCTGGTCAAGCAGTTGGCCGCACGCAGCGACGTGGACGTCGTCACTGGCCTCGCCTCGAGCGCTCGCGACTTCGCAACGGCAGGCCGACCGTCGTTGCGGACGGAATCGGTGGAGGTGGATCGTCGAAGGATCGTGTCTTCAGCCAGCTCCGCGCTGAGGTGACGCCGTCAATGCGACGGCTGGTCAGAGATGCGGATCTTGTGCACTACCCCTTGCCGTTCCGTCACCGAGGGCGCCAAGGGGCCGGCCGTTCGTCCAGACACTGCTGGACACCCAACACCATGACCTCCGCCACAATTTCACAGCGACCGAGCTCCTGTACCGGCGGCTCGGTACGACGTCCCCGCCAAGCGAGCCGCCGCGGTCATCACGATCAGCGAGTTCTGCAAGCGGCAGATTGTGAGCAACCTCGACATTGACCCCGCCCGCGTGCACGTCGCACACCTTGGTGTCGACGCCGACGAGTTCGGCCCAACACGGGGCAGCGCGAGCGCTTCGTCCTCTATCCCGCACGCGGCTGGCCCCACAAGAACCATTCCCGTCTCTCGATGCGATGGCGACCGTCCGCAAGTCACACCCCGACCTGGGCTCGTGCTTACGGGCGGTGCGCTCGAGGCCCTTGGTGACGTACCCGGCTGGGTGGATGTGCGAGGCCTTGTCTCCCGGAAGGAGCTGCTGTCGTTGTACCGGCGCGCGGCCTGCCTGGCTTTCCCGAGTCAGTATGAGGGCTTCGGTCTACCGCCCTCGAGGCAATGGCCTCCGGGTGCCCCGTGGCTGCCGCGTCGTCGGGCTCCTTGCCGGAGGTGTGTGGGGACGCTGCCGTGATGTTCGACGCCGACGGTTCGGCATCCATCGCACGAGGTATCCTCGAGGCGCTCGCTGGCTCTGACACACTGACGGAAAGGGGTCTTGACCGAGCCCGCATGTTCACCTGGACGCGATGTGCCGACGCGCATGTCCGTGTGTACAACGAAGTCCGTTCCCGGCTGACGCTCACGAGGAGCTCCGGACACTAGGGGGCACACCGGTCGTCGACGCAAGGCCCTTGCTGTGCTGCCCCGGGCCGTTGTGAACAAGCGTCGACTGCGCTCCACCGCTGTTTGTTGGATCGTCGCTGTACGCCGGTGTCGGACTCTCTGCCTATTCGGCCGACCACGACGGGCCGGTTGGGGGGTGGGACGCGCCCAGAGCCTCTTGCCCGTCGATCCGCACCCTGAGCAGCGCTAACTCCTCTGCCAGAATCCTTGTGCGGTCCTCGAGACGGCCGAGCTCGTAGCTGTGGTGCACGCTCAGGCCCAGTAGGAGCATGCTGGCCACGAAGAAGAGCAAGTTGGCGGGTACGGCCACCCCGATGAGGGCCGACAACCAGTAGACGAGTTGTGGGAAGGCGGCCACTGCGAGGGTCATCATCGCGATGGCGATCCACAAAATGGCGTACTTCTCGCGCAGGTGCTTGCGTCGAAGCAGCTCGAAAAGGAGCACCAGCGTCGTCAACGACCCGACCAGGCCGAGGATCAGGTTCGCTCTCATCACACCGATCCCTGGGACGCTGGCAGGTCTACCTCTTGGATCTCTTCCGGTACGGGCCACTGGCGCACCAGGGCCAGACCGAGGGCTGCAACGGCTCGAGCGAGGTACAACGCGGCCTTGAACGTGGACTGCGAGGGGTTCCCATGAGATCTCACACGCATCTCCACGGGGATCTGGTCAACTGTGGATCCGGTGCGAAGGGCGATCACGAGCGACTCGACTGTGTCGCCGAGGTACTCGGCCGGGTAGTGGACGGCGAACAACTCAATGCAGCGAGGACCCGCCGCTCGGAATCCGCTCGTCACGTCGGTCAAGGGTCTGCCGGCGAGACGCGACAGCACACCAGCGAGCATGCGCATGGCGACGCGACGAGCGAACGCGGCGCGATACTCCCCTACCCCGGCGAATCGTGCGCCAATGACCAGATCGGACTCAGCGAGACCGTCCACGAGTTTCTCGATGTAGGAGGGTTGTGCTGGCCGTCAGCGTCAACCTGGACGACAACCTGGTAGCCGGCTCGCTCGGCGTACTTGTACGCCGTGCCGATCGCGCCTCCGACGCCGAGATTGAACGGGAGCCGACGGATGGCGCCCGCTTCTGAGGCCCGGTCGGCCGTGTTGTCGGTCGAACCATCGTCCACCACGAGGACGTCATAGTGGGGATAGCGGGATCGGACGTCACGCACCACCGAGGCGACCGACGGCGCCTCGTTGAGGGCCGGCAGCACGACCAGCACCCTGGCGCCTTCAGCGCGCGGGTCAAACATCGCAGCATGATATCCCGGGCGAGGCACAGGACCCGGTGAGCGCCGTGCCACGTCAGGTCGCCTCTCGAGGAGCGGTGGCCAGCTTCCGCGCCTTGCGGCTGACCTGGCGGGCGGCTACATGCGTCGCCATCCTCACCGGGAGGTCCCACAGAAGGGCTATGCGACGAGCCGGTGCAGACAGGTATCTGTGCTTGACCCGCTCGGACTCGGCGAGCGAGATTCTCCGGTTGGCGACCGTCAGCGAGTCGGCGTGCCAGCGAAAACTCGATATCACCTCGCGCGTCGAGACGAACCGTCCGATCCGCCGCAGCCGCAGCAGCATTCGAGATCCATCGCCAGGCGCAGGGTCTCGTCGTACTCCCCGGCCTCAGCGACGGCACTCAGGCGATGCAGAGCCGCCGGCTGCGGCACCAGATCGGGCCCCCAACCAGGATGCGTGCGGCGACAGCGCCCGCACGGCTCACGCCGATAGTCCGACCACATCGTCGACGTAGACGCAGGCGCCGTACGCCACCGACGCATCAGAGTCGGACTCGAGCATGCCCGCGAGCAGGGCCGCGGCCCCCGGGGGCGTAGAAGTCGTCGTCGTTGAGCCAGGAGTAGTAAGTCTCGTCCTTGTGTGCCGCAAGACCGGCGTTGACCGCGGCAGACAAGCCTCGTCGAGGGTCGTCCACCAGTCGGCACCCGCGCGCTCGGCGAGCTCGCGAGCCAGTCGAGGCGTCCTCGGGTGCCACCACGACGATACGCGTCCGCACGCCCTCCTGGCTGGTGATGCTCTCGAGAGACTCGGCCAGGCTGTCGAGCCTCTGTCCGAGGGTCGGCACCACGACTAGGACGTCAGGCATGACCTCACTCATGAAATCCCCCCGGGACGGAATCATCAATACTCTCAAGGTTGAGCGCGCCACGAACACCAGGCCCAGTCAGAACGTCAGGAACCATCCGCATTTCGCGCGGGAACACCGTACCCGACGATGCGCGCCCGTCCGGTCGGGGCTCATTCGGTCTACCGCCTGCCACATAAGGTGCGGCCCATGAGCTGGTTGGACGCGCTGGGCTGGGCCGGGTCGGCGCTGCTGATCTACTCGCTGCTGCAGGCGCGGGTGCTGAGGCTCCGGGTGTTGAACCTGGTCGCCTGCCTGATCCTGGTCGTCTTCAACGCGCTCCTCGAGATCTGGCCGATGGTGGCGATGAACGTCGTGCTGTCGGCGATCAACCTCTGGTTCATCCGCAAGCTCGTCAGCGACCGGCACGACGAGCACGCCTTCGAGGTGCTCGAGGTCGGCCCGACCGACGAGTACCTCCGCCACGTCCTGCGCGTCCACCAGGCCGACATCCTCAAGCACCAGCCGGACCTGTCTGGGACGGCGCCGCCCCGGGGCGCCGCGCCTACCTCGTGCAGCGCGGGGACGAGACCGTCGGCGTGGTGCTGGCCCGCGAGGAGGCCGACGGGGTTCTCCAGATCGAGCTCGACTACGTGACGCCGCGGTTCCGCGACTTCTCCCCCGGGCGAGTTCGTCTGGCGGCGCAGCTCGCTGCTCGAGGAGCAGGGCTTCAGCCGGGTCGTGTCGCCGCCGGCGATGGTCGCGCCGTACTACGACCGGATCGGCTTCCGCCGCGAGGGCGACTCGTTCGTCCTGGACCTCTGAGGTCACGGCGCCGCTCAGGACGAGCGGCCCGCCCCGCTCACCGCGACCCAGCGGTCGAGGGTCTGGCGCGCGGCGCCGGAGTCGAGCGACCGCTGGGCCCGCTCGATCCCGGCCGCGAGACGGTCCTCGAGCGAGTCCGTCCTCCGCCGCGTGCACGGCGAGGGCCGCGCCGGCGTTGAGCACGACGGCGTCCCGCACCTGGCCCGGCTCGCCGGCGACGAGCCGCCGGACGACGTTGGCGTTGTAGGCGGCGTCCTTGCCCCGGAGGCCCTCGGCCGTGCCGCCGCCGAGGCCGAAGTCGGCCGGGTCGACGGTCAGCTCGGTCGACCGACCCGCCGGTCACCGCCCAGACCCGCGAGGTGGTGGTCGTGGTCAGCTCGTCGAGCCCGTCGTCGCCGCGGAACACCCAGGCGTCGACGCCGCGGCGGGCGAAGACGCCGGCCATCAGCGGCGCCATCCGGACGTCGGCGCAGCCGATCGCCTGGGCCTCCGGCCGCGCCGGGTGCGCCAGCGGGCCGAGGAAGTTGAAGGTGGTGCCGACGCCGAGCTCGCGACGCGGCACCGCCGCGTGACGCAGGGCGGGGTGGAAGGCGGCCGCGAAGCAGAACGTGATGCCGACCTCCTCCCCCACCCGCGCCACCTCGGTGGCGGGCAGGTCGAGCCGGATCCCGAGCGCCTCGAGCACGTCGGCGGAGCCGGCCTTGGACGACGCGGACCGGTTGCCGTGCTTGACCACCGGCGCACCCGCGCCGGCGGCGACGATCGCGGCCATCGTCGAGATGTTGACCGACATCGACCGGTCGCCGCCGGTGCCGACGACGTCGAGCACCCGGCCGGTGACGACCAGCGGCGTGGCGTGCTCGTACATCGCCTCGACCAGGCCCTCGAGCTCGTCGATCGTCTCGCCCTTGCTGCGCAGCGCGACCGCGAACCCGGCGATCTGCGCGGGCGTCGCCTCGCCGCCGAGGATCTCGCCCATCGCCCAGGCGGTCTGGTCGGCGGTCAGGTCGGCACGCGCCACCAGCGCGGCGAGCACCTCCGGCCAGGAGTGGGCGGTCACGCGGCCTCCTCGGGATTGGTCTCGACGGGCTCGACCACCGGAAGCGGTCACAGGAGCACGCCGCGTCAGGCGGGGACGCGCGACGCGAGCAGCCGGATCACGGTCTCGGCGAGCTGCATGGGGTCGAGCGGGTGCGGCACGGCGGCCTCGGCGCGCGACCAGGTCGCCAGCCAGGCGTCCTGCGGCCGGCCGGTGAGCACCAGGATCGGCGGGCAGCGGAAGATCTCGTCCTTGAGCTGCTTGGCGATGCCCATCCCGCCGGCGGGCACGGCCTCGCCGTCGAGGATGGCGAGGGCGATCTCGCCGCTGTCCATCTGCTGGATGACGACCGGCTCGGTCGCCACCTCGACGTACTCCAGGGTCGGCAGGTCCGGGTGCGGCCGCTTGCCGAGCGCCAGGATCACCTGGTTGCGGATGTTCGAGTCGTCGCTGTAGACGAGGACCTTCAACGGCTGCTGGCTCTGGCTGGCGTCGCTCACGCGGCTGATCGTACCGGTGCGACGGCTCCGGACGACGCTCGGCCGCGACGGTGGTTTCGAGACGCTCACTCCGTTCGCTCCTCAACCACCGGGCTCGACGCCGCTCGAGCCGGTCGAGCCGCCGGTCCTCCCGCTCGGCCTCCCGCATCGACGAGCGCACCCACTGCACGAACAGCACCGCGAGGAAGACGAGCCCGACCAGGTCGCCGGAGCCCCAGAGGATCCCGCCGGCCAGGTGCTGGTCGTCGGCCGGGTCCGGCAGCCAGGTCAGCCCGGCTCCGCCGGCAGGGAGAGTACCAGTCCCCCGCGATCAGCTCCTCCTGGCCCATGATCGTGACGCCGAGGAACGCGTGGAACGGCAGCGTCAGGAACACCAGCAGCAGCCGGAACGGGTACGCCACCCGCCCGGGCACCGGGTCCACCCCCACCAGCGGCCAGAAGAACAGCGCCCCGACCAGCACCAGGTGCACGTGCATCATCTCGTGCACGAACTGCGAGCTCAGCGACGCGTCGTACCAGCCGGTGAAGTACAGCGCCCACGGGCTGAGCACGAACAGCAGGAAGGTCAGCGGCGGGAACGTCAGCACCTTCGCGACCCGGGAGTGCAGCACGGCCAGCAGCCAGCGCCGCGGGCGTGGCAGGCAGGGTGCGCAGCGCGAGCGTCACCGGCGCGCCGAGCGCCAGGAACAGCGGCACGAGCATCGACAGCACCATGTGCTGGACCATGTGCACCGACAGCAGCGCGGTGTCGTAGGCCGCCGAGGCCGGACATCGTGGCGAACGCGAACGCGCCCATGCCCGGTACGACGAAGGCGACGGTCCGCCCCACCGGCCAGGGTCGCCGCGCCTGCGCAGCAGCCACACGCCGTACAGGTAGGCGCCGGCCACCCACACCGTCAGCACGAAGAGGAACGGGTCGATCCCCCACTCGGTGAACACCCGGCCGAGCGTGAACGCGGGCAGGCCGGAGAGTTCGGCGGCCCGGCCGTCGAGGAAGGGGGTCACGGCTCCAGGCTACGAGGGGTCTCGACGGGCTCGACCACCGGACGGACGGGCTGCCACGACGCGACCGGAGGGAGCGGGCTCGACCAGCCCCGAAAGCGTGTGAACAATGTGACGCGCGATTGCCCGGGGGTCGGGGTGCCATCCCGAGGCGGTTACCGACATAATGGCGCCCGTGGCGACTACAGCACCCGCAATCCCGGCCTCCCGCCTGCACGGGCACCACGACCGGCCGAGCATGGTCAGCGTCGGGACGATCGTGTGGCTGTCCTGCGAGCTGATGTTCTTCGCGGCGCTGTTCGCGGCGTACTTCACGATCCGCGTCGGTGTCGCCGGAGCTGTGGGCGCAGGAGACGGAGCTGCTCAACGTCCCGTTCTCCACGGTCAACACCACCGTCCTGGTGCTGTCGTCGGTCACCTGCCAGCTCGGCGTGTTCGCCGCCGAGCGCGGCCAGGTCGGTCGCACCGGCGGCGTGCTCAACGTCAAGGGCTGGGGCCTGCGCGAGTGGTTCGTCCTCACCTACCTCATGGGCGCGTTCTTCATCGGCGGCCAGGCCCTGGAGTACGCCGAGCTCGTCCACGAGGGCGTCACGCATCTCGTCCTCGGCCTACGGCTCGGTCTTCTACCTCACCACCGGCTTCCACGGCCTGCACGTCACCGGTGGCCTGATCGCCTTCCTGCTCGTCCTCGGCCGCACCTACATGGCCCGGAAGTTCACCCACGAGCAGGCCGTCAGCGCCATCGTCGTGTCCTACTACTGGCACTTCGTCGACGTCGTCTGGATCGGCCTGTTCGCGACCATCTACCTGATCAAGTAGCCCAAGAAGAGACGGATACGAGGGACTTTCGTGCGACTCCTTACCGCTCGACTCTCCGCCAGGCTCTCGCGCGGTCGTCGCAGCCGGTTCGCCGGCGTCGTGGTCCTGCTGCTCGGGCTGCTCGTCACCGGCGGCGCCTACGCCGTGCTCTCCCCGGCCCAGGCCGAGCGACGAGGCGGCCGACCAGTCGACGGTCGAGCAGGGCCGCGCGCTGTTCCTCGTCGGCTGCGCCTCCTGCCACGGCAAGAACGGCGAGGGCATCGTCACCTGCAGAACGGCACCAGTACGGCCCGCCGCTCGTCGGCGTCGGCGCCGCCGCGGTCGACTTCCAGGTCGGCACCGGCCGGATGCCGATGGCCGCGTCCCGGCGTCCAGGCGCCGCAGAAGGAGGTCGTCTACACCGACGAGGAGATCGCCGCGCTCGCGGCGTTCGTCGCCTCGCTCGGCCCCGGCCCGGCGATCCCCGAGGCCGGAGGCTACGACCCGCGACGCGATCCCCGAGGACGAGCGCGAGGAGGCGATCGTCCGCGGCGGCGAGTTCTTCCGCACCAACTGCACGGCCTGCCACAACTTCGCGGCCTCCGGCGGCGCGCTGCCCGGCGGCAAGTACGCCCCCTCGCTGATCGGCGTCGACGCCGCAGCACATCTACGAGGCGATGCTCACCGGCCCGCAGCAGATGCCGGTCTTCTCCGACGAGGTGCTCACGCCCGAGGAGAAGCGCGACATCATCGCCTACCTCCAGAGCATCGAGGAGCAGCCCGAAGTACGGCGGCAGCCACGATGGGCTCGTTCGGCCCGGTCAGCGAGGGCCTCTTCGCCTGGCTGGTCGGCATCGGCGCCTGCGTCGGCTTCGCCGTCTGGATCGCCTCCAACTCGCACGCGCTCCAAGAAGGGAGCCCAGGCGTGAGCGACCACACGCACCGACGTCGCCGGCACCGCCGCGAGCGCCGCGAGGAGCCGATCGCCGACCCCGGGCTGCACGAGCACCAGCCGCGCCCGACCGACGTCGACGACGACGGCCGAGAAGCGCGCCGAGCGGCAGATCGCGACGCTTTCGGCCTCTCGGCGGTGATGGCGGTCCTGTTCTGCGTCGCCTACTTCGCCTTCGAGATCGGCGAGGACCCCGACCTGATCCTCGGGTTCGGCGCCTCCAACGTCGCGCTGGGCGTGACCCTCGGCCTGGCCCTGCTGTTCATCGGCATCGGCGCGATCCAGTGGGCGCGCAAGCTGATGAACGACGCCGAGATCGTCGAGACGCGGCACCCGACCCGCTCCACCGACGACGACCGCGACGAGGCGGTCGAGCGCCCTCAACCAGGGCGTCGACGACTCCGGCATCGCCCGCCGGCCGCTGATCCGCAACTCGCTGCTCGGCGCGCTGGCGCCGCTCGGGCTGCCCGCCGATCGTCGCGCTGCGCGACCTCGGCCCGCTGCCCGGCGACAAGCTCGAGCCACACCGTCTGGACCGAGGGCATGCGCGTCGTCAACGACGTCTCCGGCACCCCGATCAAGCCCGAGCGAGATGCGAGATCGGCCAGCTGGTCAACGCCGAGCCGGAGGTCTTCTTCGAGGTCGACGAGGAGGGCGAGCCGCTGTTCGAGGGCGTCACGCTCCAGCAGGAGAAGGCCAAGGCGGCGGTCATCGTGGTCCGGATGCAGCCCGGACGACATCACCCCGGCGCCCGGGCCGCGAGAACTGGGGCGTCGACGGGATCCTCTGCTACTCCAAGATCTGCACCCACGTCGGCTGCCCGATCTCGCTGTGGGAGCAGCAGACGCACCACCTGCTCTGCCCCTGCCACCAGTCGACCTTCGACCTCGCCGACAACGGCAAGGTCATCTTCGGTCCGGCCGCCCGGGCGCTGCCCCAGCTGCCGCTTATGCTGGACGACGAGGGCTACCTCGTCGCGCAGCAGCGACTTCACCGAGCCGGTCGGCCCGAGCTTCTGGGAACGTGGGTGACAACGATGAGCACCAACGCCGAACCACCAACGGCACGACCGCGGCCAAGCCGACGAAGGCCAACCCGCGTCGGCGGCGTCGCCACCTGGGCCGACGACCGCACCGGCCTCGCCGCGGTCTCGCAAGAAGCAGATCCGCAAGGTCTTCCCCGACCACTGGTCGTTCATGCTCGGCGAGATCGCGCTGTGGAGCTTCGTCGTCCTGCTGCTCACCGGCACGTTCCTGACCCTCTGGTTCAAGCCGAGCATGGCCGAGGTCATCTACGACGGCTCCTACGACCAGCTCCGCGGCCTGCACATGTCGGAGGCCTACGCCTCGACGCTGGACATCTCCTTCGACGTCCGCGGCGGCCTGCTCATGCGGCAGATGCACCACTGGTCGGCGATGCTCTTCATCGCCGCGATGTTCGTGCACATGATGCGGGTGTTCTTCACCGGCGCCTTCCGCAAGCCGCGCGAGATCAACTGGGTCATCGGCGGCGCTGCTGCTGCTGCTCGGCATCCTCGAGGGCTTCGCCGGCTACTCGCTCCCCGACGACCTGCTCTCCGGCACCGGCCTGCGGATCGCCGACGGGCTGGTCAAGGCCACTCCCGGTCGTCGGCACCTACATGTCGTTCTTCATGTTCGGCGGCGAGTTCCCGGGCGACGTCATCATCCCGCGGCTCTACATCGTGCACGTGCTGCTGATCCCCGGGCATCCTGCTGGCCCTGATCGGCGCTGCACATGCTGCTGCTCGTCTACCAGAAGCACACCCAGTGGCCCGGCCCCGGCCGCACCAACGACAACGTCGTCGGCTACCCGATGATGCCGGTCTACGCCGCCAAGGCCGGCGGCTTCTTCTTCATCGTCTTCGGCGTCACCGCGCTGATGGGCGGCCTGCTCGGCGATCAACCCGGTGTGGCAGCTACGGCCCCTACAACCCGGCCGAGGTCACCGCCGGCTCCCAGCCCGACTGGTACATGGGCTTCGCCGAGGGCCTGCTCCGGATCATGCCCGGCTGGGAGACCGAGATCTTCGGCTTCACGATCAGCTGGAACGTGATGATCCCCGGGCCAGATCATCCCGGTGCTGTTCCTCGTCGCGATGATGGTCTACCCGTTCATCGAGGCGTGGATCACCGGCGACAAGCGGGAGCACCACCTGCTCGCAGCGGCCCCGCAACGCCCCCACCCGGACGGCGTTCCTCGTGGCGCTGATGACGGTGTACGGCCTGCTCTGGGCTGGCCGGCGGCAACGACATCCTGGCCGTGATCTTCGACCTGAACCTGAACTACATCACCTACTTCATGCGGGTGGCGGTCTTCGTCGGCCCGGTGATCGCGTTCATCGTCGCCCGTCGCTGGTGCATCTCGCTCCAGCGGCAGGACGAGGCCCGGCTGCTGCACGGCTACGAGACCGGCATCATCATGCGCTCCCCCGAGGGTGCGTACGCCGAGAAGCACCTGCCGATCACCGGCGAGGAGGCCTACACCCTCACCGCCCGCGACCGCGACCCGCTGCTCCCCGCGCCCACCGAGGCCGACGAGAACGGCGTCGAGGCGCGCAAGGTGCGGCTCAACCGGCTCCGGGCCCGGCTCTCGCGTGCGTGGTTCGCCCACAACGTGCAGAAGCCGACCGCGGCGGAGCTCGAGGAGGCCCGGCACCACGCCGAGCACGAGCTGGCCGCGCACGAGGACGGGCACCAGCACGTCGTCGGCGACTACACCGGTCAGTACGAGCTCGACGGCCAGCCGGCCGACGGCCACCAGTTCGACGGCCGGCACGACGTGGCCGGCGAGGAGCTGCGCCAGCACTGAGCTGCCGCGTCCCCGCCACGACAGAGGCCCGACCGCACCCGGTCGGGCCCGCCGATGTTCACCGGGTGATCGAGCGTTCACCGGGTGATCGAGCGTCACCGGGTGATCGAGCGTCACCGGGTGATCGAGCTCGTCGAGATCACGTCGAGGCCCCCGCCGCACTGCGGCGGGGGCCTCGTCCGTTTGGTCACACTTCCGTAGTTCGTCCGCACTCGCCCAGGGATCGCCCCTATCTTGCTGGTGCAAACGCACAGAGCCCCGGGAGCCCCTTCGTGGTCATGGAAAGCAGCGTCGATCTACTGGTCGAGCCGGCGACGGCCGAGCCGGACGTCGAGCAGCGCTCCTCGTTCGTCCAGACCATCCTGTTCACAGCGACGGCGTTCCTGGGCGCCGGCCTGTTGTTCGTCGTGCAGCCCCTGATCGCCAAGTTGTTGCTGCCCTCGTACGGCGGCTCTGCGACGGTGTGGAGCACCAGCTCGCTGTTCTTCCAAGTGCTCCTGCTGCTGGCCTACAACTACGCACACCTCAGCACGAGGCGCCTCGGGCGGCGCTGGCAGCCCCGCGCGCACCTCGTGGTGCTCCTGCTCCCCCTGCTCGCCCTCCCGGTGGCCATACCCGGCGACGCGGCCCCCGCCGCAGACGGCTCGCCTGTCCTGTGGTTGCTGCGCACGCTGACGGTAGTGATCGGGTTGCCCTTCGTCGTCCTGGCGACGACCGGCCCCCTGTTGCAGCGGTGGTACTCGTGGGGAGGCGGCCATCGCTCCGATGACCCGTACTTCCTGTTCGCCGCCAGCAACCTCGGCAGCTTCGGTGGATTGCTGGCCTACCCGCTCGTCATCGAGTCGCAGCTCGATCTCGCATCTCAACGCCAGTGGTGGACCGCGGGCTTCTTCGTCTTCGTCGCGCTCACCGCCACCTGCGCGCTCACCGTACGACGACCGGCGGCGCAGCCTGTGGTCCCGGCGGCGTCTACCGACCCCGCAGCCAGGCCCCGTCCGGACCGGGCACAGGTCCTTCGGTGGACCGGTCTGGCATTCCTGCCGTCCTCCCTGATGCTCGGCGTCACCTCGCACATCTCTACCGACGTGGCCGCGATTCCGCTCCTGTGGGTCGTTCCGTTGGGGATCTACCTGGCGACGTTCGTCGTGGCCTTCAGCCGCACCGCACGAACTGCGCCCGTGCGCATCACCCGGGTCGCCGTCGCACTCTGCTTCGCGGGCGTCGTCGGTTCGCTGGCGGCCGGCGTGGTTGCCGGTCCCCGTCGCCATCGGCGTCAACCTCGTCATCCTTGCCGTCGTGGCGCTTGCGGCACACGCTCGCCTCGCCGCGGATCGCCCGTCGACGGAACTCCTCACCGCCTACTACATGGTCATAGCCGCCGGCGGCGCGTTGGGTGGGTTGCTGAACGGTCTCTTGGCCCCGATCATCTTCGACCGCGTGCTCGAGTACCCGCTGGCGCTGACGGTCGTGCCCTTGCTTCTTGTCGGCCTCGGCTCCGCCCACGACACCTGGCTGGGGCGACAGCTACGAGCCAACCGCGTCCGTGCCGCCCTCATCCTCACCGTCATCGTCCTCGTCCCGCTGGTCCTCAGAGCGACGATGTGGCTGGGCCGGAGCTCCATGGTGCTGGCGCTGATCCTTCTGGTCGTCGCGGGCGTATCAGGCTGGTTCCTCGGACAGATCCCGCGAGCTATGGTCGCCAGTCTCGCCGCGCTGTATGTCGTTGCGGCGATCGGCGACAGTCGTGCAGTGATCGACCAGACGCGCACCTTCTTCGGCACGTACTCCGTGAAGAGCCATGACGGCATCCACGAGCTCATCCACGGAACGACGATCCATGGCACTCAGATTGCAGAAGGGTTCGTCACGAGAAGAGCCGACGACGTACTACTCCCGGCAGGGACCGCTTGGTGACGCGTTGGCCATCGCCGAGCCTAGCTCCGTGGCAGCGATCGGCCTGGGCGCCGGAACGGTCGCCACCTACGGACAACCTGGCCAGAAGATGACGTTCTTCGAGATCGACCCGGAGATCGTCCGCATCGCCAGCGATCCCGCACTCTTCTCCTACGTGGACGACAGCGAAGCGGACATCGAGATGGTGATCGGTGACGGTCGGCTGCGGATCGCCGATCAGGGGTCCAGCTCGTTCGACGCGATCATCCTCGACGCCTTCAGCTCCGACTCCATCCCGGTGCACCTGCTCACCGAGGAGGCGATGGAGACGTACGCGGACCGCCTGACCGACGACGGGGTGCTGCTCGTGCACGTCAGCAACCGTGTGTTCGACCTCGAGCCAGTCGTAGCCAGCGCGGCGGATCATCTCGGGTGGGACGTAGCGATCGGATCCGACGAGGGCTCCTCACCGGGGGCCACGCCCAGCACCTGGCTCGCGTTGTCACCGCAGGGCAGCGTCATCGACACCCTGTTGGCGGGCACTGGGTGGAGCGCAGGTGGACGACCGGCGCGTGCGATGGACGGACGACTACTCGTCGATTCTGTCCGTGCTGCGCTGAGCGGCGCCCCCAGCCCGGGCTACGCCAGGAGCGCTCAGCTGAGCGCGGACCCTGCCTTGTAGTCGGCGAACGACGCGTTCCAGTCGCCGTAGCCGTTGGTCAGCGTCATGTACCGGTCGCTGCCGGTGACCTCGACGACGTCGCCGCGCTTGGAGAGGTTGTAGATCCAGGCGGCGTCCGCGGTGCTCATGCCCACGCAGCCGTGGCTGACGTTGGCGCTCCCCTGCGAGCCGACCGACCACGGGGCGGCGTGCAGGAACTCACCGGAGTACGTCACGCGCATGGCGTACTCGACGTTCGCGATGTTGTAGTACTCGGGGTCGTCCTGGCTGATGCCGGTCGTGGCGGCGTCCATCCGCTTCGTGCGGAGCTTCTCGATGATCACCTTGGTGCCGGAGCGGGTGGTGAACCCGGGCTTGCCGGCGCTGATCGGGATCGTGCGCAGCAGGTTGCCGTTCTGGAAGACCCGCATGGTGTGGTTCGCGATGTTGATCTTGCTGACGATCGCGTCGCCCACCGTGAAGGACGTGGTGCGGCTGAGCTGGCCGAAGACGCCGTTGCCGGCGGGGATGCTGTTGATGTCGGCGTCGACGGTGACCTTGGTGCCGGGCTGCCAGTAGGTGCGCGGGCGCCAGTGCACCTCGTTGTCGCTGATCCAGTGCCAGGACCCGGCCTGCTGCGGGCTGGTCTGCACCGACAGGTGCTGCTCGATCGACGCCTTGTCGGTGACGGCGACGTCGAACTGGACGATCACCGGCATCCCGACGCCGACCGTCTCGCCGGCCAGGGGCGCGATGCTGGGGTAGGTCTGCTGGTCGAGCGTCAGGTCGTCGGTGCGGAAGGTGCGACGGTCCTTGGCCTTCAGGCCCTCCGCGTCGACCGCCACGCTGCGCACCCGGTAGCGGACGCCGGGCTCGAGGCGCTGCTTGGCCGTCCAGGTGGTCTTGTCGGCCGAGAGGGTGCCGCGCAGCTTGCGGTCACGCTTGCCGAAGGTGACCTCGACCGACTCGAAGGTGCCCTCGGAGGCGGTGAGCTCGACGGTGCGGCCGACGCTGACCGTGCCGCGCTCGGGGAGGTTGCTGCTGATCGTCGCCACGGACTCGGGCGACGGCGACGGCGTCTGCTCCTCGGCCTGTACGTCGCCCGTAGCGGGCGTGGAACCCTCGTCGGCGTTGGTGCTCGTGCACGCCGCGAGACCCGCCGAGAGGGCGAGCGCACTCGCCAGGACACCCCAGCGCGCGGCCGGACGCCGCCCCGGCTGGGGGCGCAGGCGTGAGCCGTGGAAGACGGACATGGGATCCCCTCGTGGGCGTACGGGTGCCCGTCAAGAGTAACAACGAGAACGGCCCGCACCACAAACCGAGCGTGGTGGGGACCGTCACGTTTCGATCACCGTCCTAGTGGGCGTGCTCCCCCACGTAGTACTCGTAGATCCACCCGCAGAGCGCGAGCGCGCCGCCTCCGAAGCCGATGATGACCAGCCACCAGGCGCCCATCGCGGTGCCGAACACGATCAGCCCCGAGGGTCGCGGCGCACCACAGCGGCCACCAGGAGTACGGCGGGAAGAACCCGAGCTCACCGGCACCGTCGGCGATCTCCGCGTCCTTGCGGTCCTCCGGCCGAGGGTCCATCCGCGAGGCGTGGAAGCCGAGGTAGAACGTGACCAGCAGGCACAGCAGCGCCGTCATGACCAGCGCAGAGGTGCCGGTCGGGTCGTAGGTGATGAACCAGTACGCCGGTGCGACCAGCACGAAGAACACCGAGCAGACCACGAAGATCCAGGCTTCAGCCTTCATCAGTTCTGTCCTCCGTCACGCGGGACGTCCTTGCCCTGCTCTTCCAGGTTCTCCTTCAGCAGGGCGCCGCGGCCCTCGACCGACGGGGCGTCGACCAGGTCGGTCTCACCGAACGCCTCGTTCTGCTCCATCTCGAGCGCCGCGACCTCCGGGTGGTGCAGGTCGAAGGCGGGCGACTCGGACCGGATCCGCGGGATCGACACGAAGTTGTGCCGCGGCGGCGGCGAGGAGGTGGCCCACTCCAGCGAGCGACCCCAGCCCCAGGGGTCGTCGCGTTCGACCATCGGCGACCGGCTCGTCTTGTAGAGGTTGAGCAGGAACGGCAGCGTCGACGCTCCGAGCAGGAACGCGCCGACGGTGGAGACCTGGTTGAGGGTGGTGAACCCGTCGGTGGCGAGGTAGTCGGCGTACCGCCGCGGCATGCCCTCGACGCCCAGCCAGTGCTGGACCAGGAACGTGGTGTGGAAGCCGATGAACAGCAGCCAGAAGTGCATCTTGCCGAGCCGCTCGTCGAGCATCTTGCCGGTCATCTTCGGCCACCAGAAGTAGAAGCCGGCGAACATCGCGAAGACCACGGTGCCGAACACCACGTAGTGGAAGTGCGCGACCACGAAGTAGGAGTCGGACACGTGGAAGTCCAGCGGCGGGCTCGCCAGGATGACGCCGGTCAGGCCGCCGAAGAGGAACGTCGTCAGGAACCCGACCGACCACAGCATCGGGGTGTCGAACGAGATGGATCCGCCCCACATCGTGCCGATCCAGTTGAAGAACTTCACACCGGTCGGCACGGCGATCAGGAACGTCATGCCGGAGAAGAACGGCAGGTCCACGGCGCCGGTGACGAACATGTGGTGCGCCCAGACGGCGACCGAGAGCACCGCGATCGAGATCGTGGCGGCGACCAGCCCGACGTAGCCGAAGACCGGCTTGCGGCTGAACACCGGCAGCATCTCGGTGACGATGCCGAAGAACGGCAGCGCGATGATGTAGACCTCGGGGTGCCCGAAGAACCAGAACAGGTGCTGCCACAGGATCGGCCCGCCGTTGGCGGCGTCGAAGATGTGCGCGCCGAGCAGCCGGTCGGCCTCGAGCGACAGCAGCGCGCCGGCCAGGATCGGGAACGCGATCAGCACCAGCAGGCTGGTGACCAGCGTGTTCCAGACGAAGATCGGCATCCGGAACATCGTCATGCCGGGCGCGCGCATGCAGATGATCGTGGTGATGAAGTTGACCGCACCGAGGATCGTGCCGAGACCGGCCATCCAGAGACCCATGACCCACAGGTCACCGCCCACACCGGGCGAGCGGACCTCGTTGGACAGCGGCGTGTAGGCGAACCAGCCGAAGTCGGCGGCGCCCTCGGGGGTGAGGAAGCCGGCCGCCGCGATCAGGCCGCCGAACAGGAACAGCCAGTAGCTGAACATGTTGAGCCGCGGGAACGCGACGTCGGGCGAGCCGATCTGCAGCGGCATGATCACGTTGGCGAAGCCGAAGAACAGCGGCGTCGCGAACAGCAGCAGCATGATCGTGCCGTGCATGGTGAACAGCTGGTTGTAGAGCTCGTCGCTGACCACCTGGTTGCCCGGGAACGCGAGCTCCGAGCGGATCATCAGCGCCATGATGCCGGCGAGCAGGAACCACACGAACGACGTGCTGAGGTAGAGCTTGCCGATCACCTTGTGGTCGGTGGTCGTGATCACCCGGACGATCTGCTGCCCGAGCGTCTTCGACGGGGCGGCCGTCCCGACCCTGCCCGCCTCGAATGCTGTGCCGGTCACGGGTTCTCACCTTCCGAGGTGTCGTTGTCCTGCACTTCTTCCTCGATGCCGACCTGCGTGTCGGCGTTGGCGCCACCGCGGGCCACGCCCGTGTTGCCCTGCTCCTGCGAGGTCACGCAGGTGGGCGGCGTACTCGTCGGGGCTCACGACCTGGACGTTGAACAGCATCCGGGAGTGGTAGGCGCCGCACAGCTCCGCGCACCGGCCGACGAACTGCCCTCGCGGGTCGGCGTGAACGAGAGGGTGTTGGTGCGACCGGGCACGACGTCGAGCTTGAAGAGGAACGCCGGCACCCAGAACGAGTGGATGACGTCGGGCGAGGTGAGGTCGACCCGGACCGTCTCCCCGACCGGGAGCACGAGCGTGGGCCGGTCGGCCGTCGTACCGGCCTCGTAGACGCTGGTGGAGCCGTCGAGCGCGTCGTCCTCGATGTAGTTGAACGTCCACGACCACTGCTGGCCGACGACCTCGATGTTGTGGTCGGCGCTCCTCGGCGCTGACCTCCTCGAGGACCTCGTTCTGCGTGGTCACGGTGTAGTAGAAGAACACCAGCACCATGACGATCGGCGCGACCGTGTAGAGGATCTCGATCGGGCAGGTTGTAGCGCGTCTGCACCGGGATCTCGTCGTGGGTGCGACGGCGGTAGGCGAAGCACGCCTAGCCGATCAGGCCCCACACCAGGACGCCGACGATGATCGCCGCGAGCCAGGCGCCCTGCCAGAGGTCGAAGATGTACGCCGACCGGTCGGTGACCCCCTCGGGCATGCCGAGTCGCCCGATCTGGTCCTGGTCGGCTTGGGAGCATGCACTCAGCAGGAGCAGCGCCGCGGACACCGCGGTCCACCGGCCCAACCTGCGCACGCGCGGGGGGAGTTCCAGACCCACGAACGAGCCTCTCTCTCACTGACGACGGTCAGGCCGAACACTACTACCGAGCATGGGGCGGATGGTGCGCAGGTGGGCTGTAGTTTCACGGGTGTGACGATTCCGACGGACTCCCCCGACGCGGTGGTCCGTCGCTACCTCGACAGCGCGTCGTCGGAGCCGCTGCACCCGGCCGCGCGGGAGACGCTCCTGGCCGCTCTGGACCGGGGTTACGCCGACCCGGCGCGGCTGCACGGCCCGGGCCGCGACGCCCGTCTGCTGCTCGACAACGCACGCGAGGTGACGGCGTCCCTGCTGGGCGCCCGTCCCGACGAGGTCTCCTTCACGCCGCTCGGGCACCGCCGCCGTGCACCAGGGTGTGCTCGGGCTGCTGCAGGGCCGCCGCCGGGTCAGCACCAGGCTCGTGCACTCCGCCGTCGAGCACTCCGCGGTGTTCGCGGCCGGACGGTGGTGGCACACCCACGCCGACGGTACGACGGACGTGGCCGGCGTCGACGCCCTCGGGCGGGTCCGTCTCGACGGGTTGGCCTCCCTCGTGCCGGGCGCCGGGGTCGTCGCGGTGCAGTCGGCCAACCCGGAGGTCGGCACCGTGCAGCCGCTGCCCGAGGTGGCGGACCTGGCCCGGGAGCACGAGGTGCCGCTGTTCGTGGACGCCGCCGCGTCCGCCGGTCGTCTCGACCTGCCCGACGGCTGGGCGGCCGCGGCGGCCTCGGCGCACAAGTGGGGCGGGCCGGCCGGAGTCGGGGTGCTCCTCGTCCGCACCGGTGCACGCTGGCGGGCGCCGTTCCCCGTCGACGACCGGATCGACCCGCGGGGCGCGGGCTTCGAGAACGTGCCGGCCGTGCTGGCGGCGGCTGCCGCGCTCCAGGCGGTGGTGGCCGAGCGTGACGAGGTCGGAGCGCGGCAGCGGGCGCTCGTGGACCGGATCCGTTCGCGCGTCCCGGAGCTCGTGGACGACGTCGACGTGGTGGGCGACCCCGACCGGCGGCTCCCCCACGTCGTGACGTTCTCGTGCCTCTACGTCGAGGGCGAGGCGCTCGTCCGCGAGCTCGACCGGCGCGGCTTCGGCGTGTCGTCCGGCTCGGCGTGCAGCGCATCGACGCTGACCCCGTCGCACGTGCTGGAGGCGATGGGCGCGCTCACCCACGGCAACATCCGGGTCTCGCTCACGCGCGACACCGGCGAGGCGGACGTCGAGGCGTTCCTCGACGTGCTGCCCGCAGTGGTGGCGGGGCTGCGGCCATGAACCCCCCGGACCTCGAGCTCGACTGCCGCGGACTGCGCTGCCCGCTGCCGATCATCAGGCTGGCGAACGCGATCGGCGACGTGCCCGTCGGCGGCACGGTCGCGGTGACCGCGGACGACCCGGCGGCGCGCCCGGACACGCAGGCGTGGTGCCGGATGCGCGGTCAGGAGTACGTCGGTGAGGACGTCGCCGGCGACGGCGTGCCGCGCTTCGTCGTACGACGGCTGGTCTGACCCGCCGAGGAGTCACGAAGGTCGCGACACACCGGCCAGGGGCCTGATTTGCTGACCCCTCGCCGGGTCAGGGGCGGGGGGTCTTGACGTGCGCGGCGATCTCGGCGGCGGCCTGCTCGCCGTAGGTGTCCGAGAAGCGCTGCACGAACTCGGACTGGTGGAGGGTGTACTCCTGGGTGCCGACCCGCTCGACGACGTACACCGCGAGCAGGCAGCCGAGCTGGGCGGCGCGCTCGTGGCGAGAGCCCCCACTCGAGGGCGGCGAGGAAGCCGGCGCGGAACGCGTCACCGACGCCGGTCGGCTCGACCTTCTCGATCTCCGGCACCGCGGCCACCACGATCGGCTCCTGGCCGGACCGCTCGACCCGGACCCCCTGGGCGCCGAGCGTGACCACCCAGGTGCCGACCCGGTCGAGCACCTCGTCGGCCGACCAGCCGGTCTTCTTCTCGATCAGGGCCGACTCGTACTCGTTGGAGAACAGGATCTCGGCGCCGTCGATCAGGTCGCGGATCAGCTCGCCGTCGCCGAACGCGAGCTGCTGGCTCGGGTCGGCCAGGAACGGGTAGCCGCGCTCGCGGCACTCCTGGGTGTGCCGCAGCATCGCCTCGGGGTCGTTGGGGCCGACCAGGACGTACGTCGCGCCGCCGACCCGGTCCGCGATCGGCTGCAGCTCGATCTCGCGGGCCTCGGTCATCGCGCCGGCGTAGAACGAGGCGAACTGCGCCATGTCCTTGTCGGTGGTGCACACGAAGCGCGCGGTGTGCCGGGTCTCCGAGACGTGCACCGAGCAGCAGTCGACGTGGTGCCGCTCCAGCCAGGCGCGGTAGTCGACGAAGTCCTCGCCGACGGCGCCCGACGAGCACCGGGCGCAGGCCGAGGTTGCCCAGCCCGAAGCAGATGTTGGCCGCGCAGCCGCCGCGACGCACCTCCAGGTCCTCGACCAGGAACGAGACCGACAGCTTGTCGAGCTGGTCGACGACGAGGGAGTCGGAGAACCGGCCCGGGAAGGACATCAGGTGGTCGGTGGCGATGGAGCCGGTGACGAGCAGCGACACGGGGTTCCTCGAAGGTGCGTACGTCGGGATGGACACGCGCACCCTACGGCGCTTGGGGTACCCAGCGGTAATCCCTACCGTTGCGGGCATGACCTCCTCCGCCTCGCGCCGCCTGGCCTACGACGACGCGTCCCCGGCCGACCGGATGACGTCCGACTGCCGGGCTGTCGCGGAGGCCCTGAGGCGGCCGGCGCCCAGCCTGCGGTTCGAGGACTACCCGCGCGAGGTGGCGAAGCCGACGCTCGAGGTCAGCGACGCCGCCGCCCGGCTCGCCGCCGCGCTGCACCTGCACCTCGACTAACCCACCCAGAGACAAGCGACCGGCCCGCACCACCGCGCAGGTGGTGCGGGCCGGCTCGTTCAGCCGGATCTGCCGGTCAGCCGACCTTCTTGATCGCCCCGGGGCCGAACACCGGACCGGAGACGAAGACGTTGCCGTTCCCGCCGACCGCGATGCCACCGGGCAGGATCACCTTGCCCGGCTTCAGCTCGCGCCGCACCTGGGCGTCACGACCCACGCGGATGATCGAGCCCACCTCGGAGCCGGGGACCTCGAACTCGGCCGCGAGCCAGCTCATCTTCGACAGCTCGGCGACGTACAGCGACCCGCCGCGACCCATCTCGAGCGCCACGATCGAGGTGAGACCGTCGGCGAACCGGGTGCAGGCGCCCTTGTTCGGCTTGTTCGGCTTGCAGACGGCGTCGGTGGCACCGGGGCGCACCTTCCAGATCTGCGACGTCTCCGGAGTGCCCGGGAAGCCGCGGAGCTCTCCGAGGTACACGGTGCCGTCCGGCCCGACGGCCACGGACGTGACGACCGCCTCGGACGGCAGCGGGGTGCCCGGGGGCGGCAGCTCGGGGTCGTCGAAGCCCGCGGGCATCTCCACGACGCGCGGCTTGACCCGGGCGATGGGAGTGATCTTCCCGCGCTTGGTCACGTGCACCACGGAGTTGTTGGCGGCGTCGGCGACCAGCACGCTGCCGTCGTCCATCGCGGCCAGGTTGAACGGGTTGCTCTGGCCGGCCGGCTCGGCCAGGTTGAAGGGGTCCTTGTTCTGCTTCTTCTGGAAGCGGCCGATGTCGGCGACCTGGCGCTTGTCTCCGTCGCTGAACAGGAAGAGGCGGGCGTCGCCCTCGCCGGTGAGGGCCCAGACGTCGCCGTTCGGGGCGACCGCCACGGCTGAGCCGAAGCCCTTGACGACCTTGCCGATCCGTTCGGTCGTGCCCTTGTCGGGGCCGCGGCGGATCACCTCGCTGATGACACCGTTGCTCTCGGCGACGACGGTCTTGCCGGCCGCGATGTCGAGCCCGCGAGGACCGTCGAGTCCTTCGACGGCGCGGGCCTGACGGGCCGGACCCGCTGCTGCGGCCGACGTACCGACGGCGGCTGCGGCCAGCAGCGTCGCGCAGACGACGGCGATGGCGCGTTTGTGGTTTCCAGTCATGGGTGGTGCTCTCCCCTTCCGGCGCGCCGGGCGGTCCCGGCGCAGTCCGGCTCAGCCAATCGGGACTCGCCAGTCCGGACAATGGCTCGGACGGGCCAGGAGCAGCCGCCGTCCGGGTCATGCAATTCGGGCAAAGGGCGCAACCGCCTGGGAACCTCTGCGCGCCACCGTGCGTCACACCGGCATGAGGACAGGACTTGGTCGCTGGCTCGTCCCGCTCGGCGCCGCGCTGGCGGTGCTCGTCGTGGTGGCTGTCGTGGTCTGGCAGCAGGGACCAGGCGGCTCCGATGACGCCGCCCCCGCGGGGTCGGGGCAGCCCTCGGACCGGGCCTCGGTCGCACCCGGCTCCCCCGGGCCGGACCTACCGGACGGCGACCTGACCCCCGCGCCCGGGCCGGACCTGCCGCCGGGCCCGGACACCCAGGTCATCGACAGCTACTTCGCGTACGACGAGACGCGGCTGGCGCTGAACTACACCACCGGGGTGCCCGAGTGCTACGGCAAGGTCGGCGAGCCGGTCGTCGAGGAGACGGCGGACGCGGTGACGGTCACCCTGCCGAAGCTCCCGCCGGAGCAGAAGGGCGACGTCGCCTGCATCGACATCGCGCTCTCGAAGTCCGTGGACATCAGCCTGGACGCGCCGCTCGGCGACCGCGAGGTGCGCGACGCGGCCCGCGGCGGCGCCGAGGTCTCCCCGGGCTCGTCTCCCGGCAACCCCAACCAGGCCAACTGAGCGAACAACGAGCAAGGCCCCCGCCGAGAGTCTCGGTGGGGGCCTTGTGGGCGGTGCAGCGATGGACCGCCGTGGATCAGTGGAACGAGTCGCCGCAGGCGCACGAACCGGTCGCGTTGGGGTTGTCGATCGTGAAGCCCTGCTTCTCGATGGTGTCGACGAAGTCGATGACGGCGCCGTTGAGGTAGGGCACGCTCATCCGGTCGACGACGACGCTGACGCCGTCGAAGTCGGTGACGACGTCACCGTCGAGGTTCCGCTCGTCGAAGAAGAGCTGGTAGCGCAGACCGGAGCAGCCACCCGGCTGCACGGCGATCCTGAGCTGGAGGTCCGTCGCGACCCTCCTGCTCGAGCAGGGCCTTCACCTTGCTCGCAGCGGCGTCGCTGACGTTGATGCTGTCGGCGCGGACGGCCGACTGGGTCTCGACCTGCTCGGTCATGTGCTGGCTCCCAAGTGTCGGGTCAGGGGGTCTTGCTCGGTTTCAATGGTCGCACATCCGCTGCTATTCCCAAGCATCGAAGTTCACTCCCGGGACGGATGTGACGAACGGGTCACCGGGACCAGGTCCGGGCGGTGCGCTCCGCGAGGGCGGCCAGGCTGCCCGCCGGGTCCGCGAAGCTGGCCTCCTCGCCCACCAGGTCGACCATGGAGTACGCCGACTCGATGCCCACCGCTCGCATCTCCCGCGACCCGATCAGGACCTTCCCCGCCAGCGCGATGCACGGCCGGACCGCCTCGGCGGCCACCTGAGCCACGCCGTAGGGCACCTTGCCCGAGCGCGAGGAGAAGTCGAAGGCGCCCTCCCCCGTGACCACCAGGTCGGCCCGCCGGGCACGCTCCGCCAGCCCGACCACGTCGGCGACGAGGGCGATCCCGGGGCTCCGGGTGGCGCCGAGCAGCATCAGCCCGAACCCCAGGCCGCCCGCCGCCCCAGCGCCCTTGGCCAGGGCGAGCTTCTTGTCGGTCGCGTCGGCCAGCCGCTCCAGGGCCGCGTCCACGGCGTGCAGCCGGTCCTCGGGCAGACCCTTCTGCGGGCCGTAGACGTTGGTGGCGCCGATCAGGCCGAGGAGCGGGTTGTCGACGTCGGAGGCGACGACCAGCTCGACGTCGGCCACGCGGGCGCGGGCCGCGTCGAGGTCGACGCTCTCGAGGTCCTTCAGCGTGCTCGGGCCGTGGTCGAGGGCACCGGCAGGGGTGGCGACCGCACCCAGCGCCGCGAGCAGGCCGGCACCGCCGTCGTTGCTGCCCGTGCCGCCGAGCCCGACCACCACCCGGGCCGCACCCGCGTCGACCGCAGCGGCCACCAGCTCGCCGACCCCGCGGCTGGTGGCGCGCTCCGGCGCCCGGTGCTCCGGGTCGGTCAGGTGCAGGCCGCACGCCTGGGCGCACTCGACGTACGCCGTCTCGCCGGTGACCAGGACGGTGCCCGGCACCTGCTCGCCGTACGGTCCCGACACGGTCGTGGCCAGCAGCTCCCCGCCGAGGGTGGCATGCAGGACGTCGACGAAGCCCGGCCCGCCGTCGGCCATCGGCGCGAGGTCGATGTCGTCGTCGGGAGCCTGTCGCCGCCAGCCGTCGGCGATCGCGGCGGCGGCCTCGACGGCGCTCAACGTGCCCGCGAACTTGTCGGTGGCGATGAGCAGGCGCATGGCGCCATCCTGCCGGGTCGCCGGCTCGGTACGTTGGCGCGGTGCCCGGGTACCCCGACTACATCGTGCGACCGATGACCGAGGCCGACGTCATCGCCGTGGAGCGGCTCACCAGCGAGAGCTTCTACGACTACGACGTGCGCACCCACCGGACCGGGTTCCCGGAGCCGACCCGGCGGGGGCCGGACCGGTCGGTGAACTGGCACATCCGCGCCAAGCACGTGGTCCAGCACGACCCGGGCGGCTGCTTCGTGGCCGAGGACGGGACCGGGATCATCGGGGTGGCGATGTCGCTGCGCCGGGACCTCACCTGGATCCTCGCGACGTACGCCGTGCGGCCGGGGCTGCAGGGCCGGGGAGTCGGCAAGCAGGTGCTCGACGCGGCGCTCACCCACGGCCGCGGCTGCCTGCGCGGGATGATCGCGGCCTCGGAGGACCCTCCCGCGGTGCGCCGCTACCGGCAGGCCGGGTTCACGATGCATCCGGCGATGTTCCTGATGGGCACGGTGCCGCGCGCGGCGCTGCCCGTGGTGGAGCGGGTCCGGCCCGGCAGCGCCGGCGACATCGACCTGATGAACTCCGTCGACCGGCAGGTGCGCGACGCGGCGCACGGCGTGGACCACGAGCTGCTCACGTCGATGTACCGGCTGGTCGTGGTGGACCGCTCGACCGGCTCGGGCTACGCCTACGTCGAGCCCGGCGGCGGGCCGTACCTGCTCGCCGCCACGAACCGTCGTACCGCCACCGACCTGCTGTGGGAGACGCTGGCCGCCTCCAGCCCGGAGCGCACCGTGACCGTCGGGCACCTCACCGCCGCCAACGAGTGGGCCGTCGACGTCGGGATGGCCGCCCGGATGGCGCTGCGCACCGAGGGCTTCCTCGCCCTGCGGCACCAGAAACCGCCGACGCCGTACCTGCCGAGCGGGCACTTCCTCTGAACCGCCACCGATATCGGTAGTGGTTGCGTGACCCCTGCCTCACGCTTCGGCTACCGATATCGGAGGTCGGGCGTGTGTGACCGTGTGAAACCATGGAGCGGTGACGACGACCGACCTTCCGCTGCTGGTCCTGGGGCGGGGCACCGACCCGAACTCCGAGCGGGGCGTGGACTGCCCCGGCGGGCTGCCGCCTGCCTCCGACCCCGACCTGGTGGCGCGGGCGCAGGCGGCCAAGGACGCGCTGGGCTCGAAGGTGTTCGTGCTCGGCCACCACTACCAGCGTGACGAGGTGATCCAGTTCGCCGACGTCACCGGCGACTCGTTCAAGCTCGCCCGCGACGCGGCGGCCCGCCCGGACGCGGAGTACATCGTGTTCTGCGGCGTGCACTTCATGGCCGAGTCGGCCGACATCCTCACCGGCCCCGACCAGAAGGTGATCCTTCCCGACCTGGCGGCCGGCTGCTCGATGGCCGACATGGCCCGGATCGCGCAGGTCGAGGACGCCTGGGACGCGCTGGTCGACGCCGGGATCGCCGACTCCGTCGTACCCGTGACCTACATGAACTCCTCCGCCGACATCAAGGCGTTCTGCGGCCGCAACGGCGGCGCCGTGTGTACGTCGTCCAACGCGCAGGTCGCGCTGGAGTGGGCCTACGACCAGAAGCCGGACGCGAAGGTGCTGTTCCTCCCCGACCAGCACCTCGGCCGCAACACCGCCGTGCTGCAGCTGGGGATGACGCTCGACGACTGCGTGGTCTGGGACCCGCACCGGCCCAACGGCGGGCTCACCGTCGAGCAGCTGCGCGACGCGCGGATGATCCTGTGGCGCGGCCACTGCTCGGTGCACGGCCGGTTCTCCGCCGAGGTGGTCGACGAGCTGCGCGCGACGATCCCCGGCGTGCAGATCCTGGTGCACCCCGAGTGCAAGCACGAGGTGGTCACGAAGGCCGACCTGGTCGGGTCGACGGAGTTCATCATCAAGACGATCGAGGCCGCTCCCGCCGGCACCTCGTGGGCGATCGGCACCGAGCTCAACCTCGTGCAGCGGCTCGCCGACCAGCACCCCGACAAGAACATCGTGTTCCTCGACCGCACCGTCTGCTACTGCTCGACGATGAACCGGATCGACCTGCCGCACTTCGTGTGGGCGCTGGAGAACCTGGTGGCGGGCAACGTCGTCAACCTGATCGAGGTCGACCCCGAGACCGAGCAGCTGGGCCCAGGTCGCGCTGCAGCGGATGCTCGACCTGCCGGCCAAGACCGCCGCGAAGGACTGACGCCCCGCTCCGTCAGAGCCCGGGCGCGCCCCAGACCGGCATCCAGCGCGCAGGTCCGGCTCGACCGGCAGGTCGTTCTTGACCAGGTCGCGCACCTGCATCTCCAGCAGGTTGTCGCGCCGCTGGCCGTCGCCCGGCTGCGGCGCGAACGGGTAGAACGTGCCCTGCTTGTAGAGGTAGACCAGCGCGAGCGCTGCGGCCGGTCGGGTCCTTGAACGACACCAGCGAGCACAGCAGCTGCGGGCCGAAGCCCTGGGCCTCCAGCGCGGTGTTGACCGCGTGCAGGTCGGTGACCAGCGCGGACATGTCGTCCTGGCGGGCGACCAGCCAGGTGAAGCCGAACTCGTCGACGTGCCGCTCGACGTCGGGGTCGTCGTCGTTGTCGAGCAGCGCCACGACCTCGGCCTCGGCGCCGCGAACGCCGAGCCCTCGGCGGCGCGGAAGCAGACCGCGCCGACGCCGGTCGGCTGGAACGTCGCCGGCCGTCTGCAGCGTGATCGCCGCGGTCGGCAGCGCGAACAGCTCGTCGAGGTTGTTGCGCGACCTGCCGGCGGCGCCCGAGCAGCGCGTCGACGATCTTCACGAGCGCACGCCTCACTGCGGGCCGGGCGCCGGGAAGCCGCCGTCGAGCGGCCGGCCGAGCTCGGCGGCGATCTTGGCGAGCTGCTCGAGCCGCTGCTCGAGCGGCGGGTGGGTCGAGGTCAGCGTCTTCAGCGAGGCGCCGCTGACCGCCGGGGCGATGAAGAAGGCGTTCATCGACTGCGCGGCGCGCAGGTCGCGGGTCGGGATGGCGGAGATCTCGCCGGTGATCTTGGTCAGCGCGCTGGCCAGCGCCGACGGCTTGCCGGTGAGGAACGCGCCGGACCGGTCGGCGCACAGCTCGCGGTAGCGCGAGAGCAGCCGGGTCAGGAAGAAGCTGATCGCGTAGACGACCAGGCTGACCAGCAGCGCGACCATGAACGCCGACCGCGCCGCCGCCGTTGTTGTCGCGGCCGCCGGCCGCCGAAGATCGCGCCGTACTGCGCGCCGCGGGTCAGCATGCCGGCGACGATCCCCGCCGACGAGGCCAGCGTCATCACCAGCACGTCGCGGTGCGCCACGTGGGACAGCTCGTGGGCGAGCACCCCCTCGAGCTCCTCGGCCGTCAGCCGGTCGAGGATCCCGGTGGTCACGCACACCGCCGCGCGGTCTCGGCGAGCGACCGGTGGCGAACGCGTTGGGCAGGTCGGTGTAGGCGATCGCGACCCGCGGCTTGGGCATGTCGGCGAGCGCGCACAGCCGGTCGATCATCGCGTGCAGCTCGGGCGCCTCCTCGGGCGACGACCTCGCGGGCGCGCATCGCCTTGAGCGCGAGCTTGTCGGAGTTGTACCACTGCCACCAGGCGATCCCGAGCCCGATGACAGCGATGATCGGCAGCCCAGGCCGGCTGGCAGGACGTACATCAGCGGCGACGACGAGCGCGACGAACAGCGCGCCGAGCAGGAACATCACCAGGGTCATCCGGGCGGTGAGCCCGGTGTCCTTGATGAAGCGGGTGTGCGCCATGGGTGTGTTCCTTACTGGTCAGGCGGTGGTCTCGAGAGCTCGACCACCCGTCGGTCGTCAGCCGGGGATCAGGCCGTCGCCGGCTGAGCAGCTGGCGGACCTCGTCGATGCTGGCGTCGGCGGGCGGCAGGATCAGGTCGGAGTCCTCGAGGCTGTCGTCGGCGAGCCGGGTGCCGGCGCCGCGGACGGCGGCCAGCAGCCCGGCGAGCGCCTCGGTGAAGGCCGCCTCGTCACCCGACTCGACGGCCCGCTCGACCGTGTCGTCGAGGTCGTTCAGGCCGGCGACCTCGCCGTCGGCCACGTCGTACTGCCCCTCGCCGAGGATCCGGACGATCATGGCCGGCCGTCCTCCTTCTGCTCCTCGACCACCGGCTCGGCGACGGGCTCCGCGCTCGCCCGGGCGGCCGGCTGGGCCTCGGGCGTCGTGTCGGAGCCCTCGATCGCCTGCGGGGCGGGCGACGAACCGGCCTTGAGCGCGGCCAGCTCGGCCTCGACGTCGGACTGGGAGGACAGCGCGTCGAGCTCGCGGGCGATGTCGTCGCCCTGCCCGATCGCGCTGGCGTCGTCGAGGGCGCCGGAGGCGATCAGCTCGTCGATGGCGCCGGCCCGGGCCTGCATCTGCGCGGTCTTGTCCTCGGCGCGCTGCACGGCCAGCCCGACGTCGCCCATCTCCTCGGAGATGCCGGAGAACGCCTCGTTGATCCGGGTCTGCGCCTCGGCGGCGGTGTAGGTCGCCTTGATGGTCTCCTTCTTGGTGCGGAACGCCTCGACCTTGGCCTGCAGCCGCTGCGAGGCCAGCGTCAGCTTCTCCTCCTCGCCCTGCAGCTGGGCCTGCTGCGGCGCGCAGGTCGCTGACCTGGCCGGCCAGGCCGGACTTGCGGGTCAGCGCCTCGCGGGCGAGGTCCTCGCGCCCCATCGACAGCGCCTTCTGGGCCTGCTCGGTCAGCTTGTTCTCCTGCTGCTCGAGCTGCGCGACCTGCAGCTCGACCCGCTTGCGGCTGGTCGCCACGTCGGCGACGCCGCGGCGCACCTTCGAGAGCAGCTCGAGCTGGCGCTGGTAGCTGTAGTCCAGGGTCTCCCGCGGGTCCTCGGCGCGGTCGAGCGCCTTGTTGGCCTTGCTGCGGAAGATCAGGCTCATGCGCTTCATGAGGCTCATGCTGGGCGGGCCCCCTCGTTCTCTCTCGGGCGGTTGGGTGACGTGCCGACGCTGTCGTCTCGTCCACCCTACGGTCAGAACGGGCGGACCGGGGAGAAGGTTCCGCACCCGAGGCCCGCCGGTACGCTGGGCGTCGCACCCCAGTGCAGACCAGCCGCTGACCTCCAGAGAGCCCGAGCCCGTTGTTCCGACGTACCAAGACCGACGAGACCGCCACCACGACCACGACCGCACCGGTCAAGGAGGGCGGCAAGGGCCGGCCCACCCCGAGCCGCAAGGAGGCCGAGGCGGCCGCCCGCGCCCGGGCCAAGGCACCGCGCGACAAGAAGGCGGCCAAGGCGCTCCTGCGCGAGCAGCGGGCCTCCCAGAACGCCAAGATGCGTGAGGGGCTGAAGACCGGCGACGAGCGCTACCTGCCGGCGCGCGACCAGGGCAAGGTCAAGCGGTTCGTCCGCGACTTCGTCGACGTGCGGGTGGCGATGGCGGAGTTCCTGCTGCCGCTGCTGGTCATCATCATGGTGTCGCCAGGCGATCAACCCGGCGTTCGCCAACGGGCTCTGGATGGCCACGATCCTGCTGGTCACCCTCGACACGTTCCTGATGATCTTCAAGCTCCGCCGCGAGGTGCGCCGGCGGTTCCCCGACGAGTCGCACAAGGGCGTCACGTCCTACGCCGTGCTGCGCTCGCTGCAGATGCGCTGGCTGCGGCTGCCCAAGCGCCGGGTCAAGCTCGGACAGAAGCTCCCCGAGCGCTACTGACGGCTACCCCGCCCCCGATATCGGTAGTCCTACCGTGACCCGGGGACCACTGTGGGACTACCGATATCGGTGGCTGTCCACAGACTCGGAATTGGGCCTTCCGCCCGGCGTCGCCGTTGGCTTGGGTGTCGGGCATGGTCGACAGAGCCGCACGGGAGCGTCTGCGTCAGCTGGCGCATGAGCAGGACGGCGTCGTCTCGCGCGGTCAGGCGGGCCGGCTCGGGGTCGACCGCTGGGCGATTGCCCACGAGGTGCGATCGGGGCGATGGGCGGCGCACGGGCTGAACTCCGTCGCCGTCCACACCATGCGTCTCGACGACGCCGCGATCCGCCGGGTGGCGCTGTGGGAGGCGGGCGACAACGCGGTCCTCGACGGCGCCACCTCGCTGGTGGTGGCTGGTCTCCGCAACTTCGACGACGGCGTGCACGTGCTCTGCCCCTGGCCCAACGGCGGCCGCAGCTGGTCCGGATCGCGGATCCACAACTCCCGGCTGTGGAACCCGGACGACTTCGTGGTCACCCAGGGCATCCGGCGCACCCGCAACGACGTCGCGACCGTGCGCGCGGCGATGTACGCGCGCAGCGATCGGGCCGCCGCGACCGTGATGGCGATGGCCGTGCAGCAGGGACTCGCCTCCGGCGACGACGTACTCCTCGAGGCGCGGCGCCTCAACCGGCACCGGCGCCGGCCTCTGATCCTGGCGGTGGCGACGGACATCGCCGACGGCGCACAGGCACTGGGCGAGCTCGACTTCGCGCGGCTGTGCCGCGCCCGGCGGCTGCCGGTTCCGGCCCGGCAGGTGGTACGCCGTGGTGCCCGTGGTCGCATCTACCTCGACGTCTACTGGGACGACTACGCGCTGGTCGTCGAGATCGAGGGCGCCCACCACGACTCACCGGGAAACGCGATCGACGACTCCCTCAGGCAGAACGACCTCACGATCGGTCACGACAAGGTGCTGCGGATCCCGGTGCTGGGGCTGCGGACTCTCCCTGACGAGTTCATGGCCCAGGTGGAGCGGGCGCTCCGCGCAGCCGGCTGGTCGCACGCCGCCTGACCCCCACCGATATCGGTATGCGAACCGTGGTCCAGGGGTCACGCCAGGCATACCGATATCGGGGGTCTAGCGATATCGGGGATCTAGCGGAGGTGTTCCTCGATCCGCTCGACCTTGGCGGTCAGCTGACCTTCGTGGCCGGGCCGGATGTCTGCCTTGAGCACCAGGCCGACGCGGGGCGAGGACGCCGCGACGACGTCGACCGCGCGCTTCACGACCGCCATCACCTCGTCCCACTCCCCCTCGATGTTGGTGAACATCGCGTTCGTCTCGCAAGGGCAGGCCCGACTCGCGGACGACGCGGACCGCCTCGGCGACCGCGGCGCTGACGCCACCGGTGTCGTCGGCGGCGGTCGGGCTGATGCTGAAGGCGACGAGCATGCGGCCAACCTAGTCTCTGCCACACCGGCGTACACCTCATGGCCGCTGGGTACGTTCGACCGCATGGAGTTCCGAAACCTCGGCAGGAGCGGTCTCAAGATCTCGGAGATCGCCTACGGCAACTGGCTCACCCACGGCTCACAGGTGGAGGAGGACGCCGCCCTCGCGTGCGTCCGGCAGGCCCTCGACGAGGGCATCACCACCTTCGACACCGCCGACGTCTACGCCAACACCGCGGCGGAGACCGTGCTCGGCAAGGCGCTCAAGGGTGAGCGCCGCGAGGGCCTGGAGATCTTCACCAAGGTCTACTGGCCCACCAACGAGAAGAAGCACAACGACCACGGGCTCTCGCGCAAGCACATCATGGAGTCGATCGACGGGTCGTTGAGGCGGCTGCAGACGGAGTACGTCGACGTCTACCAGGCGCACCGGTACGACCACGAGACGCCGCTCGAGGAGACGATGGAGGCCTTCGCCGACGTGGTGAAGGCCGGCAAGGCGCACTACATCGGCGTCTCGGAGTGGCGCGCCGACGAGATCCGGGCCGGCCACGCGCTGGCCCGCGAGCTGCACGTCCCGTTCGTCTCCAACCAGCCGCAGTACAACATGCTGTGGCGGGTGATCGAGGCCGAGGTGGTGCCGACCAGCGAGGAGCTCGGCATCGGCCAGGTCGTGTGGTCACCGATCGCGCAGGGCGTGCTGACCGGCAAGTACAAGCCGGGCGAGCAGCCCCCGGCAGGATCCCGGGCCACCGACGAGAAGGGCGGCGCGGACATGGTCTCGCGCTGGATGGACGACGACGTGCTGACCCGGGTGCAGGAGCTCGCGCCGCTGGCCGAGGAGGCCGGGCTGTCGATGGCGCAGCTGGCGGTCGCGTGGACGCTGCAGAACCCGAACGTCTCGACGGCGATCATCGGGGCGTCGCGTCCCGAGCAGGTGACCGAGAACGTCAAGGCCGCGGGCGTGCGGCTCGACCCCGACCTGCTCAAGAAGATCGACGAGGTGCTCGACCCCGTCGTCCAGCGCGACCCGGCGAAGACGAAGTCGCCGGCCAGGCGCGACTTCTAGGTCTCGACGGGCTCGACCACCGGGTGATCGAGCTCGACCACCGGGTGAGCGGGCTCGACCACCGGGGAGCGGGCTCGACCACCGACTACTGGGCGGCGTGCAGGCTCATCGGGCCGTAGACCTCGCGGTCGCCCTCGAAGAGCGTGACCTGGTCGACCCCGTCGTCGGCCAGGTCCTTCCACACCTCCCCCACCCACGACTCGGCGTCGCTCTGGGAGGGGAACCGGGGGCTGCCCTCGGACGAGGTCACCTCGTTGCCCGAGGCGTCCTCGAGCCGCCAGCGCCACACCGAGGACGGCGGCGGCTCACCGCTGCCGAACGTGGAGGGCTCGAGTGAGTGCGTCATGTGGCGAGGGTAACGGGGCCCACGGACCGGGATGCTTTGACGCTGGTTCGAGCCGCATGGGAGATTGAGCCCGCACAAACTGTCCCGTCGCGGGAAAGCCGGTCCGAAGCCGGCGCTGACCCGCAACCGTAGGCCGACCTCCTGGAGGAGGCGGCGAGCCGGAACACCGCGCTGGGACAGCGGCTCCCCACATCCGTCGAGGTCTACGGGGCGGAGCCGGACGTCGGCTCCACTCCCGCCAGGGCGTGCCCGCGGTCCGGTCCCGTCTTTCGGATCGCCGCAAGAAAGGGCCCTGGAAATGGCCACGTCCCACCGCCGCGTCGTCGGCGTGCTCCTCACTGCTCTGCTCTCCCTGTCGGTCGTGCTCGCCGGCGCCAGTGCGTCGTACGCCGAGGACGGCTTCCGGTACTGGAACTACTCGCACCTGCAGGGCGACACGTTCGAGTTCGCCCAGACCGGCCCGGGCGACTTCACCCCGAAGGACGGCGACGTCGAGGGCTGGCGCTTCGGTACGTCGACGGTGTCCACCGGCATCGAGCCCCGCGCCGACCTCGCCGAGGTCGGCTTCGACACCGTCTGCGGCGACGCCGAGGCCGCCGCCGGTGAGAAGCGCGTCGCCGTGCTGATCGACTACGGCACCGAGGCGGACGCGGAGGGCGCGGACGTTCCCGAGCCGACCGCGGACTGCGCGGTCGTGCCCGAGGACGCCAACGGCCAGCAGACCCTTCAGGCGGTCGCGGACGTGCGCAGCAGCGACAGCATGCTCTGCGCGATCAACGGGTACCCCGCGAAGGGCTGCGGCGACCCGGTCGGCGACGCCCAGGTCGAGGCCGCCGAGCCCACCGTGGCGTTCACGCTCCCGGCCGCCGCAGACACCGAGACGGTCACTGCGGGCGACGACGACCACCAACGAGGCGGCGGCCGAGGAGGACGACGGCGTGAGCCCGGCGCTCATCGGAGTCCTCGTCGTGATCGCGGTGCTCGCCGTCGCCGCCGTGCCGCTCTACCGCCGCAACCGCGAGTCCTGAGCCGGCCGATGCGCCCGCAGTCACGCCTCACGTTCCCCCGGAACCTGCACCCGGGGGCGTGGTGGCTGTGGGCGCTCGGACTGGCCGCGGCCGCGAGCCGCACCCAGAACCCGGTCCCGCTGCTGCTCATCCTGGCCGTCGGCGGCCTGGTCGTCTCGGCCCGCCGGAGCACCGCGCCGTGGGCGAAGTCGTACGGCGCGTTCCTCAAGCTGGCGCTGCTGATCATCGCCATCCGGATCGCGTTCCAGGCCCTGCTGTCCACGGGGTCGCAGGGCCCGACCGTGCTGTTCAGCCTGCCGCTGCTGCCGATGCCGGAGGGCAGCGGTCTCAAGCTCGGCGGTGACGTCACGCTGGAGGCGGTGCTGCAGGCGTTCTACGAGGGTCTGCAGCTCGGCGTGATCCTGTGCTGCGTCGGCGCGGCGAACGCGCTGGGCAGCGCGCGGCGGCTGCTGCGCTCCGTCCCTGGTGCGCTGTACGAGATCGGCGTGGCCTGCGTGATCGCGCTGACCTTCGCGCCGCAGCTGGTCACCGACGCCCAGCGGGTCCGCGCCGCACACCGGCTGCGGGGTCGGCCCACCCGCGGGCTCGGCAGCCTGAAGCGACTGGCGATGCCGGTCCTCGAGGGCGCCCTCGAGCACTCGGTCGAGCTGGCCGCGGCCATGGACTCGCGCGGCTACGGCCGCACCACCGACGACAGCCGGGTGTCTCGGCGGCTCACCACCGTGCTCGTGTTCGGCGGGCTGCTCGGGGTCTGCGTCGGGGTCTACGGCCTGCTCGACGGGACCACGTCGTCCTGGCTGGGGCTGCCGATGCTGGCGCTGGGTTCGGGGCTGGCGGCGGTGGGCATCGCCGTCGGTGGCCGGCGCACCGGTCGGACGACGTACCGTCCGGACCCCTGGGCGCTGCCCGAGTGGCTGGTCGCCGGGTGCGGGGCGACGGCCGCCGTCGCGATGTTCGTCAACGTCGAGATCGCTCCCGAGCAGCTGTACCTCACCTCGGTGACGATGCTGCCGCCCGTGCCGCTGCTGGCCTGCGCGGGCATCCTGGTCGCGGCGCTGCCGGCGGTGCTCGCTCCCCCGCTCCCCGTCGTCCGCCCGGGTACGACGCAGGAGTCGCCGACGCTGGAGGCTGCCGCATGATCACGTTCGACGGGGTCGGGGTGCGGTTCGCCGACGCGGCCGGACCGGTGCTCGACGGCGTCGACCTCACCATCCCCGAGGGTGAGCTCGCCCTCGTCGTCGGCCGGACCGGCTCCGGCAAGACCACGCTGCTGCGCGCCGTCAACGGCCTCGTCCCGCACTTCTCCGGCGGCACCCTCACCGGGCGCGTCGTGGTCGACGGTCGCGACACCCGGGAGCACCGGCCGCGCGACCTCGCCGACGTCGTCGGGTACGTCGGGCAGGACCCGCTGGCCGGCTTCGTTTCCGACACCGTCGAGGACGAGCTCGCCTACGGCATGGAGTCCCTCGGGCTGCCCACCGACGTGATGCGCAAGCGCGTGGAGGAGACCCTCGACCTGCTCGGCCTCGCCGAGCTGCGGCACCGACCGCTGGCCGGGCTGTCCGGCGGCCAGCAGCAGCGCGTCGCGATCGGGTCCGTGCTGACCACGCACCCCCGGGTCCTGGTCCTCGACGAGCCGACCTCGGCGCTCGACCCGCTCGCCGCCGAGGACGTGCTCGCGACCCTGCAGCGTCTCGTGCACGACCTCGGGATGACGGTGCTGCTGGCCGAGCACCGGCTCGAGCGGGTCGCGCAGTACGCCGACCGGGTGGTCCTCGTGCCCGGCGACGGCCGCCCGGTCGTGTCCGGCCCGCCGCAGGACGTCCTCGCCACGGCACCGGTCGCCCCGCCCGTCGTGGAGCTCGGCCGGATCGCCGGCTGGACACCGCTGCCTCTCTCGGTGCGCGACGCACGGCGCCGGGCCGTCCCGCTGCGCGAGGCGCTCGCCGACGTGGACGCCCCGGACCGGGCGGCGCCGGCCGGCCCGGTCGTGGCCGAGGTCGAGCACCTCGTCGCGGCGTACGGCCAGATCCCCGCCCTGCAAGGGATCTCGACCACACTGGCGCGCGGCGAGGTGGTCGCGCTGATGGGACGCAACGGAGCCGGCAAGTCCACGCTGCTCAAGTCTCTGGTGGGCATGAAGCGCCCGACCAGCGGCACGGTCCTGGTCGATGGCCAGCAGCCGAGTGCCCTCAAGCCCGTCGAGCTGCTGCACCACGTCGGGCTGGTGCCTCAGGTGCCCGGAGACCTGCTGTACAGCGCCACCGTCGGCGAGGAGTGCCGCCAGGCCGACCGGGACTGCGGCGCGGCCGACGGAACCACGCGCGCGCTGTTCGAGCGGCTCTCCCCCGGCGTGCCGGTCGACCGGCACCCGCGCGACCTGTCCGAGGGTCAGCGGCTCACCCTCGCGCTGGCGATCGTGCTCGCGGCCCGCCCCCCGCTCGTGCTGCTCGACGAGCCGACCCGCGGGCTCGACTACACGGCCAAGCACCGGCTGGTCGAGATCCTCCGGGACCTTGCGTCCGAGGGGCACGCCGTCCTGCTCGCCACCCACGACGTGGAGCTGGTCGCCGAGGTGGCGAGCCGGGTGCTGGTGATCGCCGACGGCGAGCTGGTCGCCGACGGCCCGACTGCCGAGGTCATCGTCGCCTCACCGGCCTTCGCCCCTCAGGTGGCCAAGGTGCTCGCCCCGCAGCGTTGGCTGACCCCGACCGAGGTGGCGGTCGCGCTGGCGTCGGACAGCAGGATCCCGCGATGAGCACCCTGGTCCCGGTCCGGCTGCGCTCCGCGCTGGTGATGGCCGTCGTGTTCGTGGTCGGGATCGTGGCCTTCGGCTGGCCGTTCCTCGTCCAGCCCGGCGCCGCCCTCGACACCTCGCACTCGGGTGACGCCCCGTTCGTGTTCGTGGTGCTGCTCCCGCTGCTGGCGGCGCTCGTGCTCTCCGAGCTCACCTCCGGGGCGCTGGACGCGAAGGCGGTGGCGATGCTCGGCATGCTCGCGGCCGTCGGCGGCGCCCTGCGCGCCCTCGGCCCCGGCACGGCGGGCCTGGAGCCGAGCTTCGCGGTGATCATCCTGGGCGGCCGGGTGTTCGGCCGCGGCTTCGGGTTCGTGCTCGGCGCCGTCACGATCTTCGTCGGTGCGCTGCTCACCGGCGGGGTCGGCCCGTGGCTGCCGTTCCAGATGGTGGCCGCCGGCTGGGTCGGCTTCTTCGCCGGCTGCCTGCCTCCCGGCCGGGGCCGAGCGGAGATCGGGATGCTGGCCGGGTACGCCGCGGTCGTCGGGCTCGTCTTCGGCCTCGTGATGAACCTGTGGTTCTGGCCGTTCGCGTCCTACGGGCCCGAGGTCTCCTACGTCGCGGGTGACCCGGTCAGCGAGAACCTCGGCCGCTACCTGGTGTTCTTCGTGACCACGTCGTTGCCCTGGGACCTCGGGCGCTCCGTGCTGTCCCTGCTCCTGATCGCGCTCGCCGGACGGCCGCTGCTGCGGGCGCTGCGCCGCGCGGCCCGGCGTGCCGCCTTCGACGTACCCGTCGTGTTCGAGCGCCGGGACGCCTGATGGACGTCCGCCTGCTCGGGACCGGCTCGGCCGACGGCTGGCCGAACCCGTTCTGCACCTGCGCGTCCTGCACCGCCGAGCGGCTCGCGGGCCGGCTCCGCGGGCAGACGGCGGCGCTCGTCGACGACGTGCTGCTCCTCGACTGCGGGCCCGAGACCCCGCACGCCGCGCAGCGCGCCGGCGTGGACCTCAGCCGGCTGCGGCACGTGCTGATCACGCACGCGCATCCCGACCACTGCGCGCCGGCGTTCCTGCTGTTCCGGTCCTGGGTCGGCGACGCGCCGCTCGACGTGCTCGGCCCCGCGCCGGTGGTCGAGCAGGCCCGGATGTGGGTGGCGCCCGACTCCCCGGTTCGATTTCCGGGTGGTGGCGCCGGGCCAGCGCGTGTCGGTCGGCGGGTACGACGTACGGGTGCTGCAGGCGGCGCACGGCGACGACACGGTGCTGTACGACGTTGCCACCGACTCGGCCCGGCTGCTCTACGCCACCGACACCGGCCCGCTGCCCGAAGCGACCGTCGAGGCGGTGGCGGGCGCGCGGTTCGACGTGGTGCTGCTGGAGGAGACGTTCGGGGACAAGGCCGACCACGGCACCGACCACCTGCACCTGGCGACGTTCGCCGACCAGCTCCGCCGGCTGCGCGAGGTGGGCGCGGTGACCGACGGCACCGACGTGGTCGCCGTGCACCTCTCGCACCACAACCCACCGACCGCCGAGCTGGCCCGCCGGCTCGCGGACTGGGGGGCCCGGGTCGTCGACGACGGCACCTCGCTCAGCGGCGCGACACCCGCCGCGGCCCGGCCGACCCGGACGTTGGTGCTCGGCGGCGCGCGGTCCGGCAAGTCCCGCGAGGCCGAGCGGCTGCTGCTCGACCGCGACGACGTCACCTACGTGGCCACCGCGTACCCGGCCGACCACGACGACGAGTGGTCCGAACGGGTCCGGCTGCACCAGGCGTCGCGGCCGGCGGCCTGGTCGACGCTCGAGACCCTGGACCTCGTCGCGCTGCTCCGCGCCGACGGTGGCCCGCTGCTGGTCGACTGCTTCACCCTCTGGCTGACCCGGGTGATGGACGCCCATCGACGCCTGGGACGACGCCACCTGGGCGGCGAGTGCGCGGAAGGCCGTGCGCGACGAGGTCGACGCCCTCCTCGCCGCCTGGCGATCGACCACGCGCCGCGTCGTCGCGGTGAGCAACGAGGTCGGCCAGGGCGTCGTGCCGGCCACCGCGGCCGGGCGTCGGTTCCGCGACGAGATGGGGCGGCTCAACGCGATGCTCGCCGCCGCGACCGAGGACGTCCGCTGGTGTGCGGCCGGCCGGGTCACCACGCTGTGAACGCGCTGCGGCTGGCGTTCGGGACGCTGACCGTGCTGCCGGTCCGGCCACCGTCGGTGGACCGCGGCACCGCCGGCCGGGCGATGGTGCTGGCCCCGCTGGTCGGGCTCGTGCTCGGGCTGGTCGCCTGCCTGCCGCTGCTGCTCACCGAGTCCTCGCCCCTGCTCTCCGCCGTCCTCACCGTCGGCGCCGTCGCGCTGCTGACGCGGGGGCTCCACCTCGACGGGCTCGCCGACACCGCCGACGGGCTCGGCTCCGGGCGTCCCGCGTCGGACGCGCTCGCCGTGATGCGGAAGGGCGACGTCGGCCCGTTCGGGGTGGTGACGCTCGTGATCGTGCTGCTCGCGCAGGTCGCGGCGCTGGCCCAGCTCGTCGCGGCGGGAGACGGCGCGGTCGCCCTGGTCACCGCGCTGGTGGTCAGCCGGCTCGCGCTCCCGCTGCGCGTGCCTTCGTGGCGTCCCGGCGGCTCGCGCCGACGGGCTGGGCGCGGCGGTCGCCGGCTCGGTGTCGCGGCCCGCGGCTCTGGTGGCGGTGCTGCTCACCGCGATCGCCGTGGCCGCGCTCGCGCTGCTCGGCGACGGCACGGCGGCATGGGCCCCGCTCGGCCTGCTCGTGGGTGGGGCCGTGGGCTTGCGCGCCGTACACCGTCTCGGCGGGGTCACCGGCGACGTGCTCGGAGCGGTGGTGGAGGCGACCTTCACCGGGTCCCTGGTGCTGCTCTGCCTCGTCTGAGGCCGGTCGGAGGGACCGTCAGCTCTCGCGGACGCCCGGCGTCACGAACGGCGGCTTGGTCACCGTGAACACCTCCGGCCGGCCGCGGACGTCGACGGAGACCTCGGCGCCCTCGGTGATGTCGGCGGAGATCAGCGCCAGCCCCACGCCCTTCTTCAGGCTCGGCGAGAACGTGCCCGAGGTGACCGCGCCGACTGCGAAGTCCGGGGTCAGCAGCACGCGCATCCCCGGCCGCGGGATGCCGCGCCCGGTGGCGACCAGACCGCGCAGCAGCCGACGCACCCCGGCCTCCTTCTCGGCGAGCAGCGCGTCACGGCCCCAGAAGGCGTCCTTCTTCCAGCCCACGGCCCAGCCGAGCCGGGCCTGGTTCGGCGTGACGTCGAGGCTGATGTCCTGACCGTGGAGCGGGTAGCCCATCTCCGTGCGGAGGGTGTCGCGGGCACCGAGGCCGGCGGGCGTGATGGCGTAGGGCTCGCCGGCGTCCATCAGCGCGTCCCACAGCTCGAGGGCGACCGCGTTGGGGGCGACGACCTCGTAGCCGCGCTCGCCGGTGTAGCCGGTGCGGCACACGACGACCGACGACCCGGCGTACGCCGCCTCGGTGAACGACATGTAGTCGTGGCCGGTGGGCAGCCCGACCGCCTCCAGTACCTCGTCGGAGCGGGTGCCCTGGACCGCGAGGATCGCGAAGTCGTCGTGCTGGTCCTCGACCGTGACGCCGTCGGGCGCACCGGCCTGGAGCCGGCGTACGACCTCGGCGGTGTTGGCGGCGTTGGGGATCAGGAACACGTGGTCGTCGCCGTGGAGGTAGGCGATCAGGTCGTCGACGATGCCGCCGCTCGCGTCGTCGCAGCAGAGGGTGTACTGCGCCTTCCCCGGCTGGATCTTGCCGAGGTCGTTGGAGAGACAGGAGTTGACGTACGCCGCCGCGCCCGGCCCGCGCACGACGGCCTTGCCGAGGTGACTGACGTCGAACACCCCGACCGACTCGCGCACCGCGTTGTGCTCCTTGAGGACGCCGGTGTACTCCAGCGGCATCAGCCAGCCGCCGAACTCGGCCATCTTGGCGCCGAGGGCGACGTGGCGCTCGTGCAGCGGCGAGGTCTTGAGCTCCGGGGAGGGGGTGGCCGTCTCGCGGTCGTCCACAGGGTGCATGGGCCGCAACCTACCCCAGCCCTCGGGCGGCTCGGCGACGACTAGAGTTCGGGCGGTGACGACCTACACGCTGCGCAAGGGCTCGCCGGCCAAGACCCGCACCGACGCCGTCGTGATCGGTGTCGTGTCGGCCGGCAAGGGTGTCGTGGCGGCCGCGGGCGGGCAGGACGTCGCGTCGGCGTACGGCCGCAAGTTCGCGCCGCTCCTGGCCGCACTCGGGCTTCACCGGCAAGAAGGGCGAGGTCGTCAAGATCCCCACCGGCGGCACGCTCAAGTCGCCGCTGCTGATCGTGGTCGGGCTCGGGCCGGCCGACAAGGTCGACCCCGACGTCGTACGCCGTGCCGCCGGCGTCGCCGCCCGGACCGTCTCCAACGCCGCCTCCGTCGCGCTCGCCCTGCCGGGCGAGGACGCGGGGCACGTGCGCGCGATGACCGAGGGGTTCCTGCTCGGCGGCTACTCCTTCTCGCGCTACAAGTCGTCTGCCGACGGTGACGCCCCCGCCGAGGTGATCGTGCTCAGCGACGCCGCGCGTGCGAAGTCGACCCAGGCCGCCTTCGAGACAGCGCAGCTGGTCGCGGGCGCCGTCACCCGCACCCGCGACTGGGTCAACACCCCGCCCGGTGACCTGACCCCGCCGATGTTCGCCGACGAGGTGGCCGCGGCCGCCAAGTCGCACAAGGGCGTCAAGGTCACGGTGCTCGACGAGAAGCAGCTCGCGGCCGAGGGCTGCGGCGGCATCCTCGGCGTCGGCCAGGGGTCGGCCAACCCGCCCCGACTGGTGCGGCTGACCTACAAGCCGCGGGGTGCGAAGGCGCACGTCGCGCTGGTCGGCAAGGGCATCACCTACGACTCCGGTGGCCTCACGATCAAGCCCGGCGCGGCGATGCAGACCATGAAGTGCGACATGGCGGGCGCGGCTGCGGTGGTCAACGCGACCCTCGCCGTCGCCGAGCTCGGCCTGCCGGTGGCCGTGTCCACCTGGGTGCCGATGGCGGAGAACATGGTGTCCGGCACCGCGACCCGCCCCGGTGACGTGATCACGATGTACGGCGGCCGGACCGTGGAGGTGCTCAACACCGATGCGGAGGGCCGGCTCGTCCTCGGCGACGCGCTCGGGATGGCCTCGGAGGCCAAGCCCGACCTCGTGGTCGACGTCGCGACCCTGACCGGCGCCTGCGAGCAGGCCCTCGGCGACCGGGTGGGCGGCGTGATGGGCAACGACGAGACCCTGGTCGGGCAGCTCCGAGCGGCCGCCACCCGGGCCGGCGAGAAGCTGTGGCCGCTGCCGATCAGCGACGAGATGCCGGTCAAGGTGCGCACCTACAGCACCGTGGCCGACCTGATGCAGCACAACGTGGACACCTACGGCGGCGCGATCTACGCCGCGGCCTTCCTGCAGGAGTTCGTGGCCGACGGGCTGCGCTGGGCGCACCTGGACATCGCCGGGCCCGGCTTCAACAAGCGGGGTGCCTACGGCCACGTGACGGCCGGCGGCACCGGGGTGACCGTGGCGACGCTGGTCGAGCTGGTCACCGAGCTGGCGGGGCAGTCAGCTTCCTGACTCCTTCTGGCGCCGGTTGTACTCCCGCATCCGCGCCGGGTAGCCGACCACCGCTGCGTCGTACGACGGGATGCCGAGCTTGTTCGCGAACGAGTGCGCCCACTCCACGGACGGCACCCTGCGTCGCGTCCACTCGCCGTCATGTGCCACGAGGATGATCGTCACGTCGGTCACCGCGGTGCGCGGCTCGACGAAGCCCTCGACGCCGCGGCGGGACTTCACCCAACTCGGTCAGGTGCCGCGCGTCGGCGCTGTCGGAGGAGCGGACCGTGGTCGGTCCCTTGCCGCGCGGCCGCCGCATCTTCGTGCCGCCACGGCGGAACCGGTCCATCAAGCCCATGGCCCCAGTGTGGCGCACGAGGCGAAGCCGGGCGCCGTTTCTGCGCCCGGACACCCGGTGTCGACAGGCGTGCGTTTGGTGCAAAGATGGCCGGGACGTGCCTGCGGGGCGATCCCCTGGCAGCCGACGAGAAGAGCGGAGAGACGGTGACCGACACCAGCGCGGCCGGCAACAACGAGTTCGACGTGGTGGTCCTCGGGGCCGGGAGTGGCGGTTACGCCTGCGCCCTGCGCGCCGCGGAGCTGGGACTCACGGTGGCGCTGGTCGAGAAGGGCAAGCTGGGCGGCACCTGCCTGCACGTCGGCTGCATCCCCACCAAGGCGTTGCTGCACGCCGCCGAGGTCGCCGACTCCGCGCGCGAGTCCGAGCAGTTCGGCGTCAACGCCACGCTCGAGGGCATCGACATGGGCGGGGTGAACAAGTACAAGGACGGCGTCGTCAGCCGGCTCTTCAAGGGCCTGACCGGGCTCATCAAGGGCCGCGGCATCACCGTCGTCGAGGGCGAGGGCCGGCTGGTCGCGCCCCGCACGGTCGAGGTCAACGGCCGGCAGTACGTCGGACGCTCCGTCGTGCTCGCCAGCGGGTCCTACTCCAAGAGCCTCCCCGGCCTCGAGGTCGACGGCCACCGCGTCATCACCTCCGAGCACGCGCTGCAGCTCGACCGGGTGCCCAAGTCGGCGATCGTGCTCGGCGGCGGTGTCATCGGCTGCGAGTTCGCGAGCGTGTGGAGGTCGTTCGGCGCGGACGTGACGATCGTCGAGGCGCTCCCCCGGCTGGTCGCCGCCGAGGACGAGGCGGTCTCCAAGGTGCTCGAGCGGGCTTTCCGCAAGCGCGGCATCGGCTTCAAGACGGGCACGCCGTTCGAGTCGGTGGAGCACACCGACTCCGGCGTACGCGTGACCGTGCAGGGCGGCGACACGATCGACGCCGAGGTGCTGCTCGTCGCCGTCGGCCGAGGCCCGACCACCCAGGGTCTCGGCTACGAGGAGCAGGGCGTGGCGATGGACCGCGGTTTCGTGCTCACCGACGAGCGGCTGCGCACCAACCTCGAGAGCACGTACGCCGTCGGCGACATCGTGCCCGGGCTGCAGCTCGCGCACCGCGGGTTCCAGCAGGGCATCTTCGTCGCCGAGGAGATCGCCGGGCTCGACCCGACACCGATCGACGAGAGCGGCATCCCCCGCGTCACCTACTGCGACCCCGAGGTCGCGTCGGTGGGCCTCAACGAGTCCGTCGCCAAGGAGCGTCTCGGCGACGACGCGGTCGAGTCCCTCACCTACGACCTCGGCGGCAACGGCAAGAGCCAGATCCTGAAGACCCAGGGTTTCGTGAAGCTGGTCCGTGAGAAGGATGGGCCTGTGGTCGGCGTACACATCGTCGGCGCTCGGGCCGGCGAGCTGATCGGGGAGGCACAGCTGATCTACAACTGGGAGGCGCACCCCGAGGACGTCGCACCGCTGGTGCACGCCCACCCGACCCAGAACGAAGCCCTCGGCGAGGCGCACCTCGCGCTCGCGGGCAAGCCTTTGCACGCGCACTCATAGACTCACAACGACTTCAGACCAGCGAAGCCCTCAAGGAGCGAAGGAACGCAATGGCGACCTCAGTCACTCTCCCCGCACTCGGCGAGTCCGTCACCGAAGGCACCGTCACTCGCTGGCTGAAGAAGCCCGGCGACCAGGTCGCGGTCGACGAGCCGCTGCTGGAGGTCTCGACCGACAAGGTCGACACCGAGATCCCGTCGCCGGTCGCGGGCACCCTGCTCGAGATCAAGGTCGACGAGGACGAGACCGTCGAGGTCGGCGCCGAGCTCTGCACCGTGGGTGACGAGGGCGAGTCGGCCGGTTCCTCCGACGAGGGCGACCAGGCGGAGGCCGAGGCCGAGGCGGAGCCCGAGCCTGAGGCTGCCGCCGAGGCGGAGGCCGAGGAGCAGACCGAGTCCCAGCCGCAGACCTCGTCGTCCGGTGAGGCGCCGGACGGTGAGTCCGAGGCGCCGCAGAAGACCGAGACCGAGACCAGCCCCCCGGCCGCGCAGACCGAGCCCACCGGCGCGGCCCAGGAGACGGCTCCCGGGCCGGCCGACACCAAGCCCGAGGCCGAGGCCTCTCGCGCCGGCACCAACGGCACCGGCTCCGGGACTCCCGTGACCCTGCCCGCGCTCGGGGAGTCGGTCACCGAGGGCACCGTGACCCGCTGGCTCAAGCAGGTCGGAGACGACGTGGCGGTCGACGAGCCGCTGCTCGAGGTCTCCACCGACAAGGTCGACACCGAGATCCCCTCCCCCGTCGCCGGCAAGCTCCTCGACATCAAGGTCAACGAGGACGAGACCGTCGAGGTCGGCGCCGAGCTGGCCGTGATCGGCTCCGGCGACGCCGCGCCGTCCGGTGACGACGGGTCCGCCCCGGCGCCTGCCGAGGAGAAGGCTGAGCCGGAGCCCGAGCCCGAGCCCGAGCCTCAGCAGGAGGAGGCTCCTCCCGCCGCCGAGCAGGTCCAGCCCGACGCCGGCGCAGAGGCCGAGACGAAGGAGGCTCCGCAGCAGGAGGCCCCCAAGCAGGAGGCTCCCAAGCACGAGGCCGCGCCGACTCCGCAGGCGGCGCCGCGCGCGTCCGGCGACGGTGACGGCGGCGCCTACGTGACGCCGCTGGTCCGCAAGATGGCCGCCGAGCAGGGCGTGGACCTGTCCTCGATCACCGGCACCGGTGTCGGTGGCCGGATCCGCAAGCAGGACGTGCTCGACGCAGCCGCCAAGGCCAAGGAGCAGCCCGCGCCCGCTGCCGCACCGGCAGCCTCGGCGCCGGCCGCGGCCGCGCCGTCAGGTGGCGCTCCGTCGGTCACCCCGAGCCCGCTGCGCGGCAAGACCGAGCCGTTGTCGCGGCTCCGCAAGGTCATCGCCAAGCGGATGATCGAGTCGCTGCAGACCTCGGCCCAGCTGACCACGGTGGTGGAGGTTGACGTCACGCCGATCGCCCGCCTGCGCGACGCAACCAAGGCCGAGTTCGCCGCCCGCGAGGGCGTGAAGCTGTCGTTCATGCCGTTCTTCGCCAAGGCGGCGATCGACGCGCTCAAGCAGCACCCGTCGCTGAACGCCACGATCGACACCGAGAAAGGCGAGGTCACCTACTTCGACCACGAGAACGTCGCGATCGCGGTCGATACCGAGAAGGGTCTGCTGACCCCGGTCATCAAGGACGCCGGCGACCTCTCGATCGCCGGGCTGGCCCGCAAGATCGCCGACGTCGCCGAGCGGACCCGGTCCAACAAGATCGGCCCCGACGAGCTGGCGGGCGGGACGTTCACGATCACCAACACCGGTAGCCGTGGCGCCCTCTTCGACACCCCGATCATCAACCAGCCGCAGGTCGCCATCCTCGGCACCGGGACCGTCGTGAAGCGTCCGGTCGTGATCGACGACCCGAACCTCGGCGAGACGATCGCGGTGCGCCACATGATCTACCTCGCGCTGACCTACGACCACCGGCTCGTCGACGGCGCCGATGCGGCCCGCTTCCTGTCCGACGTCAAGGCCCGGTTGGAGGCCGGTCAGTTCGAGGTCTGACCGACCGTGTCCCATCCGTGACGAGGCGCCCTGCACGCATGCCCTTGGCGAGTCCCACCCTGCACACCGCTCGCCTGCGACTGCGTCCCTTCGACGACGCGGACGCGGAAGTCCTGTTCGCGATGCACAGCAGCGCTCACGTGCTGCGCTTTTGGGACGCGCCGCCGTGGAGCGAGCGAGCGCGGGCGGCGCGGTTCATCACGGCTTGCCGGCAGATGGCAGAGGAAGGCACCGGAACGCGGCTGGCCGTGGACCGAATCTCCGACGCGGCGTTCCTGGGGTGGTGCAGCCTGACCCGGTGGAGCCCTGACCATCGCAGCGCTGCGATGGGTTACTGCTTCGAAGACGCGGCCTGGGGCCACGGCTACGCGACGGAGGCAGCGCGCGCCCTGCTGCAGTGGGCGTTCGACACTCTGGACCTGAACCGAGTCCAGGCCGAGACCGACACGCGCAACGCGGCGTCCGCCCGCGTGCTGGAGAAACTCGGGTTCGTGCGCGAAGGGACGTTGCGGGAGGACTGCGTCGTGAACGGCGAGGTCTCCGACTCGTGGGTGTACGGGCTGATCAGGCGGGACTGGCCGTCGTCCGAGCCGGTTGCCGATTGCTGAGTCGAGTCGCTCAGCTCAGCCGGCGCGACCGTGCGCCACGATCAGCTCCGCGAACGCGCGTTCGTGCACCGTCCGGCCGGTTGTCGCTTGCCCTGAGGAGCCGAGGGACGAGGCGTCTCGAAGGGAGCCCGTCGAGACCCGGGTGCCGGTGTGGTCGACGGTGAACTGGTAGCCCGTGGGTGTCCGCCAGACGTGGACGCCGGGCTCGGGTTGTCGGTGCCGCCAACCCTTCGCATGGGTCTTGATCCGGTGCTCGAACCGCGTGAGCTTGCCGAGGTTCCCGACCCGTGTCTGACCGGGCGGGCCGGTCGTATCGGTCGTCGAGCCCGACGAGACGTAGGGCTTTGTGTGGTCGAGGTCCATCCGGCGTCCGGTGGCCGACGACCACGGGAACGCGGACGCCGGTGAGCGCAGGTGCATCTGTTCGCGGAGCCGGTCCGGGACCTCGTAGCAGTCCACCGGACGGTCCTCATCGAGGTCGATCACCGGCTTGATGGTCACGTGGGAGTGCCGGAGAAACTCGGAGGCTTGGCCGATCGTGATCGGTCCGACACCCTCCATCCGCGCCACGCCCTCACCGGTCTGCATCGACTCACGAGCGACGTGCACGTACAGCGTCGCCGGCGCCAGCGGCACATCGGTGGTCGAGCCCGTCGAGACCAGGTCACCACTCGCCGAAGCGGCCTCGACCTGGGTCCTTGCGTTCGGTGGTCGAGCCCGTCGAGACCAGGTCCCCATCCACTGAGCCGGCGGACTGCAGCAGAGCAAGCGCCCGCGCCGGATGACCAAGGATCCCGAGCGCCTTGGACCGGCGGGCACCGACCGGGTCGGTGTCCCCCTGCTGGAGCAGGATCTCGGCGATCCGCTCCACCATCGCGACCAGGTAGATCACCTCACCCGCAGTGGCCTTGGCGATGAGCGTCTTCAGGCCGTGCTCGTTGGACTGACCGGTGACCACGAACCGCTCCAGCTCCGCCGCCAACCGACGCGCCTCGGCGGCGTCCGGGTCGGCAGCGATGATCCGGGCTTCGAGCAGCTCCAGGAACCGTCCCCACGGCAGCGACGCCAGGTACGGCGTCGTCGTGTCGTCGACCTGCCGAGCCTGGGCCAGGGTGAGTCCGGTGGCTCGGGTGCGGGAGGCGACGTGCCGCGCCTGCCAGACGCCGCACCCGTCCGGCCGTGAGCTCGGCCCACAACTTCGGGAGCCGGTGCCGCACATCCAGCGCGTCGGCCATCAGCGTCGCCGCCGCGACGTGGGAGCGGCCGAGCAGCACACCGAGCTCGGCGGCCGCGAACTCACCCGCGAACGGCGTGCCCTCGCCGCCGTACCTCTTGGACCGTTCGGTGCCCGGCAGCACTGTCCCGGATGACGTGGGATGCAGGTCCGCCCACTGCGCGGCAAGCACCAGCTCGCGGCACTCGGACTCCACCAAGGTGGCGTGGTTGGACACCAGCGCATCGGCGACTGCCTGTCGCTCGAGGTCGTCCGCCACCGGTTCCATACTCATCAACCTAGATGTCGCCACCGACAGAATTCGCGCGCCGAATCCCTTTGTGGACAAGGAGATTGCCCGATTCCCGAGGGGACGGGTCTCGACGGGCTCGGTCGAGCTGCGTGGTGGCCGCGGTCTCGCGGGCTCGACCGCCGGTGGCGCGGCTCGACGACCGCGTGGTGGCCTGGTCTCGACGGGCTCGACCACCGGTGGCGGGCTCGACCACCGCGTTGTGGCCTGGTCTCTACGGGCTCGACCACCGGTGGTGGGCCGATCCCGCTCGACGAGGCCACCGGTCGGCGGGCTGGTCGCCTGGTCTCGACGGGCTCGACCACCGGTGGCGGGCGGACCCGCTCGACGGGTCCACGGTCGGCGGGTGGTGGCCTGGTCTCGACGGGCTCGACCACCGGTAGCGACCGGGGCGCCCGTAGGGTCGACAACATGAGATTCGTGCTGGCGGGTGCATCGGGCTTCCTCGGGACGGCGTGGCGCGACCACCTGGCGCGCGAGGGCCACGCCGTTGTGCGCCTGGTCCGCGGCGAGGCGATGTCGGCGAACGAGTCGTCGTGGGACCCGTACGCCGGCCAGGTCGACCGCGCGGTCATCGAGTCCGCCGACGTGGTGGCCTGCCTGTCCGGCGCCAACCTGGCGCACTTCCCCTGGAACGAGTCCTACCGGAAGACGTTCCTCACCAGCCGGACGGCGACCACCCGGACGCTGGCGTCGGCCATCGCCGACTCCGACCGCAAGCCGGTCTTCCTGGCCCAGAACGGTATCGCCGGCTACGGCGACCGCGGCGACGCCGTCATCACAGAGCAGACCCCCAACGACGCCGACACGTTCGTCGGCCGGGTCACCCGGGAGTGGCAGGCGGCGACGGAGCCGGCGGCCGACGCTGGCGCCCGCGTCGTCGTCATGCGCTCGGCAGTCGTGCTCGACCGCCGGGGCGGGGCCTTGAAGCCGCTGGTGGCGCAGTTCAAGCTCGGCGCCGGCGGTCCGATCGGTGACGGCACGCAGTACTTCGCCACGATCTCGCTCGCCGACTGGCTCCGCGCCGCGACCTGGCTCGCCGGCAACGACGAACCGCGCGGGCCGTACAACCTGTCCGCCCCCAACCAGGTCACCAACGCGGAGTTCACCAAGACGCTGGCGCGGCTGCTGCACCGGCCGGCCTTCGTCAGGGCGCCGGCCGCCGCGATCCGCACCGCACTGAAGGACGTGGCGAGCGAGGTGCTGGGCTCCGCCCGGGTCGAGCCGCAGCGGTTGCTGGACGAGGGGTTCACCTTCGAGCACGACACCCTGGAGAAGCGGCTCCGCTCGGCGCTGGGCCGCTAACGCACCGCCGCCATCCGCCACGTGCCCTGGTGGCGCAGCAGGCGCAGGGTGCGCGTGCTGGCCCGGTCCCGCGGCAGCGGCTTCCGCACGGAAGGGCCGACGGCGGTCCCCCCGGCGAGCCGGTCGGTGACGCGCAGCCGCCACTCCCCCGGCCGTCGGTCCAACACGTCGACCGCCAGCACCTGCACCCGGAGGTCACGCACATGCAGCCCTCGCTCGATGTACGACTCCAGCAGTCGTACGTCGGACGCGCCCGCACCGCCGACGTACAACCGTCGCAGGGCACCGACCGAGCCGTGCTCCCACGCGGCCGCCCGCGCCCGGTCCCACGCGCGAAGCACCGCGGCCGCCCGCACCACCGGGCCGGACGCCGGGGTCGCGGCGACCGGGCTGGGCTGCGCGCGTCCGACCACGTGAGGCTCCACCGCCGGCGCCACCCACCACGTCACTCCGGCCGCGAAGAGCGTCGCAACGATCGCCGCGCCGACCAGCGCGCGCACGACACGGGTCCGGCGCCGGGCGTGACGAGGCTGCATCCACCCACTCTCGCCGAGATCGCCGCGCCGCCGCGGCGCCCATCCACAGGTCAGTCGACCTTGACGCCGTCGTCGCGCCCGAGGTGCAGCATCTCCGCGGTCTCCGGGTCGGCGTGGTCGGGCGTGTGCCACAGCTTCGAGGGCCACCAGACCCGCGGACCCAGGTCGTAGCTGAGCGCAGGCACCAGCAGCGACCGCACCACCAGGGTGTCGAGCAGCACGCCGAACGCGACGATGAACGCGATCTGCGCCAGGAACAGGATCGGCACGACGCTGAGCGCGGCGAAGGTGGCGGCGAGCACGACACCCGCCGACGTGATCACCCCACCGGTGACCGACAGACCCTTGAGCACACCCGGGTGAGTGCCCTGCTTGATCGACTCCTCGCGCACCCGGGTCATCAGGAAGATCGAGTAGTCGATCCCCAGCGCGACCAGGAACACGAAGCCGATCAGCGACGTGGAGGGGTCGGAGGCCGGGAAGTCGAAGACGTACTTGAACAGCAGCGCGCTGATCCCGAGCGTCGCCCCGAACGACAGCACGTTGGCCACCAGCAGCAGCGCCGGCGCGAGCAGCGAGCGAAGCAGCAGGGCAAGCACCACGAAGATCACCGCGAGGATCGCGGGAATCACCACGGCACGGTCCCGCGCCGTCGTGTCGCGGGTGTCGATCAGGATCGCGGTCTGGCCACCGACGACCACGTCCTCGCTGACCTCGTCGAGGTCGGTGCGCAGGTCCCGCACGGTGGCGGTCGCGGCCGCGGACTCGGCCGGGTCGGTGAGCGGCGCGAACACGATCACCTCGCCGTCGACCACCTTCGGCGCCGGGACACCGCCGGCACCCTCACCACCCACATCGGGCAGGGGTGCCACGCCCTGGGCTGCGATACCCGGGTGGTCCCGGACGATCTCCAGCGTGGCCTCCAGCTGGTCCTCCGGGGTGACGATGTGGACCGGGCTCGACTGGTCGGCGTCGAAGTGCGCGTCGAGGATCTCCTGGGCGTCCACGGAGTCGACCTGGGTCAGGAAGAGCTCGGTCTGCGGGACCGGGTCCTCGTCGAGGGTCGGCACGAACGCGGCGGCGATCGCCAGCAGCAGGAAGGTGGTCACCCAGACCGCGCGGGCCCGACGTCCGACCAGCCGGGCGACCTTGCCCCAGATGCCCTTGGCGTCCGTGTGCTCGGAGCCGTAGGCGGGCCGGTACGGCCAGAACGCGCGCCGACCGAGCAGCACCAGCGCCGCCGGAAGCAGCGTCAGCGAGGCGAACATCGCGCCGGCGATGCCGATGGCGCCGACCGGACCGAGGCCCTGCAGGCTCGACAGGTCGGACAGCAGCAGGCAGAGCAGCCCGAGGATCACGGTCAGCCCGGAGGCGACGATCGGCTCGAGGGCGCCGCGGTAGGCGTTGCGCATCGCGTCGTACTTCGACTCGGTGTCGCGCAGCTCCTCGCGGAACCGCGCGACGATCAGCAGCGAGTAGTCGGTCGCGGCGCCCACGGCGAGGATGAACAAGATGCCCTGGCTCTGGCCGTTGAGGTCGAGCAGGTCGTTCTTGGCCAGTCCGTAGATCACCGCCGAGGCCAGGCCCAGCGCCAGCACCGCGGAGAACAGTACGACGAACGGCAGCACCGGCGACCGGTACACCACGAGCAGGATGAACAGCACCACGAGCAGGGCGACCCCGAGCAGCAGCCCGTCGATCGCGCCGAACGCCTCGATGAAGTCACCGAGCACGCCGCCCGGCCCGCCGACCAGCGCGGTGAGCCCCTCCGGGGGTGTCCTCCAGGACCAGGCGGAGGTCGTCGACGGCGACCTGCAGCTCCTCGCCGTCCGAGGTGGCGATCGGCACGACCACCTGGGCCGCCGCGCCGTCCTCGGACGGCACCGGTCCCTGCACCCCGGCGGCGTCGACGTTGTCGACCCCGCGCATGTCCTCGGCGTACTGCCCGATCAGCTCCAGGTCGTCCTCGGTCAGGCCGCCCTCGCGCTCGAACACCACCGTCGCCGGCACGCTCTCGTCGCCGGCGAACTCGGTGAGCCTCTCCTGCGCGACGGTCGACTCCGCGCTCTCGGGGAGGAACGCGGCGTTGTCGTTCTCCTGCACCGTGGAGAGCTGGCCGGCGAACGAGCCCAGGGGTCCGCCGACGAAGAGCCAGGCCAGCACCACCACGAGCGGCAGGACCCAACGCCTCGAACGTCGGGTGGGAGAGGCAGTCGACACCGGCGGGACCTTTCGGCAGGGGACCGAGACTCGTGGGTCTCATTGAACTGCATCCGTCCAAGAACCGTCGGACGAGGCCCTGCCGGCCGGGGCGTAGGCTCGGCCGGGTGAGTGGGACGGAGTACCGCGTCGTCGGTTTCGGCGACGACGCGCTGGAGTACGGCGCGGCGTGGCAGCTGCAGCGCGAGGTGCACGCGAGCGTCGTCGCGGGCGGCCCCGAGACCGTCCTGCTGCTCGAGCACCCGCCTGTCTACACGGCCGGCAAGCGCACCGACCCGCACGAGCGCCCCGTCGTCGCCGGCGCCCCGGTCATCGACGTCGACCGCGGCGGCAAGATCACCTTCCACGGCCCCGGCCAGCTGGTCGGCTACCCGATCGTCCGGCTCCCCGACCACGTGCTCGTCGTCGACTACGTGCGCCGGATCGAGGAGGCGATGATCGCCACCTGCGCGGACTTCGGCGTCGCGACCGCCCGGGTCCCCGGCCGCAGCGGCGTCTGGCTCGCCGCGGACGCGAGCGGCCCGGAGCGCAAGATCGGCGCCATCGGCATCCGGGTCAGCCGCGGCGTCACCATGCACGGCTTCGCGCTGAACTGCGACGTCGACCTCGCCTGGTACGACACGTTCGTGCCCTGCGGCATCGCCGACGCGGGCGTCACCTCGCTGAGCACCGAGCTCGGCCGCGACGTCACCGTCCCCGAGGTCGCCCCGGTCGTGGAGCGGCACCTGCGCGAGCTGCTCGCCTGGGCGCCGTACGACCCGACCCCGGACTACCCGGCCAAGCCGGAGCCGGGTCGCGCACCGCGGCTGATCGACCCGCGGCGGCGCCCGGCTGATCTCGACGCGCTGATCCCGGTGGAGCGGGTCGCCGTGACCGGCAGGCCGTGACGGTGCATGCCGCCGACCCGCAGGCGAGGCTGAGCCAGCCCGATGACCGACCCGGTCATCGAGACGTCGGGCCTGCGCAAGGTCTTCCGCATCCCGGACGGGTCGCAGCGTCGTCGCCGTCGACGGCCTCGACCTGGCCGTCCCGGCCGGCGGCGTGCACGGCTTCCTCGGCCCCAACGGCTCCGGCAAGACCACCACGATCCGGATGCTGCTCGGCCTGGCCCGGCCCACCCGCGGCGAGATGCGGCTGTTCGGCGAGCCGGTCCCGCGTCGGCTGCCCTAGGTCATGCACCGCGTCGGCGCGGTCGTCGAGCAGCCGAAGTTCGTGCCCTCGTTCACCGGCCGCAAGAACCTCCAGCTCCTGGCCGGGTCCGCGGGCATCCCGTCCGACGTCGTCGACTCCGCGCTCGCGCAGGTCGGCCTCGACGGGCGGGACCGGGAGCGCTACGGCGGCTACTCGCTCGGCATGCAGCAGCGGCTCGCGATCGCCGCGACGCTGCTCAAGTCCCCCGACCTGCTGATCCTCGACGAGCCGACCAACGGGCTCGACCCGGCCGGCATCCGCGACATCCGCGACATGATCCGCGAGCTCGGCGACAGCGGCGTGACGGTGCTGCTGAGCTCGCACATCCTCGCCGAGGTGCAGCAGGTCTGCCACTCGGTCTCGATCATCGGCAGCGGCCGGCTGCTCGCGTCCGGCCGGGTCGACGACCTGGTCGGCGACAACACGCTGTCCGCGGTACGGGTGTGGGTGGCCGACCAGGCAGCCGCGACAGCCCAACTGCAGGACGCCGGCTACCGGGTCACCCGCGACGGCGACCACCTCGACGTCGAGGGCGCCGCGCACCCGGAGGACATCACCCGGGTGCTCGCCGAGCGGGGGCTCTACGTGCGTGAGCTGACCCCGGTCCGCGGCGACCTCGAGTCGGTCTTCCTCCAGCTGACCCAGGACGCCACCCTCGGCCGGGAGCCTGCGGTGAGCGAAGCGGGTGGTGCGGCATGAGGCTCCTCGGCGTCGAGCTCGACCGGTTCCGCTCCCGCCGCGCCGTCGTGCTCCTGCTGCTGGCCGCCGCCCTGCTGACCGCGCTGCTGGCGGGTACGGCGTTGTGGGACACCCGTCCCGTGTCGGACCAGGAGCGTGCCCGCGCGGAGGCGCAGGCGCAGCTCGCGGCCGACGACCCGCAGCTGCAGGAGGACCTCGCGGACTGCCGCGAGAACCCCGCGGACTTCTTCGGCCCCGACACCGTGGCGGCGCAGTGCGACAACTTCATGGTGCCGCGCGTGGAGGACTACCTCGGCCGGGCCGAGCTCGACCTGCGGTCGCGTCGTGGACGAGCGGGGCGTGGCGCTGATCGTGATCCTGCCGCGCTGCTCATCATCGTCGGGGCCACGTTCGCCGGGTGCCGACTGGCAGACCGGCTCGATGGGCAACCAGCTGCTCTTCGAGCCGCGCCGGCGCCGGGTCTGGCTGGCGAAGGCGCGCCGCGTCCTGGCCGGCGGTCTCGTCGCGGCCGGCGCTGCTCCTCGGCGCCTTCTGGGTCGTGCTCACCCTGGTCGCCGACGCGCGGGGACTCGGCGCCGTCGGCCGACGTGCTGCGCGACATCCGGTTGACCGCCGTGCGCGGGACGCTGCTGGCGGGCGGGGCAGCGCTCGGCGGCTACGCGCTCACGATGCTGCTCCGGCGCACCGTCGCCACGCTGGCGGTGCTGTTCGCCTACGCCGTCGGCGGCGAGGCGCTGGTCGCCTCGCTGCCCATGGATCGGGCCGGCGACTGGAGCCTCGCGAACAACGTCCTCGCCTGGCTCCACGACGGCACCCGGTGTTCGACGACGGCATCCGCTGCGCGCCGAGCCTGGACGGTGCGACCAGTCCTACCAGCTCGCTCGGGCACGGGGCGACGTACCTGGCGGTGCTGCTGCTGGCCACCCTGGTCGTCTCGGTGCTGGCGTTCCGGCGCCGCGACGTGCCCTGACAGGCGGGATTCGTCCCGCCGCGTACAGTTGGTCAGGTGACTCAAGCCCCCTCGCACCCCACGTCCGGGAGCGGCTCCGTGGCTCCGGACGGCCGCAAGCTGCTCCGCCTCGAGGTCCGCAACGCCGAGACCCCGATCGAGCGCAAGCCCGAGTGGATCAAGACGCGGGCGAAGATGGGCCCGGAGTACACCGAGCTCCAGCAGCTGGTGAAGTCCGAGGGTCTGCACACGGTCTGCCAGGAGGCGGGCTGCCCCAACATCTTCGAGTGCTGGGAGGACCGCGAGGCGACCTTCCTCATCGGCGGCGACCAGTGCACGCGCCGCTGCGACTTCTGCCAGATCGACACCGGCAAGCCCGAGCCGCTCGACCGCGACGAGCCGCGCCGGGTCGCCGAGTCCGTGCAGACGATGGGGCTGCGCTACGCCACCATCACCGGCGTCGCCCGCGACGACCTGCCCGACGGCGGCGCCTGGCTGTACGCCGAGACGGTGCGGGCCGATCCACGAGCTCAACCCCGACACCGGCGTCGAGAACCTCATCCCCGACTTCAACGGCAAGCCCGACCTGCTGCGCGGAGGTCTTCGAGTCCCGGCCCGAGGTGCTCGCCCACAACGTCGAGACCGTGCCGCGGATCTTCAAGCGGATCCGCCCGGCGTTCCGCTACGAGCGGTCCCTCGACGTGATCACCCAGGCCCGCGACTTCGGGCTGGTCACCAAGTCCAACCTGATCCTCGGCATGGGCGAGACCCGCGAGGAGGTCTCGCAGGCGCTGCGCGACCTGCACGACGCCGGCTGCGAGCTGATCACCATCACCCAGTACCTCCGCCCCTCGCGTGCGGCACCACCCGGTCGAGCGGTGGGTCAAGCCGGAGGAGTTCGTCGAGCTCAAGGACGAGGCCGACGAGATCGGGTTCGCCGGCGTCATGTCCGGACCGCTGGTGCGCTCGTCCTACCGGGCCGGCCGGCTCTACCAGCAGGCCATCGCCGCAGCGCGAGGCCGGCCTCGTCGCCGCCGTAGACTGACGCGACCGCAGTCTCCGACACAGCTCGGTCGTCTCGACCACACCGATGCAGAGGCACAGCACGCCATGGCCAAGAAGGACAAGCCCGCCGACGCAGAAGAAGCAGGGCCGGCTGAAGCAGATCGCGCCGAGCTACCGGATGACCAAGAAGTCCGACCCGCGGATCGGGCTGATCCTGCTCGGCACCTTCCTCGTCGCCGGCGCGCTCGGCTTCGCTGCTGTTCTGGTTCCTGCCCGGCGGCTGGATCCTCGACCTGCTCACCGCCGTGCTGATCGGCCTGCTGGCCGCGCTGATCGTGTTCGGCCGACGCGCGCAGAACGCGGCGTACACCCAGATCGAGGGCCAGCCCGGCGCCGCGTCGCCGCGCTCGGCCTGCTGCGCCGCGGCTGGAAGACCGACCCGGCGATCGCCTTCAACAAGAACCAGGACCTCGTGCACCGCGTCGTCGGCCCGCCCGGCATCGTGCTGGTCGGCGAGGGCAACCCCAACCGGCTGAAGCCGCTGCTGGCCAACGAGCGCCGCAAGCACGAGCGGGTCGCGTCGCGAGACGCCGATCCACGAGGTCATCGTCGGCGACCCCGACGTCTACGCCGGCGCGGTCCCCGTGTCGCAGGCTCGCCAAGCACGTCACAGAAGCTCGGCCGCAACGTCAAGCCCGCCGAGATGACCGACGTGCTGGCCCGGCTCAAGGCGCTGGACGCCAACCGGTCCAACATCCCGCTGCCCAAGGGCCCGATGCCGACCAGCCTCAAGGGCGCGCGGCAGAACATGCGCGGCCGCTGACGCTGGTCACCGGCGCGCGGGTCACTGGGCCGGCACGCCGCCCGGCATCTGCAGGATCGCCGTGCGCGGCGGTGCCTTCACGGTGACCGGCGTGCCCCAGTCGGACATCGTCATGACCATGCCGCCGCCCCCGTCGGCCACCTCGCCGAGGTCGAACTCGATGCGGCGCATGAGGTCCTCGTCGTCGATCCACATGTCGTAGGTGATCGTGTCGGGCATCCCCGGCTGGGTCTGCTGGCCCTGCGCCTCGGCGGCCTTCTCGGCGTCCACGGTCAGCACGTAGTGGTCGAGCTGCTCGCCGTCGACGTCCTCCTCGCCGACGTAGCGCGCGTCCTCGAGCCCGGCGTCGAACGCGTCGAACGTCGCGAGCGGGTCGCCCTGCGTGACGCCGCCCAGGTTGCCGAACGGGCTGTTGGGGTCGTTGGTGTCGATCTCGAAGAACTTGCCCTTGGGGGTGAGCGGCGGCATCGCCATGTAGATCACGCCGTCGATCATGCGCATCTCCATCGTCCCGCTGCCCAGCTGCGGCATCTGCATGTTCATCTGCATCGCGGTCTCGTCCCCGGCGTAGCTGACGTCACCCTCGCCCGACATCTGCTGCCCGCCGGTCATCTCCATCGTCACGTGGGCCGACTCGTTGTCGGCGATGGCCGCCTTCATCCTGTCGAGGAGCTCGGCGGCGTCGTACCCGCCGCTGACCTCCTCCTCGGTCGTCTCGGTCGGCTCCGCCGACTCCGACTCGGTCTCCTCCGAGGGCTCGGCGGAGGTCACGGACGAGGACGCAGTGTCGGGCGACTCGTCGGCCGCCGGCTCGTCGCCGCCGCAGGCCGCCATCGTCAGGAGCAGGGCGGACCCGGCGACACCGGAGAGGACGCGGGTCAGGACGCGGTCTGTGCGCATGTGTGGATCCACTTTCGACGGGACACTGTGGTCTGCTGTGAAGCGTACGGCGCCGAACCGCCGGTCGGTAATGACACGGCCGGGCCGGTGCCGTGCCCCCGTGACCCCGCACCGAGGAGGTGGGCCGATGGCGGTCCCCGGTCGACACGTGCCCGACAACGCGCCCCCCGACCTGGCTCAGCGCGAGCTCTTCGCGGTGGACGCCTACCTGCGTGACTTCGAGGCCGCCGTCGAGGAGGTCGACCGCGAGGCCGGACGGGTCGCGTTGTCGCGGACCGCCTTCTACCCCGGAGGCGGCGGACAGCCACACGACCTCGGCACGCTCCGCTGGTCCACGAGCTCGGGGACCCAGACCACGACGGTGACCCGGGTCGCCCGCGACGCGGGTCGGATCTGGCACTGGCTCGACGCAGCGGACGGCCTGCCCGACGCGGGCACCGAGACCGAGGGCATCCTCGACTGGGAGCGCCGGCACCTCACCATGCGCACGCACACGGCCCTGCACATCCTGTGCGGCGTGATGTGGGCCGACCACCGGGTCGCGGTCACCGGCGGCAACATGGACCCGGGCAAGGGCCGGCTCGACTTCCCGCTCCCGTCGATGTCGGCGGAGTTCGGCCGCGAGGTCGAGGCCCGGATCAACGAGGAGATCGCGGCCGCGCACCAGATCCTGGTCGAGTTCGTCGGCCGGGAGGTGGCCGACGAGGACCACGCCCTGATCCGCACGGCGGCCAACCTGATCCCCCGCGAGATCGACCCGCTCCGCGTCATCGACATCGTCGGGCTCGACAAGCAGGCCGACGGCGGCACCCACGTGCTCAGCACCGCGGAGGTCGGCGGCGTCCGGGTCACCGGCACCGAGTCGAAGGGCAAGGGCAACAAGCGGGTCCGCCTGGAAGTCACCGGCTGACCGATCCTGACCAATCCATCGGCCGTCCGGCTGCGAACCCGGGGGCATGACGGACCCCTCTGTCGCGGCCGAACCGCGCCCCACCGTCGCCGTGATCGGCGCCGGCGTCTCCGGCCTGACCGCCGCGTACCTGCTCCAGCCCACCCACCACGTCACCCTCTTCGAGGCCGACGACCGCCTCGGCGGGCACGCACACACCCACGACGTGGAGCTGTCCGACGGTGCGTCGGTGCCGGTCGACTCCGGGTTCATCGTGCTCAACGACCGCACCTACCCGATGCTGCGGCGGCTGTTCGGCGAGCTCGGGGTGCAGACCCGGCCGACCGAGATGAGCATGAGCATCACCTGCGAGGGCTGCGGCCTCAGCTACAAGGGCGGCACCGGGGCGAACGGCATCTTCGCGACAGCGCCGGCGGCTGCTCGACCCGCGGTTCTGGCGGCTGCTGCGGCGGCATCCGGCGGTTCCAGAAGGCGGCGCTCGCGCTGCTCGACGGGTCGGCCGACCCCGACCTCACCTACGGCGAGTTCCTCGAGCGCGCAGGGCTTCGACGCGCACTTCGTCACCCACTACGCGCTGCCGGTCGTCTCGTGCGTGTGGTCGATGGGCCACCAGTGACGCGCTCGCCTACCCGGCGGCGTACCTCTTCGCCTTCCTGCGCCACCACGGCTTCCTCGCCCTCGGCGACGCCCCCACCTGGCACACCGTGGTCGGCGGCTCCCGGTCGTACGTCGAGACGATCACCGCGCGTCTCGACGTGGTCCGCTCCGGACACCGGGTGACCGCGGTGAGCCGCAAGCCGGACGCGGTGGAGCTCGACGTCATCCCGCCGGGCGGCGGGTCCCAGCGAGCACCACGGTTTCGACAAGGTGGTGATCGCCACCCACGCCGACGCCGCGCTGGCGCTGCTCACCGACGCCGACGACGACGGAGATGGATGTGCTCGGCGTCTTCGGCTACTCCACGAACGTGACCTGGCTGCACCGCGACGCGACGTTCCTGCCCGCCCACGAGCGGAGCCGCGCCAGCTGGAACTACCGGCTCGAGGACTGCGACACCCTCACCGACCGCACCCGGGTCACCTACTGGATGAACCGGCTGCAGGGGCACCCCGAGGCCGACCCGCTGCTGGTCACCCTGAACCCCGACGACGGCGACCGCCCCGGACGACGTGGTCGCGAGGATGACCTACCAGCACCCGACCTACACCGCCGCGTCCGTGGCCGCCCAGGACCGCCTCGCCGAGCTGAACACCGACCGGCTGGCCTTCGCCGGCGCCTACCACGGCTGGGGCTTCCACGAGGACGGCTGCCGCTCGGGCGTCGCGGCCGCCCGCGCGCTGGGAGCCTCCTGGTGACCGTCCTCGCCGCCGCGCCCGCGCGGGTGCAGGCGCGGGTCGCGCCACCGTCGCACCCGGCCGTTCCGCTACGAGTTCACCCACGGCACCACCATGTGGCTGGTCGACGCCGCCGACCCCGAGGCGGCGTTCCCGCGCTGGCTGCGGCCGTTCGTCTCGATCCGCAGCCGCGACCACTTCGCGGCCGACGACGAGCGACCGCTGCATCGTGAAGCTGCGGTCCTTCCTCGATGGGCAGGGCCTCGGCTGGAGTGCCCACCGGGTGCTCGTGCTCACCAACGCCCGGGCCGCTCGGCTACGTCTTCAACCCGCTGACGACGTACTTCTGCCTCGACGCCGCCGGCCGCGCTCGAGGGCGTGCTGGCCGAGGTGCACAACACCTACGGCGAGCGGCACTGCTACCCGCTCGCCGTCGCGGGGACCGGTCGGGCCGAGGTCGACAAGGAGTTCTACGTCTCGCCGTTCTTCGCCGTCGAGGGCCGCTACGACATCCGCACCCGGCTGACCGAGGACGACGTCGCGGTCGCGATCGCCCTCACCCAGGGCGACGAGACGGTCTTCACCGGGTCCGTGCACGGACCGCTGCGACCGGCGACGCTCCCCGCTACGCTCGCAGCCGTGGCGCGCAACCCCCTCCCGTCGCAGCGAGTGTCGGCGCTGATCCGCTGGCACGGCATCCGGCTCTGGCTCCGGCGGCTCCCGGTGGTCCGCGCGATGAGCACCACGCTCGAGCCCTCGGCCGGCAACGCCTCGCAGGCCCTTGCACCGGCCCCGGCGTACGGCGCGCGTGGCGCGGTCGCGAAGCGGGTGGTGGCGCGGATCCTCCAGCACGTGCCCGTCACGGCGCGGCTGTCGACCGGCGAGGTGTACGGCGCGGGCACCCTCGGGCAACCGGCGCTCCAGATCGACGACCCGCGGGCGTTCTTCGCACGGCTCGGGCAGAGCCCGATGATCGGCATCGGCGAGTCCTACATGGCCGGCGAGTGGCGGCCGGCGCCGGGCACCGACCTCGCCGACGCGCTGGCGCCGTTCGCCGAACGCCTCACGTCGCTGGTCAAGCCGCTGTTCTACCGGCTGCGGCACGCCGTCCTCCCCCGCGGCCTGAACCCGGAGAACACCCTCGACGGCGCGCGGAAGAACATCGAGGCCCACTACGACCTGTCCAACGACATGTTCGCGCGCGTTCCTGGACCCGTCGCTGTCCTACTCGTCGGCGCTGTTCCCGCGGCTCGACCCGCCGCCCACGTTCGACGACCTGGAGGCGGCCCAGCTGGCCAAGATCGACGCGATCCTCGACGCGGCCGGCGTGACCGCCGGCAGCCGCGTCCTGGAGATCGGCACCGGCTGGGGCACGCTCGCGATCCGGGCCGCCCAGCGCGGCGCCCACGTGACCACGCTGACCATCTCCCGGGAGCAGGCCGCGCTCGCCCAGCGAGCGGGTCGAGGAGGCCGGGGTCGCCGACCGGGTCGCAGATCGAGCTGCGCGACTACCGCGACCAGACCGGCGAGTTCGACGCGGTGGTCAGCGTCGAGATGATCGAGGCGGTCGGCGAGAAGTACTGGCCGACGTACTTCTCCAAGATCGACCGTCGGCTCGCCCCCGGCGGCAAGGTGGCGATCCAGGCGATCCTGCTCGAGCACCACCGGATGGTGGCGACCCGGGACACCTACACCTGGATGCACAAGTACATCTTCCCGGGCGGGCTGCTGCCCTCGATCCGGGCGATCGAGGAGACCCTCGCCTCGCACACCACCCTGCGGATCGACCAGGTCAGCTCGATGGGCCAGCACTACGCGCACACCTTGCGGCTGTGGCGCGAGCGGTTCCTGGCCAACTGGCACGAGGTCGCGGCGCTCGGCTTCGACGACACGTTCCGGCGGATGTGGGAGTTCTACCTGGCCTACTGCGAGGCCGGGTTCCGCGTCGGCTACCTCGACGTCGCCCAGCTGCGGATCGTGCGGGGCGGCTAGGTCCGGGGGTCAGCGGCGCAGCGTGATCGTGCCGACCGCCAGGTCGTGCAGGCCGCGGTTGTCGCGGTTGAAGACGAGCGGCGGCACCACCAGGCAGATCAGCGCGGTCCGGGCCAGCGCCTGCAGCAGGTTCACGGGCCGGCCGTCGAGGCGTACGACGGCCAGCCGCAGCGCCAGCTGCCCGAAGGACCCGCCGACGAGCGCGGTGAGCACGGCGGCCTCCACGAGGAACACCCCCATCGGCGCCCAGGCGGCCGCACCTTGCCCCCACACGCCGCTGCCGAACAGCGCACCGGCTACGAGCAGGGACGCGATCCAGTCGACGACCAGGGCGAGGATCCGGCGGCCCCACGACGCGACCGACCCGGGACCGTCGGCGGGCACGCCGAGCCGCGCGCCCGGGTAGGGCTGGGCGCCGGGGGCGCTGGCGGGCTGGGACACGGCGCCAAACTACCCGGCCGCCCCTCACCGCTCCGGCACTGCCCCGAGCGGTGTTACATGGGCGAAACAAAGGGGATACGGTCAAGAAACCGCATCTCCGTAGGTTGCGGACCGGTGGTGCAGCGTCGCGCCGCCCGACACATGCTGACTTGAACAGGCCACGGCCGTGGCCGCAGGAGGACGAATGTTCGCAAACAGCGACGAGCTGCTGAAGTACGTCAAGGACGAGGGCGTCGAGATGGTCGACGTCCGCTTCTGCGACCTGCCCGGGCGTGATGCAGCACTTCACCGTGCCGGTCTCGTCGTTCGACCAGTCGGTGTTCGACGACGGCCTGAGCTTCGACGGGTCCTCGATCCGCGGCTTCCAGGCGATCCACGAGTCCGACATGTCGCTGTTCCCCGACCCGACCACGGCGTACCTCGACCCGTTCCGCACCGCCAAGACGCTGGTGGTGAACTTCTTCATCCACGACCCGATCACCGGCGAGGCCTACAGCCGCGACCCGCGCAACATCGCCCGCAAGGCGCAGACCTACCTGTCCAGCACCGGCATCGGCGACACGGCGTACTTCGCTCCCGAGGCCGAGTTCTACGTCTTCGACGACGTCCGGTTCGAGACCAAGGCCGAGACCGGCTTCTACGCGATCGACTCGGTGGCCGGCGCCTGGAACACCGGGCGCGAGGAGGAGCGCGGCAACCTCGGCTACAAGGTGAAGTACAAGGGCGGCTACTTCCCGGTCGCGCCGACCGACCACTTCGGCGAGCTCCGCGACGAGATCGTCATCGAGATGGAGAAGGCCGGCCTGCTCGTCGAGCGGGCGCACCACGAGGTCGGCACCGCCGGCCAGGCCGAGATCAACTGGCGCTTCGACGAGCTGCTCAAGAGCGCCGACAACGTCATGAAGTTCAAGTACCTCGTCAAGAACGTCGCGTGGCGCAACGGCAAGACCGCGACGTTCATGCCCAAGCCGATCTTCGGCGACAACGGCTCCGGCATGCACTGCCACCAGTCGATCTGGAACGACGGCGAGCCGCTGTTCTACGACGAGGCCGGCTACGCCGGGCCTGTCCGACATGGCGCGCTACTACATCGGCGGCCTGCTCAAGCACGCCCCGTCGCTGCTGGCGTTCACCAACCCGACGGTGAACTCCTACCACCGGCTGGTGCCCGGCTTCGAGGCGCCGATCAGCCTGGTCTACAGCCAGCGCAACCGGTCGGCCTGCGTGCGGATCCCGATCACCGGCGTCGAACCCGAAGGCCAAGCGCATCGAGTTCCGCTGCCCCGACCCGTCGGCCAACCCGTACCTCGCCTTCTCCGCGCTGCTGCTCGCCGGCCTCGACGGCATCAAGAACAAGATCGAGCCGCCGCAGCCGATCGACAAGGACATCTACGAGCTGCCGCCGGACGAGCTGGCCGAGGTCGACCAGGTGCCGACGTCGCTCGACGCGGTGCTCGACAACCTCGAGCGCGACCACGACTTCCTCACCGAGGGCGGCGTGTTCACCCCCGACCTGATCGAGACCTGGATCGAGTACAAGCGCTCGAGCCGAGATCCTGCCGGTGCAGCTGCGGCCGCACCCGCACGAGTTCGAGCTCTACTACGACATCTAGAGCCCACTAGCCCTCTGACCTGCGGCGGAGCGTCTAACCACCTCCCTCAGTCCGCAGGGAGTCCGCAAGACTCCCAGCACGAGCCGCCATCACCGCTTCGATGGCGGCTCGTGTGCTGTCGTCAGAGTCCGGCCAGAGGTGGCCGTAGGTGTCGAGCGTCGTCTTGGCACTCGCGTGCCGCAGCCGCGCCTGGACGACCTTCACGTCAGCACCGCTCGCGATGAGCAGGCGTGGCGAAGTAGTGCCGCAGGTCGTGGTAGCGGAAGCCGGCAGGCAGGCCCGGCACCTTGGCTCGCGCAGTCCGGATCGGCCGCTCGAGGGTCCACGGGCGCGAGCTGGTGGCCCCACATGTCGCGTCAGCGACCGTCTCAGCCCGCCAGCCGGCCACGTGCGCCGACAGCTCGAGTGCCAGCGACTCCGGGATCGGCACGGGCGTGCGCGACGTCTCGCGTCTTGAGCGGCTCGCGCGGGGTACTGCACCGCCGGGCGACACGATGCCGCGCATGAAGTCGACGTCGGAGACCCGCAGCCCGCACGCCTCGGCCAGCCGCAGACCGGCGAATGCGCCGAGCAGGACGGCCGCCCGTAGGTGCTTCGGGCATCGCGTCGTGCAGCGCCCACACCTGCTCTGTGGTCGCCACGTAGGCCCGCTGCTTGCCGGCGCCCGGGGAGGTGCGGCGCGAGCACGGCGACTTGGCGCACGAGTCCGTCATGGACTGCGTCGGAGTACAGATCTGCGCGAGCCGCGCGTGCAGGGCGTAGACGTAGGACTCGGCTCAGGCCCTCGGCCGCGAGCTGGGACCGTCCACGTGCGGACGTGCGACGGCCGCACCGCCGACAAGCTGCATGGGCCCGAACGCGGCCCGGATGCGGGCGATGTGCACCTCGGCCTGCCGGACGGTCGACGACCGCCGCGTGCTCGTAGCCCTCGAGCCAGGTGTCGCACCACTCCCCCACCGTCGTCCGGGCCGTGCGGGGCGAGACGTGCATGCCCGATACGAGCTTCACGGCTTCCTAGCCGGCTGGCTCGAGGCGCACCCAGACGCGCGGCTTGTCATCGTCGACGTGCTCCGAAAGGTCAGACCGCTAGGCGACGGCCGCGGGAACGCCTACAACGAGGACTACGACTCGATGGGCACCCTCAAGTCACTGGCCGTCAAGTACGGCGTGGCGATCATCGCCGTACACCACACCCGCAAGATGGCGGACGACAGCGACGTGTTCAACGAAGTGTCTGGCTCGACCGGACTCACAGGTGCCGCCGACGCCATTCTGATCGCCAAGCGGGCCAGGAACACCGCCGAGGCCGTTCTCCACATCACAGGCCGGGACGTCAACGAACAGGAGTACGGCCTCGCCTGGGAGGCGCAACGGTGCACGTGGACTCTGCTCGAGGAGCCAGTCGCGCTGGCGACGATGGGCGACACCCGGCGCAAGATCCTCAACTGGTTGACCGAGCACGCCCACACCACGCCGGCCCAGGTCGCCGAGGGCACCGGCATCCGACTAAACACCGTGCAGCAGAACGTCAGGCGCATGGTCGACGCACGCCAGCTCGACAGCGACGGCCAAGGGCGCTACTTCCCCGCATTGTCAGTGTCAGCGCCGTCAGCCCTGTCAGCCGTCGCTGACTCCACTGACAGGACTGACAGTGACAGTTGGGATGAGTCAGCGTGACCGACCACCCCACCTCCGCCCTTCATGCCCTTACGGGTCGCCGGTTGCCCGGTGGATGCGACGACTGCGACGCCTACCAGGTGATGTCCCGCCGCGCGGATGACCTCTACGTGCTGACGGTTCACCACGAGCCGACCTGCCCACTCATCAAGGCTCGGCCCAGCCGTGTCGACCCCAGGAGACCCGATGAACCCCGAACCGACCTACCGAGCCGACCCGCCCGTTCGACCCGTCGACTGGCCGGCGCTGCTCAAGACCGCCACTGCGATGCGCGTGAAGGTCTACCGACGCAACGCGTTCGGGGGCCTCTAGCACGTGACCCAGCCGCCCACACAGCACGCCCCGAGAGGAACACCGATGCCGCGTAGGAACCGCAACGTCGGCCCGTCCAGAGCCCGCTACTCAGCCATCGACTGGCACGCACTGCTCGCCGAGCTGCAGCGCCGCCACCAACTCCGATTCGCCCGCACCAACGAGAGGCCCCAGCGATGACCCTGCACGACGACCTCCGCCGAGGCGCGGAGGAGTACACCAGGCAGCTCGAGGCCGACGCCGAAATACAGCGACTCGCGGCACTCAGGCTCGAGGCGCAGAAGGCCTCAAACGCCACAGCGTTCGCCGAAGCGTTCGAACGCTGCCTTTCCAAAACCACCGACACAGACACCGAGGAGAACCAGGCATGAGCATCAACCACATGAACGAAGTCCGCGCCATCGCCCGAGCCGCACAGCAGATCGGCGCGACCCTGCCGAAGCCGCTCGCAGACGGGCTGGCCCACCTCGACGCCATCCGCACCGAGGCGGCGCCACGGTTGCGGCCGGCCGCCCTCGCCAAGGAACTCGCCGAACACCTCGGAGACCCAGCCGGTCTCGCCAAGGCACGCAAGGCAGCCGCCGCTCAACTCGCCACAGCCGCGGCCGACGCCGACATCGCCGCATACCTGCCCGAGGTGATGGGTGCGCCACTGCGCGGGATGATGACCGGCGTAACCGAGGCATTCGGCGAGGCGCTCACCGCGGACCTCGAGACCCTCGCCGACACTGCCGGCCGACTCCCGCACTGGTTCAAGCCCGAGCAGGCCGGAAACCTCGACCCGTCACCTTCGAGGCATGGACCGCCACGCGACGCCTACGCCCGCATCACCGCCACCGAGAACGCACTGGCTCCCCTCTACGGGGGCGCCGCAGACAGCATCCACTTCCCAACCGCCGCCGCAGCCTCCCTGCGCTTCGCTACTCCCGGTGACCTTTCCGACCACCACGCCGCCTACGAGTTCCGTGGCGCCCTCATGGGCCGCGTGGAACGACCGCAGGGATCGGCCAGGGTTCCCTCTGGAACGACGGCGTCTTCATCCCCACCGCGCTCGCACATGCGGGCGCCTCGTTCGAGTGGGCGACACCTAGCGAGGTCACCCGACGGGCGCAGATCATCGTCGCCGCGATGCTCACGAAGCCCGACCCGATCCGCCCGTCCGCCAACCTCGTGCAGGTCCCGTGAGAACACAGCGGGGGGTGGCCCTTACGCGGCACCCCCCGCACCTCTCGGCACAGGCGGATACCCCCCATTCCCTTTTTTCCCACAGACCGGGGGGCGACCCTCGATGCCAACGCACGGACACATCTCGGCACTGGTCCGGCTTCTCTCCCCACGACTTTCCGAGACCCCTGGGGGGTGACCCTGAGTGCGAAGTGAAAGCAACCTCTCGGCACAGGGCTCTTTCACACACGGAGCCGTCAGACCGCGCCATGCCCACGTGGAGGGCCGAACGATGACCGAGCTATTCGTCCTTCTCGGCCTCGCCGTGATCTTGTGGCTGATCTTCGCCTTCGGCTTGTTCACCGGCCGGCTTGCGCCCGCGCTGTGGCGGAAGACTCGTGCGTTGTCGGCGCCTCTGACCGAGCCGCACGATGGCCGGCGCGATCGGTTCCAGAGCGCCGACTGCGACGACCAGGGAGATACAAGCAGTGCTAGTGGCGGATATGAAGACCGCCGCGAAGCCGGTGGCCCCCGTCGGAGTGTCGGATCGCTGTGATTGTAGCCATTCCCCCGAGAAGGATGACGGCCGCGAAGAGCCACTCGGGTTGACCACCGAGCCCGCCGCCCGCGCTCCCAGAACGCGCTGCCGGCGATTGCCGCGATGACGAAAACGGGAATGACCTGTGCATAGAACGTCACCTCGGTGGGCGAGAGCGTCATGCGGCTGACCGTAGTGGGACTGCATCGCCAAGTCGGTCGTGACACACAGGGGGGCCTCGGCGCCGTGCATGCCATCGCTTGGTCCATCGGAACGGACGTGGAGGATTTTGCAAATCTGATGCCGGCCGGGTCAGAACGCGCGATAGTGCGGATAGGGGGCATTTCACTAAGGGGGAACAAACATGAATCGATCTGGATGGGTGCGCTTCGTCGTTGGTGCACTAGCGCTCTTGGTAGCGGCGACGCCGTCGGCTGCGTTCGCGGCTCAGGAAACGAAGTGGGACACCACCACACAGAAGCAGCTGAAGTCCAGCTGCGGTCCGAAGGGCAAGGCTGGCTGTGGAAGCGTGACGGCCGTGCTCGACGTGAGAGCGGAAAAGGGTGGCTTCGGCTCCTGGGGCCGGCAGCGCACGATCGAGTTGTTCCCGTTCCGCACCGGCGGGCGGTTCGCCTCTGACCGCAACCATCCCCCGGTGGCCAGCGTGTGCACCGACCTAAGCATCACGATGCTGTCCCAGAGTCCCAATGTGAGTTCAGCGCCGTTCGGCGACATACCGCTCTCTCTGGATACGTCCAAGATCCTCGGAGCGGGCACCAACGCCGTGCATCTGAACGGAAACAAATGCCAGCCCTACAACTACGTGCAGTCTGGGGCCGTGGCGTTTCGGCCAGCCAATGCGTTCTTGGACAGCGGGCGCTCGAAGATCACTAAGGTTGTCATGAAGGTCCGGACGCGCATCTACATGTCGCCCAACTACTTCGTCAAGACAGCATGGGCGTCGGACACCATCGAGTTCTAGACCTGGGCCATTCGTGTAGGTGTTCCGAGCACCTATTGTGGGAACCGCCCCCGAGTCCTGCTCTTGGGGGCGGTTTCGTCTGAGGCCTCGCGGATCGCGGCATAGTCGAACCATCCGATCCGGTTCTCGCCTGGCCCTGTGGACCAGCGCACGAAGCCCTGCCAGGCACCATCACGGGTCTGTCTGCGGTGCTCGAGGGTGCCGGGATGCCACGCCTCCCCGACGCGAACCTCCACGTCGATCCAGAGGCGTTCGGTGGGCACCATGCGGCCGGTGGTCATGGGTCTCCCTTTGTCGGTCGACCCGCGCGGCAGAGCCTAGCCCGTACTAGGGGCTGAGGGGCCTACTGATGGCGGCCAGTCCGGGCACTGTCGACACCTTCTACCTCAACAGTGGGGACTCGACACAGTGGCAGTCGGTGACAGGATGAGGATTCTCCACAGTTCCCAGCAGAGGCGGAATCACATGACCAGATCGCGCACCTTCGCACTCGCCGCTGTCGTCGTGACCGGAGCCATGCTGAGTGTGCCAACGGTCAGTGCGTCCGGCAGCGCAGCACCGGGCGATCAGAAGTTCGTGCTGATCCAGACCGACCCGAATCAGGAAGGCGGGCCGATCGCGGCCACTGGGCCGATCCATGCCAAGGGCATCGACGTCGTGACCGGTGAGTTCAAGGACAAGTTCAAGTTCCCGGACGGCAACGTCATCATCAGACACAAGCCGCAGGGCAACGGCAAGGACTCCTTCGACCCGGCCACCTGCCTGTTCACGTTCACCGAGCGCGGCACCTGGAAGACGGTCAAGGGCACCAGGGCCTACGCCAACGTGAAAGGCAATGGCACGTACAAGGTGTTCGGGCAGGGCTTCGGCTGCGACGAGAACCAGCCGCCCGAGACATTCTTTGTCCGGATCGTCGCGAAGGGCCCGCTGACCTATTGAGGTCTAAACAGCCAAAGTCCCGGCCCGCCCGGCTTCGTCGACGATGCCATTCGATATCGGGGTCACGAGGTCGGCTTGATGTGTGAAAGCACCCCGGGCCGGCCTGGGAGGCACCGACCCGGGGGCCGTTTTCCCCCACACGCCAGGTCTCGGTCGAGACCCCCTGAGGAATCTGGCGTGGGCTAGTCGTACCCACGCGGCAGGGAAGTATGGGTAGGCCCCGAGGCCGCGCCCCCACCCGCACCGAGATCGGGGGAAACTCGGGAGCGAGGGCGCGGTTGCTTAACGATACTGGTTTGGCATTCGGGTGCCGCAGGGCCCATGAACGGCGTAGCGTCCACGAAGAAACGTCTCCTGGACGCCCTGCCAGTGCAGGGGAGTGGCTGGTCGCCCAAGACGACAGGACCGCCCCTGGGCTACCCAGCGCCAGGGGCGGTGCAGCCGGGGGCGCGGCCGTTCGTAGAACGAAGCGCCCCCGCCCACCGGTGGTGGCATGACCCGGGAGCGGGGGCGCAGGCGCGTCCGGCCGATTCGGGGAGATAGATGCCGGGGGGCAAACCGGCGAGACGCGACTTGTTGTTGTTCAGACTTGCCCGGCGGATGTTCCCCCGAAACCGCCGGTCTAGTGCGCCCCAGCTCCGCGCTGGGGCTCCGCGCTCCACCGGTGGCCGCATCTGGTGCATTCCCAGACGCAGGGAAGAGGGCCGGCTGCACAGTCGATTACGTTCACTCGCCAGATTGTGCCCTCGTGGTCACACTCGAATTCAGGCGCCGTTCTGTCCATGTTTGCGAATTTTACCTGCACTGAGACCGCGATAGTGTCTCGATATCCGAGCCAGTTTCACGATTCGCCTTATCCCGCGACGTGTCGGCTAATAGCCTCATCGCAACAGGGGAATCGACGATCTCTGCCTCGAGCCAAGGGGTCGGGCTCGCCGGTACAGCCCCCCAAGACCACAGAACCGCCCCCGGCTTCAGGGGAGCAGCCGGCGGGCGGTTCTCGTCGGATCGAACCTACGACGGTCAGTACGTGGGAGCCGTGCCGTAGTCCTTCTGCTCCGCGTAGTCGGCGGCGGCTCCGTCGCCATCCCTCAGGATTGCGTGGCGTGTGGTCGTCTCGCAGGCCACACACTTGAGGTCTCCCACCATTCGTTCGCACTCCTGCGCGAACGGGTACGTCTCGCGGCCGCGTGGTGAGGCGAGGTAACCGGAGCCCAGGTCGGCGGTAAAGCGTCGTGGGCGGTAGCTCCTCTTCACGGTGCGGACCTGGCCGCAGTCGCAGCAAAGGGCGCGGGTGAGCGTCGCGTCTGGGAGGATGCTGTACATGGGACTTCACTCCTAGTCAGTGGATTCCTAGGCCCTGTCCGGGGGTGAGTCTCCGGGCGGGGCCGCTTTGGTTGGTGGGTGTGTAACCCCGTCCACCGTCATTGGTTACGGGGCTCGTGGTCAGGCCGCAGACAGTCCGCAAGACGTTCGAGAACGGTCAACGTCTGCCAACGGTGCGGACGGACGTTCATGCAGGTCAGCGGCCTAGCGTCACGCATGGTCAACGGTTGCCACCTGTGCGGGACGAGTTCGAGCTCTACTACGACATCTAAGGGTTAGGCCCTCTGAACTGACGGTTTCGCAGCTCAGAGAACCCCCGGGGCCACGTTGGGGCCACTCAAGCGGGCTGATCGAGGCGTTTTCGAGCCGCTCGAAGGCGTCGTCGACAGCCCGCTTTGCCTTGTCCTCGGCCTGGGGCATCAGTTGAGCGGCTTGCCCTCGCGGCTCACCAGCAACAGCTGAGCCTCGACTGGGCGGCCCCCCGGAGTCTCCCAGGGAAGGACAACCGTCTGAGCGGGGAACTCCTGGAGGTACGCCGCAGCTGCCCCGCGAGCCGCGACGACAGCGGCACGTCGCGCACTTCCTGTCCTTGGGAGCGCGAAGACCAGCGACCCGACGATCGCGACCTGCCGCTGCACGTGCACGGACCGACCTCTAGTTGTCTGGCCTCTCAGCTCTCCCCGGCGAGCACCAGCCGCATGTGCGGATGTGGCGCTGCTAGTTCTGGTTCGCCCTCGTGCGCTCGCCCCCGGCTACGACGGCGGACCTGGAGGGAGAGACCGCGCGGGTGGCCGCGTTGCTCGGGCTCCAACCGGCCGGTCATGCGGGTCGCACCACGCGGTAGCGCAAGTGCGTGGCGTCGCGGCCCTCAAGGACGCGGACCACCTCGAGCTCGACCGGCTCGGGCAGGTCGTCGAGCAGGTCGAGGAGCCGCCGCCCCGAACCGAGCAGGACGGGGACAACGTGGACCTCGATCTCGTCTAGCTCGCCGGCCCGGATCAGGGCCTGTCCGGCTCCGGCGCCGTGGACCATGACGTCCCTGGCGCCGGCACCTGCTCGGGCGGCCGCAGCGCACGCGGCGACGTCTGTGTAGAACCGCGCGCTACCGGGCGGGACGTCGCCCTCGTCAACGTGGTGGGTCAGCACGAGGATTGGAACGCCGTCGTGGTGGTCGCCGTTCCAGCGACCGGCCAGCTCGAACGTGCGCCGGCCCGAGATGATTGCGCCGGTCGCGAGGCTGTCGGCGTAGACGTCGTGGTCGGGGCCAGGGTCGTGGCGGTGGTCGAGCCAGTTGAAGAGCCGGAAGCCGCCGCGGCCCATCTCCTGCCCCGGGCGGTCGTCCCGTCCGGCACAGAAGCCGTCCAGCGACATGGTCATGTCCAGGCGGATCGCGGTCATCGGTCGTTCTCCTCGGCCGGGTCGGCGAAGTCGGCGCGCGTCATGGCCACGGGGTGGCCGTCCGGCCACTGGACCAACTCGAGATGGTGGCCGTCGGGGTCGACGAGCGTTATCGTCCGCGGGCCGTCGGCGCCACCCGGTCTCTCGACCACGCCAGGGTCGAGTCCGGCGGCGAGCAGTTCGCAGCGCGTGTCCTCGAGGTCGTCGACCTGGATCGCCAAGTGGTCGAGCCCACTGGCGGAGAACCGTCCCACATCGGCGCGCTCGACCAATTCCAGGGACACCTCGGCCTCACGGGGCAGCGCCAGCATCGCCATCCTGGTGCTGGCCTGGCTGACGCGCCCGACCGCCTCCATCCCGATCGCCTCGTAGTAGGCGAGGGAGGTCTCGAGGTCGCTGACGCGCACCGCTGGAAACAGGATTCTCATACCGATACCGACCGCGTCGAGCGCCCAATCTCATCGACCCACGGGAGATTTTCGAGATGCAACCATCGTCGGCGAACTCGACGATGACCTGCCCTGTCGCGTTGCTCGTCCTTCGACCATCATGCATCCGCACATCGGCACGACCGCGCTCTCAACGCGGCATGAGCGGACATTTCCGGTGCTCCGCAAGTCTCTGCCGCTCCGGGGAATATACCCCTTGGGGGTATAGTTCGTACGGTGTCCGTCTCAGTCGACCGGAAGTCAGACATGTCCCACACCCCGACCGCTGCCAGGTCCGCCAGCACCTTGGTGCCACTGCTCGTCATCACAGCGGCGCAACTCATGTTGGTCCTCGACGACTCCATCGTGAACATCGCCTTGCCCAGCATCCAGACCGAGCTGGGCGTGGATCCGGTGCATCTACCGTGGATCGTGAACGGCTACATCCTCACGTTCGGAGCGCTGCTCTTGCTGGGTGGCAGGATCGGCGACCTGTGGGGGCGACGCGGCACTCTGCAGGCAGGGCTCGCACTGTTCACCCTCGGATCCCTGCTCGGCGGTCTGGGCCAGAGCACAGCCATGCTCATCGCCGCCCGAGCGCTGCAAGGACTGGGCGCGGCGCTGACCGCCCCGAACGCCCTGGCGCTGATCGCTACGACGTTCCCCCAGCGCAAGACCCGGGACACGGCCCTGGCGCTCTACGGGGCCATGTCGGGCCTCGGGATCGTCCTCGGCCTCCTCATGGGCGGTGTCCTGACTGAGACACTGGGCTGGCGATGGGTCTTCTTCATCAACGTCCCCCTAGGCCTGCTCGTCATCCTCGGCAGCCGCACTCTGGTTGCCACTGCCCCCCACAAGGGCCACCTCGGAGCAACCGGAGCCGCGCTCGGCACCGGCGGCATGGTCGCCTTGCTCTACGCCATCACCCGCTTCGGCGAGGACGGCTTCAGTGACCCGCTCGCCTTAGGGCTGGTAGGCCTCACCGTCGCCCTGCTCGCGCTGTTCGTGGCGACCCAGTCCCGCAGCGACAGCCCGCTCATTCCCCTGAGCCTGCTCCGCGATCGCAACCGCAGCGGCGCATACCTGACCATGCTGTTGCTCGCCATCGGTCCCATGGGCACCTTCTACGTGCTCACGCTGCACATGCAGCAGGTCCAACAGTTCACCGCCCTGCAGACCGGCGCCGCCTGGCTACCGTTCGCCGCCGGAATCGTCGTCGGGGCCGGCACCGCACCGAAGCTGCTGCTCCAGGTCGCACCCCGCTACGTCGCCGCCGCGGGCGCAGTGCTCAGCGCCGCGGCCACCTACTGGTTCTCGTCGGTCGGCGTCGACACCAGCTACTGGCTGCACCTGGCCCCGGCCATGCTGCTCCTGGCCGTCGGTTTCGGACTCGGCGTGATGGCGCTCACCCAGGCGGCGGTCTACGACGTGGACCACGAAAGGGCAGGCATCGCATCAGCACTGCTCAACACTGCCCAACAGCTCGGCGTCGCCCTCGGTCTCGTCGTCCTGGCCAGCGTCGCGGCAACGGTCACGGCCGCTACCCGGTACAGCAGTGTTGACCCAGCATCCGCTCTTGTGGCCGGCTACAGCGCCGCCCTGCTAGTCGCTACCGGCATCCTTGTCTCGGCAGGCGCACTCGGGTTCATGCTGCTCAGCCCTCGCACTGCCGACTCGCGGGCGCCTGAGCCTGCCCAGTCGGCGGTATGACCTTGTGGTCAAGCCCACGCCCACCGGACCCACTCAACTCGGCACACCCGGTAAGTCCCGCGACTCGCGTTGGACCGTAAGCCACGGCTCGATCGCGCCTGAAGGACACCCCCGCAAAACGCGCTCATCGCGGCTGCGTGCGGAGGGTCCGGCTGACGGCAGTCGATCTACTGGACCCGCTCGCCCAGCAGCGCCAGTGGCCGCGAGGTGGGCTGCTCAAGGTTCCGCACCGGCAACAGAAACCAATGTCGACGCACGCAACTGATCTTGGCATGCTCCACGGGGCCGTCGGTGCTCTCGATGGCGTCCCGCCACTGCACCTCGGCCAAGGCGCCGCACTCCGGGCACAGTGTCGTGTCCATGTTGCCCCCCTGCCTTGCTTGTGTCCTTGAAGAGGGGCACATGACCGGACAGATACGGGATACGACCGGTCGCGGCACGTGCGGAGGCTCGGTGCGGCGGTGATCCTGACCTCCTCCGTCACAATGGATGGATTCGGCATGCCGCCGAGGGAACCGGACCGGCCGCTCGGGTGTCTTCTCTCCGGACGAGGAGCCAGGAGGTGGCGTCATGGCGGGTTCCCGAGTGATCGGTGAGCTGTACGACGCGGCGTACCCACGCCTGGTGCTCCAGCTGTTCGCGATCTGCGGCGACCAGACCGATGCGGAGGACGCGGTCCAGGAGGCATTCGTGAAGGCGCTGGCCGCGGGGGCGGCGTTCGACCGCGTCGACAACCCCGAGGCGTGGCTGCGGAAGGTGGCGCTCAACCACCAGCGCAACGTCTGGCGGCACACGGGCGTCGCACAGCGGTTCCTCACCCGGGTCCCCGGGCCGCGACAGACCGCAGAACTCGATCCCGACCACGTGGCGGTCATGAGCGCGCTGGCCCGGCTCGACCTGGACCACCGCACCGTCTTGGTGCTGCACCACCTCGGCGACCTGGGCACCGCGGAGATCGCCCGCGAACTCGGCATCCCGGAGGGCACGGTCAAGTCGCGGCTGGCACGTGGCCGGAATCGAATCGCCCCACTGCTCGACGACAGGGAGGAGCACGACCATGCCTGATCTCGAGGTCCTGCGCGACCTGACGCCACAGTTCCCCCCACCCGGCCTGGACGACCTGGCCGCCGTGGTCCGCCGGCGCCGTCGGCGCACCGTCATCACCGCCGGCGCCGGCGCCCTCACCGCCGTTGTCGTGGTGGCGACAATGCTCGGCGGGATGCCGAGCAACGACCGGCCGATGGACCCGGTCGACGACCCGACCGACGGCCGGACGCACCGCACGGCCGAGGACCGCACCTGGGAACCCGAACAGATCCGCGCCGAGGGCGACACGCAGGGCACGATCAACTTCTTCCCGCTGGGACGGGGTGGCGCACTCGAGGCCCGGTTCTGGTCGGTCTGCGAGAGAGCCAACTGCGACTACGCCGAAATGCGAATCGGGGACAACTACGACTACCGGGTGATCCACTCCGCCCTCGAGGTCACCGTCGACGGCTACCGCACCTCCGGTGTGTTCGGACTCAACCAGGGGCCGGGTGAGTGGCCGGAAATTCACCTGCAGCCCTTCGACGACGACTCGATCTACGTCCAGGACTGGGACCGGCAGGGCGGCACGCAGTGGCGCTACCGGCTCCTGCACGCCGACGGCACCACGATCGACCTGGCCCTCCTCCCCTCCGTCGCCCCGCCCGCGCCGGGACCGGACGTGGTCCGCACCTCGTTCCTGTCGGGCGGCCGAGCGCGGGTCGGCGCCTCGTTCGAGTTCGCCGGCCTGGCCCGGGTCGACGAAGCGGCCGGAACTATTCAGCGCCTCGACCTGCCAGACGCGGTCTTCGGATGGGCGGACTCGGCGGCGGACGAGCTCTTGTGGGGAGTCGGCGAAGATGGCGGCTGCGTCGTGTACTGGCAGCAGCCGCGGGGGCGAATTCGCCCACCGCGAACTGGACTGCAGGTCCTCGTTCGCGGTCCTGCAGATCGCCGGCGACGACTTTCTACCCGCGGCCTGGTTCACGGCAGAGCGGATGGCCGTCATCGAGCTTGGCGGTGGCCAGGGCCGCGCCGTGGCGCTGCACGTGAGCCTGGACCTGGGCGACACCTGGCAGCGGATCCCGGTCACTGAGGACAACACCGTGGACGACGTGCTCGCGCAGCTGCAGCTGGGTTGATCCGCCCTCGGGCGGCTCTCCACGGCGGCCAGCAGCGAGTCCCCCATCCCGTGTGCCGCCTCCGCTGCCACAACGCGCGGACGGCGGCGCACGCTCATCGGCGCAGAATCGTTGGACGACACCGGATTCGGGGGGTCGCAGGCGTACCCCACCGGGAGTCTGTCAGCTCGAACTCACCTCAAGCCGCGACAAACAGGCCCACTCACTCCTCGTACTTGAACGAGATCTGAAGCTTTACGCGGTAGGTGACCTGGCCGTCCTCGCCGAGGTCCAGGTCCTGCCTCACAACTTCGGCCACTCGGAGGCCGCGCACCGTGGAACCGGCAGTCTTCACGGCGGTGGCCGCGGCATCCTCCCAGGAGCTACTGCTGGTGCCGATGATGTCGATGACCTTGTAGACGCTCATGCGCACCTCCGGTTGTGAAAGCAACGAGACTCCACTCTTACAGTGCTGCGGCCGTCCAACAAGCCTCGCGAGGGCACCCAGTTGGGTCAGGCCGAACGCAGTCGACGGATCAGCGGGTAGGCCTTGCAGCCCAAACACAGCCCGGTGGAGGCGTTGATGGCCGCTACCCCGAAGGCGAGTGCCGTCAGGCTGTAGCCGACGACATCGACGCGAACTACGAAGAAGATCAGCGCCACAGCCGTGAACACGAATCCGAAGAACTGGGCGAACCTCTGCGGCCGAGCATCCTCCAAGTAGGCCGGTGTTCCGACCCGCGGCCAGATGAAACGGGCATAGACCTGCGCCCACACAGACCACTGAAAGCTCACGAACGCGGTGAACGCAAACACGGCGACTTGAGAGGCGAGCAGGCCGATGCCCCATGGGCGGGCAACGTCAACGATGAGCAACACGACGGCGAGAACGCCGGCAGTCGCCCCGGCGCTGAATCGCACCAGACGCGGATCGACCTGGGCGCGGAGCGGGCAGGCGCTGACGCTGCTACCGGGCATGGGGTCTCCGGAAATAGAGGCGTGAGCCGCGTCGATCAGGAGGCGAGCGCCTTCGCCTTGAGCTGATCGAACTCCGCCTGGGTGATCGCCCCGCTGTCGAGGAGGCCCTTGGCGTCGGCGATCTGGCTCGTGGCGCCGCCCGAGGACGGTGCAGCGACAGACTTGATGTAGGCCGCCTGAGCCGCCTGCATCTCCTTGGCCTGCTCCATTTGACGATCCTGCATTCCGTGCCCACGGACGATGAGATAGAGCAAGATGCCCAGCCACGGGATGAGGATCACGAAGATCACCCACAGCGTCTTGGCCCCTCCCCCCAGGTCCCTGCTTCGGAAGATGTCCCCGAGGACCCAGAACAGGCACATGAACCACGCAAAGAAGAGGAAGAACTCAAACAGCGCCAGCAGGAACGAGCCGTTGTCGTTGAACATGGATGACCTCTCAAAGGGACCGTAACGGTGGATCTCACCGGTTACAGACTCAGCCTTGGCCGATCACCGACAGGAGGCATCCCCCGAGCGGGGTGAGAAGCCATCCCGAGGCGAGAAGGAGCGTCCGCTGAGCGGTGCGTCATTCGGTAGCCGCGACAGAGGACGCGCCCTTTACTCGCATAGCCGATGTGCGGACGGGGTCAGGTCGCCAGGGACGGACAGGAACGCGACGCGGCAGAGGACCGATCGGCCCTGCTGGGGCTTCTCAGAGGAGCCAGGCACAACGTCGTCCTGCTCAGCAGTCACGGACCCATCAAGCTGGGCACCCTGGCCGCCGAGGTCCCGTCTCGGCGTAACCGGAACGTAGCCTCAGGTTCTTCCCTCCGGCGAGGTACCAGACGACCGCGACGACGGTGTACGCGAGAGACAGCAGCAACCCGAGACGGATCCGGTCGGCGCCGGTCACCATCGTGAAGACGAACAGTCCACTGGCCGCGTTGAGCGTCGCGTGCCAGACCGCGACCAGCGACCAACGGCCGCCACTGGCCATCAGGACCAGCAGGGTAACCATGGTGAACGCGGCATTGCCGAGGAGGCCGAGGGTCCAGGTCAGGCTGCCGGTGAGCATCATCGGGAGGTGCCAGAAGATGCGGATCCCGGCGGCAAGGGCCCATGCGACGAGCAGACTGTGACGTCGCAGCAGGATCGGTGCGGCGAACGCGATCCAGGCCGCCTCCTCGCCGATCCCGACGAAGACCAGCATGACCAGGAAGTTGACCGGCACCTGCGGCCATGCCGCGAGCTGGCCGGACGTCGGCAGGGGTGCACCCCACGCGTGGTTGACCGAGACGATGAGGACGATGATCGCGAGCGGGGCGAGCACCGACAGCAGGTGCCAGCGCGGGGGCGCTCGCCAGCTCCTGACCTGACGGCCCCAGCGCCGCAGGTGGGCGCGCCCCTGGCAGGCGACGACGACGAGCGCGGCGAAGAAGGGGCCGATCGGCAGGTTCTCGGCGCCTGAGCCACCGGTGAGGAAGTCCGCGATGAAGAAGCTCCACCCGAACAGGCAGGCCAGGAACACGAAGCTGGTCAGTGGGAAGCGCCTCGCGAGGGCGACGGCACTGATGGGTCGAGCCCTTCGGGCTCTGGTGTGACGGGTAGCGCTCGGCGGGACCGAGTCGATGTGTGCGCTCATGTCTACTCCTTCCATACGCAACCGTATGGTCGCGTCTTCCGTACGGTAGCGTATGGAGCTATGAATGGGAAGCGTGAATCTCTGGGCCCGGCCGACTGGGCCGAGGCGGCACTCGACGCGCTGGCTCGAGGAGGGCTGCCCGCTGTGGCGGTCGAGCCGTTGGCCAAGGCTCTTGGTACGACGAAGGGCAGCTTCTACTGGCACTTCGCCGACCGGAACGCCCTGCTCCAAGCGACTCTCGAGCTCTGGGAGCACCGCGACACCGACCGCGTGATCGCGGCCATCGATCAGTCCCAGGACGCGATGACCCGCCTGCGGAACCTGCTCAGCGTGGCGTTCTCATCCGTTCCGGACGGTTCGACGGAACGGCCAGGGACGGTCGAGCTCGCCCTCCAGGCAAATGCGTCGCACCCCCTGGTCGCGCCCACCCTCGAGCGCGTGACCAAGCGACGGTTGGCCCAGCTCACCCAGCTGTTCCAGGAACTGGGCCTGTCGCGCGCCGGTGCTCGCGACCGTGGACTCCTGGCCTACACCGCGTTCTTGGGTCACGCGCAGCTGGCGCATGCCACCCCAGGGTTGCTGCCCAAGGGCCGCGCCTTCAGGACTCACGTCGACCAGGTCGTCGAAGCGCTCGTCAGCATCGGCGACTGAACCCTGCCACCTCGGTCACCCTGCTCGTGCGAACCAGTCGAGGGCGAGGTCGGCGACCTCGGCGGGGGCATCGTCGGTGATGAAGTGCGCGGCGTCGTCGACGTAGACGAAATCCACGCGATCGGCGTACCGCCCCGGGTGGCGGCAGACACGCCCCATGACCTCCTCGGTCCAGGGACGGTCGCGGCGACCGATCACGACGCGGGTCGGCACGGTGAGCCGCCGGCGCCGGTACACGCCTCGTGCCATGCGCAGTCCTTCCGGCAGGATCATGCCGCGGTAGAGCGGACGGACCGCACCATCGATCTCGGGTCGCCGCATCGGGGCGAGGTGGGCTTCGACGGTCGCCTCCGTCATCGGGCGGGCGACGTACGCCCCGGAGAACACTCCGCGCAGTGAGGCGCCCGGGCGGTGCCAGATGAACGGAGGCAGGTGCCGGAAGCCCGAGAGGATCTTCGGGCTGAACGTCGCGAAGCCCGGCGGCACGGAGAGCTGCAGGGCGGTGCGAACCAGCTCGGGGTGGTCGTAGGTCAGCTGCATCGCGGTGATGGCGCCCATGTCGTGGGAGACGACGTGGGCGCGATCGATGTGGAGCACGTCGAGCAGCGCGAGCAGGTCGCGGAGCCGGCTCTCGCGCTCGACGTGCGGGTCGTCGGCCACGGTCCAGCCCGCCCCTCGCAGGTCGGGGCAGATGACCCGGTAGCCGCGTGCGGCGATGACCGGGGCGATGGCGTGCCACTGCCACCAGTGCTGCGGGAACCCGTGCAACATCACGACCGGCTCCCCCTCGCCGACGGCCGCGACATGGGTGTGCAGCCCGGGCGTCTCCACGACGAGGTGCTCGAAGCCGGGGGCTCGTGGCAGCGGCGGCGACCAGGACGAGTCGGCGACGGTGCGGGTGCTGCGGGGCTCGGGCGTGGTCATGGACGACCCCTTTCGCGCGGTCGGAGTACTATGTTCATAGTAGACCTCTCGGGAAGGGGACGTCGATGCCCGCGGCCACCAGAGACCGCTCACTCGAAGCGGCCGTGGAGCTGCTCGGCGCGGAGGGCGTGCGCGCGCTGACCCACGCGCGGGTCGATGAGCGAGCGGGGCTCGCGCCCGGGTCGACGTCGAACTGGTTCCGCACCCGGCGGGCGCTGCTCGGCGGAGTGGTCGACTGGATCGCCGAGCGCGAACGCGCCGACTTCGAGCCGGGCGCGATGCCCCAGGTCGGGGACGTCGACGACCTGATCGAGGGCCTGTGCGCCATGACCGAGCTCCAGACAGGGCCGTTCGCCGCGCGCACCCGCGCGCGCTACGCGCTGTTCCTCGAGCTCGCCGCCGACCCCGAGCTCGGCGAGCCGCTGAGGCGGCATCGCCGCGAGTTCGAGCAGTGGACCGAGCGGATCGTGACCGCGGTCGGTATCGCCGACCCCGTGCCGGCGACCCGGGCCCTCATGGCACTCGGCGACGGACTGCTCCTCCACCGGCTCACCGTCGACCCCGAGCTCGACCTGCGGCCCGCGATCGAACGCGCAGTGCGCGCCCTCGCCGAGCCCTGACCCGGGCTACGGCGCCGCCGGCGCGCCTACCCGTGCCACGACGAGCTCCGGCGCCTCGAGCTGGGGCAGGTGCCCGACGCCGGGCAGCACCTCGAACGAGGCCTGCGGAACCAGCCGATGCAGCTTCCGCCCGCGCTCGAGCGGGATCCATGGGTCGAGCTCGCCCCACAGGATCCGCACGGGGCAGCGGATGTCGCCGTACGACCCCTCGATCTCTCGTGTGAAGCGCTCGTCGGCCTGGGCGAACTGCTCATAGAAGCTCTCCCGTCCCTCGGCGGTGATCCACGGTGCCACCAGAGCCCCGACGTCGGCGTCGTCGAGCTCGCCGACGATGGCGCCGCGGATGTACGCGTCCGCGACCGCACGGTGGATGTGCGTCGGAAGCCCCGTGAACGAGCGAGGTGCGCATGCCCGCACCCTTCTCCGACCTCCCGTACCCAGGCATGTCGTACCAGTGGACCCGGTGCCGCCGGGCCAGCGCGGGGATGATCCAGTGCCAGGAGTACGACGACCACGGCCACCCATGTGCGAGTACGAGCGGTGGCCCGTCCCCGACGCTGCCGGCAGCCACCTTCCCGGCGGGCGTGGAAACGGTTGCATCGAGCATCCACGACATCGCCCCAACCTATTGCGCTTGCCGGCCCGCCTGTCGGGTACACCCCGGAGCACACCCACGAAGGAGCGAGTCCCGTGAGAGCCCTCACCTGGCACGGCAAGCGCGACGTCCGCGTCGAGGACGTTCCCGACCCGCGCATCGAGCAGCCCACCGACGCGATCGTGCGGATCACCTCGAGCGCGATCTGCGGGTCCGACCTGCACCTGTACGAGGTACTCGGGCCCTACCTCAGTCCCGGTGACGTCCTGGGTCACGAGCCGATGGGCGTGGTGGAGGAGGTCGGGCCCGAGGTCACCCACATCAAGCCCGGCGACCGCGTGGTCGTCCCGTTCAACATCTCCTGCGGGCACTGCTGGATGTGCAGCCGCGGGCTGTTCGCACAGTGCGAGACCACCCAGAACCGCGAGACGGGCAAGGGCGCGTCACTGTTCGGTTATACCTCGCTCTACGGGTCGGTGCCGGGTGGCCAGGCGGAGTTCCTCCGCGTCCCGCAGGCGCAGTTCGGCCCGATCAAGGTGCCCGACGAGCATCCCGACGAGCGCTACCTGTTCCTGTCCGACATCATCCCGACCGCCTGGCAGGGCGTGCGGTTCGCCGACGTGGGCGAGGGCGACACGCTCGCCGTGGTCGGGCTCGGACCGGTCGGGCAGTTCGCCGCCCGTGTCGGCCGGCACCTCGGTGCGGAGCGGGTCATCGGCCTCGACAGCGTTCCCGAGCGCCTCGAGATGGCCCGCCGTCACGGCGTCGAGGTCATCGACACCTCCGACCTCGGCGGCGCCGAGGACATGGCCGAGGCGGTCATCGAGATGACCGGCGGCCGCGGTGCTGACGGCGTCGTCGAGGCGGTCGGGATGGAGGCGCACGACTCGCCGCTCGGCAAGGCCGCGCACGCGGTCGTGGGCGCCCTGCCGGACAAGCTCGCCGCTCCGATGGTCGACAAGATGGCCGTCGACCGGCTCGGCGCGCTCCGCCCCGCGCTGAAGATGGCGCGGCGCGGTGGCACGGTCTCCATCAGCGGCGTGTACGGCGGCGAGGCAGACCCGCTGCCGATGATGGAGATGTTCGACCGCGGCCTGACGGTGCGGATGGGCCAGTGTCACGTGAAGCGCTGGATCGACGAGATCATGCCGGTGGTCGAGGACGACGCAGACCCGCTCGGCACCATGGACATGACCACCCATCACCTACCGCTCGAGCAGGCGCCACGGGGCTACGAGATCTTCCAGAAGAAGGAGGACTCGTGCATCAAGGTGGTGCTCAACCCGTGACCGACACCGAACCTCGCCGCACGCGCGTGCTGGTCACCGGCGCGTCGAGCGGCATCGGCCGGGCCACGGCGCACGCGCTGTCGACGCAGGGCGCGCGGGTCGGCCTGCTGTCACGGTCCGGGGAGGTGCTGGAGCGGGTCCGCCAGGAGTGTCTCGCGCGCGGCGCGGCCGACGCGGTGGTCGTGGCAGCCGACGTGCGCGACTCCGCTGCGGTCGACAAGGTCGTCGACGAGCTCGTGGAGCGGTGGGGGGCGGTCGACGGGGTCGTGCACGCGGCGGCCGTGCTCGCCTACGGCCGGTTCGAGGACGTCCCGGCCGAGGTCTTCGACGCCACCACCAGCACGAACATCAACGGCACCGCCAATGTCGCGCGCAGCGCCCTGCGGGTGTTCGGCGATAGTGCAGGGCGGAAGCCTGGTCCTGGTGGGGTCGGTGCTCGGACTGATGACCGCTCCGTGGATGAGCCCCTACGCCACCAGCAAGTGGGCGGTGCACGGGCTGGCGCGCACCCTCCAGATCGAGGCCCGTCGTACGCCGGGCATCGAGGTGTCCCTGGTCTACCCCGGCGGCGTGGACACACCGATCTACCGCCTCGCCGGCAGCTACACCGGCCGCAGCGGGCAGCCCCCACCGCCGGTCGATCCGCCCGAGAAAATCGCCAAGGCCATCACCGACCTGCTGGAGCGCCCGCGCCGGGCCCGCAGCGTGGGCGCTGCCAACGCGCTGATGGTGACAGGCTTCCGGTTCGTGCCCGCCGTCTTCGACCGGCTGGTCGCGCCGCTGATGGGCTGGCTCGGACAGGGTCGCGGCGTCGACGCCGGCCCCGGCAACGTGCTCGAGCCGGTGCCCGAGCGTGAGGCCGTGCGAGGTGACTGGCCGCACCGCTTCCGGCGCTGACACCACCATCGCCGAGGGTATGCTCAGCGACGCGGCGCCTCTCCGTCCGGCTCCCGGTCACCGCTGCGGGGAGAGAGCGCCTCGGCTGAGATCCCGCCGCTCCACGACGACGTCAGCCTCTGCTCCTCACCGGTCGCCCATTCCGCGATGAGCAGGGTGGCGTCGTCCCGCAGCACGCCCCCTTGGTGGTCGACGACCTGGTGGCTGATCCGCCGCAAGGTCTCCGGCGCCGTTTGCCTGGTCGTGGCCGCCCGTTCGAGAAGGTCGACGAGTCGGTTGAGCCCGAAGAACTCGCCGTCGGCGGTTCGCGCCTCGGTGATGCCGTCGGTGTAGAGCACGACCCGGTCGCCGGGCTCGAGCCACTCCTCGGCGATGGTGCCCTGACCCTCGCCGAGGCCGAACAGGACCCGCCGGCCCTCGGTGAGCTCCTTGACCACCTTTCCGTCGCGCATGAGGAGCGGAGCCGGATGACCTGCATTGAGGTAGCGGAACCGGCCCGAGGTGAGACCGAGCTCGCCGAGGACACCGGTTGCCACCCGCCAGCCCTCGCCGTGCTCGGCGACGAGCTCGTCCATGGCGTGTGCGCTGGCGAAGATCCCGCGGCCCTGGCGACGGTAGTTGCGGTACGCCGACAGCGCGACCGCGGCGAGGGTGGTGCCCGGCAGGTCATGACCGGTCGCGTCGAGAATCGCTATGTGGGCGGCGTCGTCGACGACGCTGTAGTCGAACGCGTCGGCTGCGACGTCGTAGACCGGCTGCAGGATGCCGGAGACCACCAGACCCTTGCAGGCGAAGGTGAGCGGCGGCAGCAGCTGGTGCAGCAGCTCGGACGCCACCGTGCGCGGTCGGCGGCGCATGAGGCGGTCCAAGGAGTCGCCGTACGGTCGTTTCGCGGCGATCAGATGACCGGTGAGGTGGCTCAGCAACCGACATGGCTCCTGCAGCCGTGCGTCGGCCGGGTCGTCCTGCGGGCCCGACGATGACCTGCAGCACGCCCAGGCGCTCGACGCCGTCCACGAGAGGCAGCCAGATCGTGTGTCGCTCGTCGGCGAGAGAGGTGACCGGCTCCACGACACGGAAACTTCGGCCGGCAAGCGTGCCGTCGATACTCTGCGGATCGGCGTCCGGCAGACCACTCACCGGCACCGGGATCAGCCACTCCTGCTCATAGTCGGCCACGAACATGAGGGCCGTCCAGCCCAGCTCCCGAGCCGCTTCGAGCACCACCTCGCTCAGCTGGCCCGGCGTCGCCAGGTGCGCGCGATCCAGGAAGGTACGCACCATCGCCAGGGTGTGCGCGTCGTCGTCGGCGGTCACACGCGAGTCGTACCCGACCTGAGCCCCGCTACACGACCCGCGCGCAGTCCGTGCGAGGTCCGGGGCTGGCGCGTTGGCGGCGCGACCGCTACGACTGTCCTATGTGGCGAGAGGGGCGACAGCCCGCGGGAGTGGGTCCCGGAACGACGTGGACACGTGCGGTGCGGGCGGTGGTTGCCGGAGTTGTCACGGCGGTCGTGCTCACCGGATGCGCCGCTGCGCAGGACGGCGCCGTCGAGAGCGCGGCCGCCCAGTTCGCCGACGCCGTGACCCAAGGAGACGGGTCGGCCGCCTGCCGCCTGTTGGCTCCGCGCACCAAGTCCGAGCTCGAGGCGTCTGCCGGAGAGCCGTGCCGGGCCAGCGTCGTCCAGGAGATGGAGAGCCGGCCGGGCGGCCCGCAAAGTGAGGGCGTGGAGGTCTTCGGCACCGCGGCACGGGTCCGCACCGGTCGCGACACGATTTTCCTGGCCCGCTTCCAGGGCGGTTGGAAGGTGTCGGCGGCCGGATGCACAACGACCCCGTCGGGCATCTACGAGTGTGTCCTGAAGGGTTCGTGAGGCCATGCGTACGTCGTTCATCGTCTACCTGCTGGTCATCGTCGGCGGGCTCGTCTACTTCGTCACCATCGCGGCGAGGCACGTATGAGCGCGGCCGCGACCGAGAGCTCTGCGGGCAACCTCCGCCGGTTCCTCCGCGAGACCTCGCTGGCATCGGTGTTCCTGCTGCTCTTCCTCGTCACGCTGGTCGGGCAGGCACTCGCCGGGTGGCAGCAGTTCAACGCCGAGCAGTTCGCCGACGGGCTCGGTCAGCTCACGTTCTGGCGCTACGTCACCACGGCGACGTTCGCGGGCGACGTCACCGAGAACTGGCAGTCGGAGTACCTGCAGTTCCTGTTGTTCATCGTCGGCACCATCTGGCTGCTGCAGAAGGGGTCGCCGGAGTCGAAGAGTCTCGACCAGGGCGGTCTGGAGACCGACGAGGAGCAGAAGGTGGGCCGCTACGCACTCGCGGACTCGCCGCGTTGGGCGAAGCTCGGCGGAGCCCGCACCACTCTCTTCTCATGGTCGCTGTCGTTGGTGATGGCGAGCATCTTCCTCGCGTCGTGGTCGGCTCAGTCGTTGGCCGGCTGGGCCCAGTACAACGAGACCCGTTTGGAGCGGCTGCAGGCCCCCATCACCTGGGGCCAGTACGTCGTGAACGCCGACTTCTGGGCCCGCTCGCTGCAGAACTGGCAGTCGGAGATGCTGGCCGTCGGGTCCATGGTGGTGCTCTCGATCTACCTTCGGCAGCGAGGCTCGCCCGAGAGCAAACCCGTCGGACAGCCGCACACCAGCACCGGCATCGAGTCCTAGTACCGGCGGAGGGCCGGTGGACCCGGCGGCGGCCCTTCGCCATGCTGGGACGAACGACCACCCGCACCCGAGCGAGGAGAACCGATGGAGGGCCTGTCCCTGGAACGCCTGATCGACGAGCAGCTGACCGCGGCCCGGTCCGCCAGCGCCGGCCGGAGTGCACGAACCATCCACGGGGGCCAGGAGCACGCCCTGCGGCAGACCCTGATCGCGCTCGTGGCCGGCCACAGCCTCGGTGAGCACGAGAGTCCGGGTGAGGCGACTCTGCAGGTGCTGCGGGGCTCCGTGCGGCTGCAGGCCGATGACGAGACGTGGTCGGGCACGGCGGGTGACTTCCTGCTGATCCCCGATGCCCGTCACGACCTCGAAGCGGTCGACGACTCGGCCGTGCTCCTCACCGTGGCCCTCCAGGGTCGCGGCCACTGACGACTGTCCTGGCCCCGCCCGGACGTCGTCTCAGCACGTCGCCCGAATGTCGTCGATCAGGCTCTGGACCTGGTTGGCGAGGGTGCGCAAGGCGGAACCGGCGGCCCTGAGAGTGTCGGGCGACACGGCATCCTGAGCCGCGCGGAGGCTCCGCTCGAGCTCCGCGATGCCTGCCTGGACTGTGTCGATCTGGGACGAGAACTCGTCGGCGGCGTCGTCTCGGACGTCGGCCAGGTCGGACTTCACGCCCGCCACAGCATCCTCGAGCTCGCCGAGGCCACCCGACGACGTCACGTCGACATCCCTCACGCTCTGCACCGACGCCCTGAGGTCGTCCACGGAAGTGCAGACGGCCGGGGTCTCCTCGCTGCAGCCAGCAAGCGACAGGCTCATCAGCAGCGCGACGACAGCGCCGAGGGCGATCTTCATAGTTGTCTCCACGGTCCGGCAGCACGTCCATCGTGCGGGCAGCCCACGGGTTCGTCGTCATACACGCAAGACGAGGCAAGGGATGCCGGATCCGTGCCGCGGCGCCGGCTGCTCGCCGTCCTCGGGCCCGGGCAGAAGGCCCATATCGGTCGATATGTGTGTGCCGCCGACCTCGGCTCGGCGCGGGGGCGGACGGGCCGAGCCGTCGGTCTCGAATATCACCCGGACAGAGTGATCCGACGACGCCCGCGCAGCGGTGGGATGAGCACGACGGGCGACGCCGTCCCCGCCAGCGAGCATCCTGACCAGTCAAGGAGGGTTCGGTCATGACCGACCAGACCACCTCGAGCCGTTCCGCGGGTCGAGCAAAGCAAGCCAGCCCCTGGGCGGCCGGCTTCATCGCGTTCGCCGGGGTCATGATGATCATGGCCGGCGCGTTCCAGTCCCTCACCGGCCTCGTCGCCATCTTCCAGGACGAGTTCTACGTGACCACGCCGAACTACATGCTGCAGTTCGACGCCACCACCTGGGGCTGGATCCATCTGCTGATGGGACTCCTGGTGCTCTTCGCCGGCTTCGCGGTGCTGAGCGGGCAGGTGTGGGGGCGAGTCGTCGGCATCACCCTGGCCACAGTGAGCGCGATCGCCAACTTCGCCTTCATCCCGTACTACCCGTTCTGGGCGATGACGATCATCGCGGTCGACATCTTCGTGATCTGGGCGCTCGCCGCACACGGCCGCGACCTCGCGGAGATGTGACGCGCGGACCAGGATCCCGGTGAACCGACGGCCTCCGCGACCGGAGGTGGACGAGGAGCGCGCATCGGAACCGACGCTCGCGGCGGCTCCGGGCGCCCGGACCCGACCCTTCGCCTCCAGCTTCCTGCTGGGCGCGGCCGCCTTCACCATCGCCGTCGCCGGCGTACGGTCCGTCGCCGACATCGTCGGGCCCGTGTTCCTGGCCCTGGTGCTCACCGTCACGGTTCACCCGATCCGGGTCTGGTTGGAGAAGGGGCGGCTTCCGACCTGGGCGACCTCCTTGCTCATGCTGGTGGTCGCCTACCTGCTGCTGTTCTTCCTTGGGCTCGCGCTCCTGGTCTCGGTCGCGCAGCTGGCAGCACTGATGCCGCAGTACGTCGAGCAGATGACCGATGTCGTGAAGGACGTCGCTAACGCCCTCGAGGGCCTCGGCGTCGACCAGGCGCAGATCGACGCCGTCGCCGGTGCTATCAACCCCGGCCAGCTCGTGGACGTGGTCGCGTCGGTGCTTGAAGGAACACTCGGCGTCCTCACGGACGTGTTCTTCCTGGTGACCGTGCTCCTGTTCATGGCGTTCGACACCAACTCCACGCGGCGCAACCTGGGATCCGTTGCCGAACGCTTCCCCGACCCCGTGGCCGCGATCCGCAACTTCGCGAAGGGCACCCGCAGCTACATGGGTGTCTCCGCGGCGTTCGGCCTGGTCGTCGCGGTGATCGACGGCGTGGCGCTCTACCTGCTCGACGTCCCCGGAGCCTTCGTGTGGGCCGTGCTCGCCTTCGTCACGAACTTCATCCCCAACATCGGCTTCGTGATCGGGCTGATCCCACCGGCTCTCATCGCCCTGCTGGACAGCGGACCCGGCCTGATGCTGACGGTGATCATCCTCTACAGCGTGATCAACTTCGTGATCCAGTCGGTGATCCAACCACGCGTGGTCGGCGATGCTGTCGGCCTCTCGCCCACTTTGACGTTCCTGTCCCTCGTCTTCTGGACCTGGGTCCTGGGACCGTTGGGGGCGCTGCTGGCCGTGCCGTTCAGCCTGCTCACCAAGTCGCTCCTCGTCGAGGCCGACCCGCGCGGACGGTGGGCGGAGACACTCATCTCGGGGAAGCCGGAGCCGGCGCTCGCGGAGCCCACGACCGAGTGAGGGCGAGATGGCCGCGGATCTCAGTGCACCGGGCGGGGCCAGGGCCGCGACCGACGCCGTCCTGCATCGTCTGCCGCCCTGGCTGCAACGCTGGGTGAGCAAAGTCCTCGACGCCTGGCCGGGCCGGATCCTCATCGACACCATCGCCAACTTCGTCCGCATCGAGACGTTCGACCGCTCGATGACCCTCGCCGCCCAGTTCTTCTCTTCCGTGCTGCCGATCGTGATCCTGCTGGCCACCTGGGGGGACCCGAGGGACTTCGCCGAGGCGCTCGACATGCCCGAGGAGTCTCGCTCGGTCGTCGAGCAGGCGGTCCAGGGGGCCGAGGGCGCCGCCTTCGGTGTCGTCGGCGCGATCGTCGTACTGGCGTCCGCGACCAGCCTGTCCCGCGCGCTCACCCGTGCGTTCGCGGCCATCTGGCGACTGCCGCGCCCCCGGGCCAGGCTCGGATCGGCGTGGCGGTGGGTGGCCGTGATCCTGGTGCTCGCGCTCTCCCTGGTCGTCGTGCGGGCGGTCGCCGCCCCGATGTCCGTCCTTCCCCCGCGCGAGGTGTGGCCGGTCGTCGCGTCCTTCGCCCTCGACATCGCGGTCTCCGTCTTCGTCCCGTGGGTGCTGCTCTCCGGCGACCTGAGAGCCCGTCTCCTGCTCCCGGGCGCGGTGATCTTCGCCCTCGGGATGCTGGCCGTGCGTCCCGCCACGCAGGTGTGGCTCGAGCGGGCCCTGGAGGTCAGCGCCGACCGCTACGGCTCCATCGGGGTCGCGTTCACCTACCTCACCTGGCTGTACGTGCTCTCGTTCTGCTTCCTCACCGCAGGCGTCCTCGGTCAGACGATCGCCACCGACCGAGGGAGGTTCGGCGGCTGGATCAGGCAGGAGCCACGATCACGCGCTGTGGGTGACGACCACGAGGCCGGACCCGCGCACGATGGGTCTGGCCGAGAGGAGACCCGACATGGCTGACCTTGACCCTGCGGCGCGCAGAGGAACCCCCCAGGAGGCAGCCGCGGGGACCGGCGCGGGCTCGTCACGACCGCCGCGTGGTCGCTCCGTGGCCGCGATCATCTGTGTGGTGCTGGCAGCGCTGCTGACCACGCCGGCCGCGGTGGCCTACTGGGGGCAGCGCACCCTCAACGACACCGACCGCTACGTCGAGACCGTCGGTCCCCTGGTCGACTCCCCGGAGGTGCAGGACGTCATCGCGACCACCGTCACGGATGCCATCGAGCAGCAGGTCGACATCGAGGCGCTCCTCGACAACGTCTTCGCTGACGTGATCACCGACCGACCGCGCCTGGAGCAGCTGGTCGGACCGCTTGCTGCCGCCATCAACGGGCTGATCGACCGCGAGGTCCGCGCCCTGGTCGCATCCGACGAGTTCGCCCAATTCTGGACGCGGCTCAACGCCCGTGCCCAGCAGGCGCTCCAACGGGTGCTGACCGGCGACGGCTCGGGTGCGGTCGCGCTCGAGGGTGACCAGATCGTCCTCAACGTCGACCAGGTCATCGCCAGGGCCAAGGAGCGTCTCGTGGCACGCGGCCTGACCATCGTGGAGAACGCCCCGATCCCCCAGACGGACCGTCAGATCGTCCTCATGGACGCGCCCCAGGTGAAGCAGCTGCGCACGATCTACGCGTTCGGGAACCCAGTGGCCAGATGGCTGCTTCCGCTGGTCGGCCTGCTTTTCATCGCCGCGTTCTTCCTGGCCCGGAACCGTCCGCGCATGACGGTGGTCATCGGCGCCGTGCTCGCGGCCAACGCGCTGTTCATCGCCCTTGCCCAGTCGATCGGCGGCCAGCTGTTCGTGAACGAGCTGGCCGGCACCGTGTTCGGGCCCGCAAGCAGGGTCTTCCTCGACACCCTGCTCGCCTTCCTCGACCGGGGTCAGCAGGTCGTGCTCTGGCTCGGCCTGGTGCTGGTGCTGGCGGGTTGGTTCGCCGGGGCGAACCGGTACGGATCCGCCGCCCGCACGTCCGTGAGCGGCGGCCTGGAGGGAATCGGCAACACCCTGGCCGGTGCCGGGACGGGCGTCGGTGGCGCCGGGCGGTGGACCACCGTGAACGCGGCTTGGCTGCGCGTGGTCGTGGTCGTGCTCGGTGGGGTGGTCCTGCTCTGGGGCAACGACGTGTCGATGGGCCGGCTGTGGTGGTCCCTGGCTCTCGTGCTGGTCCTTCTCGCCGGCATCCAGGTCCTGGTGGGTGCGGGCCGAGGGAAAGAGCCGGCACCCCCGACACCACCGGCGGCACCACAGCTGGCCCCGACCGTGCCGTGACCGCTGGGCTGACGACGAGTCAGTCCCGGTGCGGCAGCAGCTCCTGCGCCTTGGTCTTGATGCCTTCCTTCATCACCCCCCAACGGCTCGGGTCGCCCTTGATCAGCGCCTTCGCCATCGAGGTCATCTGCTCGAGAGTCGCGTGCGGCGGGATGGGTGGCACGTCGGGGTCGGCAGTGCACGTCGAGCAGGAAGGGCCGGTCGGCGTCGAGCGCGGTGGCCCAGGCCTTCTCCAGGTGCTCGGGCCGGGTCACCGTCATGGCTCCCAGCCCGATCGAGGCGGCGAAGTCGGCGTACGACACGTCCGGGAGCGCCTGTGACTCGACGAACTCCGGGGTGCCGCCCATCGCCCTGCAGCTCCCAGGTCACCTGGCTGAGGTCGTTGTTGTGCAGCACGGCAACGACCAGGCGCGGGTCGGACCACTCCCGCCAGTAGCGGCGGATGGTGAGCAGCTCCGCGAGCCCGTTCATCTGCATGGCGCCGTCACCCTCGAACGCGATCACCGGGCGGTCCGGGTGCGCGAACTTCGCGCCGATCGCGTAGGGCACGGAGTGCCCATCGTGGCCAGCGCCGCCGGACAGCGAGCCGCGCATGCTTGCCGCGCATCCTGACGTGGCGGGCGTACCAGTCGGCGGAGGAGCCGCTGTCGGCGATGACGATGGCGTCGGTGGGCGCCTGCGCAGAGAACTCGTGGAACAGCCGCATCGGGTTCACCGGGTCGGCGGCGACCATGCGCCTCGTCGTGCATCGTCTGCCACCACTTCGTCGACGCTCGAGCAGACCCGGTCCTGCCAGGTGCGGTCCTCCTTGCGCTCCAGGTGCGGGAGCAGCGCCCGCAGGGTGGTCGCCGCGTCCCCGACGAGGTTGACCTCGTAGGGATAGCGCATCCCGATCATGGTGCCGTCGATGTCGATCTGGACGGCGCGCGCCTGGTCGAGCGCGGGCAGGAACTGCGTGTAGGGGAAGCTCGAGCCGACCGTGAGCAGGGTGTCGCAGTCGGTCATCATCTCGTAGCTCGGCCGGGTGCCGAGCAGGCCGATCGAGCCGGTCACCCACGGCAGCTCGTCGCTGAGCACGTCCTTGCCGAGCAGCGCCTTGGCGACGCCGGCACCCAGGACGTCGACGACCTGGCCGATCTCCGCCGCGGCGCCCCGCGCGCGCCCTGGCCGACGAGCAGCGCGACCTTGCTCCCGGCGTTCAGGATCGTCCGCGGCTCGCTCGACGGCGTCCTCGTCCGGTACGACGCGTGGCCAGGTGATGCCGAGGCTCGACGGCACCATCTTGAACTCGTGCTGCGGCGGCGAGTACTCGAGCTCCTGCACGTCGTTCGGGACGATCACCGCGGTGGGAGCACGCCGCGTCATGGCGACGCGGAGCGCACGGTCGAGCACGTTGGGCAGCTGCTCGGGCACGGTCACCATCTGCACGTAGTCGCTGGCGACGTCCTTGAAGAGGCTGAGCAGGTCCACCTCCTGCATGTAGCTGCCGCCCATCGCGGTGCGGTTGGTCTGTCCGACGATCGCCACCACCGGCACGTGGTCGAGCTTCGCGTCGTACAGCCCGTTGAGCAGGTGGATCGCGCCGGGTCCCGAGGTGGCCATGCACACCGCCGGTCGGCCGCTGAACTTCGCGTAGCCGACCGCCGCCAGCGCGCTCATCTCCTCGTGACGGGACTGGATGAACCGCGGCTGGTCGTCGGCCCGCGAGAAGGCGCCGAGGATGCCGTTGATGCCGTCCCCGGGATAGCCGAAGACCTGCTCCACCTCCCACTCCCGTAGGCGGGCCAGCAGGACATCCGCAACCGTGGTCATGCCATCTCCTCGCGACGAACCAGGTCTGTCCCGCTGCGTGTACCCGCACAGACCCACCCCAACGCCGGGGTGCGCGTCGCCGCCGACCGATCTGGGTACTGGACGGGCATGGCCGCCGCACGCGGGACCGACCCTGACCGCCCGGGCGCAGGGCAATGGGTCCCCGACACGACGAGCATCGACACGCTGCGCGAGGCGGTGCAGAGCTGCCGCGGCTGCGAGCTGCACGCGGACGCCATCCAGGCCGTCATGGGAACCGGCTCGAAACGGGCTCGGGTGGTCCTGCTCGGGGAGCAGCCGGGCGACCGCGAGGACCAGGAGGGCCGGCCGTTCGTCGGGCCCGCCGGCAGGCTGCTCGACAAGGCCCTCGACGAGGCCGGTGTCGACCCGTCCGAGGTGTTCCGGACCAACGTGGTCAAGCACTTCCGGTTCGCGGGCACCCGGGGCAAGCAACGCATCCACAAGTCCCCCAGCCGGGTGCACGTGGCGGCCTGCGAGCCGTGGCTGCTCGCCGAGCTGGACATCGTCCGGCCGCGCGGAGCCGTGCTCCTGGGCGCCACCGCCGGGAAGGCGCTCTACGGCTCCGGCTTCCGGGTCGGAGACGCCCGCGGGCGGCTGAACGACTGGCCCGACTCGTACGCCGACGAGAGCAGCCATCATGTGCCGGAATGGGTCGTGGCCACGGTCCATCCGGCCGCGGTCCTCCGGTCCCGCCAGCGCGAGGAGGACTACCGCGCCTTCGTCGCCGACCTCGTCGTCGTCCGGGAGGCGCTCGCCGGCTGACCGGGTGTCGTAGGTTCGGCTCATGCAGCCGACCGACCTGTCCCGCTACGCCCTCGTCGTCGTCGACGTGCAGCAGGGCTTCGACGACGCGTCGTGGGGCGTTCGCAACAACGAGGAGTGCGACACCAACATCGACGCGCTCGTCCACCACTGGGCCGGACTGGGCCGGCCGGTGGTCTATGTGCAGCACGACTCGGTGCACCCGGAGTCCCCGCTGCATCCGGACTCGCGCCGGGCACCGGCTCAAGGAGTACCTCGCGGACGTGACCCCGGACCTGGTGGTCCGCAAGACGGTGAACTCCAGCTTCCACGGCGCACCGGACCTCGACGAGTGGCTGCGCTCCTCGGACGTGGCCGGGATCGTGGTGTGCGGCATCACCACCAACCACTGCTGCGAGACGACCGCCCGGGTGGGCGGCAACCTGGGCCACGACGTGCTCTACGCGCTCGACGCGACGCACACGTTCGACCGGGAGGCCCCGGACGGGACCGTCGTGACGGCCGACGAGCTGGCGCGGGTGACGGCCACCAACCTGCACGGGGAGTTCGCGACCGTCGTCGGCACCGCCGAGCTGCTCCGCTGATCCGGAGGCCGTCCGCGCCTGGGTAGGGTCGGCGTGTGAGAGCGCTGGACGACGACTGGCAACGCCCCGGGCCGACACCGGACCAGCGACGCACCGACCTCGTCGTGGGCGTGCTGATGGTGCTCGGGTCCGTGGTCTTCGTGGAGCTGCTGAGGGCCACCCCGGGCGGCGCCGACCTCGCCGGTCGCAGCACCGAGGCGTACCTCTGGGCGGTCGGCGCGGTCCTTCCCCTCGTCGTACGCCGCAGGTTCCCGATCACGGTGATGCTGCTCTGCTCGATCGCGTTCTACGGCGCGGGCGAACGGGTCACGCCGGTCAGCTACTCGATGTTCGTGCAGATCGGCCTGTTCATGTCGATCTACACGGCCTGGGCGTGGTCCCGCAACCGCCGCGCCCTGCACGTCACCAGCGGGGTCGTAGTGCTGGGCATGTTCGCATGGCTGGTCCAGCTGGTCGTGACCTCCCCGCTGCCGGACGTGCCGACGGCTGCCGGGCTGGCCAGCCCGGCAGTGGCACTGACGCTGATCACGTTCGGCATCAACATCGTCTACTTCTTCGGCGCGATCGCCTGGGGCCTGGCCGCGCATCGAGCCGCCCGTCAGCGTCTTCAGCTCGAGCAGCAGGCCGAGGAGCTGCGCACCGAGCGCGACCGCAGCGCCCGACGCGCGGTGGTCGAGGAGCGGCTGCGGATCGCCCGTGACCTCCACGACGTGGTCGCCCACCACGTCACCGGCATCGGCGTGCAGGCCGCCGCGGCCCGGCACGTGCTCGACAGGGACCCGGCCGGGAGCCGCGAGGCGCTCACCGCCATCGAGTCGTCGAGCCGGTCGGCCGTCCGCGAGATGCACCAGATGGTGGGGCTGCTGCGCTGACGACGCGGACCGGGACGGCGCCCAGCCCTCGCTCAACGGGCTGCGCGACCTGGTCGACGACGTTCGCCGACGAACGGCTCGAGGTCGACTACCGCGAGGTCGGTGAACCGTTCCCGGTCACCTCAGCGGTCGGTACGTCGGCGTACCGCACCGTCCAGGAGGCGCTCACCAACGTCCGCCGGCACTCCACCGCGAGAAGGGCCGAGGTGGTGCTGCGCTACCTGCGCGACGGCAGCACGGTGGAGGTCGAGGTGCTCGACTCGGGCAGCCCGACGGGCGTGGGCCGGGACGAGCGACCGGGCTACGGGCTCACCGGCGTCCGCGAGCGGGTGGGACTGCACGGCGGCGAGTACGAGATCGGCCCACGCCCCGACGGCGGCTTCCGGGTGCGGGTCCGCCTTCCGGTGGAGGCGGCGTCGTGACCAGGCCGACCACGGTGGCCCTGGTCGACGACCAGGACCTCGTCCGCACCGGGTTCCGGATGATCCTTTCCGTCGAGGACGACCTCGAGCTGGTCGGCGAGGCCTCCGACGGTCTCGAGGCCACCCGGCTGGTCGCGGACGTGCGGCCGCAGGTCGTCTTGATGGACGTGCAGATGCCCACCATGGACGGCATCGAGGCGACCCGCCGGATCGTCGACACCGGCGACACGAAGGTCGTCATCCTGACCACGTTCGAGCGTGACGACTACCTGTTCGCGGCCCTGGAGGCAGGTGCCTCCGGATTCCTGCTCAAGAGCTGCACGGCCGAGGAGCTCGTGGGCGCGATCCGCAACGTGGCCGAGGGGCACGCGCTGCTCGCGCCGCAGATGACCCGGCGGCTGATCGAGCGGTTCACCGCGCAACAGGACCGACCAGCCGCGCCCGCCCCGTCGGCACCGGCCGCCGAGCTGGAGGCGCTGACCGGGCGGGAGCGTGACGTGCTGGCCCTTCTCGCGCAGGGACTGAGCAACGCCGAGATCGCCGACGAGCTCGTCGTCGGGACCGCGACCGTGAAGACGCATGTGTCCCGCATCCTGACCAAGCTCGACCTGCGCGACCGGGTGCAGGCCGTTGTCCTTGCCTACCGGGCCGGCCTCGTCGACGGGCCGAGTCCGTCCGGAGGCTGACCTCGCGGATCAACCGCGCGACGGACGACTCCGGGGATCCGGCTGCCTAGGGTCGAAGCATGCTCAGCGTTCACGACCTGACCCGCACCTATGGCGACACCACGGTGCTCGACGGGGTCTCCTTCGACGTCCGGCCGGGACGGGTGACCGGCTTCGTCGGCGCCAACGGCGCCGGCAAGACCACGACGATGCGCATCGTCGTCGGGGTGCTCGCCGCGACCCGCGGAGACGTCACCTGGAACGGTTCGCCGATCACCGTGGAGCAGCGCAGGCGGATCGGTTACATGCCGGAGGAGCGGGGCCTGTACCCGAAGATGCGCGTGCGCGAGCAGCTGGTCTTCTTCGGCCGCCTGCACGGCCAGGCCCGCGAGGAGTCGGAGGAGCGAGCCCACGAGCTGCTGGCCCGGCTCGGCCTCGAGGAGCGCGAGTCCGACGTCCTCGAGACGCTCTCCCTCGGCAACCAGCAGCGCGTCCAGATCGCCGCCGCGCTCATGCACCGACCGGACGCGCTGGTGCTGGACGAGCCGTTCAGCGGCCTGGACCCGCTGGCGGTCGACTCGATGGTCTCGCTGCTGCGCGACGAGGTCTCGGCCCAGGTGCCGGTGCTCTTCTCCAGCCACCAGCTCGAGCTGGTCGAGAACCTGTGCGACGACCTGGTGATCCTCTCCCGTGGCCGAGTGGTGGCCACCGGCTCGGTGGAGGAGCTGCGCGGCCGCGAGGCCGACCGCTTCCGCGTCGTGCTCGCCCAGGGCAGCGACGCGGGCGCCCTTCGCGACCTGCCCGAGCTCACGGTGCTCGACGCGGCCGGGTCCGAGGCGCTGGTCGAGCTGCGCGGGGGGCCGCCGGACAAGGTGCTCGAGATCATCCAACGCACCGCCCCGGTCGCTGAGTTCGCCCGGGTGGTGCGTCCGCTCGCCCAGATCTACCGGGAGGCCGTCCGATGAGCACCACGAGGAATCCCATCTGGCGGATCGTCGCCGAGCGCGAGATCGGCACCCGGCTGCGGGACAAGACCTTCCTGGGCGCCACCGCGATGTCGGTGCTCTTCGTGGTCGGCTTCTTCGTGATCACGTCGATCGTCGGCAGCGGGTCCGACGAGTTCGACGTCACGGTCGTGACGCCCGACGAGGAGCGGATCGCCCGCTCCGCCGAGCCGGTGCTGCGCGCCTCCGGCACACCGGACGCCGAGATCACCGTACGCCGGGTCGACAGCACGAGCGCCGCGGAGGCCGAGGTGCGCGACGGGGACGCGGACGTGGCCCTGCTGGCAGCCGGCGACGGCTTCGCGCTCGTCGGCGACGACGACGTGGACCCGGCGCTCGGTGCCGCGCTGACGACCGCCGTCGCCGAGGACGTCTTGCAGGCCAACGCGGACGCCCAGGGTGTCGACCTCGACGCGCTGGCCCAGGGCAGCGAGGTGGAGCAGCGGCTGCTCGACCCCAACGCCGTCGACAGCGATGCGCGGTCCGGCGTCGCCTTCGCGTTCGCGCTGGTGTTCTTCATGACCGCCCTGGGCTTCGGCATGACCATCGCGCAGAGCGTGGCCCGGGAGAAGGAGAGCCGGGTCGTCGAGATCCTGGCGGCCGCCGTACCCATCCGCGCGCTGCTCTGGGGCAAGATCATCGGCAACACACTGCTCGCGCTCGGACAGGTGCTGCTCATGGTGGTGGTCGGCCTGGTGGGTCTCGCCGTCACCGGGCGTCGCGAGCTGCTGTCCGGGATCGGCTGGGCGGTGGTCGCCTACATCGCGTTCTTCGTCCTCGGGTTCCTGGCTCTTGCGGCACTCTGGTCGGTCGCGGGTGCGCTCGCCAGCCGCCAGGAGGACCTCCAGTCCACGACCCTGCCGGGTCAGATGATCCTGCTCATCCCGTACTTCGTCTCGGTCCTGGCGAGCGAGAAGGTGCAGACCGTCGTCTCGATGCTGCCCATCGCGTCCACGATGGTGATGCCCGGCCGGATGGCCAAGGGCGACGTGCCCTGGTGGCAGGTGGGCGTCGGCATCGCCCTCACCGTGCTGGCCGCCGTGGTGTTCGTGCGCATCGGGTCCCGCCTCTACGAACGCACCCTGCTGCGCACCGGAGGCAAGATCGGCTACCGGGAGGCGTTCCGGCTCACGGCGTGAGGTGTTGACGGCGCCCCCGCCCGTGGAGTGGGAAAGGTCTCCGGACGGGGGCGCCCCCTTGCGTCGGCATGGGGATCAACGCACACGAAGCGTGACAGCAGCCCCGCAAAACAACGTGAAATGCCGCGGAGGTCAGGACCCTCGCAGCCGGCGCAGCCCGGGGAGCAGGCTCTTCGACAGCGGCTGCTCGCCGTCGTGCGCCTGCCGGACCGCCGCGCGCACGTCGGCGACCGGCTCACCCTTGACCAGGAACCCGCAGGCACCGGCTCGCAGCGCCTGGTCGACGCGCGACGGCTGACCGTAGGAGCTGAGGACGAGGACCCGCGCCGCGGGATCACCGGCCAGGATCCCCTCGATGGTCGCGACCCCGTCCATCTCGCGCATCGACATGTCCATCACGATCACGTCCGGGCGCAGGTCGTCGGCGAGCCGCAGCGCCTCGAGGCCGTCACCGGCGGTACCGACGACCGAGAAGCCCTCCGACTCGTCGAGCACGCTGGTCAGCCCGCGCAGGATCGCCTCGTGGTCGTCCACGAGCAGCACCCGGATCATGGTCCGTCCGCCCTTCCGTCACGCCGTCGACCAGACGGCCCACCGTGACGGACGTTCCTTGGAAAGACCTTGGGGTCTCCTACTCGACGGCGTCGACCGGGAACCTCGCCTCGAGCAGCGTGCCGCCCGCGGGGGCCCGCGTCGTGCGCACCGTCCCGCCGACGTCGTGGATGGTGTCGGCAAGGAGCCGGAGGCCGATGTGACCTTCGGGCGCACCGCCTGCCGGCAGGCCGACACCGTCGTCCTCGACCTGGACGACGACCTCGGGACCGTCGTGCCGGACCCGGACCGTCGCGTGGTCGGCCTGCGCGTGTCGGGTGACGTTGCGCAGCCCCTCGCGGATCACCCGGTAGGCCAGCCGCGCCGATCCCCCCGACAGGGTGCCGTTGGCGGAGACGTCGATGGTGACGGTCAGCGTGTCGCTCTCGGCGGCACTGGCCAGGTCGCCGAGGGCGTTGCCCAGCCCGTCGGCCTCGAGGTCGGGAGGGTAGCTGTCGGTGATCAACCGGCGCAGCGAGGCCACCGCGTCCAGCAGCACCTGATGCGCGCGCTCGAGGGTGAGCCGCTTCTTGCGGTGCCGGTCCTCTCCCCCGTCGCCCTCGATGAGGGGCAGCGCGTACGCGAGACCGGCCAGCTCCTGGATCACGCCGTCGTGCAGGTCCTGGGCGATCCGGCGGCGCTCGAGGTCGGAGGCGAGGAGAGCGTGCCGGGTCAGTCGCGAGCGCTCCTGCTCCCCGCGCTCGATGCGACGGGCCAGCGCCAGCGCGAGCGGGAAGACCGCCAGCTGGAAGAGCAGCAGGCCGCCGACCATGAGCGGCACCATGCCGGTGAGCAGCGCCATCCGGCTCTCGTCCAGCTTCTCGGTCGAGAGGTACGCCTCCACCAGGACGTCCTGCCCGGCAGGGTCCTGCGCCCCGACGTACACCTCCAGGAGCTGTCCGGCGGCTCGCTCGCCGACGTTCTCCTCCTTGTCGACGTCACTGAGCTCGGCGACGGCCTCGTCGGTGCCGACGAGGGCCTTCACGTCGGGTGCGAAAGCGAACGTCTGGCCGATGATCCCCTCCTCGTCGGACCAGAGCACGGTGCCGTTGCTCGACCACACCTTCACGTGCCGGAGGTCGCCTTCGCGCAGCTGAGGCTCGATGAAGCCGTCGAGCCGCTCGATGGCCGCGCCGTCGCCGGCCCGGAGTGCGGGCGTGACCTGGCCGGCGACGAAGCCGGCCAGAGCCTGGGCCTGGGACGTCCCGTCTCGCAGCGCCTCCGCGCGGGCCAGTCGGTCGGCGGCGTACACGCTGACCCCGGCGAGCAGCAGCACGGCGACGACGCTGCTGATCACGAAGCGCCTCAGGGCGGTCCGGACCACCGCGTCGGAGCGAGCCTCGCGCGGCTCAGCGCTGCCGAGGGACATGGACGATGCCGACCCGGGTCGCGGTCGCCACGGCCTCGAGCTGTGAGTGCGCGTCCAGCTTGGCCAGCACGTTCTTGATGTAGCTGCGACAGGTGTGCAGGGAGATCCCCATCGACCGGGCCGCGGTGCGCGCGTCCTGCCCCTCGGCCAGCAGCTCGAGCACCTCCTGCTCGCGCGGAGTCAGCGAGGGCAGGTCGACCGGCGTGTGGTCACGCGTGGACACCAGCCGCTGGAGCAGCTGCGGGTCGACGATGAAGCCGCCGGGCCGGGCGGAGCGGAGGGTGTTCAGCAGGTCGTTGAGCGAGCCGTTCTTGGCGAGCAGCCCGCACACGCCGGCGGCGGAGGCGCGGCGCATCACGACCTGGTCGGCGTGCGCGGTGAGGATCACCACGCGGATCCCCGGCCGGAGGCTCGCCAGGTCCGCTGCCAGGGAGATGCCGTCCTCGCGTCCGAGCAGGAGGTCGACCACGGCGATGTCCGGAGCGTGCTCCCGCGCCGCCTCGAGCGCCGTCTCCCGGTCGGCCGCCACTGCCACGCAGTGCAGATCCGGCTCCGAGTCAAGAGCCAGGGCAAGCAGCTCTGCGAAGGTGCTGTGGTCGTCGACCACCAGCACGCCCAAGTCCCCCGGACCACCGCCCACAGTCCAACCCCCAAAATTCGGTCCCCCGAGACGCCGACCCCCGTCGACCTCGTTTCAGTGAACCGCATGCCCGGGACCCACGAAACCGGGTTAGTCAAATTTGACCCTTCGGGCAGGTGGGATGGCGCGGCCTGGCTATGCCAGAACGGCCCAAAGGGTGGCTTTGCAGTCAGGCCGCGACGTGCAGGTGCCGGGCCAGCGCCCGCATCGCCAGGTCGGTGTCCGCTCCGGCCGGCAAACCCGAGGACTCCAGCGCCTGACGCAGCAGCTCCAGCAGAAGCCGGGCCTCCGACTCGCCCGAGCGGCGCTCCTCGGTGTGCCCTCCCCGGCGGCGCAGCGCCTCGAGGTACGCCGCCATGGTCTCCGCGTCGGGGTCGATGCCCAGCTCGTCGACGAGCAGCCGCCGGAAGTCCCGGAACACCCGGATCGCCTCGGAGCGACGCCCCTGGGCGGTCAGGGCACGCAGCAGCACCTGCACCGCGGCCTCCGCGAACGGGTCGCGACGCAGCGCCTCACGGGCCAGTCGGGCGGCGGGCAGGAGCTCGTGCTCGTCGAGGCAGCGGCCCGCGGTGCGCACGCAGGCGGCCACGACCTTGGCGGTGAAGTCCCGGCGTACGGCGTCGACCCAGTGCTCGCCGGCGGAGTCCACGAGCAGGCCCTGCTCGTCGAGCCCGACTGCGGCCTCGGTCAGCGACACCGCCACGGCGGTCTCGGAGTCCTGCACGCAGCGGAGGGCGTGCCGAGCCTCCGCCAGGTCGACCCTCACCTGTCGCGCGTCCAGCAGGTAGCCGCCCGGCGCGGTCGAGAGCCAGGAGACCCGCCCACCCGAGGCTCCCACCGACCGGCGCAGGACGCAGACATAGCTCTCCAAGGTGGCGACGTAGGACCGCGGCGGTGTCTCGCCCCACAGCCGGTCGGCGAGCACCTCCTTGGACACCGCCTGGCCCGGTGTCAGCGCCAGCGCCTCCAACAGTCTGCGCGGCTTGACACCGCCGAGCTGCCCGCTGCTCACGACCCTGTCGCCGACCCGGACGGTGGTTCCCCCGAAGAGACTGACCTCCCACATGCGCCTACGCCCTCCTCGATCACGACCCCCCGGCCGATGGGCTCAGTCTGTGCCCGGGACCCAGGGGGGAACAGCCGCAGTAGGGGGAAGGCCCGGTCCCCACTTCTCGGTGACCCGGGTGCGGGTCCGCCGGCGCGGACGGACTACTCCTGCGGACAGGTGTGCGCGGTACTAGGACCATCGCCCATATGTCGGAGAACCCCGGCTGATGTCAGGGTTGAGGCATCTCGCGCACCACGAGGCGGGCACGGTCACGACCCCCGGCCAGAGCTTTCATGCTCTCGCACGTGACCGTGTGTGGGACCGGCCCTTCCCCCCGGGTCGGTCCCCGTCTCGGTGCGTCGCGGATTGACGACCGGCCCTAGCCCCAGAAGACCCGCTCCACGACCTGGCGGGCCCGACGCGTCACCCGCAGGTAGTCGTCGACGAGCTTGTCGGACTCCCCCGGCTCGTAGCCACGGATGTGCGCCACCGCCGCGCGTTCGCGGGTGTCGCGCGGCAACGAGTCGGCCGGCTTCCCACGCACCTGGATGATCGCGTTGCGCAGCCCGCTGGCCGTGCGCCAGGCGGCCGCGAGCGCCTGGGCGTCCCCGATGTCGAGCAGGCCGGCGTCGACGGCCGCGGTGAGCGCCTCGAGCGTGCGGGTGGTGCGCAGCGCGGGTACGGCGCCGGCGTGCTGCATCTGCAGCAGCTGCACGGTCCACTCCACGTCGGCGAGGCCGCCGCGCCCGAGCTTGAGATGGGTGGCCGGGTCCGCGCCCCGGGGCAGGCGTTCGTCGTCGACACGTGCCTTGATCCGGCGTACCTCCCGCACGTCGTCGAGGCTGATCCCGGACTCCGGGAACCGCAGCGGGTCGATCAAGGCGGTGAACCTCTCACAGAGGTCCGGGTCACCGATGGAGGCGGATGCGCGCAGCAGCGCCTGCGCCTCCCAGACCGCGGACCACTTCGCGTAGTAGGCCGCGAACGAGTCCAGGGAGCGGGTCAGTGGCCCCTGCTTGCCCTCGGGCCGGAGCCCGGCGTCGACCTCGAGCGCCGGATCGGTGCCCGGCAGCGCGAGCAGCCGGCGCATCTCGTTGGCGACGTCGTGGGCGGCCCGGGACGCGTCCTCGGCCGAGGCCCCCTCGAGGGCTTCGTGCACGAACATCACGTCCGCGTCGCTGGCGAAGCTCATCTCCCCGCCACCGAGGCGTCCCATCGCCACGATCGCGATCCGCGTCGGAAGCGGTCCCCGCCGCTCCGCCTCGACCGCCATCGTGGCGACCGTCAAGGCGGCCTCGAGCGTCGCGAGCGTCAGGTCGGTCACCGCGTAGCCAACCTGGGCGGTGTCGAGGTCGCCGAGCAGGTCGGCGACCGCGACCCGGAACAGCTCGCGGCGACGCATCGCCCGGATGGCCGTGATCGCCTCCACCGGGTCGTGGTGCCGGCGGGCGGCCGCGACCATCTCCCTCTGCACCGTCTCGCGGTCGCGTGGCACCAGGCCGTCCTCCTCGCCGAGCAGCTTCACGCCCTGCGGAGCGCGCTGCAGCAGGTCGGTGGCGTAGCGGCTGGAGGCCAGCAGGGTCGCGAGCCGCTGCGCGACCTGACCCTCGTCGCGCAGCGTCTTGAGGTACCAGTGGGTGGTGCCGAGGGCGTCGGAGATGCGGCGGAAGCCGAGCAGCCCGGCGTCGGGGTTGGGGGCGTCGGCGAACCACTCCAGCATCGCCGGCAGCAGGGTGCGCTGGATGCTGGCGGCGCGGCTCATGCCGGACGTGAGGGCCTCGAGGTGCCGCAGCGCGGCGACCGGGTCCTCGTAGCCGAGCGCGGCGAGCCGCTGCTGCGCCGCCTTCGGCGTCAGCCGCACCTCGTCGCTCGGGCAGCTTGGCCACCGCGGCGAGCAGCGGCCGGTAGAAGAGCTTCTCGTGCAGCCGCTGCACCTCGCGGCGGTGCCGTCGCCACTCCCGGTCGAGCTGGGCCACCGGGTCCTTGGTCATCCCCATGGAGCGGCCCAGGCAGCGCAGCGCGTCCTCGTCGTCGGGTACGACGTGGGTGCGGCGCAGCTGCGAGAGCTGGATCCGGTGCTCCAGGGTGCGCAGGAAGCGGTACGCCTCGTCGAGCGCGGCGCCGTCGTCGCGTCCGACGTACCCGCCCCTGGTGAGCTGCGTCAGCGCGCTCAGCGTCGCCGGTGCGCGCACCGACTCGTCGGCGCGGCCGTGCACCATCTGCAGGAGCTGCACGGCGAACTCGACGTCGCGCAGGCCCCCCGAGCCGAGCTTGAGCTGCCGCTTGGTCTCGGCGACGGGGATGTGCTCCACGACCCGGCGGCGCATCGTCTGGACCTCGGTGACGAACCCCTCGCGCTCGGCCGCCGACCACACCGAGGGCGTGATGCGCTCGATGTACTGCCGGCCGATCTCGGGGTCCCCCGCGACCGGACGAGCCTTGAGCAGCGCCTGGAACTCCCAGGTGTTGGCCCAGCGTTCGTAGTAGCCCTGGTGGCTGGCCAACGTGCGGACCAGCGGGCCGGCCTTGCCCTCCGGGCGCAGCGCCGCGTCCACCGGCCAGATCGTGCCCTCCCCCGTGTGGTCGGAGCAGATCCGGATCAGGTGGGAGGCGAGCTGGGTGCCGACCCGCACTGCCGCCTGCTCATCGTGGCCGTCGGCCGGCTCGACGACGAAGATGACGTCGACGTCGCTGACGTAGTTGAGCTCGTGACCCCCGCACTTGCCCATCGCGATGACCGCGAGCCGCGCCGCCTGACCGGGCTCGCCGACGCGGGCGCGCGCGACGGCCAGGCCAGCCTCCAGCGTGGCCGCGGCCAGGTCGGAGAGCTCGGCCGCGACGTCGTCGACCCCGACACCGTGCGCCAGGTCGCGGGCGGCGAGGCGGAGCAGCAGCCGGCGGTACTCGACGCGCATCGCGTCGACGGCCTCCGTGTCGGGCAGGGACGCCGTCGGGCAGTGGTCCGTCGGGTCGGCGCCGACCGCCTCGAGCATGCTGGCGCGGAGGTGGTACGCCGCCGCCCGCGTGGACTCGAGGGCGGGGTCGGTCAGGTCGCGCCAGTGCTCGGGGTGCCGGAGCAGGTGGTCGCCGAGCGCCGAGCTCGCGCCGAGCACGCTGAGCAGCCTCCGCGCGGTGCCCTCGTCGTCGGTCACGGCGCCGAGCAGATCCGCGCGGTCGTCGACCCGGTCGGCGAGGTCGGCGAGGTAGCGGACCGCCTGGTCGGGGTCGGCCGCGACCGCGCTGAGAGCCACCACCGCGTCACCGGCCGGGGCGATCCGGTCGAGGGCGGGCGTGCTGGCCTCGACGTCGCGGAAGCCCAGCCGGGCCAACCGCCCGGTCGCCGTGCTGACGCGGCCGTCGCTCACGGGGCCGCCGGCACCGCGGTGCGTACGCCGGCGACGAAGCTCTCCACGAGCGGTCGCCAGGTGGCCCGCAGCTCGGGCTCGGCGTCCCGCACGTGCTGGAGGTACTCGTAGACGTCGATGCCCCGCTCGATCGCGTCGTCCCGGTCGTCGTCGGCCCAGACCCGGATGATGTCGCCGCCGGCCTCGGGGTGCCACTGCACCCCCCAGACGGTCGGCGCGAACCGGGCGGCCTGCACCTCGCCGCGCAGCGTCTCGGCGAGCAGCACCGCGCCGTCGGGCAAGCGGACCACGATGTCGTCGTTCCACTGGACCGCGCGGACCGGACCCGAGACCGGTGCGAACAGCGGGTCGTCTGCGGCGTCGGGACGCCAGCCGACGTCGAGGACGCCGATCTGCTGGCCGCGCGGGTTGCGGGCGACCTCGCCGCCGAGAGCGACCGCGCACAGCTGGTGACCCAGGCAGATGCCCCACGTGTGGACGCCGTGCTCGGCCGCCTCGCGGACCAGCCGCTTGACGTCGGTGAGCCAGCCGTGGTCGGCGTCGTCCTCGGCGCCCATGCTGCCGCCCAGCACGACCAGCCCGTCGTGGTCGGCCAGTGTCGCCGGCAGGTCGCCCCCGGCGTACGGCCTGCGGAGGTCGAGGTCGGCACCCGCTTCGACGAGCCACTCGCCGACCCAGCCGGGCGGGCAGATGTCCTCGTGCTGCACGACGAGGATGCGGGGCTTGCTCACGCGACCGAATCTATCGGGTCGGGCGCCTCGGCAGACGCCCCATCCCGGCGCAGCGACCCAGCAGTGAGCCCGCTCGTAGATGACGGATTCATGACCGGATCGGCGCGGCTTTGACGCGGATTTTACCCAGCGCGCAGACGCTTCCTGCTCAACGCACATCACGTGCGGCCATCAACTCGGGCTGGGGGGAGACATCAGCCCGTTCCATCGCACCCGTGGGGGGCAAACATGAAAAGTTCGAACTCTGCGCGCCGGGCAGACAGCTCGTGCGCCGATACCCAGGGCAAGGGCAGGCTGCGTACGATCGGCGGCCGGACACGTGCCGGCACGGCCGTCCTGGCTGCCTTCGGCGTCGTCGCGGCAACCGCGACGCTCGCCGGAGCCGAGGTGGTCACACCGCCGCCGGCCGGCCTTCAGGCCGTGGGCCCCGCCAGCAGCTCGCACGGGTTCCCCGTCTGGTACGAGGACACCAACAACCTTCGCCTCGAGCAGTGCCTGGACCTCGAGAACCCGCTCTGCGACAACGCCTTCCTCGCCGGGGAGACGCCGGACCCGGCCAGTCCGATCAGCTTCCCGGGCAACTGGCCCGGTGAGTCGTTCTACTTCTCGGCGGGCTCCGAGCTCACCACCGCCGGTGGCGGAAGGGCGGTGCTGGTCAGCGCGCTGGAGGCGACGTTCGCCAACGAGGCCGTCCGCGAGGGCGACCAGGTCGTCTTCGGCCGGGTCCGCTTCGACATCGACTTCCCCGGGGCCGGCACCTACACGGTCACCCACCCCTACGGCGTGGACAGGTTCACGGTGACCGCCGCGGAGGCCGACGACTACCGTTACGTCGAGGACATCACCCCCGCCCCGGGCGACTTCACGCTCGCCATGAAGTCGCGGATCAACCCCTTCCTGCGGTGGGACACCGGCCTGGTGACCGACGCCGCCGGCAACAAGTACGTCGGTGACCCCAACACCGCGCACGCGGTGACCGGCAGTCCGCTCGACACGAACTTCTTCCGGATCGAGGGACCGGGCATCGGTGGGCCGGGAGTCGACATGATCCAGACCGACCTGTTCAACATCATGGGCAAGGTCTCCACCAACTCCGGCGTGAAGCCGGACAAGGCCGTGCTCACCGAGACCGCGAGCGGTCGGTACCTCGACGTGTTCGCCGGCTCCGACGCCGGGGACTCGATCACGGTGGAGGCGGACGGGATCCCGAAGACGACCCTGAAGGGTGAGGGCAGCCGCTACTTCGCCCGCATCCCGATTCCCGAGGGCACCCCCGCTCCCGCCGAGGTGACGATCACGAACGAGAGCGACGTCCCGGTCGCGACGAAGAAGATGCCTGTGACCGACGACGTCTCCATCGCGAGCGCGGTCTACGACACCGCTGCCAAGACGCTCTCGGTGAACGCCAAGTCGAGTGACGAGGTCGAGCCGCCGACGTTGTCCCTCAAGGGGCTCGTCGACTCCGTCACCGGAGCCCAGGCGACCTTCACCGACGGTCGGGCCACGCTGTCGCTGGAGTCGCCCCCGGCGGATGTCACGGTCGGCTCCACCGGCAAGGGCACGGACATCGCGCCGGTCACCGTGACCGGTGGCGAGCTGTCCACCCCGGCGCCGACCACCGCGGTCGTCACCGGGCCAACCAACGTCACCTTCGGTCAGTCGGTCACGCTCGACGCCGGCGCGTCGTTGAACACCGACAGCATGGTCTGGCACCAGACCGCGGGCGAGCCGATTCCCGGGATCGAGGGGGCGACCACCCCGCAGGTGTCGTTCACCGCTCCCGCCACGGCCGACACCCTCGAGTTCACGGTGACGGCGACGGGCAGCGGCGGAACGCACACCAGTGCGCCGTTCGTGGTGAACGTCGGAGAGACGCTCCCGGAGCCGGCTGCTCCGGTCGCGGTCGCCACGGCCAGCCCGGCCAACGCGATGGCGGGTCAGCAGGTCACCGTGTCCGGCGCCGGCAGCACCAACGCCGCGTCGTACGCCTGGTCCCAGACCGGCGGCCCGTTGGTGGACGTCCCGACAGGGAGCGTCGAGTCGTTCGGCTTCAAGATGCCGGCCGGTTCCCAGCCGCTGACCTTCTCGCTCACGGTGACCTCACCGGAGGGCGCGCAGTCGGAGGCCGGCACGGTGACGGTCACCCCGATCGTCGACCAGCTGACCGTGACGTCCGCGGAGCTGCGGACCAGCAAGACGGAGTGGCGGATCAGCGGGACGGCCAGCATCGTCACGGGCAACACGGTGAGCGTGTACCTGCAGACGCCCACCGGCGAGAAGGGCGCCCTGGTCGGCAGCGGGCCGGTCGCCGCCCCCGCGGCACCGGTCACCACCGGGGACTGGTCCGTCCGGGCCCGAGGCGGGGTCTCGCCCAACGGCGCGAACCGTCTGATCATCGAGTCGAGCCGAGGGGGGGTCCTGGCGAACGTCCCGTTCAGCACGCGCCGATAGGCGCCCTTGGACCGGGGACACCCGGTTCGCTCCCTGGACACGACCGTCCGGCCTTCACCGGCCGGGCGGTCGTGTCCGTCGAGAGCCGGAGCCTCGTGAGGGCAACCGCTCGGCTCAGCCGCTCAGATGATCGGCAGCATCAGGTCGCGCTCGAAGGCGGAGACCTGCACGCGGTAGTCCTCCCACTCCTTGCGCTTGTTGCGCAGGAAGAAGTCGTAGACGTGCTCACCCAGGGTCTCGGCGAGCAGCTCGGAGCTCTCCGCGACCTCGATGGCCTCGTAGAGGCTCTTGGGGAGCGGGTCGATGCCGAGCGACATGCGCTCCCTCTCGTTGAGCGACCAGACGTCGTCCTCGGCCTCGCGCGGCAGCTCGTAGCCCTTCTCGATGCCCTTGAGGCCGGCCGCGAGGATGACCGCGAACGCGAGGTAGGGGTTGCAGGCCGAGTCGATCGTGCGCAGCTCCATGCGGGTCGACTGGCCCTTGTTGGGCTTGTACATCGGCACCCGGATCATCGCCGACCGGTTGTTGTGGCCCCAGCAGATGTACGACGGCGCCTCCCCGCCCCACATCAGCCGCTTGTAGGAGTTCACCCACTGGTTGGTGACCACCGTGATCTCGGAGGCGTGCTTGAGCACACCGGCGATGAACTGGCGGCCGACGGTCGAGAGCTGGTACTCGGAGCCGGCGGCGAAGAACGCGTTGCGGTCGCCCTCGAACAGCGAGACGTGCGTGTGCATCCCCGAACCCGGGTGGGTGGTGAACGGCTTGGGCATGAACGACGCCCAGATCCCCTGCGAGAGTGCGACCTCACGGACCACCGTGCGGAACGTCATCACGTTGTCGGCCGTCGACAGCGCGTCGGCGTACCGCAGGTCGATCTCCTGCTGCCCGGGGCCGCCCTCGTGGTGGCTGAACTCGACCGAGATCCCCATCGCCTCGAGCATCGAGATCGCCTCGCGGCGGAAGTCCGAGCCCATGCTCTGCGCGGTGTGGTCGAAGTAGCCGCTGCGGTCGACCGGGACGGGGTCGAGGCCGGGCTCCGGGGTGTCCTTGAAGAGGTAGAACTCGATCTCGGGGTGCGTGTAGAAGGTGAAGCCGGCCTCGGCGGCCTTCGACAGGGTCCGCTTCAGCACGAACCGCGGGTCGGCGTACGACGGGGAGCCGTCCGGCATCACGATGTCGCAGAACATCCGCGCGGTGGCCGGCCCCTCGCCGCGCCACGGCAGGATCTGGAACGTCGACGGGTCGGGCTTGGCGAGCATGTCGGCCTCGTAGACCCGGGCGAACCCCTCGATCGCCGAGCCGTCGAAGCCGATGCCCTCCGTGAACGCGCCCTCGAGCTCGGCCGGGGCGACCGCGACGGACTTCAGCGAGCCCAGCACGTCGGTGAACCAGAGCCGCACGAAGCGCACGTCGCGCTCCTCCAGAGCGCGGAGCACGAAGTCTTCCTGCTTGCCCATAGGTTCCTCCCGCTAGGTCGTGGTCCTCAGGTGTCGACGGCCAGTCTGACGTTCCCATGTTTCACGCGGTATCCGCCCGGGCTGATCTCGACGGGCTCGATCACCGGTGGTCGGCTCGATCCCGGGCGCCACGCGTCGAGATCAGCGGGACGTTGCGGTGCAGCTCGTCGAGCCACACCCGCGCGTTGCCGTCGGACGGAGCGCGCCAGTCACCGCGCGGCGACAGCGAGCCGCCCGCGACCACCTTCGGGCCGTTGGGCAGCGCGGACCGCTTGAACTGGCTGAACGCGAAGAACCGCTGCACGAAGACCTCCAGCCACTTGCGGATGGTCGGCAGGTCGTAGGCGATCCGGCGGGCCTCGTCGAACCCGGGCGGCCACTCCCCCCGGTCGGCGTCGGCCCAGGCGTGCTCGGCCAGGAACGCGATCCGGCTCGGCGGGAAGCCGTAGCGCAGCACGTGGAACAGCGTGAAGTCCTGCAGGGCGTAGGGGCCGATCGCGTCCTCGGTGCTCTGCGGCCGCTCCCCCTCCTCGGCCGGCACGAGCTCGGGCGAGATCTCCTGGTCGAGGATCTCCAGCAGCACGTCGCTCGGCGCCCGGCTCGAGCTGGTCGGTGGCCACCACCCAACGGATCAGGTGCTGGATCAGTGTCTTCGGGATGCCGGCGTTGACGCCGTAGTGCGACATCTGGTCGCCGACGCCGTAGGTGCACCAACCCAGGGCCAGCTCGGAGAGGTCGCCGGTGCCGAGCACGATGCCGCCGCGGTGGTTGGCGATCCGGAACAGGTAGTCGGTGCGCAGCCCGGCCTGCACGTTCTCGAACGTCACGTCGTAGACGGGCTCGTCCCTCGGCGAAGGGATGGTCGAGGTCGTCCAGCATCCGCGTGGCCGCCGGGCGGATGTCGATCTCCTCGAACGTCACGCCAAGCGCCTCCGCGAGCCGGGTGGCGTTGCTCTTCGTCCCCGGCGCTGGTGGCGAAGCCCGGCATCGTGATCCCGTGGATGTCGCGTGCGTGGCCGGCCGAGCCGGTCCATCGCCTTCGCGGCCACGATCAGGGCGTGCGTCGAGTCGAGCCCGCCGGACAGGCCGATCACGACCTTGGGGCTGCCGATCGCGTTGAGCCGCTGCTCGAGGCCGGAGACCTGGATGTTGTAGGCCTCGTAGCAGTCGAGGGCCAGCCGCTCCGGGTCGTCCGGCACGAACGGGTAGCGGTCCATCACGCGGCGCAGGCCGATGTCGCCGGCGGGCGGAGTCGAGCGGCACCTCGACCGTGCGGAACTCCGAGACCCGCTGGTCGAGGGTGCGGCGGTTGTCGTCGAAGGTGCCCTGTCGCAGCCGCTCCTGACGGAGCCGCATCAGGTCGACGTCGGCGACCGACCGGCGCGGACCGTCGGGGAACCGCTCGGTCTCGTCGAGCAGCTCGCCCATCTCGAACATCATCGTCTGCCCGTCCCACGAGAGGTCGGTGCTCGACTCGCCGAACCCCGCCGCGGCGTACACGTAGGCCGCGAGGCAACGCTTGGATGCCGACTGCACGAGGAGCCGGCGGTCCTCGGCGCGGCCGACCGTGATGGGGCTGCCGGAGAGGTTGACCAGCACGGTGGCGCCGGCGAGCGCCGCCTCCGCGCTCGGCGGCACCGGCACCCACATGTCCTCGCAGACCTCGACGTGCACGACCAGCCCTGGCACCGCCGGCGCCGAGAACAGCAGGTCGGGACCGAACGGGACCTCCTCGCCACCGAGCACGATCGTCTCGCCGCGCTGGTCGTCGCCGGGCGCGAAGTGCCGTCGTTCGTAGAACTCGCGGTAGGTCGGCAGGTAGGACTTCGGGGCCACGCCGAGCACCCTGCCGCCGTGCACGACGACCGCGCAGTTGAGCACCCGCAGTCCCTGGCGCAGCGGCGCACCGACGACGAGCATCACGCCGAGGTCGCGCCGACCCGGCGACGACGTCGGCGATCGCGGCCTCGACCTCGTCGAGCAGGGTCTCCTGCAGCAACAGGTCCTCGATGGCGTAGCCGCTCAGCGTCAGCTCGGGGAACACCGCCACCGCGACGCCCTCGCTCGGCGCAGGCACGCGCCTCGACCAGCACCGCCTGCGCGTTGGCCCGCGGGTCGGCGATCGAGGTCGGTCACCGTGCAGGCCGCGACTCGTGCGAATCCCTGGTCGTACGCCGAATGGAAGTCCACGCCCCGAGTCTGCCAGTACGCGAGTGACCGGCGACACAGGCGCATCCGGCGTGCCCGGGACTAGCCTGGCTCCATGAGCGAGACGGCCGCCCCCTACGGCACCGGACCGGCGACACCCGACGCGGCGGCCAAGCCGGTTCGCCGGGTCCGGACCCATCACCTGCGGGAGATGAAGGAGCGCGGCGAGAAGTTCGCGATGCTCACCGCCTACGAGATGTACGCCGCGCAGACGTTCGACGAGGCCGGCATCCCGGTGATGCTGGTCGGCGACTCGGCCTCCAACAACGTCTACGCCAACGAGACGTCGCTGCCGGTGACCGTCGACGAGCTGATCCCCCTGGTCCGCGCCGTCACCCGGTCGGCCAAGCGGGCCCTGATCGTCGCCGACCTCCCGTTCGGCTCCTACCAGGCCTCCCCCGAGCAGGCCTTCCACACGTCCGTGCGGTTCATGAAGGAGGCCAACGCCCACGCCGTGAAGCTGGAGGGCGGCGTGGAGATGGTCCCCCAGGTCGAGAAGCTCACCCGGTCAGGCGTCCCCGTGATGGCGCACATCGGGTTCACACCGCAGTCCGAGCACAACCTCGGCGGCTACCGCGTGCAGGGTCGTGGCGACAGCGCGTCACGGCTCGTCGACGCGGCCAAGGCCATGGAGGCCGCCGGCGCCTTCTCAATCGTGATGGAGATGGTGCCCGGAGACGTCGCCGCCCAGGTCACCAAGGAGCTCACCATCCCGACGATCGGCATCGGCGCCGGTCCACACTGCGACGGACAGGTGCTGGTGTGGCAGGACGCGTTCGGCCTACGCACCGGCCGGATGGCGAAGTTCGTCAAGCAGTACGCCGATGTGCACGGGGTGCTCCTCGAGGCGGCGCAGCAGTACGCCGCCGAGGTGGCCGACGGCACGTTCCCGGGGCCCGAGCACACGTTCTGACCGACAGCTCCGACCGCCGAACCTCAGTCGCGCGGCACGAGCAGCATCACGGCGAACCACACCGCGATCGCCAGGACCGGCAGCAGTGCTGACGCCTTCGGACGTCGCGTGAACCACCGCATCGCGACGACGAGCAGCACCCCCCAGAACACCGGCAGCACGAGCGAGTTCAGCCAACCGGGCAACGCGATCGCGGAGTACGCGTAGAGGAAGAACGCGACAGCGAGGCCACCGACCGCCAAGAACGGTCCTGACTTGTCGAGATGCTGCTCCATGCGTCGAGCCTCCCATCTGCCGGTCGAAGCATCCACAGACCCCAACAAAACAAGGGGTTCTGAGGCTCTGCGGACGCTCGCCATTATCGAAGGTGGTTGGCGTTGGCAATCGCGACACGCAATGCGACTTTGCGGATTTCGTTTACCTCACGCCTCAATGTTGCCAAGATCATCTTCGAGGGGGCGACCGATGGCCGCCTAACCCAGTCAGGGAACAGTGAAGGCCGACACCGGGTCGGGCTCTCGAACCAGGAGGCAGCAGTGCCTGCAGCAACGAAGACCGCGGCGAAGAAGGCTCCCGCCAAGAAGGCCACGAAGAAGGCCACGGCCACCAAGTCCGCGGCCAAGAAGTCTCCCGCCAAGAAGACCGCCACCAAGAAGGTCGCGGCGAAGAAGTCGCCGGCCAAGAAGACCGCCACCAAGGCCACGGCCAAGAAGTCGCCTGCCAAGAAGGTCGCCAAGAAGGCCGTGAAGAAGGCGGCCAAGAAGGCCAGCGCGACCAAGAGCGCCACCAAGAGCGCTGCCAAGAAGACGGCGAAGAAGTCGCCCGCCAAGAAGTCGACGGCGAAGAAGTCGCCCGCGAAGAAGACCGTGGCGAAGAAGGCCACGGCCACCAAGAAGGCCACCACCAAGAAGGTCGCGGCGAAGAAGTCGCCGGCCAAGAAGACCGCCACCCGCAAGGCAGGTGCCACGAAGTCCACCGCCAAGAGGGCCGCGAAGAGGTAGACCGCACGCACGAGGCCCCGTCACCGCTGACCGGTGGCGGGGCCTCGTCGTTTCTGGGACCGGAGTCAGTCCTCCATGTCCTCGTCGTTCCAGTCGGGGTCGTTCTCCCACTGCTCGTTGCGCTCGGCGACCTTGTCGAGCGCGCGGGACGCCTCCTCCGAGGTGGCGTAGGGGCCCAGGCGGTCGGCGTTCTTGCAGCCGTCCTTGCCCTCCACCGTGTGGTGCTTCAGGCAGAACCAGTACTCCGTGTCGCTCATCGATCCTCCGGTCGCTCGGTCGTGCCGCCCCGCGCGTGCACGCTGGTGGTTCCCTCTGCTTCGGAAACTACACTCGACAGGTGCCTCCGATCGCCCCCGCCGCCGTGTCTCCGCGACGCCCCGTGCCCGCCCACATCGCGCGTCCGGAGTACGTCGACCGGCCGGCTCCGGCGCCCTACGAGGGGCCCGAGGTCAAGGACGCGGAGACGATCGAGCGGATGCGCGTGGCCGGCCGGCTGGCCGCGCAGGCGCTCCAGCTCGTCGGCAAGCACGTGGCACCCGGCGTCACCACCGACGAGCTCGACCGCGTCGGCCACGAGTTCCTCTGCGACAGCGACGCCTATCCCTCGACGTTGGGCTATCGGCGCTTCCCGAAGTCGCTGTGCACCAGCGTCAACGAGGTGATCTGCCACGGCATCCCCGACAGCCGGGCCATCGAGGACGGCGACATCGTGAACGTCGACATCACCGCCTACATCGGTGGGGTGCACGGTGACACCAACGCGACGTTCCTCGCCGGTGACGTCGACGAGGAGAGCCGGATGCTCGTCGAGCGCACCGAGGAGTCGCTTCGCCGCGCGATCAAGGCGGTGCGCCCCGGACGCCAGGTGAACGTGATCGGCCGGGTCATCGAGTCCTACGCGAAGCGGTTCGGCTACGGCGTCGTACGCGACTTCACCGGCCACGGCATCGGCACGTCGTTCCACTCCGGGCTGATCATCCCGCACTACGACACCCCGATGTACGACACCGTCATCGAGCCCGGCATGACGTTCACGATCGAGCCGATGCTGTGCCTGGGCACCTACGAGTGGGAGATGTGGCACGACGACTGGACCGTGGTCACCAAGGACCGCCGCCGCAGCGCGCAGTTCGAGCACACCCTGCTGGTCACGGCCACCGGCGCCGAGATCCTCACCCTGCCCTGACGCCGCCGCCGGATCCTCAGGTCAGCCGGTCGAGCGTGCCGTCGGCCTCCGCCAGCCGGCGCTCCACCCGCAGCACCCCGGCCTCGTGCTCGGCGTCGCCGGACATCACCGCCGCCAGCCGCAGGTGCGGCAGCGCGTCGGCGTAGCGGGACTGTCGCTCGAGCACCCGGCCCAGGGCGAACCGTGCCCAGACGTCGGTCGGGTTCTTCTCCACCAGGCGCTCGAGGTCGTCCTGGGCGCGGCCGAGCTGGGCGCTCTTGAAGTACGCCCAGGCACGCAGGGTGCGCAGTGCGCTCGAGTCCGGCTCCGCGGACAGCGCGGGGTCGAGGATCTCGATGGCCTTCAAGGGCGCGGACCCCTCGATGAGGTTCCACGCCTGCTGGTAGGCGTCGGCGGGATGCTTGGTGCTGCCGTCGTCGTACGACGCGGGCAGCTCGAACGGTGGCAGGCTCACAGATGCTCCAATCGCCACGTCCAACGTACGCCGCGCGGTGGAGATTCCCGGGCACCCCCCGACGGCCGTGTCCGGCACCCTAGAGTGCCCGAGTGACGCCACTGGAGATGCCGGGATCCCCCGAGGACCGCGACGCGTGGGCGACGTTCCTGGTGGAGCGCTGCGACGACATGCTCGACGAGGTACGCCGCGCCGCCGACACGCTGGCGGAGCCCACGGACCGGGCCCACGACAGCGCCGACGTGCTCCGACTCTGGGGTCGGTTGAGCACAGCGCTGCTGAACGCGACCACGGCGGCCCGGCTGGTCGGCCAGGCCCATCCCGACGCCGCGATCCGGCAACGGGCCGACGCGGCGGAGCAGCAGGTCGCCGCGGTCGCCAACGAGGTCCGGCTCGACCGCGGGATCTACGACACGCTGGCCTCGCTCGACGCCGACGGGCTCGACGACGCCTCCTCCCGGATGTTGCGCATGACCCTGCGCGACTTCCGCCGGGCCGGCGTCGACCGCGACGAGGAGACGCCGCACCCGGCTGCGCGAGCTGGCCGAGCGCGACGTGACGCTGTCGCAGACCTTCGAGCGCACCGTGAGCGCCGACGTGCGCAGCGTGCAGCTGCGCCCCGACCAGCTCGACGGCCTCCCCGACGACTACGTCGCGGCACATCCGCCGGGGCCGGACGGCACGGTCACCGTCACGACCGACTACCCGGACGCGCTGCCGTTCCGCGAGTTCGCCACCGACCGCGAGGCACGGCACCTGCTGCTCCGGGAGTTCTACGACCGCGGCTTCCCCGACAACGACGCCGTGCTCAGGGAGATCCTGGAGATCCGCCGGGAGCGGGCCGCGCTGCTGGACTACCCGGGCTGGCCCGACTACGACGCCGAGATCCGGATGATCGGGTCCGAGCGGGCGATCCGCGAGTTCGTCGACCGGCTCAGCGTCGAGTCCGCGGAGGCGTCCACCAAGCACCTCACCGAGCTGGTGCAGCGGCAGCAGCAGGACCACCCCGAGCTGACCACGATCAACTGGGCGGACTCCTGGTACTGGACGCAGGTCCTCCGGCGCGAGCGCTACGGCCTGGACGCCCAGGAGGTCCGCCGGTACTTCGACTTCGACAAGGTCCGCGCCGGCGTGCTCGACGTGACGTCCCGGCTGTTCGGACTCGAGTACGTCGAGCGGCTCGACGTGCCGACCTGGCATGCCGACGTCTCGACGTACGACGTGATGCTCGACGGCGCGTTGCTCGGCCGGATCCACCTCGACCTGCACCCGCGCGAGGGGAAGTTCAAGCACGCCGCGCACTTCCCGCTGGTGAAGGGGATCCGCGACGTGCAGGTCCCGCAGTCGGCGCTACTGTGCAACCTGCCGCGTGGCCTGATGTCGCACGACGACGTGGTGACGCTGCTGCACGAGTTCGGCCACCTGATCCACGCGGTCGTCGGCGGTCGACAGGACTGGGCGCGGTTCTCCGGCGTGTCGACGGAGCGGGACTTCATCGAGGCACCCAGCCAGATGCTCGAGGAGTGGGCGCGCAACGCCTCCGTGCTGGCCACGTTCGCGACCGACGCCGAGGGGCGCCCGATCCCCGAGGAGCTGGTGCGGCAGATGCGGGACGCGAGCTCGTTCAACCTGGCCAACGAGCTGCGCGTGCAGATGTTCTACGCCGCGATCTCGGTGGGCATCCACGCGGACGTGCCCGCCGACCTGGCGGCGTACATCGACGGGCTCGCCGGGACGTACTTCCCCTACGAGCCGCTGGCCGGCAGCCACCACTACGCGTCGTTCGGTCACCTCGCGGACGAGGGCTACGGCTCGGCGTACTACACCTACCTGTGGAGCCTGGTCATCTCCAAGGACCTGTTCTCGGCCTTCGACGAGGACGACCTGCTCGCACCCGAGGTCGCGCGGAGGTACCGCGACACCGTGCTGGAGCCCGGCGGCAGCCGCGACGCGACCGACCTGGTCGAGGCGTTCCTGGGCAGGCCGACCGACACCCGCGCCTTCGACGCCTGGCTGGCCGGCTGACGTCGACCTCAGACCTCCGGCCGGTCGCCCCCGCGACCCGGCTTGGCGGTCGCCGTCATCCCGGCCACCGCGACGGCGCCCACGATCATCGCGGCACCCACGAGGTCGGTGCGCCCGCGCGCCACCACCGTCAAGATCACACCCATGACGCCCAGTAGGCCGGCGAACGCCATCAGCGCTCCTCGAGCCGTCATCGCGTCCCCTCACCGGGTTCCGCCCCCGAGAAATACGGAACCAATATACGGACTCTGCTCCATTTTGTCAGGACCCACCCTGGAAGGAGACGGGCCTGCGCATCCTCGCCTGGAGTGGAGGAGACGGGAGCCGGCGGCGCTGATACCGGCCGGGGGCGACTCGACTGCGCCGCCGGCGGGGCGCCGGCGACGCAGTCTCTTCTCAGGGGCGAGGGTTGCCCACCGGGCCGGGGAAACCCGACAGGCGACCCTCTACCGCGCGGTCAGACCCACCCTCTACCGCGCGGTCACCTTGTTGGAGCGGCGAGACCATGGGCTGTCCCCCGCGGCGCTGCTGGCGCGCACCTGGAACCGGTACTTGCCCTTCGCCAGCGTGATCTTCACCTTCGTGGCCTTCGGTCCGACCGACTTGGGGCGCAGGACCTTCGCTGCCCGGCCCGGCCGGAGCTTCAGCGCCCGGACGTCGTAGCCGTTGCGCACCGCGCCATTGGCCGCCGGCGGCCGCCAGCGAGCGGTCGCCGTCTTGACGCCGCGCGGCTTGCCGGACTTCGCCTTGGCTATGGACGGAGCGAGTGGGACGACCGCCCGCGCACCCCTGGGACCGGCGCCGGGACCGCCACCAGGACCAGCACCGGCACCGGGGGGCGTCCCGCTGCCGGGGCCAGGTGGAACAAATTTCGTGAACGTGCGGGTCATCAGCGGCCCCAGGTTGCCGGCAGCATCCTGCTGGACGGCGTGGAGGATGGTGTCCCCGGTGAGCAGGAACGGACCGGTGAAGACGGTGCCCTGCTGGCTCGGGTCGCCGCCGCGCAGGTTGAAGAGGACCCTGCCCCCGTCCTCGCCCGCCATGGTCACCGACACCCGGTCCCGGAAGGTGCCGCCGTCCGGGGAGACGCTCGGCACCCCCGGCGCCACGAAGTCCTTCAGGACCGTTCTGGTGTTCCGCGCTCCCCCAGGGATCGGGTCATGCTCAGCGGTGACGGTGATGGCGCCGTCGAGCGTCGTCAGCTCGGACGCCGGGAAAATCGCCCTCCAGGTCACTTCACCCGGGACAGCATCTGCTGGGATGCCGACGGGACTCGCCAGCCGACTGACTGTCGGGAGCGTTCCATCGGACAGGTCGACGCGAACCGTCGCTGACACACCTCCGGTCACACCGGACACCGTCAGATCCGAGCCCGGGTTGTTCAGGTTGATGCTCAACGGTGTCACGTCTTCGATCGTCCGTCTCGCCCGACGCGGACACCCCTCGGGTATCGGGGCACCGGCGCCGACGCGGTCGCCCGTCGCCTCGTTGTAGGGGGGATCCCCCTCCGGGTCGCCACCGATGCCGTACGTCGCCAGAAGCACGCTCGGAGTCCGGGCGGCCGCGATCACCTCGTCGTCGACCTGAATTCCATCTCTGCTGGTGGTGAAGGTCGCGGTCCAGGTGTTGCCGTCGAGCTCCAGCGTGTTGTCCTCGTCCGACGTGTTGGCGTCGGCCCGCCATTCATCCGCGGCGAACGGAAGCCGGACGAGAACGTTCACGTTGTCGAGGTCGAGACCGGCACCCAGCGTACCGGTGACGGTGAACGAGTCGCCCTCGGCGTTGCCGACCGCCCTGCCCGTGACCTTGATGTCCCGGACCGTGGCGGAGTCGTTGACCCCACCGCCCGTCAGGTGGACCACGTCACCAGGGATGATCTCCGGGGTCACTCCGATCCAGCAGAACGCGGGGGCGCCCGCGTTGAGCTCCAGTCTCCCGTCGGTGTCTGGACTGCCGGTCGCCGACGCGACCGCGAGGCCGCGACGCCTCAGAGTGATGGTGTAGTTCCCGTCGTCGTCGAGGCCGGTGACCTCCACGGCGCTGTCCTCGGGACTCACGACGATGACCCGGCCACCAGAGACCGCTGCGTTGACCGGAGTCACCAATGAGCTCACCCCCAGGGCCGTGACCGCCGTCAGCGCCAGTCCCCACCTGGCGACGTTCCTCCTTCTCCCGCCTGCCCGCATCTGCCCCACCGCTCCCCTTGGTTGAGGTGTCTATACCGATGAGCATGCCGACGCTTCGTTAAGAACTCGCAAAAAGGCCGCACACCCACCCCATCTATGCAACCGGTGACTTCAGCACCGGCGACTGGGTTTGAAGACCCAGTCGACCGGGCACGTGCCGTAAATGGCAGACCCGATCGAGACTTGCGCCTTCCTGCCCTGTCGCCGCGACGCCATCGTGTCGGTGCGGCTGACTGTCGAGGGCAGCGAGTCAGTGGTGCCGACTTGTCAGGGCCACGCGGCCTGGCTGCTCGGCTACGTCGAGGAAGACCCTGCGGTGCGCCTCGTGGGCGAGGACCACGACGAGACGGGGTGAAGCGGAAGAGCTGGCCCCAGGCGGTGATGAACGACGGGACGACCGCCTAGGTCGTCACCGGTACCTACGTCGACCCGAATGCCGGCGAGTCACGTTCCAGGACCACGCAGAGCAGAGGCGATCGATGCAGGTGCACCGGCCGTCATCTTGGGGGCGTGTAGAGCGAACGGACGGCTCCCGAGTGCGCCAGGGCGAACGCGTTGCCTCAAGGTCGACAGGCTGAACCCTGCTCAGGCGAGGTGGGGTCGTCGACAGGCAGCTCGTCACGATGCCAGGGCGGGCGCCTCACCTGGCCGCTCTCAAGACTCAGGCGAGCGTGGGTGCGGACCATCCCACTCCCCGAGAGCCGTCGTTCGGGCGGCCCATCCGGCAGGGCCGGAGGGCTACGTGTTCACGCTCGATGGCAAGCCGATCACCCGGCAGGCGTTCGGACATCGATGGAGATCGACTCGGTTCTCGGCGCTCCTGCGGACTCCCTGGGGACTGACCATGCCCTCTAGACCCGTTTACGCAAGTGAGAGGAGGTGCGAGGGATGAGCTGGCCTGTAGGCCGGGTAGGGGCCCCGCCTGAGCGGTGACCGTTGGTCCGCGTTGACAAATCGCGCTCACCTGCGAGAACGCCCATCCGTAACGTTGACAGCCGTTGGTCGTTCTCGAACGTCTTGCGGACTGCATGCGGACCGCGGACCCGCACGCCAGTCGGACCCGAACCGCCCAATGGGACCTCTGACGAACACGAACCGCCCCCGGCATCCCAGCCCCGGGGGGCGGTTCTACGTGTGCTGCCGAACCTCGGCGAGTGGGGGCGCGCTTCGTTTTACGCGCTGTTGCGCTCTCAGTGAGAACCTTTACGGGTCGAGCTGTTCCCGGAAATCCCCCGACGTCCGACCAGCCGACACGCGGTGCCCCACTGGTCGGGAACTCCCAGGCCGGCACAGTGACGGACCGCAGGGAGACCGCCCCCGGTGCTGGGTTTGCCGAGGGCGGTCTCCTGCTATTGCGGAGACACCCATACTTCCCCGCCGCCGGGGGTACGACTGGGCGACGCCAGGTACTCAGGGGGGTTCCGACCGAGACCTGGCAGGGGGAAACGCCCCCGGGTCGGCTCCCAGGACGGCCCGGGGTGCTTCCCGGAGTACCGGGTACACGACAAACGGCGCTGGAGGGAGATCGCTCGGTGGACCTGGCATTGCTTGCCGTTGCGGAGGCGTTAGTGCTGGAGTTCCCCGATGTGCCGAGCTCGACGGTCGTCAAGGTCGTCAGCGAGTGCTCGGAGTCCTATCCGGGCACCGACCTGTTGTTTGTGCAGTCCGCTGCTCGAGCCCGGTTGGGGGAGATGGCGGGCCGCGGGCTCAACCGGGACGGCAGGTAGTGGTGGGGCCCGGTCAGCCCCGTTCCTGGATGGTTACGCCGCCCAAGCCAATTCGGTACTGAGGTTATGAGTCGGTATCGTTAGGGCTACCGCGCTCCTGTCCTCGGGCAGACCCCCCGTTTTGTTCCGGTCGGGCGGGGGCGCGGCCTACCGCCTAGGGCGATGGCAAGCGTTATCAGCCCTACGCCGGTTGTGCAGACGGCGAGCAGGACGCAAGCCACGAGCCGCTCAGCCGGATCCATGCCCCGAGACACTAGGCTCTGCCACGGGTCGACCGACACAACGGAGACCCATGACCACCGGCCGCATGCTGCCGACCGAGCGCCTCTGGATCTACGTCGAGGTCCGCGTCGGAGATCAGTGGCATCCCGACAACCTCGAGCACCGCAGACAGACCCTGAGGGCGCCTGGGAGGGCTTCGTGCGCTGGTCAACAGGTCCCGGTGAGAACCGGATCGGCTGGTTCAACTACCAGGACCTGCGGCGGCACGGCAGCGAACCCAATCACTCAGATTGAGCCGTAGAACCCTTCGCCGCCGTTAATGACCTTCGTCTTGAAGCACTTGTCCGTTTTGGCCGTGCGGTCGTAGCACAACTGGAACACGATGCCGACCGGATTGGCGACCCTGGTCTCGATGGTCTCCGAGTAGCTCGCCGAAGCGTTCGGTCCGAGTCGGCTCACGCCAGAGTTATTCCCTCCGAAAACAAACCCGGCCCGTACATACACGTTATTTGGAGCAGGACTCGCGCTTCTGTTTGCTCACCTTGATGGTCGCCGACCCTGAGGACTCCGAGAAGTGAGTCAGGCAGACCTTGGCGGATCCGTTGCTGGCCTCGTTCCTCTTCCCGTAGACGGTTTTGCAATCCCCTGTCTCAGCGTGGACCGGCGGTGCCATTGCGCTCCCAGCCAGCAGAAGGACTGTGATGGCCCCGGCGCGCAACGACCGGTTGAACCTTCGTGCCATGGGTTCCCCCCCATTTTCGAAGTTGACTCACGATCGCGAATGCCCGCTTTGCGGTCAATAGACCGAACTGACTAGCGATACGCACGCAGGCGTGGGGCGAGGCATCGGCGGTACGCTTTCTGCATGTAGATCTCGCCGACGTGAAGGCGGTGTGTCTCGCTCGCGTGCGCTACGGCGAAACGCATCACTACTGGGCCGACACAAGGGAAGCCGCGAATCTGCTCGGCGTCACGATCAAGCGGGTACACCAGCTCATCCGCAAGGATTACCTACCAGCGGTGCAGGGTCCTAACGGCCGCTGGTACTTCCGACGGGCGAGGTCGTCGCGAACGCCCGCAACGCGCGTAGGTGGGCCGACTTAGCCTGACTCCGGTCATGGCCGACCGGATGCTGTCGCCTGCGGACGCTCTACAAGCCCGTCCCGGCTGGAGGGTCTGGGACGCCGGTTCGTCATTCAGGAAGCGCGTCGACCCTCGGCCGTTGCGGTAGCTCGCGAACCAACCACACCCGAAAGGCCATGCTGTTTTGGTTGGGCGCTTGCACCAGTTCGTCGTACTCCACTCGCACCCTGAGGTCGTGCACGAAGGCGTCCCTCAACAAGTCCAGCATGCCCCGCCGGGACGGCCCAGATGCATCGTCAGACAGAGGAAAGCCGAACGACTTGATCGGGAGGCTGTCGAGCTTGAAGACGACCTCGGCCGCGATCTGGTTGGTCTCCCCGCCGCCCCATGTGTTGTAACCCGGCTCTGCAACCCGCAGCATCAAGACGTGCCCCGTGGAATAGATGAATTTTGCAGCCTTTGCCTTTGCGAGGCACTTTTGGTAGTTCTCCCTAGCTCGATCGACCCCAGCTCTAGCGCCGCCGAGAAGACCGCGGCACTGTTGGTATTCAAATGAGTCAGTGCCATGGCTGATTGCGATGTTGTCGCACTGGGTCTTCTGGAAGCGCAGATTCTCCTGCGCGTTCATCAGGTTGGCGAGCTCGACTTCGCAAGACATGGCCTGTGTTCCCCTTCCGCGGCTGATTCCGGCCGGTACATCGAGGTTTACTCTCGACTGACGACACCGTCCATAGCCCATAGGGAAACCCGTGCACCACCCGCGTGAGAGACCAATCTGATGGCTCCTGCGGACTCCCTGAGGACTGACCATTCCCTCTGATCCCCGCTTGCGCAGGTGAGAGGGGGTGGAGCGGATGAGCTGGCCTGTAGGCCGGGTTCTGTTCACGCGCACCTTGCGGTGCCGCGATCGGCGACCATCCATCTAGGGCTGCCGTTGCCGACAGCCTCGTGCGGTCTACCCGCGGACTCGGGCGGGCCGCCCTCGATCGTCCGCGCAGGCCCCGTCTCTCGACGAGGCCCTCTTGACCTTGCTCCGGGTGGGGTTTACCGAGCCGCCCCGGTCACCCGGGGCGCTGGTGGTCTCTTACACCACCGTTTCACCCTTGCCGGCGTCGTACCGAAGCACGCTGCCGGCGGTCTGTTCTCTGTGGCACTGTCCCGCGGGTCACCCCGGGTGGGCGTTACCCACCACCCTGCCCTGTGGAGCCCGGACCTTCCTCGAGGAGTCACCCCCTCGCGGCCGCCCGGCCAGCTCATCCACTTCGATCCTATCGGTACGAGGAGCGCGATGAGTACGGTCGGCTCATGACCGAACCCTTCGTGATCGTCGGAGGCGGGCTCACCGCCGCGCACACCGCCAGCCAGCTCCGCGAGAGCGGGTACGACGGGGACATCGTGCTGTTCGCCGCGGAGCAGCACCTCCCCTACGAGCGACCGCCGCTGTCCAAGGGCTACCTGCTCGGCAAGGACGAGCGCGACAAGGTCTTCGTGCACGACGCGAGCTGGTACGTCGAGCACGACGTGGACGTCCGGGTCGGCACCGAGGTGGAGGCCGTCGACCCCGGCGGTCACACCGTCACCGCCGGCGGGTCGACGACCTCGTTCGCCAAGCTGCTGCTCGCCACCGGCGCGTCCCCGCGGCGGCTGCCGGCGGCCGACGAGAGCGGCGGGCCGGTCGCCTACCTCCGCGTCATCGAGGACACCGAGCGGCTGAAGGACGCCTTCCGCGAGGGCGCCCGGATCGCGGTCCTGGGGGCCGGCTGGATCGGTCTCGAGGCGGCGTCCGCCGCGCGGGCGGCCGGGGCCGACGTCACCGTGCTCGAGTCCCTTGACCTGCCGCTGCTGCGTGTGCTCGGGCCGGAGGTGGCGGAGGTGTTCGCGGACCTGCACCGCGAGCACGGCGTGGACTTGCGGCTCGGAGCCAAGGTCTCGGGGTTCGAGCGGTCGGGCGACGGCATCACGCTCACGGTGGATGCAGGCGACCCGGTCGAGGCCGACCTGCTGCTCGTCGGCATCGGCGTCGGGCCCAACACGGCGCTCGCCGAGGCGGCCGGTCTCGACGTCGACAACGGCGTCCTCGTCGACCAGCACCTGCGCACCTCCGCCCCCGACGTGTTCGCGGCCGGCGACGTCGCCAACGCCTGGCACCCGGTGCTCGGGCGACAGGTCCGCGTGGAGCACTGGGACAACGCGATCCAGCAGGGCAAGGCGGCGGCGCGCTCCATGCTCGGCGAGGACGTCTCCTACGACCGGCTGCCGTACTTCTTCACCGACCAGTACGACCTCGGAATGGAGTACGTCGGACATGCCGACCCGTCCGAGGTCGACGAGGTCGTGATCCGCGGCGACACCACCGGCGACCGGGTCTTCACGGCGTACTGGGTCAAGGACGGCACCGTCGTCGCCGGGATGCACGCCAACGACTGGGACGCCATCGACGGCATCCGCGACCAGGTCGGCAAACCCCTCAACGCCTGAACAACGATTCGTCTGCGGTCTATGGGGTGATTCACGCGGGGCGACCGCAGACGAATGGTGGTTCAGCGGGCGCAGCTCGCGAGCAGCATACGGGTCGCCTGACGTTGCACGGGCAGCGGCGGCGGGACCAGCACGTTGGTGTCGACGGGGTCCTCGCGGCCGATCCGGACACCGACCCGGAACGTGAACGGCGCGGTGGCCTGGCCGATGGCGTGCTCGTCGCAGCGGTTGCCGGGCCGGATGCTCATCGGCACGCGGACCCGGTCGCGCTCGGGGGTGCTCGTGACGGGGCGCGGCAGCTCTACGTCGTACAGCACGGACCCACGGCCGTAGGTGACCGTCACCGGCTCCGGGCCGCCAGCGCGCGTGAGCACGAGCGCCCCGTCGAGGGAGTCCCGGCGCCGGTCAAGGGTCCAGCCGGGTCGCGTAGTCGATGCGGACGTTCTCCTCGAGCAGCCGGTCCTGGCAGCCGCGCAGCCACAGCCGGCGCAGGAACTCCTGGCCGCTGCCGGTCAGCGGCTGCACGCCGGGTCGCATCCTCGGTCCGCACGACACCGGCGATCGGCTCGTCGCCCGCGTCGCAGTCGGCCCGCGGCAGCAGCACGTGCAGGTCGAGGGTCTGGCCAGGCGCGAGGGTGTCGTCCTGGGGACGGGTGAACTGGTCGCCGTACCCGGACCACATCAGTCCCGCACCGGTCACCGACAACGGCTCGTCCCCGGTGTTGACCACCCGCAGCAGGCCCTTGCGGGTGCCCTCGTCGGGCAGCAGCTGGGTGAACCCGAGCTGCACCGAGATGCCCGACGCGTCCGGTGGCGCGTCCGGCGGCGCCTCGTCACCGGCACCAGACGTACACCCGCACAACACAGCCAGGAGGAGCGCGCCGCCGACCGCGACCCAACGTTTCGTCTGCGATCGTCCCGCGTAAATCACCCCAAAGACCACAGACGAATGGTTGTCAGAGCTCGAAGCGGACGGTCCCGGAGCCGGGGTCGGCCTCCGCGAGGCGCACCTCGACGTCGGTGCCCAGCGGCAGGGGCGAGGACGACGTCACGTGCGCCTCCACCGCGGGCTCCTGGATGACCACGTCGCCGCGGGTCCGCTCCTTCTCGTCGACCGCCACGACCACGCCGGGGAACGACTGGCCGACGTGCGGACGCAGCACGGCGGCCTCGACGAGGTTCGAGCACGGCGCGTTCGTAGGAGCTCGCCTTCTGCGCGCTCGCCTGCATGGTCGCGGGCAGGTCGTGGAGCTTGTCGTGCACCCAGCCCGGCACCTCGTCGCCGGCGCAGAGCGCCACGCACACCTCGGCGGCGTAGCGGTCGGCGAGCCGGCGCAGCGGAGCGGTGACGTGGGCGTACTCCGAGGCGAGCGCGGAGTGCTCCGGCTGCGCGGGCACCTCGCCGTCGAACCCGACGTACCCGGAGCCGCGCAGCAGCCGCGTGCAGGCGAGCACCATCGCGGCGTGGCTGGGCTTCGACGGGTCCAGCGACCGGATGAAGTCGGGGTAGAGCTGCTCGGCCGGCCAGTCGATGCCGAGGGCGTGCGCGGTGCGGTGCAGCCGCTGTACGTCGCCCGGGTCCGGGGGCGGCAGCGTGCGCAGCAGGCCGACGCGCGCGTAGACCATCAGCGACGCCGCGGCCATCCCGGTGAGCAGCGAGATCTGGGCGTTCCAGGCCTCGACCGGGAGCATCGTGCGGAACTGCAGCGACCACCGGTCGCCGTCGATGTCGATCTCCTGCTCCGGCAGCGGCAGCGAGACCCCGCCGCGGGCCGCCTCGCGTCTGATCCGCAGCTCACCGACCTCGCGGAGCAGGTCGAACATCGGGTCCGCCGACGCCGGCGTCGAGCTGCTTCTGCACGCCCTCGTAGTCGAGCTGGGCCCGGCTGCGCACCCGCGCCCGCACCACGTCGACGTCGGTGCCCTCGCCGGTCGAGTCGACCTTGATCGTCCACAGCAGGGCCGGGCGCTCCTGGTCGGCGAGCAGCGACGCGGCGTCCTCGGACAGCACGGTCGGGTGCAGCGGCACCTTCGAGTCGGCGCCGTACAACGTCTCACCGCGCCGGTTGGCCTCCACGTCGACCGGGTCGCCCGGGGCGACGAACGCCGCCACGTCGGCGATCGCGTAGTGCACGACGTAGCCGTCGCCGTCGCGCTCGATGTGCAGCGCCTGGTCGAGGTCCATCGCACCCTCGGGGTCGATGGTCACGAACGGGATGTCGGTGCGGTCGAGCTCGGGGAGCCGCGGGTTCGCGGCCGCCGCGGCCGCCGCCTGCTCGACCTCGGCGGGGAACTCGGCGCTGACCCCGAGGTCGTCCTGGATGCCCCGGATCCCCTCGCGCAGCATGCCGCCGTCGGCGTGCAGGATCCTCACGACTCGTCTCGGCACTGGCCTGGTCACCCCTCGAGATCGGAACTCCCGCCCAGCATAGGGTGACCCGGTGCTGATCCTGCTGCCTCCGTCCGAGGGCAAGGCCGCGCCCCGCCGCGGCCACTCCCTGCGGCCCGAGGACCTGAGCTTCCCCGAGCTGTACGCCGCACGCGCGGGGATGCTCGACGCGCTGACCACCCTGTGCGCTGGCGACCCGGAGGTCGCGGCGGGCACGCTCGGTCTCGGCAGCACCCAGGCCGACGAGGTGGCCCGCAACGCCGCCCTGCGGGACGCGCCCACCGCCCGCGCCGACGCGGTCTACATCGGGCGTGCTCTACGAGGCGCTCGACGTCGCGAGCCTCGACGCCGCCGCCCGCCGCCGGGCCAACCGGTGGCTCGCGGTCACCTCGTCCCTGTTCGGGCTGGTGCGACCCGCGGACCGGATCCCGGCGTACCGGCTCGCCGGCGGTGTCAGCCTGCCCGGCACCGGTCCGGTGGCCACCTACTGGAGCCGGCACCTCGACGCCGCGGTGCGGCAGGCCGCCGGTCGCGGCCTGGTGGTCGACCTGCGCTCGTCGACCTACGTGCCGTTCTGGCGACCGGGCCCCGACATGGCCCCGCGGGTCGTCACGGTCCGCGTGCTGCACGAGGTCGACGGTGTGCGCAAGGTGGTGTCGCACTTCAACAAGGCCACGAAGGGCCGGCTGGTGCGGGCGCTGCTCGAGGACGGCACCGCACCCTCGACACCGGCCCGGTTCGCCGACCACCTGGCCGCGCTCGGCTGGAAGACCGAGCTCGGTGCGCCCGGTCGGAGCGGCACTCGGCTCGACGTGGTCGTCACCGATCTCTGACCGGCGTCAGGCCTTCTCGACCTCGATGTCGACGATGCTGATCGGCTGGTTGGGCGCCTCCGGGCCGAGGGTGCCGCCGACGCCGCTCTCGGCGATCCGGTCGACGATGTCCATGCCCTCGGTGACCTTGCCGAAGATCGTGTAGCCGGTGCCGCCGTTGTCGGGGATCTGGCTGTCGTCGTACACGATGAAGAACTGACCGCCGTTGGTCTCCGGGTCGGTGGAGCGCGCCATCGCCAGCGTGCCGCGCGGGTACGCCGCGTCCGCCGGCGCGTTCTCGACGCCGAAGCCGTAGCCCGGGTTGCCGGTGCCGGTGCCGGTCGGGTCGCCGCACTGCAGCACGAAGATGCCGGACGGCACCAGCCGGTGACAGGGGCTGCTGTCCCAGTAGCCCTCGCGGGCCAGGTGCAGGAACGACGCGACCGTCTGCGGCGCCTTGGTGCCGTCGAGCTCCATGACGATGTCGCCGCAGTTGGTGGTGACGGTCGCCGTCCAGACCGCGTCCTCGGCGAGCGCCTGGTCGGGCACCTCGTCGAACTGTCGCGGCGAGGTCGGCATCGCCGGCGGCTCGACGCACTCGCCGGGCGGCGGGGGCTCGAACGTCGCGGCGGCGTCCTGGTCGCCCGCGGTGGGCTCTTCCTCGCCGCCGAGCATCTGCACGATCACCAGGGTGGCGATCAGGACGGCGGCGACGGCGGCCACGGCCAGCAGGGCCGCGCGGTTGCTGTTCGTCATGGGTTCATCTCTCCGGTCGCGACATCGGGACTCACCGCCCGATGAACGCGCTCTCCATCGGTCGGGCGTTGAACATGCGCATCGAGGCCTGGCCGTCCGGGTACCACGAGACGACCGTCACCGACGCCGGCGCGAGCTCCATCCGGAACAGCGCCTCGAGCGGGGCGTCCAGCGCGAGCCGGACGAGCACCTTGATCGGGGTGACGTGGCTGACGGCCAGGACGGTCTTGCCCGGGTAGGCCGCGATCAGGCGGTCCCGGGTCCGGCGTACCCGTGCGTCGACCTCCGCGAACGACTCCCCTCCGCCGGTCGGCGCCACGTCGATGCCGCCGAGCCAGGCCTCCAGGTCGTCGGCGTGGTGCTCCTGCACCTCGGCGAAGGTGAGCCCGTCCCAGGTGCCGAAGGCCGCCTCGGCGAGACCCTCCTCGACGACGACCTCCTTGCCGAGCTGGCCGGCGATGATGGCGGCGGTCTCGCGGGTACGACGCAGCGGGGAGGCGACCACGGCGTCGATCTCCTCGGCGAGCGGCGCCAGCCACTCCGCCGTCGCGCCCACCTGCGCCTGGCCGTCGGCGTTGAGCCCCGGGTCGTCCCCGCCGAGCCCGCTGAACTTCTTGTCGCGCGTGTGCTCGGTCTCGCCGTGCCGGACCAGGATCAGGATGGTCGGCTCGCCGATGTCGGGGTGCCAACCGCGCGGCCGGGGCTGGTCGTCCTCGTCGGCGGCCTTCGGCGCGGCGGTGCGCCGCGGGGGCTTCCCGGCGGCGGCGTCGAGGGCCTCGTTGAGGATCCGGTCGGCGTGGGCGTTCTCCGCCCGCGGGATCCAGGTGTAGACGGTGCCGAACGGCGCGAGCCGGTGCGCCGCCATCGCCAGCGGCTTCATGTCGGGGTGCTTGATCTTCCAGCGGCCGGACATCTGCTCGACGACGAGCTTGGAGTCCATGCGGACCTCGAGCTCGGCGCTCCGGGGTGTGCTCGTTGTAGAGCTCCAGGCCGGCGATCAGCCCGCGGTACTCCGCGACGTTGTTGGTGGCGACGCCGATGCACTCGGCCCGCTCGGCGATCACCTCCCCGGTGGTCGCGTCCTTGAGGACCGCGCCGTACGCCGCGTCGCCGGGGTTGCCGCGCGATCCGCCGTCGGCCTCGATGACGACCGACGTGTGTCCCTGCGCCACCGCCTCAGACTCCGGACTCCGAGGTGCGGACCAGGATCCGGTTGCACTCCTCGCAGCGCAGCACCTCGTCGGAGGGCGCCTTGGCGATCGCCGACAGGTCGGCGGCGGTGAGCTCGAGGCGGCAGCCGCCGCAGCGGCGGGCCCGCAGCGCGGCGGCGCCGACACCGTCCTTCTGCTGCGCGCAGCCGCTCGTAGAGCGTCAGCAGGTCGTCGGCCAGGCCGTCGGCCGTGGTCTTGCGCTCGGCCCGCGATGTCGGCGAGCTCGACGTCGATCTCGCCGGCCTTCTGGTCGCGGGCAGCCTGCAGCTCGGCGGCACGCCGGTCGAGGTTCTCGAGGTGGGCGCTGCAGCTCGTGCGAGGTCGGCCTGCGCGGTCTCGAGCCGCTCCATCACCTCGAGCTCGGTGTCCTCGAGGCTCGGTGATCCGGCGCTCCAGGGAGACCAGCTCGTCCTGCATCCGCTCGAGGTCCTTGGGGTTGGTGACCAGTCCCTGGTCCATCCGCTGCTGGTCGCGCGTGCGCCGGGCCTTGACCTGCTCGACGTCGGCGTCGGCCTTGCGCTGCTCCCGGGTCGAGGTCGTCGACCAGGATCCGCACGTCGCGGGCCTGGCTGTCGAGCTCCGCGCGCTCGGCGTCCAGGGCGGCCAGCTCCTTGGCCTCCGGGATGGTGGCGAGCTGGTGCCGGAGCTGGTCGAGCCGGGAGTCGAGCTCCTGGAGGTCGAGCAGCTCGGAGCTGGGCGAAGGCGTCGGCTTTCAGCGGATGGCTCCTGCGTGTCTGTCGGCGTGGTCGGGTGGCGGATCGGTCGACCCGGAACGTCCACGGGTCGGTGACGGTGGTGCTCACCCGGGTCTCCACCGTATCCCCTCGCTCCTGCAGCGCCCGCACCAACTTCCGCCTCGGCGACCGGGCAGCCAGGTCCACTCGGCGGCCCAGTGCGCGACGTCGACCAGGGCGGGCCCGTCGTGCTCGCGGAACTCGCCGGCGCGGTGGTGCCGCAGGTCGGAGGTGAGGTAGACGTCGGCGTCGAGGCCCAGCACCGTGTCGAGCAGGAAGTCGCCCGAGCCCGCTCGCCGACCACGACCGTCTCGACGCGGCGCTCCGGGTCGCCGGCCACCCGCACCCCGTGGGCGGTGGCCGGGCAGCGCGTCGCGGCACCTGCTCGGCGAACCCGCGCAGCGTGGTCGGTGCCGCGAGCCGCCCGATCCGTGCCGTGGCCGCGGTCGGACGGCCGGCGCGTCGTTGGCGAGCTCGACGACGTCGTACGCCGGCTCCTCGTAGGGGTGCGCGGCCAGCAGGGCGGCCACGACCGTCGTACGCCGGGAGCGCGGGAGCACCACCTCGACGCGCACCTCGGCGACGACCTCGGGGTCCCCGACCCGGCCCAGGGTCGGGTTCGCGCCCTCCAGCGGGCGGAACCGGCCCTCGCCCGGCGTGGAGAACGAGCAGCCGTCGTAGTCGCCGAGGGTGCCCGCGCCGGCGGCGGCCACCGCGGTGCGGACCCGGTCGGCGTCGGTCCCCGGCACGAAGAACGTCAGCTTGTCGAGACCTTCCCGACCCTCGTCGACGACCACGCGTGGGTCGACGATCCCGACCGCCCGGGCCAGCGACTCGTTGACGCCGTCGGCGGGCACGTCGGCGTTGGTGTGCGCGGTCAGCAGCGCGATCCCGTCGCGGGCCAGCGCGTGCAGCACCCGGCCCTTCGGTGTCGTCGCGGCCATCGAGTGCACCGGGGTGAGCAGCAGCGGGTGGTGCACCACGAGCAGGTCGGCGCCCCAGTCCTGCGCCTCGTCGACCACCTCGGGAGCCGGGTCCACCGCGAACAGCACCGAGCCGACCGGCTGGTCCGGGTCGCCGCACACCAGCCCGACGGCGTCCCAGGACTCCGCCCAGGCCGGGTCGTACCACCCGTCGAGCAGGGCGACGACGTCGCGCAGCGTCACAGCCATGCGGCGCAGCCTAGTTGCGGCCGGATGAGAGCGTTCTCATGGTGGTCTCACCTTGCTCCCACCGGGACGCGGCAGACTGTCGCCATGTCCTGGTTCTGGAGGGGCCTCGTGGTCCTGCTGCTGACGCTGCCGGTCGGCGCGTACGTCGCCGGCAGCCTGGCAGGTCCACGGGTCGAGCTCCCGGACCAGCGCCCGCCGGTCCTCGTCGACGACCCCGCTCCGGCGGCCTCGAGCGGCTCCGGCACCCCCTCGCCGGCCCCCGTCCGACGGCCCGCGTGGCCGGGGTGGTGCCGACGACGGGGACCGCAACGGGCGCGACGACGACCGGGACGACCGCGACGACGACGATGACGATGACGACGACGTCCGCGTGGTGCGTCCCGACCCCGATGACCTCGACGACGATGACGACGACGAGGATCGTGGCGATGACAACGGGGGCGACGACGGAGACGACGGCAGCGGACGCGGTGACGACGGCCCGGACGACGACTGAGCCCTCCGCCCCCGCGGGAGGGCTCTCCGGCGTCTCGGTCCGCACCCGGCTGATCACGGTCGTCGCGCTGCTGACCGGCCTGGCGCTGGCCGCCGCGGGCGGGCTCGTCTACGCGCTCGAGTCCGCCCGCATCGAGGACCAGGTGCGCGCGCAGGTCGAGCAGGAGATCGAGGAGTTCCGCAACCTGCAGCAGGGCGTCGACCCGGACACCGGCCGCCCGTTCACCAGCGTGGCCACCCTGATCGAGCTGTTCCTGCGGCGCAACGTGCCCGACGACGACGAGGCGCTGGTCGGCTTCTGGGACGGCCGGCCCGGGTGTCGTCGGAGTCGCCGCACGCGTCGTACACCACGTCTGCTCAGCTCGCGGGCGTCGTCGCGCGCGCCTGGACCGCGGCGGCTCCGAGCGGCTCGGACTCGTCGTTCGGCGAGGTGGTCGTCGACCGTCGTGCCGGTGAGCAACGCCGAGACGACCGGGGCGCTGGTGGTGCTGAACTTCATGCAGGACGAGTACGGCGAGCTCGACCAGGTGCTGCGCACCTACTTCATCGTGTCCGCGCTGCTGCTGCTGATCGTCACCGGGGTGGCCGCGTGGCAGGCCGGCCGGCTGCTGGCGCCGCTGCGCACGCTGCGCGAGACCGCCCAGGAGATCTCCGAGACCGACCTGTCCCGGCGCATCCCCGAGACCGGCAACGACGACATCACCGCGCTGACCCGCACCGTCAACCAGATGCTCGACCGGCTCGAGCGCGCCTTCACCGGGCAGCGGCAGTTCCTCGACGACGCCGGCCACGAGCTGCAAGACGCCGCTGACCGTGCTGCAGGGGCACCTCGAGCTGATGGACACCGCCGACCCGGGCGAGGTCGACGCGACCCGCGAGCTGCTGCTCGACGAGGTGGACCGGATGTCGCGGCTGGTCAACGACCTGATCATGCTCGCCAAGACCGACCGCCCGGACTTCTTCCGGTTCGAGCCGGTCGACCTGGCGCCGTACCTCGACACCGTGCTGGAGAAGTGCCGCGCCCTCGGCCACCGCGACTGGGTGCTCGACGAGAGCGCCGCTCACGCCGCGGTCCTCGACGAGCAGCGGATCACCCAGGCGCTCCTGCAGCTGGCCGCAGAACGCGGTCAAGCACACCGATGCCGGGGACGAGATCGGCCTGGGCGCCCGGGTCGACCCCGACCACGGTCTGCGGCTGTGGGTGCGCGACACCGGCCCGGGCGTCGCCGACGACGCCAAGACGCAGCATCTTCGACCGGTTCTCGCGGGACCGGGTCCGCGCCGACGACGAGGGCTTCGGCCTCGGCCTGTCGATCGTCGCCGCGATCGCCCGCGCGCACGGCGGCACGGCCCGCGTCGACGACGCCCCCGGCGGTGGCGCCGTGTTCACCCTGGTGCTGCCCGCTCACCCGGAAGGACGACCCATGGCCCGCATCCTGATCGTCGAGGACGAGCAGCGGATCGCCTCGTTCATCGCCAAGGGCCTCACGGCCGAGGGGCACATCACCGTCACGGTCGGCGACGGCGTCGAGCGGGCTCGACCACGCGCTCAGCGACGAGTTCGACCTGATGGTCCTCGACATCGGGCTCCCCCGGCTCGTCGGGCTTCGACGTGCTCGACCAGCTGCGCGCCCAGGGCAGCCGGATGCCGGTGATCGTGCTGACCGCGCGCGACTCGGTGACCGACACCGTGTCCGCGCTCGGACAGCGGCGCGGACGACTACATGAGCAAGCCGTTCCGGTTCGCCGAGCTGCTCGCCCGGGTGCGGGTGCGGCTGCGGCAGGCCCAGGAGACGACCGGCCCGGCGGAGGACCTGCTCACCGTCGGCGCCGTGTCCGGCTCGACCTGCGCACCCGCCGCGCCACGGTGGCCGGCGAGGAGGTCGACCTGTCCGCACGCGAGTTCCGGCTCGCCGAGATCTTCCTGCGCAACGCCGGGCATGGTGCTGTCCAGGGAGCAGCTGCTCGACCTGGTGTGGGGCTACGACTTCGACCCCGGGTCCAACGTGGTCGACGTCTACGTCGGCTACCTGCGCAAGAAGCTCGGCACCTCGACGATCAGCACCGTGCGCGGCGTCGGCTACCGCCTCGACGTTCGGTCCTGAGGGGTGCGGGGGCGGCGGCCAATTACCACGGGACCGTGGTAAACGGCCGCTCCCCGCGGTGATATCACCACGGGGAGCGGAAGATTCACTGGGTCCCCAGTGAATTTGCCACCCGGCCTACCGCACCTTCCACCCGGCAAGACGCCCCTTGGGGGCACGTTCCAGGGCGGGCTGCAGGCCCTCGGCGAGCTCGTGCGGCAGCGGCCGGTTCGCCGGGTCCGGCTCGAGGCAGGCCAGCACGATCTTCGCCACGTCGGCGGCGACGGTGCTCGGGCAGCGAGTAGCGCAGGTTCGGCCAGCTGCGGGAACCGCGCCGCGGGGTCGTCCGCCTCGGGGTCGCCCGTCGTCGAAGGGCCGGTAGCCGGCGATCGCGTGGAACAGCGTCGCGCCGACACCCCAGACGTCCGAGGCGAAGCCGGGCGTGCCGCTGGTGGGCGGGTCGCACTGCTCGGGGGCCATGTAGGCGTCGGTGCCGACCGCGAAGTCGAGCAGCGCCGCGTCCTCCACCGGCCGCGCGACGCTCAGGTCGATCAGCCGGGCCGGCGCGCCCATGATGACGTTGCTGGGCTTGATGTCGAGGTGCACGAGCCCCCGCCGCCGGAAGTAGTGCAGCGCCGAGGCGAGCTCGATGCCGAGCGGCAGGTACTGCTGCTCCTGCAGCGGCCCGTAGCGACGGATCAGCGTCGAGAGCCGCGGCCCGTCGATCGCCTCGAGCACCACGTGCGGGCGGTCGCCGTCGAGCACCGCCCGCAGACCGCGTGCGACGACGGGGTGGTTGACCATGGACAGCGCGTCGACCTCCCGGGCGCAGACCGCGCAGGCTCGACTCGTCGTCGACCCGGTGCGGCCGGACCACCTTGACCACGGTCGGCGCGTAGGTGACGTCGTCGAAGGCCAGGTAGGCCTCGTACGTCGTACCGCCGCCGAGCAGCTTGATCGCGGTCAGGTCGTCGGTGATGGCGTCGCCCTCGGCGAAGCCCCAGCGTCTCGCGGGAGTGTCGTCACGCATGCCCATGCTCATGAACCGATTCCTTCCAGCGCCTGCCGGCTCAGCCGCGGGTGTCGTTGCGGGACTTGTCGTTGGTCAGGTCGGCCGTCAGGTCCCGGGTCAGGTCGCCACCGTCGCGCGTCCAGTCGCGGGTCAGGTCGCCGCGGCTGCGGTCCTGGTCGCGGCTGACGCCGGTGACGCGCGAGTTGGTGCTGTCGGCGCGCGACTTGCTGTTCCCGGTGTTGTCGCCGGCTCCGGTGCGGGTCCGGGTGCGGGTGTTGGTGTCGTCGTCGTCGTTGTCGTCGGCGGCCAACGCCAGGCTGCTCGTCTTCTCCTCGCGCTTCACGTAGGCGTCGGTGCCGGAGTCGTCGGCGAAGGCCGAGGCGTTCAGGCCGATCACGCCGAGCGAGACGCCTCCGGCCAGGGCCAGGGTGCTGAGCGAGATCAGTGTCTTCTTCATGTCGTTCCCCTTCCGCGGGCCGGAGCCCGTCATGTCTTGCTGACGGGGACCAGAGTCTGCGAGGGGCCGATGAAGGCGATGTGAGGCACGGATGAGACCACTCTCATCGACGTCGAAGCGTGACGGGTGGTGGGCGCAGCAGGGATCGAACCTGCGACCGCTGGTTTGTAAGACCAGTGCTCTACCGCTGAGCTATACGCCCTCGAGGAGACTGCCGGCGCAGCCTACGCGAGCGCGTTCGCGGCGCGACAAAAAAGGCCACGGCCGCTGGCGTCTCGGGTCACCAGCGGCCGTAGCAGTAACTATTCAACCCCCGTCGGGGGCCGCTGTCACAGGATTTCGACGAAATCTCGAATTTCTTTACCCGACCCGCAGGCTGGGGACGGAGCTCAGGTGTCCAGACCGGACAGCACGCGCAGCTGCTCGGACAGATCGCGCGCCTGCGGCCTGGCGTTGTGGACGGTCCAGCGAACTGTACCGGCGCGGTCGATGATGAACGTCGAGCGGTTCGCCGCCCCCGTCGGTCTCGTCCAAGACGCCGTACGACGAGGCGACCGCACCGTGCGGCCAGAAGTCCGAGAGCAGCGGGAAGGTCAGCCCGTCCTGCTCGGCGAAGGCCCGCAGCGAGAACATCGGGTCGCAGGAGACCGCGAGCAGCTGGACGTCGTCGGACTCCCACTGCGCGAGGTTGTCGCGCACCTCGCCGAGCTCGCCGGTGCAGACCCGGGTGAACGCGAACGGGTAGAACATCACCACCACGGCCTTCCGGCCGCGGAACGACGACAGCCGCACCGGCTGGCCGTGCTGGTCGCGCAGCTCGAAGTCCGGCGCCTCGTCCCCGATGCTCAGCCCCATGGCTTCCCTTCTCTCCGTCGGATCGCCAGGAACCCGTCCCTAGCCGACCCGCTCAGCCGTCGGCGGACTCGGCGAGCTCGCGCTTGAGCACCTTGCCGGTCGCGTTCCTGGGCAGCTCGTCGACGACGATGATCTCGCGCGGCACCTTGTAGCGGGCCAGGTTGCCCTTCACGTGCGCCTTGAGGGCGTCCTCGTCGACCCCGTCGTCCGACAGTACGACGAAGGCGCGCAGCCGCTTGCCGAAGTCCTCGTCGTCCACGCCGATGGCCGCCGCCTCGACCACGGCCTCGTGCCGCGCGAGGCAGTCCTCGACCTCCGCCGGGAAGACGTTCTCGCCGCCGGACACGATCATCTCGTCGTCGCGACCCTCGACGATCAGCCGGCCCTCCTCGTCGAACCGGCCGACGTCCCCGGTCGCCATCAGCCCGTCGAGCATGTCCTTGTGGCCGCCGCCGGTGTAGCCCTCGAACAGCAGCGTGTTGCCGACGAAGATCCGGCCCGACTCCCCCGGCGCGACCTCGCCGCCCTCGTCGTCGACGATCCTCACGACCGTGGCCCACGGCGGCTTGCCGGCCGTGCCGGGAGCCGCGCGCAGGTCCTCCGGCGTCGCGACCGTCGCGTAGGCGACCTCGGTGGAGCCGTAGATGTTGTAGAGGCTGTCGCCGAACTGGTCCATCCACGTCGTGCCCAGGTCACCCGGCAGCGCCGAGCCCGAGGCCGCCACCACCTCGACGTGGGAGAGGTCGTAGGCGTCGAGCTCGGCCTGCGGCAGCTGGAGGATCCGCTGCAGCATCACCGGGATCACCACCAGCGAGTCGCACCGCTCCTCGGCCACCGTCCGCAGGCAGTCCTCCGGGTCGAACCTGCGACGCAGCACGACCGTCGAGCCGAGCAGCATCGCCAGCGCCCAGTGCGCCCAGCCCCAGGTGTGGAACAGCGGCGCCGCGATGTGGGTGCGCCAGCCCTGCCGCAGCGGCAGCCGGGACAGCAGCGCGACGGCCGCGTCGATGCCCGCCTCGCTGCGCGGGGCGCCCTTCGGCGTACCGGTCGTGCCGGAGGTCAGGATGATGATCCGGCTCGGCTTCCCCGGCGGTCGACGGTCCGCGGTCGACCCTTCGGCGATGAGTCGCTCCAGGGTCGGCACGTCGTCTCCCGGCTCCGCGTCGGTCCAGGCCAGCACCCGCTCGCACGCCCCCGACGCCCGCGAGCAGCTCGGTGAACTCCTCGTCGTGGACGACGAGGGCCGGCCGCTCCCGCTCGAGCACGTCGACGAGCTGGGGACCGGCGAAGGCGGTGTTGAGGTAGACCATGTCGGCGCCGAGCTTGGCGGCGGCGATCGCTGGCGTCGACGAAGCCGCGGTGGTTGCGGCACATGATCGCGACCCCGTCGCCGGCACCGACCCCGCGCCGGTGCGAAGGCGTCGGCCAGCGCGTTGCTGCGCTCGGTGCATCTCCAGGAAGGTCAGCTCGCCGAGCTCGTCGACGAGCCCGACCCGGTGCGGGGCTCGCTGCGCCAAGGTGGTGAACCCGCCGGCCGGCCCGGTGCCCCAGGCCAGCAGGGTCCGTGCCATCCGGGCCAGCACGGCCGGCGAGTAGGGCCTGATGATCCCTGCCCCGGCGAGCACGCGGAGCATCGTGAGGTACTTACGGACGAGCAGCACGAGACCTTCTCCGGTCAGCGCGGGTGCTTGGGCGCGACGAGCCGCGTCGCCGCCCAGTCCTTGCTGACCCCGACAGTCGTGGTGGTGGCCAGGCCCGCGATCGGGGCGGCCTCCGCGATGTCGGCGGGGTCGACGGCGCCGGGCCGGCCCACCTTCGGGGTGAGCAGCCAGATCACGCCGCCGCCGACGAGGTCGGACAGGGAGTCCATGAGCCCGTCACCGAGGTCGCCGTCGTCGTCGCGCCACCAGAGCACGACCGCCTCGACCACGTTGCCGTAGTCGCCGTCGACCATGTCGGCGTCGATCGCGTCCTCGATCTCCACCCGCAGGTCGTCGTCGACGTCCTCGTCCCAGCCGAGCTCCTGGACGACCATGCCCTTGGTCAGCCCCAGGCGGTCACCGATGGTCTGGGTGGCGGCACCTTCCGGCCCACCCGAGGTCGCGCTCACGTCTGTTCTCCGTCCCGTCAGACCCGGGAGCTCACCCCCAGGGGGCCGCCCGGTCGGCGGCTTCCGTCGTGCTGCTGGTCTGTCTCTGCTCGTGCTTGCGCGTAGTTCACCGGAAGTCGTCCGACCGCGCAAGGCCCTGCCTTCGCCGGGCCCGCTCAGGCTACTGCGCCGACCCGCGGATGGTGGGGAGCCACGGCTACCGAGCGGTAGATACCGCCTCTGCACCGGGCGTGACACGATTGGAGTGGAGGCTCCGGCGACCCCGGACGCCGCCCCGGCCGCGACGAGAGGACCGGCCGGATGGTACGACGACGTGAACGACACGAGACGAACGCGAGCGCGAGAGCAGAGGGATCCCCATGGCTTCAGGCTCTGACCAGACGGCGGGCCAGTCGACCGGCCCCACGGACACCCACGGTGGCGGTCGCCCCGCGGTGATCCACGAAGGACTGCCCACCCAGCTTCCGGACATCGACCCGGACGAGACGCTGGAGTGGATCGACTCCTTCGACGCCATGATCGACGACCGGGGCCGCGACCGAGCGCGCTACGTCATGCTGCGGCTCCTCGAGCGGGCTCGCGAGAAGCAGGTCGGCGTGCCGGCCCTGCGCTCGACCGACTACATCAACACCATCCCGCCGGAGCGGGAGCCGTGGTTCCCTGGCGACGAGGACGTCGAGCGCCGGATCCGCGCGTTCATCCGGTGGAACGCCGCGGTCATGGTCTCCGCGGCCAACCGCAAGGGCCTCGAGGTCGGCGGGCACATCGCGACCTACCAGTCCGCCGCGTCGCTCTACGAGGTCGGCTTCAACCACTTCTTCCGCGGCAAGGACCACCCCGGCGGTGGCGACCAGATCTACATCCAGGGTCACGGCTCCCCCGGCATCTACGCCCGGGCGTTCCTCGAGGGCCGGCTCACCGAGGAGCAGCTCAGCCACTTCCGGCAGGAGGTGCAGCACGGCGTCGGCAAGGGCCTGCCGTCGTACCCGCACCCGCGGCTGATGTCGGACTTCTGGGAGTTCCCGACGGTGTCGATGGGGCTGACCGGGATCAACTCCATCTACCAGGCCCGGTTCAACCGCTACCTGCACAACCGCGGGCTCAAGGACACCAGCCAGCAGCGCGTGTGGGCGTTCCTCGGCGACGGCGAGATGGCCGAGCCGGAGTCGCTGGGAGCGATCGGCGTCGCGGCCCGCGAGGAGCTCGACAACCTCACCTGGGTCATCAACTGCAACCTCCAGCAGCTCGACGGTCCGGTGCGCGGCAACGGCAAGATCATCCAGGAGCTGGAGTCCACGTTCCGGGGCGCCGGCTGGAACGTCATCAAGGTCGTGTGGGGCCGCGAGTGGGACGACCTGCTCGCCCGTGACGTCGACGGCGTGCTGGTCAACCGGATGAACACCACACCGGACGGCCAGTTCCAGACCTACTCCACCGAGGAGGGCTCCTACATCCGCGAGCACTTCTTCGGCGTCGACCAGCGGCTGCGCAAGATGGTCGAGCACATGAGCGACGAGCAGATCTTCAAGCTGCCGCGTGGCGGGCACGACTACCGCAAGGTGTACGCCGCGTTCGACGCGGCCACCAAGCACAACGGCCAGCCGACCGTGATCCTGGCGAAGACCATCAAGGGCTGGACGATCGACGCCCTCGAGGGCAAGAACGCCACCCACCAGATGAAGAAGCTGACCAAGGACGACCTGAAGCGGTTCCGCGACCGGCTGTACCTGCCGATCAGCGACAAGGACATCGACGAGAACGACATCGCGCCGTTCTTCCACCCCGGCGAGGACGCCCCCGAGATCCAGTACATGCTCGACCGGCGTCGTCAGCTCGGCGGCTCGCTGCCCAAGCGGGTCGTCCGGTCCAAGCTGCTGAAGCTGCCCGGCGACGAGGTCTACTCCGAGCTCAAGCAGGGCTCGGGCAAGCAGGCGATCGCCACCACGATGGCGCTGGTCCGGCTGCTCCGCGACCTGATGAAGGACCCCGAGATCGGGCAGCGTATGGTGCCGATCGCGCCCGACGAGTTCCGCACGTTCGGCATGGACTCGATGTTCGCGACCGCGAAGATCTACCAGCCGGCCGGCCAGCAGTACGAGTCCGTGGACCGCAAGATGCTGATGACCTACAAGGAGTCCGCGCAGGGCCAGCTGCTCCACGAGGGCATCTCCGAGGCGGGCGCGATGGCGTCGGCCACGGCCGCGGGCTCGGCGTACTCCACGCACGGCGAGCACATGATCCCGTTCTACATCTTCTACTCGATGTTCGGGTTCCAGCGGACCGGCGACTCCATCTGGGCGATGGCCGACCAGCTCGCGCGTGGCTTCCTCATCGGCGCGACCGCCGGGCGCACCACGCTCACCGGCGAGGGCCTGCAGCACGCCGACGGCCACTCCCCGCTGCTGGCCGCCAGCAACCCTGCGGTCGTGCACTACGACCCCGCGATGGCCTACGAGGTGGCGCACATCGTGCAGGACGGCCTGCGCCGCATGTACGGCGCGACCGAGGGCCACGAGCACGGCGAGGACGTCATCTACTACCTGACCGTCTACAACGAGCCGACCGTGCAGCCCAAGGAGCCCGACGACGTCGACGTCGAGGGCCTGCTCAAGGGCATCTACCACGTGGCCACGCCGCCCGAGGTGTCCGGCAACGGCGGCCAGACCCCGCGGGTGCAGCTGCTCGCCTCGGGCGTCGGCTTCCCGTGGATCACCGAGGCCGCCCGGCTGCTCGCCGAGGAGTGGGGCGTCGCGGCCGACACCTGGTCGGTCACGTCGTGGAACGAGCTGGCCCGCGACGGTGTCGAGGCGGAGAGGTGGAACCTGGGGCACCCGTCGGAGTCCCCGCGCACGCCGTACATCACGCACAAGCTCAAGGAGGCCGAGGGCCCGATCGTCGCGGTCAGCGACTTCATGCGTGCGGTGCCGAACCAGATCGCCAAGTGGGTACCCGGCGACTACCACACCTTGGGCACCGACGGCTTCGGCTTCGCCGACACCCGGCCCGCGGCGCGTCGGTTCTTCCAGGTCGACGCCCAGTCGGTCGTCGTGCAGGCGCTCGCGGCGCTGGCCGCGCGTGGCGAGGTCAAGCCCGAGGTCGTGCAGGAGGCGTTCGACAAGTACCGCATCGACGACCCCACCGCCGTGTCGGGCGTCAAGCAGGAAGGCGGCGACGCCTGACCGGCTCCGGCGGACCGGTGGGCAGGGTGCGCAGCCTCCACCGGTACCCGGTCAAGTCCCTGGCCGGCGAGACGCTGCCCCGCGCGGCCGTCGACCGCCGGGGCCTCGTCGGCGACCGCGCCTGGGCGGTCCGGGACCCCGACGGCAAGCTCGGCAGCGGCAAGTCGAGTCGGCGGTTCCGGCGGATGGAGGGTCTGCTCCGCCTGGTGGCGGAGTACGACGGAGACGTGCCGGTCATCGCGCTGGAGGACGGCACGACGTACCGCGGCGACGACCCGGCGGTGCACGAGGCGCTCTCGGCGTACGTCGGACGCCCGGTCACGCTCAGCCGCGAAGCCGACGTGTCGCACTTCGACGACGGTCCCGTGCACCTGCTCACGTCCGCGAGCCTGCGCCGGCTCGAGACCGCCCACGGCGCACCCGTCGAGGCGTCGCACTTCCGGCCGAACCTCGTGCTCGACAGCGATGCCGACGCCGGGTTCGTCGAGGACGCCTGGGTCGGCCGGCGGCTCGCCGTCGGCGGCGACCTGGTGCTCGAGATCCGCGCGACCATGCCTCGCTGCGTGATGGTCACACTTCCGCAGCAGGGGCTTCCCGGCGACGCCGAGCTGCTGCGGACCACCACCGACGCCAACCAGGGCGACCTCGGCGTGGTGGCGGACGTGTTCACCCCCGGGGTCGTCGAGATCGGCGACGAGGCCCGGCTGCTCGCCTGACTTGCTCGCTCTCAGCGCCCGGCGCGGCCGCCGTCGGCGTCGTGCGGCGCTGCCGCCCGGATCGAGTCGGTGGGCGCGAGCAGCACCTCGGGCACGGCCTTCTCCAGGGCGATCAGCGCCTCGGGCTGGATCCGGTCGTCCACGACCAGCACCTCGATGTCCTCCAGGCCGGTGATCGACGCCAGACCCACCACCCCCCACTTCGTGTGGTCGGCGGTCACCACGCGTCGTCGAGCGCACGCGAGGAGCGCCCGGTTGGTCTCCGCCTCCACCAGGTTGGGGGTGGTGAACCCGCGCTCGTCGAAGCCGTGCACGCCGAGGAACACCGTGTCGACGTGCAGCCCGCGCAACGCCTCCACCGCCACCGGTCCGACGAGCGCGTCCGAAGGTGTCCGGGTGCCGCCGGTGAGGACGACGGTGAGGTCCGACCGGCCCGCCTCGTGCAGCAGCTGCGCGGCCGGGAACGAGTTGGTCACCACGGTGAGGTCGGGGACGGCGCACAGCTCCCGTGCGATCTCGTAGGTCGTCGTCCCGGCCGACAGCGCGACGGCGGCGCCGGGCTGCACCAGCCGGACCGCGGCGCGGGCGATGGCCCGCTTCTCGACCCGCTGCTGGACCGACTTGGCGGTGAACCCCGGCTCGTCGGCGCTGCGGTCCCCGAGCGCCGTCGCGCCACCGTGCACGCGGGCGACGAGACCGCGACCGGCGAGCACCTCGATGTCCCGTCGGATCGTCATGTCGGAGACGCCCAGCTGCTCCACGAGCTCGGACACCCGTACGCCGCCGACCGAGCGAACCAGGTGCAGGATGCGCTCGCGACGCTGGTCGGGCAGCACGTCAACGCCTCTCGCGTACGACGGCGCACCCGCCGGCGGCGAGGTCCAGCCGCTCCACGTCGGCGCCGGTCACCAGGTCGTGTCCCGCGACGTCGAGCACCGCGTCCCGGTCGGTGTGGTTGAGCGCGAACAGCCAGGACCGGTCCCCCGACGCGCGGCGTACGACCTCTACACCGTCGGGCGCGGGGACCGGAGCCCGAACCCCGGACTCGGCGAGGACGCGGGCCACCAGCCCGTCGTTCGCGGTGGCGTCCAGCCGGGTCGCGACGTACCACGCGGCCGACGTCGCGACCTCCCGACGGGTGACGGCCGGCGTCCCGGGGACGGCGCCGTCGGCCAGCCGGACGACCGGCTCGGCGTCCGGGCAGTCCAGCAGCTCCGACCACTGCGAGCCGGTGCAGCCGGCGCCCAGGCCGTCGGTCAGGCGCACCCGCTGCTCGGGGAGGAGCGGGTAGAACTCCTCGACGCGGACACCGAGCAGGTCGCGGAAGGCCCCCGGATAGCCGCCCAGCCGGATGTGGTCGTGCTCGTCGACGATGCCCGAGAAGAAGGTGACCACGGCGTGCGCGCCGCCCTCGACCGCGGCGGTCACGGCCGCCGCGGTCTCGTCGGTGCACAGGTACAACGTGGGGACCAGTAGCACCCGGTAGCCGCTCAGGTCCGCGCCGGGCGGCACCACGTCGACGGTCACGCCGACGCGTCGGAACGCCGCGTGCAGGTCCTGGGCCACGTCGCCGTAGCGCACCGTGGAGGACGGGTGCGCCTCCTGGTCGCACGCCCAGCCGGCCTGGTAGTCCCAGAGCAGCGCCACCTCGGCCTCGACCGTGCTGCCGCGCACCTCGGCGAGCCGACCGGCGACGGCCCCGAGGCGGACCACCTCCCGCCAGAGCCGGGAGTCGGTGCCGGCGTGCGGCACCAGCGCGGAATGGAACTTCTCGGCGCCGGCGCGCGAGGCCCGCCACTGGAAGAAGCCCAGCGCGTCGGCACCCCGGGCGACGTGGGCGAGACTGTTGCGCATCAGCTGCCCCGGAGCCTTGGCGGGGTTGACCGGCTGCCAGTTCACCGCGCTCGTCGAGTGCTCCATGAGAAGCCACGGCTGTCCTCCGGCCAGTCCGCGGGTGAGGTCGGCGCCGAAGGCCAGCTCGGCCTCGGGGTCGCCGCGGACGGTGAGGTAGTGGTCCGTGCTGACCACGTCGACGTGCGGGGTCCAGGCGGCGTAGTCGAGGTGCCGGAACTGGTCCATGGTCATGAAGTTGGTGGTCACCGGTACGTCGGGCGTCACGCGCCGCAGGACGTCGACCTCGGCTAGGTACTGGCCGAGCAGCGCGTCGGAGGTGAACCTCCGGTAGTCGAGCACCTGCGTCGGGTTGTGGAACGTGGGCACCGTGCGCGGCGGCACGATCTCCTCGAACGCGCCGTACCGCTGGCTCCAGAAGGAGGTGCCCCAGGCGTCGTTCACGGTGTCGAGGTCGCCGTACCTCTTCAGCAGCCAGCCGCGGAACGACTCCGCGCAGACGTCGCAGTAGCACGGGGCGTTGTGGCAGCCGTACTCGTTGGAGACGTGCCACATCGACAGTGCGGGGTGCGTGCCGTAGCGGACGGCCATCCGCTCGGTGAGCGCGGTCGCGTGCTCGGTGAAGGTCGTCGAGCTCGGGCACCAGGCCTGCCGGCTGCCCTGCCACCGTCGGACCCCCGACGCGTCCTGAGGGAGCGTCTCGGGGTAGCGATGTGAGAACCAGGGTGGTGGGGAGGCGGTGGCGGTGGCCAGGTCGACGCTGATCCCCGCATCGCCCAGCAGGTCCAGCACCTCGTCGAGCCAGCCGAACTCCCACCGGTCGGGAGCGGGTTGCAGGTGGGACCAGGCGAACACCCCGAGGGTGACGAAGGTGACCCCGGCCTCGCGCATCAGGGTCACGTCCTCCGCCCACGTCTCGCGCGGCCACTGCTCGGGGTTGTAGTCGCCGCCGAAGGCCACGCCCGGTCCGGCCCAGTGCCGCCACTCACGCATCCGATCAGGGTGGCGCCACTGTCCCGGGTGAGTCAACACTTTCGAACACGGACGCGACCCGTCCCTGTGGGCGGAGAACCTCGGCGTGGCGCAACGCGAACCCTTGACAGGCTCCTGCCGAGGGGAAGACGCTGGCAGGCAAGAAAATGCTCGATTGTGTGCGTTTTCGTCCGACGCGCCGCGTCCGACCAGGAGGAACCGATGTCCCGACCACGTGCCGCCTCGCAACCGATCCCCGCCTCCGTGCTGGGCATGGCCGCCTCCCGCAGGAGCGTGCTCCGCGGCGTCCTCGCCGGCGGTGCGGTGCTCAGCTCCTCGACGCTGCTGGCGGCCTGCGGTGGCGGCGACGACGAGGGCAGCGCCACCGGAGCGGTCAAGTTCGGCATGAACGAGGCCAAGGGCGTCGGTCCGGCGTACGAGCGGCTGGTGGCGATGGCGGAGGCCTACGCCAAGAAGGCCGGCGTCGAGGTCCAGCGCAACGAGGTGGACCACAACACGTTCCAGGAGAACATCAACACCTACCTGCAGGGCAGCCCCGACGACGTGTTCACCTGGTTCGCCGGCTTCCGCATGGACCAGTTCGCCGAGCAGGGCCTGATCACCGACATCAGCGACGTGTGGCCGATCGACGGCATGCCCGACAGCTTCAAGGAGGCGTCGACCGCCAGCGACGGCAAGCAGTACTTCGTGCCCAAGGACTACTACCCGTGGGCGGTCTTCTACAAGAAGTCGGTCTTCGAGGAGAACGGCTACGAGCCCCCGGCCACGCTCGACGACTTCATGTCGCTGATGAAGACGATGCAGTCCGACGACATCATCCCCCTCGCCTTCGCCGACAAGGACGGCTGGCCGGCGATGGGCACGTTCGACATCCTGAACATGCGGATCAACGGGTTCGACTACCACATGAGCCTGATGGCCGGAGAGGAGGCCTGGGACTCCACCGAGGTCAAGCAGGTCTTCGACACGTGGGCCGGACTGCTTCCCTACCATCAGCCCGACCCGCTCGGGCGCACGTGGCAGGAGGCCGCAACCTCCCTCAGCCAGGGCGAGACCGGCATGATGATGTTCGGCACGTTCATCGTCGATGCCATCCCCGACGACGAGGACGACCTGGACTTCTTCACGTTCCCCGAGCTGGACTCCTCCATCGGCGCGACGGCGCTCGACGCCCCTATCGACGGGTTCTGCCTCGCCGCGGCCGGGAGCAACCAGGTGGGGGGCAAGGAGATGCTCAAGTTCCTCGGCACCGCCGAGGCCGCCGACGCCGCCAACGCGGACACGACCCCCTTCATCGCGGCCAACGAGAACGCCGACACCAGCAGCTACACGGAGCTCCAGCGCAAGTCCGCCGAGGTGGTCGGCGCTGCCGAGAGCATCGCCCAGTTCCTGGACCGGGACACCCGCGCGGACTTCGCCTCGACCGTGATGATCCCGTCCCTGCAGAAGTTCCTCGAGACTCCCGACGACATAGACGGCGTCACCTCGAGCATCCAGGAGCAGAAGGTGTCCATCTTCGGCAGCTGAGACTGCTCACACCGGACGCGGCAGGAAGGGACCCGATGGCGACCACCGTGGGCACGACGGAGCCGACGCCGGCCAAGAAGGGCGGCGGGTTCGGGCCGGCCCGCGAGCAGAAGCTGCACGGACGGGACCGGGCCGTCGTCATCGCGATGGTGCTGGTGCCTTCGTTGTTCGTGCTCGGCCTGGTCTGGGTGCCGGCGGTCCTCTCGATCATCCTCTCGTTCGGCAACTGGAACGGCATCGGGGACCTCGACACGATCCAGTGGATCGGGTTGAAGAACTATGAGGACATCGCGACGATCTACCCGCCGTTCTGGCCGGCGATCCGGCACAACGTGATCTGGCTGCTGTTCCTGTTCCTCTCATCGGGCCTCGGGATGTTCCTCGCCGTCGTCCTGGACCGCAACATGCGGGGCAGCCGGTTCTACCAGACCGCGTTCTACATGCCCGTCGTCCTCTCGCTGGCCCTGATCGGCTTCATCTGGCAGCTCTTCTACTCCCGCGACCAGGGACTCATCAACCAGGTGTTCGGGACCGAGGTCGACTGGTACGGCGACTCCGACGTCAACCTCTGGGCGGTGCTGGTGGCCACGGCCTGGCGGCACACCGGCTACATCATGCTCATCTACCTGGCCGGGCTGAAGGGCGTGGACTCGACGCTGCGCGAGGCGGCTGCGGTCGACGGGGCCACCGAGCGGCAGACGTTCTTCCAGATCGTGCTCCCGGTGATGCGGCCGATCAACATGGTGGTGCTGGTCATCGTCGTGATCGAGTCCCTGCGCGCGTTCGACCTGGTCTGGGTCATCAACCGCGGCACCAACGGACTCGAGCTGATCGGGGCCCTGGTCGCACAGAACGTGGTCGGTGAGGCCAGTCGTTACGGCTTCGGTTCCGCTCTCGCGGTGATCATGATGCTGATCTCCACGGTCTTCATCACGATCTACCTCCGCACCGTCTTCAAGGAGGAGCGGCGATGACCGGCACCGACAACGTCGGCAGCACGGTCGCCACCCCGCCGACCCCGACGAGGCCGGCCCCGGCCGCCGGGGGCCGGGTCGAGGGCGGTGCCCTGAGCCGGCCGCGGGGGACGGTTGCGACGGTGATCATGGCGGTGCTGGCGCTGGCGTGGCTGTTCCCGCTGATCTGGGCCGTCCTCAACTCGTTCCGCGACTATGCGTACACCCAGCAGAACGGCTACCTCTCCTTCGGCGGCTGGACCCTCGACAACTACCGCCAGGTCTGGGAGACCGGCGATCTCGGCAAGTACTTCCTCAACTCGCTGATCATCACGGTGCCGGCGGTCCTGCTGACGCTGTTCCTGGCGTCCCTCGTCGCCTTCGTGCTGGCCCGGTTCAGCTACCGCTTCAACCTCACCCTGCTCGGGATCTTCCTGGCCGCGAACCTGCTCCCGCCCCAGGCACTGCTGATCCCGGTCTTCCGCATCTACCGCGAGATCCCGCTGCCGGAGTTCATGAGCAACACCGGCCAGGTGCTGGGCAGCTACTGGGGGCTGATCGCGATCAACATCGCCTTCCAGCTCGGGTTCTGCGTCTTCGTGCTGAGCAACTACATGAAGACGCTGCCGCGGGAGATCTATGAGCAGGCCATGGTCGACGGCGCAAGCGTCTGGCGGCAGTACTGGCAGCTGACCATGCCGCTGATCCGGCCCGCGCTCGCGGCGCTGGCGACCCTGCAGACCACCTGGATCTACAACGAGTTCTTCTGGGCGACTGTGCTGCTCGGCGGTCAGGGCGACAAGTTCCCGGTCACCAGCGCGCTGAACAACCTCAAGGGCCAGTTCTTCACCGACTACAACCTGCTGTCGGCCGGCTCGGTGCTGATCGCCCTGCCCGTGCTGGTGGTGTTCTTCGTCCTGCAGAAGCAGTTCGTCGCGGGTCTGACCCTCGGCTCGACCAAGGGCTGAGCCCGTCCCGCACCGCAGGCCGGGTCAGGCGATCTCCTCGGCCGGCAGCCGGGTGACGTTGTCGGGCAACGGCGCCTGACGGCCCGCCTTGAGCAGGGCGCGCCAGCGGCCTCGGTGGTACGTCGCCGGCTGCGTCGTACGGATGAAGTCGTTGACGATCTTGACGAACCGCTGCGGGTGGTCCTTGTGCGGGAAGTGGCCCGCGTTGCCGATCACCTCGACGGTGCAGCCCGGCGCCATCTCGGCGGCGTTGCCGGCGTGCCGCACCGGGATCACGGAGTCGTCGGTGCCCCAGATGACGCACATCGGCATCGCTGCGGTCAGGTAGGCGCGGTCGGCCATCGTCACGATCTGCCCACGCCAGTCGATGACCGCGCTGACGACGTGCCGGATCGCGGTGCGTGCCTGCGGGTCCTTGAAGGAGTCGATGATCGCCGCGACCTCGTCGAGGTCACGGGTCATGGACAGGCCGGAGGCGGCCAGACCGCGCAGGTACGCCGTGGTCAGGTGTCGGACGCCGGGCAGCGTCACCACACCCATCGCCGTGTGGAACCCGGGCAGCGTCACTGCACGCAGGGCGGCGGTCACCTCGGGACCGAGACCACCCGGCGCGACGAGGATCATCCGCTCGGTGCGCTCGGGGAACTGGTAGGCGAACTGCATCGCCACTCCCCCGCCGAGGCTGTGCCCCACGACCGTGACCTTGTCGATGCCCAGCACGGTGAGCAGGTCGCGCATGCCGTTGGCGTAGCCACCGACGCTGTAGTCGGCGCGCGGCTTGTCGCTTCGGCCGTGACCGAGCAGGTCGGGCGCGATCACGGTGTAGCGGCGCGACAGCGCCTGGATGACCGGCTGCCACGTGGTGTGGTCGCAGCCGAGCCCGTGCAGCAGCAGCAGGGCAGGTCCCGAGCCTTCCTTCACGTAGGCACGCTTGTGCCCGTGAATGGTGAGGTACTTGACCTCCGGCGGCTTCGCCATGGGGCTCCTCGGGGATGCGTGCCGCGACTGTAGCGAGAACTCGTTCCAAATTCTGCCCGGATCGCCAGCAACCGTTGGGGAAACCGGTCGATCGGTCCGGCGTGGTTGATCTGTGACCGGACGGCCGGCGCTCAATCACGCGGAATGTCTCGTTTCGGTCACGATCGAGGGCCGGCGGGGCGTCGCTAGGCTCCGGGTATGAGCACGTCGGGCGGCCGTCGGAGCCGGGCGCGGGTGGCCCGGCAGCTGCAGTCGTCCGTGGGCACGCTGACCACCGCGGCCGTGACCCGGATGGAGCGGGACATGCCGTGGTTCCGGCAGCTCTCCGCCGAGGACCGGTCCTGGATCGGGATGATCGTCCAGGCCGGCATCAAGGCCTTCGTGGTCTGGTTCGAGGATCCCGACGGGGAGCTGCCGGTGACCGCCGAGGTGTTCGGCGCCGCTCCCCGGGCGCTCACCGGTGTTGTGACACTTCACCAAACCGTGGAGATGGTGCGCACCAGCATCGAGGTGGTGGAGGAGAACGTCGGCACCGCGGTCGGCGAGGCGGACGCGGCCGAGGTCCGCGACGCCGTGATCCGCTATGCCCGGGAGGTGGCTTTCGCCACCGCCGAGGTCTACGCCCGCGCGGCGGAGATGCGCGGCGCCTGGGACGCCCGGCTCGAGGCGCTGGTCGTGGATTCCGTGCTCCGCGCCGAGGCCGACGAGACGACCAGGTCCCGGGCCAGCGCCCTCGGCTGGGAGTCGCGTGGCGACGTCGCGGTCGTGATCGGCCGGGCACCGAGCCCCGATGCGACCACCACGGCCCGGGAGAGCCTGTTCGACGAGGTACGCCGGTCGGCCCGGCATGCCGGCCTGGACGCGCTCTGCGCCGTGCAGAGCGACCGGATGGTCGTCGTGCTCGGCGGGGTGGACAACGCCGACAAGGCGGGAGCGGCGGTGGCGCGGCACTTCGGGGACGGGCCCGTCGTGGTGGGCCCCGTCGTACCCGACCTGGTCAGCGCCCACGTGTCCTCGCGGGCGGCGGTCGCCGGTCTGCGCGCCGCTCCCGGCTGGCCCGCGGCCCCGCGCCCGGTCACCAGCGACGACCTGCTGCCCGAGCGGGCGCTGTCGGGCGACGGTCACGCCCGCCGCCAGCTCGTCCACGAGATCTACCAGCCGTTGCACGACGCGGGAGCCCCGACGCTCGACACGGTGGCGGCCTTCCTCGACCACGGCGGCTCGATCGAGGGCACCGCCCGGGCGATGTTCGTGCACGCCAACACGGTCCGCTACCGGCTCAAGCGGGCCGCCGAGGTGACCGGTCTGGCCGTCTCCGACCCCCGGCACGCCTACACCTACCGGGTGGCGCTGACGCTGGGACGGCTGTGGACCCGGGAGACCGGCACCACCGGCACCGCCGCCGAGCCCGGCCCGGGCGAGTCTTTGTAGGGTCTCTACAACACTGGGGACCGAATCTTCGTTTGCGCTGCGGGCGCGACGGCGGCCCCGGGCCCGGCAGCATGGTCGTGTGCTCGTCATCGTCGCCCCCGGCCAAGGGGCCCAGTCCCCCGGCTTCCTCACGCCCTGGCTGGAGACTGCCGACTTCGCCGACCGGCTCGGCTGGCTCTCGGCCGTCAGCCGCGCTCGACCTGGTGCACTACGGCACGGAGGCCGACGCCGACACGATCCGCGACACCGCCGTGGCCCAGCCGCTGCTGGTCGCCTCCGGCCTGCTCGCCGCGCTGGAGCTGTTCCCGCACCCGGCCGACGCGTTCGGCAGGATCGGTGCGGTCGCCGGCCACAGCGTCGGCGAGCTGACCGCCGCGGCCGGGGCCCGGGCGATCACCGCCGAGCAGGCGATGGTGCTGGTGCGCGAGCGCGGCCGGGCGATGGCCGAGGCCGCCGCCCAGACCCCGACCAGCATGACCGCGGTCCTCGGCGGCGACCGCGACGAGGTGCTGGCCAAGCTCGAGCGAGCACGGCCTGACCCCCGCCAACGACAACGGCCCCGGCCAGATCGTCGCCGCCGGCACCGTCGAGGAGCTCGCCGCGCTCGCCGGACGACCCGCCGGCCAAGGCGCGCCTGGTGCCGCTGTCGGTCGCCGGCGCCTTCCACACCCAGCACATGGCCCCGGCCGTCGACGTGCTCGGCACGCTGGGCCGCTCCGTGTCCACCCACGACCCCCGCACGCCGATGATCTCCAACCGCGACGGCCAGGTCGTCCACGACGGCCGCGACGTGCTCAAGCGGATCGTCACCCAGGTCAGCAACCCGGTCCGCTGGGACCTCTGCATGGAGACGATGCTCGACCTCGGCGTGACCGGCATGCTGGAGATGCCGCCCGCCGGCACCCTCACCGGCATCGCCAAGCGGGCGATGAAGGGCGTCGAGACGTTCGCGCTCAAGACGCCCGACCAGCTCGACGACGCCCGCGCGTTCTGCGACAAGCACGGTTCCGCCAACGCGCTCGACACCGCGCCGACCTGGCGGATGCTGGTCGCCCCGATGAAGGGCACGTTCCGTCGCGGCACCGACGCCGCCGAGGGCGACTGCCCTGCCGGCCGCCGCCTCGATCGGCACGGTGGCCAGCTCGCGTGACGAGACCGAGGTGACCGCGCCACACGGCGGCACCGTCGTCGAGTGGCTCGTCGAGGACGGCGACCTCGTCTCCCCCGGCCAGCCGCTGATCCGCCTCCACCCCGAAGGGGTGTCCGTCATGACCCACATCACCGACGCCCGCCGGCGCCGCGCACGCGACCATCCTGGGCATCGGCGCCTACCGGCCCTCGCGGGTCATCCCCAACGCCGAGATCGTCGAGGCGATCGACTCCTCCGACGAGTGGATCCAGCAGCGCTCCGGCATCAAGCAGCGCCGCTGGGCCACGCCGGACGAGACCGTGCACCCTGATGTCGGTCGCAGTCGTCGCGGAGGCGATGGAGCGCGCCGGCATCGAGCCGGAGCAGATCGACGCCGTCATCGTCGCCACCGTCTCGCACATGTTCCAGACCCCGGCCGTCGCGACCGCGATCGCCCACGAGCTCGGCACCGACCGGCCGGCGGCGTTCGACATCTCCGCGGCCTGCGCCGGCTTCTGCCACGGGGTCGCGCTCGCCTCCGACATGATCCGCGGCGGCAGCGCCAAGCACGTCCTGGTGATCGGCGTCGAGCGGCTCTCCGACCTCACCGACGTCGGCGACCGCGGGACGGCGTTCATCTTCGCCGACGGCGCCGGCGCGGCCGTCGTCGGGCCGAGCGACGAGCCGGGCATCGGCCCGGTCGTCTGGGGCTCCGACGGCGAGCAGTTCGACCTGATCCGGCAGAAGGAGGACTGGCGCGACGTGCTCCAGCAGGAGCGTCCGGTCATGCCCCACCTGCGTGATGCAGGGCAACCCGGTGTTCCGCTGGGCGTCGTACGAGATGGCCAAGGTCGCCCAGGCCACCCTGGACCGCACCGGCATCACCGTCGACGACCTCGACGTGTTCGTGCCGCACCAGGCCAACATGCGCATCATCGACGCGATGGCCCGCGCGATGAAGCTGCCCGCCGCACGTCAAGATCGCCCGCGACATCGCCGAGCAGGGCAACACCTCGGCGGCCTCGATCCCGCTCGCCCTCGACCGGATGGTCGAGGAGGGCGAGGCCAAGAGCGGCGACACCGCGCTGCTCATCGCCTTCGGGGCCGGGCTGGCCTACGCCGCCCAGGTCGTGAAGGTCCCCTGACCGGCACCGGGCCGACCCGGCTGCCCCGCGGTCAGCACGACCGCAGCACAGCCAGCACGATCCGCACCACACCCACGCAACCGACGAAGGAGAGCCACCCGATGGCCACCACCGAGGAAATCCGCGCCGACCTCGCCGAGATCGTCGAGGAGGTCGCCGGCGTCGCCGCCGACGACGTCCAGCTCGACAAGTCGTTCGTCGACGACCTGGACGTCGACTCGCTGTCGATGGTCGAGGTCGTCGTCGCCGCCGAGGAGAAGTTCGACGTCAAGATCCCCGACGACGAGGTCAAGAACCTCAAGACCGTCGGCGACGCCGTCGCCTTCATCGAGCGCGCCCAGGGCTGAGCCAGCCACCGACGTCCGGTAGCCCGACCGCGACCGCACCGGTCGACGCCGCGGGCTGCACCGACGTCGGTGCGGCACGGCCCGCACGCAGCACGACCCTCCCGGCACCACAGAGGTGAGGACACACCATGAGGTGAAGCATCCATGAGCCGACCGCGTCGTCGTGACCGGCCTCGGCACGACCTCCCCGTCGGCGGTGACGTGCCCACGACCTGGGCCGCGCTGCTGGCCGGCCAGTCCGGCGTCGGTCCGCTCAAGCACGAGTGGGCCGAGCAGCTGGCACCCAGATCGCCGCCGAGGTCGCCGTCGACCCCACCGACGTGCTCGACCGGGTCAAGGCCCGCCGGCTCGACCGCTCGCGGCCAGCTCGCCCTCGTCGCGGCCCTCGAGGCCTGGGCCGACTCCGGCCTCGCCGGCGAGGAGGGCGCCGAGCCGGCGTCGACCCCGAGCGGCTCGGCGTCGCGATGGCGTCCGGCATCGGCGGCGTGCAGACGCTGCTCACCAACTACGACGCGCTCAAGGAGAAGGGCCCGCGCCGGGTGTCGCCGCTGGCGATCCCGATGCTGATGCCCAACTCGCCCGCCGCCAACATCGGCCTCGCGATCGGCGCCAAGGCCGGCGTGCACACCCCGGTCTCCGCCTGCGCGTCGGGCAACGAGGCGATCGCGCTCGGCATCGACATGATCCGGCTCGGCCGCGCCGACGTCGTCGTCGTGCGGCGGCACCGAGGCCGCGGTGCACCCGCTGCCGATGGCCGCCTTCGGCCAGATGATGGCGCTCTCCAAGCGCAACGACGAGCCCGAGCGGGCGTCCCGGCCGTGGGACAAGGGCCGCGACGGCTTCGTCCTCGGCGAGGGCGCCGCCGTCCTGGTGCTCGAGTCCGAGGAGCACGCCGAAGGCCCGCGGCGCGAAGGTGTACGCCGAGGCGGCCGGCGCCGGCATCACCGCCGACTCCCACGACATCGCCCAGCCCGACCCGGTCGGCGCCGGGCGCCACGCGGGCCATGAAGATGGCGCTCCGCGAGGCGGACCTCGAGCCGTCCGACATCGTGCACATCAACGCGCACGCCACCTCGACCCCGCAGGGCGACGTGGCCGAGGCGCTGGCGATCCGCAACGCGCTCGGCGACGACGCCGCCGAGCACCGTGGTGCTCACCTCCACGAAGTCGATGACCGGGCACCTGCTCGGCGCGCGCCGGCGCGCTCGAGTCGCTCGCCGTCGTGCTCGCGCTGCACGACCGGGTCGTGCCCCCGACCATCAACCTCGAGGACCCCGAGGACATCGGCCTCGACGTGGCCACGGAGAAGCGCACCCTGCCCGAGGGCGACATCGCGGCGCTCAACAACTCCTTCGGCTTCGGCGGCCACAACGTCGCCATCGCCTTCCGCAGCGCCTGAACCACGGACGCCGTACCCCCAGGAGCAACTGCATGACCCAGGCACCCGCCGCCCCCGCTGCGCCCCGCCAAGCCCGCGAAGCTGCCCCGCGAGCAGGACCCGCGCAACCCGAACTTCCGGCTCGCGGCGTTCTTCGACGAGGGCACGCTCGAGCTGATCACCGAGGACGACGGCAGCGGCATGCTCGCGGCCGTCGGCAAGGTCGACGGCACCCACGTGGTCGCGTTCTGCTCCGACGCGACCGTGATGGGCGGCGCGATGGGCGAGGTCGGCTGCAAGGCGGTCGTGCACGCCTACGAGCGCGCGCTGGCCGACCGGGCGCCGATCGTCGGGCTGTGGCACTCCGGCGGCGCCCGGCTCGCCGAGGGCGTGCTGTCCCTGCACGCGGTCGGGCGAGATCTTCCACGCGATGACGCAGGCGTCCGGCAAGGTCCCGCAGATCTCGGTCGTGCTGGGCCCGGCCGCCGGTGGTGCGGCGTACGGCCCGGCGCTCACCGACCTGGTGATCCTCGGCCCGGAGGGGCGGATCTTCGTGACCGGCCCCGACGTGGTCCGCTCGGTCACCGGTGAGGACGTCGACATGCTCCGCCTCGGCGGTCCGGAGCCGCACGGTCGCCGGTCCGGCGTCGTGCACATCCTCACCGAGTCCGAGGAGGAGGCGCTCGCAGCGCGCGCGCCGGGTGGCCTCGCTGCTCGGGGCGCAGGGCACCCTCGAGCTCAAGCGGGTCGAGGACGTCGACCTCTCGCAGATGCTGCCGGAGTCGAAGAAGCGCGCCTACGACGTGCACCCGCTGGTCGAGGCGATCCTCGACGAGGGCACCTCCCAGGAGGTGCACGCGCGCTGGGCGCCCAACATCGTCACCGTCCTCGGCCGGTTCGGCGGCCGCACCGTCGGCGTGATCGCCAACAACCCGCTGCGCCTCGGCGGCTGCCTCGACTCGCTGTCGGCGGAGAAGGCCTCCCGGTTCGTGCGGATGTGCGACGCGTTCGGCGTACCGCTGATCGTCGTCGTCGACGTGCCCGGCTACCTCCCCGGCGTCGGGCAGGAGTGGGACGGCGTCGTACGCCGGGGCGCCAAGCTGCTGCACGCGTTCGGCGAGGGCGTCGTGCCGCGGGTGACGCTGGTGACCCGCAAGACCTACGGCGGCGCCTACATCGCGATGAACTCCCGCTCCCTCGGTGCGACCAAGGTGTTCGCCTGGCCGGGCGCCGAGGTGGCGGTGATGGGCGCGGTGGCGGCGATCCGGATCCTGCACCGCCGCAAGCTCGCCGAGGTCGCCCCCGACATCCGCCCGCAGGTGGAGGCCGAGCTCGCCGCCGAGCACGAGCGGATCGCCGGCGGCGTGGACAAGGCGGTCGAGATCGGCGTCGTCGACGAGGTCGTCGAGCCGGCCGTCACCCGCACCGCCCTCGCCAAGGCGATCGCCGACGCCGGCATCGTGCAGCGCGGCCTGCACGGCAACATCCCGCTGTAGCCCGGCAAGTAGCCCATCTGGGCGGTTTCCGTCCCGGATCGCTCCCGCGGACCGTTGCGACCCCTACAGTCTTGCTGAACGGGAGAGGGAGGGGCCAGATGCGAGCGGTCCCCGAGTGGCTGGCCGAGCGCGCTGTGAGGCTGCCCGGACAACGGCACCCGGAGCCGGAGAGCGCTCCGGCGCTGCCGCACGGCATCCGTCCGCGCCGGCCCAAGGACCTGCCCGCCTGCGCTCGGCTGCTGCGGGTCGTCGCGACCGAGCACCAGTACCCCGCGCGCTGGCCCGAGGCCCCGCGCTCCTGGCTGGCCGGACCCGACGTGCTCTCGGCGTACGTCGCGGAGGAGTACGGGGAGATCCTCGGCCACGTCGCGATCGCCACGGTGCCGCGCAACGGCATCTCGCGGGTGCGCTGGCAGGAGATCACCGGACGCGACGTCACCCAGCTGCGCCGGATCAGCCGGTTGTTCGTGCGGCGTCGGGTGCGTGGGCAGGGCATCGCCAGCGACCTGCTCGACGTGGCGGTCGACGAGATCCGCGGGCTCGGCCTGATGCCCGTGCTCGACGTGGTGAGCACCAGCACCGACGGCATCGCGTTCGTCGAGAAGCGCGGCTGGAAGCTGCTCGCGATGGACCCCTGGGGCTCGAAGACCGAGCACCTGCGCATGCACTACTACGCGGCGCCGCCCGCACCTTTCGGCCCGGCGCGCCGGTGAGCTGAGGGGCCAGTCCACTAGGTACCCGGTGGATTGGCCCCTCCTCGGCCTTCGCTGGTGCGCCGTTGGCCCGGCGGACAATTACCACGGGACCGTGGTGAACTGCCGCTCCCCGCGGTGAGTTCACACCGGGAACGTGCCGATTACCACGGGACCGTGGTAATCGGGTCCCCCGTCCCGCGGCCGGCTACGTGCCGGTGAGGTGCTCGGGACGCACGGGCACCCGGTCGAGGGCGAGGCCGGTGGCGGCCCGGATCGCGGCGACGACGGCGGGGGTCGAGGAGATCGTCGGCGGCTCACCGACACCGCGCAGGCCGTACGGCGCGTGCGGGTCGGCGAGCTCGAGCACGTCGACCTGCATCGGCGGCATGTCGAGCACGGTCGGGATCAGGTAGTCGGTGAACGACGGGTTGCGCACCAGCCCGTCGACGACCTGGATCTCCTCCATCACCGCCAGCCCGAGGCCCTGCGCGCTGCCGCCGTGGATCTGGCCCAGGACCGCGCCGGGGTTGAGCGCACGGCCGACGTCCTGCGCGCAGTCGAGCGCCACCACCTTGACCAGCCCGAGCTCGACGTCCACGTCGACGACGGCCCGGTGCGCCGCGAACGCGAACTGCACGTGCGCGCTGCCCTGGCCGGTCTCGGGGTCCAGCGTCGTGGTGGGCCGGTGCCGCCACTCCACGGTGCGCTCCACGGCGTCGCTGCCGACCAGGTCGGCGACCGCCGCGACCCGCTCGCCGGCCGGATCGACGACCGATCCGTCCTCGAGGGTCAACGACGCCGGTTCGACGCCGGCCGCGACGGACGCGCGCGCGAGCAGCTCCGCGGCGACCTCGCGGCAGGCGGCCTGCACCGCGCCGCCGGTCACGTAGCTCTGCCGGGACGCCGACGTCGAGCCGGCCGAGCCGACCCGGGTGTCGGCGGTCTCCACGCGCACCTGGGCGATGCCGAGCTCGGTGCGGGCGATCTGCTCCTGCAGCGTCACCAGCCCCTGGCCGACCTCGACCGCGGCGGTGTGCACGGTGACCAGCGGCTCGCCCGCCGACCACCCGCAGCGTCACCCGGGCGGTGGAGTAGTCGTCGAAGCCCTCCGAGAAGCAGATGTTCTTGATGCCGACGCCGTAGCCGATGCCGCGTCGTACCCCCTCGCCGTGCGTGGTGTTCGACGACGCCGCCGGGCAGGGAGCGGATGTCGCGGGCCACCGAGCCCGGATCGGCGGGCAGCGGCATGTCGCGCACCCGCCGGACCAGCTCGGCGACGGGCGCGGCCGAGTCGAGCACCTGGCCGGTGGCGACGTGGTCGCCCTCGGCGAGGCCGTTGCGGATCCGGATCTCCGCGGGGTCGACGCCGACGGCCTCGGCGAGCCGGTCCATCTGCGACTCGTAGCCGAAGGCCGCCTGCACCGCGCCGAAGCCACGCATCGCCCCGCACGGCGGGTTGTTGGTGTAGGCGCCGTAGCAGTCGATCGAGACGTTCGGTACGACGTAGGGCCCGGCGCCCAACGTCGCCGCGTTGGCGACGACCGCCGGCGTGCTCGACGCGTAGGCCCCACCGTCGAGCACGATCTCGGCGCGGACGTAGACGAGCCGGCCGTCCTCGTCGGCGCCGTGCTCGTAGCGCATCCAGGCCGGGTGCCGGTGCACGTGCCCGAAGAACGACTCCTCGCGGGAGTAGACCATCTTGACCGGACGCCGGGTGCGCAGCGCCAGCATGCACGCGTGCACCTGCATCGAGAGGTCCTCGCGCGCCCCGAACGCACCGCCCACCCCGGCCAGCGTGATCCGGACGAGCTCCTCGTCGAGGCCGAGCGCGTAGGCGACCTGGCTGCGGTCGACGTGCAGCCACTGGGTCGCGACGAACAGGTCGACCCCACCGTCCACAGCCGGCACCGCCAGTCCGGACTCGGGGCCGAGGAACGCCTGGTCCTGCATGCCGACCTCGTAGTCGCCGGTGACCACCACCGGCGCGGTCGCCGAGGGGTCGCCGCGCCGGATGCGCACGTGCCGCACGGTGTTGCCGCCCTCGTGCACCGGCTCGCCGTCGCCGCGCACCGCGGCCCGCGGGTCGGTCACCGGTGACAGCTCCGCGTAGTCGACCTCTATCAGCGCGGCCGCACGGCGGGCGGTCTCCGGGTGGTCGGCGGCGACCAGCGCGACCGCCTCGCCCTGGTAGCGGACCCGGTCGTCGGCGAGCACGGGCTGGTCGCGGTGCTCGAGACCGTAGGCGTTCACGCCCGGGACGTCCTCGTGGGTGAGCACCGCGAACACACCGGGGACGGCCAGCGCGGCCTCGGTGCGGATGGCGGTGATCCGGGCGTGCGCGTGCGGGCTGCGCAACGTCGCGCCCCAGAGCATGCCGTCCATCCAGAGGTCGGAGGAGAACGCGAACTCGCCCGCGCACCTTGAGCCCGCCGTCCGGCCGGGTCGCGCTCTCGCCGACCCCGTCACGGGGGGTCGTCGGGCTCGACCGCCGGGTCGGGCTCGACCGGGTCGGGCTCGTGGTCATCGCCGGCTCCTGTCCAGCAGGGTGCGGGTGGCGGCCGCGGCCCGGCGGGCCAGGGCGTGCTCGTCGGCGGTCAGCAGCACGTCGTCCTCGACGACCGTCACGCCCCCGACGATGAGCCGGGACAGCGGCGGCCGTGACCCCAGCACCAGGGCGGCGACCGGGTCCTCGCACCCTGCGTGAGCGAGGCCGTCGACGCGCCAGACCGCGAGGTCGGCGAGCTTGCCCGGCTCCAGCGAGCCGAGCTCGTCGGCCCGGCCGATGGTGCGTGCGCCGCCGATCGTGGCCAGGGCGAGCGCGTCGCGCGCGCTCATCGCGCTCGGCCCGCCGCGCAGCCGGGCCACCATCACCGCGGCGTGCAGCTCCGTGACAAGTGAGCTCTCCTCGTTGGAGGCGGACCCGTCGACGCCGAGCCCGACGACGACGCCGGCGTCGCGCAGCATCCCGACCGGCGCGGTGCCGGCGCCGAGGCGGGCGTTGCTGGTCGGGCAGTGCGCGACCGCGGTGCCGGAGGCGGCGAAGCGCTTGGCCGCGGCCTCGTCGACGTGCACGCAGTGCGCCAGCCAGACGTCGTCACCGAGCCAGCCCAGGTTGTCGGCGTACTCCGTCGGGGAGCAGGCGTACTGCGACCGGCAGAAGACGTCCTCCTCGAGCGTCTCGGCGAGGTGCGTGTGCAGCCGTACGCCGCGCTCGCGGGCCAGTGCGGCGGCCTCCCGCATCAGCTGCTCGGTCACCGAGAACGGCGAGCACGGCGCGACCCCCATCCGCAGCATCGACCCGGGCGCCGGGTCGTGGTGCTCGTCGAGCGCCCGGACCGTGCCCTCCAGCGCGGCGTCGGTGGTCTCGACGACCGAGTCCGGCGGCAGCCCGCCCTGGGACCGGCCGAGGTCCATCGACCCGCGGGTCGGGTGGAACCGCAGCCCCACCTCGCGCGCGGCCGCGACCGTCGCGCCGAGCACGTCTCCCCCGTCGCGCGGGAACACGTAGTGGTGGTCGGTCGTGCTGGTGCAGCCGGTGCGCGCCAACCAGCCCAGACCCGCCGCGGCCGCGGCACCCACGACGTCCTCGTCGAGGCCCTCCCACACCGGGTACAGCGTCGTCAGCCAGCCGAACAGGTCGTCCTGCTGGGCCAGGCCGCGGGTCGCCCACTGGTAGAGGTGGTGGTGGGTGTTCACCAGACCCGGGGTGACCAGGCAGCCGGTCGCGTCGACGACGGTGTCGGCGTCGCCGGCGACCGCCGGATCGGCCGGCCCGGGACCGACCGCGACGATCCGGGACCCGTCGATGACGACGTGCCCGTCGGCGTGCTCCGTGCCGGCCGCGTCGACGGTCGCGACGGCGCCGCCCTGGATCACGGTGGTCATCGGTCGCTCCCGGTCCGCGACGCGGCCAGCCGCACCGCGTCGAGGATCTTCTCGTAGCCGGTGCACCGGCACAGGTTGCCCGCGAGCGCCTCGCGGACGTCGGCGTCGGACGGGTCGGCGTCGCGCTCCAGCAGGTCGTGCACGGCGACGACCAGCCCCGGCGTGCAGAACCCGCACTGCACCGCGCCCGCCTCGACGAACGCCTGCTGCACCGGGTGCAGGCCCTCGTCGTCGGCCAGTCCCTCCACCGTGACGACCGTGCGTCCCTCCGCCTGCCCGGCGGCGACCAGGCACGCGCACACCGGCACCCCGTCGAGGTAGACGGTGCAGGATCCGCACTCGCCCTGCTCGCAGGCGTTCTTGGACCCGGGCAGGCCGAGCCGCTCGCGCAGCACGTAGAGCAGGCTCTCGCCGGCCCACACGTCGTCGGCGACCCGTGGCTCCCCGTTGACGGTGCAGCGCACCCTCATGACGCCTCCTCCGCGCGGTAGTCGTCCCACGCCCACGTGGCCGTCCGGGTGGCCAGCACGGACAGTGCGTGCCGCCGGTAGGCCGCGCTGCCGCGTACGTCGTCGATGGGGTCGGCCGCCTCGGCGACCAGCTCCCCGAACCGTCGTACGACGGCCGCGCCGACCGGCGCCCGACCGTCCCAGTCGAGCTCACCGGCCAGCAACTCCTCGGCCGCGGGGGCCGTGCGCGGCGTCGGGGCGGCCGACCCGATCCCGGTGCCGACCCGTCTGGTCGCCGGATGCAGCGCCAGGCCGAAGGACGCCACCGCGATCACCATCGCGTTGCGGGTGCCGATCTTGGCGAACTGCTGGGGACCGCCCGTGACCGGCACGTGCACGGCCCTGATCAGCTCGTCGGGCTCCAGCGCGTTGCGCTTCACACCGACGAAGAACTCGGCCGCCGGGACCAGCCGGCTGCCACGCACCGACTCGACCTCGACGACGGCGCCGGCCGCCAGCAGCGGCGGGTGGGCGTCGCCGGCCGGGGACGCCGACCCGAGGTTGCCCGCGACCGTGCCCCGGTTGCGGATCTGCGGCGAGCCGACCGTGCGTGAGGCCATCGCCAGGCCGGGTGTCAGCCCCGCGAGGTCGGACTCCACCTGTGCGTAGGTGACGCCCGCGCCGATGCGGACGACGCCGTCGTCGACCGACCAGCCGGCCAGCTCCTCGACCCTGGTGAGGTCGAGCAGACCGGACGGGCGGCTCCGGTCGAAGTTGAGGTCCACCATCACGTCGGTCCCGCCCGCGATCGGCAGCAGGTCGGGGCGTTGCGCACGGGCCTCCAGCGCCTCGGCCCAGGTGCCCGGCTGCACCATGTCCATGTCGGTGCTCACAGCCGGGCTCACCAGGCACCGCCGTCGGCGGTCGCCCCGTCGGCGAGCACGCTCGCCTCGATCAGCCCGTAGGGCCGGTCGTCGACGTGGAACACCTCGCCCGGGTTGTCCAGCCCGAACGGCTCGAGGTCGACGAGGAAGTGGTGCACGTTGGGCAGCCGGAGCCGCACCTCGGCCACGCCGTGACAGGTGGCGACCACCCGGGCGCCCATGGCGTAGAGCGTCTGCTGCAGCGAGCGGCTGTAGGTGTCGGCGAACGCCGTCGTCAACGCCGACCGCACCCCGTCGTACGACGCCCGCCAGTCCGCCTGCATGTCATCGTGGCGCCACCGCGCCTCGACCGACGTGCAGAGGATCCGGTCGTCGGTCTCGGCCAGCGTCGTGTAGTCGTCGGTGGCGAACCCCTGGAACTCCGACCCGGTGGAGTTCAGCAGCACCAGGTCACGCAGGCCGGAGCGGACCATCGTGCCGGCGCCGTCGTGGACCACGGTCGCGGTGCGGGTCTCCCGCCCGGACCGCGCGAACGAGTGGTCCGCCAGCCTCTCCCAGTGGTGCTCGTGCACCGTCACGGTCGCTTTGTGCACGGACTCCTGGGTGCTGACGAAGTGCCGGGCGAGCAGGAGCGCGAAGTCCTCGACCTGCCCGACCCCGTGCTCGCGTGCGAATGCGTAGACGGTGTTCTTCTGCGTGTCGGTCGGCAGCACCGTGCTGTTGTCGCCGGTGAGGTGCACGGCGTCCATGTCACCGGCCAGGGCGACGCTGACCGTCAGGTCGTGCAGGACGTGCCGCGGCCGGTCCCGGTCGACCTTCATGACCCGGATCTCGGCCTTGCCGTACTGGTTGTCGCCCAGCCGTGCCTGTCGGTCCATCCGTCAGCTCCCGCGGTACGTCGAGTAGGCGAACGGGCTGAGCAGCAGCGGCACGTGGTGGTGCGCGTCGGCGTCGGTGACCTCGAAGACCACCGTCACCTCCGGGTAGAACGTCGCGGTGCCCTGCCCGGCGAAGTAGTCGCCGCTGCCGAACACCAGGCGGTGCACGCCTTTCGTGGTGTCGGCGGGCCAGGACCCGACCCGGCCGTCGGCGTCGGTGACCGCGTCGGCGACCGGCTGCCACCCGTCGCCGTGCCGCCGCTCCCACCGGATCGCGACGCCGCGCGCCGGCGTGCCTCGCACCGCGTCGAGGACGTGGCTGGACAGGCTCATCGGCCCCTCCCGGTGGTCGAGCCCTTCGAGACGCTCACTCCGTTCGCTCCTCTGGAACCACCCGTCGAGACCACTACGCCCCCACCACCTTCAACAGCCGGAGCCGGACGATCTCGGCGAGCTCCCGGCGTACGACGACGCCCTCGGTCTCGTCGTCATGGCCGAGCCGTTCCTCGAGCGCGGCCAGCATCTCCTCGGCGGACCGGCCGGCCGCCCGGATCAGGAAGACCCGCCCGAAGCGCTCCTCGTAGCGAAGGTTGCCCTCGGCCAGCCGTTGCTGCACGTCGGTGTCGACCGCGAGCGCCCCGGCCTGCTCGCTGCGCGACCAGCGGTCCTCGGTGGTGCTTCCGAGGCGACGTTCGCCGATCCGCGCGTGTGCGCTCAGCGCCTGCTCGAGTCCCGCGTCGTCGAGGCCGAGCACGATCTCGTCGGAGAGGTCCGCGGCCGCCTTGGCCGACGGGAACGGCCGCGCGAGCGCCATCCGGCTCAGCCACGCGTCGGCCGCGCAGCACGCGCGCAGCTCGTCGTCGCTCGGGCTCAACGGTTCCTGCATCCACATCCTCCCGTCGGGGCCTGTCTACACCAGATCGCCCGGGAGGTCAGGTACCGGCACGGGTCTCGACGGGCTCGACCACCGACTCGGTACAAAAGGGTTTGTCGGCGGTGGATCGGTCCGACAGGGTGGCCCGATGAGCCAACGCATCTATCCCGACATGTGGGTCGACCCCGACGACGACCCGCGCGACACCGGCACGCAGCCCCGCGGTGAGCGCGAGACGCTGCTGGACTACCTGCGCCACTACCGGCTCACGATCGAGATGAAGTGCGAAGGTCTCGACGCCGAGCAGATGGCCCGCCGCTCGGTGCCGCCGTCGACGATGTCGCTGCTCGGGCTGGTCCGGCACCTCGCGAAGGTGGAGCACAGCTGGTTCCGCCGGGTGATGGAGGGCGAGCCGCTCGACCGGCTGTACTGGAGCGCGGAGGACCGCGACCTCGACTTCAACGGCGCCGTCGCGGACCCCGCGGTGGTCGAGGACGCCTGGAGCTCGTGGCGACGCGAGGTGGCGCACGCGGAGGAGTACGTCGTCGCCGCACCGTCGCTCGACGTCCTCGCGATCCACCACGACGACCCGGTGGAGCTGCGCAGCGTGCTGGTGCACCTGATCGAGGAGTACGCCCGCCACGCCGGCCACGCCGACCTGCTCCGCGAGTGCATCGACGGCCGCACCGGTCAGTGAGTCAGACGAGCTCGCCCAGCACCCGGAACCTCGCCAGTCCGCCGTCCGGGTAGACGTCGAGCCGGACGTGGTCGACGGGGGTGTCGGCGGCGGTCACGTCCACCGGCAGCACGTGTCGGGTGTCGGGCCGCACGGAGGTCCGCGGCAGCAACGTCGTCCAGCCGTCGGTGCTGTCGCGCTCCGGAGTCCCGACGCAGCCGCGGACCAGCACCTCACCCGGTGCGTTGCCGAGGAAGCAGGAGCTGTCCACCACGAGACGACGCACCGTGGCGAGGCCGGCGAGCCGCACCGTCACGTGGTCGTGGCCGGCGTCGCGGCGGCGCGCGTTCTCCCAGCCCTCGCCGGTGGTCCGCGCGCGGCCGGGCATGAGCAGGTTGCGTGCGGAGGCGTAGAAGTCGTCGGAGCAGTCGACGACGTCGCCGCCGTGCTCCAGCGCCGCCAGGTCGACGGTGCCGGTCAGCAGGGTCGGGTCGGGCGCCGGGCGACCGTGCACCCGCAACCGGGCCACGCCACCGTCGGGGTGCAGGGTCAGCATCACGTGCGTGCAGGTCGGTGACCCCTCGACGGTGAACGCGTTGAGGCTGTCGCCGCGCACGTCGCTCTCGGGCACCAGCGGTCGCCACGACGCACCGAGCAGCTCGTCGACGTCCGGGTACCCGCCCAGGTCGACGCCGGCCACGCCCACCATCGGCGGGTAGTTGCCCACGAAGTACGACGTGTCCACCACGACGCCGTGCACCACCGCCCGGACGCCGAGCCGCACGATGGCGAGGTCGTGCCCGGGCGTGCGCCGCCGCCGGGTCTCCCAGCCGTCGTACACCTTGCCGCGCGCGCCGAACGCACGCGGGTCGTGCACCGGGGGCCCCGGCGTCACGAGGTTCTCCCCCGCCGCGAACAGCTCGTCGTTGACGTGGACGACGCCACCGCCGAGGGCGCGCGACGCCACGTCCGGCAGGTCGGTGAAGTCGGGGGTCATCAAGGTCCCTTCCTGGCGAGCAACCGTCCGCGCGCCGGTGCGTCGAGGTCGACCGGCCGCCCGGCGAGCAGGGTCTGCCGGACCACACCGGTGAGGGTGCGGCCGGCGTACGGGCGTGACCGGGTGCCGGTGCTGGAGAACGGCGGGGTCGACGACGAAGCTCTCGTCGGGCGCGAAGACGCAGAGGTCGGCGTCGGCACCCTCGGCGATCCGCCCCTTGTGCCACAGGCCGGCCCGGTCGGCCGGCCGGGTGGCCATCCAGCGCACCACGTCGTCGATCGCGTGCCCTCGGGGCCGGGCCTCGGTCCAGGTCGCGGCGAGGCCGAGCTGCAGCGAGCTGACCCCGCCCCACGCAGCGGCCAGGCCGCCAGGCCCGGTCCGCTTCAGCTCGGCCGGGCACGGCGAGTGGTCGGAGACGACCATGCCGAGGGTGCCGTCGAGGAGGCCGGCCCACAGCCCGTCGCGGTTGACGTCGTCGCGCAGCGGCGGGCAGCACTTGTACGACGCGTCCCCGGCCGGCGCGTCGGCCGCCGTCAGCGTCAGGTAGTGCGGGCAGGTCTCGGCCGTCACCGGGATCCCGGCGTCGTGTGCGGCCCGGATCGTGGCGAGGGCCTCGGCTGCGGCGAGGTGCACCACGTGCATGCGGCAGCCGGTGGCGCGCGACACGGCCACGACCGCCTCCACCGCCTCGAGCTCGGCGGCGGGCGGCCGGCTCGCGGCGAAGTCGGCGTAGTCGTTCCCCGGTGGCGCGGACCGGACCAGGTCGGGGTCCTCCGCGTGCACGAGCAGCAGCCCGCCGAAGGCCGCGACCGCCTCGGCGGCCGTCCGCAGCCCCGTCTCGTCGAGCGCCGGGAACTCCTCGACCCCCGAGTCGACCAGGAAGCACTTGAAGCCGAGCACCCCGGCGTCCCAGAGCGCGTGCAGGTCGTGCGTGTTGCCGGGGATCGCCCCGCCCCAGAACGCCACGTCGACGAAGCAGCGGCCGGTCGCGGCCTCGTGCTTGGCCGCCAGGCCCGCCACGTCGACGGTCGGCGGCACGCTGTTGAGCGGCATGTCGACGACGGTGGTGATCCCGCCGGCCGCGGCCGCGCGGGTGGCGTGCTCGAAACCCTCCCAGTCGGCCCGACCGGGGTCGTTGCAGTGGACGTGGGTGTCGACCAGGCCCGGCAGCAGCACCACGTCGTCGTCGAGCCGCACCCGCCGCTCCGCGTCGGGCCGCGCGCCGTACTCCTCGACGCCGATGATCCTGCCCTCCCCGACCAGCACGGTGCACTGCTGCTCCGTGCCGTCGACGACTGCGCGCGGCGCCTCGATGAGCAGGTCGACCGTCGGCACGCGCTGCCTCAGCCCCGCGACGCGCGGTAGGCCCGCCAGCCGCCGTGCTCGGTGATGTCGGTGTGCCGGCCGCGTTCCTCGGGGCGCAGCACCATGCAGAGCACGCCGCGGCCGTCGGCGAGCTCGATGGCACTGAGCTCCAGCTCCGCCGGCTCGTGCGGCAGGAACGCGTCACGGATCACCTCGAGCGGCACGTCGTACAGCTCACCGCGGACCACGCCGCCGCCGTCGTCGCCGACCGGCACCAGGCCGGGGAACTCGTCCCGCACCGAGAAGAACCGGTAGCGCGGCGCGGTCTCCACCTCGCCGAGGAACGGGTGGTCGGCGATGGTGTGGTGCACCGCTCCCCCGCGCATGCCTTCACCGTTGGTCATCAGCAGCACCATCGCGCCAGCGTAGGGCACGGCACACGCGACATCGGGGATCGTCAGAGGTTGCGGTCGAGGAACGCAGTCGTACGCCGCATGGACAGCGGCCAGGCCGCGATGAAGGCGTGCGGCTCGCCCGGGTAGGTCAGCATGCGCGCGTCCACACCGTCGGCCTTCATCGCGCGCAGCGTGGCGCGGCTCCAGCGGATCGGGCAGCTCTCGTCGGCGGTGCCGTGGTGGATCATCACGGGCTCGGTGATCCGGTCGAAGTAGCTGCGCGGGCTGACCGCGCGCCAGAAGCGTGGGTTGTCGCGGGGTTCGCCGTAGCGACGCAGGATGAAGTCGGAGAGCGCGTCGCGTCCGGGGTCGTCGCGGATCCACCGGTTGAAGTTGTCGGCGGTGCGCGAGCTGACCGGCGCGTAGACGACCGCGGCGTCGACCAGCCCGGGCTGCGCGGTGAGGACGTTGTAGACCACGCCGCCCCCCATCGAGCGGCCGAGCAGACCGATCCGGTCGTCGTCGACGCGGACCGTCTTGGTGTTCCGCAGCGCGTGCACCGCGTTGATCGTGTCGACCGCGTAGCCGAGTCGCATGCTTCGCTCGGAGCGCGGGTCGTCGTCGGACTGCGCGTGGTTGCGGTAGTCGGTGTGCAGCACGATGTAACCGGCACGGGCGAGCCAGTCCTGCTCGCGCATCAGTCCCTGACCGTTCACGTAGAACGCGGGGTCGATGTAGCCGTGGGCGAGCACGAGCGCCGGGTGCGGACCGCGCCGGGTCGGCACGTTGAGGATCCCGGACACGCGGCGCCCGTCGCTGCGGTAGGTGACGAAGTAGCGCGTGTAGGCCTCAGTGCGGGCGAGCACGTCGCCGAGCCGGAGCCCACCGCCGTCGTACTCCTTGACGAACAGGGCGGGCAGGGAGACCGGCCGCGGCCGCCGGACGGTCGTCGTCGGCGCCTCGGACGGCTGCCTGCGACGCACGCTCGGTCGGAGAGGCGCTCGGCGCCGGCTCGCCCGCCTCCGAGCTCTCGGTGGCCGCGGTCGGAGTCTCCGACGGACCCGACCCGGCGACGCCGCCGCCCTCGGCGGTGCAGCCGGTCAGCACCAGCGCCAGGGCGGCTCCCCCGACGCCGGCCACCAGGCGGCCGCGGCGATGCACCCGTCCATCATCCACGGTCGCCCCAGCCGTGACTCAGCGTGACTCAGCTGCCCTTCTCGATGTCGACGCGGATGAACGGCGCCGGCCGCGTCGGGTGGTTGTTCGCACCGTTGACGATGACCGTGCCGTCGAAGGTCACTACGCCGGTGGCGGTCGCCTCGCGCTCCCTGCGGGTGCTGCCGGGGCCGTTGACCTCGGTCACGATCGGTCCGACGCCGGTGTAGGTGACGTCGAAGGTGACCGTGTGTGTGACCCCGAGGATGTCGCGCGCGGTGCCCGAGCCGACCGTGCGGATGCTCTTCAGGTTCGGCGTGCTGGTGATGGTCGACGGTGCCCCAGCGACGGCCCAGCTGAACGAGGAGCCGTCGGGGCAGACGGCCAGGAACTGCACCCGGGTGGTCGGGTCGGCGTCCTCGGTCTCGGGTTGCTCGAAGTCCCGGGTGCTGCGCACCAGAAGCGTTCCATCGACGACGGCGCCATCCGCGCAGGTGTGCGGCACCGACCAGAACGCCTCGCCCGTCTCCTCGGTGAACGTGTCCTGCTCGCCCGCGACGGCCGACACCGCCGCCGCCGGGACCACCGCGACCGCGGCTACCAGCGGGACCAGCCAGCGCATCCTGAAGCTCCCTGACCAACGCATCATGACCTCCCGTGGGCTGGGCGGACGGGACGACCGCGAGGACAGCCCGCCCCATGCTGGACCCGCGGTCAGCCGCCGCTCTACTGGGCTTTGGGGCTAGTACCGGTCCAAGCCGACAGGCGGATCAGTCCAGGCGGGCGTGCAGGAAGCGTGCGGTGCGCTGCATGAACGCCGACCAGGCTGAGCCGTGGAACCGGTGGCCCTGTCCGGCGTACCGGTGCAGGCGTACGTCGCCGCCACCGGCGCGCAGCGCGTCTGCCGTGGTCCGACTCCATCGCAGCGGGCACACGGCGTCGGCGGTGCCGTGGTGGATCCGGACCGGGACGTCGACCCGACCGAGGTGGCCGAGGGCGCTGGCCCGTGCCCAGACCCGTGGGCGCGAGGTCGGGGTGCCGTAGGCGCGTTCGACGCGGGCCTGCAGCGCCGGCCGGTCCGTGACCCACCGGTCGTAGTTGTCGGCCGCCCGCGCACTCACCGGCGAGTACAGCACCACCGCGTCGGCGAGCCGGGGACGCGCGGCCAGGGCGTTCAGCACGACGCCGCCACCCATCGAGCGTCCGAGCAGCCCGACCCGGGACGCGTCCACGAACGGCAGATCCGCCCGTCTCACCGCGAGCACCGCGTTGACCAGGTCCTCGGGGTAGCCGAGCGGGCGCGGCACCGCCCGCGCGTCCTCGCGGGTCGAGCCGGCGTGGTTGCGGTAGTCGATCTGCAGCGCGACGAAGCCGTGCTCGGCGAGCGTCTCGCGCTCGCGGGTCAGCATCGCGCCGCTGCGGTAGCGACGCGGGTCGGTCCAGCCGTGCGCCAGCACGACCAGGGGCGCCCGGCCGGCCCGGCTCGGCACGTCCATGACACCGGTGATCCGCAGCCGGCCGCTGCGGTAGCTGACCGCGTACCGGGTGAACGCCAGTCCCCGGGTGACCTCCCGCTCGAGCCGCAGTCCGCGACCGTCGTACCGATGCCAGGTCAGCGCCGGGACGGAGACGAAGTTGAACGGCGTGCTGGTGTCGTTGTGGGCGCCGAGCCGCGCCGTCCGGTCGCCGGCCAGGGCCGGCGGCGTGGTCACGCCGGACGTGCACGAGCTGAGCAGGAGGGCTGACGCCAGGACGGCGAGGATCCCCGAGATCCGGTTGGTCACGCGATCATGGTCGCCGCTGCGCGCACCGGGCGCAGGCGAACGCTCGAACAGCCCTCAGACAGCCGAACTCGCCGGTCAGACCACCTGGTGGAGCCAGCGCACCGGGGCCCCGTCGCCCGCGTGCCGGAAGGTCTCGAGCTCGTCGTCCCACGGCTTGCCGAGCAGCTTGTCGATCTCCAGCAGCAGCGTCGTGTCCCCGAGCGCGGCCTTGACCACGGCGGCCTTGAGCCGGTCCTCGGGGATCATGATGTCCCCGTGCTGGCCGGTCACGGCGTGGAAGATGCCGAGGTCCGGTGTGTAGGAGTAGCGCGCACCCTCGGTGCCGGAGGTCGGCTCCTCGGTGATCTCGAAGCGGAGATGGTTCCAGCCGCGCAGCGCCGAGGCGATCGAGGCTGCCGTGCCGGTGTCACCGGTCCAGGAGTACTCGGCGCGGTAGGTGCCGGCCTGGGCGCTCTGCGGCGTCCAGTCCAGGCTGACGGCAGAGCCGAGCACGCCGCCCACGGCCCACTCGATGTGCGGGCACAGTGCAGACGGCGCGGAGTGGACGTAGAGAACGCCCATGGTCCCACGTGGGGTCGTTGTGCGTGCAGTCACCGTGGCCTCCTGTTGATCCGGCGTCGAGGTACGCCTTCCCCAGCGATCTCGCGGACCCGGAGTCCGGGCGGTGTGCAGCAGTGTGAAGTTGTGAGGCCATTGTGACGTACGAGGCGACCGAAAACCACTGCAACACCGGAATTCGGCTCCGATGTGCGCGGCTCAGGCCTCCCGACCCCGGGACCGGAGCCGCACGTTGGGCATCGGGGGGGCGAGCAGCCGGTCCCCGGCGAAGCCCTCGACGACGCCGTACCGCAGCGGCTTGAAGGCCAGCCCATCGCCGTTCCATGCCTCTCTCTGCGCGACGACCTCCTCGTGGCTGCGGCCGATGAAGTTCCACCACATCACGATCTCCTCCTCGAACGGCTCACCGCCGAGAAGCATCAGCACCGACTCCTCCCCTGACTCGGGCACGCTCAGGTCCAGGCCCTCGCGACCCGCGCCGAGGTAGACCATCTCGTTGGCCGCCAACGACTCGCCGTCGATGACGACCTCGCCCTGGACAACGAGCACGCCGTGCTCGAAGGCCACGTCGAGCGGCACGCTCGCCCGGGCGCCGGGCTGCAGCCGGACCTCGGCGCCGACGAGCGGGGAGAACGTCGGCGCCGGAGAGCTCTCTCCGGCGAGCTCCCCCACCAGAATCTTCAGCGTGACCCCGCCCTCGGTGTAGCTGGGCAGGTCGGCGAGATGAGTGAAGGTGGCCGGCGTGCGGTCGCGTACGTCGTCCGGGAGGCAGACCCACAGCTGGACCCCGTGGAGTCGCTCCGGAGCATCCTCGGGCGACACCTCCGCGTGGCAGATGCCGTGCCCGGCGGTCATCACGTTGAGCTGTCCCGGACGGATCAGCTGCTCGGAGCCGAGGCTGTCGGTGTGCAGCCCGAGCCCTTCGAACAACCAGGTGACGGTCTGCAGGCCCGTGTGCGGGTGCGGCGGCACCCACATGCCCCCGGTCGTCTTGATGTCGTCGGGCCCGTAGTGGTCCAGGAAGCACCAGGCGCCGATCATCCGACGCGTCTTGTTCGGGAGCACCCGGCGTACGTGCGTGGTCCGTCCCAGCAGCACGTCGCGTGCCGGGAGAGCCTCGTGCACGCCCACGGGGACACCCATGCCGACCAGTCTCGCATCGCCGGTCAAGGAGCTCGCGTCCGTGCGAACGGGCGCGCGAGGATGGCCGATAGACTCGCACCCGGTGCGCCGGGAAGTCTGGTCGGCAGTAGTGAAGCGACCCCGAGGAGCATCCACCATGGCCGAACCCAGCACCCCGACCCGGCTCTTCCGCCGCGGGTCGTGGGCCGAGGACTCCCGGATCGCCGAGCTGCTCCGGCAGGAGACCGTTGGCGGAGCCCTGCTCCTGGTCGGCACCGTCATCGCGCTGGTCTGGGCCAACAGCCCGCTGGCCGAGTCCTACACCACCCTGCGCGAGGTCACCGTCGGGCCCGCAGCGCTGCACCTCGACCTGAGCCTCGAGACCTGGGCCTCGGACGGCCTGCTCGCCGTCTTCTTCTTCGTCGTCGGTCTCGAGCTCAAGCGGGAGTTCGTGGCCGGAGACCTGCGCGACCCCCGCCGCGCGGCGCTCCCGATCCTGGCCGCCGTCGGGGGCATGGTCGCACCGGCCCTGATCTACGTCGCGATCAACCTCCGTGCGGGCGGCGACGCGCTGGGCGGGTGGGCGATCCCCACCGCGACGGACATCGCCTTCGCCCTGGCCGTGCTCGCGGTGATCAGCACGCACCTGCCCACCGGGCTGCGCACGTTCCTGCTCACGCTGGCCGTCGTCGACGACCTGCTGGCCGTGGCGATCATCGCCGTGTTCTACACCAGCGACCTGCACCTCCTGGCGCTGGCGGGCGCGATGGTGCCCCTGGGCCTCTTCGCGCTCGCCGTGCAACGACGGGTGCGGGCGTGGTGGGTGCTGCTGCCGCTCGCGGTGGCCACCTGGGTGCTCATGCACGAGTCCGGGGTGCACGCGACGGTCGCCGGCGTGCTGCTCGGCTTCACCGTCCCGGTGCTGGCCAGGCGGAGGTCCGATGGTCGCGAGCAGGAGGGCCTGTCCAAGGACTTCGAGCACCGGATCACGCCGCTGTCCACCGGGTTCGCGGTCCCCGTGTTCGCGTTCTTCGCCGCCGGCGTCACGCTCGGCGGTCTGTCGGGTCTGACCGACTCACTCCAGGACACCGTGGCCCTCGGTATCACCGTCGGTCTCGTCGTCGGCAAGTTCGTCGGCGTGCTCGGCACCACCTACCTGATGTCCCGGTTCACCCGCGCCGACCTCGACGAGGACCTGAGCTGGGTCGACGTCGCCGGGCTGGCGGTGCTGGCGGGAATCGGGTTCACGGTCTCGCTGCTGATCGGCGACCTCTCCTTCCCGGAGGGCAGTGCACGCGAGGACCACGTCAAGGTCGGCGTGCTGGCCGGCTCACTCGTATCCGCGTTGCTGGCGTCGGTCGTGCTCCGGTCGCGCAACCGGGTCTACCGGCGGATCGAGCAGGAGGAGTCGGCCGACGCGGACGCCGACGGCATCCCCGACGTCTACCAGCGAGACGCTTAGCTGCTGGGCGAGGCGAAGGCGACCCGGTCAGTCCGGAATGCTGACGACGTCGACGACCGCCACGCCCAGGGTGCCCAGGTAGTTCAGGACCCCCTGCAGCTCCTCCTGGTCCTGGACGTCGCCTACGACCGTGGTCTGGGGGCCCTGATGCCGGATCAGCAGGTGTGGGAACGCCCCGGTCAGCTCGTCGGAGAGCTCGCCCTCCACCCGGATCAGCGTCCTCGTCATCGAACAGGCTCCTCGGCTCGGGGGGCCGCCACGGCTCCAGCGGACCGAACCGACGCTAGACCCTCGCCGTCTCGCTTCGGGTCACCGGAAACGGGCGAACCACGCCGTCACCTCATCCCCTCGGGGGGAGGATCCGGACGGGGGCGAACCCTACCTTTGCAAGAAGAGCGAGATCCCGGACGTGACGCGTCCTCGGTCCGAACGCCGCGAAGGAGCGCAGTCATGGGAGCACGGGGGCCGGTCGTCCCGCGCGCGACCACGCAGGGCGAGAGGATCGCCGTGGGTGGGACGGCGCCCGGCGGCACCGTCGGCAGGGTCCCGGGGCTGCCACGGGTACACGTCCGGCGCCACCGGCTCTCGGAACGCCTGGAGACCGCCTCGCGTGGGGCGGTCACCGTCGTCGTCGCCCCGTCCGGCGCCGGCAAGACACTGGGGGTCGCCGGCTGGCTGCACCAGACCGACCGGGCGGCCGAGACTCTGTGGGTGACCGCCACCGGCGACCTGGACGCCGACCGGTTGCACGTGCTGCTCGAGAAGACGCGTGAGCAGCACGAGGGTGCGGACGAGGGGTATCGGCGCCTGGTCGTCGACGACGCGCATCGGCTGCCGATCTCCGCGGTCTCCTATCTCGACCGGGAGCTGAGCCTGCGCCCCGATGGTCTCAGCGTCGTCCTGCTGTCGCAATGGGACCTTCCCCTGTCCTCGCTCGTGCCGGAGCTACTGGGCCATTTCTCGGTGGTTCGGGGTGGAGTCCTGCGACTGGACGAGGAGGAGGCCGCGGCGCTGGTGGCGGAACACACCGACATCGACTCGCCGGAGGTGGTCGACGCCATCATGACGCACGCCCAGGGCTGGTGCGCGCCCGTGGTGCTGGTCGCCAAGGCGGTGGCTACGGCGGCCGACCCGATCGCGGCGGTGCGACGGCTCGCCACCGGCGTGGGGGGCGTGAACACCCAGGTGGCGAAGGAGAGCTTTGCGACCCTGCACCCACGGGAGCGACATCTGCTTCTGTGCCTCGCGGGCGAGGACACCGTGACAGCCGAGACGTCCGAGCACCTCTCGGGCGACCCCCATGCGGGTGCCGTGCTGGCCGGCCTGGAGACCACCGGCCTCCTCGTCACGCGGATCGCCGACGACCCCGACGCGGACGGGAAGGGCCGGGCGGAGGATATCGGCGTGGTCTACCGGGTCCATCCGATCCTGGTGCAGAGCGCCCGCCAAATGCTGCGGAGCGGCGGCGCGGAGGCGGAGCGTGCGAAGGCGCAGGTCATGCGCGCGGTGCGCGCCGACCTGTCCCGCGGGGAGCCGGACCGGGCCTTCGCCCGTTCGACGTACGTCGACGAGCCGTTGGAGGCCGTGGGCATCCTGCGCGACGAGGGACCAAGACTGCTGTTTCGCGGGCACGGGACATCCATCCGCGCGTTCGCACGCCGCTACCCGGACGTGGTCCAGACCCAGCACGGGGCCTGGCTCACCTTGGCGCTGGAGAGGTGGCTCGTCGGCGATACGTCTTCGGCCTCCGAGTGGATGGATCGCTGGTCGTCCGCCCTCCCGACCTCCCAGGACGTGCCTCCGGAGCCGGCTGTGGCCGCGGTGGCGCTCATGCGGGCCCGGCTGGGCCTCGAGCCCATCGAAGACGCACTCGAGCTCGCGCACAGCGTGGATGGGACCGTCGGTGCACGGAGAGGCGACCCGCTCCTGCCGCTCCTCCTCGTGGAGATGGGCGCGACGGAGAACTGGTTGGGTCGGCTGGCGGATGCAGAGGCCCATCTGACGTCTGCGGTGCTCCTGTCCCGCGCGCAGCGGCTGCCGGCCCTCACCGCCCAAGCGCTCTCGCACCAGGCCCTCACTGAGTTCTTGCGGGGCCGTGAGCACGCAGCCGTCAAGGTTGCGGCGGAGGCGATGCGCGGCTTGGCCGACCAGACCTGGCACCCAGCCGGCACCGCGGCTCGCGCCCAGGTCGCGCTGGATCTTGCCCGGACGCAAGACCTGGTCCGACCGACGTCGGAGGTCGCGGACTGGTCCGCCGTCCTGCATCCCGATGACGTCGCCACCCGGTACTGGGCGAGGCTGCTGGGCGCACGCCGAATGCTGCTCCGGGGCGAGGTCGCCGATGCCGAGCGCGCCCTCGACGTGCCGTGGGACGGTCCGCCGATCCCCGACCACGCACGCGCGGCGGCGCTCGTGGAGCAGTCGCTCCAGGCCGCAGTCAGCTCCGATCGCGACACGCTGACCCGGATCGTCGACGACCTCGACGGGATCGGTGCCGTCGGGGAGGCGAGCTTTGCCGCGGCACTTCGCGCCGACCTGATCGGTGATGCCCGGCGGGCCGCGGCGTTGTTCGCCACCGCTGCTGCTCAGGGGACGCTCACCCAACCAGCGGTGGTGCCGCTCGCGCGTGCGTGCCGTGCCCAGGTGATCGACGGGCTCGGACGACCCGACGAGGCCCTCGACCTGCTCAGGAGTGCTCTGGCCGCGACCGAGGTTCGCCGCAACGGCCTGGCGTTCCTCGGCTGGAGCCGGTCAGGGACGCCCATCCGGCTCCTGCTCGCGCGGGCGCAGGACGCCGGGACGAGTCCGTGGGGCGCCGAGCTCGCGGCCGTCGACCAGCCCGGCCTCACGGCGTTTCTCGGTCCGACCACGCCCACGCCGCATGAACGCAGCCACATCACCTCAAGCGTCGTGCGCCCAACGCTGAGCCCTCGGGAGCGTGAGGTCCTGCTCGAGCTGGCCCGGGGGGCCACGTACGCAGACATCGCGGCCAACCTGGTGGTCAGCGAGAACACGGTGAAGACCCACGTCTCGAGTCTCTACGCCAAGCTGGCTGTCGGTCGGCGCAGCGACGCGCTCGCCGTGGCGAGGACCCTGCGCCTGGTGTGATCGCCCGAACACCGACCGGGGCCCGTCACCCGATTCGGGCGAGCACCCCAGTCGTCCGAGTAATGCACGGTGGTCTGGTGCCGCGCTGCTCGCCGGAGCCCCGTCGACGATCGCGCGTGCAACCGTTGCGAGAGGATGCCGCCATGGCCGACTCACCGTGTCCCGGGTTCGGATCAAACGTCATGGTGCCCGCGTTGCGGACCCGGGGCGAAGCCCGGCCCGGGACCACCGCGGCACCCCCGACCGCACCGCCCGGATGACCAGGTCGGACTCGTCAGTCCCCGTGAGAAGCCGCGTGCCGCGCCCCTTGGTGCGATGGGGTGCTCGGTCGGTCGCGCTGGTCATGACCGCGGTCGGCCTCTATGTCGTCGCGCCGAGCCTCCTCGAGCTCGTGGGTGCCTGGCCGGAGCTCGACGTCGTTCGGCCTTGGTGGTTTGCGGTTCTCGTGTTGCTGGAGGCGGGGAGCTTCGGATGCCTGTGGTGGTTGACCCGTCTGGCTCTCACGAGACGACAGGAGCCCGGAGTGCCGGGGGGCGGCCCTCCCGGTTGGCTCGACGTCGCGTCCGCCCAGCTGGCGGGCGTCGCGGCGAGCCGCGTGCTTCCGGGTGGTGCCGCCAGCGCGGGTGTCGTCCAGGCACGTCTGCTGATGCAGGCCGGGCAGCCTGCGAGCACGGTAGCGAGAGCGCTCACCGCCGTCGGGCTGCTGTCCACGGCGGTGCTTCTGAGCCTGCCCATCCTGACCGTCCCCGCACTGCTCATCGGACCTCCGCCCGCGCGGCAGCTGCAGCTCGGACTTCTCGTGTCGCTCGTGCTGGCGGTCGTGATCGTGGCAGTCGGTGTCGCCGCCCTCACCTGGACGTCCTGCGTCTCCTTCGTCGGCCGCATGGCCGGCCATGTGTTGAGGCGCGCCCGACGCTCGATGACCCCGGAGGCGGCAGCGGCGGCCCTGGTCGCGCAGAGGGACCGGGTGGCGGAGGTCTTCGCGGAACGCTGGGTGCGGGCACTCGGCGCCGGCGCGGCAAACCGGATGTTCGACTACGCGGCGTTGGTCGCGGCCCTCTACGCGGTCGGGGTCGAGGCTCGTCCGTCCGAGGTGCTGCTGGCCTATGTGGTGTCGATGGCCTTGGGGATGGTCCCTCTCACGCCAGGAGGACTAGGGTTCGTCGAGACCGGACTGACGGCCATGCTCGTCCTGGTCGGCGCGGACGCCGACCAGGCGGTGCTGGCCACGTTGGTGTACCGACTCGTGTCCTTCTGGCTCCCCATCCCCGTCGGGGCGCTAGCGTGGGCTGGCTGGCGGCTGCGCCGCCACGGACGACCGTCCGAGCGGCACACGAGCTGAGGAGACGGACCCGTTGCCGTGACCGACGGTGACGTCCGCCCCCGGCCCTTCGAGGTGAGGCACATGACAGGGACAAGGTCTGCAGCGGCGGAGCGGATAGCCGCCGCCGACCCTGCAGGTCTGCTGTACGGCGCCGTGGTCTCCGCCTCCGTGCTCGCGTCGGCCAGCGCGCATGCCGACGACTTCGACTTCGTGCTGCTCGCGACCGGAGGGGCACTGGTCGTCTACTGGCTCGCGCACGTCTACATCGCCGCCCAGTCCCTCAAGATCGGTGGCGACCGGCGACATGTCCTGCGCCTGGCGGTCACGGCGGCGGGCCACGAGGCGAGCGTGCTGCAGGGGGGTGCGCCCGCGATCATCGTCTACACGCTCGCGTTCCTCGTCGGCCTGGGCAAGGAGACGGCAGCCGAGGTCGCGGTCTACTTCTCGGTGATCCTGCTCATGGGGGTGGGGTACCTCGCCGCTCACCGAACCGGCAGGACCGGCTGGAGCGCGCTCGTCGACGCGGGCGTCGCGGGCATGTTCGGGGTGGTGGTGGTCATCGCGAAGACGTTCCTGCACTGACCTCCACGGCAGGGACGTCCGACTCCTCGTCCGCCACCTGCTTGCGGTGGCCGAGGTGACGCAGCATCGTCCTCAGCGCCACGTGCAGCGCGTCGGCACCGACGACGGTGTCGGCCGGGTAGGGAAGGCCCTGTGGGACCACGACGAACGCGCGGTCCTGCCAACCGCCAAGTCCGCCGTGACAGCCCACGAGCCCCTCGAACGCCGCCACGTCCTCGGTTCCGGGTTCGACGAGGCTGTTGACGTAGATGTCGGGCGCCTCGGGCCGCAGCCCGGCGCGCCGTACGAACGCGTGCGCGTGTGCGCCGAAAGACAGCAGCGGGTCGACGCCGTCGACGAAGCTGGTCCCGAGATTCACCGAGCCGTGGTTACCAAAGACGCGCACCTCCCCGGCGTCGTCGATGACCGCCACGAAACCAACCCCGGGGTGTGCGGCCAGACCCGGGACCAGACCCGGGTACCGCTCCTGCATCGTCTCGAGCGTGAGCCGCGACGTCTCGCCCCGGACGTACACCAGGCCTAGGTTTCCGGAACCGAAGACATGGAAGGTCTCGGTCCCCGGTGCGACGCTCTGGCCGGCGCGGTGGCCGACCTCGACCGGCTCGTTGCGGTCGTTGCGCTGCATCGCCACCGAGGTCTTCTGCAGGCCCCTGCCGGTAACACCCTGTCCCGTGGCCAGCTCGTCGACCAGCGCCTGGGTGCGGCCCCAACCCTCGACGTCCTCGCCCGAGGCGGCCACGTCGGCCTCGGCCAGCCTGGCGACCAGCGCCGAGAGCTCCTCGCCGAAGCGGTCGGCGAACGTCGTACCCTGCGCCTGGCCGTGGTCGGAGAGCACCACGAACTGGTAGGAGCGCGGCGCCACCGACGCCACCAGCTCGAGCTGCCGGAGCACCCCGTCGACCCGTTCGAGCGCGTCGAGACTCTCCGGGCGCAGCATGCCCGCGTGGTGAGCGATCTCGTCGTAATCCACATAGTCGACGTAGATCGAACGGGTGCCTGCCAGCATGTGCTGAGCCACCAGCACCGTGTTGAGGTCGCGCAGGACTCCGTTGGTGACGCATCGCAGCAGCGCGGTCTCCCACGTGCGATGGCAGCGTGGGCGCAGGTCACGTCGTACGTCGCGACGCGCCTGGAACCGATCCCGCGCCAGCTCGGAGATCGATCGGAGCAGTGAGCGCGTCAGTCCATTCGGATGCAGGACGAACTGGGCGACTGCGCGCCTCGCGTCCTCACCGGCCCGCTGTCGCCTGCTCATCGTCAAGGCCGCCGTAGGGGCGTCTCCGGTGAACAGGTTGCTGATGCTGACTCCCCCGTCGACCAGCAGTCCCCGGCCATTGCTGAGCCGGGTCTCGATGACGGCGGCGTCGGCCGGCCTGTTGGCGACCAGCACCTTGTCGTTGTCGCGGTCGTACCAGCGGAAGGCCGGGATGCCGTCGATGACCCCGTGCAGGATGCCCATCTGGCTGGCCGGCGTCGTCGCCGGCAGCGAGGGCGTCCACTCGTGCAGCACGTGTGAGCCTCCGCGGATCCACCGCGAGAGAGTCGGCACCGTGCCGCCGTTCACCGCCATCTGCACGACCGGGAAGGGGACACCATCCATCTGTACGAAGACCACGCCTGCGACGTCCGGGTCCTCGACGGTCCCCCGCCGGCGCCTGCTCGTCGCGACCAGCCTCCCGACGAGCGCCTCGGAGGTCCCGGCCGTCGTCAACCAGCCGATCACGGTCGCGACCACGCCGATCACCACGCTGACGAACAGAGCCGCGACGAAGCTGTCGAGCCGTACGTCGGGGATCAGCCGGGCGGTGAGCGCCACCACGAGTGCCTGGCCCACCACGGCGAGCAGCAGCACGCCCAACCAACCGAGGCGCACGGCGCCGGCCACCAGCAGAGGGCGCAGCAAGGTGCCGAGAACGGCCAGCACGACCGCGAAGGCCAGACCGCCCCATGGCAGCGCGGCGTTGAAGCCGGACATGATCACGTCACACAGCGCCACAGCCAGCCAGATCACCGCGACCGACACCACGAAGGTGGCCACACGCGCGTACCACGGCTGGTGCCAGGCGCTGCGTCCGAGGTCGGCGGCCACCTCGGCTCGCGACCTCGAGCCATCCCCCGGGGCAAGGTCCTCGACCGGCATGAAACCTCCTTCAGCCCGCACTGACCCGGGGGCGCAGGCGCCTCCCCCATAGCGTCTGCATGGAGGAGTTCGGGCGCGTCGTCCGGCGCGGATGAGACGGCCGACGCGCGCATACTGACCATGTGTGCCGACCCAAGCGGATGCGAACGAGATGAGCCTGTCCATCACGTGGCTCGGGCACTCGACCGTGGTCCTGGACATGGATCGGACCCGGCTGCTCACGGACCCTTTGCTCCGTCGCCATGCGGGAATCCTGCGCCGTCGTGGTCCGAAACCGGACCGCCTGGCCTGGGAGCACACAGACGCGGTGCTGCTGTCCCACCTCCACCATGACCACGCGGAACTGCGGTCGCTGCGTCTGCTACCCGCCGGCGTGCCGGTGATCACGGCCCCGGAGAACGCACGATGGCTCAATCTGCGGAATCTTCACGGGGTCTCCACCCGGGACGATGAGTGGCTTGCGGTGGGCAACGGCAGCGGTGTCACCGTGACGCTCTGCCGCGCCGACCACAGCGCTCGTCCGATGCCGCACCGGCCGAACCATGCCAACGGGCACCTGGTCAGGTCCGCCTCGACCACAGTCTGGGTGGCGGGCGACACCTCGCTCTTCGCAGACCTGTCCGCCCTGCCTCGCAGGGCCGGGGGCCCGATCGACCTCGCCATCGTCCCGGTCTCCGGCTGGGGCCCCCGGCTGTCGGGGGGACACCTCGGACCCGTCGAGGCGGCCGAAGCCTGTGCCCGAGTCGGCGCCAGCCACGCCGTTCCCGTGCACTGGGGCACCCTGCACACACCGGGCGGGCGGGTATACCCACCCGGCTGGATGGACCGCCCGGGCCCGGCGTTCGTGGAAGCCCTGGCGGACCGGGCCCCGGCGTGCGTCCCGCTGCTCCTGGAAAGGGGCGTCACGGCCGTCGTCGGCGGGCCTGCCTGAGGCTGACCGCGGGCAGGCCGAGCGCGGTGCCGTCATCCTTCGGGGGTGAGGCAGCGGTCGGCGGCCTGGGAGCAGACTCGAGACCACGCGCAACAGGAAGACGGAAGGCGATGTCTCAGCACGCGCGTGCCGACCACGCCCCGGTGACCGTCGGGTCGGAGACCTTGCCGACCCCTGACGAGACGGAAGTTCACACCATGACGTCGGTCGATCGTTCGCCATCTGCGGAGCACGTCTCCCGGCGTCAGGTCGCCGCGTCCGTCGTACGGATGCTCTTCACCACTGCGGTGCTCACCGGCCTCTACGCCGCGGCGCCGCTCGAGCTGCCCGACGACGGCAGCACCGCAGTGCGGCTGGCGCTGTCGATCGTCGTGCTGTTCGTGGTCCTGACCTGGCAGATCCTGTCGGTTGCGCGCTCGGCGCACCCGCGGGCACGTGCCCTGGAGGCGGTCGCGGTCATCTTCCCCCTCCTGATCTTCCTCTTCGCGTCCACGTACTACGCCTTGGACCAGGCCAGGCCCGCAAGCTTCAACGAGTCGCTCGGCCGTATCGATGCCGTCTACCTGACGGTGACGATTCTCTCCACGGTGGGCTTCGGCGACATCGTGGCGACCTCGGAGGCGGCTCGGGTCGTGGTCACGAGCCAGATGGTCGTGGATCTCGCCCTCATCGGAGTCGTCGCCAAGGTGCTGCTGAACACAGTCAAGCAGCGCCGGGCAGCCCTGGCTGCCGTCGCAACGCCCGACGGCGCCGGGGACCCCGTCGACTGAGTCGACGGTCAGCCCGGTGCCGGGTGCGGCTGCCAGTCGTAGATGACGTGCGTGCGGACGATGATGTCCTGCACCGACCTCCGAGCGGGACTCACCGCGCACCACAGGAGCCCGATCGGGAAGATGACGCACAGCACCGACCGGAGGAGGGCCGCCGGCGGCCAGAGACGCTGCCCACGAGGACCGACGACCCGCAGACCCATCACGTGGTGTCCGTATGTCTGACCGGTCGTCGACCAGGCGGTCACCTGGTAGAGCACGAGAACGACGGCAGCGGCCAGCAGGCTGAAGAACAGCGAGGCGTCCCGGAACTGGAAGCTCTGCGGGTCGAGCATGAACACGAGGCCATTGAAGCCGGCATAGCCGATCGCGAGGACGACCGCCACGGTCATCGCATCCACCCCGTTGGCGATGAGACGGCTCACCACACCGGCGTGCGCACCCTGGTAGGCACGTGCCTCACGCGGCACGGGGGAGACCGTCTCTTCCATCAGCCTGACCGCGCCGCCGCGTCCGACCGGGACGCGGGATCGTCCTTGGACTCGTCCTCCGACGTCGGTGTCGGGATCGCTACCCGATCCCGGCTCCGGCGGTCGTGGTGGTTGCGAAGCAGCAGGCGGTCGACGACGCGAGCAACGGCGTCATCGCCCGAGATGGACTGCATCCGGACCTCACGGACGGTGTCCGACGCCACCACGCCGGTCGACTCGCGGATGATCTCCGGGAGGTCGATCCCGGCGACGATGGTCTGAGCCAGGCCGATGAGGTCGATCCGGTCGATGACCGCGTCGACGTCGAGCCTGGCCGCGGCGGCATCCAGGTCGACCGTCCCGACCAGGCTGTCCAGATCCAGCCGGCGAGCCACCGCGTCGAGGTCGACGCGTCCCACGACGGCGTCGAGGTCCATGCGCTCCACGACTGCGTCCAGGTCGAGACGGCGAGCCACGGCGTCCACGTCGAGTCGCTCCGCGACAGAGTTGAGGTCGACCTGATCCACGATGCCTTCGAGGTCGACGTGCTCCTGCACGAGCCGGGTGAGGTCGAGACGACGCAGCACCGCAACGGCCACCACGGGTACGACGACGTCGAGCAGCTCGGCGACCTCACGCGCGACCCGGTCGCGGCGCAGGGCTCCCCGACGAGCCAGCGCGTCCAGCCAGGCAGTGGGTCCCGGTCGAGGAAGGACGGCCGAAACCCGCCGTACCACCCTCATCGCGGGACGGGTGACCGGGTGCGCGGTCCGCCCGGCGGTTGCGACGACGCCAAGAGCCGAATCCGCAACACCGAGCGCTGCGTCCAGGACCGTGAGCGCGTCCCTGTCCGGGGCTCGGGCCGCGACCGTGCTGGGCTCGACCATCGCCCGTCCTTTCGTCATCGGCCGACCGGTCCACGCTGTCCGGCGTCGGCCCAGCTGGTGGGCAGGTCGACTCCGCCCTCCGTGGTGACACGCCGTCCCATCTGCACGTAGCCGCTGCGCGGGAAGATCCGTCCCCCGACGAGCGCCTGCCCCATGCCGAAGGACGTGGCGCCTGCCGTCAGACCGGGCGGGACGAACGAGAACAGCCTGCTGAGGTCCGCCAGGTCGGCCTCCGAGTTCATCCGCATGAGCAGCAGGTTGTCGCACTGGGAGACCACGTTCTCGTGGACCTTGTGCGGACGCTGTGTCGAGACCAGGAGGTACAACCCGTACTTCCGCCCCTCGGCCGCGACCTGCACGACCTGCTCCGTGGACAGCGCGGTGACCGCGTCGTGCGGTTCGGCCGGACAGATGTTGTGTGCCTCGTCGATGACGAGCAGGCAGGGCTCCCGCACGTGTCGCGCGCCCCAGAGCGTGGACAGCACCGCCTCGGCCACCAGTCGACCCTCGCCCACGGTGCCGAGCGAACCGAGGTCCACGACCGTGCACCGCGCAGTCGGGTTCCTCAGCTCGTCGACCAACGAGGGCTCGTCCTGGCTCCACACCGCCCAGTCGAGGACGCCGAGGTTGAGCGCACGCCTTCCGAGCCGTCGTGCGCTCTCGGTCTCCGAGGCCAGCAGCTGTTCGGGACCGCTGATCAAAGGCCTTCCGGGTCTGGCGGCGCGGAGCAGGTCGAGGAGAACCGCGAACTCCTCACGGTCGCGGATCGGGTCCAGGTCGAGGACCCCGGCCTGCACCGCTGGGTCCAGCTCCGCGAAACGCAGCCGTAGGAGCCGGTCCGCCGAGCTGTCACCCCAGATCGTCACGCCTCCGGGGACGTGGGCATACGCCTCGGCCTCCGAGCTGTCGGCGTTGTCACGGATCCGCCCCAGCCCGACGTAGTCGGAGTTCGGGTCGAGGACGACGATCCGTAGGCTCGTCTCGGCCAGCACCCTTTCGAGCAGCAGGCCGAGGGAGTAGGTCTTCCCGGATCCCGATTGGCCACACATGAACGTGTGCCTGTTGAGCCCACCGGCGTCGAGGGCGGCGGGCACACCGCTCGCGAGCAGCAGCTCGCCCACCACGAGGTCCGCACGACCCGGGTGCGAGTCGGCGAACCAGGCGCCGACCTCGGCGGGGTCCGCAGGGCGGACGGAGGCGTCGTGGAAGGAGTGACCGTCGGGATCCAGGATCAGCCCAGCGCCTTCGGCGAGGCGCATGAGCACGCTCGTCGTCGCCGACATCGGCGATCCCGGCACGTCCGCCGTGACGGCCTGGACACCGAGATCGGTGATCTGCCCCAGCCAGCGTCGGGTCCCGCTCTCCAGGACGATGTAGCCTCCGCGTTTCAGAGCCAGATCGTGGAGCGAGGCGCGCACCTGGAAGTGCATGCCATCGACCGAGGTGGCCAGCGGAAGGACACTGCGTTCGAGCTGTTCACGCACGTGCCGGTAGTCAGCGAGCCGCCCTAGCAGGGTCTCATCTGGGATCTGCGACGTGCTCACCTCCGCACACTGGCGCTGGCCCGCATGCATCGCATCCTCCCCTGCGAATGATTGAGAGGAACCCGTTGCGGACCGCGGAGTTTCTCATCCCCTTCGGGTGATGTCGGCTCCGTCAGGGCGTCGGCAGGCTGGACTGACTCGGCGGGGACCACTGACCTCGACCACCGGAGGAAATTGCGCATGGACGACAGCTTCGGCCTGTGGGAAGTCCTGGTCTCGACGTTCTGGTTCATGCTGCTGTTCGCGTGGATCTGGCTGCTGATCGCGATCCTGAGCGACATCTTCCGCGATCACGAGCTGAGCGGCGGCGCCAAGGCACTCTGGACCCTGTTCCTCATCTTCCTTCCCTGGCTCGGCGCGCTGATCTACCTCATCGCCCGCGGCAAGTCGATGAACGAGCGCAACGTCAGGGCCGCCAAGGAGCACGACGCCCAGGTCCGCGCCTACGTGCAGGAGGCCGCCGGTACGACGACGAGCACGGCCGACGAGCTGCGCAAGCTGAGCGAGCTGCGGGACAGCGGTGCCATCAGCTCTGAGGACTACGAGAAGGCCAAGGCCAAGGTCCTCGCCTGAGGACCTGGCGACCCGAAACATGCCCAGAAGGAGGCCAGGCTTGCAGAACTCATCGCTCGACGGCAGCTGGCAGACGCTCGTGGTGCGAGGAGCGTTGGCCGTCGTCTTCGGATTGGTCGCGATCTTCTGGCCCACCACCACCGCGGCGGCGCTGGCGATCCTGTGGGGCTTCTGGGCACTCGCCGACGGGATCGGCAACATCGTGCAGGCCGCGCGGCCCGGTCCGGGGTCGATGCGACTGATGGCTGCGCTCATGGGTCTGGTGGCTCTGGTGGCCGCGTTCTTCGCCATCTTCAGCCCCGCCGTCACAGCCGTGGCACTCACATGGATCCTGGGGATCTGGCTGGTCGTCCGCGGCTTGATGGAGCTGGTGCTCTCCTTCTCCGACCGTCGTCCGGCGCCACGCGGCCTGATGCTGCTCGGAGCGGCCCTCGACCTCCTGCTCGGCGTACTGTTCGTGGCGAACCCGGGAGCGGGAGTCGTGGGCATCGCCGTGCTTCTTGGTCTCACCGCCCTGGCCTGGGGCGCCGTCTTCGTGGCTCTCGGCCTGATGCTCCGCAAGCAGGGCAGCAGCAGCGTCGCTCCAGGGCCGGCGGTGCCACGCGGGCCGGCACCCGCCTGAGCGGTCGCTCAACCGCGCTTCGGCGTGAGCCGTCGCGGGTGCCGGGCCCAGGCTGCGCCCCTTCGCGCGTTGCGGCGCACGGACGGGGTCAGCCCCAGGCAGAGGGCCACGAGCAGAGCCCCCGCCGTGTGCGCGATGGCGATGACCGCGACGGCCGCGGTCAGGCACAGTGCGGCCCGAGAGGCCAGCACGACGGACCGGCCGACGGCCAGGTGCGGCCGGAAGAGTCCCGCGACGAGGACGGCGTAGACGGCCGACAGCAGCATGGTGCCCGCGACCAGCACCGCCAGTGTGACTCCCCAGAGAAGGAAGGCGCACGCGAGGCCGGCGGCCACGCCGCAGCGGAGGAGCACGCGCCAGAAGATGGCGCCGACGGACTCGTGTTGCCCGGACCAGAACGGATGCGACAGTGTCTGGGGCTGCACTGACGGACTCCTCAGCTCTCGTTCCCCCTGTCCTCCCTGTACCCCGTCGTCGCGGTCCTCACGCAGCACGGTCTGCGCCTACCGCCGCGCGAGCTCCGCCCAGACGAGCTTGCCCTCTCCGGGCACCTCTTCGAGACCCCACGCGCTGGTCACGGCGTCGACCATGTGCAGTCCACGCCCGTGCTCGTGGGTCTCGCTGGGTGGACGTGGTTCCGGGGTCCCGGTGCCACCGTCGACGACGTCGATCCGCAACGTGCTCGAGCTGATGGAGAGTCGGACCCGGCAGGAGGAAGCCGCGTGCGTGATCGCGTTGGTGACCAGCTCGCTGATCACCAGCAGGGCGTCGTCGACCAACCGGTCGAGCTTCCACTCCCTCAGCTTCGACTCGACGAAACGACGCGCGGTGGCCACGCTCTCCGGGGCGTACGGCAGCGCGACCTCGGCCTCGTCGGTCCGGGGTCTCGCGATCGACTCCAGCAGGTCGACGAGGTAGTCGACCTCCTCGTCCTTGAGGACGTAGGCCTCGACGTGCCCGGCGATCCACTCGTGGTCGGGGGCTTCGAGCCCGGAGAACACCACGACCTTGGATCCGGGAGAGCCCGCCCTGATCCGGGAGAGCACCTCACGGCCGGCCAGGTCCGGCAGCCCGAGGTCCAGGACGACGATGTCGGGTCGGGTCTCGGCCGCGAGCCGGACCGCCTCGGCTCCGTCACCTGCCTCGGCGACCACGTCGAACGTCCCGCGCAGCCGCAGCGCGATCCGGACCAGTCGTCGTACCTCGACGACGTCGTCCACGAGCAGCACGCGGATCGTCATGTCATCGCCGCGATTCGCGGGATCCGCACCACGAACCCGCCGGGGAGCGAGCGTCCGTCCGGGGGTTCGTAGGTCGCCTCACCACCGTGTGCACGCGCCAGCTCGCGCACGATGAAGAGGCCGAGGCCGGTGCCACCCTTGCTGACCCCGGTGGCGAACCGGTCGAACAACCGCGCGCGGAGCTCCTCGGGGACGCCCCGGCCCTGGTCGCTGACCCGGATCTCCACCGAGTCGCCGGCCACCTCGGCGCTGACGCGCACCGGCGGCGCGCCGTGCCGCAGAGCGTTGGTCAGCAGGTTGTCGAGCGCCTGGGCGAGCCGGTCCCGGTCGGCGGCCACCACGAGGTCGTCGGGCACGTCCAGCACGATCTCGGCCTGGGGTTCGGTACGCCGTACCGTCGAGATCGCGTCGCCGACGACACCACGGACCGGCACGGGGCCGGTCTGCAGCTGCAACGCCCGCGCCTCGAGGCGTGAGGCGGTGAGCAGGTCGGAGAGCAGCCGCCGCAGGCGGGAGGTGCTGCTGCTCATCGCGTCGAGCAGCTCGGTCCGCTCGCCCTCGTCCAGGGCGTCCCAGTACTGCGACAGTGTGTCCGCCGACCCGGCGAGCACGCCGATGGGGGTCCGCAGCTCGTGAGCGGTGACGGCGAGGAACTGGGCCCGGCTCTCGGCCGTCTCGTTGAGGCGCTCGTTGAGCTGCTCGAGCTGCGCGTTCGCGTCTCCGAGGGTCTCGGCCGCGCGCATCCGCTCCTCCTCCATCTCCCGACGACGCGTGGTGTCGCGGGTGACCTTCGCGAAGCCGATGTGCTCGCCGTCGGCGTTGAAGACCGCGGTGATGAGCACGTTGGCCCAGAAGCGCGACCCATCCTTGCGGACCCTCCAGCCCTCCTCCTCGTAGTGCCCCACACGCAGTGCGATCTCGAGCTCGTGCTCGGGATGCCTGGCCTCCTGGAGCTCGGGAGGGTAGAACACGCGGAAGTGCTGGCCGACGATCTCCTCGGCCGTGTAGCCCTTGCTCCGCTGCGCGCCGCTGTTCCAGCTCACGATGTGACCGGTCGGGTCGAGCATGAAGATGGCGTAGTCCTCGACCGCCTCGACGAGCAGTCGGAAGCGCTCCTCACTGCGCCTCAGGGCTTCCGCGGCGGCACGCTCCGCGGTGACGTCCTGGGCCTGCACGAAGATGTAGAGCGGGCGGCTCCGGGAGTCGCGGACCGGAGCCAACGTCGCCTGCACACGCCTGCCCTCGGGCCCGGCGGCGAGCCCGTGCTCGAGCCGCACCACGTCGACAGGCGACTCCAGGATCCTCTGTAGCGCGGACTCCAGCACCTTGCCTTCTCCGGTGATGGCGGCGTAGGACTCCCCGACCAGATCGGCGACCGATCGTCCCACCAGGCCGGCCAGGGCACGGTTGGCGCGGACCAGCCGGCCGTTGAGGGTCATGGTGGCCATCCCGATCGCGGCCTCCTCGAAAACCTCCCGGAAGCGCTCGAGATGCTCCTGGAGGATCCGGTCGTCGGACTCGTCGCCGGTGTCGGCCGGCTCCGGCTCCGGCACACCCCGCTCGTCCACCGCTGCCACGGCGAGCAGGCGTTCGAGGAGCGAATCGACCGAGACCGACTTCTCGATGAAGGCGGTGGCGCCGAGCTCGCGCGCACGCACGGCAAGGCCATGCTCCTCGAACCCGGTGTAGAGCACGACCCGGGTCTCCGGCGACGCCGCGAGCACGCGGGGCAGCGCCTCCAGTCCGTCGACGCCGGGCATCGAGACATCGAGCAGCATCATGTCCGGCCGGTGCTGATGCGCCAGCATTACGGCCTCCGCGCCGTCGGCGCCCTCCCCCACGACCCGGAACGCGCTCGAGAGCCGAAGCCGTGATCTGACCAGGACGCGGACGTCGGGAGCGTCGTCGACGACCACGATCGTCAGCGGATGCCCGGTCATGACCAGACGCTACCCGCGCAGGGGGTTCCCCAAGCACGCGTAGACCGGGCGCCTCCTCCGGGCCTTCGGGCCGGCCGACACCGGCCGGCCCCCGGCGGAGGGTGCGGGAGTTTCCCTGTGTTGGGTTTGTGACGCCGCGAGCGTGGTACGAAGGGGCAACAGCTCATCCGTCACCCCGGGAGGCACCCATGCCAGAGGACCAGTCCGACCAGGCTCGCGTCCGGCTGCTCCGGACCCTGATGGCCAAGGTCTCGGAGGACACCTACCCGTCCGCGACGATGATGGACACGATCGAGGAGCTGCTGCAGCCCGACGAGGTGGCCGACTACGCGGACGTCCTGCTCGGCCACGTGGAGAACGACACCTACCCGAGCACGCCGATGATCTACCGGTTGCGCAACCTCTCGTGGTGAGGACAGCCGGGGCTGGGCGCTAGTCGGAGAGCAGCCGGCCCAGGGGGCCGAGGTCGATGTTGAGGTCGGCCGTGGTCAGGTCGTAGCGGCTCTTCAGCTCCTCCATGGCCGCCTCGAGATGCATGAGCCCCTGGCCGAGGCCCTCGATCTGCTCGTCGGTGAGGTCGCCCTCCTCCACCCGACGCAGCGCCTGCTTCTCCATGAGCTGGCGGACCAGCTCGATGATCGTCAGGACCAGTTTGAAGAGGTCGCGCTGGACCGACTCGGCGTCCGTCTCCAGCCGCTCGGGCAGCAGGTGACGCCTGATCTCGGACGGCTCGCTCATCGAGCCTCCTCGGTCCCGGTCAGCACACCGGCGCGCATCTCGGCACGCACCGAGGTGATCAGCGCGTGCAGGCGCACCTGGACGAGGTCGACGCCGGCCAGCGAGATCACCACGTCGCCGGCCAGCACCACCCCGGCACCCAACAGCCGGTCGAGGAGGTCGACGAGCGCGATCTGCGGCTGCGGGGACGAACGCCCCTCGACGGCGGCGCTCGCCTCGACGCGGCCGGACGCCTCGGACGTCACTGCGCTTCCAGGGTCGCGAAGGAGTACGGCGGCCAGGGGCCGGCGACCTGCAACGCCCCGTAGGGCAGGTCCGGCGACACCGCCGCCACCGCGTCGGTGAACGCGCCGCTCGCCTCGTCGTCGACGAGGAACGCGGCGTTGAGAGTCATCGTGCCCTGGTGGCCGGAGAGTCGCGGGTCCTGGGGCTGCAGCCGTCGGCCGGCGACGGACGCCGCCCCGAGGGCGTCGTACACACGGTCGGCCTGGGCCGCGGCGTCCTGCTCGGCCGTGGCCCGGAGCTCGGTCTCCCGCTTCTTGCGCATGAGGTACGCCGCGCCGGAGCCGGGCCCGGATGCCTGGGTCTCCTCGGTCGGCTGCCCGGACGCCGGTCGCTCGGGGAGCACGATCTTCACGCTCCACTCGCTGCGGCCGGTGATGCGGTCGAGCACGGCGGACATGGCGTCGTGCCACTCGTCGAGCCGACGGCGTACACCCTCGTCGTCGAGGCAGACAGTGGCGAGCCGCAGGGGTGCCGCGGGGCCGCGCTGGGCTACGGCATGCACCACCTCGTCGTGACGGCGGGCCACCCGCTCCAGCCACGCAAGGTCCTCGAGGTTGCGGCGCAGCGCCTCCTCGCCGAACTCGTCGAGGTCGACCGTGCTGACGACGGCGTCCAGGCCGCGGTGGTGGACCAGCTCCACCGACGAGTCCCCCAGACCGCGCTCGCCGGCGAGTGCGGCGTCGTGGAGTCCACGCGTGATCGCGTAGAGATATCGGGCGGGCTCAGCCACCAGACCTCCGGCTGGACGACTTCTTGGCGGTAGCGGCCTGTCGCCCCTCCCCCGCCTCGAGCTCCTCGAGGCGTTCGCGGAGCCGGCGGTTCTCGTCGGCCAGCCCCTGCTCGCTGGTGGTGAGCATGGGGTCGTTGCGCCACCAGTCGATGCCCATCTCGGCGGCCTTGTCGACCGACACCACCAACAGCCGGATCTTGATCGTGAGCAGCTCGATGTCGAGCAGGTTCACCCGGATGTCACCGGCGATGATGATGCCCTTGTCGAGCACGCGCTCGAGGACGTCGGCGAGGCTGGACGGGTTCGGGTGCTGCGCACCGGCCATCGGCGATCGGTAGGGGCGCGCCGCCGGGACGGCGGTCGGTTCTTCGGTCATCGCCCGGACTCCTCCCCCGGAGTGCCACGGACGTAGCGGCGGAGTCGGCGATAGCCCTCGAGGTCGCCGTCCTCGTCGACGGTGATCTCGTAGATCGCCAGCACATCGGTGGTCTCGGGGATCCGACGTACCTCCAGCACCTCCACCTCGATGGTCCAGCCCTCGTCGGTGCGGGACAGTCCGATGACGCCCTCGACCTCTCGACCGGTCAGCTCCTCGAGCTGTCGCGCGGCCTCACCCGCGATGGCTGGACCCTTGGGCTTCCGCTGCGCGGCGGCGCGCGGCGCGGAGGCCGGGCTCTTCTTCGTGGGCCTCTTTGCCGCCGGCTTCTTGGTGGCCGTCTTCTTGGTTGCCATCGTCCTATCCCTCCCGGTGCGGTCGTGATCTGGCGACCATCAACCTCTCCACGAGCTCGTCCTCGAGCTGCGTGGCTTCTTCGTCGGACAGCTCACCGGCGGCGCGGGCCCGGTCGACGTCCTCGAGCTGCGCCCGGATCGTCGCCGGGTCGTAGAGCTCGTCCTCGGCCTGCTGACGGATCTGCTCGGCGATCCACACCGTTCCCCTCAGTGGCGCGAGGGGAAGTCCTAGGATGCCCGTGATCAGACCCACCAGTCCCCCTCCACGAAGTCGTACGGCGGAACCGGGCCCACCAGCTGGAAGCGGATGCGCTCGTGCCACGCCTCCGCGACCGACTCGAGGGCATCCTCGAAGGCACCCCTGCGGTCGTCGTCGACGAGGAACGCGACGTCGAGCACGTGGTCGATGCCCTTGCCGTGTCTCGGTGCGTAGGACACCACATGCGGGAGGACCAGCTCCATGACCATCGCGGCATCGTCCTCGCGCTTGGCGTCGACCGCCCGAGCCACGAGCTCGCCGAGCCGGATGCGGTCCGGGTGCGCAAAATCCTCCGGCAGGTCCCGGGTCCGCTCGCGCAGCTCGGCCACCTCCCGGTGCTCGGCCACCACTTCCTGGAGCACCGCTGCTTGGTTGTAGGTGGCCCGGAGGTTGAACTGGCGTCGCCCGGACAACGCCTCGAGAAGCGCGGTCCAGCGCGCGACGTCCGGCTCGAGGACGTCGTCCACGACCGCGTCGCGGTCGGGGAGCACGGTCCCGAACTGGACGGGAACGACCGGCCCGCTCGCATCCAACGCGTCGAGCACGCCGCTGTGCGCCATCAGGTCGGCCCGCCGGCCCGGAGGCCGGTCGAGCGCCATCCTGCCCACGACAGCCGCGACCCTTCCGTGCCGAACGAGCTCGACCGGTGAGCCGTCGAGACCGACGAGCGAGGCCGGGACACGGTCCGGCTCGTCGGCCACGATGGCGTAGACGTAGAGGCCGGTGAGCTCGTCCTCTTCGGTCATGACGTCCGTGCTGTCGGTCAGGCTGGTCACGCCTCCTGGCTCCGCCGGCTGCGTGACGCCTTCTTGGCCGGACGCTTGCGCGGTCCGTCCTCGTCGTCGTCGCCGCCGGTGAGCGCCTTCTTCACACCCTTGACGGCGCCACTGGTCTTCTTCGAGGCGCCACCCTCCTGGAGGTCGCCGATCGCCTCGGTGAGGTCCTTGCCGCCCTTCTCGTACAGGTCGAGCCGGTTGGTGGCCTCGGCGAACCGGAGGTAGGTGTCCACGCTCGCGATCACGATGCGTGCGTCGATCGTGAGCAGCTCGATGCCGACGAGCGAGACCCGCACGTAGGCGTCGATGACGATGCCCTTGTCGAGGATGACCTCGACGACGTCTGCCAGACCGCTGGGGGCGGGCCGTTCGAGGTAACCACCGCCACGGCGTTGGGATGCGACTGTCATGCCTGGTTTCCTTCCGATCCTGGTGGGTCAGCTGGCACGGCGGCGGCGTCGCGGCCGTTCCTCTTCGGGCTCTTCCTCTTCCTCCTCGGGCTCTTCCTCCTCGTACTCCTCGTCCTCGGCGTACTCGTCCTCCGGCTCAGTCTCCTCCGGCTCCTCGTCCTCGTCACCCTCGGCGTACTCCTCGTCCTCGGTGTACTCGTCCTCGGGCTCCTCCTCCTCGGCGTCTTCGTCCTCGGGCTCGGCCTCTTCCTCCTCGGCCTCGTCCTCGGGCTCCTCCTCGTCGGAGTACTCGTCCTCGGGCTCCTCCTCGGACTCCTCCTCGGGCTCCTCGGTCCTCGTCCTCGCTCCTCGTCGGAGTACTCGTCGTCCTCGGAGTACTCGTCCTCCGACTCCTCGTCGCCGGACTCGTCCTCCTCGCCCTCGGCCTCTTCGGACTGCTGCTGCTCCTCCTCCACGACCTCGTCGTGGTCGCGCTCGACCTCACCGTCGGAGATCTCGCCGCGCCAGCCCTCGACGTCGTCGGGGTTCTGGATGACCTCGGTCATCACGTGACGCCGGAAGTGCTTCAGCTCGAGGCGGGCGCGCCGGCCCTGTGCGCGCCACAGGTTGCCGGTGCGCTCGAACAGGCCCTGCGGGTAGTACTCCAGGACGACGAGGATGCGGGTGAGGTTGGGGCCGATCTCGTGGAAGGTGACCGCACCGTCCACGTGCCCCTTCTCCCCCTTGGAGCGCCAGACGATCTTCTCGTCGGGCACCTGCTCCAGGATCTGGGCCTCCCAGCGACGGTGGGACCAGAACACCTGCGCCTTGAAGTTGAGCTTGGTGTCGTCCTCCTGGTCGATGTTGTCGACCTTCTTCATGAAGCCGGACCACTCCTGGAACTCGGTCCAGGCGTTGTAGGCGACGCTCACCGGCACGCCGACATCGATCTCCTCGATGATGTTGGTCGCCTTGGTGCCCTTGCCGCCGCCACCACCGCCGCCGCCGCCGAGCTTCTCCTTGACCTTGTCCTTGGCCCCGGAGAGGCCACCCTTGAGTGCACCCTTGACGGGTGAGCCACCCTCGGCCACCTCCTCGGCACCCTTCTTGGCTGCCTTGCCGACCACCCCGCCGCCGTCAGCGACGTCGCTGAGCCGGTCGGTGAGGTCGGTGAGACGCTGGCCCGCGGACTCAACCGCCTTCCCACCCAGTGTGGAAAGTCCCGAACGCAGCTCGTCCTTGAGTCGGTCGACGGGAAGCTCGTCCATCAGGCCCTTCAGGCCTCCGCTGCTCTGCTCTGCCATGACCGATCACCCCTTCCTTGTGGAGCTGCCGCGCGAGGACGAGCTCTTGCGAGTGCTGCCCGACGACTTCTTCGCGGCGGTCTTCTTCGCCGGTGCCGACTTCTTGGCCGTCGACTTCTTCGCCGGTGTCGACTTCTTGGCCGTCTTCTTCGCGGTCGAACCGGACGAGCTCGAGGCCTTCTTGGCGGTGGAGCTGGAGGACTTCTTGGCGGGCGCGCTCTTCTTGGCCGCCGACTTCTTGGCCGGGGCGGACTTCTTGGCGGTCGAGCTCGAGCTCGAGGCCTTCTTGGCGGGCGCGCTCTTCTTGGCCGCCGACTTCTTCGCCGGCGCCGACTTGGACGCCGCCTTCTTGGCCGACTTCTTCACCGGCCGGGAGCCACTGGAGCTCCGCCGGCGCGGCTTGCGGCGCGGCGGCTCGGGCGCCTCCTCCGGCTCGTCCTCAGGCTCGGGCTCCTCCTCAGGCTCGGACTCCTCCTCGGCCTCGTCCTCCGCCTCAGGCTCCGCCTCGTCCTCGGGTTGTTCGTCTTCCTCTTCCTCTTCCTCGGGCTCGGCTTCTTCCTCTTCCTCGTCGTACTCGTCCTCGTCGTACTCGTCGTCATCGGAGCCACCCGAGCCGAGCGCGAGACGCTCGGAACGATCACGGATGGCGTCGCTGAGACCGTCCATCCGTGAGCCCGCCGACGCAATCGCGGCGGAGCGCGCGGCCTGGAACAGCTGCGTGCGCACTTGGTCCGAGAGCCGCGTAAGCTCTTCGTTGCTCTCGATGAGCTTCTGCCCCTGTTGCAGCAATGCTCTCGGGTTCGTGGCGATCCGCTTGCCGGCGATCATGCTGCCGACCGTGATCGCCAGGCGAAGCTTCTTCCTCCGCCCCAAGAGATAGCCGCTGGCCACGCCGAGCGCGACCTTTCCTGCAGCACTCATCGAAACTCCCTCCTCAAGGATTGTGTTCTCCCGCAGGAGGCGTACCCGGGCGCGGGGGCCCCAAACGTTCGGTTCCGAGGCGTGATCTGCACGAGACACCTCCTGGTGTTCCTGGACCGGCCACTCCCATCGTGCTCCGTCCCGCGCACTGCGGTCACTAGCACGTGCTAGTTTGCGACGATGCGTGAGCCCACCATGGCGGACATCGCGGCCCATCTCGGCGTCTCGCGACAGCTCGTCTCGATCGTCCTGCGTGACGCTCCCGGGGCGAGTGACGAGACTCGGGTCCGCGTGCGGCGGGCGGCGCAGACGCTCGGCTACCGACCCCATCTCGGCGCTCGCAACCTGCGTGGTGCCGGCAACCGGGTGCTCGGCGTCGCGTTCGCGCTGGGTCGCGCGGCGGAGACCGACGTAGTGGAGTCGCTCTATCCTGCGGCAGCCGCGCAGGGGTACGACCTGGTGCTGAGTGCGTTGACCCGGACGCGCACCACGCGCCAGGCGGTGGACCAGTTGCTCGGCTACCGCTGCGCGGCCGTGATCGTGCTCGGCTCCCAGCTCTCGGCTGCGCACATGCGCGCGTTGGCCCGGCATGCGAGGGTGCCGCTCGTCGCGGTCGCGCGGGACGACCGCGGGCCCGGCTACGACACCATCCGCTCGGCGGGCGACCAAGGCATGGCTGCGCTGGTCGGCCACCTGGTCGGCCTGGGTCACGAACGCCTGACCTACGTGCACTGCCCCGCCATGCCGATGGCCGGGCTCCGGCTGGACGGCGTCCTGCGCGGCGCATCAGCCGCGGGCTGCGAGACCGATCTGCTCGAGGTGCGCAGCCGCGACCACACCGAGGAGGCCGGCGCGATGGCGGGTCGTCGGCTGATCCGCCGTCGGGGACTGCCCACAGCCGTGCTCGCCGGCAACGACGAGCAGGCCGTTGGGCTGCTGCACGTGCTCGCGCGGGCAGGAGTGCGAGTCCCCCAGGACGTCTCGGTGACCGGCTACGGGGACAGCCGCCTCGCCTCGCTGTCGGCGGTCGATCTCACGACCGTGCGCGAGGACCCGGACCAGACGGCGGTCGCTGCTGTCGGCGCCGTCGTGCGTCGCCTGGACGCCCCCTCTGCTCGACCGGGTCTGCGCGTGGTCAGGCCGAGGCTCGTGGTGCGCGGCAGCACCGCCCCGCCGCCCTGACCGGGCCCTTTACGGCTCCCGACGCACCACGAGCAGAGCGCCGTGCCCGCCGACCCGCGTGACCTCGGGACCGACGAGACCGAGGCGCTTCGCCTCCTCGGCCAGCACCAGTGCCTGCTCAGGGTCGCGAAGCTGCAGCACCAGCGCGCCACCCGGCGTCAGGTGCCGTGCGCCCACCTCCAGACACGTACGAGCCAGGTCGAGGCCGTCTGCACCCCCGTCGATGGCGACCAACGGGTCGGTCGGGAACTGCCCGGTCTGGTGCGACGGGATGTAGGGCGGGTCGGCCACCACGAGTGGGAACTGCTCGCTCTCCTGCAAAACGTCGGTCATCTGGCCCTGACGCACAGTGATGGAGACGCCCGTGGCGCGGACCTGGACGGCGTTGTCCTCGGCAAAGCGACACGCGGCCTCGTTCAGATCCACCAGGACGGCGTCCCGGTGGGACAGCAGCGCGGTCAGCAGGCCGATGTGTCCGGCACCGCAGCACAGCTCGAGCAGCGGGCCCGGCGGGAGGTCGCGCGCCACGTCGGCCGCCAGCTCCGCCTGGGCCGCCGTCCACGGACGAGGTTCGAGCACTGACTCGTCGTACGCGACGTCGAGGGAGCCGACCCGCATGGTGAGTGTCATGCGACCGGTATAGCAACCACCTGGCTGCCGTGGGCCCTCGTGCATGAGCCGCGGCCTCGCTGGGCACCGGATTCAGGTCCGTTGGTCCCGACCCGAGGTGGACGCCATGCAGATCGGATACTTCCTCTCCTGCGAGGAGCACGGCCCGAGATCCCTCATCGACCAGGCGAAGGCCGCGGAACAGGCGGGCTTCGACGCGCTGTGGATCTCCGACCACTTCCATCCGTGGAACGACGAGCAGGGCGAGAGCCCGTTCGTGTGGAGCGTGATCGGGGCCGTCGGTGAGGCGACGGGACTCAAGGTCACCACCGCGGTCACGTGTCCGACGGTGCGGATCCATCCCGCCGTGGTGGCGCAGGCGACCGCCACCTCGGCACTCACCTGCCGGGGTGGCTTCCGGCTGGGCGTCGGCTCCGGCGAGGCGCTCAACGAGCACATCACCGGGGCGCGGTGGCCGACGGCCGACGTGCGGCTCGACATGCTCGAGGAGGCGGTCGACGTGATCCGGCGGCTCCTCACCGGGGAACGGGTCGACCACCACGGTCGGCACTACACGGTCGAGGACGCGCGGATCTACACGCTGCCCGAGGAGCCGGTGGAGATCCAGATGTCCGGCTTCGGCCCCAAGGCCATCGAGCTGGCTGCACGGATCGCCGACGGTTTCGTCACGACCATGCCGAGCACCGACGCGATCGAGCAGTACCGCGGCGCCGGCGGGCGCGGGCCGGTCACGGCAGGTGCGAAGGCGTGCTACGGCTCCTCCTACGACGACAGCATGGCCATGGCGCACCGGTTGTGGTCCAACGCCGGCGTGCCGGGTGAGCTCGCCCAGGTGCTGCCCAGCCCGAAGCACTTCGAGCAGGCCGCCGAGCTGGTCACCCCCGACAAGATCGCGGAGACGATGCCGTGCGGCCCGGACCTCGACCTGCACGTGGAACGGCTGTCCGCCTTCGTAGACGCCGGGTACGACGAGCTCTACGTGTCCCAGATCGGGCCGTTCAGCCAGGACTTCTTCGACGCCTACGAGAAGTCGGTGCTGCCGGCGCTGAGGGCCCGCGCCAGCTAGCCAACACGGGTGGTCGAGCTTGTCGAGACCACCTCGGCAGCTTCGCTCAGCGGGGAATCACCTTGTGCGTGCCGTCGCACCACGGCTGCCGCTGGCTCTTCCCGCAGGCGCAGACGGCGACCACCGGACGCCGCACCGGGTGCTCGCGGCCGTCGTCGTCGACGACGACCTCGGCGCCGCGCACGAGAAGCGGGCCTCGGGGACACACGGTGACCTGCACCGGGCCGGCGCTGCTCATGCCGACGCCTGTGACATGACTGCCGTCTCGTGGGTGTTCGGCCGCCAGCGCACGAGCATCTCCTCGGCCACCACGATGTCGATGGCCAGGCAGGCCGCGGCGCCGAAGAGCACGTCGGACCGCAGTGCAGGCTCCGCGGCCACGGCCGCTGCGCAGATCGACCGCAGCGCGACCTCCTCGTGCACGGCGTCGGCCTCGACGTGCTCGTCGAAGTAGTCCCAGACCGCCTCACCGAGGTCCAGGCGCTGGATGCCGCTCGCGATCTTGCGGCACGGGAGCGTGCTGGTCGCCTCGAAGGCGGCGAGGTGTCCGAGTGCGGCACCGCGCAACCGCCGGTGCAGGCACAGGAAGCTCGCCGTGTTGTTGAGCGCGAGGGTGGAGGCGGTGGCGTGGTCGATGTAGCAGCCGTAGGTCGAGTCGAGTCCGCACGCTTCCATGGCCTTCGCGAACAGCGTCGCGTGCAGCCGGTCGGGGCGTCCGCCTCCGTACTCGTCGTACTGCAGCTCGGCGAGCGCGACCTTGACGGGGCCGTCGACGCGGGGCAGCACGAACGAGCTGGGGTCGGACTCCTTGAGGGTGTAGATGCTGCGCTGGACCATCAGGTCGACGAACTGCTCGCGGGTCGCCTCCCGCTGCACGAACCGGGGTACGTCGGGCCCGTCGGCCGCATCGATGAGCTCCCGGATCTGCTCGACGACGTCGCCGTCCTCGTCGCCGACCGTTGCGAGAAGACCTCTTGTGGCCGCCCGCAGGTCGCGCTCCAGCACGGTCTCCAGCCGGCCCCGAGCACGCAGCAGCTCGGGGTCCCACTCGGACCGGTCGTCAACGTCGTCGAAGCCGCGGTAGTGCAGCTCGTAGAGCACCCACAGCGCCAGCTGGAAGTCCTCGTCGCGCAACGCGTCGCATGTGGGGAGGTGTGCCTCGACGTCGAGCTCACGTCCGCGGATCCCGTCGGTGTCACCGCGCAAGGCGGTGATGACCCGGTCGCTGAGGGGTCCGCGGGGAGCTGGCAGGTGCAAGGCGGACCTCCTGGAGGAACGGATCGGGCGTGACGATCAGGAGTACCCCGATCGGGTACTCCTCATTCTTGCGCGAAGGCGTTCAGGCGGGAACGGCGTGCCTGCGCGGACGACGACCCGACGCCGGCGGCGGCTCCTCCAGCTGCTCGCGGATCGTGGCCAGGGCGCGGGCCAGCAGCCTCGAGACGTGCATCTGGGTGACGCCGATCCGGTCGGCGATCTCCTGCTGGGTGCAGCCCTGGAAGAACCGCATCTCCAGGATCCTCCGGTCACGCTCGTCGAGGCGGCGGATGATCGGGGCCAGCATGAGCCGGGCCTCCGCGGCTGAGGCGTCCGTGTCGTCGGCGGCCAGCCAGTCGCCGAGCGGCTGGTCGGCGTCGGTCGAGGCGGGGGCGTCGAGCGAGATCGGGGCGTAGCAGCCGTCGGCGGAGAGCGCGTCGACGACGTGGTCGAGGTCCTCTCCCAGGTGCTCGGCCACCTCGCCGATGCGCGGCGAGCGGCCGAGAGTCTGCTCCAGCTCCGACCTGGCGGCGGCGATCTGCGCCTGCAGCTCCTGCACCCGGCGCGGCGGCCGGACGCTCCAGGCCTGGTCGCGGAAGTACTTCTTGACCGATCCCCGGATGCACGGGACGGCGTAGGAGTGGAACGGCCGGCCGAACGCCGGGTCGAATGCCTGGGCGGCGCGGGTCAGCGCGAGGAACGCCACCTGCTCGAGGTCGTCTCGAGCCACGCCACGGTTCTGGTAGCGACCCGCGATCGCGCGGGCCAGCGGCATGTTGAGGACGACGACCGCGTCGAGCGCGGCGGCGCGTCCGTCCGGGTCTGCGGCCTCGGCCGCGACTTCGAGGAGCCGCGCGGTCTCGTCCGCCACAGTAGACGTCGCTTCTGCCGACGGAAGGTCCTGGTCATCGCGCGGTTGTGCTGGATTGAGCCGTCCACTCATCGTGCATACCCCTGATCCCGACTGGTTGCCCGCCGTCTGCTCCAGCGGTTGTCACCCAGTGCGCTTCATACCCGCAGGTACACCCCCGAAACCCCGGGCGTGGATCAGGATCCTCCGCTGGCCTTGCCGCCCTTGCGCCCGGCCTTCTTCTTCTGCGCGCTGGTGCCACCCTGGGAGGAGTCGCCGCCCTTGCCGCTGGACTTCCCGCCCCGTGACGAGGCGCCCTCGGAGTTGGCGATCTTGGCGGCGCGCTGCTTCGACATGCCCTTGTCCTTGAGGGCTTCGTACTGCTTCTCGTTCTTCACGTTGGCCGACTTGCTGGGCATCACGTGCCTCCTTTGCTACGAGGCCGCCCTCGACCGGCGGCCGATGACCTCGGCGTACCCACTGAGGACTTCGGGCACACGCACCCGAGGCGTGGCCGCTCAGCCGCCCCGCCGGGTCAGCCGGCGGAGCCGGTCGTGTGCAAGGGCTGCGCGCGCGGCGTTCGAGCCCGGCGCGCCGTGGACTCCCCCGCCGGGGTGGGCGGACGACGACGCGAGATAGAGACCGGCGACGGGAGTCTCGGCCCGGCCCAGCCCCGGGATGGGGCGGAAGATCAGCTGCTGGTGCAGCTGGGCCGTGCCACCGCCGACCGCCCCGCCGATCAGGTTCTCGTTGCGGGCCTCCAGCTCGCGCGGACCGAGCACCCGCCGCGCCACGACCCGGCTCGCGAACCCGGGCGCCAACCGCTCCACCCGGTCCTGCATGCGGTCGGCGAACCGCTCGAGGTCGTCGGTGTCCCAGACGCCCTTGACTCCCCCGTCGCCCGCGTCGCCACGCGGCTGCTGCGGGACGTGGGTGTAGGCCCACATCGACTCGGTGCCGGCGGGCGAGCGGGTCGGGTCGGCGGTGCTCATCTGCCCCGCCAGCAGGTACGGCCGGGCGGGGATCTGTCCGGCGGTCACCTGGCCGAGTCCTTCGGCCATGTCGCTGAGGGAGTCCGCGACGTGCACCGTGCCAGGGGCATGCTCCGGCGGCGAGGCCCACGGCACCGGGCCGTCGAGCGCCCAGTCGACCTTGACGGTGCCTGGGTCGAGCTCGAAGGCGCGCATCCGGCGTCCCACGCGGGCCGGGACGTCGGAGTCGTCGAGCAACCGGCCGTAGAGGTGTGGCGCCACCACGTCGGCGAGGACGGCCCGCGTCGCGGTGAACCCGTCACCGTCCTCGGTCCGGACACCCGCTGCCCGACCATCTCGTACGTCGATGCGGGTGACCCGACGCGAGCACTGGACGACCCCGCCCAGTGACTCGGCCCGCCGTACCAGCGCCGCGGCCAGGTTGCCGGCGCCACCCTCGGGGACCGGAAAGCCCACGGTCTGTCCGAGCATGGCGAGCAGCAGGCCCATCACGCCCGAGCCGGGGGCGTCGAGCGGGATGTCGGCGTGCCCGGCGTTGCCGGCGATGAGCAGCCGGGCGGGCTCGCCGCCGAACCGCTGCTCGACGAGCTGCCGCGCGGGAGTGAGCAGGCTGCGAACGAAATCGATCCCGCCCACCGAGGGCAGCCGGGCGAGCAGCGCGACCCCGGAGCGGACGGGAGGGAACGGTGCCAGCAGCCCACCCACCAGGGCGGGCCCGATGCGGTCCCACTGTCCGCACAGCTCGTGCCAGGCGTCGCCGTCCCCAGGATGCTGCTCGTCGAGCAGGCGAGCCGTCACGGACCGGTCGCGGTGCAGCAGCCCCCAGCGCCCGTCGGGAAGCGGGTGGCCGAGGACCGCCGGGGCGTGCCGCCATCGCAGACCGTGCTCCTCGAGGCGCAGCCGGGAGAGGGTCGTCGACGCGGCGCTCAACGGATAGAAGGAGCTGAACGTGTCGTGGACATAGCCGGCGGCGACGTCCTCGTCACTGCGCACCGCCCCACCGGGGGTCGGCTGCGCCTCGAGCACCAGCACCGACCAGCCCGCATCGAGCAGCAGGTTGGCCGCGACCAGCCCGTTGGGCCCGGCGCCGATCACCACGGCGTCGTACGTCGATCCGGTCATCGCGTCCGACCCGAGGGCCGGATCACCTGCCTTCGATCAACAGGGCCAGCCGCTGCAGGGCCTCCCCGTTGCGCCAGCCGATCAGGAAGTCCTGCACGGGTCCCGGCACCATGGTCCCCGGTCCGGCCGCGGCCATCTCCTCGATGCTGATCTCCGTGCGACTGCCGCCGTCGAGACCTTTGAGACGGATGTCGACGTGAGCCTCGCCCGCCGGCCAGGCCCGGGCGCGGAGGGTGAGCCGATGGTTCGGCTCGGCCTCGATCACCTCGGTGTTGTCGTCGAGCACGAACGGCCAGGTGCCGACCGAGTGGTGCAGCTTGCTGCCGACGGCCGGCCAGTCGGCGTCCACGTCGCGCATCCGGGTGGCCCCGACCACCCACAGCGGATAGAGCCAGCCGTCCGCCAGCACGCTCCAACACTTCTCGGGCCCGGCCGCGACCTCTCTCGTCCTGATGCTCATGGGTCCTTGATACCCCGCCGGTTGATCGGTCACGCGTGGGCGGGCGGGTGATTACCGACCGGCTCAGGTCGCGATCTTGACGCAGCAGAGTCCCGGCTCCGGGTCGAGCCGCGCCCGGGACGGGTCGACGTGGACGCCCTCGAGGACCCCCTCGACCAGGGCGAGGTTCATGCCGCAGACCAGGTCGGTGTGCTCGGCAGCGAGCCGGTCGAACGGACAGTTGGCCAGGCAGACGTCGTGCTCGGCGAGCCGCGGCTCGTAGCCGTGCGCGGCGAGCAGCTCGCTGATCAGGGCGACCTCGTCGCTCGCGGCGGACGACGCGCCCGCCTCCGCCGCCTCCTCGGCGATCCTCAGGCCGGCTGCCCGGGCGACCGCCCGCAGGGTCTCGCCGACCGGCGTCCCGTCGCGCTGCGCACGGTCGATCGCCGCCGCGAGCAGGTCTCCGGCGAGGTCGTAGCGGCGCTCGGGAAGGGAGATCGAGACCTGGCGGTCGGCGCGCCGGTAGAGCTTGGAGGGTCGGCCCGCCCCGGGTCCGGTGCGGCCGGTCAGGCGGCGGTACTCGACCTCGAGCAGGCCCTCCGCGACGAGCCGGTCGAGGTGGAACTTGGCGGTGTGCAGGGGCAGGTCGACGGCGGCGGAGGCCTGCTCCCGGCTGACCGGCTCCGCCGACCCGGCGACGAAGCGGTAGAGCGCCCAGCGCACCGGCTCCGCCAGCGCGCCGACCGCGACGACCTGCTGCTCGAGCTCCTCCGCCATCACGCCTCGTCCCGGGGTCCTTGACCGTGCGCCGTCCCTCTTCTAACGTCGAAAACATACCCCGTTAGACAACCCAGGAGGAGCCTTCGGTGGGCACGAGTTCCGACGACCCCGTCGAGACGCTGCGCCGCTGGGAGCGCTCCGGGGCGGTGTGGCGGGTGCTGGGAAGCTCGCGCGACGGCGTGACGGTCGGCCTCTTCAGCTGCGACGGAGGTGAGGAGATGGGCCGGATCGTGTCGGGCGACGCCGACGTCCGGGCCTACCTCGACGCGCGGCCGGACAGCGAGACGCCCGACGTCGCGGTCTAAAAGACAGCAGCCTTGACGAAAGAACCTGGAGGCTCTAACGTCAAGAGTCAAGTCTTTTAGAACTCGTTGGAGGCGTCATGACCCAGACCCGCCCGCTCGCCCCGTCCGACCGCGCCGCCGGCCCCGATCCCGAGGGCGCCCGGCAGGCGTTCCTGCTGCTGCGCACCGTCTTCACGGTGGCGCCGATCCTGTTCGGCCTCGACAAGTTCGCGGGCGTGCTGACCGACTGGGACCAGTACCTCGCCCCGTGGATCAACGACCTGGTCCCCGGCACCGCGCACCAGGCGATGCTGGCGGTCGGGGTCATCGAGGTGGTGGCCGGCATCCTGGTCGCGGTCGCGCCCCGCTGGGGTGCCCTCGTCGTTGCGGCCTGGCTGCTGGGCATCATCGTGAACCTGGTCAGCATGGGCGAGTTCTACGACATCGCCCTGCGCGACTTCGGTCTGCTCGTCGGCGCCCTCGCGCTCTTCCGGCTCTCCACGCCTCGTCGTACGACGGTGTCGGCGGAGCGGGCCGGCTGACGCACCGACGGTCAGCGGCGGAGCGCGAGCGTCACGCCGTCGGCCATCGGCACCAGCGACAGGGACACCCGCTCGTCACCGGCCAGCTTCGCGTTGAGGGCCTGGATGGCGCGGGTGTCCTCGTCCTCGGCGTCCGCCTCGAGCACCCGGCCGCCCCACAGCGTGTTGTCCAGCGCGATGAGCCCACCCGGGCGGACCAGGCGCAGCAGCCGCTCGTAGTACCCGTCGTAGCCGGCCTTGTCGGCGTCCACGAAGGCGAAGTCGTAGGTCGACTCCTCCCCCTGGGCGAGGAGCTGGTCGAGCGTCTCCGCGGCCGGGGCGACGCGCAGCTCGACCTTGTCCGCCACGCCGGCCTCGTCCCAGTACCGGCGCGCCACCGAGGTCCACTCCTCGGAGACGTCGCAGCACAGCAGCCGGCCGTCCTCCGGAAGCGCCAGCGCGACCGCCGTCGAGGAGTAGCCGGTGAACGTGCCCACCTCGAGGCAGCGACGCGCACCCACGAGCTGGACCAGCAGGGCGAGGAACGCCCCCTGCTCCGGCGCGATCTGCATCCCGTGGTTGGGCATCGCCGCGGTCTCGGCGCGCAGCCGGGCCAGCACGTCGGGCTCCCTCGCCCCGACCTCGACGACGTAGTTCGCGAGCTCGTCGGAGATGCCGATTGTCTTGTTCGCCATGGTGCGACTGTAGGCCGAACGGGACCGCGCCATCATGGGCGCGTGCTCCTCCACCGCGGACCCGCACCCGGCGGCGACCCGGCCCTCGAGCTGGCCATCGCCCACGCGCTGGTCCGCCGCGCCAGCGACGGGGAGATCGGGGAGGTGCTGCGGGTCCACCGCCCATCCGTGCCCGTCGCGGCGTTCGGGCGGCGGGAGGTCCGTCTCGACGGCTTCCCCGGCGCGGCGGACGCCGTGCGTCGAGCCGGCTTCGTCCCGGCGATCCGCGCCACCGGCGGACGGGCGGTCGCCTTCACCGACCGGGCGATCGTCCTCGACCACGTCTCGCCGGACCCGGACGCCGCGGGTCGCCTGGACCATCGGTTCGAGACCTTCGGCCGGTTGCTCGCCGACGCGTTCCGCGACCTGGGTGTCGACGCGCGGATGGGTGCCGTCCCGGGCGAGTACTGCCCCGGACCGCACAGCGTGAACGCCCGCGGCGTCGTCAAGCTGGTCGGCACCGCGCAGCGGGTGGTCAGGCACGCCTGGCTCTTCAGCTCGTTGGTCATCGTCGGCGACACGGTCCGGATCCGCCCGCTCCTGACCGACGTCTACGGCCGTCTCGACCAGGACTTCGACGGCGCCTCGGTCGGCTCGCTGAGCGGCGAGTCGGCGTCGCTCGACCTGGACACCGTCGAGGAGGCGCTGCTCACGGCGTACGCCGGACGCGGCCCGCTCGACCCGGAGCCGCTGGACGAGCCGACCCTGGACCGGGCGCGCGAGCTGCTCCCCCAGCACCGCGTCGGTCCCGACGTCGCGGGCGTCAGTGGTAGCGGAAGCCGTCCATGAACCGCCGGAACACCCCGCCCTTGCGCGGCAGCGGCGCCGACGGAGGGGGCGCGGTCGCCTTCTGGGTGGCGATCGGCTTGTCGTAGTCGGTGCGGACGATCGCGTCGACGACCTGCTCCTCGGTGAAGGTGTCGGAGCCGTCGATCGCCGGCACGAAGCCGACCAGCACGCCGTTGCGCATCACCTGGGCCTCCAGGGCGGCGGTGCCGTCGGAGTCCCACGTGGCCTCCCGACCGTCGGGGAGCTTGATGCTGACCCCGAACTGGTAGACGCCGACGCGGGCCAGGTGCGCGTCCGTGCCGCGGTCGCGAAGCGTGTCGACGACGCGGCGTGCCTTGTTCTCCTCCATGGTGCTTCGAGACTACCTGCGGCCCCGAAGGGTCGCCTGATGCGCTGCGGGGGCCGCTCGTGCTCTGCTACAGACGTGAGGTTCACCCACGAGACGCTGACGCAACGCGTGATCCTTGATGCCGGGCGGTCGCTCGAGCACCTCGAGGCACAGGTCGCGCACCTCGGCGCCTCGCGAGTGATGCTGGTCGCCGGCGGGTCCGCGTCGTCGTACGCCGAGCGTGCGGCGGTGCGGGTCCCGGTCGTGCTCCGATGGACCGAGGTCGTGCAGCACGTCCCGGTGGCGGTGGCCGAACGGGCTCGGGCCGCGGCCGCCGAGCACGACGTGGACGTGGTGGTCTGTGTCGGTGGCGGCTCGGCCGTCGGGGTCGCGAAGGCGGTTGCCCTGACCGGTCGGCTCCCCGTCATCGCGGTCCCCACGACGTACGCCGGCTCCGAGGCGACGCCGGTCTGGGGGCTCACCGAGGACGGCCGCAAGACCACCGGCGTCGACCCTGCGGTGCTGCCGGCGGTCGTGGTGTACGACTCCGAGCTGACCCGGTCCCTGCCGGTCGACCTCTCGGTGGCGTCCGGCCTCAACGCGCTGGCGCACTGCGTGGACTCGATGTGGGCGCCGCGGTCGAACCCGATCAACCAGGCCCTCGCCCTGGAGGGAGCCCGGGCTCTCGCACAGGGGCTGCCGCAGGTGGTCGGCGACCCGTTGGGCACCCCGGGTCGCGACCAGTGCCTGTACGGCGCGTACCTGTCGGCCGCGGCGTTCGCCTCCGCCGGCTCCGGTCTGCACCACAAGATCTGCCACGTCCTCGGTGGGATGTTCGAGCTGCCCCATGCCCAGACCCACGCGGTGGTCCTCCCGCACGTGCTCGCCTACAACGCGCCGGCGGTGCCCGACCTCGCCCGCCGCCTCGCCGCCGCGCTCGGCGCACCCGCGGACACCGACGACCCGGGCACCGGGGCCTCCGATGCCCTCGCCGCCCTCGAGGAGTCCGTGGCTGCACCACGTGCCCTGCGCGACCTCGGGCTGCCGCTCGACGCGATCCCTCGGGTGGCCGAACGAGTCGTCGCGGCCGCGCCACCCACGAACCCACGATCGGTCACCGGACCCGCCATCGAGACCCTCCTGCGCGCTGCGTGGGAGGGCGCCGCCCCGAGGAGCCAGTCATGAGCACGCCGTACCCCTCCCCGATCGAGCCCGCGGCTCGCCCCGGCGACCCGGACACCAGCGTCCACGAGGTCTCCGACGAGCAGGCGCAGCGCGAGGAGGCACTCACCCGCACGGTGCTCGCGTCGTTCGACCAGGCGGAGTCGCCGAGGCTCCGCCAGCTGATGCAGGCCCTGGTGCGGCACCTGCACGCGTTCGTCCGGGAGACCCGGCTGACCACCGAGGAGTGGGACCGGGCCATCGAGTTCCTCACCGCGTGCGGACACATCACCGACGACCGGCGCCAGGAGTTCATCCTGCTCTCCGACGTGCTCGGCGCATCCATGCAGACGATCGCGGTCAACAACGAGGCGTACGAGGACGCCACCGAGGCCACCGTGTTCGGCCCGTTCTTCGTCGAGGACTCACCGGCGATCGACGTCGGCGGGGACATCGCCTTCGGCGCGCCCGGGGAGCCGTGCTGGGTCGAGGGCACCGTCCGCGACACCGAGGGCAACGCCGTGCCCGGTGCCCGGATCGAGGTGTGGGAGGCGGACGCGGACGGCCTCTACGACGTGCAGTACGACGACGGCCGGACCGCCGCCCGGGCACACCTGTTCAGCGACGACAAGGGACGGTTCGCGTTCTGGGGCGTCACGCCCACGCCGTACCCGATCCCGGACGACGGTCCGGTCGGCCGGCTGCTCGAGGCGGTGGGCCGCTCGCCGATGCGCCCCTCGCACCTGCACTTCATGGTCTCCGCCGAGGGACTGCGCACGCTCGTCACGCACATCTTCGTGCGCGGCGACGCGCACCTCGACAGTGACAGCGTCTTCGGTGTCAAGGAGTCGCTCGTCAGGGAGTTCGCCCACGAGCCGGCCGGCACCCCGACCCCGGACGGCCGGGCGCTCGACGGGGGTTGGGCGCGCGCCAGCTTCGACATCGTGCTCGGACCCGCGCAGCAGGCGGCCCACGACGACGTGCACCGGATCGCCGTGTCCGGCTCGTTCACCCGCGAGGGGTGATGTCGGCCTTTGGACGGGCGTGAGGCAATGGCTTCACGGACCGTTGAGGAGACGAGGCTGCCATGACGACGTTCACCGTATGGAAGTTCGACACGCCCGAGGGCGCCGCTCATGCCGCGTCCCTGCTCAAGAAGGCCGAGGAGGACGGTCTGGTCAAGCTCCTGGATCACGCGGTCGTGACCTGGCCCGAGGGCGAGGAGCACCCGACCATGAGCCACGGGCACGACGACACGGCCCGCGGCGCCGGGTGGGGATCCCTCTGGGGGCTTCTCCTCGGCGCGGTCTTCGCAGTGCCGGTCCTGGGTCTCGCGGCCGGGGGCGCGATCGGTGCGCTCAGCAAGACGACCGCCAAGCTGGGGATCACCAAGGAGCAGATGGAGGCCATCCGTGATCAGGTGGTCGAGGGGACGTCCGCCGTCTTCCTGGTCACCGACGAGGGCAACCTCGATCGGCTGGGCGAGCGTTTCCGCGGGATGCACATGACCCTGGTCCAGACGAACCTCACCGAGGCCGAGCGCGAGGAGCTGCTCGAGACGTTCGGTTCCGGCTGATCCCTCCGGGACCGGGGGCCGTATGGGGCGCGGCCCGCGGCCGTGAGGTGGACGGTCTAGGTGGCTAGTCCTCGACGGATCGTCATGGTGAGCTGTCTACGGGTCGGGGCTCGCCGGCGAGGGGCGACGGCGGCTGGATCGCTGACGTGGGCAGCGTGTGGAGGTGAGCGGCCGCGGCAGCGGCCGAGTCGCCGAGCGTGCCGTGACCGGTGCGGTGCCGGACGATGACCACGACAGCCAGCAGCAGACCGAGGGCACTGAAGACCGCCATGACCCAGGACGCCGCGGCAAGGCCCGCCGTCAGCGCCTCGGCGACAGGTTCCCCGTCCTCCTGCCTGTTGGTCGCCACGCTTCCGTAGATCGTCGCGGCCAGGGCGGTGGCCACGGCCGCGCCGACGTAGCGGGCCATGTTCGAGACCCCCGAGGCCTCCCCCACCTGGTGCTCCGGGACCGAGGCGGTGGCCGCCGACGAGGACGGCCCGTTGGAGAGGCCCATGCCGACAGCGATGGCCACCAGCGGCAGCAGGAACGCCGCGTACTCCCACGAGACATCGGCAAGCCCGATCGCGACGAACCCGGCCGTGGTGATCGCGAACCCTCCGCCGATCGTCTGGCGCCCTCCGAACCGGGCCGCCAGTCGGGGCACGAAGGGGGCCACCAGTACGAGTCCGACCGTGGCGGGCAAGGTCGCGAGGCCGGCCTGCAGAGGCGAGAACGCAAGCGTCGCGGGATTCTGGAAGTACAGGCTGAGCAGGTACATCAGGCCGTTGATGGTGCCGGCGCCGATGAGGATGGCGATCGTGGAGCCGACGAGCACCCGATTCCTGAGGAGAGCAAGGTCGAGAAGCGGTGCCTTGACGCGACGCTCGACCGCCACGAACGCGTAGCCGGCGACGATCGTGATCGCGAAGCAGAGCAGTGTCGGCACGGAGAGCCAGCCCCAGGCGCCGCTCTTGCTCACACCCAGGATCAGCGGCATGAGCGTCAGTGCGATGAGGATCGTGCCTGCGAAGTCGATCGACCGCGGGGCGTCCGGGTCGCGCGACTCCGCCACGGTCGCGTAGGTCAGCACCATGCACAGGGCGGCGACCCCGGCGTCGATCCAGAACAGGCCCTGCCACCCCGTGAGCTCGACGAGGACGCCGCCCAGCAACGGACCGGCGGCCGCACCCACAGCGGCAGCGGCGCCCCACAGGGACACCGCGCGCAGCTGTTCGTCCCCCTCGTTGGCCACGGACAGGAGGCTGAGCCCGCAGGCCAGGATCGTCGCCCCTGCGGCGCCCTGGATGACCCGCCCGGCGATGACCATCTCACCGGAGTTGGCCAGGGCGATCAGCACACACGACACGACGAAGAGCAGCAGCCCCGCCTGGAAGACCCGCTTGCGGCCGAAGACGTCGCCAAGGGATCCCGACGTGATGATCACGGCCGCCCCGACGAGGGAGTAGCCGGTGACGGCCCACTGCAGCGTCTCGACGGACATGCCGGTGTCGTCGCTGATCGCAGGGAGCAGGATGCTGACGGCCGACGTGTTCGCGTTCACGACCAACGTGGAGATACAGGTGGCGGCCAGGACACCCCGTGCGTGCCCGGTCTTGTGCGCGACGTCGCTCATCGGGTTCCTCTCAGCCGGGGTCGGCAGGCTCGCCGACCCCGCGTTCGACGATAGAAGCGGCGCGACGCAAAGCCTTCACCCGTTCCGGACGACTCTCATCCGCTCCAGGCGAGGCGCGGTGACACCGCGCAGGCACAGCCTGGGTAGAGCGCAGCGACTAACCCACCCGTCTGCAGAGGCGACCGCATGAGCTCTGCTGCTTCGACCGCTCGGCGGGTCCGTGACGCCGTGGCGACGGGGATCGAGAGCTACCTGGGCCGATTCCTGCTGTGGATCGTCGGCGTGCTGCTCGTGGTGTGGATCTACTCACGACAGACGGCCCCGGCGTCGGCGTGGACGGCCGACGACTGGTCGGCCTTGGCCTCGATCGTGACCGCCTCGATTGCGCTGCTGGCTCTCGTCATCGCGCTGTTCTATTGGCACGACGCGCAAGCGACCCGACAGGAGCGGCGCCTCCCGTACGTCGTCGCCTCCCTGGAGCCGGACCGGAGCGACCCCCGGGTCGTCTATCTCGTGATCCGCAACCTCGGTGCTACGCCAGCCCATGACGTGCGGATCGAGATGACACCGAGCCCGGCGCGGAGCAACGGCGCCGGTGGTGGCGAACTTCCGTACCCGACAAGATTCCCCGTCCTCGTGCCCGGACAGACTTCGCGCACGTTCTGGGACTTCGGTCCGTGGCGCTACCACCAGCGCGACGGCCTGGAGGCACGGCACCGCATGCGGATGGAGTACAACGACTCCCGTTCGCAGCCGCACGAAGCCGAGTCGTGGCTGGACTGGGACAGCGTGCTGCTGGGACCGGGATGGATCGGGAGACGGCCGCTCGACGACGTCAGCAACCACATCGAGTCCATGGAGAGGTCGCTTCGGCGGCTCGCCGGGACGGCGCCCGAGGACGACGGCGTCGCCGCGGACGGATCCGTCCCGACGCGCGGGTCAGAGCACTAGCGATGCCTCAGCGCACGCCCTTGACGTGTAGCACGGCCGCGGCACCGGCGATGGCGCAGACGCCCCCGAGCGCGTAGAGCACGGTGTAGCTGCCACCTCCGAGAGCGAGGACGACCGGCGCGATCGCCGGGGCGACCGAGAACGGCAGCGCCCCGGCGATGTTGAACACCCCGAGGTCCTTGGCCGCGTCGTTCCTGTCGGGCAGCACGTCGGTGACCAGCGCGAGGTCGACCGCGACGTACACGCCGAACGCGAGCCCACCGAGAGCCATGCCGACGAGGTAGCCGTTGAAGCCCGCCGCGAGGGCGATCACGAACATCGCCACCCCGTAGCCCACCGACGCGGTCAGCACGAAGACCTTCCGGCGACCGGTCCGGTCGGACAGTCTCCCGCCGACGACCGAGGCGACGACGATGAACGCGGACTGCACGAGCGTGCCCAGGAAGATCTGTCCCGGCACCTCGGTCTCGGTGCTGCCGATGTGGTCCAGCAGGTAGTAGGCCTGGTAGGTGACCAGGAACGCGTACGCCAGCACGAACATGAACCGGCTCGCGAAGGCCCAGGCGAAGTCGGGGCTCCGGCGCGGGTTGACGTAGAACGTCCCGGCGAGCTCCCGTAACGACCAAGGCGGCCGGTCGGCTGCCGCCAGCCGGCGGTCCTGCAACGTGGCGGCGAACAACAGGATGAAGAACCCACCGACCGCACACGGGACGAGGAACATCGCGAGCTGGCTGCCCGTGAAGAGCTTGACCAGGAACGTGCCGACCACCGAGGCGACCGGCAGACACACACCGAGGATGCCGGACACCAGACCGCGCTGCGCCGCCGGCACCTGGTCCGGGAGCACCGCCACCTGGGCCGCGAGCACCGCGTTGAAGAACAGCTGCGCCGTGCACCAGCCGACCAGGACGACGGGCACGTTGGGGGCCAGTGCGACGATCAGGATGCCGATCGATCCGCCGATCACGCCGACGACCATCCACGGACGACGCATCCCCCATCGCGAGGTCGTGCGGTCGCTGAGCCGGCCGAAGACCGGGTTGCCCACCATCGCGAGCAGCGAGCCGACGCCCGCCACGAGGGCCAGGCTGTTCGGGGCCCGGTCGATGCCCACCAGCGAGTTGATCTTCAGCGCGAGGGTGACCAGCAGCGGGGCGATGAACAGCAGAGAGGTGCTCGCCAACGCCAGCGCGTACAGCGCGATGAAGGTCCCGCCGACCCGACCGGCGGCGTGCTCCGGAAGCCGCGCCGCGAGCGCGTCCGGCGTGCCGGTTGGGTCCGTGACGTCGGTCATGGCGTCCCCGTCCAGTCGCCATCGACGCTAGGCGCGACGCGACGAGGTCGCCATAGCCCTACTTGACCCCGCCCCCGCCCCGACTGGGGGACACGATTCCCCAGTCGGGCGGCGCGCGTCGGCCGGTGCCCCGGCGTCAGGCTGCCCGCTCAGCAGGCCTTGACCCAGGAGCACTCGAGGTCGGCCGGTCCGTAGTCCGTCGAGCGGCGCAGGCTCCGGCTGCTGACGGTCGGCGCCTCGCCGTCGCTGCTCGCTCCACGACGCCAAGGTCACGCCAAGGGCGTCCTCGGCGCTGCGCGGCGACGCCAGGAAGTTGTTGGACACCATCGAGAACACCAGCTCGCGACCGTCGGCGTTGGTGACGTAGCCCGACAGCGCGGTGACCGAGGTCATCGACCCGGTCTTGCCGTGCAGGTTGTCCGCTGCCGGGGTGTCGCGCATCCGGCTGCGCAGCGTGCCGCCGGTGAACCGGTCGGGGTTGCCGGCGATCGGCAGGGCGTCGTACCACGCTTGGAACCACGGCTCGGCGCGCACCGCGGTGAGCAGGTCGGCGATGTGGTCGGCGCTGAGCAGGTCGAACCGGGACAGCCCCGAGCCGTCGGAGATGCGCAGTGTCGAGGTGTCCACGCCCATCCGCTGCGCGTAGTCGCGTACGACGCCGAGGCCGGCCGACCAGCTGCCGGTGCCCGTCGCCTCGCGGCCCATGGTCTTGACCAGCGCCTCGGCGTGCATGTTGTTCGACAGCTTCATGAACGGGGTCAGCAGCTCCTCCACGGTCATCGACTCGTGGCTCGCGAGCACGCGTGCCCCCTCCGGCGTACCGCCCTGCACGACCCGGCCGGAGACGCGGATGCCCTCGGCGTCGAGCGCGCGGGCCAGCACGTCGCCGGCGTAGGCGGTGGGGTCGGGCACGGTCACCCACTCGCTGTTGGTGGAGGCGTCGGCGGCGATGCTGCCGCTGACGACGACGCGGTCGGAGGCGTGGTCACGCTCGACGGTCAGGTCGGTGCCCGACCCGGCCGGGCTCGTCGTCGCGCGGTTGTCGACCCGGACGGCGTCGGTCGCCGGCTGCAGGGTCACGGCCGGCTTCGCGCCGACCGCGGCTCCCGGCTGGGTGCGCACGATGACCGTGCCGGAGTCGTAGTCGGTGTCCGGAGCGACGGTCAGCGCCGAGGTGACCGCGCTGTAGTAGAACGGCTCGTCGTCCCAGCTCCATGCGGTCGCCGAGCGGCACGTCGTCGAAGAAGGAGTCGTCCGCGACCAGGTCGCCCTCGACCCGGTCGACGCCGGCGGCCTTGAGCTGGCGCGCCAGCTCGCGGTAGTCCTCGGCCAGCATGGTCGGGTCGCCTCCTCCGCGCAGGTACAGGTCGGACTTCAGCTTGCCGCCGCGGACCGCCCCGTCGGCGAGCAGGTCCGTGCCGAACCGGTAGTCCGGGCCGAGGGTGTCCATGGCGGCCGCGGAGCTGAACAGCTTCATGTTGGAGGCGGGGTTGAGCCGACGGTCGACGTCATGCTCGTAGAGCGCTTCGCCGGTGGTCGCGTCACGCACGGCGACCGAAACCATGGAGCCCTGTAAACGCGGGTCGGCCAGGATCGCGTCGATCGCGGCGCCGAGCTCCGCGTCCCCCTGTGCCTGGGCCGTAGAAGGGGCGAGTACCGCGGAAGGGGCGCTCGGACCCTGAGCCGTGGCGGCCAGGCCGCCAGTGGCGGTGAGCGCCGCGGTGGTCAACCCGAGAACGACGTTGGTGAGTCTTGACAAGGCAACTCCTTGCATAAGTCCCGGAGGATCCGGGTTGTCCCGATTCTGGCGGAACCTACTCCCGGCTGGTCGAGCCTGTCGAGGCCAGGGACCGATCTCGACAAGCTCGATCAACCGGGTCTGCCCGGTCAACCGGGTCTGCCGGGTCAACCGGGCCACCGGGTCTGGTCAAATCCACGTCGCCGGCGGGATGCTCGTCTGTGGGTCTGCGCCCGGGCACGGGGCCGGACCAGGAGGACTGCCGATGACGGATGACAACGGTTCTCGGTCGACGACGCTGCGTGCGGGTCGGCTCGAGGCGTTCAGCGACGGCGTCTTCGCGATCGCGATCACCCTGCTGGTGCTGGAGATCTCGGTCCCGGAGGGGTCCGACGAGGACCTGCTCCGCGCGGTCCTCGACCAGTGGCCGTCGTACCTCGCCTACGTCATCAGCTTCGCGACGGTCGGAGCGATCTGGCTGGCGCACTCGGTGGTGACGGAGTACCTGCGCCACGTGGACCGGTGGTTCGTCCGCATCAACCTGCTCCTCCTGCTGCTGGTGTCGTTCCTGCCGTTCCCGACGCGTCTGCTGGCCGAGAGCGTCGACAGCTCGGAGGCGGCGTCGGTGGCCACGACGGTCTACGGGCTCACCCTCCTCGCCGCCGGGACGGTCCTGTCCGCACCGTGGCGGCACGCCGTTCGCACCCACCTGGTGCATGAGGAGACCGCGGACGCAGACCTGGAGTTCCTGACCAGCAAGCTGACACCGGGGCTCGCCGGCTACCTCGGGATGATCGTGCTCGGCCTGTTCCTGCCCCTGGTCGCCGTGTTCGGCTACCTGCTCATCGCGGTCTTCTACCTGGTCCCGTTCCGGCCGCTGCGCGGCCGCGCGTGAGGCGCAGCCCCGCCGGTGGTGGAGTGCGGAGTAGTGGGGACCCAATTACCACGGTCCCGTGGTAATCGCCCGCTTCCCGGTGTGAACTCCCCACGGGGAGCGGCAGTTCTCCTGGGGCAGTACGACGCCGACGAGCCCGGGCCCGAGTAGGCTCGACCACCCATCCGTCCGCACGGCAGTCGCACGAGGACGGTGAGCGGAAGGGATCGCCAGGTGACCGATGCTCCGGTGGTGGTCGGCTACAACGGCAAGCGCCAGAGCATCGAGGCTCTGCGCTGGGCGGCTCGCGAGGCGCGGCGTCGGGGTGCACGGCTGCTGGTGCTGTACGCCGCCAACTACCCGGGGATGACGCTCGACCCCGGCCCGGGGCTCCTGCACCCCGAACCAGGCGCGCTCGAGGCGGCGGAGGAGGTCACCGCCGAAGGCGTCGCCGCCGCGCTGGCCGTCGATCCCGATCTGAGGGTGAGCGGCGCGACCGAGGTCACCAGCCCGGCCCAGGCACTCACCGAGGCGTCCGTCGATGCCGGGCTCGTGGTGATCGGCACCCGGGGACACGGCACGGTCCTTCGGGCGCTGCTGGGATCGGTCGCGTTCGAGGTCGCCGCCCGCGCCGAGTGCCCCGTGGTCGTGGTCAGGCCCACCGGCGACCGCCCGGCCGAGCGCGCGTCCGCTCGGGTCGTGGTGGGCACCGACGGCTCGCCCGAAGCCGAACGCGCGGTCCGCTTCGCCGCCGACCGCGCCGCATCCGCCTGGGCGTCGGCGTCCCTGGTGGTGCTCACCTGCACCGGCGACCCGGGCCGCGGGGTCAGCCGGGACCGGCTCCGGACGTCGGCGCAGCAGATCGCGGACGACGCCGCCGACGCGCTGCGTCGTACCCACCCACGGCTGGCCGTCAGCACCGAGGTCGGCGAGTGTCCGCCCGAGCGGGCCCTGGTGGATGCTTCGGTGGACGCGGACCTGGTGGTGGTCGGCACCCGCGGGCGCGGTGCGTTCCGGGGAATGCTGCTGGGCTCCGTCAGCCACGCCGTGATCCACGGCGCGGAGTGCCCGGTGGGCATCGTCGGCATTCCACAGCCCGCTCTCTAGGATCAAGGCTGTCCGTCCCCGATCCGAGGATGCCGCTTGCTCGCGCTGGTCGCCGCACACTTCGTGGCTGCAGCCGTGTCCCCGTGGTTGGTGAGGGGGCTCGGCCGACGAGCGTTCCTGGTGCTGGCCCTCGTCCCCCTGGTCAGCTTCGGCTGGGCGCTGAGCCAGACCGACCGGGTGCGGCACGGGAACGCCCCGACCGAGGTGGTGTCCTGGGCACCGAGCCTCGGCATCGACCTGGCGTTCAGGATGGCTTCGCTGCAGTGGCTGATGGCGCTCATCGTCGCCGGCGTGGGCGCGCTGGTGCTGCTCTACTGCGCCTGGTACTTCGACGACGACGATCCCGGCCTCTCCTCCTTCTCGGGAAGCTTCGTCGCGTTCGCGGGCTCGATGCTCGGGCTGGTCCTCTGTGACGACCTCCTGGTCCTCTACGTCTTCTGGGAGCTGACCACGGTCTTCTCCTACCTGCTCATCGGCAGCGAGCCGGCCCGGCGAGCGAGCCGACAGGCGGCGATGCAGGCCCTGATCGTGACCACCCTGGGCGGTCTGGCCATGCTCGTCGGGATGCTGATGCTCGGGCAGCAGGCCGGCACCCACCGGATCAGCGAGCTCCTGGCAGACCCGCCGACCGGACCGGCGACGACGGCGGCCGTGGCACTGCTGCTGGTCGGCGCGCTCAGCAAGTCCGCACAGATCCCGTTCCACTTCTGGCTTCCCGGTGCCATGGCGGCGCCGACCCCGGTCAGCGCCTACCTGCACGCCGCGGCGATGGTCAAGGCGGGCGTGTACCTCGTCGCACTGCTCGCCCCGGCCTTCGCCGGCACGGCCGGCTGGCACGAGGTGGTGCTGGTGCTCGCGATATGCACGATGCTGCTCGGCGGCTGGCGGGCACTGCGTCAGTACGACGTGAAGCTCCTGCTCGCCTACGGCACCGTGAGCCAGCTCGGCTTCCTGCTCCTGGTCTTCGGGGTCGGCACCCGCGCGACGGCCCTCGCCGGCCTGGCGATGCTGCTGGCCCACGCGCTGTTCAAGGCGACCCTGTTCCTCGTCGTCGGCATCGTCGACCACCAGACCGGGACCCGTGACCTGAGAGTGCTGTCCGGTGTCGGACGCGCCGCCCCGGTCGTGCTCGCGACCGGCGTCGTGGCCGGGGCGTCGATGGCGGGGCTTCCTCCTCTGCTCGGGTTCGTCGGCAAGGAGGCCGTCTTCGGCTCGCTGCTCGACGTGGCCCGCGCCGACGACCGGCAGGACCTCTCCTCCCTTGCCGGTTGGCTGCTCCTGTGCGGCGTGATCCTCGGCTCGGTGCTGACGGTCGCCTACACGGCGCGGTTCCTGTGGGGGACGTTCGCCACGAAGCCCGACCTGCCGGCCACGCCGTTCGCTGCGGCGCCGCGGGGCTTCCTGGTCGCACCGGTGGTTCTCACGGTGGCGACCGCGGGTCTCGGTTTCGCCGGACCCGCCCTCACCCGGGTGTTCGCGCCGTACGCCGTGCAGTTCCCGCCGGGTGCGCACGCAGCCGAGCTGACCCTGTGGCACGGGCTCGGGCTGCCGCTGCTCTTCTCCGCCCTGACGCTGCTGCTCGGGCTGGCGATCTTCGCCCGGCGCCGCGCCTTCGGACGGATGCAGGCGGCGCTCTCTCCGTCCGCGACGGCCGACGGGGCCTACCGGCTCGTCATGCGCACCGTCGACCGTTCGGCGGTGGAGGTCACCGGCCTGACCCAGCGCGGCTCGGTCGCGGCGTACCTGGCCGTGATCCTGGTGGTGCTGCTGCTCCTGGCCGGTACGGCGGTCCTCACCGCCCTGGACGGACCGCGGACGATCGTGCTCTGGGACACCCCGGCCCAGGCCCTGGTCGGGGCGGTGATCATCCTGGCAGCGCTGCTGACCACGCGCTCGCGCCGCCGGCTGCGCGCCGTGATCCTCGCGGGCGTCACGGGCTACGGGACGGCGCTGCTGTTCGTCCTGCACGGCGCACCGGACCTCGCCCTCACCCAGGTCCTGGTGGAGACGACCAGCCTGGTCGTCTTCGTGCTGGTGCTGCGCCGGCTCCCGGTCTACTTCACCGACCGGCCGCTCTCGCCGCGGCGCTACCTGCGGATGGTCGCTCGGCGCCGCGGTCGGCCTCGCCGTCGGCGTTCATCATGCTGGTCAGCACCGGGGCACGCACGACGAACCCGGTCTCCGACGGCGTACCCGGAGGACGCCGTGGAGTTCGGCGGCGGCCACAACATCGTCAACGTGATCCTCGTCGACATCAGGGCGTGGGACACGATGGGCGAGATCTCGGTGCTCGTCGCGGCCGCGACCGGCGTGGCGAGCCTGCTGTTCCTGGACACCCGGATGTCGACGATCCGACGGGTCTACGACATCGAGGCGACCCGGACACGTCGACACGGTGCCGACCGGCCCCGGTCGACGGGTCTGGCTGCCCGGCCCCCGCACGCTCCCGCCGGACCGACGCTCGATCATCTTCGAGGTGGTGGCCCGGCTGATGTTCCCGGTCATCATCGTGTTCGGGATCTATCTGCTCTTCGCCGGCCACAACAACCCCGGCGGCGGCTTCGCGGCCGGCATGGTGACCGGCCTCGCCCTGATGGTCCGCTACCTCGCCGGCGGCCGCTACGAGCTCGACGAGGCGGCCCCGATCGACGCCGGCGTGCTGATGGGCACCGGGCTGTTCGTCGCCACCGCCTCCGGGCTCGCTCCCCTGGCCTTCGGGGGCGCGGTCCTGCAGAGCGCCCAGATCGACCTGGCCGTCCCCCTGGTCGGTGAGATGCACGTGGTGACGTCCACGTTCTTCGACATCGGGGTCTACCTCGTCGTCGTCGGCCTGCTGCTGGACCTGCTGCGTGCCCTGGGGTCCAGGATCGACCGGCAGATCCTCCGCGACGAGCGCGAGGCGGAGCGGGAGGCAGTCCGATGAGCACGAACCTCGCCCTCATCCTGACCGCCGCCACGCTCATCGGCTGCGGGGTCTACCTGGTGCTGGAGCGCAGTCTCACGCGGGTGCTGGTGGGCCTGCTGATCATGGGCAACGGCGTGAACATCCTGTTCCTGATCTCCGGAGGACGCGCGGGAGACCCGCCGATCGAGGGGACCACCAGCCCCGCCGCCATGTCGGACCCGCTGCCGCAGGCGCTGGTGCTCACCGCCATCGTCATCGCCCTGGGTACGACGGCCTTCCTGCTGGCGATGGCACACCGAAGCTGGCAGCTCAACGCCAACGACGACGTGCAGGACGACGTGGAGGACGCCGCGATCCGGCGCCTCGCGGCCGCGGACGAGGCCTCCGACAGCCACGACCTGGCCACCGCGGGTGAGGACGACGTACTGACCGAGGAGGGCGCATGACCACCCTCGTCCCGCTGCCGGTGATCCTCCCCCTGCTGGGCGCCGGTGCCGCACTGATGTTCTCGCACCGACCGCGGGCCCAGCGGCTGGTCAGCTTCACGGTGCTCACGGCCGTGGTCGTGATCGCCGCCGTGCTGCTGGTGCAGGCCGACCGGCACGGTCCGCAGGTGGCCTGGCTCGGGGCGTGGACCCCTCCCCTGGGCGTCAGCCTGGTGGCCGACACGCTGTCCGCGCTGATGCTCCTGGTCTCCGCGGTGGTGACGCTGGCGGTGCTGTCCTACTCGGTCGGCCAGGGCATGACCGGCGACGACCGCGAGGCCCCGGTCTCGATCTACCACCCGACGTTCCTGGTGCTCGTCGCCGGCGTCTCCAACGCGTTCCTGGCCGGTGACCTGTTCAACCTGTTCGTCAGCTTCGAGATGCTGCTGTTCGCGAGCTATGTGCTGCTCACCCTGGGTGGGACCGCGACCCGGATCCGCGCCGGGACGATCTACGTCGTGGTGAACATGCTCTCCTCCACGCTGTTCCTGATCTCCCTCGCCGCGGTCTACGCCGCCACCGGCAGCCTCAACCTCGCCCAGCTGGCCGAGCGCATCGAGGCGCTCCCCTCGTCGGTGAGCCTGACCCTGCAGCTGCTCCTGCTGACGACCTTCGCCGTCAAGGCGGCGGTCTTCCCGCTGTCGCTGTGGCTGCCCGACAGCTACCCGACGGCACCGGCCCCGGTCACCGCGGTGTTCGCGGGGCTGCTGACCAAGGTGGGTGTCTACGCCATCCTGCGGATGCAGACGCTGCTGTTCCCCGACAGCCCGCTCACCGACCTGCTGATGTGGGCGGCGCTGGTCACGATGGTCGTCGGGATCCTCGGCGCGGTCGCCCAGTCCGACATCAAGCGCATGCTGTCCTTCACGCTGGTGAGCCACATCGGCTACATGATCTTCGGGGTCGGCCTGGCGACCGAGGCGGGGATCTCCGGCGCGGTGTTCTACGTCGCCCACCACATCACCATCCAGACCGCCCTGTTCCTCGTCGTCGGGCTGATCGAACGACGCGCCGGCAGCACCGCCCTGCTCCGGCTCGGCGGCCTGGCCAGACTCGCCCCGCTCGTCGGGCTGCTGTTCTTCGTGCCCGCGATGAACCTCGCCGGCATCCCGCCGATGTCCGGGTTCCTCGGCAAGGTGGGCCTGCTGCAGGCCGGCCTCGACGTCGGCACCCCCCTGGCCATCACGCTGGTGGTCGGCGGCGTGCTGACCAGCCTGCTGACGCTGTACGCCGTGGCGAAGGCCTGGACCATCGCGTTCTGGCGCACCCCCGAGGAGGCACACGAGACCGCGCAGGCGCTCCCGAGCCCGGGTGAGGAGGTCGACCCGCGGCATCCGACGGTGACGATGGTGCATCATCGCGGCCACGTGCACGCCGGCGGTACGGCGTACGCCACCGGCGACCTCGAGGAGGCCCGGCTGGTGCGCGACGAGGAGGCGCCGGACCGCGACCTCTACCAGCTGCTCCGCGACGACGCGCTGCCCGATCGGCTGCCGCGGGCGATGGTCCTCCCGACGGCAGCCCTGGTCATGTTCAGCCTCGCCTTCACCCTCGTCGCCGGGCCGATGTTCGCCTACACCGACCGGAGTGCCCGCGACCTGCTCCAGCGGACGCCGTACCTCGAGGCCGTCCTGGACGGGGGCGGCCCGGTGAGCCCGGAGCTGAGGACCCGACGGGACGGCACCGTCCGTCCGGCCCGCTACCGGTCGCTCGAGCCGTGGGTGCTGGTCTGGCTGACCGTCGTCTGGGTCGCGCTGTGGGGTGACGTGTCCCTCCTGACGGTCGTCGGCGGTCTCCTCGTCGCCGTCGTCGCCTGCCTGGTGTTCCCGCTGCCGCCGTTGCGTCTCGACGTGCGCGTCCGGCCCCTGCCGCTGCTCTGGCTGGTGGTGCGTTTCGTGGCCGACGTCGTCGTGTCCAGCGTCCAGGTCGCGCGCGTGGTGCTGCGCCGGCAGCGTCCCCTGCGGAACGCCGTGATCGAGGTCAACCTGCGGACCCCCTCCGACTTCGTCCTCACGATCGTGGCGGAGATGACCTGCCTGATCCCCGGCAGTCTCGTGGTCGAGGCGCGCCGCTCCACGCACACGCTGTTCCTGCACGTGCTCGACGTGGGTGACCTCGCCGGCGTCGAGCGCTTCCGGCAGAGCGTGCTCGACCAGGAGGCGAGGCTCGTCCGCGCCCTGGGTGGGCACACCGAGCACTTCGACGTACCCCCTGTCCCTCCCGGAGCCGCCTCGTGACCATCGTGCTGGTCATCTGCGCTGCGATGCTGGCGGTCGCCGCGGTGTGCGTCGTGGTCCGCATGACCATCGGGCCGACCATCCTCGACCGGGCGGTCGCGCTCGATGTGCTCGTCGCCATCGGCATCTGCGCGCTGGCGGTCGAGGCGGCACTCAACCGGCACACCTTCACCCTGCCGATCCTGCTCGTGCTCACCCTGCTCGGGTTCGTGGGCTCGGTCAGCGTCGCCCGGTTCACCAAGGGCAGCGACGACATCGAGGCGGACCGGACATGACCTGGACCCAGCTGGCCGACGTCGTCGCGGCCGTCTGCATGCTGCTCGGCGCCCTCCTCGCCCTGATCGCCGCGATCGGGGTGCTCCGGCTGCCCGACCTGCTCAGTCGCATGCACGCCGCCACCAAGCCGCAGGTGCTCGGTCTGATGCTCGTCCTGGTCGGACTCGGCTTCCGGCTGCGCGACCCCGGCGCCATCGGCGTCCTGGTGCTCATCGGGTTGTTCCAGCTGCTGACCTCACCGGTCGCGAACCACATGGTCGGCCGAGCATCGATCCGCGCCGGCCAGGTGAGCGAGGACCGGCTCATCGTGAACGACCTCCATGGAGTGCTGCCCGATCCCGAGGAGCCGCGCGGGGCGCCGTGACCCCAGCTCGCGGGGCGCGGTCGGCGTCAGGAGTCCGACAGCCACGCCAGCATGCGGCCGCGGGACCAGCACCGGCCGACCGCCTCGGAGCGCAGAGTCGTCGCGTCGAGCACGGCCAGGCCGATGATGCTGTGCCCCGAGGCGTGCCGGTCACCGAGCGTCGGTATGGCCAGTGCGACGCCGACCCCCTCCGCCGACACCCAGGCCACCGGCCTGCGGGCGGCCTCCTCGTCGAGGCGCTGCAGGAACCGCAGTCGGGTCTCGAGCGGCAACCGCGACAACGCCCAGGTCGTGGTGACGACCGGAAGGGCCTCGGCGGGCACCCGGGCCAAGGCGTCGGGCAGCCTCTCCACGACGTCACCTTGCAGCAGCAGCGGAGGAGCCGCCGTCGCCAGGGCCAGCTCGGCCTCCAGCCGCGCCATCCTCTCCGGCTGGTCCGGTGGCACGCACGCGCGCAGCCATCGCGCCTCAACGGGATCGGTGACGTCGACCGGCGCGACGTCGACGCCGACGCGGGCCACGACCTCGGGGATCCTCGTGGTCGGGACGGACCGGTCCCCGACGAGCGTGCACGACAGCTGCACGGGGGATGTCGGGTCACCCAGCGACTGCCCGTCGCTGTACGTGATGCCCACTCGATCGACGTTGAGATTGAGCCCGGCCGAGCAGCCGACGTCGACCAGGGCCACGGCGGTTGCGGCCGTACGGCGGGCTGCCTCGGCGATGGCCGGGTACAGCACGGCGTGGCGCCCGGTCTCGTCGGTCAGCGGCTTCCGTCGTGCGACGACCGCCACCAGCTCGTCGGTCATCCCGAGCAGCGTCTCGATCGCCGCGGCGGTGGCGGCGTCGTCGTCCCCGGTCGTGTAGGCCGCGGCCAGCGCCGGGGCGCGGCCGGCGAGGGCGAGGTCGTGCAGCGCAGCGAGGATCAGCGTGGGATGCCGCTTTCGTGCCGGGGCCGACTCGATGGCCCGCAGCGCCTCTGCGGAGTCACCCAGGGCGACGGCGATGTGCGCATACAGCGGCGAGGTGTCGGCGACGTCGACCTCACCGAAGTGTCGGTACAGCTGGGACAAGGTGCGGGGCCTAGCCACTGTCGGAGCCATTCTCGAGTCGCGACGCGCGGCTCGACCCGGCAGGTCGCGTTCGCGGCCGGAGACGGGAGGGACAGGCGCACATCATGCGCGGGTGACGATGCCGTCGGTGCGCACCCGATGCACGCTCGATGGTGGCGGGAAAGACCTGCGCACGGCTCCGACGGTGAAGCGGAGATCGAATGGCCGGAACCGGAACCACGGTGGAGAGGTCACCGAGCGCCCTCCGAAGGGTGCTGGTGCCGCTTGCCCTCGCCCAGTTCATCTGCAGCTTCGCCGGCTCGAACATGAACGTCATGATCAACGACATCAGCGAGGATCTCGACACGACTGTGCAAGGTGTGCAGATCGCCATCACCCTCTTCCTCCTGGTGATGGCTGCGCTCATGATCCCGGGGGGCAAGCTCACCGATCGCCTCGGGCGGAAGCGGTGCTTCACCATCGGACTCGTCGTGTACGGCATCGGGGCGCTCCTGAGCGCGATGGCACCCGGCCTCGGGATCCTGATCCTCGGCAACTCGATCCTGGAGGGGGTCGGCACGGCACTCCTCATCCCGCCGGTCTACATCCTCACGACGCTGCTGTTCACCGAGGTCACCTCGCGGGCCCGCGCCTTCGGTGCGATCAGCGCGATGGGGGGCGTCGGCGCCGCGGCCGGGCCACTGATCGGCGGACTGATCACGTCGGCGATCAGCTGGCGGGCCGCCTTCGTGTTCCAGGCGCTGATCATCGCGCTCATCGTGTGGCTGAGCCGCCGCATCGAGGATCCCCTGCCTCCGGACCCGAGCAGACCCTTCGACACCGGCGGAGCCGTCCTGTCCGCGTTGGGTCTCGTCCTTGTCGTGATGGGCATCCTTGCGGCCGACAACAACGCCATTCTCATGATCGCGCTGATTGTTGCCGGCGCTCTGGTGCTGGCGTGGTTCTTCCTGTCGGTGCGCGCGAAGGAGCGTAGGGGCGACGAGCCGTTGCTGTCGATGAAGCTGTTCCGCAACCGCACCTCCAACCTTGCCCTGGCCACGCAGAACATCCAGTGGCTGATGCTCCTCGGGGTGTCGTTCGTCGTCGCAACGTACCTCCAGGTCGTGCGCGGTTACGACGCAGTCGAGACTGGCGTGATCTTCACGGCCGCCACCGTCGGTCTACTCCTGTCGTCCCTGGGGGCCGAGCGTTTCGCCAAACGGCGTGCCCAGCGGACCCTCATCATGGTGGGCTTCATCATCACCGTCGCCGGCGTCGGCGTGCTGCTGGCGATGGTGAATGGCTCCCCGAGCGTCTGGGCGTTCGCACCGGGACTGTTCCTGATCGGGTTCGGTGTCGGCGGGATGATGACGCCGTCGGTGAACCTGGTCCAGTCGAGCTTCAGCGAGGACGAGCAGGGCGAGATCTCAGGTCTGTCGCGCAGCGTCTCGAACCTCGGCTCCTGCCTCGGAACAGCGATCGCCGGCACGATTCTCGTCTCCGGGCTGAGCAGCGGCGCGTACGCCGCCGCCATGACGACGCTCGCTGTCATCGGACTCGGGGGCCTGGTCGCCGCCGCGCTCCTGCCTCGTGGGTTGGTCGCCCGTTCGAGCTGACTTCCAGGCCGCGCCGCTTCCGCTGTTGAAGTGGCGTCAGACCAGGACAGGCGAGGGCGAGAACTCGTGCATCTCCTCGTGGCCGCCCTGGACGACCAGACAGGTGGACTCCGGAACCTCCCGCCACGCGCCGCGCAGGTCCCCGAGCGGTTCGGACACGACGAGCCGCGCGTCGTCGGAGAGATCGTGCAGCACCGGGTTGTCGGGATACTGCTGGCGGAGCGTCGAGATGTCGGCACTGTGGAAGAGCGAGCGGGACTTGCCCTCGCTGGAGTAGCGGAAAGCCCAGGTGGTCTCGCCGTCTGTGGTCGCCACCGTCATCTGGATCGGGTGCTCGAGGCCGTGGCGTCTCCCGGTCTCCTCGATCAGGCCCACAGCCCGGGCCACTGCGGCCGGCGGGTCCGCGTCGAGTCCGAACGTGAGCGCGAGGTAGAAGAAGAGCTCGGAGTCGGTCGACCCCTCGATCTCCGGATACAGCCCCGGCTCGACTGCCAGCGCCAGGTCGCGCTTCACGGACGGAAAGCCCGCGATCGATCCGTTGTGCATCCAGAGCCAACGTCCGTGCCTGAAGGGGTGACAGTTCGTCTGCTGGACCGCCGTGCCGGTGGATGCGCGGATGTGAGCGAACACCCGACCGGCGGAAGCGTGTCCAGCCAGCTCGCGCAGGTTTCGGTCGTTCCACGCCGGCCCCGTGCTGTGGTAGATGCCCGGTGTCCTCTGCGCGCCGTACCAGCCGACACCGAACCCGTCCCCGTTGATGGGCTCGACGCCCAACCGTGAGTGCCGGCTCTGCACCACGAGGGAGTTCTCAGGCTTGTAGAGCAGCTCCTCCAGGAGGACCGGCGGACCGGAGTACGCGAGCCAACGACACATGTCAGGACCTCCTGCTCCGCTTCAGTAGACCCCGAGTCCCGACCTCGCAAATCCCCCGCGACGGACGAGGCCCGTCGTCAACCCAGATGCGTACCCCGATGCATGCGTAGAAGGCAGCGATTTCGGGTACACCATGTCCATGGGTGCGAAGCCAGCACTGGTGCGCATGATTCTCGCCGGGCGCGACGAAGGCCGAGACCTCGAGGAATCGCTGAACTACCTGGCCCAGGTCTTCGGTCGCCCGGCATCGGCCGAACGGCTCGGCCCGCATTTCACGTGTGCCGAGGCGAACTGCGTCGCGTGGGTGCTGGTCAACAGCCGCCACGCCGATGCGGCAATCTCCTGGCTGGACCAGCATTCCTTGAGCGACACCGAGGAGGATCCGCACGGGGGTGCCGAGTTCGACGCTGCCCGGTACGTCGCCAAGAGTTTCTGAGCGATGCCCTAGTTGACGCCCCAGTCGGGCACACTGCGGCAAGCCTGGGCGGTGCGGTCCGGTGCGACGTGAAGGGCGCGCTGTGGACGCTCGTCCACGCGTCCGCCGCAGGTGTCCTGACCTGCCTTTATACCCTGTAGGGCGGGTGGGGCTCGAACCCACGACCCAAGGATTATGAGTCCTCTGCTCTGACCGACTGAGCTACCGCCCCGCGCTCTGGGCGCGTCGGGGAGCCTACCCGCCCCTCCTGCGCGGTACCGCGCCGCCGCTTCCCGTCGTCGGGCCGCTCCAGCATGCTGGGGTCATGACCGACCACACCGCGCCACCTCCGTTCACACCCGTCACCGAGGACTGGAGTCGCGCCCTGTGCGTGGTCGCGCACCCCGACGACATGGAGTTCGGCGGGGCCGCGGCCGTGGCCCGCTGGACCGGGCAGGGGAAGCACGTCGTCTACTGCATGGTGACCAGCGGCGAGGCCGGCATCGACGGCATGGAGCCCGACCGGTGCCGCGAGGTGCGTGAGGCAGAGCAGATCGAGTCGGCCCGCATCGTCGGGGTCGATGCGGTGGACTTCCTGCGCCTCCCGGACGGCGTGCTGGAGTACGGCGTGGGGCTCCGGCGGGCCATCACCGCGGTGGTGCGACGCCACCGGCCGGAGATCGTGATCACCAACAACTTCCGCGACACGTGGGGCGGTCGCAACCTCAACCAGGCCGACCACATCGCCACCGGCAAGGCGACCCTCGACGCGGTCCGCGACGCCGGCAACCGGTGGGTGTTCCACGAGCAGCTCGCCGACGGCAACCTCGAGCCGTGGGGTGGCGTCACGCCAGGTGTGGGCGGCGAGCTCCCCGCAGTCCGACCAGGCCGTCGAGATCACCGACACCTTCGACGTCGGCGTGGAGTCGCTGAAGGCGCACTCGGCGTACATCGACGGGCTGGGCTGGGAGCACTTCGACCCTGCGGAGTTCCTCGAAGGCGTCTCGCGGGCCTCGGGCACCCGGCTCGGCGTACCGCAGGCCGTGGGGTTCGAGGTGTTCCCAATGGGCTGGGGCGAGTAGCGCATCGCCCCGTCCGGTCAGTTCTCGCGATCGGAGGCGCCGAGCCGGATCTCCTTGCCGCGCTCGATGTCCTCGCGCTCCTTGCGCTCGGACTTCTCGATGTTGCGCGTGTCGCGCGGGGGCAGCTGGATGACCTCCTCCGCCGGCAGGCCGGCCTGCAGCTCGCGGCCCCGCTCCAGCTCGGCGTCGAGCTCGGCCCCGAACAGCAGGGCGAGGTTGGTGATCCACAGCCAGAGCAGGAACACGACCACACCGGCCAGCGCGCCGTAGGTCTTGTTGTACGACGAGAAGCTGGAGACGTAGAACCCGAAGGCGGCCGACGCCACGATCCACACCACGATGGCGAGCACCGCGCCGACGCTGACCCACCGGAACTTGGGCTGCTGCACGTTGGGCGTGGCGTAGTAGAGGATCGCGACGACGAGCACCACCGAGAAGAGGATGACCGGCCACTTGGCGATGTTCCACACCACCACGGCCGTGGAGCCCAGACCGACCGCGTTGCCGACCGCCTCCGCGGCCGGGCCGGTGAGCACGAGCGCGAGCGCGACCGCGGCGGTCAGCAGCAGGGCCACCAGGGTGATCAGGATCATCCAGGGGCGCAGCTTCCAGAACGGCCTGCCCTCGCGGATCTCGTAGATCCGGTTCATCGCCCGGCCGAAGGACCCGACATACCCGGAGGCCGACCACAGCGCGCCCGCGAGACCGACGACGAACGCCAGTCCGGCCGCCTGCTCCGCGGCGGCCAGCGACTCCAGAGTCGGCTCGAGCGTGTCGGCCGCGCTGCCGGCGCCGACGTCGCGAAGCACGCCGAGGAGGGTCTCCACGGTCTGGGGGCCCTGGCCTACCAGACCCACCAGGGACAGCAGGGCGATCATCGCCGGGAACAGTGCCAGCACCGCGTAGTAGGTGAGCGCGGCGGCCAGGTCGGTGCACTGGTCGTCGGTGAACTCCCGCGCGGTCTTGCGAGCGACGTACAGCCAGGACCGCTTGGTCAGGTCCGTCGGCGAGTCCGGCTCCCGCCTGTCGAGCTCGTCCGGGTCGGCGGCGATCCCCTCGTCCGTGCGGTCGTCGCGATGCTTCACGTTGCCGTCCATGGGTCCCCGGTGCCCGGATCGGCTCAGGCGTAAACGGCGAGGCGTGGCGCTGTGAGCCGCTGACAACTCGGCGCCCGCAGGTCTGGGTGCTCGTCCATGGTCCCCGGGTCCGCGTTGGACGAGAGTCGGAGGCGCGACCCAGACGGTCGCCAACCACACCCCGACCCAGGAACGGCACTCATGACGAACCTCGCCAACAACCTCTACGAAGCCGCCCAGATGTACCCCGACAAGCCCGCGGTGCGCCTGGACGACACCGTGCTCACCTACGGCGAGCTGCACGCCCGCGCCGCCTCGGTCGCGGAGTGGCTCACCGAGCTGGGCCTGCAGCCCGGCGACCGGGTCGGACTCGTCCTGCCCGAACCTGCCGGCGTTCCCGGTCATCTTCTACGGCGCGCTGCTGGCGGGCGCCGTGGTGGTGCCGATGAACCCGCTGCTCAAGGCGCGGGAGGTGCAGTACTACCTCGAGGACTCCGGCATGTCGCTGGTGTTCGGCTGGGACGGCGCCGGCGACGCGGTGACCGAGGCCGCGAGGAGGTCGGCGTCGACGCGGTGGTGGTCGGCCACTGGGCCACCGAGCCGGCCAGCGACGGGCGCCGGCACGGCCGGCGACCGGGACGCCGAGGACACCGCGGTGATCCTCTACACCTCGGGAACGACCGGCCAACCCAAGGGCGCCGAGCTGACCCACCACAACCTCGACGGCAACGCGCGCCGTACCGCCGACCACCCTGATCGAGATCACACCGGACGACGTGATCATGGGTTGCCTGCCGCTGTTCCACGTCTTCGGGTTGACCTGCGGTCTCAACGCGGCGGTCTCGCCGGGGCCTGCCTGACGCTCATCCCGCGTTTCGACGGGGAAGGCGCTGAGGTCATCGAGCGCGACCGGGTGACGGTCTTCGAGGGCGTCCCGACCATGTACGCCGGATGCTGCACGCACCCGACGCCGACGGCCGACGTGTCCAGCCTGCGCACCTGCGTCTCGGGCGGCGCGGCGCTGCCCGTCGAGGTGCTCAAGGGAGTTCGAGGCGGCCTTCGGCTGCGTGATCCTCGAGGGTTACGGGCTGTCGGAGACCTCCCCGGTCGCCTGCTTCAACCACCCGCACATGGAGCGCAAGCCGGGTTCCATC
>CAVVWK010000007.1:0-396471 GCA_963751975.1 uncultured Actinomycetota bacterium | reverse complement strand
CACCACGCCCCGAAACGCGTACGGCGTGTCGCGCGACGACACGCCGCGCCGAGCAAAATGTCCGGTGAATTGCGGTCGACCGGCACCCCGCACTGACCTGCGGTTTCGCCCCTTCGCGCAGGTCAGGCCCCGGTTGACAGCGCCCCTCCGGATTCTGCAATCTTCCGGACGTCCACCAAGCAGGCCGAGGCCGTGAGCTGACGTCCAGGTGGCCGCGACCCGGGTCGGGTACCACGAACCCAGGGCGCCGCGGTCCCCGGAAATCGGCGGCACGGCAGCGGGGTGGTACACGAAGAGAGCCCGGCGCCCAGTAGACAACGGCCCCGTCTCCCGCAGCCAGCGAGAGCGAGGTCGGTCCGAAGGGTCTCGGGCTCTTTTCGCGTGCCGGCACGGGCGCGCAAGCGCGCGCCGGTGCCATGGCGCGCGAGATCGAGGAGCGTCGACTCGGACCGAGCCTGCGAGGGCGGAGCCGACGCGTCACGAGACCCGCGCGGTCGACGCGTCACGAAACGCGGCCGGTAGGTTTGACGGGTGACCAGCCTGCCCGCGCGACTGCTGCTCGCCGTCGGCTCGGGACTGGTCGCCGCGCTGGCCTTCGAGCCGTTCGCGGTCGCCTACCTGCTGCCCGTCGCGGTCGCCGGCAGCACGCTGGCGGTCGCGGGCACCCGACCGGGTCGCGGCTTCCTGATCGGTACGGCGTTCGGGCTCGCCTTCATGGGTCTGCTGCTGCCGTGGCTCCAGGTCATCCACCCGGCCGCCTGGCCGGCGCTGGCGGCCCTGGAGGCGCTGTTCTACGGCGTCGGCGGGTGGGCGACCGCGGTCGTGGTCCGGCTGCGGGGGTGGCCGGTCTGGGTGGCCGCGGTGTGGGTGGCGGTCGAGGCGCTGCGCGGCACCGTGCCCTTCGGGGGCTTCCCGTGGGGACGCCTCGGGTTCGCGGTCGTCGACACCCCGGCGCTGCCCACCACGGCGTACGTCGGGGTCGCCGGGATGACCTTCCTGGTCGCGCTCCTCGGCGCCACGCTGGCCTGGCTGGTCCGCGACGGCAGGGGGCGGCCGGTCCGCGGACTGGCGGTGCTGGCGGCCGTCGCGGTGGTCTGCGTCGCAGGCTCCGCGGCGCCGCTGCCCGGCGCCCCGGGCCCCACCGAGGATCCCGCTGTGGTGACGGTGGCCGTGGTGCAGGGCGACGTGCCCGGTGTGGGGCTCGACGCGTTCTCCGAGCGCCGGGCGGTGCTCGACAACCACGTGCGGGCCACCCTCGACCTGGCCGACCGGGTGGCCGCGGGTGAGGCGGCGCAGCCGGACCTCGTGGTCTGGCCGGAGAACTCCTCCGACATCGACCCGTTCGCCGATGCCACCGTCAGCGCCGACATCGCGGACGCCGCACGGGCGGTGGGAGCCCCGCTGCTGATGGGCACGGCGGTCGGGGACCGGGCCGAGGACGGCTGGTTCAACCGGGCGGTGGTGTGGTCAGCGCAGGGGGAGCCGGGTGCGTCGTACGACAAGCGCCGGCCGGTGCCGTTCGGGGAGTACGTCCCGCTGCGGGCGTTGTTCGCGCCGTACATCTCGGCGCTGGACCAGATCCCCTCCGACATGATCCGCGGTGACCGCCCGGGGGTGCTGCGCGTCGGGCCGGCGACGGCCGGCGTGGTGATGTGCTTCGAGGTCGCCTACGACCAGATGTTCCGCGACCTGGTCGACGGCGGCGCGGACCTGGTCGTGGTGCCGACCAACAACGCCACCTACACCGGCACCGGCCAGATCGAGCAGCAGTTCGCGATGTCGCGGGTGCGCGCCGTCGAGACCGGCCGGTACGTCGTGGTGGCCTCCACCAACGGCATCTCGGGTGTGATCGCACCGGACGGTTCGGTGGTCGAGCGGGCGCCGGAGCGGGAGACCGTGGTGCTGGAGCAGGCAGTGCAGCTGCGTGGCGTGACACTGCCCGCGATCTGGCTGGGTCGCTGGCTCGAGCTCGGTCTGGTCGCGATCTCGGTGATTGCGGTCCTGGCCGGGCTCCGGCTCGGCTATGGTCGGCGATCGCCCCGTCCGGTCGCGCCCGAGAGGAACCATGAGAGCCGCACGCTTCGCTCGCGCTTCAGCGGGGACCCCGTGTGAGCACGACTGACCTGGGTCGCGTCGTCATGGTCGTGCCGACGTACAACGAGGCGGAGAACCTGCCCTGGATCGTCGGACGGCTGCGCACCGCGGCGCCCGCCGTCGACGTCCTCGTCGTCGACGACGGCTCGCCCGACGGCACCGGCGACGTGGCCGACAAGCTCGCGATCGACGACCCGCAGGTGAGCGTGGTGCACCGCACCGCGAAGGCCGGGCTGGGCGCGGCGTACCTGCACGGCTTCTCCGTCGCGCTCGACCGCCGGGTACGACGTGATCGGGGAGATGGACGCCGACGGCTCCCACCAGCCCGAGCAGCTGCACCGGCTGCTGGACGCGCTCGCCGACGCCGACCTGGTGATCGGCTCGCGCTGGGTGCCCGGCGGCTCGGTGGTCAACTGGCCGCTGGCGCGCAAGGCGCTGTCGGTGGGCGGCAACGTCTACGCCCGGATGATGCTCGGCATCCCGGTGCGCGACGTGACCGCCGGCTACCGGCTGTTCCGGCGTACGACGCTCGAGGCGATCGACCTCGACACGGTGGAGTCCTCGGGCTACTGCTTCCAGACCGACCTGGCGTGGCGCACGTCGCGGGCGGGGCTGCGCATCGTCGAGGTGCCGATCGAGTTCGTCGAGCGGGTCCGCGGCGAGTCCAAGATGGATCGCCGGGTGGCCACCGAGTCGCTGCGCCGGATCACCGCGTGGGGGCTCGCGGAGCGGGGCCGCCAGGTGCGCGACGTACTCTCGAAGGTGACCCGCGGCGCGGCGACCGGCCGAACGCGGGACCGGAGGACCTCATGAAGAAGCTGATCCCGTGGTGGGTGCTGGCGCTCGCGTTCGTGGTCGTGCCCGTCATCGAGATCTACCTGCTGATCCAGGTCGGCCAGGCGATCGGCCCGTGGTGGACGATCCTGCTGCTGATCGCCGCCGGCTTCGCCGGCAGCTACCTGGTGAAGCGCGAGGGGGGCCGCGCCTGGCGCGCGCTGCAGCAGGCCCTCGCCGAGCACCGGATGCCCGCTCGGGAGCTCGCCGATGGCGCACTCATCCTGATCGGCGGCACGCTGCTGCTCACCCCCGGCTTCCTGTCCGACGTCGTCGGCGCGTTCGCGATCCTGCCGTTCACCCGGCCGATCGCCCGTCGGATGCTGACCCGGGTGATCACCCGCAAGTTCGTGGCCGGCAGCGCGGTGTACGCCGGGGGAGCGGGCCGGTCGCGCCAGCGGCCCGGCGATGACGACTCCGTGATCCCCGGCGAGGTCGTCAACGAGTAGTGCTCCGGGCATGACGACGCCCCGGCACCGACGGGTCGGTGGACCGGGGCGATCGTGGGTGGCTCAGTCGATCAGGCGGACTTGGCCTTCTTCTTGCTGGCCCGGTGCAGGTGGGCGGGGCCGATCTCGCCGCTGCGGAGCAGCTCCAGACGCTCGGTGAGGATCTCCTCCAGCTCCTTGACGGAGCGGCGCTCGAGCAGCATGTCCCAGTGCGTGCGGACCGGCTTCTCGGCCTTCTCCTCCTTGAGCTGCCCGTGCTTGCTCAGCGCCTCGGCGCCGCAGCGCGGGCACTCCCAGACGGCGGGCACGTCGGCCTCGACCGACATCGGGATCTCGAACTCATGCCCCTGTGGGCAGGCGTACCCGATGTTCTGCCGCGCGGCGAACTCGATCCCCCGCTCGTCCTCGAAGCTCTGGCCCCCGAGGCGGGCGCCGCGTAGTGTCCGCTCTCCCATGAGCGTCCTCCAAACCTGATTGGTACCCCGTGTGCAACATCCAGACGGGCGCTCGAACCGCGCCGTGGCGGCGCGTCAGCGCTTGCCCTGCGTCTTCACCAGTCCCAACGAACGACCCTCTCGAGAGATTCCCGGGCGGTGTGTGAGGACGTCTGCGTCCCACACGTCAAGGTACCCGGGTCCGGCCGATTCCACACAATCGGTTGCATCTTCAAGCAAGGAGTCGAGCCCGCCGGCCGGCTGGGATGTGGGGCCGGTCACACCACCGACGGCATCTCGTTGCCGGCGTCGCGGATGCCGCGCGCGGTGTCGACCCTGAGCAGCAGTGCTCCGCCGACCACGAAGAACGCGATCAGCGCGAAGATCGCCGGCCGGTAGGAGTCGGTCATCTGGTAGACGAGCCCGAACACCAGGGTGCCGAACCACGAGGTGCCGCGCTCCATGGCGTGGTAGAAGCTGAAGTACTCCGCCTCGCTGCCGCGCGGGATCAGCAGGCTGAAGTACGACCGGGCCAGCGCCTGGGTGCCGCCCAGGACGATGCCGATCGCGACCGCCGAGGATGAGGAACGGCACGATTTCGCGCTCCGGGACGAACAGCGCGGCGGTGACGATCAGCATCCAGATCACCAGGCCGACCAGGATCACCGACTTGGCGCCGTAGCGCTCCGCGGCGCGACCGAACGACAGCGCGCCGAACACGGCCACGAACTGCACCACGAGGTAGACCGCGAGCACGGTCCCGGTCTCGAAGCCGAGCTCCTCCACGCCGTACGTCGAGGCCGAGGCGATGACGGTCTGGATGCCGTCGTTGAAGAACAGGTACGCGACCAGGAAGGTGAGCGCCACGGGATAGCGGCGCAGCCCCTTCAGCGTCGCCCACAGCTGGCCGAAGCTGCGCGAGACCAGGCCGCCCTCCGCCGGCACCACGTGCTCCGGCTCGCGGTTGCGGAGCCCGCGGAACGGGATGAACGTGAAGCCCGCCCACCACACGGCCGCGGAGAGCATGCTCAGCCGGACCGCCATGCCCTGGCTCATGCCGAGGCTGTCGTGGAAGGTGACCATCAGGAAGTTGATGGCCAGCAGCAGCCCGCCGCCGGCGTAGCCGTAGGCCCACCCGCGTGACGAGACCCGGTCACGCTCGTCCTCCTCCGCGACCAGGCACAGGATCGCGTCGTTGAAGACCGCCGCCGCGCCGAAGCAGAGGTTCGCGACGATGAACGCGACCACGCCGAGCTGCCAGTTGTCGCCCTGGACGAAGAACAGCAGCGCGGCGAACGCGGCACCCACCCAGGCGAAGCCGGCCAGCAGCTCCTTCTTGCGCGCGGTCCGGTCGGCGACCGCGCCGAGCAGCGGGAGCAGGAACGCCGACAGCAGCGTGGACGCGGTGATCGTGAACGAGGGCAGTGCCCCCGGCGCCACGGACAGGCCGAGCACGTCGATCCGGTTGTCGACCGCGGCCTCCTCGGCGACCGAGATCAGGTACGGCGCGAACAGGACGCCGGCGATGGTGGTGCTGAACGCCGAGTTGGCCCAGTCGTAGAAGTACCAGGCCCGCTGCTCGCGGCGCCGCGCGATCGGCCTCAGGTCGGCGATGCCGCCCGGTGAGCCCGAGGTTGGTGAGCCCGGTGTTGTCGTCATGGTGCCTCTCCCATCCATTGTCCGCGGGCGACGAGCACGTCGCGGAGCACGTCGGTGCGGTCGGTCATCAGCCCGTCGACGCCCAGGTCGAGCAGGTGATGCATCTCGTCGGTGTCGTCGACGGTCCAGACGTGCACGGGGCGACCGGCGTCGTGGGCCCGGCGGATCAGCTCGGGGGTGACCACCCGCAGCGGTCCCCGGCGGTGCGGCACCTGCAGGACGTCACCGACACCGCGGAGCGCCCGGGCGACCCGGCGGGCCGGCGCGAACCGGGTGCCGATGACCGCCCCGACCCCGCAGGTGGTGGCGACCCGGCGGTCCATCTGCCGCCGGAAGTCGCGGATCCGGCCGTCGGAGAACGCGCCGACGCAGACCCGGTCATGGGCGCGGGTACGTCGGACCAGCTCGGCGAGCGGCGCGACGGCGCTGTCGGACTTGATGTCGATGTTGAACCGGGCGTCCGGGAACGCCTCCAGCAGCGTGGTCAGCCGGGGGATCTCCTCGCGGCCGCCGATCCGGACCGAACGGACCTCGTCGTACGACAGGTCGGCGATCCGGCCGACCCGGTCGGTGACCCGGTCGAGCACGGCGTCGTGGAAGGCGAGCAGCACCCCGTCGCTGGTCGCGTGCACGTCGGTCTCGAGGTAGCGGTAGCCGAGCGCGACCGCGTGCTCGAAGGCGGCGAGGGTGTTCTCGAGACCCTCGATCTCGGGATGGAACGCGCCGCCCCGGTGTGCGAACGCCAGCACCGTGCCCGGACGGTCGAGGCCCTCGTCGAGGAAGGCGAGGCCGGTGCGCGGACGGGTCACGCGTGCAGTATCGACGCTCACGCGACGATGGTGGCGCAGAATCGCGGCGCGGCACATGAGCCCTGCTACTCAGTGTGTTCCGCCCCTGGACGGCCGGGCTCGCCGAGTATCGTCGGAGCATGCAGCCGACGGACGAGATGACCTGCCCGAAGTGCCACGCCTCCATGGCGTCGCGGACCGTGGGAAAGGTCACCGTCCACCAGTGCGGGTCGTGCTCCGGCATCTTCCTCGAGCGCTCCGACCTGTGGAACATCGTCGACGCCGAGAACGACTGGTACTCCTCGCGCGACGCCGGGCCGGTGACGCAGCCGCTGCCGAGGATCACCGCCGACATGACCGCGCCGCCGCCGGCCGCGCCCAAGGCCCGGTCGTACGTCGAGTCGCTGTTCCTCTGACCCGTCCCACCGATATCGGTCGTCCGGGAGTGACCCAGGGGTCACGGTCGGACTACCGATATCGGTGGTGCGGGATCAGATGTCGCGGAAGGTCTCGATGCTGGCGCCCAGGCCGTTGAGCCGGGCGGCGAGGTCCTCGTAGCCGCGGTTGATGACGTAGACCGACCGCAGCACCGACGTGCCCTTGGACGCCATCATCGCGAGCAGGATCACCACGGCCGGACGCAGCGCCGGCGGGCAGACGATCTCGGCGCCGGACCACCGCGTCGGGCCCTCGATCATCACCCGGTGCGGGTCGAGCAGCTTCACCGAGGCGCCGAGCTTGGTGAGCTCGGTGAGGTAGATGGCGCGGTTCTCGTAGACCCAGTCGTGCAGCAGCGTCTGCCCCTCGGCGACGGCCGCGATGACCGCGAAGAACGGCAGGTTGTCGATGTTGAGGCCCGGGAACGGCATCGGGTGGATCTTGTCGATGGGGGAGTGCAGGTCCGAGACCTTGGTGGTGAGGTCGACCAGCCGGGTCTGCCCGTTGGCGGCGACGTACTCCTCGCTGCGCTCGTAGCAGAAGCCCATCTCCTCGAGCAGCGCGAGCTCGATCTCGAGGAACTCGATCGGCACCCGACGGATGGTGATCTCCGACCGGGTGACGATCGCCGCGGCGAGCAGCGACATCGCCTCGATCGGGTCCTCCGAGGGCGCGTAGTCGACGTCGACGTCGATGTCGCGGACGCCGTGCACGGTCAGCGTCGTGGTGCCGATGCCGTCGATCCGGACCCCGAGCTTCTCCAGGAAGAAGCACAGGTCCTGGACCATGTAGTTGGGGCTCGCGTTGCGGATCACCGTCACCGACGGCTCCAGCGCGGCGCCCAGCAGGGCGTTCTCGGTCACCGTGTCGCCGCGCTCGGTGAGCACGATCGGGCGGACCGGGCGAGATCCCGCGGCTGACGGTCGCGTGGTAGCTGCCCTCGGTCGCCTTCACCTCGAGGCCGAACGGACGCAGCGCGGCCATGTGCGGCTCGACGGTGCGGGTGCCGAGGTCGCAGCCCCCGGCGTACGGCAGCTCGAAGGCGTCCTCGCGGTGCATCAGCGGGCCCAGGAACATGATGATCGAGCGGGTACGCCGGGCGGCGCCCGCGTCGATCGCGGCGAGGTCGAGCGTGGCCGGCGGCACGATCTCCAGGTCGTTGTCGGCGTTCAGCCAGGTGGTCTGCACGCCGATGCTGTTGAGCACCTCGAGCAGCCGGTTGACCTCCTCGATCCGGGCCACCCGGCGCAGCGTCGTGCGCCCCCGGTTGAGCAGCGAGGCGCAGAGCAGCGCGACGCCGGCGTTCTTCGACGACTTCACGTCGATCGAGCCGGCGAGCTTGGTCGGGCCGGTGACGCGCAGGTGCGTCGGGCCGACCGCGCCGAGCGAGACCAGCTCGGAGTCGAGCGCCTCGCCGATCCGGGCGATCATCTCCAGGGAGAGGTTCTGGTGGCCGCGCTCGATGCGGTTCACGGCGCTCTGGCTGGTGCTGAGCACGTCCGCGAGCTGCTGCTGGGTCCACCCGCGGTGTTTGCGGGCGTCTCGGATGAGGTTGCCGATACGGGCCAGATAGTCCGTCATGTCGACCGACGCTATCTCAGATATGAGATAGGTCAAGCCAGGCGCGCCAGCAACCCTCCACGCTCGTGGCAGGATGCGAGCCATGCGTGCCACCACCATCCATGCCCCCGGCGACATCCGCCTCGAGGAGCGCCCGGTCCCGACGATCACCGAACCCACGCAGGCGATCGTGAAGGTCGTCGCGGGCTGCGTCTGCGGCTCGGACCTGTGGCCCTACCGCGGCGAGAACCCCATCGAGGCGGGCTCCACCATCGGGCACGAGTGCGTCGGCATCATCGAGGAGGTCGGCGGGGACGTCCGGGACTTCCGCCCCGGCGACTTCGTGGTCGTCCCGTTCGTGCACTGCGACAACACCTGCCCGCACTGTGTCGCGGGGATGACCTCGGCGTGCGTGCACCAGGGGTTCACGGCGAGCGGCCAGGCGGAGTACTCCCTGGTCCACCAGGCCGACGGCTCGCTGATCAAGACCGACGGAATGCCCGACGAGTCGCTGCTCCCGTCGCTGCTGACCCTGTCAGACGTGATGGCCACCGGCTGGCACGCTGCGGTGTCGGCCGGCGTGCAGCCCGGCTCGACGGCCGTCGTGGTCGGGGACGGGGCGGTCGGCCTGTGCGGCGTGCTCGCGGCGGCCGAGCTCGGCGCCGAGCGAGTCGTCGCCATGTCCCGGCACGAGCCCCGGCAGAAGATCGCCGAGCGGTTCGGGGCGACGCACCTCGTCGCGGAGCGGGGGGAGGAGGGCGAGCAGCGGGTGCTCGACCTCACCGACGGCGTCGGCGCCGACGCGGTCCTCGAGTGCGTCGGCACGGACGCTGCGATCAAGACGGCGTTCAAGGTCGCCCGGCCCGGCTCGACCGTCGGCTTCGTCGGCGTACCGCACGGCGTCGAGCTCCCGGTACGCCGGATGTTCCAGAGGAACGTGGGGCTGGCCGGCGGCGTCGCACCGGTGCGGACCTACCTGCCCGACCTGCTCGACCGCGTGCTGGAGGGCCGGATCGAGCCGGGCCTCGTCTTCGACCTCACGCTGCCCCTCGACGAGGTGGCCGAGGCCTACCGGGCGATGGACGAGCGTCGCGCGATCAAGGTGATGCTCCGGCCCTGATCCGGCAGCGACGGTCGCGCAAGAACGGTCAGATGGACGTCGGTGCCCGGGCGTAACGTCCGGTGCATGAAGGAGACACCGGAGGAGATCGCCGCGCTCCAGGACCTGCTCGACCGCTCGCACGCGGGGTCGACCGAGCACCTGCGCAGCATCATCAGCGACGACCGGCGCCTGACGGCAGACGACATCGTGGCGCTGCTGACCGGCATGAAGGTCATCTCGGTGGCCACCACGACCGCCGAGGGACACCCGCGGATCAGCGCCATGGACGGCCACTTCCTGCACGGCACGTGGTCGTTCAGCACCAGCGGCACGGCCGCCAAGGCGCGACACATGCGGGCCCGGCCCGACGTGAGCGTCGCCCACGTCGACAACGAGGAGCTGGCGGTGTTCAGCCACGGCCGGGTCGAGGAGCTGCAGACGTCGGACGCCGACTACGACGAGACGCTGGCGCACTGGACGGCCCACTACGGCAGCTCGCCGCTCGACTGGGGTCCCTCGATCGTGCTGTACCGCTACCGGCCGCACTGGATGGTCGGCTACGCCTGGAAGCGCTCCGAGCTGCTGGCCAAGCGGGGCCTCGCCCCGTGACCGCTAGTCCGCCGAGTGTCAGGTCCTGGCCCCGCGAGTGTCAGGTCCTGGTGGCCCAGGGTCAGGCCTCGGCGGTCCGAACGCCGAGGCGTGCGTCTCGACGCGCCAATGTCCAGCACTCGCACAACCAAAGTCCAGCACTCGCGCAACCAAAGTCCAGCACTCGCGGGACTTGGGGCGACGTACGATCTCGAACGTGAGCAGCGAAGCCGCCGAGGTGCAGCGTCTGCGAGACCTGGCGCGGTTGCGCCGGGTGCGCGACCGGATGGACCGTGACTACGCGCAGCCGCTCGACGTCGAGGCGCTCGCTCGAGGCGTGCACATGTCGGCCGGCCACCTCAGCCGCGAGTTCCGGCGCGCCTACGGCGAGTCGCCGTACTCCTACCTGATGACGCGACGCATCGAGCGGGCGATGGCACTGCTTCGCCGCGGCGACCTGAGCGTCACCGACGTCTGCTTCGAGGTCGGCTGCGCATCGCTTGGCACGTTCAGCACCCGCTTCACCGAGCTGGTGGGCGTGCCGCCCAGCGTCTACCGCGAGCAAGGGGTCAACGCGACGGCGGGAATGCCGGCCTGCGTCGCCAAGCAGGTCACCAGACCGGTCAGGAATCGAGAAGCGCCGGCCCCGGAGGCGCACCTAGTGTGACCGCCATGGACATCACCATTCACTCGAGCTTCCTTCCGCACGACGACCCGGAAGCCGCCCTCGCCTTCTACTGCGACACTCTCGGTTTCGAGCTCCGCCTGGACGTCGGCTACGAAGGGATGCGCTGGCTCACCGTCGGACCGCCCGACCAGCCGGGCACCTCCATCGTTCTGCACCCGCCCGGTGTCGACCCCGGGATCACCGACGAGGAGCGGCGCACGATCACGGAGATGATGGCGAAGGGCACCTACGGCGGCATCCTGCTCGCGACCAAGGACCTCGACAGCACCTTCGAGCGGGTGCAGGCCGGCTCCGCCGAGGTCGTGCAGGAGCCGACCGAGCAGCCGTACGGCGTGCGGGACTGCGCCTTCCGCGACCCCGCCGGCAACATGGTCCGAATCCAGGAGCTGCGCTGAGCCCCGTGACGGCCGAGGCTCGCGACCGCGCGACCCGCAAGGCCGACACCCTCGCGATGCTGACAACACCGGAGATCGACGTCTGGGTCGCCACCGCCTCGGCCGCCGGTGCCCCGCACCTCGTGCCGGTCTCCCTGGCGTGGGTGGACGACCGGATCGTCATCGCCGTCCCGTCGACGTCGGTCACCGCACGCAACCTGACTGCGTCCGGCGAGGCCCGGCTCGCGGTCGGAGCGACCCGCGACGTGGTCATGATCGACGCCGTCCTCGAGAGGACGGTCGACGTCGCGGCCGGCGACCCGATCGGGACGGCGTACGTCGAGCAGGCCGACTGGGACCCGCGGGGCAGCGCCGGCTACGACTTCGTGGTGCTGCGCCCCATGCGGGTGCAGGCATGGCGCGAGGTGAACGAGATCCCGGGCCGTACGCTCATGCGCGAGGGCACGTGGCTGATCTGACCGACACCGACGCTGCACGCAGAACACCGACTGGACGACCGAGAGGGAACGAAGCATGACCGCGAAGACGGCGAAGCGGACGCCTGCGTCGTACGAAGCCGACAGCCACGACCTGATCCGCGTGCAGGGCGCCCGCGTGAACAACCTCAAGGACGTCAGCGTCGAGATCCCGAAGCGTCGGCTGACGGTCTTCACGGGAGTCTCCGGGTCGGGGAAGAGCTCGCTCGTCTTCGCCACCATTGCCGCGGAGTCGCAGCGGCTGATCAACGAGACGTACAGCGCCTTCCTGCAGGGGTTCATGCCGACGCTGGCCCGGCCCGAGGTGGACCACCTCGAAGGGCTGACCACCGCGATCATCGTCGACCAGGAGCGGATGGGCGCCAACCCCCGCTCGACGGTCGGCACGGTCACCGACGCGTACGCGATGCTCCGGATCCTGTTCAGCCGGCTGGGGAAGCCGCACGTCGGACCCCCGACGGCCTTCTCGTTCAACGTCCCGACCCGGCGGGCCAGCGGGGTGATGAGCACCGACAAGGCCGGCCGGGTCGAGCGGGACGTCGTGCGTGACGCCGTCTACCTCGGCGGCATGTGCCCGCGATGCGAGGGCATGGGTGCGGTGAGCGATTTCGACCTCACCGCGCTGTACGACGAGACGAAGTCGCTGTCAGACGGGGCGTTGACGGTCCCCGGCTACAGCATGGACGGCTGGTACGGCCGGATCTTCAGCGGAGCCGGGCTGCCCATGGACAAGCCGATCGCGAAGTTCACCAAGAAGGAGCTCGACAAGCTGCTCTACGCGCAGCCGACCAAGATCAAGGTCGAGGGGATCAACCTCACCTACGAGGGCGTCATCCCCAAGATCCAGAAGTCGATGCTCTCCAAGGATGTCGAGGCGATGCAGCCGCACATCCGCGCCTTCGTGGAGCGGGCGATCACCTTCCAGACCTGCCCGGAGTGCGGAGGCACCCGCCTCACCAAAGAGGTGCTGGCCTCGAAGATCAAGGGCCACAACATCGCCGACCTGTGCCGGATGCAGATCAGCGACCTCGCCGACTGGGTGCGCGACCTCGACGAGCCGTCGGTGGCTCCGCTGCTCGCCGGCCTGCAGCACCTGCTCGACTCGTTCGCGGAGATCGGTCTCGGCTACCTCTCGCTGGACCGGCCGTCGGGCACCCTCTCCGGCGGGGAGGCCCAGCGCACCAAGATGATCCGGCACCTCGGCTCGTCCCTCACCGACGTCACCTACGTCTTCGACGAGCCCACGATCGGGCTGCACCCCCACGACATCGAGCGGATGAACAACCTCCTGCTGCAGCTGCGCGACAAGGGCAACACCGTGCTGGTGGTGGAGCACAAGCCCGAGACGATCGCGATCGCCGACCACCTCGTCGACCTCGGACCCGGCGCCGGCAGTGACGGCGGGTCGGTCTGCTTCGAGGGCACGCTGGACGGGCTGCGGGGGAGCGACACGATCACCGGGCAGCACCTCGACGACCGGGCGTCGCTGAAGGAGTCGGTGCGTGCGCCCTCGGGGGCCATGGAGGTCCGTGGCGCGTCGACCAACAACCTCCAGGGCGTCGACGTCGACATCCCGGTCGGCGTGCTCTGCGTGGTCACCGGTGTCGCCGGCTCCGGCAAGAGCTCCCTGATCCACGGCTCCGTCGCCGGTCGCGACGGCGTGGTGGTGATCGACCAGGGCGCGATCCGGGGCTCGCGGCGCAGCAACCCGGCGACGTACACCGGGCTGCTGGAGCCGATCCGCAAGGCGTTCGCGAAGGCCAACGGCGTGAAGCCGGCGCTGTTCAGCTCCAACTCCGAGGGAGCCTGCTCGACCTGCAAGGGCGCCGGGGTCATCTACACCGAGCTCGGCATCATGGACACCGTCGAGACTCCCTGCGAGGAGTGCGAGGGAAGGCGCTTCCAGGCCGTGGTGCTGGAGTACACCCTCGGCGGCAGGAACATCGCCGAGGTGCTGGAGATGTCGGTGGCCGAGGCCGAGGCGTTCTTCGCCGACGGTGAGGCGCGGATCCCGGCCGCGCACAAGATCCTGGAGCGGCTCGCAGAGGTGGGGCTCGGCTACCTCAAGCTCGGCCAGCCGCTCACCACGCTGTCCGGCGGGGAGCGGCAGCGGCTCAAGCTGGCCACCCGGATGGGCGAGAAGGGCGGCGTCTACGTCCTCGACGAGCCGACCACCGGGCTGCACCTCGCCGACGTCGAACAGCTGCTCGGCCTGCTCGACCGGCTCGTCGACACCGGCAAGTCGGTGATCGTGATCGAGCACCACCAGGCGGTGATGGCGCACGCCGACTGGATCATCGACCTGGGACCCGGCGCCGGCCACGACGGCGGTCGGGTCGTCTTCGAGGGCACGCCCGCCGACCTGGTCGCCGGCCGCTCGACCCTGACCGGCGAGCACCTCGCGGCGTACGTCGGCGCCTGAGGACGCCTCGGGGGCCCAAGAGTGGCCCCAGGCGCGTGCGGAAGGGACCTGCTCGCTTACCCGTATCGCCGATAAGCGACATTATGTCAACTACCGTGGATCCGGGCTCCTCCCGGACCCTCCCCTCAGGTGCGCAACGCGAACGCGTTGACGATGGCTGCCGTGAGGTCGGTCTCCTGTCGCTCGAACAGGAAGCCGATGTGACGGCCGAGCGCGCGCTTGTCGATGGTGATGATGTTGTCGCAGCTGATCACGCAAGGCTCGTCGAGACCGTTCGCGGGGCCGACCGGGACCTCGGTGCTCAGTCCCTTCGCCGTCGACGTGATCGGCGCGACCGTCACCCGACGCATTGCGGCGCGGACGGGTTCGCGGGTCAGGACCACGACCGGGCGCGACTTGTCGAGGTGCGCGACGTAGATGTCACGCATCAGTCAGGGACCACCGAGTGGCCGACCAGGTCGTCGAAGTCGTCGTAGTCCCCCGACTCCTCGAGGATTCGGGCGTCCTGCTCTCCGCGGAGCTGCTGCTGGTAGAGCGACAGTGCGCGCACGACGACGGCCGCGCGGGAGCCGGCGCCGTCACTGACCAGGGCGTCGACGTACTCGACGAGCTCATCCGGAAGCCGGACGGCAATCTGGGTCGACATACCACGATGGTACCAGTTTGGGATTCAGTCCGGCCGCACGAGGCGGCGATTCCCGCGGTCATGGCTCGGTGAGCAACGCCGCCAGCGTGCGGACTGCCATGCCGTACATGACCCGGTTGGTGTGCTCGTAGTACGGCAACGCGGCCACAGCTTGCAGCAGGGCCCAGCCGCGGCTGCGCTGCAGCGTCGCCGGGTCCGGCGCCAGGGCCTCGAGGAACGCCTGCCGGCCCATGGGGTCCAGCGTGTTCCAGGCCGCGCGGACGTCGAGCGCGGGATCGGCGCGTCCGGTCGAGCCGAGGTCGATCAGGCCGGCGAGCCGTCCGCGTCGCAGCAGCAGGTTGCCCGGCATCAGGTCGCCGTGCACCCAGGAGAGCGCGTCCTGCCGCGGGGCCCGCAGGCACCGCTCCCACTCCTCGGTCACCGCCCTGACGTCGAACGCGTCCGGGTGGGTGGCCAGGGTGCTGCGGACCGTGTCGTCACAGTCGACCAGCCTCGGCCGCGGCGGCGGCGCCATCGTCGCCGTCTCGTGCGGGATGCCCCGCACGGCCTGCACCAGGGCCGCCAGGTCCCGGCCGAACCGCGGCCGGTCCTGCACGTGGTCCGGCTCCGCCGTCGTCCCCTCGACCCAGCGCCACACGGACCAGTAGCCGGCGTAGCCGGGACCGGGGTCACCGACGGCCTCCGGGACCGGGACGTCGAGACCGACGTGGTCCTGCAGCAGCCGGGCGTACGCCTGCTCACGCTCCAGGTCGACCCGGCGCTCCTCGTCCAGCGACGGCTGCAGCGGGAACCGGGCGACCAGATCGGCGCCCAGGCGGAACAAAGCGTTCACGGTGCCGTACGACGACAGCGGCCGGACGGTGAGCTCACGCCAGCGCGGAAACTGCGCACGGACGAGGCGGACGACCGTCGCCGGGCGGATGTCCACCTGGTCCTCGTGCATCCTGGTCGCCACGCGCGCCATCCTCACACCCCTGCCGTTGAGACGACACCAGCGATTCCGGCGACTTCCGTAGCCTGTCCGCATGCCGACGACACAGCGCGCCAAGCTCGCGGTCAGCTGCGTGTTCGTGCTGAACGGCCTCGCGTTCGCTTCCTGGGTCTCCCGGGTCCCGGCGATCCGGGACGCCCTCGAGCTCACCCCGGGCGCCGTCGGGCTGCTGCTGCTCTGCCTCTCGGCCGGCACGCTGCTGGCGCTGCCGCTCTCGGGGGCCGTGGTCGGCAGGATCGGGCCGGCCCGGACCGTCGCGCTGTCCTCGGTGGCCGTCGGCGTCGGCCTGGTCGTGATGGCGGTCGGCCTCTGGCTGACGTCGGTCCCGCTGGTCGGGGCGGGCATGTTCGTCTACGGCATCGGCACGTCCGCGTGGGACGTGGCCATGAACGTCGAGGCGGCCGACGTCGAGCGACGGCTCGCGCGCACGATCATGCCGCGGTTCCACGCCGGGTTCAGCGCCGGCACGGTGACCGGGGCGCTGGTCGGTGCCGGTTGCGCCCGGCTCGGCATCGACCTCTCCACCCAGCTCGTCGGGACGGTCCTCGTGGTGCTCGCGGTCGTGCCCCTGGCCACGCGGGCGTTCACCCCGGTCGAGCCTCCGCACCCGGACCACGTCGGCGGGCCCGGCGTGCTGGCCGCGTGGCGGGAGCCGCGCACGCTGATGATCGGCCTCGTGGTGCTGTCGTTCGCGCTGGCTGAGGGCATCGCCAACGACTGGGTCGCACTCGCACTGGTCGACGGTTACGGCGCCAGCCAGTCCGTGGCCGCGACCGGGTTCGCGGTGTTCGTGACCGCGATGACGCTGGGCCGGCTGTTCGGCGGCTCCTTCGTCGAGCGGGCCGGTCGGGTGACCACCCTCCGGGTCACCGGAGTCCTCGTCGTCGCGGGCGTCGCGGTCGTGGTGTGGTCCCCCGGTCTGCCCGGCGCGCTGGCCGGTGCCGCGCTCTGGGGTGTCGGGGCCTCGCTCGGGTTCCCGCTCGGAATGAGCGCCGCCGGGGACGAGGAGCGACGGGCGGCGGCACGGGTCTCGGTGGTCAGCTCGATCGGCTACACCGCGTTCCTCGGCGGGCCGCCGCTGGTGGGTCTGCTCGCGGACACGTTCGGCGTCCGCCAGGCCGTCGTGGTGGCGGCCGTCGCCGGGTTGGCGGGCGCCCTGCTGGCCAAGGCGACCGCGCCGCAACGGCCACCGGTGGACGCCGACCAACCGTTAGCGTGACCTCATGCGCCTCCCCCCGGTTCCTGGTCCGCGCGACGTCCTGGCCCTGGTCGAGCGTGGCGGCGACGCGGTCGAGCAGCTGCTCGGCGCCGTACCCCGCCTGGTCTCGCTCCTGGACGACGCCGAGGCACTGGTACGCCGGGCCGGCGGGCTGGTCGACGGGATCGACGCCACCCGGTCAGCGGCGGACGAGGTGGTGGAACGCACCGACGGCACCGTGCGCCGGGCCGACGAGCTGCTCGCCTCCGCGACCCGCCACAACGAGCGGCTGGCCGCGCTGCTGGACCGGCTCGAGCCCCCGCTGACCCTGCTGCAGCCGACCCTCGACCGGCTGGCCGAGACCACCGACGCCCGCGAGGTGGACGCCATGGTCGAGCTCGTCGACCACCTGCCCGCCCTGGCCCACAAGATGGACGTCGACATCGTCCCGGTGCTCGACTCGCTGAGCTCGGTGGCGCCCGACCTTCACGACCTCCTCGACGTGTCCCGGGAGCTCAACCAGATGCTCGGCCAGATCCCTGGCCTGAGCCGGATGAAGGCCCGGATCGACAAGCAGCAGGAGGCCGACGGCCGCGGGTGACCCGTCTCACTCGCCCGAATGTCTTGAGGCGCGCTGGGTACGTCGAGGCGAGAGCACGTACCCCAGCGAAAGGTGTGAGTGCACGTGACCACCCAGAACGACAGCCGCAAGGTCGCCTTCCTGGTCGCTTCCGAGGGCATCGAGCGCGTCGAGCTGACCGAGCCGTGGGCGGCCGTCGCCGACGCCGGGTTCGAGCCGGTGCTGGTCTCCCCCGAGTCCGGTGAGGTGCAGACGTTCAACCACCTCGACCGTGCCGAGACGCAGAAGGTCGACGTGACCGTGGGCGAGGCCGAAGCCGACGACTACGCCGCCCTGGTGCTGCCCGGCGGCGTCGCCAACCCCGACGCGTTGCGCATGGACGAGCAGGCCGTCGCCTTCACCCAGAAGTTCCTCGGCTCCGGCAAGCCGGTCGCCGCGATCTGCCACGCCCCGTGGACGCTCGTCGAGGCCGGGGTGCTCGACGGGCGCCGACTCACCAGCTGGCCGAGCCTGCGCACCGACATCAGCAACGCGGGCGGCACCTGGACCGACGAGAAGGTGGTCGTCGACGGCAACCTGATCACCAGCCGCAAGCCCGACGACCTGCCCGCGTTCATCTCGGCACTCCTCGAGGCCCTGCAGCACGGAGACGCCGGCAACGCCTGACCGGCCCCCCTGATCCGCGCCGGCGGCGGCGCTTTCCTCCCAGAGCGCCGTCGTCGGCGTGCTCGACCACGCAGCAGGAAGGGCCAGTAGGTTTGGGCCGATGTCCACGAACCTCCACGACCTGGCGACTCCCGCGCTGCTCGTCGACGTCGAGCTCCTGAGGCGCAACATCGCGGACATGGCGGCGTACGCCGAGCGCAACGGCCTCGCGCTCCGGCCGCACGCCAAGACGCACAAGTCCCCCGCCGTCGCGGAGCTCCAGCGGGCCGCCGGTGCCGCCGGCCTCACCGTCGCAACGGTGTCGGAGGCCGAGGTGTTCGCCGCCGCCGGTCATGCCGACCTCTTCATCGCCTATCCCCTGTGGCTCGACCATGAGCGGGCCGCCCGGCTCCGCGCGCTGAGCGAACGCGTCACCCTCGCCCTGGGTGTCGACTCCGCCGACGCGGCGCGCCGGCTGGCCGCCCAGCTCGGCGGCGACGCCGCCCGCTTCAAGGTGCTGGTGGAGGTGGACAGCGGGCACCACCGCAGCGGTCTACCACCCCAGGAGGCCGGACCGGTGGCCGACGCCGCACGGCACGCCGGGCTCGAGGTGGTGGGGGTGTTCACGTTCCCGGGACACTCCTACTCCCCCGCCGGCCAGGCGCCTGCCGCGGCCGAGGAGGCAGCTGCCCTCCAACGGTCCGCGGCCTCGCTGCGTGAGGTCGGCGTCGAGCCCACGGTGGTCAGCGGCGGATCCACACCGAGCGTGGCGCACACGCACGCCGATGCGATGACCGAGCTGCGGCCCGGCGTCTACGTGTTCGGCGACGCCCAGCAGTGGGAGCTCGGCACCACGACCCCGGACCGCATCGCGCTGACGGCGTGGTCGACCGTCGTCAGCCACGCCGGCGGCCGGGTCGTGCTCGATGCCGGGAGCAAGGTCATCGGTGCCGACCGCGCAGCCTGGGCCACCGGGCACGGGCGGCTGCTCGACCATCCCGGCGCGCGGATCGTGCAGATCTCCGAGCACCACGCCGTCGCCGAGTGGGACGAGGGGCCGATGCCCGAGCTGGGCAGCCGGCTCCGCGTCGTACCCAACCACGTCTGCAACGCCGTCAACCTCGCCGACGAGCTCGTCGCAGTGCACGACGGGGTGGTCGTCGACCGATGGCCGGTCGCCGCGCGGGGTGCCAACACGTGAACCCCGGTCCCGACCTGGTGATCTTCGACTGCGACGGGGTGCTGGTCGACAGCGAGCGACTGACCACCAAGGTGGAGGCGCGGGTGCTCACCGAGCTCGGCTGGCCGATGGAGCAGGCCGAGGTCGTGCAGCGCTGGATGGGCCGTACGTCGCAGGCGCAGCTCGCCGAGGTGACCGCCCGCCTCGGCACCGAGGTCGCCGCGCGCTTCGACGCGCTCACCACCGACGAGCTGCATGCCGCCTTCGAGACCGAGCTGGAGCCGGTCGCCGGGATCCCGGAGCTGCTCGACCACCTGCAGGCGCACGGGGTCGCCGCCTGCGTGGCCTCCAGCGGCACCCACCACCGGATGAGCGTGACGCTGCGGGTCACCGGCCTCCGGGACAGGTTCGAGGGCCGCATCTTCAGCGGCACCGAGGTGGCGCACGGCAAGCCGGCGCCGGACCTGTTCCTGCACGCGGCCGCCGCGGATGGGGGTCGAGCCGCACCGGTGTGTCGTCGTCGAGGACAGCGTGTTCGGCGTACGGGCCGGGGTGGCGGCCGGGATGCGCGTCTACGGGTTCGCGGGCGGCCTCACGCCGGCGGCCGCGCTTGCCGACGCCGGCGCCGAAGTGGTCCACGAGATGAGCGATCTCGTCGGGCTGCTGCCCCACTCCCCCTCGAGGATGGCGTAGTCGGCCTCGGTGCTCCACTCCCCCTTGAACCACTCGTTCTCGACCAGCAGCGCCTCTCGGCGCATCCCGAGGCGTTCGAGGACCGCGGCGGAGCCGGTGTTGCGCGCCTCGATCCGGGCGATCACCCGGTGCAGACCCAGCGTGTCGAAGGCGAGCTGCAGCATCGCCCGGGCGCCCTCGGTGGCCAGTCCACGGCCCTGGAAGTCGGGGTGCACCACGTAGCCGACCTCTCCCCCACGGTGCTCGACGCTGCGCAGGAACAGCACGAACTCACCGACCAGCCGACCCGACTCCTTCTCGAAGCCGGCCAGCGTGATCCCGTCGTCGTCCTTGTCCAGCCGCAGGTCCTGGTGCCGCTGCAGGGCCGCCCGCGAAGCCTCGGTGTCGCGCGTCTCCCAGGGCAGGTAGCGCGCCACGTCTTCGCGGCTGTGCAGGTCGTGGAACTCGTCGAAGTCGTCGAGGGCGTAGGGCCGCAGCGCCATCCGCTCGGTCTCCCCACGGAAGCCGGTGAAGTCCATGCTCAGACGATCTCCACCTCGACCGGCGTGCCGAGCTCGACGGTGCGGCTGACCGTGCACAGCCGGTCGTGCGAACGCTGCACGGCGCTCGGAAGGATCTCGCGGGCGGCGTCGCCGGCCTCGCCCTCGGGGAAGGTCAGGTCGACGGCGACGCGGATGTTCTTCACGCAGTTGCCGGTCTCGTCGCGCACCTTGTCACCCCGGATGCGTACGTCGAACCCGACGGGCTCGGAGCGCTTCACGGTGATGTAGTCGACGTCGGCCGCGGTGCAGCCCGCGATCGCGACGAGCAGCAGCTCCACCGGCGTGAACGCGTCGTGCTCGCCGGACGCGAACCGGAGCCGGCCGCCGCGCTGGTTCACCGCCTCGTACTCCCCGAGCGACAACCGGGTGATCTCGACGCTGCGCTCGCTGCTGACTGCCATGCCGGGAACTCTGCCACAGCGCACCAGCCGGGCCGGGACCCTCCTACGATCGGGGGATGCGCACCGAGATCGACCCGGCCGACCCGGACGTGAACTTCTACCGGATGCTCACGGCGGTCGTCGTGCCGAGGCCGATCGCGTGGGTCAGCACGGTCTCCACGGACGGCGTACCGAACCTGGCGCCGCACTCGTTCTACTCCGTGGCCTGCGCACGCCCGCCGATCGTGCTGTTCACGTCGGTCGGCAAGAAGGACACGCTGCGCAACGTGCGCGCCACCGGGGAGTTCGTGGTCAACCTGGCGAACGCGCCCCTGATCCACGAGGTGAACGACTCCTCCGCGCGGTTCTCGTCGGCCTCGAGCGAGGCGGACGAGCTCGGCATCGCGATGGAGCCGAGCGTGCGGGTGCGGCCCCGACGGGTGGCCGCGTCACCGGTGTCGATCGAGTGCCGGCTGCACAGCACGACGGAGCTCGGTGACTCGACCCTGGTGCTGGGGGACGTCGTGATGATGACCGTCGCCGACCACGTGCTCGTCGACGGGCACCCCGAGTACGACCGGCTCGATCCGCTGGCGAGGCTCGGCAAGGACGAGTGGGCACTGCACGCCCAGGTGCTCGCGCTCCCCCGGCCCCGTCGACCCGAGGACATCCCGCCGGACCACCGTCGTCGAGCGGACGCCTAGCAGACGCCTAGCAGTTCTCGAACAGCGCGCCCGGCTCGAAGAGCTCCGGCATCTCCTTGCGCAGCAGCGGGTCCGCGATGTGGTCCTCGACCTGCTCACTGCCGGTCCGCACGGCTCCGTCGGCGGTGATGTCGTACGTCGTGCGCTCGACGTCCCACGCGAGCACCACGCCGGGCGGCTCGCTGGTGGTCGCGGAGAGCACCGCCACTCCCCCGTCGTCGGTGCAGGTCGCGGTCATCGGTGCCATGCCCCCGTCGGTCGCGACGAACGGCAGGACCGGCTGGCCGTCAACGGTCAGCTCCCGCACCGCGTCGGAGACCAGGAACAGGTGCGGCTGGAACCCGCCCCGCGGATGCGCGCCGCCGTCCACCCGGAGCAGCGCACCCGCCCCCTCCTGCGTGGGAACGTCTGCCCGGACGACCTGCGCGGTCGACGGGTCGAGGTCGAGGCCCTTCACGTCGAGCCCGGCCACGCCGTCGCCGACCCGGGCCACCAGGCCGCCCGCGCAGGGGCCGCTCGTCGGCAGCTTCACCGAGACCGTGCCCCCGGCGGTCGGGACGCGCAGGTCGCGGCCGTCGGCCTCGTCGTACGCCGTCTCGGTGCACCCGCGCCACTTCGCCGGCTGCGTCTCCTCCGCGGCACCCGTGCCGTCCTGCGCGTCGGTGCCGGGCGCGTCCTGCTGGCCGCAGCCCACGAGGAGTGCGACGGCGAGTGCGGCCAACGTGGCGGTCACCGGAGTACGCATACGGATGGGACGCACGGTCAGGACGCGGGGTTCCGTCGGATCCGGCTGGTCGCGACCCGGCGCACGTAGCCCACTCCCCTGGCCAGCCCGGGGCGGAGGCCGTCGTCGAAGGCGGTGCGGGGCATCGCCGCGTCGGCGGCGACGGTCATCTCGAGCACGGCCCCGCCCACGATGAGCCCGGCGATCAGGTCGGCGAACCAGTGCCAGTTCAGGGTCAGCGACACCACGACCATCAGCACCGAGAGGGCCGCGACGGCCGACCAGAGCGCGAAGTACTCGGCACGGCTGAGCCCGTAGTAGCGGCCGAGGAGGTACACGACGAGGCCGTAGACCAGCACGATGTTGGCGGTGTGCCCCGACGGGTAGGCCATCCCGCCGATGAAGAACGAGGGGTCGGCCGGTGCCGGCTGGCCACGCCCGAGCCCGACCTTGAGGACCAGCACGACCAGGTTGAGCGCGAACACGGACCCGGCGGCGATGACCGCCGGTCGCCAGGACCGCTGGCGCCGGCAGCAGGCCCAGACCGACCACGGCGAGGAACGGCAGGCAGATCGCCCGCTGCCCGATGCGGTCGAGCAGGTGCAGCAGCGGCAGCCAGGCGGGCGGTGGCGGCTCGAGGTTGAAGTAGGCGTCCAGGGCCATCAGCGGCTCCATCGCCAGCAGCGTGAAGCCGAAGAACACCAGGCCGAGGAACCCGGCGAGCGCGAGGGCCGAGGAAGCCTCGCTCGTCCAGCCGTCGTGCGGACCAGGTCACGCCGGACCCCCCTCCTGGCCTGCGCACCCATCGCCTCCGATCACGCCCCGGTCGTCCTGCTCGTCCGCGGCTGGTGGTTGCTGCCAAATATAGGCTGACGAGCGTGAGTCCACGCCGACGCCCCGGGCCGTCCGTGCGCACCCGGGTGCGCGAGTTGCGGCGCCGCCGGACGCCGTCGACGCGTGAGGACCGGCTCGCCACCGAGGAGCCGCTCGAGGTCCGGCTGCGCCTGGCCCGGCCGCACCCGCCGAGCGGGTCGGCGGTCACGATGCGGACCCCGGGCCACGACTTCGAGCTCGCCGCCGGGCTTCTCTGTACGCCGAGGGGGTGCTCGCCGGTCCGGAGGACCTGCGACCGGTCGCCTACTGCACGGACGTGACGCTCGACGCCCGAGCAGGAGTTCAACGTCGTCACCGTCGAGCTCGACGCGTCCGCCGCGGTCGCATGCCCGCCGAGCGCTACGCCGGGTCGTCGGCCGCGTCGTCGGCGTGCGGTGTCTGCGGCACCGAGAGCATCGACGACGTGCTCGGCGCTGCTGGACGTCCCGGCCGCCCGGGCGTGCGACCGCGCACCCGGTCGTGGCCGCCGAGGTGCTGCACGGCCCTGCCCGGCCGGCTGCGCGAGGCGCAGAAGGTCTTCGACACGCACCGGCGGCCTGCACGCCGCCGGGCTGTTCGACGCCGACCGGCGAGCCGCTCGTCGTCCGCGAGGACATCGGCCGGCACAACGCGGTCGACAAGGTGGTCGGGCGCCCGGCTCCTGGCCGGCGAGTCCCACCGCCGTACCCGTGCTCGCGCGTGAGCGGCCGCATCGGCTTCGAGATCGTGCAGAAGGCCGTGGCCGCCGGTGTCGGCGTGCTCGCCGCGGTCGGCGCCCCGTCCAGCCTGGCGGTCGACCTGGCCGACGGGCCGGGCTGTGCACTGGTCGGTTTCCTGCGGTCCGGAGAGGTTCGTCGTCTACGCCGGCGCCGGACCGCCTCGGCGTGTGAGCCGGGATCTGTCGGCGCGCGCGTCCTACGCGTCTCCGTGTGCGCATCCTCCACACCTCCGACTGGCACCTGGGCCGCTCCTTCCACGGGGTGGGGCTGCTCGACGCCCAGGCGGCGTTCGTCGACCACCTGATCGCAGACGGTGGACGGCGGAGCGGGTCGACCTGGTGGTCGTCTCCGGGGACGTCTACGACCGGGCGCTGCCGCCGGTCGACGCCGTCGAGCTCGCCGACGACGCCTTCGCGCGGCTCGCCGGCCTCCCGGGCGCCGGTCGTGGTCACCAGCGGCAACCACGACTCCGCCGTCCGGCTCGGCTTCAACGCCCGGCTCGCCGACGCGCGCCGGCGTCCACCTGCGCACCCGCTGGCAGGACGTCGGCACCCCGGTGCTGCTCGAGGACCGCGCACGGACCGGTGGCGGTCTACGGCCTGCCCTACCTCGAGCCCGACGCCGTCCGCGGCGCCGTGGGGGCTGCGCGTCCCGCAGCCACGAGGCGGCGCTCGCCGAGGCGATGCGCCGCGTGCACGCCGACCTCGCGCGGCCGCGGCCGGCACGCGCTCGGTGGTGATGGCCCACGCGTTCGTCGCCGGCGACCCCGACGCCGCGCCCGCGATGGCGAGCGACAGCGAGCGCGACATCTCCGTCGGTGGGCTCCAGATCGCGCCGACCTCGCTCTTCACCGGCGTCGACTACGCCGCGCTCGGGCCACCTGCACGGGCGGCACACCCTGACGCGAGTCGATCCGCTACAGCGGCTCCCCGCTGGCCTACTCGTTCTCCGAGGCCGGCCACACCAAGGGCTCCTGGCTGGTCGAGCTCGGGCCGCGACGGCGTGGAGCGGGCCGACTTCGTGCCCGCCCCGGTCCCCCGCACCGCTGCGCGCGCTGCGCGGCCGGCTCGACGACCTGCTTGCCGACCCCGCCCTCGCCGACGGCCGAGGACGTCCTGGCTCGCAGGTCACGCTGACCGACCCGCGTCGCCCCCAGCACGGCGATGGAGCGGCTGCGCGACCGCTTCCCGCACACGCTGCTGCTGGCCTTCGAGCCCGAGGGCGCGCCGCGCGCGCCGCGGCGCCGGTGATGCCGCGCGTCGACGGCCGCAGCGACCTCGACGTCGCGCTCGGCTTCGTGCCAGGAGGTGCGCGAGCTCGAGGCGACGACCGAGGAGGCGCTGCTGCTGCAGCTCGCCTGCGACTCCTGCCGGATCAACGACGACCGCGACGCCGACCGCCGCATCGACGTCGAGCGACGCCGGATGAGCGCGCCGATGAGGCTGCACGACCTGACGGTGACCGCGTTCGGCCCGTTCGCCGGCACCGAGCACGTCGACTTCGACGCGCTCAACGACGCCGGGCTGTTCCTGCTGACCGGGCGCCACCGGCGCCGGCAAGACGAGCATCCTCGACGCGGTCTGCTTCGCCCTCTACGGCCAGGTGCCGGGCGTGCGCGGCGTCAAGAGCCTGAAGTCGCAGCACTCGCCCGACGACCTGCGGCCCGAGGTGGTCCTCGACTTCAGCGTCCGCGACCGGCGCTTCGTCGTACGACGTTCGCCGGAGTGGACCCGCCCCAAGCGACGCGGCGAGGGGCTGGCCACCGAGAAGGCCGCGGCGAGCCTGGTGGAGATCTGCGCGGACGGCGATCACTTCCTGTCCTCGCGGGCGGCCGAGGTCGGCCTGATGGTCTCGGAGCTGGTCGGCATGCAGGCGGCGCAGTTCCAGCAGGTCGCGATGCTTCCCCAGGGCGAGTTCCAGCGGTTCCTGCAGGCGAGCAGCCAGGACCGGCACGACGTGCTGCAGCGGCTCTTCCACACCGACCGGTTCTCCCGCATCGAGGAGTGGGTGCACGAGCACTCCCGCCGGCGCCGCGAGGACGCCGAGGCGGGACGTTCGACGACCCAGCGGCTGATCGACGGGATCGCCGACCGCGCAGGATTCGAGGTCCCCGCCCGGCTGGTGCCGGCCACCCTCGACGCGGCCGCCGCGGCCGGGGAGGTGCAACCCTGGGTGGCCGAGGTGCTGCACACCGTCGGCGCGTCCGCGACGACGGCGGCCGCGGCACACGTGACCGCGACCGACGCCGCGGAGGCGGCTCGCACGGTTCTCACGCAGGGTCGACACGCCTGGTCCGCCTGGCAGCGTCGCGTCGCCGCCGAGCGGCGGCTCGCCGAGCTCGAAGCCGACTCCGCGGCCGCCGAGCAGGCCGCGGCGGCACTGGACGCCGACCGCCGCGCGGCCGCGTGCCTACCCGTCATCGCCGTGCTCGACCGAGCCCGACGCGAGTGCGACGTCGCGCACGATGCCCGCGAGCGCACCGCCGCCACCGCGCGGGCCTGCGACCTGCCCGCGCCCGACGACCTCGTCGAGTGGGCGCCTGTCGTCGCGGCAGTCCGTGCCCGGCTCGCCCAGGTGGAGGCCCTCCTCCCCGTGCTGGAGGAGGTGACCGCCGCCCGGCAGGCCGAGCGCGACGCCGCGGCGGCCCTGACCGCGGCCACGACGGTCGCTGACCTCGCTGCAGCGAGCCACGCCGCGCTGCCCGACCGGTTGAGCGCGGCTCGCGCCGAGCTCGACCATGCCCGGGCCGAGAGTGCCCGCGGCGAGGCGCTCGGGCTCCAGCTCGCATCCGCGCGGCAGCGGGGGCGGGCCGCCGCCGAGCTGCCCGCCGCCGAGCAGGCGCTGCTCGACCTTCAGGACGCCGCCCGGTCGGCCCGCGACGCCGCGGCCGACGCCCGCGACCTCGTGCAGGACCTCCAGCAGCGGCGCCTCGACGGCATCGCCGGCGAGCTCGCCGGCCGCCTCGTCGACGGCGAGTCCTGCCTGGTCTGCGGCAGCACCGACCACCCCTCCCCTGCGGCGCCCCACGACGACGCGGTCACCGACCAGGAACAGGAGTCCGCCGCCGAGGACCACGACCGCGCGCAGCGCACCCACGCCGACCTGGTCGCCCGCGTCGCCGATTCGCAACGACAGGTCGCGTCCCTCCGCGAGCTCGCCGCCGGCCGCGACGCGCGGTCGTGGGTCGCCGAGCTCGACAGGATCACGTCCGCGCAGGCGGACTCCGAGCGGGCCGACGCCCGCGCCGAAGAGCTCGTCGGCGTGGTTGCCGACCTCGAGAGGCAGCTCGTCGCCGCCGAGCACACGGCCCGCACCCTCGACGTACGCCGGGCCGAGCTCGCGGAGGCACTGCGCGCCTGCACCGCCCGGCTCGAGGCAGCGGAGGCCGCCGTCAACGCCGCGTGCAGCCGTGACGACCTGAGCGCCGAGGACCTGCCCGGTCTCGTCTCCAAGGCCCGTGGCGACCTCGACACGGCCGAGGCGGCCCACGAGGCGGCGCAGGCGCACGCAGCGCTCGCGGCACGCGTGACCGAGCTCGAGCAGCAGGCTCTCGACGCCGCCTTCGACCAGGGGTTCGCCGACCTCGACGAGGCCCGGGCGGCGGTGCTGAGCGCCGACCACAGCCAGCGGCTGGAAGGTCAGGTCACCGACCGGGCTGCCGCGCTCGCCGAGGTCCGCGCGGTGCTGGCCGAGGAGGACGTGGCGACGGTCCAGGCCGCGCCGCCCGTGCCGGTCGACGAGCTCGCGCACAACGCTGCCGCCGCCGAGAAGGCGGCCCAGGCCGCGGCCCGCGACTTCCACATCGCCGAGCAGCGGGAGTCGTCCGTGCGCGCGCTGGCCGCCCGGCTCGCCGACGCGCTGGCCGCATGGGCGCCCACGCGCGACGACTACGTGCTGGCCGACTCGATGTCGCGGCTGGTGCGCGGGATGGGCAGCGACAACCAGCTGCAGATGCGGCTGTCGTCCTACGTCCTGGCCACCCGTCTCGACCAGGTCCTCGAGGCGGCCAACGAGCGGCTCTCCCACATGCGCGACCAGCGCTACCTGCTGCAGCGCACCGGGCGAGCCACCCGCGCGCGGCAGCCAGGCCGGCCTCGGCCTCGAGGTCGTCGACCAGTGGACCGGCGACGTGCGCGACCCGGCCACGCTGTCCGGTGGCGAGACCTTCGTGGTCTCCCTCTCGCTCGCGCTCGGGCTCGCCGACGTGGTGACCCACGAGGCGGGCGGCACCGAGATCGAGACGCTCTTCGTCGACGAGGGGTTCGGGATGCTCGACGCCGACACGCTCGACGACGTGATGGACCGTCTCGACGGCCTCCGTGCCGGCGGCCGCACGGTCGGCGTGGTCAGCCACGTCACCGAGCTGCGCAGCCGGATCCCGACCCAGGTGCACGTGCGACAAGACACCGCTACCGGCTCGACCGTGCGCGCGTGCGTACCCTGGTCGGATGAGCCGACGCCCGACGCCCGACCGTGCCGCTGGACGCATGGCGCGTCGATCGACATCGACGGGGTGGTCGCCGACGTCCGGCACCGGCTGCACCACGTCACCCGCCGCCCCAAGGACTGGCGGGCGTTCTTCGGGGCCGCCCCCGACGACCCGTCCTCGACGAGGGCCGGCGCGTGGTCGAGGCGCTGGCGGAGGTCCACGAGCTCGTCTACCTCTCCGGCCGACCCGAGCTCTGCCGTGCCGACACCCTGGACTGGCTCCGAGCGGCACGGCCTGCCCGAGGGCGCCGGTCCACCTGCGGCCGCGCGGCGACCGTCGGCCCGAGCCGCGAGTTCAAGGTCGACATGCTGCGGGAGCTGGCTCGCGACCGTGCACGATCGCGGTGCTCGTCGACGACGACCCGCTGGTCTGCGACGCGGCCCGGGCGGCCGGGTTCGACGTACTCCCGGCGACCTGGATGGACGAGCAGCCGGCGCTGCATCGAGGCGCAGGAGGACGACGGCCGCACCTGAGCCGTCGGACCATCCATGTGCCCGCCCTGCTCCCGGCGAGGTCACCGGGGCCCTTATAGGTTTCCCTCCATGACCTCGTCGCAGATCGACCCGACGTTCACGCGCGCTGCCCTACCGGCGGATGGCCGAGGCCGCGCTGACCCGGGCGCAGGACTTCCACGTCAGCCACGCCGACTTCCGGTTCGAACGGGTCCGCTACCAGGACATCCGGGTCCGGGACGGCCGCCTGCAGGGCGCCTCCGACACCGAGGACGTCGGGTTCGCGGTGCGGGTGATCCTCAACGGGGCCTGGGGATTCGCCTCCGGGCGTGGTGCTCACCCCCGACTCGGCCGTGCAGGTCGCCGAGACCGCCATCCAGACCGCGCAGGTCGCGGCCGCGATGACCACCCGCCCGGTCGCCCTCGCCCCCGAGCCGACGTACGACGACGTCACCTGGGTCAGCGCCTACGACGTCGACCCGCTCGCCGTGCCGCTCGAGGAGAAGGTGGCGCTGCTCACCGGCTGGTCCGCAGCGGCTCGTCGACGCCCCCGGCGTGGCCCACTCCAGCGCGCCTGCTCAAGCAGGTCGTGGAGAACAAGTTCTACGCCGACCTCGCCGGCACCACGACCACCCAGCAACGGGTCCGGCTGCTGCCCGAGCTCGAGGCGTTCGGCACCGACGAGGACACCGGCACCTTCGACTCGATGCGCACGATCGCCCCGCCGGTCGGGCGCGGCTGGGAGTACCTCACCGACGGCGGCTACGACTGGGACAGCCGAGCTCGACCGACTGCCCGAGCTGCTCGCCGAGAAGCTCAAGGCGCCCGTCGGTGGAGGCCGGGCGCTACGACCTCGTCATCCACCCGTCGAACCTGTGGCTGACCATCCACGAGTCGATCGGGCACGCGACCGAGCTCGACCGGGCGCTGGGCTACGAGGCGAACTACGCCGGCACGTCGTTCGCGACCCTCGACCAGCTCAACACGCTGCAGTACGGCTCGCCGGTCATGCACGTCACCGGCGACCGCACCGTCGAGCACGGCCTCGCCACGATCGGGTACGACGACGAGGGCGTCCAGACGCAGAGCTGGGACATCGTCAAGGACGGCATCCTGGTCGGCTACCAGCTCGACCGGCCGATGGCGCACGAGTACGGCGCCGAGCTCAACGGCGGCCGCTCCAACGGCTGCGCCTACGCCGACTCCCCCGGCCACATCCCGATCCAGCGGATGGCGAACGTCTCCCTGCAGCCGGCGCCTGACGGCCCCGACACCGACGGGTTGATCTCGCAGGTGGAGCGCGGCATCTATGTCGTCGGCGACAAGTCGTGGAGCATCGACATGCAGCGCTACAACTTCCAGTTCACCGGGCAGCGGTTCTACCGGATCGAGAACGGCCGGCTCGCCGGGCAGCTCCGCGACGTCGCCTACCAGGCCACGACCACGGACTTCTGGCGCTCGATGGAGGCCGTCGGCGGCCCGGACACCTGGGAGCTCGGCGGCGCCTTCAACTGCGGCAAGGCCCAGCCCGGCCAGGTGGCGGCGGTGTCCCACGGCTGCCCCACCGCGCTGTTCCGCGACGTCAACGTCCTCAACACCACCTCCGAAGGGGCCGCATGATCACCCCGAGAAACCACTCGCTTCGCTCGCGCTTTCCAGGGGGCCCCGAATGAGCACCACGCCGCAGGAGCTCGTCGAGCACGCGCTGAAGTCGTCGCGGTCCGACCACTGCATCGCCATCGTCCGCGACTCCACCAGGGCCAACCTCCGCTGGGCCAACAACACGCTGACCACCAACGGCGTCATGCACGACGTGACCGTCACGGTGGTGGCGTTCCGCGACGGCGGCGAGGGCACGTCGACCGGCTCGGTGACGGCGAGCGCCGCCTCGCTGGAGCAGGTGGTCCGGATCGTCGAGGCAGCCGACGGCGCAGCCGCCGCGGGCGGTCCGGCCGAGGACGCGCAGGAGCTGGTCGCCGGTGACGCCGCGGCCGACTGGGACGAGCCCCCGGCGAGCACCTCGATCGAGGTCTACTCCGACTTCGCGCCCGCCCTCGGCGAGGCGTTCGGCCGGGCCACGTCGGACGGCCGGGTCCTCTACGGCTTCGTCGACCACGACGTCACCACCACCTACCTCGGCTCCAGCACCGGCCTCCGGCTGCGGCACGTGCAGCCGACCGGCCACTACGGCTGCACCGGCAAGAACGCCGACCTCACCACCAGCGCCTGGGTCGGCGGTGCCACCCGCGACTTCTCCGACGTCGACGCCGCAGGCGATGGAGGCCGAGCTGGTCCGCCGGCTCGGCTGGGCGGAGCGGCGCGTGGACCTGCCGGCCGGTCGCTACGACACCGTGCTGCCCCCGACCGCGGTCTCCGACCTGATGATCTACGCCTACTGGACGGCCGGTGCCCGCGAGGCCCACGACGGCCAGACGGTGTTCTCCAAGCGCGGCGGCGGCACCCGGATCGGCGAGCGCGCTGTCCTCGAGGCCGGTGCAGGTGTACTCCGACCCGGCGTACCCGGGCCTGGGCGCCGGCCCGTTCGTGACCGCCACGCAGAGCAACAACCTGGAGAGCGTCTTCGACAACGGCCTCGCCGCTCGGCCGCACCGACTGGGTCAAGGACGGCGTGCTCACCTCGCTGCTGCAGACCCGGCACTCCGCCGGCATCACCGGCCAGCCGGTGACGCCGTACGTCGACAACCTCGTGGTGTCCGTCGACGACGGCACCGGCTCCACCGAGGACCTGGTCGCCGGCGATCGAGCGCGGGCTGCTGGTGACCTGCCTGTGGTACATCCGCGAGGTCGACCCGCAGACCCTGCTGCTCACCGGGCTCACCCGCGACGGCGTCTACCTCGTCGAGAACGGCGAGGTCGACCGGGGCGGTCAACAACTTCCGCTTCAACGAGAGCCCGGTCGGCCTGCTGGACCGGTTCTCCCAGGCGTCGGAGACCGTGCCGAGCTTCTCCCGCGAGTGGGGCGACTACTTCCCGCGCACCGCCACCCCCGCGCTCCGGGTCCCCGACTTCAACATGTCCACCGTCTCGCAAGCCCAGTAACAGCCACACACAACAGGCCCTACCGCTGAGGGGTCAGTTCTTCAGGCCCCTCACCGGCGTGTCGCTGCAGGAGTGACCCCTCGGTCAGGCGGGCGGACCGCCGGGGATCGGGGCGGCCGGGTCGTACGGCGTGCGCGTGTAGACGAACGTCGCGCACACCAGGTGGCTGACCGACCCGTCCTCGCTGCGGACGACCTGCAGCGTCTCGCCGTGGTGGTAGCCGCTGCTGCCGACGAGCCGACCGTCGCGCACGCGCGAACCGCTGCGACTCCGCACCGCTCGACAACAGGGACGCGACCAGCTCCGTGCCGGTCCACGCGAACGCGTAGGCGGTGTTGCCCCAGTGCCACACGCCGAGCACGTCGGCGACCTCCGGCGGCACGTCGCGCACCGGCTGCCAGGCGGGCGGCAGCGTCGGCTCCAGCTCCTCCAGCGCGGCCAGCAGGTCCATCGGCAGCCCCTCGCAGCGCAGCCCGTGGGTGCCGTTGGCCAGCACGACCGCACCGGTGCGGCGCCTGCGGTCGACGAACAGCCCGGCGAGGAAGCCCGGCATCGAGCCGGTGTGCCCGAGCAGCACGCCGCTGCCCCCGGCCACCAGCCGGAAGCCGAGCCCGTAGCCGCCCGCCAGGCCGCCGGCGAGGCTGCCCGACTGCGGGGTGGCCATCTCGTCCAGCGTCCGGTCGGCGAGGACCTCGGCGTTGCCGCCGGCCAGGAACGCGGCGTACCGCGCCAGGTCCTCGACCGTGCTCCACACCTGGCCGGCCGGCGCCATCGCGCCGGCGTCGTGGGCCGGCTCCTCGTCGAGCGTGCCGGCGAAGTGGTGCACGCTGTAGCCCTGCGCAGCAGGAGGCTCGGGCAGGTACGTCGTGCGCGCCATCCCGAGCGGGTCGAGCAGCCGTGCCTTGACCGCGTCGAACCACGGCATGCCGGTCAGCCGGGACGACCACCTCGCCGAGCAGCCCGAAGGCGACGTTGGTGTAGTGGAACGTGGTGCCCGGACGGGAACGCCGGGCCGACGTCGCTCGAGCCGGCTCGCCAGCTCGTCGAACGACCCGCCGGGCGTGCGCTCCCACCACTCGCCCGCGGGCTCGGAGTGCATGCCCGACGAGTGCGAGAGCAGCGACCGGATCGTGCGGTCGCCGTAGCCCACGCCGGGAAGGTGCGCGTCGAGCCGGTCGTTCAGGTCGAGACGGCCCTCGTCGCGCAGCTGCAGCACGACGCACGGCCACCAGGGTCTTGGTGATCGAGCCGATCCGGTACTGCACGTCGGGCCCGGTCGGCAGCGCCGTACGACGACTCCGGCCAGACCAGCTCGCCGTCGCGGACCACGCCCGCCGACGACCGAGGGCAGCCGCCCGGCGACCTGGTCGCGCGCGAGGAGCACCTCGAGCCGACGTGCGGTCAGCGTCGGCAACGCGTCATGCGTCGGTCCTCGCGCGAACGCCTCCGGCGACGGGCAGGCGCAGACCAGGTTGCGGTCGCCGTAGGCCTGGTCGATGCGGGCGACCGGCGGCCAGTACTTGTCCGGGTCGTAGCCCGTGGGGAACACCGCGACCTCGCGGGAGTAGGCGCGGTCCCACTCGCCGACGAGCGTGCGGGCGGTGTGCGGGGCGCCGCGCAGCGGCGATCCCTCCGGGGTCCACTCCCCCGCCTCGACCCGGTCGATCTCGCTCGCGGATCGCGATCATCGCCTCGCAGAACCGGTCGAGCTCGGCCAGGTCCTCGGACTCGGTCGGCTCCACCATCAGCGTGCCCGCGACCGGGAAGCTCATCGTCGGCGCGTGGAACCCGTAGTCGATCAGCCGCTTCGCGACGTCGTCGACGGTCACCCCGGTGGCCTTGGTCAGGCCGCGGAGGTCGAGGATGCACTCGTGGGCGACCAGCCCGTTGTGACCCTTGTAGAGCACCGGGAAGTGGTCCTGGAGACGCCGCGCGACGTAGTTGGCGCTGAGCACCGCGACCGACGTGGCGTCGGTGAGACCGGCGCCGCCCATCATCCGCACGTAGGCCCACGAGATCGGCAGGATCCCGGCCGAGCCGTACGGCGCGGCGCTGATCGGTCCGATCCCGTCGCGACGGTCGGCGTCGGGGTGCATCGGGTGGCTCGGGAGGTACGGCGCGAGGTGCTCGCGCACGGCCACCGGGCCGACACCGGGACCGCCGCCGCCGTGCGGGATGCAGAACGTCTTGTGCAGGTTGAGGTGCGAGACGTCGCCGCCGAACTCGCCGGGCCTGGCGTGGCCGAGCAGCGCGTTGAGGTTCGCCCCGTCGACGTAGACCTGGCCGCCGTGCTCGTGCACGACCGCGCACAGCTCGGTGATGCCGTCCTCGTAGGCGCCGTGGGTCGAGGGGTAGGTGACCATGATCGCGGCGAGGTCGTCGGCGTGCGCCTCGCACTGGGCGCGCAGGTCGTCGAGGTCGACCGAGCCGTCGTCGGCGGCCTTGACGACCACGACCCGCATCCCGGCCATCACCGCGGAGGCGGCGTTGGTGCCGTGCGCCGAGGACGGGATCAGGCAGACGTCGCGTTGCTCGTCGCCGTTGGCCACGTGGTAGGCGCGGATCGCCAGCAGCCCGGCGAGCTCGCCCTGCGAGCCGGCGTTGGGCTGGACGGACACCCGGTCGTAGCCGGTGACCTCGGCGAGCCAGTCCTCGAGCTGCTCGATCATCCGGGTGTAGCCGGCCGCGTCGTCGGCGGGCGCGAACGGGTGCAGGTCGGCGAAGCCCGGCAGGCTGATCGGCTCCATCTCCGTGGTCGCGTTGAGCTTCATCGTGCAGGAGCCGAGCGGGATCATCCCGCGGTCGAGCGCGTAGTCGCGTGCGGAGAGCCGGCGCAGGTAGCGCAGCATCGCGGTCTCCGAGCGGTGCGTGCCGAACACCTCGTGGGTGAGGTACGGCGTCTCGCGGCGCAGTCCGGCCGGCAGCTCCTCCCCCACGCGGCCGTCGAGGTCGTCGACGGTTCCGGTGCCCGTCGAGACCCCGAACGCCTCGAGCACCGTCGCCAGGTGCTCGCGCCGGTGGTCTCCGACGTGGACACGCCCGACGGTGTCGGCGTCGACCAGGCGCAGGTGGACGCCGCCCTCGCGGGCTGCCGCGACGACCGCCTCGGCGCGACCCGGCACCCGGGCGGTGACGGTGTCGAAGAACTGGTCGTGCAGGACCTCGACGCCGCCTTCTCGCAGCGCGGCGGCCAGCACCGCCGCGTAGCGGTGGGTGCGCTGGGCGATCGACCGCAGGCCCTCGGGGCCGTGGTAGACGGCGTACATCGACGCCACCACGGCGAGCAGCACCTGCGCGGTGCAGATGTTGGACGTCGCCTTGTCGCGGCGGATGTGCTGCTCGCGGGTCTGCAGCGCGAGCCGGTAGGCGGGGCGCCCCTCGGCGTCGACGGAGACGCCGACCAGCCGGCCGGGCAGGTGGCGCTCGAGACCGGCGCGGACCGCCATGTAGCCGGCGTGCGGGCCGCCGTAGAACAGCGGGACGCCGAAGCGCTGCGTGCTGCCGACGACGACGTCGGCGCCCAGCTCGCCGGGCGACTCCAGCAGCGTCAGCGCGAGCAGGTCGGCGGCCACCACGGCGAGCGCGTTGCGCTCGTGCGCGGCCTCGATCACGGGCCGGGGGTCGAGGATCGCGCCGTCGGCGCCGGGGTACTGCACGAGCACGCCGCACAGCGGTCCCTCCGGCAGCCCGCTCGGTCAGGTCGGCGACCACGACCTCGATGCCGAGCGCCTCGGCGCGGGTCTGCACGACCGCGATGGTCTGCGGCAGCGCGTCGGCGTCGACGACGAACGGGCCGTCGGCCGACCTGTTGCCCCGGCGTACCAGCGTCATCGCCTCGGCGGCCGCGGTGCCCTCGTCGAGCAGCGACGCGTTCGCGGTCGGCAGCCCGGTCAGGTCGCCGACCATGGTCTGGAAGTTGAGCAGCGCCTCGAGCCGGCCCTGGGAGATCTCCGGCTGGTAGGGCGTGTAGGCGGTGTACCAGCTCGGGTCCTCCAGCACGTTGCGGCGGACGACGGCCGGGGTGAGCGTGCCGTGGTAGCCGAGGCCGATCATCGGCTCGCGGGGGGTGTTCTCGGCGGCGAGTGCGCGCAGCTCGCGCGCCGCCTGCTCCTCGTGGCCGCGGCCGGCAGGTCGAGCAGCGCCGACGGCGCGGATGCCGCCGGGGACCGCCGCCTGCATCAGGTCGTCGAGGGAGTCGAAGCCGAGGGCGGCGAGCATGGTGGCCCGGGCGTCGGGGTCGGGGCCGATGTGGCGGTGGGACGAACGGCTGGGCCGCGTCGAGCTCGGACAGCGTGGGGTGGTCGGACACTGGGACTCCTGAGGCTCCTGGTCGCAATACGTGCCGGTGCAGGTCGCCTCCCCCTCTGTCGGACGGCTGCCGGGCAGCGACCGATCTCCAGAGTTGCCTGTTCCGCGCGGTCCGGGCGCCTGAGAGGTTCCGGGGAGGATTTGCCCCTTCGGCGCTCCGCGGCAACGGCGGAGACTCTCCCGCATGGTGTCGACGGCGCTGCCAACGCTACACCAGCCGTCACACGACGGACCGCCGCGACCAGGCTGGTCGCGGCGGTCCGGGTGGTGGTGCGTGAGGCTTCGGGGAGGGAGGTCAGCCGGTGGCGCGGGCCTTGCGTCGCGCGGCGAGCTCGTCGGCGGTGTGGTCGCTGGGCTCCTCCGCGGTGCGCTCGCTGGGCAGCTCGGCGAGCGACCCCTCGATCTCGCGCCAGACGCCGCCGATCGCGATGCCGAAGACGCCCTGGCCGCCCTGCAGCAGGTCGATGACCTCGTCGTTGCTGGTGCACTCGTAGACGCTGGCGCCGTCGCTCATCAGCGTCACGCGGGTCAGGTCGTCGGTGCCGCGCTTGCGCAGGTGCTGGACCGCGGTGCGGATCTGCTGCAGGGAGATGCCGGCGTCGAGCAGCCGCTTGATCACCTTGAGCAGCAGGATGTCGCGGAAGGAGTAGAGCCGCTGGGTGCCGGAGCCGGTGGCGCCGCGCACGCTGGGCTCGACCAGGCCCGGTGCGGGCCCAGTAGTCGAGCTGGCGGTAGGTGATGCCGGCGGCGTTGCAGGCGGTGGGGCCGCGGTAGCCGACGTCGCTGGGCAGCGGGGACACGTCGTCGTCGAAGAGCAGCCCCTGGCTGTCGGCAGCCTGGGCGGCCTCGAGGGCCGCGCTCTCCGCCTCGCGCTCGTGCGCGGCCTTGTCGCCGTTCCCTGTCACGGTTGACCTCCGGTTGTCACTTCGCTCTGCCTGTCGCTCCGGGGGGAAGCCGTGGGCGCTCGGGTGGAGCACAACGGTGGAGTTACAGCGAAGACATCCCCAAGGTAAGCCTCGGCTTGAGGGTGGTCAACGAACCACGCCCCGAAGCGGTGCGGCGTGTCGCAACCCTCAACCTCAGGTTGAGAGTGAAGGTTTCGACGTCCGTCGGGGCGTCAGTGGGACTCGAAGTCCTCCGGGGTGACGTGGTCGAGGAACTCGCGGAACTTCTCGACCTCGTCCTCCTGCTCGTCGGGGACCTCGAGCCCGGCCTCGTCGAGCACGTCCTCGGCGCAGACGATCTTGCTCCCGGTGCGCAGCGCCAGCGCGATCGAGTCGGAGGGGCGGGCGCTGACCTCGACGCCGGAGGCGAAGACCAGCACGGCGTAGAAGACGCCGTCCCGCATCTCGGTGATCCGGACCTCGGTGAGCTCGTTGCCGGTGGCGTTGAGCAGGTCCTTCATCAGGTCGTGCGTCAGCGGCCGGGGCGGCACCACGCCCTGCTGGGCGAACGCGATCGCGGTCGCCTCGACCGCACCGATCCAGATCGGCAGGTAGCGGTCCCCCGCCACCTCGCGCAGCAGCACGATGGGCTGGTTGGAGGGCATCTCCACCCGGACACCGACCACGTCGACTTCACGCACGTCGTCAGACTACTCCCGGCCCGAAACCCTCTGGGTACGTCGATCCCGGCGATCGAGGGCGGTCAGCGACCGCCGCTCAGGCCGGACTTCACCAGGGTGGCGTGCAGCCGCACCGAGAGCGCGGCGATCTCGCGGACCGCCTCCTCGGCGCGGGCCTGCGCCCCGGCGTCGCGCTGGCGCACGGATCGGGGCGACGACCTGCTCGACGAGCCCGACCTCGCGGTCGGCGGCGGTCTTGAAGGCGCGCAGGTGCCGCGGCTCGAGGCCGTACGCCGCGAGCTCCCCCGCCGCCTTGCGCGATCACCAGGGCGTCGCCGTCGTAGTGCTTGGTGCCGGGCCGCATCCGCACCAGCCCGAAGCGCTCGAGCTGGTCGAGCAGGTCCTCGTCGATCTCGGCCGTCTCGACGCAGCTCGCGCGCGACAGCCGCAGCTCGGCGCCGTCCGGCCGCGAACGCCTCCGGGGATGGGCAGCCCGTCGCCGGACAGCACGACCCGCGGCACCTGCGGGCCGGTCGTCGGCAGGGCCGGCGGCTCGAGCCCGCGGTCCATCGCGTCGAGGTGCTCGCGGATCACCTTCAGCGGCAGGTAGTGCTCGCGCTGGGCCGTGAGGACGTAGCGCAGCCGCTCGACGTCGTCGGCCGAGAACTTGCGGTAGCCCGACGGCGTCCGCTCCGGCTCGACAGTCCCTCGGACTCGAGGTAGCGGATCTTGGAGATGTTGAGTCCGGGAAGTCCGGGCGCAGCTGCTCGAGGACCTCGCCGATGCTCATCCGGGCCGCCCGGATGGTGGCAGCGCCTGCTGCCGACCTGCCGCGGTCACCGGCGCTGCCTGCTCCTGCGTGGCTGGCGAAGAAGACCAGCCGGTACTTGCCGATCTGCACCTCGTCGCCGCCCTGCAGCGCGACCTCGTCGATCCGGTCGCGGTTGACGTAGGTGCCGTTGAGGCTGCCGACGTCGGCAACGGTGAAGCCCTCCGGGCCGCGACGGAACTCGGCGTGCCGGCGGGAGACGGTGACGTCGTCGAGGAAGATCTCGCTGTCGGGGTGCCGGCCCGCGGCGACCACGTCGGTGTCGAGCAGGAAGCGGCTGCCGGCGCTGGGCCCGCGCTGCACGACCAGCAGCGCACTGCCGGCGGGCAGCGCGTCGACCGCGGCCGCGTCGGCGTCGTTGAGCGGTGCGCTCCTCGCGGTGCTCGGCCTCCTTGGCCGGACCGCCGAAGGTGATCGTCGCGGTGGTCTCGCCCCGGCGTCTGCGGCCGCCGGGTCGGCGGCGGCGGGCTCCGGTCCAGGCGGTGACCGCACTGCGAGCAGAACCGCGCGTCGTCGGGGTTCTGGTGTCCGCACTCGGTGCAGAACGGCATCGATTGCCTCCCGTGAACGTGCCGTGGACCTCGGTCCGGACGCGAAACCCTCAACCGCCAGTCGAGGTTGATGGTTGTCCCGAACCTATCAGTGGCGGCCGCCGACGATCAACACGGATCGCGCGGAGCCGACGGCGTCGGAGACCGGGACCGGTCAGAGCTGCTGCTGGTAGGCCGCGGCGTCCATGCAGGCCGTCCACGGCCGACGCGTCGGCCGGGGCCACCTCGAACAGCCAGCCGTCGCCGTACGGGTCGGTGTTGACCAGCTCCGGGGTGCGCGTCGAGGGCCTCGTTGCGGGCCGTCACCGTGCCGGACACGGGGCGTAGACGTCGCTGACGGACTTGGTCGACTCCAGCTCCCCGACCGTCGTCCCGCCTCGACCGTCGTCGCCGACCTCGGGCAGCGAGACGAAGACGATGTCGCCCAGCGCGTCCTGGGCGAAGTCGGTGATGCCGACCCGGACCGAGCCCTCGCCGTCTCCCGGGGCTGCGCACCCACTCGTGCTCGCTGGTGTACTTCAGGTCCTCGGGGTACACGGCAATCGCTCCTTCTGGTCGGATGACGGCCGACGGGGTGGCACGGCAGGCTACTCGGTCGGCACCGGGTTGGCGTACTGCGCGGCTCGGGCGGCTCGCGGACCGACGGCGATCTCGACGCTCGTCGGAGCTGCTCGACCGTCCACGTCGCCGCCGACGCGCTCGACCTCGTCGATGAAGCCGCCGGCGAGTCGAGCGCGGTGGCCAGGGTGTGCGGCGCGCCGATGGCCTCGATGACGTACGGCGCCGAGATCTGCCTCGCCGTCGACGATCACCCCGCCGTCCGGCCCGTCGCGCAGCGACGGTCTGGGCGACCACCCGCACCGGTCGTTGATCTCGATGGCCTCGGCGCCGGCGTCGCGCAGCTCCTGGATGCCGTTGAGCAGCAGGTCGGTGCCGACCGCGCCGTCGGGGTCGTCGACGGTGACCCGGACGCCCGGGCCCGATCGCGGGCAGCGTGCCGGCGAGGATGCCGAGCTCGTCGGCCCGCTGCCGGGCCCGCTCGAGCGCCGTGCGTCGTGGCCTCGGTGTCGTTGAGCAGGGAGTTGCGGGTCTGCTCGAGCTCGGCGATCTCGTTCTCCGCGCGCTGCGACGGCGAGCGCGAGCGAGTTGATCAGCGCGATCAGGTCGTCCTGCCGGGCGCCGACGTAGCTCCGCGTCGTCGCTGTTGGAGCGCACCTGCACGACGGCGGCGAAGCCGAGCACGAGCAGCAGCACGCCCGCCGTGACCTGGCCGCGCGACCACCGGGCCGGCGCAGCGCGTCGAGCAGCCGGTCGCGTCCGCTGCCCGGGGGCTCCGAGCCGGGCTCGGGCCGGGGAGAGGTCGGAGTCGAGCGTCGCGTCAGGCATGGAACAGGTGCCGGCGGATCGCGGCGACGTTGGAGAAGATCCGGATGCCGAGCACCACGATGACGCCGGTCGAGAGCTGCCCGCCGACCCCGAGCTGGTCGCCGAGGTAGACGATCAGGGCCGCGATCAGCACGTTGCTGACGAACGAGACCACGAAGACCTTGTCGTCGAAGATCCCGTCGAGGAAGGCGCGCAGCGCACCGAAGACGGCGTCGAGCGCGGCGACGACCGCGATCGGCAGGTAGGGCTGCAGCCAGATCGGCACCTCCGGCTGCAGGAGCAGGCCGAGGAAGACGCCCAGGACCAGGCCGAGAGCCGCGATCATCGCAGGGTCTCCGGCGTGTGGGCGTAGCGCAGACCACTGCGACGTGCCGGCGGCAAGGTCAGAGGCTCCTCGGTGTTCGTGATCTCGAAGTCCACACCATAGAGCGCCTGCAGGTCGAGCCACCATTGACCGCCGGGTGTGTCGATGAACCGCGCCGCGAGCGTGTCCGGGTCGCCGATGACCGACAGGATGTACGGCGGGGAGACCGGCCGGTAGTTGACGGTGATCGCCGCACCGCCCTGCCGGATCGCGCTGAGCGAGGTCAGCCGCTCCCCGTTGATCGCGATCGCCTCGGCGCCGGATAGCCAGAGCCCGTTGACGAGCTTCTGCAGGTCGCTGTCGAGGACCTCGTTCTGTCCCGGGGGATCGGCGGACCGTCGTCGACCCGCACGCGAACCCCCGGGCCGCGGGCCGCGTCGGCACCGGTGGCGGCGCCCAGCGACGTGAGACGCGACTGGACCGCCCGGCCCTCCGTGGTGGCTTCGAGGAACTTGGTCTCGAGGGTCTCCGTCTCGCTGGTCAGGTCGTCGACGCGCTCGCGCCGGTCGGCGAGCTGCCCCTTGCGCGCGTTGATCTGCTTGACCAGCTCGTCGTGGCTGGTGGCGGTCGTGTCGGCGGCACGCGACGTCTGCACCGCGGCCGTGGCCACGAGGATCCCGAAGACGGCGATCATCGCCAGGGCGCTCCAGCCCGGTCGCGTGGTCTTCTGTCCGGCGGTCTGCCTGCTGCTCGAGGCGGCCGCGTAGTCCTCGTCGAGCGACGTCGCAGTGATGTAGTTGAGCAGGCCCATCACCGCCTGCGGCGGCGGGTCCGGCAGCTTGCGCTCGGCGGCGGGCCGGCGCTTCGTCGTACCGGTGCTCGGGGTGGTGTCAGCCGACATCGAGGGTCGGCGCCCGGCGGTCGTGGTCGGCGAGGAGCTTGCGGACCTGCCAGGCGTAGAGCAGTCCGGCCCACCAGTACAGAGCGGTCCCCCAGATCGCGAACGCCCAGCCGAACACCTTGGCCAGCAGCGCGAGCAGGCCGGTGCCGTCGCCCAGAAGCAGCAGCGGGAAGGCGTACAGCAGGTTCGCGGTGGCGGCCTTGCCGAGGAAGTGGACCGGCAGGGCGCTGTAGCCACGCGTGCGAAGGAACGGGACGAGGCCCCACAGGAAGAGGTCGCGAGCCGGCAGCAGGATCGCCAGCCACCAGCGGGATGATGTCGCGCACCGCCAGCCCGACGACGGTGGACAGGATGTAGAGCCGGTCGGCGACCGGGTCGAGGATCTCCCCGAGCTTGGAGGTCTGGTCGAGGCGACGAGCCAGGTAGCCGTCGAGGTAGTCGCTGATGCCGGAGAGCATCAGGACGACGAGAGCCCAGGCGTCAGCCTCAGGGACCAGGATCAACCAGAGGAACAGCGGTACGCCGGCGAGACGGACGATGCTGATGACGTTGGGAATCGTGAGGACCCGGCGGTCGCTCCCCGCCATCGTGTCCTGCCTCTCCACCCGACTCACCTTTGCTCACGCCCGACCCCGATCGTCGTGAGTACCTTAGCCCGTCGACCCATGTCTCCCGCCGCGGCGCGTCAGGCGCCGCACGGCGGAGAGTCGGCCGGGCGGGCGGTCAGTCGCGGTGCAGGGTGCGGCCGCATCGCGGGCAGTGCGCCCGGCGGCAGATGTCAAGCTGCTGCCCGCACGTGCAGCTGCGGGACCGCTGTCGGCTCGCGCCCTTGGGTCGCGGCTTCTTGTCCTTGGCGTTCGTGACGGTGTTCATCGTGCTCATCTCCCAGCATCCCCTCGGCTTCTCCCATGGAACCGAAGAGAAGGCCGGATATGACGCTGATACACGCCGAATGGCCCGATCGTGCTAGAAGAAACGGTCTGATCGGCTTCGCGGCCGGTCAGCCGCGGGTCCCGACGCACACGAGGGGGTCAGGCGTTGGGCCCCGGTCCGCCCTGCAGGTCGCCGAGGAGATGCTCGAGCCCCTCCGGGCTTCCCTGCTCGCCGAGGAGCTCCTCCAGCAGCCCTTCGAGGTCGCCCGTCTCTCCCCCGCCGAGACCACCGGGCCCACCCAGGGGGTCGCTCCCGTCGCCCGGGTCGACGTCGAGGTCCCGGTCGCCACGGGTGCCCTGCATCCAGCGCTTCCACAGCCGGTCGAACGCCGGGTCGTCGAGCTCGGCGGACAGCGCGTCGCGGAGGTCGTCGACGTCGAGCATGTCGAACGCATGCCTCTCGGTCACCGCACCGAGCGCGGCGGCCACCTCGTCGTGGCCGAACCGGTCCTCGAGCATCCGGTAGAACGCGGCGGCCTTGCCGTAGACGACGCCGGCGTACTGCGTGGCCGAGGCGAACTCGTCAGTCGCCCGGTCGGCACGGGCGTCCTCGTCGCCGAGCACCCGCATCTGCTCGTAGCCGGACCTGATGTGGGTGTCGCAGAGGTCGTCGAGCTCTCCGGGCCCACCGTCCTCCAGCTCGCGGATGACCAGGCACGCGGAGTACTGCGCCAGCGGCTCGTCGACGGCCGGATCCAGCACGGAGTCGTTGCCGACGATCACGTGCCACCACTCGTGGCCGACCTCGTGCGCGATGGTCCACGCGCGCATCGTCTCGAGCATCCGACCGGTGTCGCCGCCGACCAGGCCGCCGAGGTCTCCACCCAGACCGCCGAGCAGGTCGTCGAGCCCCTCGAGGCCGCCGACGCCGCCCAGCAGGTCCTCGATGCCGGACAGTCCGGGAACGCCACCGGTGAACAGCGACGGCTCGATCCACGTCGCGCCCGGCCACTCCATGCCGGCGACGCCCGACCCCAGGGGTGCCGACACGACGTCGAACTCGCGCCAGGGGTAGTCGGCGAACCGCTCGGACAGCACCTCGATCGAGGTGGCGGCCTCGTCCAGCACGCCTGCGAGCTCGGCCTCGGCGTTCTTGGGGCCGTAGGCGCGGACCACGACACCCTCGAGCGCGCCGTCCAGCGTGCGCTCGCGCGTCACGTAGTCCTTGACGACGCTGACGACCAGGTCGTTCATCCCGTAGCCCTCGGACGTGACGGTGAGCTCGCCGTTAGCGGTCTCGCTGTCGGTGCGCACCCCACCGTCGACGACCTGCCACGACTCCGGGACGGTCAGCGTCAGCCGCATCAGCGCGGCCGGCGAGTTGCCGATGTCGCCGTAGCCGGCGGGGTCCGGGTCGGCGCTGTTGCCCGCGGGGATCCACAGGGGGAACCAGTGCCCCAGGTTCATCGCGCCAGGGTGCCGAGAGAGCAGGCCGATGTCGGCCGGGCCACCCATGCCGCCGAGCGCGTCGAGCAGCCCACCGCCCGCCTCACGCGCCGGCAGTGTGTAGGAGAAGGGGATGGTCAGCTGCACCCGCTCCGGGTGGCCGTCCGGCAGCGGGATGCGCAGCAGCGCCTGGTCGAGAGAGGCGTCGACCGGCTCGCCATCGACCTCGACCCGACCCACCTTCGCGCCGGCCTCGAAGTCGGGGAGCCCGGCGAAGTAGCGCATCAGCACCTCGGTGTCGCCGCCGACCGGGAGCTCGGCCCGGACCGTGCCGGACACCTTCCCCGTTTCGGGCGCGACCTCGGCCTCTACGTCGTACGTCGGGGCGTCGGCGGCGAGACCGGCCGACTCGGCGAGGTCCTCCCCTGCCGCGGTCAGGGAGACCGACGGGTCCCACGACGGCGCCGCGGGCTCGTCACCCTCGTCACCGCCGACGAACGAGCAGCCGGAGACGAAGGTCGCCGCCAGCAGGCAGGCGGCGAGGGCATGGACGGTGCGCGTCATGGGGTCATCATGGCAACGGCGTCCGTCCCGCGTGGCCGGTCATCCACAACCGTTCGGGCAAATTGTCCGGCAGGTCACGGGGAGGTCACAGCGGCCTCACGGTCGGGACTCGATGAGCGGGGCCGCGGCTGCCGACGGGTTTGAAACACCAGCGCATGTGTGAGACCTGTGGGACGGCACCGATTCGGAGGTGCCGCGGTCCTCGGACCGTCAAACACACGAACCCCTGGGGGATTCATGCGCAGGAAGATTGCCTTTGGAGCAGCAGCCGCCGTCGTCGCGGCGCTGGTCGTCAGCAACCCGATCGTCGCGGACGCGGCTCGCCGAATCGGTGGCGAGGACATCCGCAACAGCAGCATCGAGTCGAGGGACATCAAGAACCGCACGCTGAAGAGCAAGGACATCGCGAACGACAACCTCAAGAGCTGGGACATCAAGGACTCCACGCTCAAGGGGAAGGACATCCGCGACGGCTCGCTCACCGCGGACGACTTCAAGGCCGGGACGCTTCCGGTCACCGCCTATGCGCGCGTGATCGCCGGCGCGACGGGCGGCACGCTCGACGACGCACGCACACAGAACGTCGCCTCCGTGGCCCGCACCGCCGACGGCGTGTACTGCCTCGAGCTCAAGCCGGGCGTGGACCGCACCGTGGCCGTGCTCGCGCAGGCCGAGGGCGGCGACGCCAACGAGACGGCCCAGTGGTCGGGCAACTGCGGCGCCAACGGCGTCCAGGTGACCACCCAGGAGCAGGGCTTCAACGCGTCGGCGAGTGCGGTGAACAGCAACCCGTCGAACCACACCAGCTTCTCGGTGCTGGTGCCGTAAGCAGCAAGCGCACGTCGCAAGGGCCCGGCCGTCGGTCGGGCCCTTCGCCATTGTGCGTACTGACAGCGCGGTCGCAGGTGCCCCACGATGTCAAGAAACCGTTACCGCGAACGACGCGGCAACCAGGACTGCAGGGGGCATCATGCGCAGGAAGATCTCGTACGTCGCCATGGCGATCGTGCTCGCGGCGCTCGCGTTCACCCATCCCGTCGTCGCCGAGGCGGCGCGGGCGATCACCAGCGGGGACATCCGCAACAACACCATCCGCTCCAAGGACGTCCGCAACGACAACCTCAAGAGCAAGGACCTCCGGGACAACACGGTCCGCTCCAAGGACGTGCGCGACGGGACGCTGACCGATGCCGACCTCGCGGCCGGGGCGGGTTCCGTCGCGGCGTACGCCCGTGTGATCGCCGGACCGGCCGCTCCCTCCCTCGACAACGGCCGGACGAAGAACGTCACCGGCGTCACCCGCATTTCAACGGGGGTCTACTGCGTGGAGCTCGCCGCAGGCGTCAGCCGCGGCGTCGCCGTGATCGCCTCCCCGGAGGGCGCTCTGGGCAACGCCAGCGCCCAGTGGACCACCGACTGCGGCACCAACGGCGTGCAGATCCAGACCGAGCGCCTGACCGTGAATCCCAGCACCTCCGCCGGTGCTGGACAGCAACGTGTCCAACGACGTCTCGTTCCACCTGCTGGTGCCCTGACCGACCGGAAGCACGCAGAGTCATCTAGGGCTTCACCGGCGGGTCCTCGGCCGCGGCCACCATCCGTGCGCCGATGGCGCGCACGGCCTCCCGGAGCTCCGGGCAGCGCACGACCCGGAACTGCGTGGGCAGCACCGCGAGCCGCTCGGCGTACCACGACGGGTTGCCGGTGCTGCCCAGCAGGCGGGTCGTCCCGTCCTCGAGCGGCTCGAGGCGTCCGAGGGCGCGCGGGACGAACGTGCCCGCGGTCTCGACGTCGGCCTCGATGACGACCTCGGCGTCGTACTCCCAGCCGACGGCCAGGTGCTCCTCGAGGGCGGCGACCGGGTCCAGCCCGGCGGGTGGCGTGAACGTGTCGTCGAGGATCTGCACCTCGAGCACGCGGTCGACCCGGTACGCACGTCGGGCGTCGGCGGTGTGCGAGTGACCGAGGACGTACCACCTGCCGTGGCGCACCACGACCGCCCACGGCTCCACGTCGAGCAGCCAGACCGACCCGGCCTCCGTGCGGTAGCGCAGCCGCACCCGACGGTGCTCGGAGAACGCCCGCACGATGTCGTTGGTGGTCGTGGGGTCGGGTCGGGCGGCGCCGCGGTCCGGAGCCGGGGCGATGGCCCGCCGCACCGCCTCGGCCTGCGCGGCCACCGGCGCGGGCAGCGCCTGCACGATCTTGCCGAGCGCGCTGCCGACCGGATCGGCGGCGTCATCGGGGTCGTGGTGGCCGTCGAGCACCGCCATCACCAGGCCGAGGGCCTCCGGCGTGGTGAACATCAGCGGTGGCAGCCGGACTCCCCGGCCGACCCGGTAGCCGCCGTAGGGCCCCCGGACGGACTCGACCGGGATGCCGGCCTCGCGCAGCACGGAGACGTAGCGACGAGCCGCCCGTCCGGACACGCCGAGCAGCTCCCCGAGGCGGTCGGCGGTCATGCCCGGCCGGTCCTGGAGCAGTTGCAGCGACCGGAGGGCACGCGCGGTCGGGTTGGCCTCGTCCACCACGTCAGGGTGCCACAGGAAGCGGAAACGATCCGTCCGGAACCGTCGCTACCCTGCCGCCATGACAGCCACGGACACCCCCTGGGAGCCACCCCTGGCCGGCAACGAGCTCGACCACCTGGTCGGCGCCCTCGAGCGGCTGCGCGCCACGTTCCGGTGGAAGGCCGACGGCCTGGACGCAGCGGGACTGCAGACCCGGATCGGCACGTCGGCGCTCACCCTCGGCGGCCTGCTCAAGCACCTGGCGGTCATGGAGGACTACACGTTCACCGTGAAGCTCACCGGCGAGCCGATCGGTGCGCCGTGGGACGAGACCGGTTGGGACGGCAGCGGCGACTGGGACTTCGCTTCCGCCGCCGAGGACACACCCGAGCAGCTGTACGCCGAGTGGGACGCCGCCGTCGGGCGGTCCCGGGCACGGCTCGGCACGGCCCTCGCCGAAGGCGGGCTCGACCGGCTCGTGCACGCCTCCGACGGTGCCGGCCGGCGCGCCAACCTGCGGCGGCTGGTCTGCGACCTGGTCGAGGAGTATGGCCGGCACACCGGCCACGCCGACCTGCTCCGCGAGGCCGTCGACGGGCGCACCGGCGAGGACCCGCCGCCCGGCTGGCGTCCCTGAGGGGGCGCCGGTTGCCACCGGCAGGTGTCTCGCGGGACCTACGCGGCGCCCCGGAGGGCGGGTCTCGTCTTCGGCCAGATGTCCCGGAAGGCGATGGCCGCGCGCAGGCCCCCGATCACGACGGTGGCGGCCGCGAGCCCGCCCAGGATCAGCCCGAGCTCCTCGCCGGTCAGCCCGGTCCCGTCGGACACGGCGCGCGTGATGTCGCGGGTCCCGATGTTGACGCCCATGGTGCAGCTCCCGACGGACCGCGCCCCCGCCTCACGCTCCGGATCGCTCCAATGTTTCGTCGGCCACCCTCCCCCGCCGGCATGGCAGCCCGGATCCCCCCGGGCGGATGATCCGCACGTCGAGGCAACCCGAGCACACTCCGGAGCATGATCCGTCTGCTGCAGGACATGCCGGCTGGAGTGCTCGGGCTCGAGGCCGTGGACGACGTGGAGAAGGAGGACTACGAGGACGTCATCGTTCCCGCCGTCAACGAGGCGATCGAGCGGCACGGCAAGGTGCGGCTGGTGTACGTCCTCGGTCACGAGTTCGACGAGTACGAGGGTGAGGCGGTCTGGGAGGACCTCAAGCTCGGCGCGCGTAACCCCACCGCCTTCGAGCGCATCGCCGTGGTCACCGACGCCCGCTGGGTCGGTCCCGCGATCAAGGTCTTCAGCGTCCTGTGGCCGGGTCAGGCGAGGGCCTTCCCGCTCGAGGAGCTCGAGTCGGCGAAGCAGTGGGCCGCTTCGGACAAAGCCGGGCAACCGGCGGGGTAGTACCCCGACCGCCGTACTAGCCCAGCATCTCGGTCACCGCGATCCGCGCCGCGGCCGGGCAGCCCTTGGTGAACCCGAAGAACGGTCCGAAGTCGCGGGTCGAGGCGAAGCCGGTCAGGTACAGCCCGGGCAGCGAGGTCTCGAACCCCTCGGTGAGGTCCGGGAAGCCGTCGGTCACCGACACCCGGTCCCGGACACCGTCGAGGTAGGGGACGCGGCCCATGTCGGCCTTGTAGCCCGAGGCGAACACCACGTGGTCGGCCGTCAGCGCTGTGCCGTCCGACAGCGTCAGCCTCAGCTCCCGCTCCACCGCCGCCACCCCCGTCACGGCGCTCCCCGGATGACGCGTCACCACCTCGGGGGCGATGCGCGGGACCAGCCACGGCTCCAGCGTGAGTCGCCCTACCCGCCAGAACTCACCCGCGATCGCCTGCCGCTGCTCCGCGCGCAGACCTCGCCACCAGCCGCGGTGCGCCATCGTCTGGTCGACGTACTGGTCCACGAACGCCCAGCTGACCTCGGCGAACTGCGGGACGTCATGTCTGTGCACCACATCGACGTGGCCGACACCGTGGTCGCACAGCAGCGCCGCCCACTCGTACGCGCTCTGACGCCCGCCCACGATGACGACCCGGGCGCCGGCGAGCTGGTCGAAGCTGACCAGCTCACTGGTGTGCGCACGACGCGCCTCCGGTACATCGGCGTACCAAGCCGGCAGGTTGACGAAATGGCGGATCCCGGGCGCCGCGAGCACCTTGTCGGCGGTGATCGTGGAGCCGTCCTCCATCGTGGCCACGAAACGCCCGTCCGGCTGGGCGAGGTCGGTCACCAGACGCTCGTCCACCTTCAGACCCTTCCGCTCCCGGAACCACTCGGTGTGGTCGAGGAAGACTTCGATCGGGATGGGGACGAAGTCCTGGGGTCGCAGGCCGCGGTCCTCGAAGAACGCCTCGAAGGTGTGCTCGCCGCTCGCGTCGAGATGCCAGTCCGGACCCGACCGCAGATACATCCCGGCCGGCATCTGCTCCCGCCAGAAGGACATCGGCCGGCCGACCATGTGCGTGTCGATGCCGTGGTCGCGTGCGAATGCAGCCGCTGCGTAGGCGTACGGGCCGGCGCCGATCACCAGCAGGTCGGTCCGAAGGGTCATGGCGTCCCCAGACAGGCTGTCCCAGGCTTCGACGCTACCGCGAGTCCGTCGCAACGGTGCTCGGGACCACGAGGTGCCTGCGCGCGACCAGCACGGCGTCTCGCAGGCTGCGTCCGTGCTCATGCGGGCCGCGGCCCTGCTCTCTTGACCGGACCTCGGCCACCTCGATGGTCCAGTCGTGCGCGTCGAGCGCGGCCGCGAGCGTCTCCACCGGGGTATGGGTGTGCGCGTGCTCGTCGCCGGGGCCGTGGTCTACCACGAGCAGCACGCCACCGGGTACCACGGCTGCCGCCAGCCGTCGCACGAGCGCCTCGGCGCGGCCGCCCGGATGCACGTAGTGGGCGGTCACGAGGTCGAAGTGCGCCCGGGGCGGCGCCCAGGTGGTCAGGTCCGCCTCCAGCAGCTCGATGCGCTCGGTCACCTCGGCGCCGAGACTCGCGGCGTGCTGCCGCGCGCGCTCGAGAGCGGTGGGCGAGACGTCGACGCCGGTCACCCGCCAGCCGCTCGCGGCGAGCCAGAGCACGCTGCCACCCTCGCCGCAGCCGACGTCGAGGGCAGTGCCCGGGGCCAGCCCTGAGACGTGGCGCACCAGGTGCGGGTTGGGCTCCACGTGGTCGTGGCCGTCGCGGTCGGCGTACCTGGCCTCCCAGTACGCCGCGTCGAACTGCTCAGGCATCCGCTCGCCCGACGTCGACGGCGTGCAGGGCGCGGTAGGCCGCCACCGCCTCGCTGGTCTCCGCCTCCACCAGGTCGGCGTTGATCTGTGCGGCGGCCGCGGCACCTGCCGCTGCGGCGGCGCCGACCTGGGCGCTCACGTCGGAGACGTTGCCGGCCGCCCAGACGCCGGGGACGTCGGTCCGCCCGGTCGGGTCGGTCAGAAGCTGCTCGCCGACCCCCATGGGATGCTCCTCGGTGCGCAGCCCCAGCTCCGCGAGGAAGCTCGCGCGCGCGACCATGCGCGTGGCCACCACGACCGCCTCGGCCGCGACCAGCGTGCCGTCGGCCAGCCTGAGGCCGGTGAGCCGGTCGTCCCCCACCTCCACCGCCGCGACGACGCCGTCGACCACCCGGATCCCGCGGGCGACGAGCTGCTCGGCCTCCTCGGCGTCCGGCGGTCTGACGTGGCTGACGTAGGTGACGTCGGCGCTCCACTGCCGGAACAGCTTGGCCTGGTGCACCGACATCGGTCCGCTGCCGAGCACGGTGATGGCCCGGTCGCGCACCTCCCAACCGTGGCAGTACGGGCAGTGCAGGACCTCGTGACCCCAGCGCTCGGCCAGGCCCGGGACGGCCGGGAGCTCGTCGACGAGCCCCGTCGTCACCAGCAGTCGGCGGGCCCGAACCGTGCGCTCGTCGGCCAGGGTGACCAGGAAGCCGTCCGCGTCCTTGCTCGCCGCCGCGACACTGGCCTCGACGACCTCGCCGCCGTAGTGGCGCACCTCGTCGCGTCCCCGCGCCAGCAGCTCGGCCGGCGGTACGCCGTCGTGACCCAGGAGCCCGTGCACCCCCTCGGCCGGGGCGTTGCGCGGCTGTCCGGCATCGACCACCAGCACCGTGCGGCGGGCCCGGGCCAGCACCAGGGCGCCGTTCAGGCCGGCGGCACCCCCACCGATGACCACGACGTCGTACCAGTCCTTCAGCTCTGCGGTCACGGTGACCACCTCCTCTGCTCTCCATGATGCGCCGGCCTTGCTCTTTGGGCAACATGCTTTGCTGATGTGGCAAACTGCTCCCATGGACGACGAGCTGCAGGACACCCTGGCCACCGTGGGCCCACGGCTGAGCGCGCTGCGCCACCAGCGTGAGCTGACGCTGACCGCCCTGGCCTCGCAGACCGGCATCTCCGTCAGCACCCTGTCCCGGTTGGAGTCCGGCGAGCGTCGACCGACCCTGGAGCTGCTGCTCCCGCTGGCCAGGGCCTACGGCGTCACCCTCGACGAGCTGGTCGACGCCCCGCCCACCGGTGACCCGCGCGTCCACCTGAGACCGGTCACCCGCGCCGGCATGATGATGATCCCGTTGACCCGGCGCGCCGGCGGCATCCAGGCCTACAAGCTCGTGCTGCCTGCGGGCAGCGGACGCAAGGACCCCGAGCCGAAGTCACACGACGGCTACGAGTGGCTGTACGTGCTCAACGGCCGGTTGCGGGTCGTCCTCGCCGAGCACGACCTGGTGCTCGCGCCCGGCGAGGCCGCGGAGTTCGACACCCGCACACCGCACTGGTTCGGGGCCGCCGACGACCGTCCGGTCGAGTTCATCAGCCTGTTCGGTCAGCAGGGAGAACGCGCGCACCTACGTGCGCGCCCCAAGCGTCAGGACTGACCCTCCACGAGGGCACGTCCCGGCCGGGGTCAGACGAGCGAGGCCTCCCGACGCCCGGTCACGTCGCGTCGGAGCGCCCGCTCCAGCTGACGGAAGAAGCCGCCGGTGAAGTGGTTTCCGGCCACCGTGAGGGTGGCCGTGCCCAGCCGCGAGACCAGGCCGCGGACCGTTGCGTCCGCGTCGTACCGCAGCGCGCTCGTCCCGGGCCGCGAGCCGGCGGACAGGGTGACGCGCAGGTCCACGTCCAGGCGACCACAGCGTCCGCGCGCCGCGACCCGGACCCGGATCGCAGGCCCCGGGCCCACGTCCTCGACGGAGAAGGTCCCGCGGTAGACGTCGGCCACCGGGCCGACCCGTGCAGCCAGGCTGGCGGCGTACAGGCCGGCGTCGATCGGCACCAGCTCCTCGCAGCCGGGGATGATCGCGCGCAGCACCTCGCGGTCGTGCAGAGCGTCGGCGACGCGCCCTACCGGTCCGGGAACCTCCCGCTCGCCGTTGAACCGCATGGTCCCCCCTCGTCACTTCGTCGCTGTGAGTCCGAGGAGATGGCGGGTGGCGCACCTGATACGCCCACCATCGGACCTTTACTCGAGGTACGGGTCCGCCCACGCGCTGATGATGCGGGCGGCACGCTGAGCCTGGTTGCGGCCGGTGAGGAGGTGGTCAGCCCCCTCTAGGGACACGAAGCTCCGGGGATGCCGCGCGGCCCTGAAGATCTGGCTGGCGTTGGCGATGCCCACGGTGTTGTCGGTGGGGGCATGCATGACCAGCAGGGCCCGACGGAGCCGATGGATCCGCTCCCGGAGGTCGGCCGCGCGAACGTCCTCGATGAAGTGCCGCCGGAGCGTCAGTGCCTTGCCGCCGATCAGGAACGGCGCCTCCCCGTCGCTGAGGATGCGTCCGACCAGGGCGTCGTAGTTGTGCTCGACGTGCGCCGGTTCGTACGGCGCGCCGATGCTTGCGACCGCACGCACGCCGTCGACCAGGTGTGCGGCGGCGATGACCGCGGAGCCGCCGAACGAGTGCCCGACCAGCAGCCTGACGAGTCGTCCGGTCCCTTCCATGAACCGGACCGCCTCGGCCGTGTCCGCCACCTTGTGGGAGAAGGACCCGTCGCCCCAGTCACCCTCCGAGTCCCCGAGGCCCAGGTTGTCGAAGCGCAGCATCCCGATGCCCTCGCCGGCCAGCTGCTTGCAGATGCGGCTTGCCGCGGGTGAGTCCTTGCCGAGGGTGAAGCCGTGGGCGAAGACGCCCCAGCCCCGCGGAGCTCCCTCCGGAGGGTCGATCAGTCCGGCGAGGCGCGGCCCGCTCGAGCTCTGGAAGAACACCCGCTCGGCCACGCGTGCATCGTGCCAGAACCGGCGTCGGCGACTCCACGGCTCAGGGACTACCAGGTGCGGGCCCACCGGCAGACGGCGGAGCCGCGCAGCTGCTTGAGCGCCCCGTCGCTGAGCGGCGCCGAGGCGTCGGTGACGACGTACGCCAGCTCGCCGCGGGTCGACAGGTGCTGACCGGTCACGTTGTCGCCGTCGGCGGCGAAGAGCGCGTTCAGCTCTGCCAGCGCGCCGGGGACGTTGCTGTGCAGGAAGCCCAGGCGGTGCCCGGACACCAGCGGCGGCGTGGCCACCTCGGGGAGGTTCACCGAGAGCGCCGTGCTGCCCTCGAGAGCGAAGCCCGCGAGCTTTCCGGCCACGAACCAGCCGATCTCGGCCTGCGCCTCCTGGGTCGACCCGCCCACGTGCGGCGTCAGGATCACGTTGTCGAGGCCCCGCAGCACCGACTCGAAGGCGTCGCCCTGCTTCTTCGGCTCGACCGGGAAGACGTCGAGGGCGGCTCCCGCGATGTGTCCCGAGAGCAGGTGGTCGCGCAGGGCGACGTCGTCGACCACCATTCCCCGGGACGCGTTGATGAACATGGCTCGGGGTCGCATGGCCGCGAACTGCTCGCCGCCGAAGAACCCGGCGTTGCCCGGCCGTCCGTCGACATGGAGGCTCACCACGTCGGCCACCGCTAGGAGCTCCTCGAGCGACGACATGCGACGCGCGTTCCCGTGGGCAGGACGGTCCGCGGTGTCGTAGAAGACGACCCGCATGCCGACCGCCTCGGCGAGGTTGGACAGTTGAGTGCCGATGTTGCCGTAGCCGACGATCCCCAGCGTCCGGCCGCGGACCTCGTGGCTGCCGCGCGCCGACTTGTCCCACACCCCGTCGTGCATGCGCTGGATCTTCTCCGGGAGCCTCCGAGCCAGAGCGATGATCTCGCCGATCACGAGCTCCACGACGCTGCGGGTGTTGGAGTACGGCGCGTTGAAGACGCCGATGCCGCGGACCGCCGCCGCCGCGAGGTCGACCTGGTTGGTGCCGATGCAGAAGCACCCGACCGCCTCGAGGTCCGGTGCCGCATCGAGGACACGCTCAGTCACGTTGGTGTTGGAGCGGATCCCGAGCAACCGGACGCCGGGCAGTGCCTCGACCAGCTCCGCCTCGGTCAGCGCCCCGGCACGCACCTCCACCTCGAAGCCGCGCGCCTCGAGGAGCTCGACGGCGGCCGGATGGATGCTCTCGAGCAGCAGCGCCTTCATGGCGCCACGGTATGTGCTGGGTCTACAGGTCGCGCTCGTAGGCCAGCATCAGCGGGCCGCCCTCGCCCTCGGTGCGTCGGAACCCGGCCGCCTCGTAGAGTCGCTGGGCGAGCTGGTCTTCCTCGCTCGTGACCACGAACGCGTAGTCGGCCCCGCGCTCCCTGGCGGCCCGGACGACCTCGGTGATGAGCTCGCGGCCGTAGCCCTGGCCGCGGCGGCCGGGTACGACGTACAGCTCGGCGAGGTAGGCCTCGTAGCCCTGGCTCCAGATCGACGGCTGCATGCGTACGACGGCGACCCCCACCGCGTCACCGGTGTCGCGAGCACGGGCGAGAAGGACCGTGACGTGATCATGCTCGATCAGCTCCGCCAACCGCTCCCCCAGCACGTCCGGTGGCGGCGAGGGCTCGTCGTACTCCACGTTGAAGTCGTGCAACAGCTGGGCCGCGGCCATCACCGCGGTCCCGTCCGCACTCACGATCACGGTCTCGACCATGGTCACCAGTCTGCCGTGGCCCGGGACTCGTCGGGGGCGAGCCAGGGTCACCCGGGTGGTCCTCCCGATGCGAGGAGTCGCCCGGTCGGCGATGCTGCTGGTGTGGAGATTTCGTGCAGTCCGCGTGGCCGATGGTGCTGGTGGGGGTGCATCGGGCCACAATGCTGCGGACCCGCTGATCCGGCGGCACAACTGACACGCCGACAGGAGACCTCATGGCTCTGATCCAGACCGAGGGGCTGACCAAGCGGTTCGGCTCGGTGACCGCCGTCGACGGCCTGACCGTCGACGTGTCGCCGGGCGATCACCGGGCTGGTCGGCGCCAACGGTGCCGGCAAGTCGACGCTGCTCAAGATCCTGCTCGGACTGCTGCCCGCCACCGAAGGGCACGCCGAGCGTCCTCGACCTCGACGTGGCGACGCGACGGCCCGGCGATCCGCGAGCGCGTCGGCTACATGCCCGAGCACGACTGCCTGCCGCCCGACGTCTCGGCCACCGAGTTCGTGGTGCACATGGCGCGGATGTCGGGGCTGCCGACGACCGCCGCCCGGGAGCGGGCCGCCGACATCCTTCGCCACGTCGGCCTCTACGAGGAGCGCTACCGGCCGATGGGCGGCTACTCCACCGGCATGCGGCAGCGGGTGAAGCTCGCCCAGGCGCTGGTGCACGACCCCAGCCTGGTGCTGCTCGACGAGCCGACCAACGGCCTCGACCCGGCCGGCCGCGACGACATGCTGGAGCTGATCCGGCGGATCGGCACCGAGTTCGGCATCTCGGTCATCGTCACCTCCCACCTGCTCGGCGAGCTGGAGCGGGTCTGCGACGGCATCGTCGTGATCGACGGCGGCCGGCTGCTGCGGCACTCCACCACCGCGTCGGTCACCGCGGAGACCGCCGGTGGTCACGCGTCGAGGTCGACGGCGACCACGACCGCGCTGCGCGCCCGGCTGAGCGACGCGGGCGTCGCCGTGCAGAGCAGACGGCCGGCTGCTCCACGTCGACGTCGCCGACGACGCGACGTACGACGTGGTGCGCGACGCCGTCGCCGACCTCGGCCTCGGCCTGGTCCGGATGGAGCGGCAGCGGCACCGGATGACCGAGATCTTCACCGACAGCCACGGCCGAGCGGAGGCGTCCATGTCTGAGGCCATCGCCCACGCCGGCGAATGCCGGCGCCATCCACGACATCGGCTACCGCCACTACGACGGCCCGCGGCTCGGTGCGTCGTACATCCGGCGCTCGCTCTTCGTCGACACGCTCCGCGGCGCCTTCGGCCTCGGCCGCTCGGCGCGGTCGAAGATCATGCCGTTCCTGCTGCTGGCGGTGATGGTGCTGCCGGCGCGTGGTCGATCGGCATCGTGACCGGCTACTTCGGCTTCGACGAGCTGCCCGCTCGGCTACACCGAGTACGTCATCGCCCTCCAGGTCGCGGTCACGATCTTCGTCGGCTGCGCAGTCGCCGGCGGTGATGTCGCGCGACCTCCGGTTCCGGGTGGCGCCGCTCTACTTCTCCCGGCCGCTGAGCCGGCAGCAGTACGTCCAGGCGAAGTACGCCGGCGATGGCGACCGCGCTGTTCATCCTGATCGGCGCTGCCGATCACGCTGCTGTTCGCCGGGGCGCTGCTGGCGGAGCTGCCGCTCGGCGACCAGCTGCCCGACTACCTGCGCGCGATGGGCGGCGCCGCCCTCTACGCGCTGGTGCTGGCCGGGCATCGGCCTCCTCGTCGCGGCGATGACCCCGCGCCGCGGGCTCGGGGTGGCCGCCGTGGTCGGCGTGCTGCTGGTGCTGTCCGGGCATCCAGGCGACGGTGCGGGCGATGGCCGAGCGAGTTCGGCAACGACACGTTCACCGGCTACGCCGGCCTGCATCTCGCCGTACACGCTCGTCGACGGCGTCGTCGCCGGCGTCCTCGGCGCGGAGTCCTCGGTGGAGCAGGGACCGCCCGGCGCGCTCGGGACGGCCGTGTTCGCGGCCGTGGCCGTGCTGCTGGTCGCGGGCTGCTACGCCGGGCTGGTCGCCCGCTACCGGAAGGCGCTCGTCATGAGCACCGTCGAACTGGAGCAGGTCTCCCGCTGGTTCGGCAACGTGGTCGCGGTCAACGACGTCACGATGCAGCTCGGCCCCGGGCGTCACCGGGCTGCTCGGCCCCAACGGCGCCGGCAAGTCCACGCTGATCCACATGATGGCCGGGTTCCTCGCCCCGTCGGCCGGGCAGCGTGACGCTCGACGGCCGGCCGCTCTACCGCGACCCGGAGATCTACCGCGAGGTCGGCCTGGTGCCCGAGCGCGAGGAGATGTACGACGCGGTCAGCGGCTGGGACTTCGTGCTCGCCAACGCCAAGCTGCACAAGCTGCGCCGACCCGGAGGCGGCCGCGCGGCGCGCGATCGCCACCGTGGAGATGGCCGACGCGCAGGACCGCGACATCCGCACCTACTCCAAGGGCATGAAGCAGCGGATCAAGATGGCCACCGCGATCGTGCACGACCCGTCGGTGCTGCTGCTCGACGAGCCGTTCAACGGGATGGACCCGCGGCAGCGGCTGCACCTGATGGACCTGCTCCACCGGCTCGGCGACGAGGGCCGGACGATCCTGTTCAGCTCCCACATCCTCGAGGAGGTCGAGCAGATCGCCGGCCGGATCGAGGTGATGGTCGCCGGCCGGCACGCGGCCTCCGGCGACTTCCGCGAGATCCGCCGGCTGATGACCCAGCGGCCGCACCAGTACACGATCCGCTCCGACCGACGACCGGGCCCTGGCCTCGGCGCGTGATCGCGGAGCCGAGCACGTCCGGGGTCGAGCTGGTCGTCGACGCCACGGGCGGCAGCGTGGTCCAGGTGCAGGCCACCGACTTCTCCGCGTTCATCCACGCCCTGCCGCAGGTCGCCTCCCGCCACGGCATCCGGCTGCTGGAGGTCCATCCCGCCGACGAGTCCCTCGAGAGCGTCTTCTCCTACCTGGTGACCCGATGAACGCGACCGTCGCAACCCTGACCCGCCGCAGCCTGCTCGGCCGCAAGCGCACGCTCGTCCTGATGCTGCTGCCGCTCGCGCTGCTGGCGCTGTGCACCCTCGCCCGTGTGCTCGCCGGGCTGGACGCCGAGCATCGCCGCGCGAGCTCGAAGGCCCGCTGTCCCCCGACCTGCTCGGCGGCGTTCGGGATCGCGATCCTGATGCCGCTGCTCAGCCTGATCGCCGGCACCGGCTCGATCGGTCCCGAGATCGACGAGGGGTCGATCGTCTACCTGCTGGCCAAGCCGCTCAACCGGCTACTCGATCGTCGTCACCAAGCTCGCTGGTCGCCATCGGGCGTGGTCGTCGCTGTTCGGCGTGGTCCCGATCGCCGTCGCCGGCGTCGTCCTGACCGGGGAGGTCGGCGTCGTGACCGTCGCCTTCACCCTCGGCGCCCTCGCCGCCGGGGTCGCCTACTCCGCGCGTGTTCCTGCTGCTTGCGGTCGTCACCAGGAACGCCGTCGTGATCGGCCTGATCTACGCGCTGATCTGGGAGTCGCTCGTCGGCGGCCTCGTGCCCGGCGCGCAGGCGCTCAGCGTCCAGCAGTGGTCCCTCGCGGTCGTGCAGCGGGTGCTCGGCGACGCCGCGGACGCGGCTCGGCGTCGACGCGGCCGTCGGCTTCGGCACCGCGCTGGTGCTGCTGACCGTCGTCACGGTCGGCGCGACGGTCTACGCCGGACGCCGGCTGCAGACGCTGCGGCTCACGGAGGCCTGACCGGTCTTCGTGACCACCAGCTGCGCCGTCACCCCGTCGGCTCTCCTGGACGAGCCGGTGGGCAGCGTGACGCAGGCGATCCCGACGCTGACGGTCGGCCCTGTCCCCCTCGGCCAAGACGCGTGAACCGGCGCCAGGATCATGCACGGATGAGGATGGCGGGCCGCCTGGGTTCTGCCAAACTGCGCCAGACCGGTCGAATAGGACACGGCTCAACGACAAGGGGCTCGCGATGGACGCCATGACCAACGACTTCGGAGAAGTACTCCTGTGGTCCTTCTGGTTCTTCATCTGGATCGCAGCAATCATGCTGTGGTTCAGGTGCCTGTTCGACATGTTCGGTGACAGCACACTCAGCGGTTGGACCAAGGCCGGGTGGGCGGTGCTGCTCATCCTCGTGCCCTGGCTAGGCGCACTGATCTACCTCATCGCCCGTGGCCGAAGCATGACCGAACGACAGATGACCCGGGCCTCGGAGCTACAGGCCGCCCAAGCCGACTACATCAAGCAGGTGGCCGGCACCCCGACCTCGGCAGCGGACCAGATCGCCAGCGCCAAGTCCCTCCTCGACTCCGGCGCCATCGACCAGGGCGAGTTCGACGCCCTGAAGGCCAAGGCACTCGCCTGACCTCTGGAGGCCGCGCGGCGACGCGTCACTCGCGGCGACATTCCTGCGGCCTACGGGGCCGACGGATCCACCCGCACCGGGTGATGCCGTCAGCTCCGGATGGCTCAACAGTAGGAGACCCGATCACCAAGGAGCTCACGCATGTCAGACGGAACCATCACCCCCGGCCCCGAAGTGAGGGCTGCCGCCGTCTCCGACGGCGCCTACACCCTCCTCGTCGCAGACTTCATCGACACCAGCACGGCCTGGGAGGCGTATGAGGCCCTCAAGTCCGCCGAGGACGGTCGCACCGTCGAGATCGAGGGCGTCATCGTGGTGAGCCGATCCGCCGAGGGCAAGCTGGAAGTCCAGAAGGCGACGGACCACAGCACGAAGTCCGGGCTCAAGTGGGGCGTGGTCGGCGGCATCGCGCTCGGCGTGATCTTCCCACCATCAATCCTCGGCAGCGCAGCGGTTGTCGGCTCGGTCGGCGCCCTCGCCGGCAAGCTGCGCCAGCGCCACCACCACGGCGAGCTCGAGCAGCAGCTCGAGAACGCCATTCCGCCCGGACACTCCGGACTGCTCGCCCTTGTCTCCGACCCCGGAGCAGTGCGGATCCGGAACGCGCTCGAGGCGGCCGAGGCCATCGTCGAGTCCGCCATCGACAAGGTCGAGGCCGATGACATCAAGGCAGCAGCCAAGGAAGCCCAGGAGGCCGACGCCTGAGCGCGAAACCCTGACAAACGTCTACGAGTCGCCCGGCATGTCGTCCTGCGGAGCCGCGCGACGAAACGACGGGACTCTGCTGACTATCGACACCCAGTCGCGACGCGGCGAGGGTCAAGGTCGCCGGGAGGTGGCGATGTTGCGAGTCGCACGACGACAAACGCTTCTCCGGGGCCGGGCTCTTGCGTGCTTCGTCGTCCCCGGTTTGTTGCTGCTCCTCGCGGTGGCAGGTTGCGGCAGCGACGGGGACGGCAGCAGCGCGGTCAAGGTGGCCGAGACACGCGTCTCGGCGAAAGAGAAGGACCTCGCGGACGCCAAGTCCGACCTCGCTGACAAGTCCACGCAGTTCTGCGGCGCGAGCCAGGCCTACATCACGGCGCTGGACCGCTACGGCGACGTGCTGAACGAGAGCACGACGACCGTCGGAGACGTAGAGGATGCAGGCACAGACCTCGAGCAACCGCGCGAGGACGCCCTGGCGGGGGCCGAGGCCGCCGTCGACGCGCAGCAAGCAGTCGTCGACGCGAGGCACGAGCTGGACGATGCCGAGACAGCCCTGGCCGCCGCGAAGGACCCTGGTTCGGCTCCCCCGAACCCCCCAGCCGGCACGCGCAGCCCAAAGCCGTTGGCGCCGACGGGCACGGTCAACCGTGTTCAACAGGCCGAGTCGGAGTTCAAAGCCGTCCAACAAGGCATCGTCGACGAGACACCGTTGTCGCAGGCCTCGCAGCAGTTCAACGCGGCCGCCGTGGCCCTGGAGACATCCTGGCTGCGGCTGTTCGCAGACGCCGGCTGCCTCGCCGACGAGCAACAGGTGCAAGCCGAGGCGGCAGTGCGCGACTACACGACAGCACTGCAGCAGTCGTTGCTCGACGCCGGGTACTACGACGGCGAGGTCGACGGCGTGTATGGACCGGCCACCGTCGACGCTATCGAGACGCTGCAGCACGCCCATGGCCTGCCGAGCACCGGCACGGTCGACAAGGCCACCGCGGCGGCACTCCAGGGCGACCTGGCGGCCAAGGGCGATGTCACCGCTCAGGCAGCGGCGACGTCCACGGCCGCGCTGCAGCAGACGCTCAAGCTCGCCGGGTTCTGGGACGGGCCGGTCGACGGAGAGTGGACACCCGCGCTGACCGAGGCCCTGCAGGACTTCCAGACCGAGCTGGGTGTCAAGCAGACGGGCACCGTCGATGCTGCGACCATCGCAGCGCTCGAGCATGCGATCGCCGACGTGGCACCCGACGCCGCCCCGTCCGAGACGAGCGCCGCCCCCACTCCGTCACCCGTGCCGAGCAGACGCCCGACCAGCTCGCCGACAACGAGCCCATCGTCATCCTGAGCGTGAATTGGTGAGGCGCCGGCTCGGACCTCGTCCGAAGGGGGTGATCCCACCGGCGTGGGTGTGGGCTAGATGTGAACTAGGTCAATTCGCAGGGAGGACCCATGCATCGGGTACGGCGCGGACTCGCCACGTGCGCGGCACTGGTGACCGCGTCTGGGCTGCTGGCTGCCTGCTCCGGCGGTGACAGTTCCGGCGACGTCCTGACTTGGTACATCAACCCTGATGCCGGGGGGCAGGCCAAGGTCGCGGAGAACTGCAGCACCGACGCCTACACGATCGAGGTGCAGGTCCTGCCTCAGAGTGCCAGCGAGCAACGCATCCAGCTCTCGCGACGACTCGCGGCAGAGGACCCCGAGATCGACATCATGAGCATCGACCCGCCCTACACCGCGGAGTTCGCGAACGCCGGGTTCCTGGCACCGATCCCCGCTGACCTGCAGACCAAGCTGGAGGAACAATCCTTCAAGGGCGCGGTGGACGCCGCCACCTGGGACGGCCGGATGGTCGTGGCGCCGTTCTGGTCCAACACCCAGATTCTGTGGTACCGCAAGTCGTTCGCCGAGAAGGCCGGTCTCGACATGAGCCAGCCGGTCAGCTGGCAGGAGATCATCGACGCCGCTGCGGCCAACGACGGCAAGGTCGCGGTCCAGGCGAACAAGTACGAGGGCTACGTCGTGTGGATCAACGCGTTGATCTCGGGCGCCGGTGGGGCGATCGCCACCGACACCAGCAAAGGCGTTGACCTCACCCTGGAGATCGACTCCGCCGCAGGTGAGGCCGCTGCGCAGATCATCGAGGAACTTGCGGGCTCCGCCGCCGCGCCTGCCGACATGTCCGTCTCCAACGAGGGGACGGCGGGTGGCACGTTCGGGTCGCCCCAGGGCGCGTTCATGGTCAACTGGACGTATATCTGGACGAACTACGACGCCACGCAACCCGAGGTGAAGGACGACCTCGGCTTCGCTCTGTACCCGGAGTCCACCAAGGGCGAGGCCGCACGACCGCCGTACGGCGGCATCGGTGTCGGCGTGAGTGCGTACTCCGATCACGTCGACGAGGCGATGCAGGCGGTCGACTGCATCACCTCACCCGACAACCAGGGCGTCAACGCCGAGCTCACCGGCAACATGCCGGCTAGCGCCGCCGGCTACGACTACCCCGCCCTGGCCGAGATCTATCCGCAGCCGCTTCTCGACCTGTTCCAGCAGAGCCTCGATGTTGCCGCTCCGCGAACGGTCACGCCGTACTGGAGCGACATCTCCGGTGCCATCCAGGCTTCCTGGCACCCTACGAACGCCGTCGACAGCCAGACGCCGCCCGACTCGCAGCAGTTCATCGAGGACGTGCTGAACGGAGGGAGTCTGCTGTGAGCACCGTTACCGCCACCGCCGGGACCAAGGACGCTCAGAGGCAGGAAACCCCTCACCGCAGCGACCGTGCGCGCGCCGAGAACCGGCTGGGCCAACGTCTGGTCGCACCGGCAGTAGTCGTGATGCTGGCCGTCACGGCGTGGCCGATGATCCAGGCTCTCTACCTCTCGACGTTCCGTTACCGACTCACGTCACCGGACGACAAGGAGTTCATCGGCCTCAGCAACTACGGGACGGTGCTGACCGACCAGTTGTTCTGGCAGGACACCTGGAACACCGTGCTGATCATGGTGGTCACGGTCGGGGTGGAGCTCGTCATCGGCTTCGCGTTCGCGATGGTGATGCACCGCATCGTGTTCGCCCGCGGTGCCGTCCGCACCTCGATCCTGATCCCCTACGGCATCATCACGGTGGTCTCGGCGTACGCCTGGCAGTTCGCGTTCAGCCTCAACAACGGCTGGGTGAACACGTGGTTCGACTGGCTGCCCTGGCTGGAGGCGGACACCAACTGGTTCGGCAGCCACTGGCCGGCGATGTTCGCAATCATGGTCTCGGAGATCTGGAAGACCACGCCGTTCATGGCGCTGCTCCTGCTCGCAGGGCTGGCCCAGATCTCCGAGGACATGCTCGAGGCCGCCAAGGTCGACGGCGCCACCTGGTGGCAACGGCTCTGGAAGGTGATCCTTCCCAACATGAGGGCCGCGATCATGGTCGCGGTGCTGTTCCGGGCGCTCGATGCCTTCCGAATCTTCGACAACATCTACGTCATGACGAGGGGAGCACAGGACACCGAGTCCTCGTCGTTCCTGACCTATCGACAGGTGATCGAGCAGATGCAGCTCGGACTCGGTTCTGCGCTCTCGGTGCTGCTGTTCATCTCCGTGCTGTTCCTGGCCTTCCTGATCGTCAGGCTCTTCAAGGTCGACCTGGCACAGGCCCGAGGCGAGGGCTGATGAACGAGACACGGACGAAGTTCGGCACGTGGGTGGGCTTCCTGCTCATCCTCGTGTGGTGCCTGCTGCCGGTCGTCTGGATCATCTCGTTGTCCTTCAAGGGTCCGACGGAGACCGCAGCGGGCAGCCCTCAGTTCCTGCCCAAGGAACCGACACTCCAGAACTACCGCGACATCATCGACAACCCCGACTTCGTCGACTCGCTCATCAACTCGTTCGGCATCGCGGCGATCTCGACGTTCCTGTCAGTGATCCTGGCGACGCTCGCGGCGTACGCGATCGCACGCCTCGACTTCAGGGGCAAGCGGTTGGTGCTGTCGATCGCGCTGGCGATCGCGATGTTCCCCGTGGTTGCGCTTGTGGGCCCACTGTTCGACCTCTGGCGCACGCTCGGCCTGTTCAACACCTGGCCGGGCCTGATCATCCCGTACATGTCGTTCACGCTGCCTCTGGCGATCTGGACACTGTCGGCGTTCTTCCGGGAGATCCCGTGGGAGATGGAGCAGGCCGCCCAGGTCGACGGCGCGACCTCGTGGCAGGCGTTCCGCAAGGTGATCGTGCCGCTGGCGGCACCGGGGGTCTTCACCGCGGCGATCCTGACCTTCTTCTTCGCTTGGAACGAGTTCGTTCTCGCGCTCTCGCTGACGTCCACGACACAGGCGCGCACGGTCCCGGCGCAGCTGTCCTACTTCGTCGGGCCCGACCCGTTCAACCCGCCCTATGGACAGCTGGCCACGGCGTCCGTGGTGGTTACCGTCCCGATCATCCTCATTGTCCTGCTGTTCCAGCGAAAGATCGTCGCCGGACTCACGTCCGGTGCTGTGAAGGGGTGACCTGATGGCTGCCATCGACATCAAGAACGTCGTCAAGAAGTACGGCGATGGGTTCGCAGCTGTGAACGACGTCAGCATCGACGTGCAGGACGGCGAGTTCATGATCCTCGTCGGCCCGTCCGGCTGCGGGAAGTCGACGCTTCTCCGGATGATCGTCGGTCTCGAGGACATCACGTCGGGCGAGATGAGGATCGGCGACAAGCTGGTCAACGACCTCGCGCCGCGAGAGCGCAACCTCGCGATGGTGTTCCAGAACTACGCGCTCTACCCGCATCTGACCGTCTACGAAAACATCGCGTTCCCGTTGCGGCTCGCCCGAGCCTCCGACGAAGAGGTCGACACGAAGGTGCGTAAGGCGTCGAAGACCCTGGAGCTCGACGAGCACCTCGATCGCAAGCCGGGCAACCTCTCCGGCGGTCAGCGGCAGCGCGTCGCGATGGGCCGCGCGATCGTGCGCGAGGCGGATGCCTTCCTCTTCGACGAGCCCCTCTCGAACCTCGATGCCAAGCTCCGCGGGCAGATGCGCACTGAGATCACGCGGATGCAGAAGCGGCTCGGCATCACGACTGTCTACGTCACTCACGACCAGACCGAGGCGATGACGCTAGGCCACCGCGTCGCGGTGCTCAAGCGCGGCATCCTGCAACAGCTCGCCACGCCACGCGAGCTCTACGAGAACCCCGGCAACCTGTTCGTGGCCGGCTTCATCGGCTCGCCGCCCATGAACTTCCTGCCCGCCACCGTCGAGGGCAGCTCAGTAAAACTCCCCTTCGGCACCGTGAAACTGCCGCCCGAGCGAGCGGAGAAGGCTGCCGGCAAGGGGCTGCTGATGGCCGGCATCCGCCCAGAGCACTTCGAGGACGCGTCGGTGCGCACCGACCATGGCGCCGGGTCGACGTTCCGGGCGCAGGTCGAGGTCGTCGAGTGGCTCGGCAACGAGACCTACGCCTACATCCCGTTCGAGGCACCCCCCGAGGTCGAGGAGCAGCTGCGCCAGCTCGAGCGTGACCTGGACGGGGAGTCCCTGCACACGCAGATGGTGGTGTCGCTCGACGGCGCCAGCCGGATCCGCGAGGGCGAGGAGGCCGAGATCTGGGTCGACGGTACGAAGATCCACCTCTTCGACCCGAGCACCGGAGAGAACCTCACCGTCGACCCTGACAACGCAGGCCGGATCCCGGCGCAGGGCAACGGGGCACCGCCGCAGCCGGGAGCCGCGGGATAGCCGCTGCGTCCGGCCACGGCTCAACGCACTCGCGGCGTCGGTCCAGGCTGCAGTGCCGCGTCGGCGGCGAAGCACGCGGGATGTCGTCGACGCGGTCGGTGATCCCCAGACGAGGAGGTCAGCCAGTGGTTCCGGTCGGCGTCGCAAGGGTCGCGACCCGCGCCTCGGTTCGCCTAGTAGTGCTACTGCTGCTCGTCTCCTGTGGCGGCGGTGACGGGGGCAACGGCGGTGACGGTGCCCGACCCACGATCTCTCCCACCCGGACACCGACCGCCACGCTTCCCAGCGTGGAGCTGCCCAGCCCCACCCGCTCTCCCACCCGCTCACCCACCCGGGCCGAGCGCCCGGAACCGTCGAGCCCCACCCGCTCCCCCGACCGGACCGAGAGCCCGGACGAACCCGCGGTCGAGCGGAGCTCGGAGGCACCGGCGCAGGAGGCCCCCTCGGAGGAACCGGCCCCGACGTCACCCAGGGCCGAACAACCTCCTGACACACCTCCCGACGCGCCTGTCGAGCCGCCGGCCGAGGACGGGGGCTTCCCCACGTGGGCCTGGTGGCTGCTGGCTGCCGTAGCCGTCGGCTCGCTCGTCGCCGTCCCGCTGCTGGTGCGGGGACGACGTCGCCGGGCTTGGCGGGAGCACGTGGTCGAGGCGGAGGGTGAGCTCGCGTGGTTCGCGCGAGAGCTGTTGCCGGGACTGCGGCAGGCGGGCTCCCGCGAGCAGATGGCCGGTGGGTGGGCGCGTGGGGCGGGCGCGAGTGGCCGCCGCGGAGGATCGGCTCACTGTGCTCGACTCGACGGCCCCCGATGAAGCCGGCCACCGGCGTGCACGGTCGCTGCGGGACGCCGTGCGTCAGGCCCGGGTACAGATGGAGCGGCTCACCGGTCCGGGCTCGCGCGACAGGTGGGCGATGGACCTGGATGCGATCATCTCCGACATCGAGTCGGCGTTGCGGCCGCCCCCACCGTCTTCACCCGCATGAAGGCTGTTCACCCGGCCGCCAACGTCTACAGCCGTCGGTCGCCGCTTCACATCTTCATTCCCGAGGGAGCTGTCGCTACTCGCCTTGACTGCCCCGTCCGTCTGTCGGCTCCGCGAGCCGGGCGAGGGTACGACGGACCACCTCGTGGAAGCGCCCCACGGAGGCGATGTTCAACCGCTCCTTCGGGCTGTGGGCTCCCTCGACTGTCGGGCCGATCGAAACGGCGACCAGTCCCGGGAGGTGCGCTGCGATCTCGCCGGCTTCGAGACCGGCGTGCACCGCGGTCACGTGCGGTTCTCGTCCGTGGACCTCGAGATGGGCGGCGCGGACCACGTCGAGCAGAGGGCTCTGGAAGTCCGGCTGCCAGGCCGGGTACTCGGAGGTGACGATCACGCGACCGCCGCCGAGCCGGGCGAAGCTCGCGTAGCGAACATGCAAGGCGTCCAGGTCCGCCTGTCGCGAGGATCGCGGCGCCGAGACCAGCACGGCGTCGTCGTCCTCGATGTACGCCACGCCCAGGTTGGTGGAGGTGCGGACGATTCCCGACAACCGCTCATCCATGGAGAGCACTCCGGACGGGAGGGTCAACAAGCAGATCGACCAGCCTGCGCTGCCGCGCCGGACGACATCACCCGCGTCGGAGGCGGGTCGTTCGCCCCGACGATCTCGATGACCGCATCGTCGTCGGCGCCGGCACGCCAGCCGCGAAGCCGCCCCTGCACCTCGGTGGCGACCCGCTCCAGTGTCGTCCGCCCCTGCTCGTCCAGCAGCAGCACGGCCTGGGCTTCTCGCGGGATGGCGTTGTCCGCCCGGCCCCCCGAAAGGTCGGCGATCCGGAGATGGGTCGCGGCGTCCACGCCGAGCTCGTCGGCGGCGAGAGCGAGCACGTAACCCAGGGCCTTGATCGCGTTCATCAGGTTGTCGGCGATCTGCTGGCCTGAGTGACCCCCCTCGAGGCCGCTCACGCGGAGCACGGTGTGCTCGCTCTCGACAGGGGCGGCCTCCCACTCCACCGGGATCCGCACGAACACGCGTGAACCACCGGCGCTGCCGATGATGACCTCGTGCTCCTGTTCGGAATCGAGGTTGAGCAGGATCCGGCCGGTCACCAGCCGCGGATCCACCCCGGCAGCCCCGCCGAAGTCCTCCTCCTCGTCCACGGTGAAGAGAAGCTGCAACGGGGGCAACGGGGATCGGGGCGTGTCCGAGTCCGAGGCGGCGTCCGCCGCGATAGCCAAAGCCACCGCGACCCCGATCCCGTCATCGGCACCCAGCGTCGTACCGGGGGCCTGCACCCACCCGTCGGCGGCCACCGGGAAGACCCCGTCGACCGCCGGATCGGTGCCGGCCCCGACATCGGCCTCGCACACCATGTCCAGGTGCGCCTGGAGGACGACGGTCTCCGCCTCCGACGATCCCGGAACGTCGGCGACGACATTGCCCACTCGATCGACGCTCGCGACCAGACCGAGCTCCTTGAGACGGTCGAGGACGTGCGCCCGGACCAGTCCCTCCTCCTTGGAGCGCCGGGGCAGCGCAGCCAACCCCGCGAACTCCCGCCAGACGGTGGCGGGTTCGAGTCCGTTCACCCACGCACCCCGGTCAGCTCCTCCGGGCACAGTCTCCCTCGACATAGGTCGGGCCCCTTTCGCAACGCGCCCCAGCTCGCGGCCGGCCCACTCCGTTGGAAAGTAGTGCCAAAGGGCTTCCAACGAACTATGGATCCGAACCCGATGCTGCGTCCAGACGCAGGCCGGTCCCGGCCTGCGGCAGCGAGCGGACCCATGCGCGATACTGCGGGCGCGACAACGGTGCACCCCCGACCCCGGGCCGCGGAGCATCGAGATGGGAGACGTGGTGGAGCAGGCGCTGGTGCAGCTGGTGCCGCTGGCCGTCGCTGCGGCGCTGAGCAGCGTGCCGCTCACCGCCACCATCTTCATCTTGCTCTCGGACAGCGGCGGCCGATCCGGACTCGCGTTCCTGGCCGGCATCGTCCTCGGCACCTTTGCCGCCGTGACAGTGTCGACCGTGGCCGGTCAAGCCCTTCCCGGACGGCCACGCCAGCATGAAGCCTTGGTCGGAAGGCTGGAGATAGCGATCGGCATCGCAATGGTGCTCTTGGGCTTGGTCACCCTGATGCGCCGGCAGAGTGCAGGTCGCGGCTCTGGAGCCGGCTGGCTCGACGACATCGGATCGCTGGGACCACTCCCCGTGCTCGGCATCGGCTTGGCGCTGAACATCCGTCCGAAGGCCGTGCTCCTCGCGGCGGCGGCGGGGCTTGCCACCGGCGGAGCGCGCCTCGAGATGGGCGAGACCTTTGCTCTGGTCGTCTGCTACACCGTGATCGCCACCTGCACGGTGGTCGTTCCCATTCTGGCGACCATCCTGTTCCCCCAGTGGATGAAGCCCCGCCTCCTCTCGGCGAAGGACTGGCTCGCCGCTCACTCGACAGCGGTCAGTGCCACGTTGTCGATTCTGATCGGCGGCTTCCTCATTGCCGTCGGGCTACGCGGCTGAGCATGGCTTGAGTCGACCATCAGGTCAGACGTCGAGCAGGAAAGGTTCGTGGACCCCGCGTGCACGACTCGACGACGTTGCGGCGCGTCGGAGGCCGGCTCCCCTCCGGAGGTTGCGCGTCGGCTCCGGTTCAGCCTCGCCGATCGAGACTCACCCAGCGCCGGGCCTCGTTGGAGCTCACCGCGATCAGGATGAGGACGGTGATCGCTGTGCTCATCAACACCAGGAACTCGACCTCGGCGGCGGCGCTGAGGTCCAGCAGCTGCGTGACCGCCTCCACGGTGCACACGCCCATGAGGGCGATCCGAGCCCAGGCATGGTGAGCGAGCATGAACACCCACAGGCCGACGATGCACAGCGCACCGCCGCCCATCACCGTCAGCTCCAGGGTCGACGGAGGAGCCGGGGGGCCATCCGCCTGGAAGATCGCCACGAGGACAGCCGTAAGTGTTGTTGCAGCCTTGGCCATGCTCAACACCCCCGCGGCGAGGAGGCCCGGCGGCGGCACCCGGTGGGACACCGCACGAGACAGTGCATCGTTCGCGGGCTTCACCTGGTCCGGCTCCGACACTTGGATGCCGGTCAGGTCCAGGATCGGCAGGCTGCCGTCGGTGCGCACGACGTCGCCACCGCCGTTGCGGGTGGTGAAGGCGCTCGTGTACTCCCTGATGACGCGCAGGGAGGCTTCCGGCTCGACGTACCGGACCGTGTTGATGACGTAATCGCGCTCGATGTCGATGTCGGCGTCCACGCGGTGAGTCACCTGGAGGGTGAACAGGGAAATGCCCACTGCCCTGTCGTACGTCGCAGCGGCCAGCCACCCCACCTGGAACCCACCGGGCAGTTTCCAGCCCTCGGGGACCGGCCAGAAACGCACGTGGTGGCGTTGAGAGGCGTTACCGTCCACCTCCTGCTGGTAGGCGAAAGCCTGCCGCTGCCCGAAGAGGAACAGTGAGGAGACCGGAGCCTCAGGGTAGGGCCGGCGAAGCACCGACGAGAGCACGATCCGCCAGGAGGAACGGATCGTGAGCTCCTCGGCCCGGACCCATCCGGCTCGGGTCATGGCGGCATGGATGTTCGCCTCGTCACCGTCGATGGCCAGGTTGATCGGGTCCCCGAGCACGCCGACCTCGGTGAGCGATCGCCCGATGAAGTAGTCGGGCACGTAGAGCTTCGTCAGCACCTCCTGCAGGCGAGGCAGCCCCACGTAGGCGAGCAACACCCAAAAGAGAAAGACAGAGCCGATCGCGAACCAACCGTCGAAGCCGACGGTGACCACGATCCATCCCAGCCACATCACCAGCGCCGTGCCGATCACGAAGAAGACGCCGTCGAGGATCTCCTGGACCGGCCAGAGCGGGGTGCCAGAGACGGCGTCCGGAGCCAAGTCGAACGTCGGAGGCGACGTCGGAGGAGGCGTGTCAACGACGTCACCGCGGCGCCAGTCATTGGCGGGCTCGACCCCCATGCGCACCATCCTCGCTCGTCGCAGTGACCCTCGCAGGCTAACGAAGCCCGTGAGTGAGAGTCTCAGACATCGCTTCCACGCGTCGTCGTGCTCCGCAGCGCCTCGGATTCGCTGTGAGTTCCCGCGGGACGGACCGGGAGGGCCCATTACGCTCAGCCCATGCCAGGTCACGGAGAACTCGACGACGGCTGGGTGACCGAGAGGCTGCAGGTGGGCGGAACGTCGGTCTACTGCCGGCGCAGCACCGGCGAGGACGGTGTCCCTCTCGTCCACATCCACGGGTTCGCGATCTCCGGGGCATACCTGATGCCGACCGCGCGCGCCCTTGCCACGCGGGGAGTCAACGTGGTTCCGGACCTGCCCGGTTACGGGCGCAGCGAGCGCCGCGACCGCGTCCTGGACATCCCCGCCCTGGCCGAGACGACGCTGGCGATCCTCGACCGCCTCGACATCGACAAGGCCGTCCTGGTCGGGAACTCGATGGGCTGCGCAATCAGCTTGGAGGTGGCTCACGAGGCGCCCGAGCGGATCCACCGCCTCGTCCTGGTCTCCCCGGCCGGAGGCGAGCACAACCAGCCCATGAGCCGCGCCCTCGGCCAGCTGGGGAGGGACGTACTTCGGGAGAGCACGAAGATGTTCCCCGTCGCGCTACCGGACTATGTGAAGTTCGGGCCACTGAACGGACTGCGCCTCTTCCGCGAGTTGACACGCTTCCCGTCGCTGGAGCGTCTGCTGCGCACCCCGGTCCCGACCCTCGCCGTCCTGGGGGTCCGCGACCCACTCATGCCATCACCCGACCGCATACGCGAGGTTGCCCGGCTCGCTCCCCCGCACCTGACGGTCGCGATCGTGGACGAGGCGGCCCATGCGGTGAACTTCAGTCACCCCGTGGAGCTGGCCGGCGTGATCGGTGCGTGGCTGGACGATGCAGTCGGCGACGGCACCCGTCTCCCGGACGGGGTGCGGGTCGTTTCGTCCAAGTAGCACTCTCTCCCTGGGCGGCCGGCAACCCGCTTGAATAGGAGTGCAGAGAGGCCGCTCCGGTTGCCCGAAACGGCCTCTGACCTGCGGTTTCCTCGGTCGGGCTGACAGGATTTGAACCTGCGACCCCTTGACCCCCAGTCAAGTGCGCTACCAAGCTGCGCCACAGCCCGAGTGCCCTCGCCCGTCACGGCCGGGGGCCGGGGCGCTCGAGGGCGAATGAACCCTATCGCAACGCAATGGGCGCCTCGAAACCGTGACGCGGACGCCTATCGAACGGATTCCGCGGGTGAGCGCGGCGAGTGGGCTCGACAAGCTCGACCACCCGGAGACCGGCTCGACCACCCGGAGAACGGGCTCGACCACCCGGGCGCCGACGGACCCGATTCCCACGACCGACGCGTCAGCGGGAGCGCTTCTTGCGGGGTCGCTGCTCGAGGTGGATCGGGGAGCCGACGAAGCCGAACTCCTCGCGCAGCCGGCGCTCGATGAACCGGAGGTACCCGGCCTCGAGGACGCCCGAGGTGAACAGCACGAACGTCGGCGGCTCGGTGGACGCCTGCGTGCCGAACAGGACCTTGGGCTGCTTGCCGCCGCGCACCGGGTGCGGGTGCTCGGCGACCAGCCGGCCCAGGAAGGAGTTGAGCGCCCCGGTGCCGATACGGGTGCCCCAGCCCTCGAGCGCGGCGTCCAGCGCCGGCACCAGCTTGTCGACGTGCCAGCCGGTGCGGGCGGTGATGTTGACCCGCGGCGCCCACGGCACCCGGACGAGGTCACGCTCGATCTCGCGGTCGAGGTAGTAGCGGCGCTCCTCGTCGACGAGGTCCCACTTGTTGAAGGCGATGACGAGCGCCCGGCCGGCCTCCGCGACGTTGGTGATGATCCGCAGGTCCTGCTCGGAGATCGGTTGCGACCCGTCGACCACCATCACGCAGACCTCGGCGCGCTCGACGGCGCCGGCAGTGCGCAGGCTCGCGTAGTACTCGTGGCCCGAGGCCTCCTTGACGCGCTTGCGGATGCCGGCGGTGTCGATGAAGCGCCAGGTGCGCCCGCCGAGCTGGACCAGCTCGTCGACGGGGTCGACGGTGGTGCCGGCGGCGTCGTCGACGACCGCGCGGTCCTCCTTGGCGAGCTTGTTCAGCAGCGACGACTTGCCGACGTTGGGTCGTCCGACGATCGCGACCCGGCGCGGGCCGCCCACGGCGGCGTACCCCTCCGGTGGCGTCTCGGGCAGCGCGGCCAGGATCGCGTCGAGCATGTCGCCGGAGCCGCGGCCGTGCAGCGCGGAGACCGGGTACGGCTCGCCGAGGCCGAGGTTCCAGAGCCCGTAGGCCTCTGCCTCGGCGCGCATGGTCGTCGACCTTGTTGGCGGCGAGCACCACCGGCTTGCCGGACTTGCGCAGCACCTTCACGACCGCCTCGTCGGCGTCGGTGATGCCCACGGTCGCGTCCACGACGAACAGCACGGCGTCGGCCACCGAGACGGCGATCTCGGCCTGCGCCCGGATCGCCTCGGCGAGGCCGCGCCCGTCAGGGTCCCAGCCACCGGTGTCGACGACGGTGAACGCCCGGCCGTTCCAGTTCGCGTCGTAGGAGATCCGGTCGCGGGTCACGCCGGGGACGTCCTGCACGACGGCCTCGCGGCGGCCGATCATCCGGTTGACCAGCGTGGACTTGCCGACGTTGGGACGTCCGACGACGGCCAGCACGGGGGTGGGACCGAGCGGTGCGTCGGCGGGGGTGGCCGAGGCCTCGATGGGGCCGGGCTCGGTGGTCATGACTGCGTCCTTCGGGAGACTCCGCGCGCTTCGCGGACGTCCTTGTCGGTGATCTGGGGCAACGGGCCGGGGAGCTCGCGTCCGGTCGTCGCCGTGGCCTCAACCAGATGCTCGACGAATCTGTTCCGCAGCTCGGCGGTGGTGCGGCGCACCTCCGCCTGGGTCCGGGGCCACGGCTGCGCCTCCCAGTACACCGGAGCGCCGTACACGAAGTCGAATCGGGAGCCCCTGCTCGGGACCGAGTCGACGTGTCCGCCCGGGTCGCGGGTGCCGAACATCACCAGCGGTACGACGGGGGCACCGGTCACGAGCGCGAGGTAGGCGGCGCCCGTGTGCACGTGCCGCATCAGCCCGTCGCCGCGGGTGCCCTCCGGGTAGATCGCCACCACGCCGCCGTCGCGCAGCACCCGCAGGCACGACTTGATCGCGGCGGGGTCGGCGTCGTAGCGGGACAGCGGGATCTGACCCACCGCCTTCAGGAAGGCGCCGGTCCGGCCGTCGAACATCTCCTTCTTGGTCAGCGCGTGCACCGGACGGGGCGCGAACCCGGCCAGCAACGGGCCGTCGAGCAGACCGATGTGGTTGGAGGCGATGATCGCGGGACCGGTGGCGGGCACGTGGTCATCGCCGTGCACCCGGATGTCCCAGCGGCGGCGCAGAAATGCCCGCGCGGCCGGACGCAGCGCGCGCAGCAGCCAGGTCGGCGGGTGCTCCGCGTCGTGCGTGCGCGGGATGTCCCAGTGCGCGGCCGGGAGGGCGCCGGGTTCGCCCGCCGAGACCCCCGCGGTCATGACTTCGCGATGGCCTTCTCGACGAGGGCGACCACCTGGTCGACGACCTCCTCCAGGGTGAACGGGGTGGTGTCGATGTGGTGGGCGTCGTCGGCCATCGCCAACGGCGCGGTCGCCCGGCCGGAGTCGATCGTGTCGCGGCGGAGCAGGTCCTGCTGGGTCGCGTGGACGTCGGCGCCGACCATCTCCGCCGTACGGCGGGTGGCCCGGGCCGCGGGGTCGGCGGTCAGGTAGATCTTCACGTCGGCGTCCGGCGCCACCACGGTGCCGATGTCGCGGCCCTCGACGACGATGTCGCCGTCACCGATGATGTCCCGCTGCTCGAGCAGCAGCCGGGCGCGCACCTCGGGGACGACACTCACGGCGCTGACCGCCGCGGTGACCTCCGGGGACCTGATCGGTCCGGCCACGTCGGTCTCGCCGACGGTGATCGTCGGGGCGTCCGGGTCGGTGCCGGACACGAGCACGGGTGCGTATACCTCGGCGGCCACCGCCCCGGCGTCGTCCACGTCGATGCCGCGCTCGAGCATCCACCAGGTCATCGCCCGGAACATCGCACCGGTGTCGAGGTAGCGCAGTCCCAGCCGGGCGGCGACACCCCGAGAGGTGCTCGACTTCCCGGAGCCGGAGGGTCCGTCCATGGCGACCACGACGCCCGTGCGACGGCTGGTCGAGCTTGTCGAGACCACTGTGCTGCTCCTGATGCTGCCGGTTTGCGGACGGCCGAACTCTACCGGTGGGTCGTCCAGCCCCGGCTCTCCAGCGACTCCAGCAGGTGGTCGACGCTGTCCGCGGCGACGTCCAGCTCGACCAGGCCGACCGGACGCCCGGGGTCGTGGTCGATGCGGAGGTCCTCGATGTTGACGCCGATCTCGCCCGCGTCGGCGAGCAGCCGGGCCAGCTCCCCGGGATGGTCGGGTACGGCGACGAACACCGACGCCTCGGCGACCGACGGGCCGCCGTGCTTGCCGGGGATCACCGCGGTGCCGGCGACGCCCCGGTCGAGCAGGGCACCGACGGCCTCGCGGTCGCCGCGGTCGAGGGCGAGCAGCAGCGTGTCCACGTCGTCGCGCACCTCGTGCAGCAGCGCGCTGAGGGCGGAGGTGTTGCCGGCGATGATCTGCTGCCACAGGGTCGGGTCGCCGGCCGCGACCCTGGTCACGTCGCGCACGCCCTGACCGGACAGGGCGAGGTGGCTGCGGGGGGCGTCGGTCAGCCGACCGGCCACCAGCGCGGCCAGCAGGTGCGGCAGGTGGGAGGTCCGCGCCACCGCGGCGTCGTGCTCCTCGGGCGTGAACCTCACCGGCGTCGCGCCGCACGCCCGGGCCAGGGCGGTCACCGCGGTCACGGCATCGGCGGACGCCAGGTCGTGGGCGGCGACCGCCCACGGTCGCCCGTCGAAGAGCGCCGCCGAGGCGGCGAGCGGCCCGGAGCGCTCGCTGCCGGCCATCGGGTGGCTGCCGACGTAGCGCGCCAGGGTCGCGGGCTCGACCGTGGACCGGACCGCGAGGTACGGCGCGGCCTTCACACTGCCCACGTCGGTGACCACCGCGTCCGTCGCGCGGAGCGCGTCCACGACAACCGCGGCCAGCGAGTCCGGGGGCACGGCGACCACGACCAGCCCCGGTGCGGTCCCGGGATCGACGTTCGCGGCGCCCAGCCCGGTCGCGAGCCGCACGTGCTCGGCGCTGAGGTCGTGCAGGGCCACGTCCACGCCGGCGCGGCGCAGGGCGAGCCCGATCGAGGTGCCGAGGAGGCCGGCGCCCACGACGCGGACCGGACCGGGCAGGTCGGTCTCAGCGCTCATCGGGCACCTCGCGGACCCGGCTGAGGTCGCGGCGCAGGTGCGCGGCCCCGTGCAGGTACACGTGCGTGACGTCGGACTTGGGCAGGTCGGTCTCCACGTGCGCGAGCATCCGCACCACCCGCGGCATCGAGCCCGCTATCTCGAGCTCGCGGGCGCAGATGAGGGGGACGTCGCCGAACCCGAGCCGCCGGGCGGCGTACGCCGGGAACTCCGAGACGAGGTCGGACGTGGCGGTGAAGATCACGCTGATGAAGTCGTCGACCTCGAGCCCGTTGGCCGCCATCACGTCGAGCACCATCTCCGCGACCCGCTCGAGCATGTGCTCGCGGACGTCGTCGTCGAGCTGGGTCGCACCGCGCACCGCGCGCACCGCCACGAGGTCTCCTTCCGCCGAGTCCGCCCCACCCTATGACGGCCCCGACAACGATTCGTCTGCGATGTCCCCGCGTGAAACACCCCAAAGTCCGCAGACGAATCGTTGTCAGAGGCGGGCGGCGTCGAGCAGGGTGCCGAGCTCCTCGCGGGTGAGCTCACGGAGCTGGCCGGACCGGAGCCCGCGGAGCACGACCGGGCCGATTGCGGTGCGGGTGAGCTTGCGGACCGGGTGCCCGACCTCGTCGAGGAGCCGGCGGACGATCCGGTTGCGGCCCTCGTGGATGGTGAGCTCCACGATCGAGCGTTGCGGCCGTGACTCGACGACCCTCGCGGCCGAGACCTCGACGGGACCGTCCTCCAGCGTCACGCCGGCCAGCAGCTGCTTCACGGTGCCCTTGGCGACCTGACCCTCTACCTCGGCGACGTAGGTCTTCTGCAGCTCGTAGGACGGGTGCGCGACCCGCTGGGCGAAGTCGCCGTCGTTGGTGAGGAGGATCAGCCCCTCGGTGTCGGTGTCCAGCCGACCGACGTGGAACAGCCGCTCCGGCCGCTCGGCGACGAAGTCCGACAGCGTCCTGCGCCCCTCGGGGTCGGACATCGTCGAGACCACGCCACGGGGCTTGTTGAGCACGAGGTAGACGTGCGCGCTCACCGGCGGCAGCCGCTTGCCCTCGACGCGGATCACGGCCGTGCGCGGGTCGACCTTGGTGCCGAGCCGGGTGACCACCTCGCCGTCGACCTCCACCAGGCCGGCGAGCATCAGCTCCTCGCAGCGCCGGCGGCTGGCCACCCCGGACTGCGCGAGCAGCTTCTGCAGCCGGACCAGCCCTTCGTCGTCGGTAGGGATCACCCGGGGTCCCCGCGGCGGCGCGAGCGGAGCGAGCGGCGTCGTGGGGTGTTCATGCCGTGTGCGACTCGAGGTCGCCCATGTCGTCGAGGTCCCCCATCTCCGGGAGGTACGGCGCCAGCTCCGGCAGGTCCTCCAGGGACTGCACGCCGATCCGCTCGAGGAAGTACGACGTGGTGCGGTACAGCGTCGCGGTGGTCTCGCTGTCCTGGCCGGCCTCCTCGACGAGCCCGCGCGCCACCAGGGTGCGCATCACGCCGTCGACGTTGACGCCGCGCACCGCGGAGACCCGGGCGCGGCTGACCGGCTGCTTGTAGGCGACCACGGCCAGCGTCTCGAGCGCCGCCTGGGTGAGTCGTGCCTGCTGCCCGTCGAGCACGAACCGCTCGACGACCGCGGCGTACTCCTCACGGGTGTAGAACCGCCACCCGCCCGCGACGTTGCGCAGGTCGAAGCCGCGGCCCTGCTCGGCGTACTCCTCGGCCAGGCCGGTCAGCGCCTCGCGGACCTGTTCCGGCGGGTAGCCCACGGCGCTGGCGAGCGTGACGTGGTCGAGCGGCTGGTCGGCCACCATGAGGACCGCCTCGAGCGCCGGCCGCAGCGCGGCGACCGGAACGTCCAGCGTCTCGGTGGTCTCGGTGGCCTCGGTCGGCGGGACCTCCCCTTCGGTGGTCGAGCCCTCCCCATCGGTGGTCGAGCCCGTCGAGACCCTCCCTTCGGTGGTCGAGCCCGTCGAGGCCCCCTCCCCCTCGACTACCTGCCCCTGGTCGTCGTGCTCGCTCACTGCTCGTCCTCCGCGTTGCGCTGGTTGTCGTCCCCGGCCGTCTCGGCAGTCGTCGAATCCTCGTCGTCGGGCGGCGCACCGTCGAACTCGTCGACGATCTCGACCTCGCCCTCCTCGGCCCCGGTCCAGCGCACGGTGAGCTCGCCGAGTGGCGTCATCTGGTCGAACGCGACCGCACCCTCCCGGAACAGCTCGAGGAGCGCCAGGAACCGGGCCACCCGGGTCAGGGTGTCCGGGGAGTCGCGCGCGATGGCGCGGAACGTCATCGTGCCCTGCCGGCGCAGCCGGTCGACGACCAGGACCGCCTGCTCCTTGACGCTGACCATCGGCGCGTGGATGTGCGACAGGGACACCTCGAGCACCGGCTTGGGCTCCATCGCCCGCGCGGCCAGCGTGGCGAACTCGTCGAGCCCGAGCCCGATCAGCACCTCCGGCAGCAGCGTCGCGAACCGCTCCTCGAGGCCGACCGCGCGCGGGTGCCGCTTGGCCTCCCCCGCCATCCGGGTCTCGAGCAGGGCGGCGACCTGCTTGAACGCCTTGTACTGCAGCAGCCGCGCGAACAGCAGGTCGCGCGCCTCGAGCAGCGCGAGGTCCTCCTCGTCCTCGACGTCGCCCTGCGGGAGCAGCCGCGCCGCCTTGAGGTCGAGCAGGGTGGACGCGACCAGCAGGAACGACGAGGTCTGCTCGAGGTCCCAGCCCTTCTCGGTCGAGCCCTTGATGTAGGCGATGAACTCGTCGGTGACCTTCGACAGCGCCACCTCGGTGATGTCGAGCTTGTGCTTCGCGATCAGGCTCAGCAGCAGGTCGAAGGGGCCCTCGAAGTTGTCCAGGCGTACGGCGAACGCGGCCGCCGTCTCGCTCTCGACCGGCACCGCCGCAACGTCGGACTGGGCGTGCTGCACGGGTCCAGCATCCACCTCGGGGGCGGTGCCGACACTGACGGGGCTCACCAGGGTCAGCCCGCGGACTGCTCGGTCAGCCGCTGCACGAGCACGCTCTCGTCGCCGTTGAGCTCGAAGTCGGCCAGCGCGATCGCGACCGCGGCCCGCACCAGCCGGCCACGGTCGACGCCCAGGCCGTGGCTGCGCCGCAGCGACAGCCGCGCGTGCTCGATGTCGAGCAGCTCGTCGGAGGTGATGTAGACGGTCATCTTCTCGTCGTGCTTGACCCGTCCGCTGCCGGTGCCCTTGGCCGGAGCCTCCTCCTGGGCGTCGGCGTCCGCCGCTTCCGGCGCCGGTGCTGCGCTCGAGGTATCGGAACCGGTTGCGTCGTCGACCGGGTCGGGGACGACCGTGGGGCGGAAGAGATCGTCGGCGGTCGGCAGGCTCACCCGTCGAGACACCGGGCCAGCACCTCCTTGGCCAGCTGCCGGTAGGACTCCGCGCCCGCCGACGTCCCGGCGTACGTCGTGATCGGCTCGCCGGCCACGGTGGAGTCGGAGAACTTCACGGTGCGCCGGATGACGGTGTGGAACACCGTGTCGCCCCATGCCTGGACCAGCCGCTCCATGACCTCGCGGCCGTGCAGTGTGCGGCCGTCGTACATCGTGCCGAGCACGCCGTCGATCCGCAGCTTGGGGTTCAGCCGCTCGGTGACCTTGTCGATGGTGGTCTTGAGCAGGGCGACACCGCGCAGGGCGAAGTACTCGCACTCCAGCGGCACGATCACGCCGTCGGACGCGGTGAGCGCGTTGACGGTGAGCAGGCCGAGCGAGGGCTGGCAGTCGATGAGGATGACGTCGTAGTCGGCGAGAGCCGGCTGCAGCACGCGCTGGAGGGTCTGCTCGCGGGCCACCTCGTGGACCAGCTGCACCTCGGCGGCGGACAGGTCGATGTTGCTGGGCAGCAGGTCCATGCCGGGCACGTTGGTCTCGACGATCACGTCGTCGAGCGTGACGTCGCGCTGCAGGAGCAGGTTGTAGATCGACAGCTCCATGTCGTGCGGGTTCAGGCCGAGACCGACCGAGAGGGAGCCCTGCGGGTCGAAGTCGACGAGCAGCACCTTGCGGCCGTACTCCGCCAGCGCGGCGCCGAGGTTGATGGTCGTCGTGGTCTTGCCCACGCCGCCCTTCTGGTTGCACATCGAGATGACCCGGGCGTTGCCGTGGATGCCGATCGGCCGGGGCTCCGGCAGCTCGGGCATCGGGCGGCCGGTCGGGCCCAGCTTGACCTCGGGGTCGGCGGTGGCCACCGCTCCACGCTCCGGGAGCGTCTCGGGTGCCTCGGGGTCGGGTCGACGGAACGGGATGGGGTCGCTCACGCGCTCGGGCTCTCCTGCGTCGATACGGGGGGAAGGGCCGGGGTCCGGGGTCGCCTCCGAGGGGTTCGGGGGCGCCCAGTTCCGCCGGGCCGGGTCGACGAGGGGAGGGATCGCAGGTGTGCCGGTGCCGTTGTTCTGGAACACGTCTGTTGCCTCTCCTCGCTGGCCGGCAGCGCACGACCCGTCGGGTCGGTGGGCACGCGCGCCGCGGCGACTCTATGGGGTCACGCGCCCAGTCAATCCCCCGGGGCGGGACCCGCCGGGGAGGCGCGCCGGTCCACTTGTCGACATTTTCACGGCCCACGGTTGAGCCTGCGAAACCGTGAGTCGGCCGGGAGATCGAGGAGTGTCGACTCGGACCGAGCCTGTGAGGGACGAGTGACGCGTCACGAGATCCGGTGAGTGGTCTCGACAAGCTCGACCACCCGGGCGCGGCTCGACCACCCGGGCGCGGCTCGATGACCGATGGGTCAGTCGCGGGCTCTCGGGTGGGCGGTCGCGTAGACCTCACGGAGCGAGTCGACGGTGACCAGCGTGTAGACCTGGGTGGTGGTCACCGAGGCGTGGCCGAGGAGCTCCTGCACGACGCGTACGTCGGCGCCACCGTCGATCAGGTGGGTGGCGAACGAGTGCCGCAGGGTGTGCGGCGACACCTCGGCGGTCACCCCGGCCCGGTCGGCGGCCTTGGCCAGCACCGCCCAGGCGCTCTGCCGGGACAGCCGGCCGCCACGGGCGTTGAGGAACAGCGCTCCCCCGGGTCCCCGGCCGGTCCCGCCGGTCGAGGCCCCCAGCCCGACCAGCTCGGGACGACCGCGCACGAGGTAGGCGGCCACCGCCTCCGAGGCGTAGCTGCCCACCGGGACGATCCGCTCCTTGCCGCCCTTGCCGCGCAGCCGGACCGCACCCGCGTCGGGCTCGTCGGGGGTCGCCAGGTCCAGGTCGTCGACGTCGAGGCCGACCGCCTCGGAGATCCGCGCCCCGGTGCCGTAGAGCACCTCCAGCAGCGCGCGGTCGCGCAGCGCCAGGGAGGTGCCGGGCGCGCCGGCGGCGTCCAGGATCCGCTCGATGTCGGCCAGCGGCAGCGCCTTGGGGAGCCGCTTGGCCGGCGCGGGCGGGCGTACGGCGGCGGACGGGTCCGCGGCGGCGAGACCCTCCCGGACCGCGAACCGGTGGAAGCCGCGCACGGCCACCACGGTGCGCGCGGCCGACCCGGCGCTCAGCGGCGGATGCTCGGCGTCGCCCTCGCGCAGCGCGCGCAGGAACGCGGTGACCACGTCCTCGCTGACCGCGCCCGGGTCGTCGAGGTCCCGGTCGGCGAGGAACGCGACGTACCGTCGCAGGTCGCGCCGGTAGGACTTCAGCGTGTTGTCGGCCAGCCCGCGCTCGACGACGAGGTGGTCGAGGTAGGTGCGGACGGCGCGCTGGAGCGGCGTCGTACCGGCGCCTGCCGCCACGCTCACTCCGTCCGCCCCTGCGGAACGCCGGTCAGCCGAGCGCTCCCTCGACCGGGGTGTGCTCCATGCCGTGTGCCTCGGCGACCGGGGCGTTGGTGAGCCGGCCGGCGTGGGTGTTGAGTCCCAGCGCGAGCGACGGGTCGTCGCGCAGCGCCTGCTGCCAGCCCTTGTCGGCCAGCGCCACCGTGTAGGGCAGCGTGGCGTTGGTCAGGGCGTACGTCGAGGTGTTCGGGACCGCGCCGGGCATGTTCGCGACGCAGTAGAACACCGAGTTGTGCACCGTGTACGTCGGGTCGGCGTGGGTGGTGGGCCGGGTGTCCTCGAAGCAGCCGCCCTGGTCGACGGCGATGTCGACCAGCACGGAGCCCGGCTTCATCTGCGCGACCAGGTCGTTGCTGACCAGCTTGGGTGCCTTCGCCCCGGGGATCAGCACCGCGCCGATCACCATGTCGGCCTCCATCACCTGCTGCTGGATCGCCAGCTTGGACGACGCCAGCCCGTGCACCCGGTTGTTGTAGCGCCAGAACGACAGCCGCAGCTTGTCGAGGTCGGTGTCGAGCAGCGTGACGTCGGCACCCATCCCGAGGGCGATGTTGGCGGCGTTCTGCCCGGAGACGCCGGCGCCGATGATCACGACCTTGGCGTTGGCCACCCCACCGACGCCGCCCATCAGCACGCCACGTCCGCCCTGCGCCCGCATCAGCGAGTGCGCGCCCACCTGCGGGGCGAGGCAGCCGGCGACCTCGGACATCGGGTACAGCAGCGGCAGCCCGCCCGAGGGCAGCTGCACCGTCTCGTAGGCGATGGCGGTCACCTGGCGCTTCATCAGCTCCTCGGTGAGCGGCTGGTCGGCGGCGAGGTGGAGGTAGGTGAACAGGGTCTGCCCCTCGCGCATCCGCGCGTACTCCTCGGCGACCGGCTCCTTGACCTTGAGCACCATGTCGGCGGTGCCCCAGACGTCGTCGGCGGTGTCGAGCATCTTCGCCCCGGCGGCGACGTACTCGGCGTCGGGGATCAGCGAGCCGGCGCCGGCCTCCTTCTCGACGTACACCTCGTGGCCGTGCTGGGTGAGCTCGTGCACGCCGACCGGGGTCAGTGCCACCCGGTACTCGTGGTTCTTGACTTCCTTCGGAACGCCGACCTTCATCGACCCAACTGTCCTCTCGGGGAGACTCGCCGCCACGTCGTCGGGGCTGCGGCCCGAGCATAGTGAACCTCACACGGACGGCGCGTCACGGCACCGTCGCCCGGCGCCTACTCGATGCGTTGGCGGAGGGTGTAGGCGAGCACCGCGTGGCCGGTGGGGCCGTTGGTGATCTCGCGCGCGAGGAACGCCTCGACCAGGTCCGCGACCGGCACCCAGGAGGTGGTCATGTCGGCTTCCTCGTGGTGCGGCTCGAAGTCGCCGCGGCCGGCCGCCGGGCTCAGCCCGGTCGCCAGGTAGATCTCCATGCGCTCGCTGCTCAGCCCCGGGGAGGGGTAGATCGTGAGCAGGTGCTCCCAGGTCTCGGCGTGCAGCAGCGCCTCCTCCTGGAGCTCGCGGCGGGCGGCGACGAGCGGGTCCTCCCCCGGTACGTCGAGCAGCCCGGCGGGGAGCTCGAGCATGCGCCGGCCGATCGGGTGCCGGTACTGGTGCAGCACGAACGCCCGGTCCCGCTCGTCGACCGCCAGGATGACCACCGCGCCGGGGTGCTCGAGCACGAGCCGGCCGAACTGCTCGTCGGGACGGTCGGGTGCGGAGATGGTGTCCCGGCGCACCGAGAACGGCGCCTTGCCGTCCCAGATCTCCTCGACCTCGTGGACCGGCCAGCGCTCCTCGGGGTCGGTGAGCCGTCCGGTGGTCGACCCTGTCGAGACCACTACGCCGGCTCGGCCGCGGCGGCGGCGTCGGCCTTGCGACGCAGGGCGGCCTCGTCGATCGGGAACCGCAGCTCGCGCTGCCGCTCGATGGCCGCGCCGACCAGGCCCGCGAACAGCGGGTGCGGGCGGGTCGGCCGGGACCGCAGCTCGGGGTGCGCCTGGGTCGCGACGTAGTAGGGGTGCACCTCGCGCGGCAGCTCGACGAACTCGACCAGGTTGTTGTCGGGCGAGGTCCCGGAGAACACCAGGCCGGCCTTCTCGAGCCGGTCGCGGTAGGCGTTGTTGACCTCGTAGCGGTGCCGGTGCCGCTCGTCGATCTTCGGCTCGCCGTACAGCTCGCGGGCGATGCTGCCCTCCTTGAGCTCGGCCGGGTACAGCCCCAGCCGCATGGTGCCGCCCATGTCGCCGCTGCCGCCCTCGACGAACTCCTTCTGCTCCGCCATCGTGGCGATGACCGGCTCCTCGCAGCCGGGGTTGAACTCGGTGGAGTCGGCCTTCTCGACGCCGGCCACGTGCCGGGCGTACTCGATGACCATGCACTGCAGCCCCAGGCACAGGCCGAGCGTCGGGATGCCGTGGGTGCGGGCGTACTCCAGCGCGCCCACCTTGCCCTCGATGCCGCGGATGCCGAAGCCGCCCGGGACGCAGACCGCGTCGACGTCGGAGAGGTGGCGCGCGGCCCCCTCGCGGGTCTGGCACTCGTCGGACGGCACCCAGAGCAGCCTGACCTTGGCCTCGTGGGCGAAGCCGCCCGCGCGCAGCGCCTCGGCGACCGAGAGGTAGGCGTCCGGCAGGTCGATGTACTTGCCGACCAGGGCGACGGTCACCTCCTCCGCGGGGTGGTGCACCCGGCGCAGCAGGTCGTCCCACTCGGTCCAGTCGACGTCGCGGAACGGCAGGTTGAGCCGGCGTACGACGTAGGCGTCCAGACCCTCGGAGTGCAGCACCTTCGGGATGTCGTAGATGGACGGCGCGTCGGCGGCGTTGACGACGGCCTCCTCGTCGACGTCGCACATGAGCGAGATCTTGCGCTTCATCGACTCGGGGATCTCGCGGTCGGAGCGGCAGACGATCGCGTCGGGCTGGATACCGATCGACCGGAGCGCGGCGACGGAGTGCTGGGTGGGCTTGGTCTTCAGCTCACCCGAGGGACCGATGTAGGGCACCAGCGAGACGTGCAGGAAGAAGCAGTTGTCGCGGCCGACGTCGTGGCGCACCTGCCGGGCCGCCTCGAGGAACGGCAGGCTCTCGATGTCACCGACGGTGCCGCCGATCTCGGTGATCACCACGTCGACGTCGGGGCCGGCCATCGCCCGGACCCGCTCCTTGATCTCGTTGGTGATGTGCGGGATCACCTGCACCGTCTCGCCGAGGTAGTCGCCGCGGCGCTCCTTGGCGATCACCTCGGAGTAGACCTGCCCGGTCGTCACGTTGGCGATGCCGCGCAGGTCGGTGTCGAGGAACCGCTCGTAGTGACCGATGTCCAGGTCGGTCTCGGCGCCGTCGTTGGTGACGAACACCTCGCCGTGCTGGAAGGGGTTCATCGTGCCCGGGTCGACGTTGAGGTAGGGGTCGAGCTTCTGCATCGTGACCCGCAGGCCGCGCGACTTCAGCAGGCTGCCGAGCGAGGAGGCGGTGAGGCCCTTGCCGAGCGAGGAGGCGACGCCTCCGGTGACGAAGACGTGCTTGGTCGGCTGCGATGCGGCCAAGTGAACTCCCGTGGCATCGAGGGTGGTGTCGAACTCTGCGGGCGCCGGTCGATCACGCCTCCACGGGGTTCCACCCTATCAAGGCTCGGGCCGGTACGCCGGGCCGACACCCGGTGTCACTCGCCGCTGACCGCCCTCGGTCACTCTCCGCTGACCGCCCTGCGTCATTCGCCGCTGACCGCTCCGGGCATGGCGCCGTCCGCGGCATCGACGGCGCCGAAGTGCCCGGTCTGGTCCTGCGCCTGGCCGGCGAGCGCCATCGCCGCGACGATCCGGGCGGCGGACCGACCCAGCGCGTCGACGGTGGAGACGTCGCGGGCCGCCACCACGTCCTCCCGGATGCCCCGCACCAGGCCCTGCTCGCGGGCCGAGGCGATCGGGCCGGCGACCACGACCCCGTCGGTGTCGGCATCCACCGCGGACACGATCGTGGCGAGGATGCTGCTCGCCCCGCTCTGCTCCTCCTCGGTGCCGGTGGGCGAACCGGCCACGAAGAGCACCAGGCTGCCGCGCCGGTCGAGGGCACCGTCGGCCGACATCAGGCCGGCGGTGCTCAGCCCGGCGAGGATGCTGTCGGAGGTGGCGTCCACCCCCGCCCCGCCGGCGTCCTTGTCGGTGCCGACCGCCCGGGCCATGAGCGCGCCGATCCGCTCGTAGCCGCTGGCGTCGGCGGGCACGCTCACGTCGGAGGCGCCGTCGAGCAGCTGGCTGCCGAGCTCGTCGACGAGCTGCCGGTTGGAGACGTCGAGCAGCTGGTCGCCGACCCGGACCGAGCCGCCGACCGTGCCGCCGGCCGTGGTGATCATGTCGCCGAGCGCCGAGACCTCGGCCTGCTGGCTGCCCGGGAGCGCCACCAGCGTGACCACCCGTCCTTCCAGCACCTGGCCGAGCAGCCCCGGCGCGATGGTGTCGGCGAACTCGTCGGTGAAGGTGCTGCCGGCGCGGGTCGCCGCGATCTCGGCGCGAAGCTCCGACTTCACCCCCCGGTCGGCCTTGACCTGGTCGACGAGGGTGTTGTCCACCTCGCCCTTCAGCGGGCCGCCGCCGAGCGCGACACCGACCGCCAGGGCGAGGAAGACCGAGACGATCGAGACGATGTGGTAGCGGAACGAGATCACGTGAACAGTCCTTGGATCCAGTCGATCAGGTCGGTCAGGGCGCCTTGGACGGAGTCCCACCACTCGGCGCCCACGGGCGTCGCGGCGACGGCGGTCAGCAGGGCGATGAGCCCCGCGAGCAGGACGACGCCGAGGTGCCACAGCCGCACCCGTCCGGCGTACAGCTGGGGGACGCTCCTGGCGTCGACCAGCTTGGGTCCGACGCGCAGGCGGGTGAGGAAGGTGCTGGCCAGACCGGCGCGCTGGCGGTCGAGGAACTCGTCGAGGGTGGCGTGCATCCCGACCGTGATCATCAGCGAGGCGCCGGCGGTGTCGGCCATCAGCAGCGCGACGTCCTCGGTCAGGCCCGACGCGGCGAGCTCGTGGGCCCGGACGCCGAGCCGTTCGAGCCGGTCGCTGCCGACGGCCCGGCCGCCACGGTCGGTGTGCAGGACGACCTCGTGGGAGTGCCGCAGGGCGCGGTCGGTGACGGTCTGCCCCTGGTCGCCGGCCGACGAGCCCTGGCCGAGCCCCTGCTCCCCCACGATGACGATGTCGGGGCGGTGCCCGGCGGCCTCGAGCGCGTCGGCGCCGGCGTCCACGCCGATCAGGACGGGCCGCTGCTCGCGGATGAACCGGCGCAGCTTGCGGAGGTCCTCGCGGTAGTCGTAGCCGCGGACCACGACGACGACCGGGCGGCCCTGGATCCGGGTGCGCAGCCTCGGCACGCCCTGGCCGTGCAGCAGCAGGTCCTGCTCGCGACGGAGGAACTCGGTGGTGTTGTGCGTGAAGCTCTGCAGCTGGGTGCTCAGCCCGCCGCGGGCCTCGGACATCCGCTCCGCGACGTCGTCGGCGCTGAGCAGCTGGCCCTCGGCGACGGTCTCGTCGCCGCGCAGCAGTCGGTGCCCGTCGACGCGCACATCGGTGCCGTCGGTGACGGTCTTGAACACCCCGGCGCCGACGTCGTCGAGCATCAGCACGCCCGCCTTGGCGAGCAGGTCCGGGCCGAGGTTGGGGTAGCGCCCCGAGATGAACGGCGAGGCGTTGACCACGGCCACCACGCCCGCGTCCACCAGCGCCTCCGCGTGGGAGCGGTCGAGGTCGAGGTGGTCGATCACGGCGATGTCGCCCCGGCGCAGCCGGCGTACGACGGCGGAGGTGCGCCGGTCCACCCGGGCCGTCCCCGAGACTCCGGGCAGGCCGTCGAGGGGCTGTTGGCGCGAGGGGAACTTCATGGCGCGGCAATGCTCTCACGCAGACCCAACACATCCTGGGAGGGACATTCCCGGCTGTAACGCGGGGTTATGGACGCTCAACAGGGGGTGTGCCGCACGGGAGGCGTCCATGTCTCGTGGGGAGCGCGGCCGACGCTGGGCCCCCACGCCGGCGCCCGGGGCGGTCAGCGGGGCGGTCAGCGGGGTGCCCGCGGGCTCCGGCGGTACGCCGAGACGGAGCGGTCGCCGCGCAGCCAGAACCGCCACGGCACGTCGTGCGCCAGCGAGACGCCGACCCGGGGCCCGGACAGGACGTCCTCGGCCGGCACCGGGTCCGGGGACAGCACGAGCAGCCCGTCGAGCTCCAGCCCGTCCTGGCTGCGGTCGATGCCGAGCGCCTGGGTCAGGTTGGCCGGACCGCGGGCCAGCGCCTCGTCGGGCCGGTCGCCCCGTCGGGCGCGGGCCGTGGGGACCCCGTCGACCACCTCCCCGGCGCGCAGCAGCACCGCGGACGCCGTGCCGTCGGGCCCGCAGACCACGTTGGCGCACCAGTGCATGCCGTAGGAGAAGTACACGTAGAGGCGGCCGGGCGGGCCGAACATGACGTCGTTGCGGGCGGTCGGACCGCGGTAGGCGTGGGAGGCGGGGTCGTTCTCGCCGTCGTACGCCTCGACCTCGGTGAGCCGGACCGTGACGCCGCCGTGGGTGAGCCTCGCGCCGAGCAGCCGGGGCGCCACCTCGGGGGCCGGCCGCAGCAGCAGGTCAGGCCAGCCAGGCACGGTGGTCCGCGACGACGCTCCGGAGCTCGGCGAGCTGTTCGGCGACCCGCTCCGGGGCGGTGCCGCCGCGGCCGTTGCGCGAGGCGACCGACCCGTCGACGGTGAGGACGCTGCGCACCCCGGGGGTCAGGTGCGGCGAGATCGCGGCGAACTGCTCGTCGGTGAGCTGGTCGAGCTCGATCCCGAGCTCCTCACACTGCCGGACGCACTCCCCCGCCAGCTCGTGGGCGACCCGGAACGGCACGCCCTCGCGCACCAGCCACTCGGCGACGTCGGTCGCCAGCGAGAACCCCTGCGGCGCCAGCTCCGCCATCCGCGCGGTGTCGAACGTCAGCGTGGCCACCATCCCGGTGAACGCGGGCAGCAGCACCTCGAGGGTGTCCACCGAGTCGAAGACCGGCTCCTTGTCCTCCTGCAGGTCGCGGTTGTAGGCCAGCGGCAGCGCCTTCAGGGTGGTCATCAGACCGGTGAGGTTGCCGACGACCCGGCCGGCCTTGCCGCGGGCGAGCTCGGCGATGTCGGGGTTCTTCTTCTGCGGCATGATGCTCGACCCGGTGGAGTACCCGTCGTGCAGTCGCACGAACCCGAACTCCTTGGTCGCCCACAGGATGACCTCCTCCGCCATCCGCGACACGTCCACGCCGACCATGGCGGCGACGAAGGCGAGCTCCGCGACGAAGTCGCGGGCCGCGGTGCCGTCGATCGAGTTCGGGCTGGAGTCGGTGAACCCGAGCTCGGCGGCGACCTGCCGCGGGTCTAGGCCGAGGCTGGAGCCGGCGAGGGCGCCGGAGCCGTACGGCGAGTCGGCCGCGACCCGGGCGTCCCAGTCCCGGATCCTGCCGAGGTCGCGGACCAGCGGCCAGGCGTGCGCCAGCAGGTGGTGGCTGAGCAGCACCGGCTGGGCGTGCTGGAGGTGGGTGCGCCCGGGCATCACCGCGCCGAGGTGCTGCTCGGCCTGGTCGGTGATGGCGTCGACGAGGTCGAGCAGCTGACCGGCGACGATGCGGGCGTGGTCGCGCAGGAACACCTTGAACAGGGTGGCGATCTGGTCGTTGCGGGACCGCCCGGCGCGCAGCCGGCCGCCTAGGTCGGTCCCGACCTCGTCGAGCAGCAGCCGTTCGAGCGCCCCGTGCACGTCCTCGTCCGACTCCGCGGCGACCGCCTCCCCCGAGGCCACCTTGGCCGCCAGCCGGTCGAGCCCGGCGAGCAACCCGTCGAGCTCGGCGTCGTCGAGCAGGCCGGCCCGGTGCAGCACGCGGGCGTGGGCCCTGGAGCCGGCGAGGTCGTACGGCGCCAGCCGCCAGTCGAAGTGGGTCGACTTCGACAGCGCGGCCAGGGCCGGGCTCGGTCCGTCGGCGAACCGGCCGCCCCACAGTGCCCCGGTGTTGGTGGCTTCCTTGCTCACGTCGTCCTCTCGGTGTCGTGCCCGTTCCCTGGCGTTCCGGTCGCGCTTGCCACGAGCTGTGGACGCCTGCCACGAGGTGGGCCGCGTGTTGAGCGTCCATAACCCCGCGTTACAGCGGGTGGTTGGTGGGGGGTCAGTCGGTTCCGGACTCCATCGCGGCGTGGTCGAGCGCCTCGTCGTCGAACGAGTCGGGGTCGCCGTTCTTGCGGGCGATCCGGTCGGCACCACCCGGCTCGATGGCTCCGAACAGGTTCCCGTGCTCGACGAGGACGTGGCCCTGGTCCTGCGGCTGGCCGGCGTACAGCTCGAGCTTGGAGCGGGAGTCGGCGATGTCGAGGTTGCGCATGGTGAGCTGACCGATCCGGTCGGTCGGCCCGAACACCGCGTTGTCGGTGCGCTCCATCGACAGCTTGTCGGGGTGGTAGGAGAAGTCCGGTCCCGAGGTGGCGAGGACGGTGTAGTCCTCGCCGCGCCGCAGCCGGACGGTCACCTCGCCGGTCACCAGCGAGGCGACCCAGCGCATGATCGACTCACGCATCATCAGCGCCTGCGGGTCCAGCCAGCGGCCCTCGTACAGCATCCGGCCGAGCCGGCGGCCCTGGGAGTGGTAGTTCTCGATCGTGTCCTCGTTGTGCACCGCGTTGAGCAGCCGCTCGTAGGCGATCCAGAGCAGCGCCATGCCCGGCGCCTCGTAGATGCCGCGTGACTTGGCCTCGATGATCCGGTTCTCGATCTGGTCGGACATCCCGAGGCCGTGCCGGCCGCCGATCACGTTGGCCTCGTGCACCAGGTCGACCGGGTCCGGGTAGCGGGTGCCGTTGATCGAGACCGGCCGCCCGAACTCGAAGCCGACCGTGACCTCCTCGGTCTCGATCGCGACCGTGGGGTCCCAGAACCGCACCCCCATGATCGGCTGCACCGACTCCAGCGAGACGTCGAGATGCTCGAGCGTCTTCGCCTCGTGGGTGGCGCCCCAGATGTTCGCGTCGGTGGAGTACGCCTTCTCCTGGCTGTCGCGGTAGGGCAGCCCGCGCTCGGTGAGCCAAGCGCTCATCTCGTGGCGGCCGCCGAGCTCCTTGACGAACTCCGCGTCCAGCCACGGCTTGTAGATCCGCAGCTCCGGGTTGGCGAGCAGGCCGTAGCGGTAGAACCGCTCGATGTCGTTGCCCTTGAACGTCGACCCGTCCCCCCAGATGTCGACACCGTCGGCATGCATCGCCCGCACCAGCATCGTGCCGGTCACGGCCCGCCCGAGCGGGGTGGTGTTGAAGTACGCCCGCCCGCCGGAGCGGATGTGGAACGCCCCGCAGGCCATCGCGGCCAGTCCCTCCTCGACCAGCGGGCGGCGGCAGTCGACGGCCCGGGCGATCTCCGCGCCGTACTGCAGCGCCCGGTCGGGAACGCCGCTGACGTCGGGCTCGTCGTACTGGCCGATGTCGGCGGTGTAGGTGCACGGCACCGCACCCCGCTCGCGCATCCAGGCGACGGCGACGGAGGTGTCGAGGCCGCCGGAGAACGCGATGCCGACGCGCTCGCCGACGGGGAGGGAGGTCAGGACCTTGCTCACGGTGAATCCTTCGGACTGAGGGCGTTCAGGAGGGCTGGGATGGCTGCGAGCCGTTGGCGAGCGCGAGGAACCGCGCCGCCAGGTCGTGCCCGCCGTCGGGTCGTCGGCTGATCACCAGCACGGTGTCGTCGCCGGCCACGGTGCCGAGCACGTCGTCGGACTCGGACCTGTCGAACGCCGACGCCAGGAACTGCGCGGCCCCCGGCGGGGTCCGCAGCAGCGCGAGGTTCGCCGAGGCGTCCGCGGAGACCAGCAGCTCGCCCAGCAGCCGGGCCAGCCGCGCCTCGGACGCCGCGGTGTCGTGGACGACGGGGGTGCGGTCGCCGCCCTCGGCCGGTACGGCGTACACCAGCTGGCCGGACGGGATGCGCACCTTGACCGCGTCGAGCTCGACGAGGTCGCGCGACAGCGTGGCCTGGGTGACCTGCACGCCGGCCTCCTTGAGCAGTTCGGACAGCTCGGCCTGGGAGCGCACCTGACGGCGACCGAGCAGGTCGACGATCTTCTGCTGCCGGGCGCTCTTGGTGAGCGGGATCGTGGACGTCATGTCGCGTCCTGGTGTGCCGCGAACCGGTCGTCCTTGAGCTTCCGGGCGAGCGCGAGCACCTCAGCCTGCTCGGCCGGGGTCAGGTCGTCGTCGCGGAGGAAGTGACGGGTCATGAGGAGGCACCTCCCAGTGCTTCGTAGGCCGTGTCGAGGATTCCGGGCCAGGCGGCGACGAGCTCGTCGGCCTGCTCGTCGGTGAGCACGAGCGGCGGCGCGAGCCGGATGGTGCCGGGTCCGGTGCTGTTCAGGATGAAGCCCGCCCGCTGTCCGGCCTCGACGACCTGGGCGCCGGCCTCGGCGTCGAGGTCGATCCCGATCAGCAGTCCGCGTCCGCGGATGTCGGTGACCCGGGGGTCGGCGAGCCCGGTGCGCAACCGCTGGCCGACGCGGGTCACGTTGCCGAGCAGGTCGTCCTTCTCGATGGTCTCGATCACGGCGAGGGCGGCGGCGGTGGCGACCGGGTTGCCGCCGAAGGTGGTGCCGTGGTTGCCCGGCTGGAGGAGGTCGGCGCACTCCCCCAGGGCGATGCACGCGCCGATCGGGATCCCGCCGCCCAGCCCCTTGGCGACGGTGACGATGTCGGGGGTGACCCCCGAATCGGCGTGCGCGAACCACGCCCCGGTGCGGCCGATCCCGGTCTGCACCTCGTCGACCCAGAGCAGGGCGCCCCGGGCGGCGGTGATCTCCCGGGCCCAGGCCAGGTAGTCCGCCGGGGGTACGACGACGCCGGCCTCGCCCTGCATCGGCTCGACCACCACCGCGGCGGTCTCGTCGGTGACGGTCGCGGCCAGCGCGTCGGCGTCGCCGTACGGCACGAACGTGACGCCGCCGGGCAGCGGCTCGAACGGCTCGCGGTAGGCCGCCTTGGCGGTGAGCGCGAGCGAGCCCATGGTGCGGCCGTGGAAGGCGCCCTCGGTGGCGATCACCTGGGTGCGGCCGGTGCGACGGGTCAGCTTGAGCGCCGCCTCGTTGGCCTCCGCGCCGGAGTTGGCGAAGAAGACCTTGCCCGGGTCCGGACCGATGAGGTCGAGCAGCCGCTCGGCCAGGGCCACCTGCGGCTCGGTGGCGAAGAAGTTGGAGACGTGCCCGAGGGTGCTCATCTGCGGGGAGACGGCAGCCACGAGCGCGGGGTGCGCGTGGCCGAGGGCGTTCACGGCGATCCCGCCGAGGAGGTCGAGGTAGCGGTTGCCGTCGGCGTCCCACACGTAGGCGCCCTCACCGCGGGTGAGCACGAGCTTGGGCGGCCCGAACGTGTTCATCATCGACGCGGCGTACCGCTTCTTGAGGCCGTCGTGCATCAGCCGTCCTCCTTCCTTCGCAGGGCGTGTCGGAGCGTGGTCTCCGCGCCCGGCAGCACCTGCGTGCCGATGCCGTCGTCGGTGAAGATCTCGAGCAGCACCGCGTGCGGCTCGCGACCGTCGACGACGGTCGCGCGCGGCACGCCTCCGCGCACCGCCTTCAGGCAGGCCTTCATCTTGGGGACCATGCCGCTGGCCAGGCTGGGCATCAGCTCCTCGAGCGCCTCGGGACCGATGTGCCCGATCACGTCGTCGCTGTCGGGCCAGTCGCGGTAGAGGCCCTCCACGTCGGTGAGCACGAGCAGCTTCTCGGCTCCGAGCGCGACCGCGAGCGCGGCGGCGGCGGTGTCGGCGTTGACGTTGTGCACGCGCCCGAGCTCGTCGGGGGCGACCGAGGAGATGACCGGGATGCGTCCCGCCTCGACCAGGTCCCGCACCGCCTCGGGACGGACCTTGGCGACCTCGCCGACCAGGCCGAGGTCGACCTCCTCGCCGTCCACGACGGTGTGGGCCGGCTCGGCCGTGAACAGGCCGGCGTCCTCTCCGCTGAGCCCCACGGCGAGCGGGCCGTGGGAGTTGATCAGCCCGACCAGCTCGCGGCCGACCTGGCCGACGAGCACCATCCGGACGACGTCCATCGCCTCGGGCGTGGTCACCCGCAGGCCGCCGCGGAACTCCGACTCGATCTGCAGCCGGTCGAGCATGCTGCTGATCTGGGGGCCGCCGCCGTGCACGACGACGGGGTGGAACCCGGCGTAGCGGAGGAACACGATGTCCTCGGCGAACGCCTGCTTGAGGGTGTCGTCGGTCATCGCGTTGCCGCCGTACTTCACCACGATCGTCTTGCCGTGGTAGGTCTTCAGCCACGGCAGCGCCTCGGCCAGCGTGGCCGCCTTGGCGGTGGCGCGCTTGAACGCCTCGGGACTGGTCGTCGCGATGGTGTCGTCGGTGTCAGCGGTCACGCGGATCAGTCGCTCTCAGCTCGAGTAGGCGGAGTTCTCGTGCACGTAGGCGTGCGTCAGGTCGTTGGTCCACACCGTGGCACGGTCGCTGCCGGACTTGAGGTCGATGGTCACGGTGACCTCGCGGCCGGTCAGGTCGACCGTCGCCGGGTCGGCGTCCGGCTCGGACCCGCGGCAGACCCACACGCCGTTCATCGCCACGTCGAGGTCGGCGGGGTCGAAGACGGCGTCGGTGGTGCCGATCGAGGCGAGCACCCGGCCCCAGTTGGGGTCCTTGCCGAACACGGCCGCCTTGAACAGGTTGCTGCGGGCCACCGACCGGCCGACCGTCACGGCGTCGTCCTCCGAGGCCGCGTTGAGCACGGTGATGGCGATCTCGTGGTCGGCACCCTCCGCGTCGGCGAGCAGCTGCATGGCCAGGTCGGTGCAGGCCCGGGTCAGCGCGTCGGTGAACTCCTGCTCGGTGGGCGTGATCCCCGAGGCGCCGTTGGCGAGCAGCGTGACCGTGTCGTTGGTCGACATGCAGCCGTCGGAGTCGAGCCGGTCGAAGCTGACCCGGCAGGCCGCGCGCAGCGCCCGGTCGGCGGTGCTCGCGTCGACGGCGGCGTCGGTGGTGAGTACGACGAGCATGGTGGCCAGCTGGGGCGCGAGCATCCCGGCGCCCTTGGCCATCCCGCCGATGCACCACTCCGCAGCCGCCGGTCGAGCCCCTCGACCACGACCTCTCTTGCTGCACCGAGTCGGTGGTCATGATCGCCTCGGCCGCGTCGCCACCGCCGTCGTACGACAGCGCGGAGAGGCACCGGTCGACGCCGTCGAGCAGCACGTCGCGGGGGTTCTTCAGGCCGATCAGCCCCGTCGAGCAGACGACCACGTCGATCGCACCGATGCCGAGTCCGTCGGCGACCTTCTCGGCGACGGAGTGGGTGGTCTGGAAGCCCTCGGCGCCGGTGTAGCAGTTGGCGCCGCCGGAGTTCAGCACCACCGCGCGCACGGTGCCGTCCTTGACGACCTCCTGGCTCCACAGCACCGGGTTGGCCTTGCACCGGTTGGCGGTGAAGACGCTCGCGGAGGCGTACTGCGGACCGTCGCTGACGACCAGGGCCATGTCCTTGCCGCCGGAGCGCCTTGAGACCCGCGGCGACGCCGGCGGCCCGGAAGCCCTGGGGTGCGGTGATGCTCATGCGGGGTCCGCGTCGGTCACGGGCGGGTGCACGGTGTGGCCGGCCGCGGTCCAGGCGGCCTCGGCCTTGTCGGCCTGACCGGCCCGCACCAGGATCCAGTCGGTGTCGTAGGTGGAGATGGTGAACACGCTCACCCCGTCGTCCGCGAGCGGCGTGAGCAGCGCGTGCAGCACACCGGTCATCGAGATCTCGAGCGGCCCGTCGACCTCGAACGCGACGAACGGGCCGAGCCGCTTGGCCTTGGCCGGCACCGTCGACGCGTGGCACACGATGGACGTCTCGGTGTCGGTGGCGGTCACCGAGAACAACGTCGACGCGGCCGCCCAGGCCGGGACCTTGGCGCCGCGGCCCAGCCGCACCACGGCCAGGGCGTCGCGGTGCCGGGTCAGCCCGTAGGTGGCGGCGGTCACGGGGCCAGCCCCACGGTCGAGAGGCCGGTGGTCTCGGGCAGGCCGAGGGCGAGGTTCATGCACTGCACGGCCGCGCCTGCCGGTGCCCTTGGCGAGGTTGTCGACGGCGGCGACCGCGACGAGCCGGCCGGCGTCCTCGTCGACGGTCACCTGGACGTGCACGGCGTTGGACCCGAGCACCGACTTGGTCTGGGGCCAGATCGTGGGCGGCAGCAGGTGGATGAACGGCTCGTCGGCGTAGGCCTTCTCGTAGGCGGCGTACGCCTCGTCGGCACCCACGGTGGTGGGTGCGGAGCAGGTGGCGAGGATGCCGCGCGGCATCGGCACCAGCAGCGGCGTGAAGGACACCTTGACCGGGTGCTCGGTGAGGCCGCCGAGGTTCTGGGTGATCTCGGGCGTGTGCCGGTGCGTGCCACCGACGCCGTAGGCGCTGGCCGAGCCCATCACCTCCGCGCCGAGCAGGTGCGGCTTCGGTGCCTTGCCCGCGCCCGAGGTGCCGGAGGCGGCGACCACGACGATGCCCGCGGTGTCGACGAGCCCGGCGGCGACGGCGGGTGCCATGCGCGAGCGTCGAGACGGTCGGGTAGCAGCCGGGGACCGCGATCCGGGTCGCGCCGGCCAGCCGGTCGCGCTGGTCGCCGAGCTCGGGCAGCCCGTAGGGCCAGGAGCCGGCGTGCTCGCCGCCGTAGAACTTCTCCCAGTCCTCGGCGTCGGTCAGCCGGAAGTCGGCGCCGCAGTCGATGACCACGGTCTCCTCGGGCAGCGCGTTGGCGATCACCGCCGGACTGGCCGTGCGGGAGCGCCGAGGAAGACGACGTCGTGCCCGGCGAGCACCTCGACCGTGGTCTCCTCGAGGACCCGGTCGGCCAGCGGCACGAGGTGCGGCTGCAGGCTGCCGAGCCGCTCCCCCGCGTTGGACCCCGCGGTCACCGCCCCGATCTCGACGTCGGGATGCGCCAGCAGCAGGCGCAGCACCTCACCCCCGGCGTACCCGCTGGCTCCGGCGACGGCCACTCTCCGCTTCGGCATGTGCATGACCATACACGCACCTGCATATACCCGGACAGTCGGGTCCGCCGAGGAGTCAGAAACTCAGGCCCCTCGCCGGCGTGTCGGCGGCACAAGTGACCCCTCGCCGAGTCAGGCGCGGTGCACGGCTCCATGTCGTTCGACCGCCAGGGCGACCGCGGCGTCGCGGGCGGCGCCCGTCTCGGCCTCGGTCAGGGTGCGGTCCGGGGCCCGGAACCGCAGCGCGAACGCGAGCGACCGCTTGCCCTCCTCGACCTGGTCACCGGTGTAGACGTCGAACAGCCGGACCGACTCGCACAGCTCGCCGGCGCCCTCCTCGAGCGTCGCCGCGACCTCCGCGGCGGGGATCGCGGCGTCGACGACGAGGGCGACGTCCTCCTTGGCGACCGGGTACGTCGAGAACTGCGGGGCCGGCACGATCAGCACGGCGCGCTCGAGCAGCAGGTCGAGGTCGATCTCGGCGACCGCGGTGCGGGCCGGCACGCCGTACGCCGTGCAGACCCGCGGGTGCAGCTCGCCGGCGAAGCCGAGCGTCACCTCGCCGACCAGCAGCTCGGCGCAGCGGCCGGGGTGCCACGGGGCGCGCGTCGCCGACCGGACCGTGACCTCCACGCCCAGCGCGGTGGCCACGGTGCGGACCGACTCGATGGCGTCCGCCCAGGACGCCGGCCGGCCGGGACCCCACCAGCCGGAACGCTCCCGGAGGCCGGAGACCCCGAGCGCGAGGTGCAGCGGCTGGTCGGGCACCGCCTTCTGCAGGTCGTCCCACTCCCCCTCGGTCGGGCGGCGGTCGACCGGCAGGATCGGCGCCGCCACCGTGCCGCGGGGCAGGGTCACCGTGGCGGTCTCGAAGAGCGCCGCGTCGGGCAGCCCCCGGCCGGCGTTGCGGGCCAGCGCCTTGAGCAGCCCGGGCAGCAGCGTCGTGGTCATCAGCGGCTCTTCGGAGCTGAGCGGGTTGGCGATCCGCATCGCCGTACGCCGCTCGTCGTCCCCGTCGAGGCCGAGCCGGTCGAGGTCGCCGGTGCCCACGAACGGGAAGTTCACCACCTCGACGAAGCCCGCACCGGCCAGGGTGCGGCCGACCCGGCGGCGCAGCGACTGCGACGGGGTGAGTCCCCGGCCCGCCGGCGCCGACGGCAGCACCGACGGGCACGTGCTCGTAGCCGACGACCCGGGCGACCTCCTCGACCAGGTCGAACGGGTCGGTGAGGTCCGGGCGCCAGCTCGGCGGGACGGCGGAGAGCCGGTCGCCCTCGGTGCTGACGTCGCAGCCGACCGCGCGCAGGTGCGCGACGGTCGTGTCGGCGCCGATCTCCATGCCGGTGACGCGCGCCGGCAGGTCGGTCGCGATGCTGATGGGTCGTCGGCGACCGGGGCCCCGCCCACCTTCGTCACCGACGTCGAGGCGGTGCCGCCGCCGTACCTCGCGAGCAGCTCCACCACCCGGTCGGCCGCGGCCTCGCAGGTGGTCGGGTCGGCTCCGCGCTCGTTGCGCTTCCCCGCCTCGGAGGTGATCTTGTGCCGCTTGCCGGTGCGGAACATCGACACGGCGTCCCAGTGCGCCGCCTCGATCATCACGTTGGTGGTGGTGGCCGACATCTCGGTGGCCTCGCCGCCCATCACGCCGCCGAGACCGATGATCCCGGAGTCGTCGGTGACGACGAGGTCCTCCGCCGACAGCTTCCGCTCGGTGCCGTCGAGGGTGGTGAGCCGCTCGCCGTCCCGGGCCCGGCGCACGCGCACGGTGCCGGCTGAGCTTGTCGGCGTCGTAGCCGTGGATCGGCCGGCCCAGCTCGAGCATCACGTAGTTGGTGACGTCGACGGCCAGCGAGATCGGCCGCATGCCGGCGAGCTGGATGCGGCGGGCGAGCCAGGGCGGCGTCGGCGCAGCGGGGTCGAAGCCGGTCACGGTGCGGGCCACGAACACCGGGCAGCCGTCGGGGTCGTCGACCTCCACGGGGTACGCCGCGCCGTCGGGCTCCGGGGTGGGCCGGTCCGCCGGGTCGTGGAACGGCGCGCCGAAGCCGAGCGCCGCCTCGCGGGCGATGCCGCGCAGGGACAGGGCGTAGGCACGGTCGGGGTTGATCTCGAACTCGATCACCTCGTCGCGCAGCGGCAGCACCCCGAAGGCGTCGTCGCCGGGCTCACCCGCGTCGGCCGGCAGCACCAGGATGCCGTCCCGGGTGGCCGGGTCGTCGAGTCCGAGCTCGGTCGCGGAGCAGATCATCCCGGCCGAGACGTGGCCGTAGGTCTTGCGGGCGCTGATCTCGAAGCCTCCGGGAAGCACGCCGCCGGGGAGCACCACGACGACGAGGTCGCCCGGCGAGAAGTTGTGCGCCCCGCACACGATGCCCTGCGGCTCGCCGGTGCCGTTGGTGTCACCGACGTCGACCGTGCACCAGCGGATCACCTTGCCGTTCTTCTGCGGCTCGTCCTCGACGGTCAGCACCCGGCCGAGCACCAGCGGGCCCTGCAGGTCGTGTCCGGGACGGGTCAGCGCCTCGAGCTTGAGGCCGAGCGCGGTCAGCCGCGCGGCGAGCTCCTCCGGGGTGAGGTCCTCGGGGAGGTCGACGTACTCGCGGATCCAGGAGACGGGGGCGCGCATGTCAGATCTCGCTTCCGAAGGCGGTGGTGAACCGGACGTCGCCCTCGAACATGTCCCGCATGTCCTCCGCGCCGTGCCGGAACATCAGGGTCCGGTCGATGCCCATCCCGAAGGCGAAGCCGGTGTAGCGGTCGGGGTCGACGCCGCAGGCGACCAGCACGCGCGGGTTCACCACGCCGCAGCCGCCCCACTCGATCCAGCCCTCGCCCTTGCAGGTGCGGCAGTCGTGCACGTCGGGCTCCTGCCCGCGGCAGACGAAGCAGATCAGGTCGACCTCGGCGCTCGGCTCGGTGAACGGGAAGTACGACGGCCGGAAGCGGGTCGTGATCCCGTCGCCGAACATCGCCTCGGCGAAGTGGTCGAGCGTGCCCTTCAGGTGGGCCATCGTGATGCCCTCGTCGACCACGAGCCCCTCGACCTGGTGGAAGACCGGGCTGTGCGTCGCGTCGTACTCGTCGGTGCGGAACACCCGCCCCGGGCAGACGACGTAGATCGGGGGCTCGCGGGTGAGCATGGTCCGCGCCTGCACCGGCGAGGTGTGCGTGCGGAGCACGATGGCGTTCTCCGCCGGCTCCATCCAGAACGTGTCCTGCATGGTGCGGGCCGGGTGGTCCGGCCCGAGGTTGAGCGCGTCGAAGTTCAGCCACTCGGCCTCGACGACCGGCCCCTCCGCGACCTCCCAGCCCATCGCGACGAAGACGTCGGCGATCCGCTCGGAGAGGGTGGTCAGCGGGTGCCGCGCCCCGGTCGGCGTCCGGTCCCAGGGCAGCGTGACGTCGACGGTCTCCTCGACCAGCATCCGCTCCTCGTGCTCGGCCTCCAGCACCTCCTGGCGGGCGGCGAGCGCCTGGTTGACCGCGCCCCGCGCCTGGCCGACGCGCATCCCGGCCTCCTTGCGGGCCTGCGGCGGCAGCGCACCGATCTCGCGGTTGGCGAGCGCGAGCGGCGACCGGTCGCCGGCGTGCTCGATCCGGGCCCGCCGCAGCGCGTCGAGGTCGGCCGCGGCCGCGATGGCGGCCAGCGCCGCGTCGCGCATGGCGTCGACCTCGTCGGCCTTGAGAGGGGTGACCTCGACGGGGTCGTAATCGGTGTTGGGGCCAGACATGGGGTGAAGTCTAGGAAGGGCCGGGGTACGCCGACGAACCGGTTTCGTCCCGCGGGCCCGGCGGCCACCCCGGCCGAGGGGTCAGCTGTGCAGCGACACACCGGCCACGAGGCTGAGTACCTGACTCCTCGCGCGGGGTTTCGGAGGGGGTCGGGCTAGTGCGGGGAGGCCGGCCAGAGGATGGTGAGGCGGGCCCCGCCGCCGGGCGCGTCGTCGATCTCCACGATGCCGCCGTGGGCCCGGACCAGGCCGTGGATGATGTACATGCCGAGCCCCGAGCCGCCCCGGGTGCCGTGCTTCCAGAACTTCGTGAACACCCGGCTGCGGATGTCGGGGCTGATGCCGTCGCCCTCGTCGTCGACGTGCAGCACGATGCCGTCGAACGGCGCGTCGTCACCGAGCGCGGCGATGTCGAGCGACACCTTGCCCGTCGCCGTGGCGAACCGCGTTGTCGACGAGGTTGTGCAGCACCTGGGCGAGCTTGTCGGGGTCGGCGAGCACCTGGGGCAGGTCGTCCTCGGCGGTGAGCACGATCTCGCGGCCGGTGCCGGCCCGCACCGACTCGAGCACCCGCTCGACGGCCTGCGGGAAGTCCAGCGGCCGTGGGTACAGCGACAGCCGGCCGGTGTCGATGCGGGCCACGTCGAGCAGCTCGGCGATCAGCCGGGTGAGCCGGTCGGCGTCGGCGTTGACCGTCTCGAGCATCATCTTCTTCTGCTCGTCGTTGAGCCGGTCCCACTTGGACAGCAGGGTCGCGACGAAGCCCTTGACCCCGGTCAGCGGCGAGCGCAGCTCGTGGGCGACGGTCGCGACCAGGTCGGAGCGCTCGCGGTCGAGGCGGGCCCGCGCCCGGGCCGAGCGCAGCGACACCGCGACCTGCCCCACCGGGACCCGGGCGGACTCGCGGTCGATGCGCACCGTGACCAGCAGCTCGGTGCCGTCGGAGGTGAACCACGACTGCTCGCTGAGGCTGGTGACGCGTGCTGAGTCCGTCGTAGGGGTCCGCGCAGGTGTACCACTCGTTGCCGCCCTGGTCCTGGAGCGCGACCACGTCGGCGAGGTGCTTGCCGACGCCGTCGGCGAGACTCGAGCAGGTCGGCTGCCGCCCGGTTGATCACCACCACGCGGCCGGTCTGCGTCGGCGATCACGACCCCGTCGGGCAGGGCGTCGAGCAGCACCTGCTGGTCGGCGGCCCCGTCGGTCGACATAGCCGACAGATTAGACCAGACCCGTGAACCCGCCGTGCGTCCCGCGGTCAGCCGTCACGGCCGCTGCGGGGCGCGGCGCCCGGCGGGCCCGGGCCGAGGCGTAGAGGCAGACCGCCGCGGCGGTGGCCAGGTTGAGGCTCTCGGCGCGGCCGTGGATCGGGATCCGCGACCCGGTGGTCGGCCAGCGCGGCGAGGTCGTCGGGCAGGCCCCAGGCCTCGTTGCCGAACAGCCACGCGGTCGGGCCGGCGAGCAGGCCGGAGTCCGTCGGCGTCGTCGAGGTCGATCTCGCCCGCGCCGTCGGCGGCGAGGACGGTCAGCCCGGCGCTCCTGCAGCGCGGCGTACGACGCCGTGCGGTGTCCGTCGTCCATCGACGACGGGCAGGTGGAACAGCGAGCCGGCCGAGGCGCGGACCGCCTTGCCGTTGTAGGGGTCGACGCTGACCGGCCGGCCAGCACCACGCCGTCGGCCCCGGCGGCGTCCGCGCAGCGGATCACGGTGCCGGCGTTGCCGGGGTCGCGCACGTCGGCGCAGACCGCGACCAGCCGCGGCCGGGCGGCGAGCAGCGTCCTCGAGCGGGACGTCGACGTGCCGGCAGACCGCCACCACGCCCTGCGGGTGGACGGTCTCGGCTGAGCGAGGCGATCGCCGCGTCGTCGACCAGGTGCCAGGGCACGGTCCGCGGCGGCCGCCCGGATCTCGCGGGTCGCAGCGCGGCCGCGGCGGAGCGGCGAACACCTCCCGGACGCAGCCGGGGACGCTGAGCGCCTCGCGCACCGCCTGCGGACCCTCGGCGAGGAACAGCCCGTGCTCGGCCCGGGAAGCACGACGGGCGAGCCGCCGTGCCGCCTTGACCCGGCCGCTCCTCGGGGTGAGCAGCGGCAGGTCGGGCTGGTGGGCACGGGGCTCGCCATCGGTGTCGTGGACGGAGTCGACCGCCGCAGTGGTCAGGCGGACGCCTCGGCGGTCTCCTGCCGAGGGGCGTTGACGTCCTCCGGCAGGTGCGGCCTTGGCGATCTCGACCAGCGCGGCGAAGGCCGGCCGCGTCGTTGACGGCCAGGTCGGCGAGGATCTTGCGGTCGACCTCGACACCCGCGGCCTTGAGGCCCTGGATGAAGCGGTTGTAGGTCATGCCGTTGGCGCGGGCGGCGGCGTTGATCCGCTGGATCCACAGCTTGCGGAAGTCGCCCTTCTTGGCCTTGCGGTCCCGGTAGCTGTAGACCAGCGAGTGGGTGACCTGCTCCTTGGCCTTGCGGTACAGCCGCGAGCGCTGACCCCGGTAGCCGGAGGCCCGCTCGAGGGTTACCCGGCGCTTCTTGTGGGCGTTGACCGCCCGCTTGACGCGTGCCACTTGTTACTCCTTGATGCTTGAGATCTGTCGGGAGCGGGCGTCGGTCAGCGACCGAGCAGCTTGCGGACCTTGGCGGTGTCGGCCTTGGAGACCTCGGTGGTGCCGCTCATCCGGCGGGTCACCTTCGACGCCTTGTGCTCCAGGTTGTGGCGCAGGCCGGCCTTCTGGCGGCGGATCTTGCCGGAGCCGGTCACCCGGAACCGCTTGCTCGCACCGGAGTGCGTCTTGTTCTTCGGCATTCGTCGTCGTCCTTCACTCTGGTACGTCGTTCGGTGGCGACTCGGGGGCCGGCTCCGCCGGCGTCCTCGACCGGGTCGTGGCTGCGTCACACCTCGATCTCGGGGTCGAGGTTCTCGGAGCGGCGGCGCGGCTTCTTGTCCGACGGGTCGGTCGGCGCGGTCGCGGTGCGCTCGGCGTGCTCGGCCTCGCTGCTCGGCCTGGCGCTCGGCGGCCCGCTCGGCCTTCGCCGCCTGGACCTCGGCCTTGGCCTCGGCCTTCTTCTTGTGCGGGCCGAGCACCATGATCATGTTGCGGCCGTCCTGCTTGGGCGACGACTCGACGAAGCCGAGCTCCTCGACGTCCTCGGCGAGCCGCTGCAGGAGCCGGAAGCCCAGCTCGGGGCGGTGCTGCTCACGACCGCGGAACATGATCGTGATCTTCACCTTGTCGCCCTGCTTGAGGAACCGCACGACGTGACCCTTCTTGGTCTCGTAGTCGTGCGCGTCGATCTTCGGGCGGAGCTTCATCTCCTTGATGATGACGTTGGTCTGGTTCCGACGCGCCTCGCGAGCCTTCTGGGCGTTCTCGTACTTGAACTTGCCGTAGTCCATGAGCTTGCAGACCGGCGGACGCGCCGTCGGCGCGACCTCGACGAGGTCGAGGTCGGCTTCCTGCGCGAGCCGCAGGGCGTCGTCGATGCGGACGATGCCGACGGTCTCGCCGTTCGGGCCAACGAGCCGGACCTCGGGCACCCGGATCCGGTCGTTGATGCGCAGCTCAGTGCTGATGGGTCCTCCTGGGTCGAGTGATGTGGTGGCGACCCGTCACGCCTCGACCCGGACAAACAAAAGGGCCTCCGCATGACAGACAAGCGGAAGCCAGCCCGACGCCGATTCCGCTCACGCGGATCGACACCAGACGAGGACGAGGAGGCGACGTACGACGTACGACGACTCACGCCTCGTGACCGGACCCGACGACCTGGTGGTGCAGGGCGGTCGATGCGGGTGGGGGACCGTGCTCGCGCACAGGCCCCGCTTGTCAGATCGTGCTGGTTTCAACCTCCGGCACGCTCGGGATATTCCTACCCCGGGCGCACAGACGGCCGACCCAGCAGGATCGGTCCCGTCCAGGATAGCCCGAGCAGCCCCTGCGGATGCACATCGGCGCGGCCGTGACACGCTTGCCCCATGAGTCACGCCGCCCCGGAGAGCGCCCGCGACATCGCCGAGGTGCCCGCGCTCGAGATCGTCTCCACCGCCGCGCTGCACCTGATGAGCGCCGCCGCGGTGAACCTCGGGCTGGCCGAGGACCTGCCGGAGCACCAGGACCTCGACGAGGCGCGCACCCTGATCGAGGCGCTCGCCGGGCTGGTCACCGCGGGCGCCCCGCGGCTCGGTCACCACCACGCCGCACCGCTGCGCGACGGCCTGCGCACCCTCCAGCTGGCGTTCCGCGAGGCCTCCGAGATCCCGGACGCCGCCGGGCGAGGGTCCCGGGGAGAAGCTCACCGGTCCGGTCTCGCCCACGCCCAGGCCGGCGCCGGGCCGCTGACCCGGGTCAGCGTCCACCCGTCCGCGAGCGCGGCCAGGTCCTCGCCCTCCACCACGAACAGCACCGGCCCCGCCACGTCGACGACCAGCGCCTCGGCGCCGTCCTGACGCGGCCGCCCGGGCGGCGTCCCGCGCGGACACCGGCACCGGCCGGGCCTCGGGGTTCCAGGCGCCCAGGGCCGCCGAGCCGGTGAACGCCAGCAGCGCGGTCCGGCCGTCCTGGCCGCGCATCAGCACCGCGGCCATGTCGGAGGTCTTGTCGTGGGCCAGGCCCTGCTCGTCGACCTCCACCTCGCCCAGCACGGCCACCACCGGCACCAGCAGCCGGGCGTGCTGCAGGACGGCCAGCGTCTCGCGCCTGCCGCGTCGCCGGGTCCTCGGCGTACGCGCTCAGCGCCGCCACCACCTCCGGCGGGGCGGTGCCGTCGTCGCCGGCGAACCCGGGGTCGGGCAAGGAACGCATCCGCCGATCTTGTCAGCCGCCCCGCCCGACCTCCGCCCCGCCCGACCTGCGAGGGGTCAGAACTTCAGGTGTCTGGACGGCGTGTCCGCGCAGAAGTGACCCCTCGGCCGGCGCCGTAGGCTGGGCTCGTGGGTGAATTCGATTCCGCGACCTGGTCGGCAGTAGGAGTGGCCCTGACGGCGGTGGGCCTGGTGCTGAGCGCTGCGGTCTGGCGCCGCCGCGGGATGGCGTCCGGGGTGCGCGGCGTCGCCTGGTCGCTGCTGCCGCTCGCGGCCGCCATGACCGGTCTGCTGCGCGTGGTCTGGGAGGTCGCCGACTCGGTGTCCTCCTGGGCGGTGCGGCTGGTGTTCAGCCCGACCGTGTGGGCCGGGATCATCGTCGCCGGCGTCTCCGCGACGCTCTTCGTGGTGTCCGGCTTCCTGCGCCGTCGTACGCCGGAGGGGCGGTCGCGCAAGGAGCGCAAGGAGCGCAAGGCCGCCGACGCGGGGTCCTCCCCCGCAGCGGTCACGGCGAGCGGTCCGAAGCCCGCGCGACAGGGCTCGGCCCCCGCCGAGGACGACGACATGGCCGACATCGAGGCGATCCTGAGGAAGCACGGCATCTCGTGAGGGGTGACGACCCCGAGGCGCGTCGCCGGCTGGCCGAGCGTCTCGACAAGGCCGTCGGCGCGCTCGGACCGGCCCCGTCCACGCCCACCTACGTGGTGGACCTCGACGCGTTCGACGCGAACGCCGCCGACCTGGCCCGCCGGGCCGCGGGCACGCCGATCCGGGTGGCGAGCAAGTCGCTGCGGGTGCCGGCGCTGATCGAGCGGGCGCTCGCCGCGCCGGGCTTCCGCGGCGTGCTCGCCTACACGCTTCGTGAGGCACTGTGGCTGCAGGAGCACGGTGTCTGCGACGACGTGCTGCTCGGCTACCCGACGGTCGACGCCCCCGCGCTCGGGAGGCTCACCGGTGACGAGCGGCGCGGCGGCCGAGGTGACGCTGATGGTCGACGACGTCGCCCACCTGGACGTCGTCGACGCCGCACGACGCAGCGACGTCACGGTGCGGGTGGCGCTCGACATCGACGCCGGCCTGCGGGTCGGTCCTGCGCACGTCGGGCCCAAGCGGTCGCCGCTGCGCGACGTGACGGACGTGGTCGGGCTCGCCCGCGCCGTCGTCGCGCGTCCCGGGTTCGCGCTCGTCGGCGCGATGACCTACGAGGGTCAGGTGGCCGGGGTGCCGGACGCCGTGCCCGACCGGCGCGCCCGCTCCCTCGTCGTACGCCGGATCAAGTCCGCGTCCATGGAACAGCTGGCCGAGCGCCGCGCCGCGATCGCCGCCGCGCTGCGCGACCTCGCCGAGCTCGAGCTGTGGAACGCCGGCGGCTCGGGCAGCATCGAGGCGTCCGCCGCCGACCCCGCGGTGACGGAGGTGACGGCCGGGTCGGGGCTGCTGGTGCCGGCGCTGTTCGACCACTACCGGAGCTTCGCGCCGCGACCCGCCGCGTTCTTCGGGCTGCCGGTGGTGCGGCGTCCGTCCGAGGGCTGCGTGACCGTCGCGGGCGGCGGGCTCATCGCCTCCGGGCCCACCGGCAAGGACCGCTCCCCGCTGCCGTGGGCGCCGCCCGGGCTGCGGCTCACCGGGACTCGAGGGCGCGGGCGAGGTGCAGACCCCGCTGGTCGGGCCCGGGGCCCGAGCCCTGGCCGTCGGCGACACGGTCTGGTTCCGGCACGCGAAGTCCGGCGAGGTCGCCGAGCACGTGCGGGAGGTGCACCTGGTGGCCGGTGACCGGGTGGTCGAGACGGTCCCGACGTACCGCGGCACGGGCAACGCCTGGTGACCTCCGCCGCCGACGTCGTACGCCGGACGCTGGAGGCTGCGCCCACCCTCGGAGCGGGCCGACTGGTCTGCGTGGACGGGCCGGCCGGGTCCGGCAAGACCACGTTCGCCGCCGACGTCCGGCGCGCGACGCCGCGCGAGGTGTCCTGCCGGGTGGTGCACCTCGACGACCTGTACCCGGGCTGGGGCGGCCTGCGCGCCGGTGTCGAGCACGTGGCCGAGCACGTCGTGGCGGCGTTCGGGCGCGGCGAGGACGGCCGGTACCGGCGCTACGACTGGCATGCGGGGCGACCGGGCGGGTGGGTCGACGTACCGCGCGTGGACCTGCTGGTGCTCGAGGGCGTCGGGTCGGGTGCTCTTGCGTACGCGGACCTCGTGACCACGCTGGTGTGGCTCGAGGCCGACGACGACGTGCGGCTGGACCGGTGCCTGGCCCGTGACGGGTCGGACTCCCGCGAGCACCTCGTGCAGTGGATGGCCGACGAGACGACGTACCTCCTCGAGCAACGCACCCGGGACCGCGCCGACTTCGTCATCCGCACCTGACCCCGCCGAGTGTCAGGTCGTGGCGGCCCGAGAGTCAGGGAATGGCGACCAAGTCCTTGCACTCGCGGGGCCAAGTCCTTGCACTCGCGCGGCCAAAGCCTGGCACTCGCGGGGCCAAACCCTGGCACTCGCGCTAGGGGCGGCGGGCGGTTCGGCGGGGGCTGGACCAGCATGGCGGCCATCGCCTTGGCGGCGGCGTCGGCGACCTCGGCGTCGGTCACGCGCTGCGGGTCGTCGGCGAACGCGGAGGCGGCCGGCAGCAGGTCGTCGAGCGAGCCGACCACGTCGTACCCCCCGGCGCGCACCGCCTCCACGTGCGCCGCGGACAGGGCGCGGCACCACTCCTCGAGCCGCCGCGGCAGCCTCGCCGGGGAGCCCTGCTGTGCGGAGAGGATGCGCTTGCCGAGGTACATCTTCCCCGCCGCCCGATAGGCCTCGCGCCGCCGGAGCCGACCGCCGAGCTCGACGTTGACGCGCCGGAGCAGCTCGGTCTGCACCAGGCCCAGCGAGACGTTGCTGCGCGGGACGCGGGTGTCGAGGGACCGCGGGTCGAGGTCGAGCACCGAGCAGAACCGCTCCAGCAACAGCCCGGGATCGCTGCCGGCGGGTGGGACCGTCACGACGTGGATCCGGTCCGCAGGCACGGCGCTCCCCCACCGCTCCAGCACCGCGGGCAGGTCCTGGCTGGCCCAGAAGTCGCGGGCCCGGCGACCGCGCTTGACGACCGCGGCGAGGTACCTGTCGTAGGTGTAGCGACGCCGCGCGGTGACCTTCTGCTGCCACACCGAGGGCACCTGACGCGCCAGGTCACGCACGGTCAGCACGACATGGACCTCGGTGCCGGCGAGGTGCTCCGACGAGCCGGCGGGCCTGCGCGGCGGTCGCCGGGGCGAGCGACTCCTCGGTGAGCAGGAACCGGTCCGCGGTGCCCGCGGCCTCGGCCTCGTCGAGCGCAGGACGCAGCCGGGCGAGGGCATCGGTGACCTCCGGGCCGTCGACGCCGGGACGCGCCCGGTCACGCGTCGCCAGCATCACCCGGAACGTCTGCTGCTTGGTGCCCGGGAGCATGGCGAGCCGCTGGCCGACCAGCGCCTCCTGGGACTGCCAGAACACCGACTGGAGGTACGACGTACCGGTCTTCTGCAGGCCGATGTGAACGAACGTGCGCGGGGTCGGACTCATGGCCCGCTCATCCAAGCACGGGCTCCCGGTGCAGGGCGTAGTTGGTCCAGCGGCTCTCCACCTCGAAGCCGGCTCGCTCGTAGATGCCGAGCGCGCCCGTCGGGTTCTCCGAGTCGACGTCGAGCGACGCCTCGTCGAAACCGGCCTGCTGGTAGAGCGCCAGCGAGTGCGCGAGCAGCAGCCCGGCGAGGCCGCGGCCACGGTGCTCTCGCCGGGTGCCGACCTTGGCGACGTACGCCTCTCGGCGTCCCGTGGCCTGGAAGTAGGCGTCGAACTCGTTGGACTGCACGTAGGCGACCACCCGGTCGGGGGCGGCGTCCTCGACGACCAGCAGGCTGAGCTCGGGGCGGAAGTTGCGGCTGTCGCTCACCCACTGCTTCCACATGACGTCGGTCCAGGGCGTGAAGTTGGGGTGGTCGACGAAGGCGGCGTTGTGCGCCTCGAGCATGGCCCGGTCGAGCTCGGCGGAGTACCGCACCAGGGAGAAGCCGTCGGGCACGGCGGGCGGCTCGGGTACGTCGCCGAGGTGGGTGCGCATGACGAAGTTCCACCGCTCCGGCAGCATCCCGAACGCGGCGAGCAGCTCCTCCTGGGCGGTGTTGGCCGACAGCCCGGTGACGTTGTACTTCGCGGGGAGATCGGGGTGCTTCTCGGCATGCACCTCGTCGGCACGCGCCAGCATCGCCTCGACCAGACGGGTGCCGATCCCCTCCCCGCGCCGGGCCGGGTTCACCGAGCCCTCGACGTGCACCTTCTGGTAGGTGCCGTCGGTCGAGCGCGGGTAGATCGCGAAGTAGCCGACCAGGTCGTCACCGTCGAAGCCGCCGACGATGTCCTTGCCGACCTCGATGTCCGGGTTCTCGAACTCCTCGACGAGGTCGTCCTCGTTGTAGTGCTCCCCGGTGTTGTCCACGGCCTCCACGGCCGCGAGATGCCGGGCCAGGAGCGGGATGTCGTCGGTGAGCAGCGGGCGCAGCGTCAGGTCCACCCGGGGAGCCTAATGGGAGTGCATCGCCGAGGTTTCGGCCAGAGTGGTGTCCGAGTCCGCCGGTGGGTGAGCACTCCCGGAGCCTGGTCCGTGAGGTCTAGCCCTAGATCGTGCCCCTGCCGGTGAACGAGGAGGCGTTGATGGCTGCTGGGATAACGCGCCCCGCCCTGCGCGGTGAGCACTGAACCATTAGGTCGCCTGCGAGCCTCTTCGGGACGATCCGGTGCAAGTGATCGAGGAGGACAGGTGCTGTTCCTGGGTGATGACTGGGCCGAGGCTCATCACGACATCGAGCTCCAAGACGGCCAGGGCCGCGTGCTGAAGCGGCGTCGGCTACCCGAGGGGGTGACCGGCCTGACCCAGTTGCATGAGCTGATCGCCGACCACCTCGCCGACGACGAGGAGCCCGAGTCGGTGCTGGTCGGGATTGAAACCGACCGTGGCGGCTGGGTCAACGCACTGGTCGCGGCGGGCTACACGGTTTACGCGATCAACCCCAAGCAGGCCGCCCGCTACCGCGAACGGCTCACCACCTCGGGCGCGAAGAGCGACCCCGGTGATGCGCATGTGCTGGCCGAGATCCTTCGCCAGGACCGTGAGCACCACCGCGTGGTGGCCGGGGACAGTGAGCAGGCCGAGGTGGTCAAGACCGTGGCCCGCACCCACCAGACGATGATCTGGACCCGGCAACGACAGGCCAACCAGTTGCGTTCGATGCTGCGGGAGTTCTACCCCGCCGCGCTCGAGGCGTTCGGCGATGACCTGGCCGGGCGCGACGCACTCGCCGTGCTGGCGATCGCCCCCACCCCGGCAGCTGGCCGGGCGCTGTCCAGGTCGCGGCTGGTCAGTGTGCTGCGCAAGGCCGGGCGGCAGCGGAACCTGCAGACCCGGGCCGAGGAGATCGCGACCGTCCTGCGCGCCGAGCACCTCGGCTTGTCCGAGGCGCTCACCGAGGCCTACGGCATCAGCCTCCGATCACTGGTCGCGGTGCTGACCACGATGGTCGTCCAGGCCGCGGCACTCGAGGGCGAGGTGGCGCGGTGTTTTGGCCGGCACCCGGACGCTGAGATCATCACCAGCCAACCCGGCCTCGGTGTGGTGCTCGGAGCCCGGGTGCTTGCCGAGTTCGGCGACGACCAGGACCGCTACGCCGACGCCAAGGCAAGACGCAACTACGCCGGCACCAGCCCGATCACCAAGACCTCCGGCAAGCGCAAGGTCGTGCTTGCTCGCTACGCCCGCAACAAGCGGCTCGCCGACGCCCTGCACCAGCAAGCCTTCGCCGCCCTCACCGCATCACCAGGAGCCCGGGCGTTCTACGACCACCACCGCGCGCGCGGCGCGACCCACCATCAAGCTCTCCGCGCCCTGTCCAACCGCCTCGTCGGCATCCTCGACGGCTGCCTGCGCCACCGTGTCGCCTACGACGAAACCATCGCTTGGGCACACCGACAACTCGCAGCCGCTTGACGACTTACGTCCCTGGGATATCTAGGGCGGAGGCCGCGGTGGCGCAGCCGGATTTCTGCAAGGGTGTCGCCATGGTCGCGCCGAGCGGGGAGCAGCACGAGATCGCCGGCGGCGGCTACCGCGCCGTGGTCACCGAGTGCGGGGCCGGGCTCCGGGTGCTGGAGCACGAGGGACGCCCGATCGTCTCCGGGTACGCCGAGGACGAGCAGGCGAGCACTGGGCGGGGCCAGCTGCTGCTGCCGTGGCCCAACCGGATCCAGGACGGCCGCTACCGCTTCCAGGACCGGGACCTGCAGCTGCCACTGTCCGAGCCGGCACGCGGCCACGCCAGCCACGGCCTGGTCCGCTGGGCTGCCTGGACCGTCCACGAGCACACCGGCGACGCGCTCACGATGGGCTACCGGCTGATGAGCCAGCCCGGGTACCCGTGGACGCTCGACCTGACCGCGTCGTACGCCGTGTCGGACGCCGGCCTCGAGGTGACCGTCTCCGCGACGAACCGCGCCGACCGGCCGGCACCGTTCGCGGCCGGCGCCCACCCCTACCTGCGGCCCGGGCCCGACCCGCTGGACTCCTGGCGGCTCGACCTGCGCGCCGCGAGCGCGCTCACCGTCGACGACCGGCTGATCCCCAACGGCTCGGTGCAGGTCGCGGGCACGGGTGGTGACTTCCGCGGCGGCCGGGCCATCGACGGGGCGGACCTCGACACGGCGTACGGCGACCTCGACCGCGACCCGGACGGCTGGGCCGAGGTCCGGCTCTCGGGCGGCGACGGCACGGTGGTGCTGCGGATGGACGAGCACCACAAGTGGGTGCAGGTGTACGTCGGACCGCCCGGACGCCGCGACATCCTGGCCGTCGAGCCGATGACCGCGCCGCCGAACGCGTTCGCGACCGGCCAGGACCTGATCGTGCTTGATCCCGAGGAGACGACGTCGGTGCGCTGGGCCATCCGAGCCCGCTGAGTTGTCAGAGCCTGGACCGGTCGGGACCGGCTCAGGCTCTGACAATTGCGGCGGGGGTCAGGCCGGCGGCACGTAACCCGTCGGGTCGTCGCCGAGGTCCACGATCGCGGCCACCGGGCCGCCGCCGTCGGGCCCCTGGTGGGCCGCCGACACCGACACGAACACCGCCGGGTCGCCGGTCACGGCCGCGGTCACGCCGCCCACGCAGGACTTGATCTGCCGGTGCCAGTGCACGTCGGAGTCGTCGAGCATCGCGTTGCGGCGACCGGCCACCTGGCCGTCCTGGCTGACCTCGCACTTGAGGAACACGTTGACGAGCCGACCCTGGAGGTCGTCGCGGTGCGGGCGCTCGGGCAGGTCGAGACCCGCGTCCTTGATCGCAGCCCAGATCCCGTCCTGGTCGAGGGCGTCCTTCATCACCGAGTGCCCGATCCGGTAGCGACCGCCGACACCCCGGGCGTTGCCGACCACCACGACCTGTGCCTGGTCGAGCTCGACGCCGCTGGAGCAGGAGGCGACCGCGGAGAACAGCGACCGGTCGTGCATCACGTCGGCGTCGGTGGGCATCTCGATCTCGCCCAGCGCGACCGCGATGCCGAGCGCCGTACACCCGTTGGAGAGGTCCATCGACTCGTGCGTGTGCTCGGTCCACACCGTCTTGCCGCGGCTCTTGGCGTCGCGGATGGTGTGGATGGTCAGCAGCGGGGTCTTGGTCTGCACGTAGTGCACGTCGGCCGGGTCGTCGATCCCGGCGCGCTCCATCGCCTCCTTCACCGCCGCCGCGACCTTCTCGATCATCGCGACCCGGCCGATGTCCTCGGGCATCAGCACGTCGCTCATCGCGAAGCCGACGGTGAGCCGCGGCTCGTCGGTCGGCTCGGCGCTGGTCGGCCGGCATCGTCGCGAAGATCGTGGCGTGCGGGCTGATCACCCCGTCGGTGCCGCCGGACCAGACGATCGGGACCTGCTTCACCTCCTCGGCGCTGCGGGTGCCCTTGTCGACCAGCACCTCGCGGAACGCCCGGTCGGCGATGATCCGCGTGTAGTCGTTGACCCCGCCGTTGCCCTCGGTCTTCCCGATCACGGCGATCACGCGGTCGGCGTCGAGGGTGCCGTCGTCGATCAGCTCGGCGAGGCCGCTGGCGTCGGACACGTTCAGGATCGGGACCTTGCGGACTTCGATGGGCTCAGGCATGGGCTTCCTCTCAAATGGGTGGCGGTTTCGAGACGCTCGCTTCGCTCGCTCCTCAACCACCATTCTGGTCTGGTACGACGACGGTGCCGGCCTCGCCGGCGACGCCGTCCACGATGTGCTCCAGGTTCGTGATGACGCTGTAGCGACCGCCCTGCTCGACGAACCGGCACGCGGCGTCGACCTTGGGGCCCATCGACCCGCTCGCGAAGTGCCCCTCGCCGGCGAGCTCACGCATCCGGCCCACCGTCACGCGGCCGACCGGCTCCGCCTCGGGACTGCCGTAGTGCAGCACCGCGGCCGGCACGTCGGTGGCCACGACCAGGACGTCGGCCCGCACGGTGCGGGCCAGGAGCGCCGCCCCGAGGTCCTTGTCGATCACCGCCTCCACGCCGCGCAGCCCCGACTCGTCGCGCACCACGGGGATGCCGCCTCCGCCGTTGGCGACCACCAGGAAGCCGGCGTCGACGAGCGCCGTGACCGCCGGGGCGTCGATGATCTCCCGGGGCTCGGGCGAGGCGACCACGCGCCGCCAGCCCTTCGCGCCGCGGTCCTCCCAGGTCTCCCCCCGCTCGACGAGCACGGCCGCCTCGGCGTCGGTCAGGTGTCGTCCGATGGGCTTCGTCGGGCGTGCGAAGCCGGGGTCGTCGCCGTCGACGCGGGTGCGCGTCACGACGGTGGCGCACGGACGCGACAGCCCGCGCTCGGCCATCGCGTGCTCCAGCGCGTTCATGAGGATCAGGCCGAGGGTGGCCTGGGTCTGCGCGCCGCACCAGTCGAGCGGCACCGGGGGTACGACGGCGGCGGCGAGCTCGTTCTTGACCAGCAGGTTGCCGACCTGGGGGCCGTTGCCGTGGGTGAGCACCACCTCGACGTCGCGGGTGAGGAGGTCGGCGACGGCGTCCATCGCCACCTGGGCCGCGTCGATCTGGTCCTCGGGACGGACCCGCCCGTCGCTGCGCGCTATCGCGTTGCCACCCAGGGCCAGCAGCACCCTCATCGTCGCCTCACCTTCCACCAGCCACGCGAAGCACTGCACCCGTCGCGAACGGGCAGGCGTCGCTCATCAACCAGGCCACTGCCTCCGCGATCTCCTCCGGTTCTCCGGCCCGGCCCAGGGGGACGCGCCGGCCCACCCGGTCGAGCCGTTCGGGGTCGCCGGCGGCCGCGTGGATCCCGGTGCGGACGATTCCCGGCGCGACCGCGTTGACCCGGATGCCTCGCTCCGCCACCTCCTGCGCGAGCCCGACGGTGAGCGCGTCGACACCGGCCTTCGCCGCGGCGTAGTGGACGTACTCGTGCGGCGCGCCCAGCGTGGCGGCCGCGGACGACACGTTGACGATGACGCCGCCGTCGCCCAGGTCCCGCACCGCCCGTCGCGCACACAGGAGCGCGCCGGTCAGGTTGACCTCCACGACCCGCTGCACGACGCCGACCGGGGTGTCCGCGAGGTCGCCGATGTGCAGCGTCGCGCCGGCGTTGTTGACCAGGCCGTGCAGTGGTCCCAGCTCGGCCGCCGCGTCGAACAGCCCGTCGACCTGCTTGGGGTCGGCGACGTCGACCTGCACGGCCAGGCACGCGGCGCCGGCCTCCCGGACGCGCTCGGTGGTCGCCTCGGCGGCATCGACGTCGCCGAGGTAGCCGAGCACGAGGTCGTGCCCGTCGGCGGCCAGCCGCAACGCGGTGGCGGCCCCGATGCCTCGGGTGCCGCCGGTGATCACGGTCAGGGGACGGCTCATGCGGCCGGTCCCCGCGCTGGGGCCGTCATAGCCAGTCCACCTCGGCGGATGTGGCACCGGCGGCGAGGGTGGCGTAGCCGGGGCCGCGGTCGAAGAACGGCTCGTCGCCGGTGCGCGCGGAGCGGCGTTCCACACGCAGCGCGTCGGACGCGGCGGTGTCGACCTCCGGGGCGTCGTCGGGTCCGGTCACGACGACGCCGTAGTCCTCCCGCGCGCGGTCGCGGGACACCTTGCCCCAGAGCACGTCGCGCGCGACCTCGTCGTACGGTCGGGTGAGGGGGTCGCCCCAGCCGCCCCCGCCGGTCGTGCGGATCCGGATCACCTCTCCGGCCCGCACCGGCTCGGCGTCGGCGAGCGCGTCCACCGCACGCTCGCGCGGGCCACCGGGGTCGATGGTGACCTCGAACGGCTTGCCGGCCTTGCCGCCCTTGACTCCCCAGCAGGCGAGGATCGAGCGGTCCGCGATCGACATGAAGTGGGCGTCCTTGAGCATCCTGATGTGCTTCTCGTAGCCGAGCCCGCCGCGGTAGCGCCCCGCTCCCCCGCTGTCGACCGACAGGCCGAGTCGCTCCACCACGAACGGGAACCTCGCCTCGGAGAACTCGCTGGGCAGGTTCCGCGAGTCGGGCACCACGTGGATCGTGTCCTCGCCGTCGGCGTAGTAGCGGCCGCCCGAGCCGCCGCCGAGCACCTCGCGCATGAGGTACGGCGCGCCGTCGAGGTCGGTGCCGTAGACGCCGGTGTAGCGGATCGTCTCCTGGTCCGCCGGCATGCGCCCGTCGACCGCCTTGGCCAGCACACCGGCCAGCACACCGAGCAACCGCAGGATCACGAACGTGCGCGCGTTGGTCGGTGCCGGGAACTCCGGGGTGAGCAGCGTGCCCTTCGGCGGGAACCGCATCTCGATGAGCGGGACGACGCCCTCGTTGACGTCGAGCTCGGCCATCCGCTCGGGGGTGTCCGCGAGGTTGCGCAGGATCGGCGCCAGCCACTTCTTCAGGAAGTTGCCGTCGGCGTAGTCGCCGCAGTGGTTGATCGGGCCCTTGGCCTGCGGTGCGGTGCCGTGGAAGTCCAGCACCAGCCGCTCGCCCCCCGGGTCGTCGGCGGCGGTCCTGGTGAGCGTGATCCGCTGGGTGTGCAGCCTGGGCTCGTCGACGCCGTCGTGCTCGGCGTAGTCCTCCCAGACGTACTCCCCGACGGGGATCTTGCCCAGGATCTCGCGGCGGTACGTCGCGGTGGTCTTGTCGAGCACGGCGTCGAAGCACGCCTCGACCGTCTCGCGCCCGTACCGGTCGAACAGCTCGGCCATCCGCCGCGCCCCCATCAGGCAGGCCGAGCACTCCGCGTCGAGGTCGGCCGCCAGGGACTCGGGCATCCGCGAGTTGCGGGTCATGATCTTCAGCGCTGCCTCGTTGGGCACGCCCCGGTCCCACAGCCGGATCGGCGGGACCATCAGCCCTTCCTCGAAGACGCTGGTCGCCTGGCTGGGCATCGAACCGGGTACGGCGCCGCCGATGTCGTCGTGGTGGCCGAACGCCTGCACGAACGCCACCACCTCGCCGTCGTGGAACACGGGCGCGGTCACGCACAGGTCCGGCAGGTGGCCGATGCCGCCCTCGGACAGGTAGACGTCGTTGTGGAAGAACACGTCGCCCGGCCGCATCGTCTCCAGCGGGTAGTCGCGGGCCACCGGGTGGACCAGCGCGGAGTACGACCGGCCGGTGAGCTTGCGCAGCCTGCGGTCGTGGATGCCGGCCCGGTAGTCGTGGGCGTCGCGGATCATCGGCGAGCGCGACGTGCGACCGATCGCGGTCTCGACCTCCATCTCGACCGAGGCCAGGTAGCCCTCGACGATCTCGACGAGGACGGGGTCGACGTCCGCGGCGGTCACTTCGTTCCCTCCTCGACCACCGGGCTGCGGGTGATCACGAGGTTGCCGTAGTCGTCCACGCGCGCCTCGAACCCGGGGTGCAACGGCACCGTCGAGCTGAACTCCTCGAACACCGCCGGCCCCGCGACCACGTCGCCGGCACCGAGCGCGGCCCGGTCGTAGACCGGCGTGTCCACCCATTCGTCGAAGTAGACCCGCCGGGTCCCGGTGCGGGCGCCGTCGGCACCCGCACCCTTCGCCACCTCGCGCACCTCGGGCTTGCGGATCGGGCCGATGCCGGTGACCCGGAGGTTCACCCACTCGACCTCCTGGCGGGCGTCGTCACGGAAGTCGTAGTCGTAGAGCGCCTTGTGCTCGTCGTGGAAGCGGTCCGCGACGACGGTCATCAGCTCCGCGTCGATCGGCCCGTCGGGGACGTCCACGCGCACTTCGTAGGCCTGTCCGTAGTAGCGCAGGTCCGCCGTGCGGGCGAACACCCGCTGCTCGGCGAGGAACCCCTCGCGTTCGAGAGCGGCGTCCGCCTGCCGGGCCAGGTCGTCGAAGACGCCCTGCACCTGCGCGGCGTCGAGCTGCGACTGCCGGGCCACCGCGGTCTGCACGTAGTCGTTGCGGACGTCGACGGTGAGCAGACCGTACGCCGAGAGGTTGCCGGGGTTCAGCGGCACCAGCACGCCCTGCAGGCCGAGGATGTCGACGAGGCGGCAGGCCAGCAACGAGCCCGACCCGCCGAAGGTGACCATCGTGAAGTCGCGGACGTCGAGACCACGGTTGACGGTGACCTGTCGCAGCGCGTTGGCCTGGTTCCACGCCGAGATCTCCAGGATGCCGGTCGCGCAGGCCTCGAACCCGAGGCCCAGCTTGCCGGCGAGGTCGCGCACGCCGGACGCCGCGATGTCCACGTCGAGGGGCACCTCGCCGCCGAGCAGGTGTGGCGGGATCCGGCCGAGCACCGCGTGCGCGTCGGTGATCGTCGGCGCCGTCCCGCCGCCGGCGTAGCACATCGGCCCGGGGTCGGCGCCCGCCGACTGCGGGCCGACCTTGAGCGTCCCCTCCGGCGAGATCCAGGCGATCGAGCCGCCGCCCGCACCGACGGTGACCACGTCGATCATCGGGATCTTCGACGGGTACGCCCCGACGTGGCCCTCGGTGGTCAGCGCCGGGTGGCCGTCGATCACCACGGTCACGTCGGTCGACGTACCGCCGCCGTCGCAGGTCACCACCTGCGGGAAGCCGGCCTTCTGCGCCACCACCGCCGCGCCGAGCGCTCCGGCCGCGGGGCCGGACAGCACGGTGGTGATCGGCTGGTGCACGACCTCCTCGGCCGAGAGCACGCCGCCGTTGGACTTCATCACGTAGAACGGGATCTTCCGCGGCTGATCGAGCCTGTCGCGATCATCGGTCTCGACAAGCTCGACCAACCGGGTGGCGATGTTCTCGACGTACCGCCGGATGTTCGGCTTCACCGCGGCGTCGACGAGGGTCGTCACCGAGCGTTCGTACTCGCGGTACTCACGGAGCACCTCGCTGGAGATCGACACCGTCGCCTCCGGGTGCACCTCGGCGAGGATCGCGCGCATCGCCAGCTCGTGGGCGTCCTCGGCGTAGGAGTGCAGGAAGCACACCCCGATCGTGTTGATCCCCTGGTCGCGGAACCACTGCGCGACCGCCATCGCCCGCTCGGCGTCGAACGGCCGGATCTCGCTGCCGTCGACGGCCAGCCGGCCCGGCACGGTCTTGACCCGGTGCGCCGGCACGATCCGGTCGGGCTTCACCCAGAAGTAGGAGTTGCCGTAGCCGTCGGGCACCGACTGACGGGCGATCTCGAGCATGAACTCGTAGCCCTCGGTGGTGATGAAGCCGAGGTTCTCGACCTTGCCCTCGAGCAGCTTGTTGGTCGCCACCGTGGTGCCGTGGCTGACCGCGCTGACGGCATCGCCGCCGAGACCGAGGTCAGCGAGCACCTTGCGCACGCCCGTCATGAAGCCGACGGCGGGGTCGTGCGGGGTCGACGGCGTCTTGGTGACGGCGAGCTCGCCGGTCTCCTCGTCGACCGCCACCACGTCGGTGAACGTGCCTCCGGTGTCGATCCCGATGCGTATCACTCCGCCTCCCGCCCGGCTCCGGTCGTGGCGACCGCTTTGGCCAGCGCGTCCAGGCTCCGGCGTACGTCGTCGTCGGTGGTCGACCAGTTGCTGACCGAGATCCGCAGCACCGCCCGGCCGTGCCACACCGAGCCGGTCATCCACGCGGTGCCGTCGGCCAGCATCGCGTCGACCACGGCCCTGGTGCGTCGGTCGTCGCCGAAGGACGCGCAGACCTGCGTGAACACGACGTCGTTGCAGATCTGGGCTTCCGGCAGCTCGGCCAGCCCGTCGGCGAACGTGCTGGCGTGCCGGCAGAGCCGGTCCACCAGGGCGGCGACACCGTCGCGGCCGAGCGCCTTCAGCACCGCCCAGACCGGGAACGCCCGGCCGCGCCGCGACACCTCGGGCACCTTGTCGAGCGGCTCGCCGGCCTCGTCGTGGATCAGGTAGTCGCCGTGCATCCCCATCGCTGCCTTGAGCGCCACGCGATCGCGCACGATGGCCAGGCCGCAGTCGTAGGGCACGTTGAGCGTCTTGTGCGCGTCGGTGGCCCAGGAGTCGGCGGCGTCGTGACCCTCGAGCAGGTGCCGATAGTGCGGCGACGCGGCCGCCCACAGTCCGAACGCCCCGTCGACGTGAACCCACGCGCCGTGCCGGTGCGCCGCCGTGACGGCCTCGGTGAACGGGTCGAACGCGCCCGAGTGCACGTTGCCCGCCTGCAGTACGACGAGCGTGGGTGAACCGTCGCCGTCGGCCAGCGCCGCCTCGAGCAGGTCGGCCCGGATCCGGCCCTCGCCGTCGGCCGGAACCACCTCGGGGGTACCGAGACCGAGGTAGCGCAGCGCCAGGTCGACCGTGTCGTGCCGCTCGGCGCCGACCAGCACCCGGACGCGTGGCCCGCCGTGCAGGCCGCGCTCGGCGACGTCCCACCCGGCGCGGCGCAGCACCTCGTCGCGGCCAGCGGCCAGGCAGGTGAAGTTCGCCATGGTCCCGCCGGTGACGAAGCCGACGGCGCTCTGGGCGGGAAGGCCGAGGAGGTCCAGCAACCAGGCGCTGGCCACGTCCTCGACCGCGGAGTGAGCGGGCGTGAGGCGGCGTAGCCCGGAGTTCTGGTCCCAGGCACTGGTCAGCCAGTCCGCGGCGAGCGCGGCGGGGTGGGTGCCACCGATCACGAAGCCGTAGAACCGGCCCGACGGGATCGCGACCAGGCCCGCGTCGCAGGCGGCCGCGAGCATCCGGACCACGTCGGCCGCCTCGGTGGGGCCGTCGGGCAGGGTCGGTCCGAGCGCGGTCACCAGCTCGTCGATCTCCGCGCGTCCGGGCACGGCCCTGCTGTCGAGGGAGTCGAGCCACTCGAGCGTGAGCCGGTGAGCCATGTCCAGGGCTGCGGCGTGCGCGGAGGCCGGGGCGGTCACGGCCGTCCCTCCAGGTCGGGGCGACGGTCGCCGACGCGCGTGATCGCCTCGAACGCGTGGGCGATCTCCAGAAGCCGGCGCTCCTCCTTGGGGGCGGCGACGATCTGGACGCCCACCGGCCAGCCCTCGCGGGTGAACCCGGCCGGCACCGAGATCGCCGGGCAACCGGTGACGGTGACCAGGAACGCCGAGCGCATCCAGTCGAGGTACGTCTCCTGCGGCTTGCCGTTGATGTCGGTGGGGTACTCCTGCTCAGCGTCGAACGGAGGCACCTGGCTGACCGGGAGCACCAGCACGTCGTACTGCTCGAAGAAGATCCGCACCTTCTCGGCGATGCTCGTCAGGCGCCGGTACGCCGCGGAGATGTCGTGCCCGGTCAGCGACTCCCCGGCGCGGATGTTGTCGGCCAGCGACGGCTTGAACCCGTCGGGCCGCTTCGCCAGCAGCGTGTGGAACCGCGACTGGAACAGCCACGCCCGCAGCGTCCTGAACACCGTCTCGGCACCGGCCAGGTCGAGGTAGGCGTCCTCGACCTGCGCGCCGGCCCCGGCCAGCACGTCACCCTGGGCCCGCACGATCTCGGCGACCTGGGCGTCGACCTCGAACGCGCCGCCGAGGTCGGTCGAGAGCGCGACCTTGCAGGCCGGTGAGCGTGCCCTCCAGGGGCGGCGCGAACGCCGAGCCGGGGGTCTCCAGCGACATCCGGTTGCGGGTGGTCGGACCGGCGATGACGGACAGCAGCAGCGCCAGGTCGTCGACGTTGCGGGCCATCGGGCCGCCGACCGAGGTGAGCTCCCACTCGTTGGTGGTCGGCCACGCGGGAACCCGGCCGACACTGGGCCGCAGCCCGACCACGTTGCAGAAGGAGGCGGGGTTGCGCAGCGAGCCGCCCATGTCGCTGCCGTCGGCGAGCGGGACCATCCCGCAGGCGAGCGCGGCGGCCGCTCCCCCGCTGGACCCGCCGGCGGCCCGGCTCAGGTCGTAGGGGTTGCGGGTGGTGCCGAAGATCGGGTTGAAGGTGTGCGAGCCGGCCGCCCACTCCGGGACGTTGGTCTTGCCGATGACGACGGCGCCGGCGCCGCGGATCCGCTCGGCGATCAGCTCGTCGCGGCGGGGCACGTAGTCGGCCCGCAGCGGGGAGCCGAACGTCGTCCGCCAGCCACCCACCTCGTGGGTGTCCTTGAACGCGTGCGGCAGGCCGTGCAGCGGGCCCACCGGCTCACCGTGGGCCAGCGCCTCGTCGGCCGCCGCGGCGCCCTCGCGGGCCCGCTCCTCGTCGAGGCTCACCACCGCGTTGACCGCCGGGTTGACCGCGGCGATCCGGTCGAGGTGCAGGTCGAGCAGCTCGCGCGCGGAGATCTCCTTCCCGGCGACGGCCGCAGCCATCTCCCGGGCGGTGGAGTAGACGTGGATGTCGGGCATCGCTCTCCCTCCGATGTCGGTATGCCTGGCGTGATCCATAGGTCACCGTTGGACTACCGATATCGGTGGCTCCTCCCTCCGATCCATCCCCCGATCACAGCACCTGCGAGCACCAGGGCACCACCCACGAGGACCCCCTTCACGAAGTCACCTGTGGTCGAGCCGGTCGGGACGTCGGGGGCGGTGAAGACCTGGCCGGGTGCGGCGGCCGGACCGCCGGGCGCGACGCCGCCGGATCCATCCGGGCTCGCTCCGCTCGCCCTCCCGCCAGACCCAGCCACCGTCGGCGTCACCCCCGTCGGACCGACCGCCGCGCCTGACAGCACCTGGTCGACGTTCTTGAAGAACTCGGCCGCCATGCGTTTCGAGACGCCGGTCAGCATGCGTTGGCCGACGCCACCGATCATCCCGCCGACCACGGCGTCGGCGTCGTAGGTCAGGGCGGTGCCGCCGTCGGCTGCGTCCGCCAGGGTGACGGCGACGTCGGCGCCGATGGTGCCGGCCGAACCGGATCCCTGCGCGTGCATCCGGAACGACCCCGGCTCCTGCTGGTCGCTGAGCCGGACCTCGCCGTCGTACACGCCCTTGATCGAGCCGACGCCGGCGGCGACCGTCATCGCGTAGGCGTCGGTGCCGATCGTCTCGAGCCGCCGGCAGCCCGGGATGGTGGCGACCAGCACGGCGGGGTCGTTGAGCGCCGCCCAGACCGTGGCGCGGTCGGCAGTCAGGGTCGACGTTCCGGACACCTTCATGGCTTCTCCCTCGGGTGCAGTGGTCTCGAGACGCTCACGTGGTTCGCTCCTCGACCACCGGCTGTGACTCGCGCAGGTGGAACAGCTCGCTCGGCGAGATCGGCATCCGCCGGATCGGGATGCCCTCGGCGTCCTCGATCGCTGCGGCGATGGCCGCGGCTCCGGGGATGACGCCGGCCTCCCCCGCACCCTTGACGCCGAGCGGGTTCAGCGGGGACGGCGTGACCAGGTGGTCGATCTCGATCTCGGGGACCTCGGAGGCGTACGGCATCAGGAAGTCCATGAACGACGCGTTGAGCAGCTGTCCGTCGGGGGCGTACTCCATCCGTTCGTACAGCGCTCCCCCGACGCCCTGCGCGACCCCGCCGTGGATCTGGCCCTCGACGATCATCGGGTTGATCAGCGTGCCGCAGTCGTGCACGACGCAGTAGCGGAGCACCCGGATGTCGGCGGTGTCCGGGTCGGTCTCGACCACCACCGCGTGCATGCCGTTGGCGAACGTCGAGCGCGGCGGCGAGTAGAAGTCGGCTGCTCTCGAGACCGGGCGACTCGCCCTCCTCGACGGGCGGCTTGTCGGGGTCGGCGGGCGACGCGAACTGGGTGGCCCGCTTGGCGGCCTCGTCGAAGGCGTAGCGCAGCGGGTTGGAGAGCACCGCGACGGCGCCGAGGTCGATCTGCGCGGCCCCGGAGTCGCCCGTGCCCCTGACCCGGACGTGCCCGTCGACGATCTCGAGGTCCTCGACGGCGGCCTCGAGCGCGGTCGACGCGATGCGGAGCGCCTTCTCCCGGACCGTGCGCGCGGTCATCGCCACGGCACTGCCCGACATCACCGCGGTGCGCGAGGCGAACGTACCGACGGCGTACTTGAACCGCCGGGTGTCACCTGTCGTCACCGTGACCCGTTCGAACGGCACGCCGAGCTCGTCGGCCACGATCTGCGCGAGCATCGTCTGGTGCCCCTGGCCCTGCGTGGTCAGGCCGGTCGAGACCACCACGGTGCCGTCGGTCTCGACCCTGATGTGGCCGCCCTCGTAGGGGCCGACTCCGGTGCCCTCGACGTAGCAGGCGAGCCCGATGCCGACCCGACGGCCCTCGGCGCGGGCCTGGTCGCGGTAGGCCTCGAAGTCGTCCCAGCCGACCAGGTCCTTGATCTTCTCCAGCGACGCCGGGAAGTCGCCGGAGTCGTAGATGAGCGGGCGGCCGTCCTGGAAGATCAGGCCCTGGTCGAAGGGCATCTCGTCGGGCTGGATGAAGTTCCGCTCGCGCACGTCGGCGCGGTCGAGGCCGAGGTCGGCGGCGATCGCGTCCATGGTGCGCTCCATGACGAAGCAGCCCTGCGGGCGGCCGGCACCGCGGTACGGCGTGACGATCACGGTGTTGGTGTAGAGGCTCTCGAACTCGACCCGGTAGACGCCCGGCTTGTAGGGACCGAGCAGCTGGGTGGAGGTGATGATCGGGACGATCAGGCCGTAGGGGATGTAGGCGCCGTGGTCGTGCCAGAACTTCACCGACAGCCCGAGCAGCCGGCCCTCGTCGTCGTAGCCGACCCGGACCTGGTGCAGCTGGCCGCGCTCGTGGGCGGAGGACACGAAGTGCTCGCGCCGGTCCTCGGTCCACTTGACCGGCTGGCCGAGCCGGCAGGCCGCCCACGGCACCAGCACCTCCTCGGGCCAGGGGTGCACGATCTTGACGCCGAAGCCGCCGCCGACGTCGGGGGTGATGACCTCCACCCGGTCGACGGGCAGGGCCAGCTTGGCGGCGATCGCCTGCCGCACGCTCGTCGAGGTCTGCGTGGAGGTGTGCACGGTCAGCGACCGGTCGTCGGCGTCCCACCGCGCCAGCACGCCCTTGCCCTCCATCGGCATCGAGGCGCTGCGCTCGATCGCGAGGTCGAGCTCGAGGGAGTGCGGCGCGGCGTCGATCGCCGCGTCGGCGTCGCCGGTCTCCTGGACCATCCGGGCGGCGACGTTGCCGGGCACGTCAGCGTGCACGAGGTGCTCGGCGGCCCGGGCCGCCTCCACGCCGACCACGGCGGGCAGGAACTCGTAGTCGACACGGATCCGCTCGACGACGTCCTCGGCGACGTAGCGGTCGCGGGCCACCACCATCACGATGGCCTCGCCGACGTAGTTGACCTCGCCCGTTGGCCAGGGCGTGCTGGGTGCGACCGTGCGTGAGTGTGGGGTGCGGGATGAGCAGCGGCAGCGGCTCGGCGACGCCGGTGCCGTGCTGCTCCTGGTCGGCGACGAGGTCCTCGTAGGTGTAGATCGCCGACCAGCCCGTCGACGTCGAGGGCGTCGGTGACGTCGACGTCGACGCACCCGCGCGTGCGCGTGCGGGCTGCGCACGAAGGCGACCTCGAGCGCGTCGTGGCCGAGGTCGTCGAGGTAGCGGCCGTTGCCCGTGACCAGCCGCGGGTCCTCGACGCGCTGGACCGGCTCGCCGACCATCCGGGTGGTCATGAGTCGACGCCCGGACCGGAGCTCCGCGGCCCGCTCGACCGCGGAGACGATGTTGACGTAGCCGGTGCACCGGCAGAGGTTCCCGCTGATCGCCTCGCGGGCCTCGTCGCGGGTCGGGGCGGGGTTGTCGTCGAGGTACGCCGTGATCGTGGTGATGAACCCGGCGTGCAGAAGCCGCACTGCAGCGCGTGGCACTCGTGGAACGCCTGCTGCACGGGCCCCATCCCGCCGTCGGGGGTCCGGCAGCCCTCGACGGTGGTGATCTCCGCCCCGTCGAGGCTGACCGCGAACAGCAGGCACGAGCGCATCGGCCGGCCGTCGACCAGCACGGTGCACGCGCCGCACACACCGTGCTCGCAGCCGACGTGGGTGCCGGTGAGCCGCAGGTCGTGGCGGAGCGCGTCGGACAGCAGCCGGCGGGCGGGCAGCTCGAGCTCGTGCCGGACCCCGTTGACGACGAGGGACACCTGGACGGGACTCGTCATGCCGCGCCCTCGGCGGAGCGGGCGTCGGTCGTCGAGACCCGCCGGGCCCGGCCTCGTCGTGGGCCTGCCGGAGCGCGCGCTCGGTGAGCACGTGCGCCAGGCGCCGGCGGTACGCCGCGGTGGCGTGGATGTCGTCCTCGGGGTCGATCAACTCGTCGAGCAGCTCGCGCGTCCGGCCGGGATCGACCGCACCGCCGGCGCCGCTGAGGGCCGGGCCGAGGTCCACCACGACGGGTCCGGGTCCGACGCGAGATCAGCCCGACCCGTGCGGCGGTGATCGCCAGGTCGGCGTCGACCGTGACCAGCGCGGCCACCCCGCACATGGCGTAGTCGCCGTGCCGGCGGGCGAGCTCGAGGAACGCCGTGCCGCGTGCCGGCCGGCGGACGCCGGAACGTGCGCGGCGACCGCGACCTCGCGCGTCGGCGTGCTCGGTCTCCATGCGGCCCGACGAAGAACTCTCCGGCCGCCACCCGACGGGAGCCGTCGGCGGCCGACGCAGCTCCACCTCACCGTCGAGCAGGGCCAGCACCGCGGTCATCTCCGCCGCCGGGTCGGCGTGCACCAGGCTGCCGACCGTCGTACCGCGGTTGCGGATCGTCGGGTGCGCGACGTGCTGCAGCGCCTGCCGCAGCAGCGGCACCGCGTCGTACGCCGCCTCGTCGCGCTCCACCCGGCGTGTCGGGCGAGCGCCCCGACCCGGACACCGTCGGAGCGTCGACCTCCACGGTGTCCAGGCCGGGCAGGTGGTTGATGTCGACCAGGTGTCCGGGCGCGGCCAGCCGCATCGACATCAGCGGCACCAGGCTCTGTCCGCCCGCGAGCACCTTGGCCCCTCGTCGGCGTGCGCGGCCAGCAGCTCGACGGCCTCGTCGACGGTGGTGGGTCGGTGGTAGGTGAACGGGGGTGGCTTCACTCGGCGTCCTCGACGACGGACGTCCGGTCGACGCCCAGTCGACACGGTCAGTGCGCGCGATGGCGATCCCCCGTCGGGGCTACCGTCGTCGCGGTCCACGTCGTCCTCGTGGTGCAGGCCGGACCGCCCGACGGCGAGCATCGCGCCGTCGTCGCTGCATCTCGGCGGGTGCGACGGCGCGCGCCAGGTGGTAGCACGACCAGCAGACGATGGTGCCGAGCGCGATGCCGGCCAGCGAGAAGTCGTCGGTGATCGTCGAGCGTCGTGTCCCGATCGCGATGATGATGCCCGCGGCGACCGGGACCAGGTTGACCGGGTTCGCGAAGTCGACGCCGTTCTCCTTCCAGATCTTCGCGCCGAGCAGGCCGATCATCCCGTAGAGGACGACCGTGATGCCGCCGAGCACACCGCCGGGCGTCGCCGAGACCAGCGCGCCGAACTTCGGGCAGAGGCCGAACAGGATCGCGACGAGCGCGGCGACGTAGTAGGCCGCGGTGGAGTAGACGCGGGTGGCCGCCATGACGCCGATGTTCTCGGCGTACGTCGTCGTCGGCGAGCCGCCGACGGACGACGCGAGCGCGGTGCCGAAGCCGTCGGCGGCGATGGCCCGGCCCATCACCGGGTCGAGGTCGCGGTCGGTCATCTCGGCGACCGCCTTGACGTGGCCGGTGTTCTCGGCGATCAGCGCGATCACCGCGGGCAGCACGAGCAGCATGAAGGCGAAGGAGAACTCCGGTGCGTGGATGCCGAGACGCCGTTGGCGAAGTCGCTGACTGCGGCGGGAAGCCGACCCAGTCGGCGGCCTTCACGCCCGTCCCAGTTGACCCGGAAGTGCGTGGTGACCTCGCCCGCGGCCGCGTCGAACGACGTGATCTGGCCGAAGATCCGGTCGAACAGCCACGACAGCACGTAGCCGAAGACCAGCCCGAGGAAGATCGCGATCCGGCCGAGGAAGCCGCGCAGGCCGACCGCCATCAGGATCACGGCGATCATGGTCAGCAGCGCGACCCACTGGTCCTGCGGCCAGTAGATGTCGGCGACGACGGGGGCCAGGTTGAAGCCGATCAGCATCACGACCGCGCCGGTGACGACCGGCGGGAGCACCGCGTGCAGCACGCCGGTGCCGAGGAAGTGGATCAGCACGCCGACGAGGGCGAGCACGACGCCGGCGACCAGGATCGCGCCGGTGACGTCGGCCGGGTCGCCGCCCTGCGCACAGATCGCGGCGGCACCGCCGACGAACGACGCCGATGTGCCGAGATAGCTCGGCACCCTGCCCTGGACGATCAGCAGGAAGCAGATCGTCGCGATGCCGCTCATCATGATCGCGAGCTGGGGGTTCAGCCCCATGATCAGCGGGAAGACGAACGTGGCGCCGAACATCGCGACCACGTGCTGGGCGCCGAGCCCGACGGTCCTGCCCCACGAGAGCCGCTCGTCGGGCGCCACCGCCTCACCGGGCGGCGGCGTCTTGCCGTCGTAGACGACCTTCCATCCAAATGCCATCTGAGGCCTCCTGCTCAAGGCCCGGCCGCCGTGGCGACCGGTGCACCCTCGACAGCGGGATCGGCTTGATCCCGGGTCAGCCTCACAATGCACCAGTCGCCGTCGTGCTCCAAGGATGCTGAGCCTCGACACGCTGCGTAGCCTGACCCTGTGCCTCCCGAGCTCGCCTGCGCCGCGTCGACGCTCACCACGGCCGTGCTGTCGTCGGCACCCGCGTGGGTGGAGGCGGCCCGCACGCCGGTGAGCGTGCACTACGCCACCGGCGACGCCGCCACGCCGGTCGTGTGCGTGGCCACGGCGAATGCCGTGCGGCTCCCGCACAGCGTGCTCGTCGCCGAGCTTCCCACTGGCTCGTTCACGGTGCGCGTGACGCGATGGTGGGCGCCCCCGCGTCCCTCTGGTCTGCGCGTGCCCGACCCGCGGTGCTGGGCCCGCTTCGCCGGTTCCGGGTACGACGACGTCGACGCCGCCGCCCTGCTCGGTCGCGGCGCCGGCCTCACCCCCGACGGCGACGACGTGCTGGCCGGCGCCCTGGTGGCCGGCCACGCGACCGGTCACCCCGCCCTGCCGCGCTGGCGTAACGACACGGTGCGGGCGCTGGCGACCCGGCGTACCACCTCGGTCTCGGTCGGCATGCTGCACAGCGCCCTGGACGGCTGGGCCGCGCCGCAGCTCGCCGACGCGGTGGAGGCGCTGTGCGCGGGAGACCCGGCCGTGGCCGACGCGGCCGTGGGCCGCCTGCTCGCGGTCGGGCACTCGTCCGGGCGGCACCTGCTCGACGGCGTGCTGCACGTCCTGGACACCCACCCCTACCGACAGCAGGGAGCAGCATGAGACACGTCGAGGTACGCAAGGGCGCCTACGTCGACTCGGTGACGCTGATGCAGGTCAGCCGGCGGGTCGCCGACCTCGACGGGGTCGACGCCGCGCTCGTCGCGATGACCACCGACCTCAACCTCGAGCTGGCCGCGGGCATGGGCTTCGAGGTCCCGACCGGCACCACCGGCAACGAGATGCTGGTCGCCCTCGCCGCCGCGTCCGAGGACGACGCTGGCGACCGCGCGCGACGAGGTCGAGGCCGCGCTGGCCGCGGCGTCGACGCCGGCCGACATCCGGCTTCGGTGACGCGCCCGCCTCCGCTCACCGTGCGCGCCGCGGCGCGCGACCTCGACCCGGCCGCCACGGTCGCGCTGGTCTCGACGCCCGGGCAGTACGCGTTCGCCGACGCGCTCGACGCGGTCGAGGCCGGGCTGCTCACGATGATCTTCAGCGACAACGTGCCGGTGGAGCAGGAGGTCGCGCTCAAGGAGCGGGCGGCGGAGACCGGCGCGCTGGTGATGGGACCCGACTGCGGCACCGCGGTCGTCGGCGGCGTCGGCCTGGGCTTCGCCAACGTGGTGCGTCCCGGACCGGTCGGCATCGTCGCCGCCTCGGGGACCGGCGCCCAGCACCTGATGTCCCTGCTCGACGGTGCCGGCGTCGGCATCTCGCACTGCCTCGGCGTCGGCGGTCGCGACCTGTCCGCGGCGGTCGGCGGACTGTCCACGCTGCGTGCGCTCGACCTGCTCGCCGGCGACCCGGCGACCGAGCTCGTCGTCGTGATCTCGAAGCCCCCGGCGCCCGAGGTGGCGCAACGGGTCCGCGACCACGCCACGTCGTCGGGCAAGCCGGTGCTCTTCGGGCTGCTCGGCGCCGGTCAGCCGGACCTGACCGCCACCGCGGCCGCCGTGGTCGCCGCGGCGGGTGGCACCTGGGACGCACCCGGCCACTGGGCCGGTGCCGTCGACAAGGTCCGCGACGCCGGAGCGGCTGCGCGGTCTGTTCGTGGGCGGCACGCTGTGCGACGAGGCCGATGATCATCGCCACCGAGACCGCTCGGCGAGGGCCAGGTCGATGGTCGACTTCGGCGACGACGAGCTGACCCGCGGCCGGCCGCACCCGATGATCGACGGATCGCTCCGCGTGGAGCGGCATCGAGCGGGAGATCGACGACCCGGCTTGCGGCGTGCTGCTGCTCGACGTGGTGCTCGGGCTCGGGTCGGACCCCGACCCGGCCGCCGAGCTGGTCGATGCGGTACGCCGGGCCACCGCGACCGGACTACCCGTCGTGGCGAGCGTGATCGGCACCCGGGACGACCCGCAGGACGTGAGCCGCCAGTGCGCCGCGCTGACCGAGGCCGGCGCCGCCGTACACCTGTCCAACGCCGAAGCGGCCCGCGAGGCCGTCCGCCTCGTCGAGGGAGCCACCCGATGACCGAGCTGACCACGCCCACCGACCGTCGTGACGGCCGGCGCGGAGCTGCTCGCCGAGGCGGTCGCCTCGCAGGCGGTCGACACCCTCCGGGTGGCCTGGCAGCCGCCCGCCGGCGACGCCGCGGCGCTCGCGGACGTCATGGCCGACCGACGCCGGCGCGCGGCCAACGAGGAGGCGCTCACCCGGATGCTCGCCGCGGAGGCCACGCTGGTCGACGTGCGCCCCGCCTCCGAGGCGCTCGGGCTCGAGCCGGGACAGTTCCTGCACGCCGGACCCCCGGTCGACTGGGAGCGCGCGTCCGGGCCGCTGCGCGGCGCGCTGATCGGCGCGATGCTGCTCGAGGGGCTCGCCGACTCCCCCGAGGCGGCCGAGGCCGCGCTCGCCGCCGGCGACGGGGTGAGCTGGGAGCCGTGCCACCACCGCGGCGCGGTCGGTCCCATGGCCGGCGTGGTGACGCCGTCGATGTGGGTCTTCGAGCTGCGCGACGAGGTGCACGGCAACACGTCGTGGTGCTCGCTCAACGAGGGGCTGGGCAAGGTGCTGCGCTACGGCGCCTACGGCCCGGAGGTGATCGACCGGCTGCGCTGGATGGGCGAGGTGCTCGGTCCGCTGCTGCAGAAGGCCGTCCGCGCCGGTGGCCCCGTCGACGTACGCGCGATCGTGGCGCAGATGATCCAGATGGGCGACGAGGGCCACAACCGCAACCGCGCCGGCACGCTGATGTTCCTGCGCGAGGTGCTGCCGGCGCTGATCGACTCCGGCGCGCCGAGCGGCGAGGTCGCGGAGGCGGTGCGGTTCGTCTCCGGCAACGACCACTTCTTCCTCAACCTCGGGATGCCGGCCTGCAAGCTGCAGACCCGTGCCGCCGCGGACCTCCCCGGCTCCACCGTGGTCACGGTGATGGCCCGCAACGGCACCGACTTCGGCATCCAGACCTCGGGCACCGGCGACACCTGGTTCACCGCCCCCGCCAACACGCCGGAGGGGCTGTACCTCGGCAGCTACGGGCCGGAGGACGCCAACCCCGACATCGGCGACTCGGCGATCACCGAGACCGCCGGGATCGGCGGCATGTCGATGGCCACCGCCCCCGCGATCGTCCGTTTCGTGGGCGGCTCGGTGCCGGACGCGCTGGCCACCACGCAGCGGATGTACGACATCACCGTCGGTGAGAACCCTGCGTTCGCGATCCCGATCCTGGAGTTCCGCGGCGCGCCGACCGGGATCGACGTGACGGCGGTCGTCCGCTCCGGCGTGCTCCCGCAGATCAACACCGGGATGGCCGGCCGGGTGGCGGGCACCGGTCAGGTCGGGGCCGGCCTGGTCACGCCGCCCATGGAGTGCTTCACCCAGGCCCTCGACGAGCTGGCACGGCGAACCCGCCAGTCCTGACGCCCCGCCGAGTGCTCGACCTTGGCGGCCCGAGTGCTCGACCTTGGCGGCCCGAGTGCTCGACCTTGGCGGCCCGAGTGCCCGACCTTGGCGGCCCGAGTGCCCGACCTTGGTGGCCCGAGTGCCCGACTTGGCATCCAGCCCGCCAAACCTCACACTCGCGCGACCACAACCTCACACTCGCGCGACCACAACCTCACACTCGCGCGACCACAACCTCACACTCGCGCGACCACAACCTCACACTCGCGCGACCACAACCTCACACTCGCGCGGGGCGGGAGCTGCTCAGTCGTCGCGATCGGTGCGCGTGAGCACCTCGACCATCCGGCGCAGCTCGAGCACCTGACGGCGGGCCCGCGCGCCGTCGGACGCCTGGATGCCGAGCGCCACCGCGGCGGTGCCGTCGCTCAGGTCGAGCACCGCCCACGGGCTGCCGGGCTTCATCGTCACCGCGACGACCTCGCTCCACTCGAGCCGGCGGGCCCGGTAGCCGTTGACCACCTTGAGCCCGTCGCGACGCGCCTCGATGCGGCACCGGGCGAGGCCCCAGCCGATGGCGAGGAAGCCAAGGCCGAGCACGATCACGGTGCCGCGCTGGAACGTCGTGAACTTGTCGCGGATCTCGTCCGGGAACGTCAACCAGATGACCGCGGTGACCAGCACCAGCAGGGCACCGAACACGTAGACCGCCATCCGCACGCCGAACGGCCGGAACGTGTGCGGCAGCCGCAGCTCAGAGCCGGCAGGCATGGATGTCCGTGGACAGGATGCCGCGGGCGCCGAGGTCGTAGAGCTCGTCCATGACGCGCTGGGCGGCGTCGCGGGGCACCATCGAGCGCACCGCGACCCACCCCTCGCGATGCAACGGGGACACGGTGGGGCTCTCGATGCCCGGCGTCAGCGCGACCGCGTCCTCGACCCGCTCGACGCGGATGTCGTAGTCCATCATCACGTAGGACCTGGCCACCAGCACGCCCTCGAGCCGCCGCCGGAACACCTCGAAGCCGCTCGGCAGCCTGGCCCCGAGGCGCGTGATCAGCACCGCCTCGGACTCGAGGATCGGCTCGCCGAACACCTCCAGCCCGGCCTGTCGCAGCGTGCTGCCGGTCTCCACCACGTCGGCGATGACGTCGGCGACCCCGAGCTGCACGCTGGTCTCCACGGCGCCGTCGAGCCGGATGACGGTGGCGTCGATCCCGTGCTCCTCGAGGTAGCGACGCACCACACCGTCGTACGACGTGGCGACGCGGCGGCCCGCGAGACCGGCCAGGTCCGAGGCCGTGCCCGGACGGGCGGCGAACCGGAACCGGGAGCGGCCGAAGCCGAGCTGCAGCATCTCCTCGGCCTTGGCGCCGGAGTCGAGCAGCAGGTCGCGCCCGGTGATGCCGACGTCGAGGGTGCCCTCGCCGACGTACAGCGCGATGTCGCGCGGCCGCAGGTAGAAGAACTCGACGCCGTTGTCGGAGTCGGTCAGCGTGAGCTGCTTGGCGTCACCGCGTTGCTTGTAGCCGGCCTCGCGCAGGATGTCGGACGCGGACTGGGCCAGCGAGCCCTTGTTGGGGAGCGCGATGCGCAGGACGTCCCCGTTGCCGGGGCTGTCCGTCTGGGTGGTGCTCATGAAGTGTGACCTCGCGGTTCAGAGGTGGGCGTAGACGTCGTCGAGCGACAAGCCGCTGGCGATCATCAGCACCTGGGCGTGGTAGAGCAGCTGGCTGATCTCCTCGGCCGCGCGCTCCTTGCCCTCGTGCTCGGCCGCCATCCAGGACTCGGCGGCCTCCTCGACCAGCTTCTTGCCGATGGCATGGACGCCGGCGTCGAGGGCGGCGACGGTGCCGCTGCCGTCGGGACGCGTCTGGGCCTTGTCGGACAGCTCGGTCCAGAGCTCGTCGAACGTCTTCACGCGGTCAGACTACGGCGTACGACGCGCCGCGGAGCCGCCGCCCGCGCGGGGCGAGACGCGGCTCACGAACGGATCCCGGCGAGCGTGGCGGCCGTGACCAGGGCCGCCGAGGTCGCCTCGTAGCCCTTGTCCTCCGAGGATCCCTCCAGCCCGGCCCGGTCGAGCGCCTGCTCGTCGGTGTCGCAGGTGAGCAGGCCGAAGCCGACCGGCACCCCGGTGTCGAGTGCGACCCGGCTCAGCCCGTCGGTGGCGGCCGAGCAGACGTAGTCGAAGTGCGGCGTGCCGCCCCGGATCACCACCCCGAGCGCCACGACCGCGTCGTAACCCCGCTCGGCCAGTGCCTTCGCCACCACCGGCAGCTCGAACGAGCCCGGCACCCGCACCAGCTCGGGGGCCTCGACCTGGTAGGCGTCCAGGGCCCGCTGCGCGCCGGCGATCAGGCCGTCCATCACCTCGGTGTGCCAGCTAGACGCGACCACCGCGACGCGCAGGTCGCTGCAGTCGGTCGGGCTGTCGTCGGGAGCGCCGTGCCGGCTCATGCAGTCGCGCTCGGGGCTGGTCGTGGTGGAGATCGGGCAGCTGGTGACCCATCCGGTCACGCTTGGTGAGCAGGTAGCCGATGTTGTGGTCGTTGGGGTGCGGGGTGAGCGGCACCCGCTCGGAGACCGGCACGCCGTAGTCCTCCAGGTTGGTCACCTTGCCGGGGTTGTTGGTCAGCAGCCGCACCGAGCGGACGCCGAGGTCCAGCAGGATCTGGGTGGCGGTGCCGTAGTGGCGTGCGTCCGCCGGCAGCCCGAGGTCGAGGTTGGCGTCGACGGTGTCGCGGCCGCCGTCCTGGAGCTGGTAGGCCTGCAGCTTGGCCACCAGCCCGATCCCGCGGCCCTCGTGGCCGCGCAGGTAGACGACGACGCCGCGACCCTCCGCCACGATGCGCTCCATCGCCTCCTCGAGCTGCGGCCCGCAGTCGCACCGGCGCGAGCCGAACACGTCACCGGTCAGGCACTCCGAGTGCACGCCGGGTGAGCACGTCCTCGCCGTCGCCCAGGTCGCCGTGCACCAGCGCGACGTGCTCGGTGCCGTCGATGGTCATCCGGTAGCCGTAGGCGGTGAACTGCGCCGGCCCGGGTCGGCAGCCGGGTCTCGGCGACCCGCTCGACGTGGCTCTCGTGGCGGCGCCGGTAGTGGATCAGGTCCGCGATGGAGATCATCGCGAGGCCGTGCTCGTCGGCGAAGTCGCGCAGGTCCTGGCCCCGCTTCATCGTGCCGTCGTCGTTGACGATCTCGCAGATCACGCCGGCCGGGGTCAGCCCGGCGAGCCGGGCCAGGTCGACCGCCGCCTCGGTGTGGCCGGGCCGGGCGCAGCACGCCGCCCGTCGGTGTAGCGCAGCGGGAACACGTGCCCGGGCTGGGTGACCTCGAAGGGCTCGGTGGCGGAGTCGTCGAGCACCCGCACGGTGTGCGAGCGGTCGGCGGCCGAGATGCCCGGTGGTGACGCCGTCGCGGGCGTCGACCGAGACGGTGTACGCCGTGCGGTGCCGGTCCCGGTTGTGCGGCGTCATCAGCGGGATGCCGAGCCGGTCCAGCGTCGCGGCCTCCATCGGCGCGCAGATGACCCCGGAGCTGTAGCGGATCGTGAACGCCATCAGCTCCGGCGTGGACCTGCTGGCGGCGAAGATCAGGTCGCCCTCGTTCTCGCGGTCCTCGTCGTCGACCACGACCACCGCCTTGCCCGGCGGCGATGTCGGCGATCGCCCGCTCGACCGTGTCGAGCCGCACCTGGGGTCGCGTCATACCGACGACCTCGTCGGCGCTGGGCTCCGGCGGTGCGGCGCCCGCGGCGCGGTCCTTGGTGCGCAGCCAGGTCACGAAGCCGACCACGCAGAGGCCGCCGTAGACGAGGTACAGCACCGCGGAGGGGTAGTAGCCGGCCTGGAACAGCAGCGGCACCCCGACCACGTCGACCGCGATCCAGATCAGCCAGAACTCGATCCAGCCGCGGGCCATCCCGTAGGTCGCCAGGATCGAGCCGGTGAGGATCCAGGCGTCGGGGAGCGGTCCCCAGGAGCCGAGCTCGCGGAGCACGAAGTAGAAGACGGTCGTGCCGACGACGGCCGCACGGCGAGCTGCAGCAGCCCGGCCGGCACCGGCCCAGCGCGGCACGATCGCCCCGGCGTCGGCGGACTCGCCGAGCCGGCGGCTGCGGCTCCAGCGCCACCAGCCGTAGACGGAGACCGCGAGGAAGAACACCTGCCGGCCGGCCTGGCCCCACAGGTCGTTGGCCTGCGGCTTGTCGAGGATGCCGCCGACGAAGACGGTGAACAGCAGCAGGTTGCCGACGATGCCCACCGGCCACGCCCACACCTGGCGGCGCATGCCCGCCCAGCGCGCTGGCCAGCCCGAACCCGTTGCCGACCACCTCGCGCACGAGGATCGTGCTCGCGGGGATGCTCGCCCCGAACGCCGACCAGGTCGGGATGTCGATGGTGCCCTCGAGCAGCCATTCCAGCGCGTTCATGTCTGCGTCCTTCTCCTCGATGGGCCCCCGGGTTGCTGCCTCGCTGGGTGCGACCAGTCGCTCGACGTACTTCGCGATCACGTCGACCTCGAGGTTGACCGGGTCGCCGGTCTGCTTGAGGCCGAGGGTGGTGCGGGCCAGGGTCTCCGGGATCAGGCTGACCGTGAACGAGCTCACCGAAGACCTCCACGACGGTGAGCGAGATCGCCGTCGACCGTGATCGACCCCTTCGGCACGAGGTAGCGGGCGAGGTCGGCCGGCAGCGCGACCTCGACCAGCTCCCAGTGCTCGCTGGCGCTCCCGACGGACCAGCCTCCCGGTGCCGTCGACGTGGCCCTGCACGATGTGGCCGCCGAGCCGGGTCTGCGGCGTGACCGCGCGCTCGAGGTTCACCCGGGAGCCGATCGCCGAGCGCGCCGAGCGACGTCTTGGTCGAGGGTCTCGCGCATCACGTCGGCGGTGAAGGTCTCGCCGTCGCGCTCGGCCACCGTCAGGCAGCAGCCGTTGACCGCGATCGAGTCGCCGAGGGACGCGTCGGTCGTGACGTGCGGACCGCGCACGGTGAGCCGGATCGCGTCGGCCTGCTCCTCGATCCCCTCGACCACGCCGAGCTCCTCGACGATGCCGGTGAACATCAGGCGTCCGCCTTCCTCTGCGGGACCATCGTGATCCGGACGTTGGTCTCGGCGCCCTGACCGAGCACGTGCACGTCGGTGACCTCGAGGTGCCGCGCGTCGGCGATGGTGCCGATCCCGAGGTCGCCCACCGCGCTGCGGCCCGGCGCCGAGCAGCATCGGCGCGACGTAGGCGACCACCTCGTCGACCAGGCCCGCGGTCAGGAACGCGGCGGCCACCGTCGGGCCCGCCCTCGAGGAACACGTGCTGCCGGTCGCGGGCGAACAGCTCGGCCAGCGCCTCGTGCGGGTCCCGGGTGTGCAGTACGACGGTGTCGGCGGCGTCGTCGAGCACCCGCCGGTCGGCCGGGACGTCGCGCAGCCCCATCACCGCGCGGAGCAGCTGGCGCTCGCGCGGGCAGGTTCCGGTCGTGCTCGTCGCGCACGGTGAGCTGCGGGTCGTCGACGAGCACGGTCCCGGTGCCGACGAGGATCGCGTCGCACAGGCCGCGCAGCCGGTGCGTGTCCAGCCGGGCCGGCCGTGAGGAGACCCACCGCGAGGTGCCGTCGGCGGCGGCGCTGCGACCGTCGAGGGTGGTCGCGAACTTCCAGGTCACGAACGGGCGCCCGTGCTCGACGGCGAACGTCCAGACCGGGTTCACGGTGCGGGCCTCGTCCGCCAGCAGACCGCCCTCGACGTCGACCCCGGACCGCTTGAGGGTCTCGGCCCCGCCGACGGCGACCGGGTTGTGGTCGGACTGGGCGTAGACGACCCTGGCCACTCCGGCGTCGAGCAGGGCCACCGCGCACGGACCGGTGCGTCCGCTGTGGTTGCACGGCTCCAGGGTCACCACGGCGGTCGCTCCCCGGGCCAGGTCACCGGCCCGGTCCAGCGCGTCCACCTCCGCGTGCGGCGTACCGGCGCCGCGGTGGAAGCCCTCGGCCACGACGCTCCCGTCAGGGGCGAGGATCACGCAGCCGACGCGGGGGTTGGGGCCGGTCGGGACGCCGGGCGTGCGGGCCAGCTCGAGGGCGCGCGCCATCGCGGCCTGCTCGGCCGGGCGGTACGCCATCGGAGCCCCTCTCGTCGCGCGTCGCGCGGACCGGGGCGGCTGCGGGAAGACAGGGTCGGCGCCGTGGGACCACGACACCGGTGCGTGCACTTCCCATCCGGACTTTGACCGTCGGTCCAGGATTTCCACCTGGTCAACCGGCTGCTGGCTGCAGCCGGGTCGCGGACTATCACCGCCGGCTCGGAATTTCACCGACCCCAGAGCACGCGAGCTGTTCACTCGTCGGGCCAAGCCTGCCACAACTCGGCCGCTTCGTGCTGTGAGGTCTCACACGGCCACCCCCCGTTGGGGGGATGGATCCGCGGTGCGCCCGCCGCTAGCGTCGCGGACATGTCGTATCCCGATCCTCGGTACCTCGGCAACGCCGGCGAGGTCACCGCACGGTTCCGGCCGGCCGACACCGCCCCGGAGCTGCCCCGTCCCGGCGGTGCGGCGAGCTACCTGGCGACCGGCGCCATGACCGGCGGCAAGTTCGGTCTCTACCGCTGGGACATGGGCCCGGAGCCGGCCGGCGCGGAGCCGCACTTCCACCGCACGTTCACCGAGTCGTTCTTCCTGCTCTCCGGCCAGATCCAGCTCTACGACGGCAAGGACTGGTTCGACGCGCACCCCGGCGACTTCGACTTCGTGCCCGAGGGCGGTCTGCACGGGTTCCGCAACCGCTCCGGCGAGTCGGCGTCGCTGCTGATCCTGTTCGCGCCGGGCGCCCCGCGGGAGGCCTACTTCGAGGGACTCGTGGAGATCGCCGAAGGACGCTGGCAGCCCAGCCACGACGAGCTCCAGGCGTTCCTCGAGGAGCACGACAACATCTACGTGTAGCTCAGCCGCTCGCCGACTCGGCGGCCGTGCGCAGCTGCTCGACCATCGTGTTCGGGTCGTCGGCGCGGAACACCGCCGAGCCCGCGACGAACACGTCGGCGCCGGCCTCGGCGCAGCGCTCGATCGTCTCCAACGACACGCCGCCGTCGACCTGCAGCCAGAGGTCGAGGCCGTGCTTGTCGAGCAGCGCCCGGGCGCGCCGGATCTTCGGCACGCAGACGTCGAGGAACGACTGGCCGCCGAAGCCGGGCTCGACGGTCATCACCAGCAGCATGTCGAGCTCGGGCAGCAGGTCCTCGTAGGGCTCGATCGGGGTCGCCGGCTTCAGCCCCATCCCGGCGCGGGCGCCCTTGGCGCGCAGCTCCCGGGCCAGCCGCACCGGCGCGGCCGCGGCCTCGACGTGGAAGGTCACCGACCCGGCCCCGGCCTCGACGTACGCCGGCGCCCAGCGGTCCGGGTCCTCGATCATCAGGTGGCAGTCCATGGGTGTGGACGACGCCTTGCCGAGCGCCTCCACGACGGGCAGGCCGAGGGTCAGGTTGGGCACGAAGTGGTTGTCCATCACGTCGACGTGCAGCCAGTCGGCGCCGGAGATCCGCTCGGCCTCCGTGGCGAGGTGGGCGAAGTCGGCGGCCAGCAGGCTCGGGGAGATCTGGATACCCATGGTGCGGCGATCCTAGTGGTTCGGTCCCCTCTCACCCGGGACCATCAGCCCTGACCATCCGGTCGCTGCCGCGCGACGGTGGAGATGTGCTCAGGACGCGCGTGTTCCCGCGGTACGTCGCGGCGGCCGAGGTCGTCGCAGCGGCCGTCGTGGTCGCCTGGGACCTGCTGCTGCCGACTCTGGTGCTCCTCGGGCTCGCCGCGCTCTCGTCGCTCGCGCGACGGCAGGGGCCCGGGTCCCTGGGGTTCGCGCGGGTGGAGCGACCAGGGCGCATGGCTGTCCAGGTGCTCGCGCTGACGATCGGGTGGACCCTCGTCCAGGTCGGCCTCGTGATGCCGGTCGTCGAGGCGGTCACGGGTGCCACCCAGGACGTCAGTGACTTCGCGACCGTGCAGGGCGACCCGACCGTCCTGGGCGGGCTGCTGCTGCTCTCGTGGACGCTCGCGGCCGTCGGTGAGGAGACCGCGTACCGCGGCTACCTGTTCAACCGGGCACGGGAGTGCCTCGGCCTCGCCGGGGCGGTGATCGTGCCTTCGGTGCTGTTCGGCCTCGCCCACACCGAGCAGGGCGTGTTCGGTGTGGTGCTGACGACGCTCGACGCGCTGGTGCTGACCTCGCTCCGCCTTCACTACCGAACGCTCTGGGCCGCCGTCCTCGGGCACGGCTTCAACAACACCATCGGGCTGGTGGCGTTCTTCCTCGTCGGGCCGGTCGGCGCGCTGTGGTGAGGGTCGCGAGGCTCAGGATCGACGCAGCAGGGCGAGGAACATCGCGTCGGTGCCGTGCCGGTGCGGCCACAGCTGGACGGTGCCGGCCAGCGGCCCGGCCGCGTCGGTGACGCCGGGCAGCAGCGGGGCGGCGTCCTCGAGGTGTACGTCGTCGCGGCGACCGAGCAGCGTCGACACCACGCCCGCGGTCTCGGCGAGCACCGGCGAGCACGTCACGTAGCCGACGACGCCGCCCGGGCGGACGGCGTCGACCGCGCCGTCCAGCAGCGCCTCCTGAAGCGGCACCAGGGCGTCGAGGTCGGCGGCGTCCTTGCGCCAGCGGGCCTCCGGCCGGCGCCGCAGCGCCCCCAGCCCCGAGCACGGGGCGTCCACGAGCACCCGGTCGAAGGTCTCCGGCACCCACGGCGGGCCGGGTGCCGTCGGCGGCCACCACGCCGAGCAGCCCGGGCCCCGCGGCGGCGGTGGCCGACCGGACCAGCGCCGCGCGGTGCGGCAGACGCTCGCCGGCGAGCAGCCGGGCGCCGCGCTCCCCCGCGACCGCGCGCGAGCAGGGCGGCCTTGCCGCCCGGCCCGGCGCACAGCGTCCAGCCAGCGCTCGTCGCGTCCCTCGACGTCGGCCGCGGCGACGCCAGCGCGACGAGCTGGGAGCCCTCGTCCTGGACCCCGGCCCGGCCCTCGGCGACCGCGGGCAGCGAGGCGGGGTCGCCGCCGGGCATGGTCGCGGCGTAGGGCGAGAGGGCGGAGGCCTCCGCCCCGGCTCCGACGAGCTCGTCGACGGTGGCCAGCCCGGGGCGGGCGACCAGCGTCACCCGCGGCGCGTCGTTGTCGGCGGCGAGCAGGGCGTCGAGCTCGGACTCCGCGGGCCCGAGAGCCTCGGCCAGTGCCTCGACCACCCAGCGCGGGTGCGCGTGCGCGACCGAGGCGAAGCCGACCGGGTCGGTGGTCGGGTCGGGGGCGATCCGCCGGACCCAACCGTCCAGGTCGTGCCGGGCGACCTTGCGGAGCACGGCGTTGGCGAACCCGGACGGGCGGTGGCCGACCTTGGCCCTCACCAGGTCGACGGTGGTGCCGACCGCGGCGTGGGTCGGCACCCGCATCGACAGCAGCTGGTGGGTGCCGAGCCGGAGCGCGTCGAGCACCCCCGGGTCGACCTTGGCGAGCGGCCGGTCGACGTTGGCGGCCACCACGGCGTCGTACAGCCCCTGTCGCCGGATCGTCCCGGACACCAGCTCGGTGGCGAACGCCGCGTCGCGGTCGCGGATGCCGCGAGCACGGAGCAGCGGCGGCAGCACCAGGTTGGTGTAGGCGTCCTGCTCGCGCACGGTCCGCAGCACGTCGTACGCCGCACCGCGGGCCGGGTCGACCCGGCTACCCGCCATGGGTGCCGAACCGGGCGCCCGGCTCGACCCGCGCGCCGCGGGCCCAGTCGGCGGCCGGCATCTGCTTCTTGCCGAACGGCTTCACCTCGCCGAGCCGGACCGGCAGGGACCCGGTGCCGACGATCACGGCGTTCTTGGTGACCTCCAGGACTCCCGGCTCGAGAGCCGGCACGTTCGCCTCGATCAGGACCGGCCCGACCTTGAACCGCTCGCCCTCGAAGGTCGTCCACGCCCCGGGGCCGGGCGTGCAGGCGCGGATCCGACGGTCCACGGCGGCGGCCGGTTCGGTCCAGTCGACCTCGGCGTCCTCGACGAGGATCTTCGGAGCCAGGCTCACCCCGTCGGCGGGCTGCTCGCGCGCCTCCAGGTCCCCCGACTCGATGCCGTCGAGCGTGGCGACGAGCAGCTGGGCGCCGCCGGTCGCGAGCCGGCCGAGCAGGTCGCCGGCCGTGTCGGTGGGCCGGATGGTCTCGGTCATGACCCCGAACGTCGGGCCGGCGTCGAGCTCCTTCACGATCCGGAACGTCGTCGCGCCGGTGACCTCGTCGCCGGCCCAGATCGCGTGCTGCACCGGTGCGGCACCGCGCCAGGCCGGGAGCAGCGAGAAGTGCAGGTTCACCCAGCCGTGCGGCGGGATGTCGAGCGCCGACTGCGGGAGCAGTGCGCCGTAGGCGACGACCGGGCAGCAGTCCGGGGCGAGCGACTTGAGCTGCGCCTGGAAGCCCTCGTCGCGGGGGTGGTCGGGCTTCAGCACGGGGATCCCGAGCTCCTCGGCGCGCGCGGCGACCGGCGACGCGACGAGCCGGCGGCCGCGGCCGGCCGGGGCGTCGGGACGGGTGACCGCACCGACGAGCTCGTGCCCGCTCGCCGCGACGGCCTCCAGGGCCGGGATCGCCACCTCCGGCGTACCGGCGAAGACGATCCTCACAGCCCCAGCCCGTTCGTCGGGTGCGGCGACACCTTCACGGTCGGCGGCGCACCGAACCAGTCCGCCTCGCGGATCGCCTTCATCGCCGCCTTGCGGGCCTCGCGGTCGAGCCGGTCGATGAACAGCACCCCGTCGAGGTGGTCGGTCTCGTGCTGGATGGCCCGGGCCAGCATCTCGGAGCCCTCGACGGCGACCGGGTCGCCGTACATGTTGAAGCCCTTGGCCACCACCGACAGGGCGCGCTTGCAGTCGAAGGTCAGGTCCGGCAGCGACAGGCAGCCCTCGGGCCCGTCCTGGAGCTCCTCGGACAGGTCGAGGGTGGGGTTGACCAGGTGCCCGGTCTCACCGTCGACGTGCCAGGTGAACACCCGCAGCCCGACCCCGATCTGCGGCGCGGCCAGCCCGGCACCGGGCGCGTTCAGCATCGTGTCGGTGAGGTCCGCGACGAGGCGCTGCAGCTCCTTGTCGAAGTCCGTCACCGGGACCGCAGGGGTGCGCAGCACCGGGTCGCCGAACAGGCGGATCGGCTGGATGGCCATGCGGACGCTCAGCGCTCCTCGGTACGACGACGGCGGGGTGCGTGCAGTCTACGGAGCGGCCGCTCGTGCGCCGGTGCCACCTACGAGCCACGCAGGTAGTCCACGACGAGCGCCGGCACCAGGTGGTCGTCGTCGCCGACGGAGTCCTCGGGGAAGTCGAAGACGGCGACCATCAGCTGCAGCGGGTACGTCGGCGGTGACGGGACCGTGCGCACGACCTCGTCGTCCACCAGGAACGTCGCCCTGTCGGCCGACCAGTCGACGGCGTAGGTGTGGAACTCGGCCACGTCGAGGGGCAGCCGCGGAGCCGCGAAGTCGCCGGTGACGCGCGGGTCGCGGAACGCGCGCAGGCCCATCCCGACCTCGGCCGCGACGCCCGGCTCGACCGCCTTGCCGAACACCTCGGCGACGCAGATCTCGGCGCTCTCGGCCGGGTCCTCCTCGAGCCCGGACATCCAGAGCGCCGCCATCGACCGCGGGGAGAGGTCCATCCGGGCCCGCATCTCGACCAGGCCGCCGCTCGGTGTCCAGCCGATGAAGGTCGGCTGCTCCTCACGGACGGTCTGGTCCGCGCGGAACGGCTGCTGACCGTCGGTGCTGCCGACCGGCCCGGACCGGTTCGCGGACTGGATGCCGGACACCCGCAGCGGCGGGTCGTGGTCGCCCGGGGCACCAGAGGCCCTGGTCGGTCGGGATCGTGAGGGTAGACAGGAGTCGGCGACGACGTACGACGCCGCGGTCCGGGCCCGCGAGCTCCACGCCGGCAGGTAGTGCGGGAACCACACGGTCCGGTCGAGCTCCGTGCCGTCGAAATGGTCCTCGAAGGACGCCATCGCCCCATGATCGGGCCCGCTCCGCGCTCAGTCGAGGGCGACCGGGTCGACCTGCACGCGGACGGCGGGCAGCTTCTTGGCGGCGCGGACCCCCTGCATCTCGACCAGCGCCCGGGAGAGCGCGCCGCCCGCGGCCCGTGGCACGCGCACGACCAGGCGCACCCCGTCGTCGCCGGCCGGGACCGGGCCGAGCAGCTCGGCGCCCTCGGGCAGCCGCAGCGCCGCCGCGGCCGCCTGCACGTCGGCCTCGGCGCCGACGAGCGTGGCCAGCCGGGACGCCGGCGGCAGGTGGGCGGACTGCCGCTCGGCCATCTCCCGCTGGGCGAAGCCGGACGGGTCCCAGCGCACCAGGGCCTGCAGCGTGGGGTCGGCCGGGTCGCCCACGGCGACCACGCGGCCGCCGCGGTCGCCGGGTCGCGCCAGCGCCGCCGCGTCGAGCCAGCGGCGCAGCGACTCCTCCGCCGTGCGCAGGTCGGGACGGGCGAGCATCAGCCAGGTGTCGAGCAGCACGACGCAGGCGTAGCCCCCGTCGGCGACCGGCTCGGCGCCGGGCGTGGCGACCACGAGGGCCGGCTTGGCGTCCACGCGGGCCAGCACCCGCTCGCCGCTGGAGCTGTGCACCGGGACGGCCGGGAACGCCCGCCCGAGCTCCTCCGCGGTGCGCCGCTCCCCCACCACGGGGGCGCGGAGGCCGCGGTTGCCGCACTCGCCGCAGGCCCACTGCGGCTCGGGCGTGCCGCACCAGCGGCACTCGGGAGGCTCGGACGGCTTCGGCAGGTGCAGCGGTCCCCGGCAGGTGCGACAGCGTCGCGGGCGTGCGGCAGCGGTCGCAGGCGAGGCTGGGGAGGTAGCCGTGGCGCGGGGTCTGGATCAGCACCGGGCCGTGCTCGAGTCCGGCGCGGATGGCGTCGAAGGCCGACCGGGGCAGCCGCGCCGAGCGGGCCCGGGGGTCGCGCGCGAGCTCCTGGTCGGTCGCGCCGGTGATGGCCGCCTGGGGCGCGGCCGCGCGCACGGCGGTGCGAGGGGCGGACAGCTCGGTGGCCCAGCCGGTGCGGACGAGGTACTCCGCCTCGACGGTGCGGGCGAAGCCGCCCAGGAGGGCGGCGCAGGACTGCTCGTGGGCACGGGTGAGCAGCACCTCGCGGGTGTGGGGGTACGGCGCGCGCGGCTCGGCGTAGAGGTCGTCGCCGTCGTCCCACATCGCGACCAGGCCGAGGTCGTGGACCGGGGCGAACGCGGCGGCGCGGGTGCCGACCACGACCTTGACCGCGCCGCGGGAGACGGCCAGGAACGCCCGGTAGCGGGCCGCGGGGCCGGCGTCGGCGGTGAGCAGCACGTGGTGCCCGGCACCGAGCACGGCGGTGAGCGCCGCGTCGACGCGGGTCACGTCGCGGTGGTCGGGCACGCAGAGCAGCGACCCGCGGCCCGAGGCGAGGGTCGCGGCCGCGGCGTGCGCCAGCAGGGTGGGCCAGTCGGCGGCCGGGCAGGGCGGACCACACCACGCGTGGCGACCGGCCGGCGGCGAGCGCGGGCACGGTCGCGTCGTCGTACGGCTGCCAGGCGCGGGCGGCGGCGTCGACGTCGAGGCGCGGGGGTGCCGGGGCCGGCGGGCTCGGCTGCTTCTCGACGGTGGCGTGCCGGGGAGGTACGGCGAGCCGGAGCACGTCGGAGCGGGTGCCGGCGTAGCGCGCCGCGACGAGCTCGGACAGCCGGGCCACCTCGGGCGACAGCACCGGCTCCGGCGCTCACCGCGCGGCGCAGGGGGGTCAGCCGGCCGGGGTGGTCGGACTCGGCGACCCGGTCGACGACGAAGCCGTCGACGTCCTGCCCGGCGAACCGGACCTTCACCCGCGACCCGGGCACCACGTCGGTCGTCGAGCTTGCGCGGGACGAGGTAGTCGAACGGCTTGTCGAGGTGGGCCAGCGGGACGTCGACGAGCACCCGCGCCACCGGCAGCTCGGGCGCCGGGTCGACCGGCTTGGCCTGCTTGGCCCGTGCCGCCGCCTGCTTGGCCTTGGCCGCCCGGGCGGTGTCGCGGGCGCGCACGAGCCCGGGCAGCTCCAGCTGCGGCTCGTCGTCACCCGTGCCCGTCACGCGCCCGATCCTCCCAGCCCGCACCGACCGGCGCCGGTGGGGCGGGGCGGGGGCAGTGACCGGGGCGTCGGCCAATTACCACGGTCCCGTGGTGATCTGCCGCTCCCCCATGTGAAATCACCCCGGGGAGCGGTGGATTACCACGGTCCCGTGGTAATTCACCCCCGCCCAGCAGCCGGCTCAGATGCCGGCGGCGGACTTCAGCGCGTCGACGCGGTCGGTCCGCTCCCAGGTGAAGTTGGGCAGCTCGCGGCCGAAGTGGCCGTACGCCGCGGTCTCGGCGTAGATCGGCCGGAGCAGGTCGAGGTCGCGGATGATCGCGGCCGGGCGCAGGTCGAAGACCTCGAGGACGGCCTTCTGGATCGTCGCGACCGGGATCGTCTCGGTGCCGAAGCAGTCGACGTAGAAGCCGACCGGCTGCGCCTTGCCGATCGCGTAGGCGACCTGCACCTCGCAGCGGCGGGCCAGGCCGGCGGCGACGACGTTCTTGGCCACCCAGCGCATCGCGTAGGCGGCCGAGCGGTCCACCTTGGACGGGTCCTTGCCGGAGAACGCACCGCCACCGTGGCGGGCCATGCCGCCGTAGGTGTCGATGATGATCTTGCGACCGGTCAGGCCGGCGTCGCCCATCGGGCCGCCGACCTCGAAGCGGCCGGTCGGGTTGACCAGCAGCCGGTAGTCGTCGGCGGGCAGGTCGAACGTCGCCAGCACCGGGTCGACGACGTGCTCCTTGATGTCGGGGGTGAGCATCGCGTCGAGGTCGATGTTCGGCGCGTGCTGGGTGGACACCACGACGGTGTCGACGCGCACCGGGCGGTCCTCGTCGTCGTACTCGATGGTGACCTGGGTCTTGCCGTCGGGACGCAGGTAGGACAGCGTGCCGTCCTTGCGGACCTGGGTCAGCTGCTCCGACGAGCCGGTGCGCGATCGTGATCGGCAGCGGCATCAGCTCGGGCGTGTCGTCGCAGGCGTAGCCGAACATCAGGCCCTGGTCGCCGGCGCCCTGCTTGTCGAGCGGGTCGACCGACTCGCCGGTGCGCGACTCGTGGCCGGTGTCGACGCCCTGGGCGATGTCGCCGGACTGGCCGCCGATGGCGACCATGACGCCGCAGGAGTGCCCGTCGAAGCCCTTGGCCGACGAGTCGTAGCCGATCTCGAGGATCCGCTCGCGCACCTTCTGCTTGATGTCGACGTAGCCGCCGGTGGTGACCTCGCCGGCCACGACCACCAGGCCGGTGGTGAGCAGGGTCTCGACCGCGACGCGGCTGCTCGGGTCCTGCTCGAGCATCGCGTCGAGCACCGAGTCGCTGATCTGGTCAGCGATCTTGTCCGGGTGACCCTCGGTCACGGACTCGGAGGTGAAGAGTCGTCCTGCCACGGTGCTGCAGCCCCATTTCGTCGGTCAATCTGGTCGAAAACTCTGGAGAACCTTACCTGCCGCGCGCGGTCGCGCCTAAGAGGTCTCGAGGCGTGCGACGACGTGGTCCCAGATCACCTGCGCGAGCGCCGACTTGGTGGCCCGCGGGACCTCGTGGGCGCCGCCGTCGGAGTCGAGGATGACCGCCTCGTTGTCGGGTCTCGCCGAAGACCTTGCCCTCGCTGACGTCGTTGACCACGAGCAGGTCGCAGCCCTTGCGGGCGAGCTTGGCGCGCGCATGCTCGAGCACCGAGCCGGTGTCGTCGCCGGTCTCGGCGGCGAAGCCGACGATCACGGCGTCGGGACGGCTGCGGTCGTGGGAGATCTCGGCGAGCACGTCGGGGTCTGCTCGAGGTGTACGACGGGCGCGGAACCGTCGTCGGCCTTCTTCATCTTCGTCGCCGCCGTCGTCGCGGGTCGGTAGTCGGCCGGGGCGGCGGCCATCACGACCGCGTCGGCCCCTGCGGCGGCGGAGACGACCGCGTCGCGGAGCTCGCCGGTCGTCACGACCGGGACCACCTTGACCCCGGCCGGGTCGGGCAGGGCGACGTTGGCGGCCACCAGCGTCACCTCGGCGCCGCGGGCGGCGGCCACCCGGGCCAGCGCATAGCCCTGCAGGCCCGAGGACCGGTTGCCGAGGAACCGGACCGGGTCGAGGTACTCGCGGGTGCCGCCGGCGGACACCACCACGTGGCGGCCGGCCAGGTCGAGCACGGTGCCGCTGCCGGAGCCCCGGCGGGCCAGCACGTCCCGGCACAGCTCGAAGATCTCGTCGGGCTCGGGGAACCGGCCCTTGCCGGTGTCGGCCCCGGTGAGCCGGCCCTCGGCGGGCTCGATGACCAGCGCGCCGCGCCGTCGCAGGGTGGCGACGTTGTCCTGGGTGGCGGGGTGCTCCCACATCTCGGTGTGCATCGCGGGCGCGAACACCACCGGGCAGCGGGCGGTCAGCAGCGTGTTGGTGAGCAGGTCGTCGGCGAGGCCGTGAGCGGCCTTGGCGAGCAGGTCGGCGGTGGCCGGTGCGACCACGACGAGGTCGGCGGCCTGGCCGATCCGCACGTGCGGCACCTCGTGGACGTCGAGTCCCACACCTCGGCGGACACCGGCTTGCCGGACAGCGCCGCCCAGGTGGCGGCGCCGACGAACTCGAGCGCGGCGGCGGTCGGCACGACGGTGACGTCGTGGCCGGACTCGGTGAAGCGGCGCAGCAGCTCGCAGGCCTTGTAGGCCGCGATGCCGCCGCTCACCCCGAGGACGACCCGTGGCCCCGACGCGCGTCATGCGGCGGACCTCGGTCTCAGGCGCTCTCGCCGGAGGTCTCGGCGGCGGCCTCGGCGTCGGGGTCGATGTCCTCGCAGGTCAGCAGGTCCTCGTTGATCTCGCGCAGCGCGATCGACAGCGGCTTCTCCTGGACGTGGGTGTCCACGAGCGGGCCGACGTACTCGAGCAGGCCCTCGCCGAGCTGGGAGTAGTAGGCGTTGATCTGACGCGCGCGCTTGGCGCTGTAGAGGACCAGCTTGTACTTCGAGTCGGTCTTGGTCAGGAGCTCGTCGATGGGCGGGTTGGTGATGCCCTCGGCGACAGGTGCGGTTCCAGACACGCGGTGACTACCTCAACGATCGGGGGTTTGGGGCGGAACCGAAGGTGGTTCCTTCAACAAGGCTACCAACTCGTCGGCCGCAGCGTGAACTTCGGTGTTCACCACGGTCACGTCGAACTCCGCCTCGGCGGCCAGCTCCTCCCGCGCGGTCTCCAGCCGGCGGGCACGCTCCTCCTCCGACTCGGTGCCGCGTCCGACCAGCCGGCGCACCAGCTCCTCCCACGACGGCGGCTTGAGGAAGACGAACAGCGCGTCGGGCATGGTCTCGCGCACCTGCCGGGCGCCCTGGAGGTCGATCTCCAGCAGCGCCGGCCGGCCGTCGGCGAGCGCCTGCTCCACCGGCAGCCGGGGGGTGCCGTAGCGCGCCGCGCCGTGCACCACCGCCCACTCGAGCAGCTGCCCGTCGGCGACCAGCTCGTCGAACTCCTCGTCGGTGACGAAGAAGTAGTGCCGACCGTGCACCTCGCCGGGCCGCGGCTTGCGGGTCGTCACCGAGACCGAGATCCAGACCTCGGGGTGGTCGGCCGCGGACCGCCGCTGCGACGGTGCCCTTGCCGACCGCGGTCGGACCGGCCAGGACGGTCAGCCGGCTGCGGCCCGTCAGCCACGCGCGCCGAACTCGCGCTCCAGCGCGGCGATCTGGTTGGCGCCGAGGCCGCGCACCCGCCGGCTCTCGGAGATGTTGAGCCGCTCCATCATCTGGCGGGCGCGCACCTTGCCCAGGCCCGGCATGGAGGTGAGCAGGTCGAGGACGCGCATCTTGCCGATGACCTCGTTCTCCTGCCCCTGGTGCAGGACGTCGACGATCGAGGCGCCGGAGTGCTTCAGGCGGTTCTTCACCTCGGCCCGCTCGCGCCGGGAGGCCGCGGCCTTCTCCAGATTCGCCTGGCGCTGTTCCGGTGTGAGCTCCGGCAAAGCCACGGTGCATGCCCCGTCTACGTCGAAGGTGGGTGAACAGGTCGCAATCTAGCCATTGGCCGTACGCCGCTGCAACGCCGCACGTGCGGGGGTCGGGCTCCGCCCGCGCTACAGCCCGCTGCCGCCGAGATCGACACCACACACGTCGGTCGCGTGCTGCTCGATGCCACCGGCGGCGTCCACCACCGGCTGCGACCGCATCTTGTCCGCGGCATCCCTCACCGCGTCGAGCTCGGCGTCGGTCACACCGTCGGGACGCTCCCCGTCCGTGAAGGCACCGGCGTCCACGCCGGCTCGCGCCAGGGCGGACTCGAGCCCCTGCCAGGCGATGACGTACGTCGTCCACTCGTCGCGGAGGTCCTCGGGTGCGGCGTCCCGCAGTCCCTCGAACACGTCGACGCTGTCCGACAGCGCACCGGTCGCCGGGTCGTCGGCGCGCTGGGACAGCCGCTCCAGCGTCGCCTTCTCGTCGGTGAGCGCGGCGCAGTAGTCGTCGGTGGCGTCGGAGCAGCCGGCCGCCACCAGCGCTGTCGCCAGCGTGACCGTGAGCGGCAGGAGCGCGGGCCGCATTCAGACCAGGCCGCGACGCCGCAGCAGCGGCTCGGTGCTCGGCCCCCGACCACGGATCGACGCGAACGCCTCCATCGGGTCCACGGCGCCGCCCCGCGACAGCAGCCGCTCGCGGAACACGTCGCCGTTGTCCCGGCGCAGACCCCCGTGCTCCTCGAACCAGCCGACCATGTCGGCGTCGAGGACCTCGCTCCACAGGTAGGAGTAGTAGCCCGCGTCGTACCCGTTGGTGAACGAGTGCGCGAAGTAGCCGGACCTGTACCTCGGCGGCACCAGGTCGGACCGCACGCCGTGCTTCTCGAGCGCCGCGGCCTCGAACGCCTCGACCTCGCCCGGCGGTACCACGTCCGCATCGGGGGCGAGCCGGTGCCACTCGTGGTCGAGCAGCGCGGCGCCGAGCATCGAGACGGTGTCGAACCCCATGCCGGCCTCCCCCGAGGCGATCAGCCGGTCGGCGACGTCCTGGTCGAGCGGCTCGCCGGTGGCGTGGTGGCGCGCGTAGTTGGCGAGCACCGCGGGGTCCCAGGCCCACATCTCGTTGACCTGCGAGGGGAACTCCACGAAGTCGCGCGGCACCCGGGTGCCGGCCAGGCGCGGGTACGTGACGTCGGAGAACAGCCCGTGCAGGGCGTGCCCGAACTCGTGGAACGCGGTGCGCACCTCGTCGACGGTCATCAGCGCCGGCTGCCCCTCGGCCGGCCGCGGCACGTTGAGGCAGACCACCACGACGGGTCGCTCGTCGAGCAGGTGCGACTGGGTGACGAACTCGTCCATCCAGGCCCCGCCCCGCTTGGTCGGGCGGGCGAACCAGTCGCACACGAACAGCCCGAGCACGGTGCTGTCGGGCCCCTCGCCGTCGCGGACCTCGTAGGTGCGGACGTCGGGCGCGTAGGTCGGCAGGTCGTCGCGCTCGGCGAACGTGAGCCCGTAGAGCCGCTCGGCGGCGAAGAACACGCCGTCGTGGAGGACCCGGTCGAGCGAGAAGTACGGCCGCAGGGCGGCGGTGTCGACGTCGTACGTCGCGGCCTTGACCCGGGCCGCGTAGTAGGTCCAGTCCCAGGGCTGCACCGGACCGTCGACGCCGTCCGCTCGCATCGCGGCCTCGATCGCCTCCCGCTCGGCGGCCAGGTTCGCCATCGCCGGCGCGGCCATGGCGTCGAGCATGGAGGTGACCGCGTCGGTCGTGCCGGCGGTCTGGTCGGCCACGACGTACGACGCGTGGTCGGGATGCCCGAGCAGGCCCGCCCGCTCGGCCCGCAGCCGCGCGATCCTGCCGATCAGCTCGCGCGTGTCGTGGTCGCCGCCGCGCATGCCCCGGGTGGTGGCCGCCTCGTGCAGCCGGCGGCGCAGGTCGCGGTTGCGCAGCGTGGCCAGTGCCGGCTGGATGGTCGGCGAGAGCAGCGTCAGCACGTGGCCGTCCAGGCCGCGCTCCTTGGCCGCGAGCGCCGCGGCGTCGACGGCGTCGTGGCTGAGCCCGTCCAGGTCGGCCACGTCGGTGACGTGCAGCGCCATCGAGTTGGCCTCGGCCAGCAGCGTGGAGCCGAACTTCGTGGTGGCCTTGCTGATCTCGTCGTTGAGCTCGCGCAGTCGCGCCTGCTGCTCGACCGGGAGCGCCGCGCCCGCGCGCACGAAGTCGGTGTGGTGCCGCTCGACGAGGCGGATCTGCTCGTCGTCGAGGCCCGCCTCGTGGCGGGCGGCGTGCACCGCGTCGAGGCGGGCGAACAGGTCGGCGTCGAGCAGGATCGCGTCGGTGTGCGCCGACCACTCCGGCATCAGCTCGCCCTCGAGCTCCTGCATCTCCGGGGTGGCCATCGAGTTGGCCATCTCGTAGAAGACCCGCATGGTGCGGTCGAGCAGCCGGCCGGACCGCTCGAACGCCTCGACCGTGTTGGCGAAGGTGGCGGGCTCCGGGTCGGCCGTGATCGCGGCGATCTCCGCGCGGTGCTCGGCGACGCCCGCGTCGAACGCCGGCCGGTAGTGCTCGTGCCGGATCGCGTCGAAGGGCGGGAACGCGAACGGCAGGCTGCTCGGGCTCGCGAACGGGTTGGTGGGATCGAGGGACATGGGTTCCGTTCTACCTGTCGAGGTCGGTGAGGTCTTCGGCGGCCCGGAGAGCCGCCTCGTGGAGCCCGCGCCGGTCGGGCCCGGCGGCGAGGATGGCACGCGAGCTGCTGGGCAGGACGTGCCGGGCGGCGCTGCCGAACACCTTGCGGATGTCCGCGGCGGTGCCGCCCTGCGCGCCGTACCCGGGCACCAGGATCGGTCCGTTGACGTCGAGCTCGGCGGTGGTCTCCTCGATCGTCGCGCCCACGACCACCCCGACCGACCCCCACGGGTCGGCACCGGCGTTGAGGGTGGCGACCGCGTCGAGGACGGTGGCGGCGACGGTCCGTCCGTCGGGGGTGGTGGCGTGCTGGAACTGCGGCCCCTCCGGGTTGGAGGTCAGGGCGAGCACGAAGACACCGCGGTCGTTGAGCCGGGCGGTGTCGACCAGCGGGTCGAGCGAGCCCATCCCGAGGTAGGGACTCACGGTGACCGCGTCCGCCGACAGCGGGCTGGAGGGCAGCAGGTACGCGTCGGCGTACGCCTGGGCGGTCGACCCGATGTCGCCCCGCTTGACGTCGAGCAGCACCAGCGCGCCGAGCTCGCGGGACGCCTCGATGACCTTCTCCAGGACGGCGATGCCCGCGGAGCCGTGCCGTTCGAAGAACGCCGACTGTGGCTTGACGACCGAGACCGCGCCCGCCAGCGCCTCGACCACCGACAGGGCGAACCTCTCGAGCCCGACCGCGGAGTCGGTGAGCCCCCAGTCGTCGAGCAGCGCGGGGTGCGGGTCGATGCCGACGCACAACCGGCCGCGGCTCTGGATCGCCTCGTGGAGTCGACTCCCGAACGTCATGCGTGTTCCCCCTCGAGGACGGTGTGGCCGAGTCCGACGGCGTCGGCGGGCCGGGTCAGGTCGTGGTCGGCGAGCAGGCCCGCGAGCTCGTCGGCGATCCGGTTCGGCGCGCCCGGGTCGGCGAGCAGCGCGGTGCCGACCGCGACCGCGGTGGCCCCGGCGAGCAGCAGCTGCAGCGCGTCGGCTCCGGTGCGGACTCCCCCGGCGCCGACGACGGGAACGTCAGGCAGCGCGGCGTGCACCTCGGCCACCGCCCGCACGGCGACCGGCAGCACGGCCGGTCCGCTGAGGGAGGGCGAGCCGCCGCCGAGCAGCGGCCTGAGCGTCACCGGGTCGAAGGCCAGCGCGGGTACGCCGTGTCCGACGACCAGCCCGTCGGCCCCGTCCCTGACGACCGCGCGGGCGACGTCGACGAGCTGGCTGCCGGGGGTCAGCTTGGCGAGCACCGGCACGCCGCGGGGCACCTCGCGGCGCACGACGTGCACGGCCTTGGCGGCGCCGAAGGGCTCCAGGTCGAGGGCCGGTCCCCCGGCGTACCGTCCGGACAGGTCGACCTCGACCGCGGACACGCCCGGCGCGGCGCCGACGTGGCGGGCCAGCTCGGCCCAGTCGGCCAGCGTCTCGCCGGCCACCGAGACCACGGTGCGCACCCCCTGCTGGGCGAGCCAGGGCAGCTCGGCGGCGAGGAACCCCTGGACACCGGGGTTCTGGCCGCCGGTGTCGGAGAGCACGCCGCCGGGGGTCGCGACCAGCCGGGGGGTCGGCGCCCCGGGCCGCCGGTCGAGCGTCAGGGTGCGGGTGGTGAACGCGCCCAGCCGGGCCAGGTCGAGGTACGGCTCCAGCTCCCGACCGGTGCCGCCGCAGCCGGCCGCGGTGAGCACCGGGGACGGCAGGCTCAGACCGGCGAGGTCGGTGCCGAGGTCGGCGGCCGGCCGCGTCACCTGGCGTCCTCCGGGACGGTCCCCAGCTCGGCCCAGCGGACCCGGTCGCCGCGCACGACCGGTCCGTCGACGCAGGCCCGGGCCATCCGCGTCACGCCGTCCTCGCCCACCAGCGGGACCACGCAGGCGTGGCACAGACCCGTGCCGCAGGGCATCGGCACGTCGGTGAGCATGGTCTGGCTCCAGGCGCCGTGCCGTTCGGCGGCGAGCGCCACCGCGTGCAGGGTGCTGTTGCTGCCCGCGGCGTACACGACGTCGGCGTCGGTGCGCGCGATCAGGTCCGGGAGCACGTCGGACACGGTGCCCGCGATGCCGACGGAGCCGTCCCCGGTGACGACCGTGACGCCGCGGGTCGCGCGGCGCGCCTCCAGGGCGCCGTACAGGTGTCGCTCGGTGGCGCCGCCCAGGAGCATGTGCACCGCACAGCCTCGCTCGCGGAGTCGCTCGGCCAGCGGGAACAGCGGGGCCGCGGCGGCGCCCTCACCGGCCAGCACGCAGGTGACCGGCTCCTTGGGCAGCGCGAAGGGACGGCCGAGCGGACCGGTGACCGGGAGCGCGGTGCCGGCGGCGAGGCCGGCGAGCCAGGTCGACGACGGATCGCCGGCCGAGCACGACCTCGACCGTGCCGCCGTAGGCGCCGGTGGGCCGGACCCGGTGGATCGGGTACGTGGTGGGGACGACCTGCTGCGACAGCGGGCCGCCCACGCCGAGCGCGACGAGGGTCCCGGGGCGGAACCGCTCCGGGACGCCCGGCGCGACGATCGTGAGCACGTGGTGGGCGCCGACCTTCTTGACCCCCAGCACCTCGCCGGTCACCTGCACCGGGCCCGTCGGCGTCACCGGGCCAGCTCTCGCTGCACCCGGGAGGGCCAGCCGGCGCCCTCGTAGACGAAGGCGGTGTAGGCCTGCAGCAGGGTGGCGCCGGCCTCGAGGCGCTCCCGGGCGTCGTGGGAGTCGCCGATGCCGCCGACCGCGATGATCGTGAGGTCCGGACCGACCCGGTCGCGCAGGAGCTTGAGCACCTCGAGGGCGCGGTGCCGGAGGGGTCGCCCGGAGAGGCCACCGGCGCCGGCCCGCTCGACGTCCGCCGGCGACGAGACCAGCCCGTCGCGGCTGATGGTGGTGTTGGTGGCCACGATCCCGTCGAGACCCAGCTCGACGGCGAGGTCGGCGACCGCCAGCACGTCCTCGTCGGTCAGGTCGGGGGCGATCTTGACCAGCAGCGGCACCCGGCCGGCCCCAACGTCTGGGCCGGTGACCGCGTCCGCCTGGCGGCGCACCGCCGTCAGCAGCGGACGAAGCCGTTCGACCGACTGCAGGTCGCGCAGGCCGGGGGTGTTCGGGGAGCTGACGTTGACGACGAGGTAGTCGGCGTACGGCGCGAGCAGCCGCGCGGACTTCTCGTAGTCGGCGACGACCGCGTCGAGGTCGGACTCGGGGACCGCCTTGGTCTTGCCGATGTTGACGCCGACGATCACCCGGCCCGGGTGCGCTGCCGGGCGAGGCGCAGTCGCCGCCGGGCGAGCCGCTGGGCGACCGCCTCGGCGCCGTCGTTGTTGAAGCCCATCCGGTTGACGACCGCGCGGTCGGCGGGCAGCCGGAACAGCCGCGGCCGGTCGTTGCCGGGCTGCGGCTCGCCGGTGACGGTGCCGACCTCGACGAAGGAGAAGCCGAGGGCGGCGAGCGCGTCGATGCCCTCGGCGTTCTTGTCGAAGCCGGCGGCCAGCCCGAGCGGTCCGGGGAACTCGATCCCCATCGCCGAGACGGGGCTCCCGGGGCCGACCCGGCGACGGTCGAGGCCGGTCAGCCCGGGCCGCGCCAGGCGCAGCGCGCGGAACCCGAGCCGGTGCGCCGTCTCGGCGTCCATCCGCACCAGGACGCGGTCGAAGACCGTGCGGTAGAGCGCGCGTCACCTGCCGCTGGCCCAGTCCTGCAGCGAACGGACCCCGATGCCACCGCTGCGCAGCGCCTCGATGCCCTGCACGGCGGCGCCGAGTCCCTGCACGGTGGTGATGCAGGGGATGTTGGCCATCACGGCCGCGGTGCGGATCTCGTAGCCGTCGACGCGGGCCGAGCCGCCGCCGGACGACCCGTGCGGGGTGTTGATCGACCAGGTCGATCTCGCCGGCCTGGATCAGCTGCACCGTGGTGGGCTCGCCGTCGGGCCCCGGACCCTCGAAGTGCTTGCGTACGACCCGTGACCCCGACGCCGTTGCGGCGCAGCACCTCGGCGGTGCCCTGGGTGGCGAGGATCTCGAAGCCGCGGTCGGCGAGCACCTTGATCGGGAAGATCATGGAGCGCTTGTCGCGGTTGGCCATGCTCACGAACACCTTGCCGCTGGTCGGCAGCGAGCCGAACGCGGCGGTCTGGGCCTTGGCGAACGCGGTGCCGAAGTCGGCGTCGAAGCCCATCACCTCGCCGGTCGACTTCATCTCCGGGCCGAGCACGGTGTCCACGTTGCGGCCGTCGGGGGTGCGGAACCGGTTGAACGGCATCACCGCCTCCTTGACCGCGATCGGCGCGTCGCCGGGAAGGTCGCCCCCGTCGCCCTCGGCGGGCAGCACACCGGCGGCGCGCAGGTCGGCGACGGTCTCCCCGAGCATCACCCGGGCGGCGGCGCTGGCCAGCGGGGTCGCGGTGGCCTTGGAGACGAACGGGACCGTGCGGCTGGCCCGCGGGTTGGCCTCGAGGACGTAGAGCACGTCGGAGCCGAGGGCGTACTGGATGTTGAGCAGTCCGCGCACCCCGATGCCCCGCGCGATCGCCTCGGTGGCCTCGCGGATCCGCCCGATCTCCTGGGCCCCCAGCGTGATCGGCGGCAGCGCGCAGGAGGAGTCGCCGGAGTGGATGCCGGCCTCCTCGATGTGCTCCATCACGCCGCCGAGGAACAGCTCCTCGCCGTCGAAGATGGCGTCGACGTCGATCTCCACCGCGTCGTCGATGAAGCGGTCGACGAGCACGGGATGCTCGGGGCTGACCTGGGTCGCCCGGGTGATGTAGGACCGCAGGGCGGTGTCGTCGTAGACGATCTCCATGCCCCGCCCGCCGAGCACGTAGGACGGCCGCACCAGGACCGGGTAGCCGATCTCCTCGGCGATCTCGCTGGCCTCGTCGTACGACGTGGCGAGGCCGTGCTTCGGGGCGGGCAGCCCGGCCTTGTGGAGCACCCGCCCGAACGCGCCCCGCTCCTCGGCGAGGTGGATCGCGGCGGGTGAGGTGCCGACGATCGGCACGCCGGCGTCCTCCAGGCCCTGCGCGAGCCCCAGCGGGGTCTGCCCGCCGAGCTGGCAGATCACGCCGGCCACCGGGCCGGCCTGCCGCTCGGCGTGCACGATCTCCAGGACGTCCTCGAGCGTGAGCGGCTCGAAGTACAGCCGGTCGGAGGTGTCGTAGTCGGTGGAGACGGTCTCGGGGTTGCAGTTGACCATGATCGTCTCGTAGCGACCGCCGCCCTTGGCGGCCGACAGCGCCAGGCTCGCGTGCACGCAGGAGTAGTCGAACTCGATGCCCTGGCCGATCCGGTTGGGCCCGGAGCCGAGGATGATCACGGCCGGCCTCTCGCGCGGCTGCACCTCCGTCTCCTCGTCGTACGACGAGTAGTGGTACGGCGTGCGGGCCGCGAACTCGGCGGCGCAGGTGTCGACCGTCTTGTACACCGGCCGGATGCCGAGCGCGTGCCGGACGCCGCGGACGACGTCCTCCCGCAGGTCGCGGATCTTCCCGATCTGCGCGTCGGAGAAGCCGTGCCGCTTCGCCCGCCGCAGCACCTGCGGGGAGAGCTCGGGTGCGGCGGCGATCTCGCCGGCGACCTCGTTGATCAGGGCGAGCTGGTCGACGAACCACGGGTCGATCGCCGTCGACGCGAAGATCTCCTCCGGTGTGGCGCCGGCGCGGAGCGCGTCCATCACCTTCTTGAGCCGGCCGTCGTGCGGCGTGCGGACCTCCTCGAGCAGGGCGGCCTTGTCGAGGTCCTCCCAGTGGTGGGTCCAGTCGAAGACCGCGGCCTTGCTCTCCAGGCTGCGCAGCGCCTTCTGCAGCGCCTCGGTGAAGTTGCGGCCGATCGCCATCGCCTCGCCGACCGACTTCATGTGGGTGGTGAGCGTCGGGTCGGCGGACGGGAACTTCTCGAAGGCGAACCGCGGCACCTTCACCACGACGTAGTCGAGGGTCGGCTCGAACGCCGCCGGCGTGCTGCCCCGTCTTCCTGACGAGTGATGTCGTTGGGGATCTCGTCGAGCGTGTAGCCGATCGCGACCTTGGCGGCGATCTTGGCGATCGGGAAGCCGGTCGCCTTCGACGCGAGCGCGCTGGACCGCGAGACCCGCGGGTTCATCTCGATGACCACGACCCGGCCGTCGTCGGGGTTGACCGCGAACTGGATGTTGCAGCCGCCGGTGTCGACGCCGACCGACCGGATGATGCCGATGGAGAGGTCGCGCAGGTGCTGGTACTCGCGGTCGGTCAGCGTCATCGCGGGGGCGACCGTGATCGAGTCGCCGGTGTGCACGCCCATCGGGTCGAGGTTCTCGATGCTGCAGACGATGACCACGTTGTCGGCCTTGTCGCGCATCACCTCGAGCTCGTACTCCTTCCAGCCGAGGATCGACTCCTCGAGGAGCACCTCGGTGGTCGGGCTCGCGGCGAGCCCCGCGCCGGCGATCCGGTGCAGGTCGTCCTCGTCGTACGCCATCCCGGAGCCGGTGCCGCCCATCGTGAACGACGGGCGCACGACCATCGGGTAGCCGAGCTCGCCGGCGGCAGCCGAGACAGTCGTCCATCGTGTGACAGACGACCGAGCGGGCCACCTCTCCCCCGAGCTCCTCGACGATGCCCTTGAACGACTCGCGGTTCTCGCCGCGGTGGATCGCCTCGATGCTCGCGCCGATCAGCTCGACGCCGTACTTCTCCAGCACGCCGGCCTCCGCGAGCGCGATCGCCGCGTTGAGCGCGGTCTGCCCGCCCAGCGTCGCCAGCAGCGCGTCGGGGCGCTCCTTCTCGATCACCTTCTCCACGAACTCCGCGGTGATCGGCTCGACGTACGTCGCGTCGGCGAACTCCGGGTCGGTCATGATCGTCGCCGGGTTGGAGTTCACCAGGACGACGCGGAGCCCCTCCTCCTTGAGCACCCGGCACGCCTGGGTCCCCGAGTAGTCGAACTCGCACGCCTGGCCGATGATGATCGGCCCCGACCCGATCACGAGCACGCTGTGGATGTCGTCCGCTTGGCATGTCAGGACCGCCCTTCCCGCCGAGGAGTCAGTTCTTCAGGGCTCTCACCGGCGTGTCGCTGCATCCGTGACTCCTCGCCGGACATGAGGTCGACGAAGCGGTCGAACAGGTACGCCGCGTCGTGCGGACCGGCCGCGGCCTCGGGGTGGTACTGCACCGAGAACGCCTTGAGCCTGCCGGTGCCGTCGCGGAGCTCGAGCCCCTCGACGACGTCGTCGTTGAGGCAGACGTGGCTGACGGTCGCGTCGCCGAACTCCGTCCTGGTGACGCCCTTCAACGGCGCGTCGACGGCGAACCCGTGGTTGTGCGCGGTGACCTCGACCTTGCCGGTCGTGCGGTCCATGACCGGCTGGTTGATGCCGCGGTGGCCGTACTTCAGCTTGTAGGTGCCGAAGCCGAGCGCGCGGCCGAACAGCTGGTTGCCGAAGCAGATCCCGAAGTAGGGAATCCCCTGCCCCAGCAGGGACCTGAGCAGCTCGACCTGGTGGGTGGTGGCGGCCGGGTCACCCGGCCCGTTGGAGTAGAAGACCCCGTCGGGCCCGACCGCGAGCACGTCGTCGACGCTCGCCGTGGCGGGCAGCACGTGCACCTCGATGCCGCGCTCGGCCATCATCCGCGGGGTGTTGGACTTGATCCCGAGGTCGATCGCGGCCCACCGTGAGCCGCGCCGATCCCGTCGAGGCCGCCGGCACGACGTAGGGCTCGCGCCGTCGTCACCTGGTCGGCCAGCTCGGAGCCGGCCATCTCGTCCGCGGCCAGCACCCGCTCCAGCAGCGCCGTCGGGATCGGTCTCGGTCGTGGAGATGCCGACCCGCATGGCGCCGCGCTCACGCAGGTGTCGGGTCAGCGCGCGCGTGTCGACGCCGCTGATGCCGACCACCCCCTGGTCGCGGAGCGCGTCGTCCAGGGAGCGCCGGGAGCGCCAGCTGGACGGGATCCGGGCCGGGTCGCGGACGACGTACCCGCTCACCCAGATCTTGCCGCGACTCCGGGTCCTCGTCGTTCATGCCGGTGTTGCCGACGTGCGGCGCGGTCATGACGACGACCTGGCGGTGGTACGACGGGTCGGTGAGCGTCTCCTGGTAGCCGGTCATGCCGGTGGAGAACACCGCCTCGCCGAACGTCTCGCCCTCGGCGCCGAAGCCCTCGCCGTGGAAGGCGCGGCCGTCCTCGAGCACCAGAATCGCGGGGGCACTCACTGGGCGTTCTCCTTCGTCAGCTTGCTGATGGCGCGGATCCAGGCGTTGTGGGCCTGCCGGACACTTGTGACTCCCTTGTCCTCGACTCCTCGCGGTGACGAGTCGGTGAGCCGGAAGCCGGTGTCGAGGGTGTGCTCACCGTGCTGCCAGGTGACCACGAGCAGCCCGTGCGGCGGGACGACCTTGCCCGCGATGCCCTGGTCGTGCCGGGCGCCGCGCAGCGCGGTCGCCGGGATGCGGAACGACCCGGCCAGCCGGATCACGTCGAGCCCCTCACCCGAGAGGCTCAGCCGGCACTGGCTGCGGGCGCCGAGGCCCTGGGCGACCACCCGGTCCAGCCAGTCGCCCGCGACGGTGGTCCCGAAGTACCGGGCGCCGCCGGACACCTTCGCCGTCGGCAGCGCGTCGACGGCCGGGGCCGGCACGAGCGGCGGCAGGTCGTGCTTCGGCCGCGCGGCCGCGCCACCCGCGCCACATGGCGAGGTAGGCGACGACGACCACGCCGAGCAGGATCGCCACGGCGTGCCAGGTCTGCATCCTCAGGCCGGCTTTCCGTCGAGGACGGTCGGCTTGCCGCGCAGGAACGTGGCGACCACCCGCCCGGGCAGCTCGCGTCCGGCGTACGGCGTGTTGCGCGACAGCGAGGCCATCTCCGTCGGGTCGACGACACGGGTGACGCTCGGGTCGTAGAGCACGACGTTGGCGGGCTCTCCCACCGCCAGCGGCCGGCCGTGCCCGGACAGCCGGCCGATCTCGGCGGGCTTGGCGGACATCCGCTCCGCGACGCCGGCCCAGTCGAGCAGGCCGGTGTCGACCATCGTCTGCTGCACGATCGACAGCGCCGTCTCGAGACCGAGCATCCCGAACGCCGCGGCCTGCCACTCGCAGTCCTTGTCCTCGTGCGGGTGCGGCGCGTGGTCGGTGGCGACCACGTCGATGGTGCCGTCGGCCAGCCCGGCGCGGAGCGCATCGACGTCGGCGGACGACCGCAGCGGCGGGTTGACCTTGTAGATCGGGTCGTACGTCGCCGCGAGCTCGTCGGTCAGCAGCAGGTGGTGCGGGCACACCTCGGCCGTGACGTTCCAGCCCTTGCTCTTGGCCCAGCGCACGATCTCCACGGAGCCGGCGGTCGAGACGTGGCAGACGTGCAGGCGCGAGTCGACGTGGGCCGCGAGCAGGCAGTCGCGGGCGATGATCGCCTCCTCGGCGACGGCGGGCCAGCCGCGCAGCCCGAGGCGACCGGAGAGCTCGCCCTCGTTCATCTGGGCGTCCTCGGTCAGCCGCGGCTCCTGCGCGTGCTGCGCGATGACGCCGCCGAACGCCTTGACGTACTCCAGGGCGCGGCGCATCAGCACCGCGTCGGAGACGCACTTGCCGTCGTCGGAGAAGACGCGCACACGGGCCGCCGAGTCGGCCATCGCGCCGAGCTCGGCGAGCCGCTCACCGCCGAGACCGACCGTGACCGCACCGACCGGGAACACGTCGCAGTAGCCGGCCTCGCGGCCGAGTCGCCAGACCTGCTCGACCACGCCCGCGGTGTCGGCGACCGGGTCGGTGTTGGCCATCGCATGCACGGCGGTGAAGCCACCCAGCGCGGCGGCGAGCGTGCCCGTCTCCACGGTCTCGGCGTCCTCGCGGCCGGGCTCGCGGAGATGGGTGTGCAGGTCGACCAGCCCGGGCAGGGCGACGAGGCCGCCCGGTCCGTCGAGCGTCGAGCACCTCGGCAGCCGTCCCGGCGGTCGAGTCCGCGAGACCGACCTCCGCGATCACCCCGTCCCGCAGCAGCAGGTCGACGGGCTCGCCACCGAGGATCCGGGCGTTCTTGACCAGGTAGGTGCGGCTCATCAGGCTTCCTTGTCCGTCGTACCGACTGCTTCCGTCGTGCCGACTGCGGGTTCGCTGCCGCCGAGCAGCAGGTAGAGCACGGCCATCCGGACCGCGACCCCGTTGGTGACCTGCTCGACGATCACGGACCGCTCGGAGTCGGCCACGTCGGCGGTGATCTCCATGCCGCGGATCATCGGACCGGGGTGCATCACGATCGTGTGGTCCTGGAGGGTCGCCATCCGGCGGCCGTCGAGGCCGTAGCGGCGGCTGTACTCGCGCACCGTCGGGAAGAACGCGGCGTTCATCCGCTCCCGCTGCACGCGCAGCATCATCACCGCGTCGGTCTTCGGCAGCACTGCGTCGAGGTCGTACGACGTCTCGGCGCCCCAGCCCTCCACGCCGTACGGCAGCAGCGTCGGCGGCGCCACCAGCGTCACCTCGGCGCCCAGCGTGCGCAGCAGCAGCGCGTTGGAGCGGGCCACCCGGCTGTGCAGGACGTCGCCGACGATGGCCACCCGGCGGCCGTCAAGACTGCCCAGGTGCCGCCAGAGGGTGAACGCATCGAGCAATGCCTGGGTCGGGTGCTCGTGGGTGCCGTCACCGGCGTTGACCACGCTCGAGCGTGACCAGCCGGCGTTGGCGAGCAGGTGCGGGGCACCGGACGCCCAGTGTCGTACGACGACGGCGTCCGCCCCCATCGCCTCCAAGGTCAGCGCCGTGTCCTTGAGCGACTCGCCCTTGCTGAGCGAGGAGCCCTTCGCGGAGAAGTTGATCACGTCGGCCGAGAGCCGCTTGGCCGCCGCCTCGAACGAGATCCGGGTGCGGGTCGAGTCCTCGAAGAAGAGGTTGACGATGGTGCGCCCGCGCAGCGCGGGGAGCTTCTTGATCGGCCGGTCCGCCAGCGACCGCAGCTCCTCGGAAGTCTGCAGGATCAGCTCGGCGTCGTCGCGGGTCAGGTCGCCGGCGCTCAGCAGGTGCTTCTTCATCAGGCCTCCACTCCGGAGCCGGAGATGACCACGGCGTCCTCGTCGTCGAACTCGGCGAGGTGCACCGACACCTTCTCGACCAGCGACGTCGGCAGGTTCTTGCCCACGAAGTCGGCCCGGATCGGCAGCTCCCGATGGCCGCGGTCGACCAGGACGGCCAGGCGCACGGCCCGAGGACGGCCGAGGTCGTTCATCGCGTCGAGGGCGGCCCGGATGGTGCGGCCGGAGAACAGCACGTCGTCGACCAGGACCACCACCTTGCCGTCGATCCCCTCGGTGGGGATCTCGGTCGGCATCAGGGTCCGAGCCGGCCGCATCCGCAGGTCGTCGCGGTACATCGTCACGTCGACGGAGCCGACGGGGATGTCGACGCCCTCGACGGCGGCGATCTTGGCCGCGATGCGTCGGGCCAGGGGTACGCCGCGGGTGGGGATCCCGAGCAGCAGGAGATCGGAGGCGCCCTTGTTGCGCTCCAGGATCTCGTGGGCGATGCGGGTCAGAGCGCGGGATACATCACGCGCGTCCATGACGGTGGATCCGCTGGTGGACTGTGCCGTACGGGCAGCCTGTGCATTTGGTTGTGCGCACACGAGCTCGTCGGACCTCCTTCTCCGCCTCACGGGACGGCTCGTTAAAGGATGTCGATCGATCACGCAGACCCTAACAGCCCGTCGGCCGTCCGCTCACGTCGACGCGGCCGTGTCCCACTCGGTGGTCCGGTCCCACTAAGGTCGGGCTCCATGAGCGACGTACCGAGTCCGCAGATCCCCAGCGAGACGTTAGCCCTGGCCAGCGGCGCCCCGATGCCGCTCCTCGGCTTCGGCACGTGGCAGATCAAGGGCGACGACGCGGTGACGGCGACGGCTGCCGCCCTGGACGCGGGATACCGGCACCTCGACACCGCCACCGTCTACGGCAACGAGGCCCAGGTGGGCCGGGCCCTCGGCGAGAGCGGCGTGGCCCGCGACGACGTGTTCGTGACGACGAAGTGTCCGCCCAACCGTGCCGGCGAGGAGCGGAAGGTGCTCGAGGAGAGCCTCGCCGCCCTGGCCACCGACCACCTGGACCTGTGGTTGATCCACTGGGACGTCCAGGACCCGGACGCCCGGCTGGCCATGTGGCGCGCCCTGATCGGAGCTCGCGACGAGGGGCTCGTGCGCGACATCGGCGTGAGCAACTACTCCGTGGAGATGATCGACGCACTGGTCACCGACACCGGCGTCACACCGTCGGTGAACCAGATCGAGTGGAGTCCGTACCTCTTCGATGCTGCCCTCCTGGAGGAGCACCGGGCCCGCGGCATCGTGCTCGAGGGGTACAGCGCCCTGCGCAACGGCACGCTGACGGACCCCGCCATCACCGGCATCGCCGAACGGCTCGGGAAAACCCCCGCCCAGGTCATCGTCCGCTGGCACGTCCAGCACGGGGTCGTGGTCATCCCCAAGTCGACCAAGCCGGAACGGATCCGCTCCAACGCCGATGTAGCCGGCTTCGAGCTTTCCGCCGACGACATGACCGCGATCGACGCCCTGGGTCGCCGCTGACCGGCGGTGGTCGCTCGTCCTGAGGAGCCAACGGCCGAGACCACCGCTGGTCGCTTGTCCTGAGGAGCCGAGGGACGAGGCGTATCGAAGGGAGCCCGTCGAGACCAGGCCACAACGCGGTGGTCGAGCCCGTCGAGACCAGGCCACCACGCGGTGGTCGAGCCCGTCGAGACCAGGCCACCACGCGGTGGTCGAGCCCGTCGAGACCAGGCCACCACGCGGTGGTCGAGCCCGTCGAGACCAGGCCACCACCCGCCGAACCGCACTCCGGTGGTCGAGCCCGTCGAGACCAGGCCACCACCGGTGGTCGAACCCAGCTTCGTCAATCAGCACCGCACCACCGGCGGTTGAGCCCGTCGAGCGCGCAATCCGCCCGCTCCTCAGGGACTGCGTGTCGACAACAATCCCGTTGTGCGCAAGCGATCCCGGGCCCCTAAACTGTCGGCGGCGCCCATTAGGTTCAGGGGTATGGAACCGGTGATGGACGACCTCCAGCGACAGGCAGTCGCCGACGCCATCGTCGAGTCCACCGCCGCTCTGCTCGAGGTCGAGGCGCGCCAGTTCGTGCTGGCCGCGCAGTGGGCGGACCTGCACCCGGCCGAGTCGCTCGGATCCGGGGTGGTGCTGCCGGGCACCGAACGGTCCAAGCGGTACGGCGGCGAGGGCACCCCGTTCGCGGGGGAGTTCGCCGCTGCCGAGCTGGGTGCTCGCACGTCGCGGCGGCCACGCTGATGGCCGACGCGCTGGACGTGCGACACCGGCTCCCGAAGCTGTGGGCCGAGCTCATGGCCGGCCGCGTGCGGGTCTGGCAGGCGCGGCACGTCGCCTCCCGGACTCGTGCCACCGGCCTATCCCTGGGCCAGGCTCGTCAGGTCGACGAGACTCACCACGCCGTACCTGGCGTCGCTCCCGCCGACCCGGTCGGTGCGCGGCGGTCGAAGGCACTCGGGATCCTTGCGCACCCGGCGCGGGCGCTAACTCTCCTGCAATCGGCTGGCTCCGTGGGTGGTAACCAGGTCTCGACGGGCTCGACCACCGATGAGGCCGAGCCGACCACCGAGGGCGCGGGCGCCCTTCGAGGCGCCTCGTCCCTCGGCGACCTGGTCTCGACGGGCTCGACCACCGATGTGCCGTTGCCGGCGGCGACGCTGTACGTGCACGTCTCGAAGGAGTCGATGGAGACCGGTGACGGGGTGGCGCGGATGGAGGGCGTCGGACCGATCACCATCGGTCAAGCGTCCGAGTTCCTCCGGCACTCCCACGTGACCATCAAACCGGTGATCGACCTGGACGAGGACCGGCCGGTGGACTGCTACGAGGTCCCGGACCGACTCCGTGACCAGATGCACCTACGTTCACCGGCGTCGGCGTTCCCGTTTTCCTCGGCCACCGGGCGACGGATGGACCTCGACCACACGATGCCGTTCCGGGTCTCGACGGGCTCGACCACCGAAAGCACCGGCCCGCCGGGACAAACCCGGATCGGGAACCTCGGCAAGCTCACCCGGTTCGAGCACCGCATCAAGACCCACGGCAAGGGCTGGCGGCACCGACAACCCGAGCCCGGCGTCCACCACTGGAGGACACCCTTGGGCTACCAGTTCACCGTCGATCACACCGGGACGCACCGGGTCTCGACGGGCTCGACCACCGGAAGAGGCTCGACCAGCGACACGGCTTACGAACGCGCCTTCGCAGGCCTACTCAGGCATTGGTGAGGCGGGGACCGGCATGGCCAGCCAGGCACATCCATTCGCCGTCGACCCGCACCCAGCACTGGGTCATCGGCATCCGGAAGGTCTCCACATCCACCGCGCCCACCTCGTCGACGACGGTGCACCGGAGCACCGCGGCGTCACCGACGACCAGGATCTGCGGATCGAGCACGGTCTGTGCCCGCCACACGGTTCGACCGGTCGTGTTGGAGCGGATGTAGGACTCACGGTCGAAGGAGTCTCCGACGTGCGACGTCCACCGGAAGTCGGGGTGGAGCAGGGCTCGCAACGCTTCCGGATCCGCGTCGGCCAGGGCTGCGGACCGCGCCTCGACGCGCGCGAGTACGACGGCGGCGTCCGCGTCGTCCATGCGCCCGAGAAGTCCTTACGTGGTCTTGGTGCCCGTGTCCGTGTCCTTGGTCGCTGCACGACTCTGCGACCGGTCGGAGAGGTACACGACCACGGTGATCACCAGCACCGTGAGAACGATCAACCAGAACATCCGGTGACCTCCCTCCTACACCTCGACAGTACGCCGGAAATACCTGAGCGGCGATGAAATCCGAAGTCGTTCCGAGTCCGAACAACCAGCAACGGAAGGCGGTGAGAACGATGACGACAGAACGCCACGCATGGGCCTCGGCCCGGATCGCGCAGCGCGATCTCCCCACGCTGCACCAGGTGTCGCCCACCTGCGGCTGCGGCCAGGACCTCGACGTGTGCACGGGCACGCACTGCCCCCGCTGCGGCACCTCGATCCACCAGCACGCCGCCTGACAGGCCTTCGCCCTAGGGTGGCGCCATGGCGCACGGCACCCACGACTTCGAGGACGACCCACGCAACGAGCAGATCCTGATCTGGGTCAACGGGGAGCTCCTCCCCCGCGAGCGCGCGGTGGTCTCGGTCTTCGACTCCGGCTTCGTCCTCGGCGACGGCGTCTGGGAGGGCCTCCGGGTGAGCGCCGGCCACCCGGCCTTCCTCGAGCAGCACCTCGACCGGCTCTTCGAGGGCGCGACAGCGATCATGCTCGACATCGGCCTGAACCGTGACCAGCTGACCGCGGCCGTCTACGAGACGCTCCGGGCGAACGAGATGACCGACGGCGTGCACGTGCGGCTGATGGTGACCCGCGGGGTGAAGCGCACGCCGTACCAGGACCCGCGCGTCACCGTCGGTCCGGCCACCGTCGTGATCATCGCCGAGCACAAGGAGGTGATGCCGCGGACCGTCACCGAGGGCATCACGCTCTTCACCACCCACGTGCGACGCGCCACCCCCGACACCCTCGACCCCCGGCTCAACGCGCACAGCAAGCTCAACGACATCACCGCCTGCATCCAGGCCTACACCGCCGGCGCCGACGAGGCCCTGATGCTCGACCCCCACGGTTTCGTCGCGACCTGCAACAGCACGCACTTCTTCATCGTCGTCGGTACGCCGGACGAGCCCGAGGTGTGGACCTCCGACGGTCGCTTCTGCCTCGCCGGCATCACCCGCGGCAACGTCCTGCGCATGTGCCGGGACGGCGGCATCACCGCGCGCGAGACGACGTTCAGCCTCACCGACGTCTACAGCGCGCGGGAGGCGTTCGTGACCGGCACGTTCGCCGGCGTCGTACCCGTGCGCAGCGTGGACGGCCGGACCATCGGCTCCGGCGCCCGCGGTCCGGTCGTCGAGCGCCTGCAACGGATGTACGGCGACCTGGTGGCCGCCGACGTGGCCGGGCGGCCAGTGCCATGACCGATGAGTTGGTCCGCCTGCACATGTGGAGCGGCCCGCGGAACCTGTCGACGGCCATGATGCGCGCGTTCGAGAACCGCCCCGACACGATCGTGGTCGACGAGCCGTTCTACGCCAGCTACCTCGCCCGCACCGGCCTGGAGCACCCTGCTCGCGAGGAGGTCCTCGCGTCCCAGCCGACCGACGCCGCCGAGGTCCTCCAGAGCCTGCAGGCGCCGCTGCCGGACCGCGCACGACTCCACTACGTCAAGCAGATGACCCACCATCTCGACCCGGCCGACGACCTCGGGTGGACGCTGCGGTTCCGCAACGTGCTGCTGATCCGCGACCCCGGCGAGGTCGTCGCCTCCTACGTCCGCTCCCGCGAGGCCTGCGAGCCGGACGACATCGGTCTCCTCCAGCAGCAACGGATGGTCGCCTTCTGGGACGCGCACGACGCGAGCCCACCGATCGTCGACGCCGGCGACTTCCTGCGTGACCCGGAGGCGCACCTGCGCTGGCTCTGCGACTGGCTCGAGGTGCCGTTCACGGACCGGATGCTGTCGTGGCCCGCCGGTCCGCGCGACACCGACGGGGTCTGGGCGCCGCACTGGTACGCCGCGGTCCGGGCCTCGACCGGCTTCGAGCCGTGGCGGCCGCGCGACCTCCACCTGAGCGCGCACGACGCCGCGGTCGCGGAGACGTGCCGCCCGGCGTACGACGCACTCGCCGGCCGGCGGCTCCGTCTTATTGCGGACAGCTCCTGACCTGAATCACCCCTAGCCTGGACAGCAAGAGGAAACCCACGGAAGGAAGGACCCGTCATGGACTTCAGGATCGAGCTCGTCCCGCTGGCCGTCTCCGACGTCGACCGTTCGGTCGAGTTCTACGGCTCGAAGGTCGGCTGGAACGTCGACTTCGACCACAGCGTGACCCCCGAGCTCCGCTTCGTGCAGGTCACGCCGCCCGGCTCGGCCTGCTCGGTCTGCTTCGGGACCGGCCTGGGGATGATGGCCGACGGCTCCACCCAGTTCATCCAGGCGGTCGTCGACGACGCCGACCAGGCGCTCGCCTACCTCAAGGAGCGCGGCGTCGAGTGCGAGGGCGTCGACGACCAGGCGTGGGGGCGGTTCGTCACGTTCGAGGACCCGGACGGCAACCGCTGGGCGCTCCAGCAGATCGTCCGCCCCGAGTCCGGGTGATCGGGCGGACGCTCAGGCCGTCAGCGCCGGCTTGTCGCGCAGGATGTTGCCGAGCACGCCGTTGACGAACGACGGCGACTCGTCGGTGGAGAGGTCCCGCACCAGGCTCATCGCCTCGCTGACCGCGACGGCGTCGGGCACGTCGTCGACGTAGAGCACCTCGAGGACGCCGAGCCGCAGCACGTTGCGGTCCACCGCCGGCATCCGCTCGAGCGACCAGCCGTGGCTGTACGTCGCGATCAGCTCGTCGATCCGGCCCTGGTGCTCGGCGATCCCGCGGATCAGGGCGACGGTGTACTCGTTGACCGGCGGCTCACCGGCGATGACCCGCTCGTCGAGCGTCTCACCGAGCGGGAGGCCGCGCACCTCGCACTCGAAGAGGATGTCGAGGGCACGCTTGCGTGCCTTGGAACGAGCCGCCATTACGAGGAGACGCGACCCAGGTAGCTGCTGTCCCGGGTGTCGACCTTGATCTTCTCGCCGGTGGTGATGAACAGCGGGACGGAGATCTCGTGGCCGGTCTCGAGGCGCGCCGGCTTGGTGCCACCGGTGGAGCGGTCGCCCTGCAGGCCGGGCTCGGTGTACTCGACCGTGAGCTCGACCGAGGCCGGCAGCTCGATGTAGAGCACGCGGCCGTCGTTGGTCGCCACGATCGCGTCCTGGTTCTCCAGCAGGAAGCTCTTGGCGTCGCCGACGATCTCCGGGGTCACGTCGATCTGGTCGTAGGTCGAGGTGTCCATGAAGACGTAGTTGCTGCCGTCGTTGTAGAGGTACTGCATCGTGCGCTTGTCGACGTTCGCGACGTCGACCTTCACGTCGGCGTTGAACGTCTTGTCGACGGTCTTGCCGGACTCGATGTTCTTCAGCTTGGTGCGCACGACCGCTCCGCCCTTGCCGGGCTTGTGGTGCTGGAACCAGATGACGGACCAGAGCTGGCCGTCCAGGTTGAGCACCATGCCGTTCTTGAGGTCGTTGGTCGTCGCCATGCGCAGTCGTAGCCTTCGGGGAGTCGGGAATGGGGCCGCCGTGCGGCGGCAGCCGCCCAGTCTAGGCCCTGCTGCCGAGGGCCCGAAATCAGAGCGACGGCTCAGAGCGCGGCGAGATGCACCAGCGCGAGCCGGTAGCCGTCGATCCCCCGTCCGGTGATCACCTTCGAGGCGAAGGCCGAGACCACCGAGTGGTGCCGGAACTCCTCCGGCCGGCTCGCCGGGTCGGAGATGTGCACCTCGACCAGCGGCGCCTCCAGCTGGGCGCACGCGTCCAGCAGCGCGTAGGAGTAGTGCGACCAGGCGGCCGCGTTGAGCACCACCGGCGTCGCCTCGTCCGCGGCGGTGTTGAGCCAGTCGAGCAGCTCCCCCTCGTGGTTGGTCTGCCGGAGCTCCACCTCCTGGCCCAGCTCGCGGCCCCACCCGGCGCACAGCTCCGCGAGCTCGGCGTGCGTGGTGGTGCCGTAGATCTCGGGCTGCCGCCGCCCGAGCCGCCCGAGGTTGGGCCCGTTGAGGACCAGGACTCTCATCGGGCTCACCTCGGCGTACGCCGCCGTCAGCAGGGCCGGGTCCGGTGCCGTCATGACAGCCGGCTGCGCGAGCCCGTCGAGCACGACGAACCGGAGCTGGTCGCCGCGCGACTTCTTGTCGACCTTCATCGTGTCGTGGAGCTGGCCCCAAGGCGCCCCGTTGTACGACGTAGGCAGGCCGACGAGCTCGAGCACCGACCGGTGCCGCTCGGCTGTCGCCTCGTCGAGCCGGCCGGCCATCCGGGCGAGCTCGGCGACGAACATCATGCCGATCGCGACCGCGGCGCCGTGCCGGAACTGGTAGCGCTCGGCCTTCTCGATCGCGTGGCCCAGCGTGTGCCCGTAGTTCAACGCCTCACGGCCGGGATGCCCGGCAGGCGCCGCCGGTCTCCCGCAGGTCGGCCACCACCACGTCGATCTTGACCCTGGATGGCGCGTTCGATGAGCTCCCGCAGCAACGCCGAGGTCGGGTCGACCGCGGCGATCGGGTCCCGCTCGACCAGGTCGAGGATCACCGGGTCGGCGATGAAGCCGCATTTCAGCACCTCGGCGAGCCCGCTGATCAGCTCGTTGCGCGGCAGTGTCTCGAGCGTGGCCAGGTCGCAGAGCACCCCGGCCGGCTCGTGGAAGGCGCCGACGAGGTTCTTGCCCTCGCTGGTGTTCATCCCGGTCTTGCCGCCGACGGCGGCGTCGACCATCGCCAGCAGCGTGGTCGGCAGGTGCACCACCTTGACGCCGCGCAGCCAGGTCGCGGCGACGAACCCGCCCATGTCGGTGGTCGCCCCGCCCCCGACGGTCACCACCGCGTCGGAGCGGGTGAACCCGACCTGGCCGAGCACCTGCCAGCAGAACGACGCGACCGGTGCCAGCTTGGCCTCCTCGCCGTCGGGGATCTCGATGCCGTGGGCCTCGTAGCCCTGGTCGGAGAGGTCCTGCCGAATCGCCTCACCGGTCGCCGCCAGTGCCCGGGGGTGGATCACGGCGACCCGCTGCACGCCGGCGCCGAGCATCCCGGGCAGCTCGCCGAGCAGACCGGTGCCCACGACCACGTCGTAGGGGGCCGCGCCGCCCACGTGCAACGTCGAACGATCGGTCATCCCGCTCCCGCCTCCAGCTTCTCGACTGCCTCGGCCACCTCGGCGGCGACGTCGTCGGGGGTGCGTCCGTCGGTGTCCACCTCGGCGTCCGCGACCTCCTGGTAGAGCGGCAGCCGCTCGTCGAGCAACGCCTTGACCCGCGCCCGCACGTTGCCGAGCAGCAGCGGCCGGCCCACCCCCAGTCCGACCCGCTTGACCGCGTCGGAGAGGCCGACCCGCAGGAACACCACGGTGGGGTCGGCGAGCAGTCGCGCGGGTCGCCGGGTCGAGCACCGCTCCGCCCCCGAGCGCGAGCACGCCGTCGTGGTGGGCGAGCGCGTCGGCGACCGCGGCCCGCTCCAGGTCCCGGAAGTGCGACTCGCCCTCGTCGACGAAGATGTCCGAGATCCGCCGGCCCTCCGCGGTCTCGACGTCCAGGTCGGTGTCGCGCACCGTGGTGCCCCAGCGGGACGCGAGCAGGTCCGCGACCGTGGTCTTCCCGGCGCCCATCGGTCCGACCAGCACGAGACGCGGGCCGGTCACTTGTACCTCAGGGTGTCCAGGTAGCTCTCGGCGTTGCGCCGCGTCTCGGTGACCGAGTCGCCCGCCGAACTTCTCCAGGACGGCCTCGGCCAGCACCAGCGCCACCATCGCCTCGGCGACGATCCCGGCGGCCGGTACGGCGCACACGTCGGAGCGCTGGTGGTGCGCGACCGCGGCGTCGCCGGTGGCCACGTCCACGGTGCGCAGTGCGCGGGGAACGGTCGCGATCGGCTTCATGGCCGCGCGGACCCGCAGCGTCTCGCCGGTGGACATCCCGCCCTCGGTGCCGCCGGAACGGCCCGACGTGCGCCGGATGCCCTGGTCGGTCGCGACGATCTCGTCGTGCGCGAGCGACCCCGGGGTCGCGGCGAGGCCGAAGCCGTCGCCCACCTCGACCCCCTTGATCGCCTGGATGCCCATCAGCGCGCCCGCCAACCGGGAGTCGAGACGACGGTCCCAGTGCACGTGTGACCCGAGCCCCGGCGGCAGCCCGTGCACCACGACCTCCACGACCCCGCCCAGGGTGTCGCCGTCCTTGTGCGCCTGGTCGATCGCCGCGACCATCTGCTTGCTGGCGTCGGGGTCGAGGCAGCGCACCGGGTCGTCGTCGAGGTACGCGACGTCGGAGCGCGACGGCACCGATCCGTCCGGAGCGGAGACACCACCGAGCCCGACGACGTGCGAGACGACGTCGGCGCCGACCGACTGCTGCAGGAAGGCCCTGGCCACGGCGCCGAGCGCCACCCGGGCCGCGGTCTCGCGTGCCGACGCGCGCTCGAGGATCGGGCGGGCCTCGTCGAAGTCGTACTTCTGCATGCCGACCAGGTCCGCATGGCCGGGCCGCGGGCGGGTCAGGGCCGCGTTACGGGCCAGCGCCTCGAGCTCGACGGGGTCGACCGGGTCGGCGGACATGACCTTCTCCCACTTCGGCCACTCCGTGTTGCCGACCCGGATGGCGATCGGGCTGCCGAGCGTCCGGCCGTGCCGGAGGCCGCCGATGATCTCCACCTCGTCCTGCTCGAACTTCATGCGGGCTCCGCGGCCGTAGCCGAGGCGGCGCCTCGCCAGCGCGTCGACGATGTCGGCCGACGTCACCGCCACGTGGGCCGGCAGCCCCTCCAGGACGGCGACGAGGGCCGGGCCGTGGGACTCGCCCGCCGTGAGCCAACGCAACATGCGGCCAGTCTTTCACGCGGCTGCGGCCCGAAACTCACGCGTACCACGCAGCGACATAGGGCCCGAGAAGCACGCCGACGACCGCTCCGACCAGCATGAACGGCCCGAACGGATAGGCCTTTCGGTCCACGATCCGCAGCAGCGACAGACCCAGCCCGCCCAGCGCGCCGACCACGAACCCGGCGTACACGCCGACCAGCAGCTCCGCCCAGCCGAGGTAGCCCAACGCGATGCCGAGCACGCCCGAGAGGCGGACGTCGCCGTAGCCCATCCCGCGTGGGTAGATGAACCAGAGCAGGAAGAACGTGCCGCCGGCCACCAGCCAGCCGAGTCCCGCGGTGACGAGCGCGTCCAGGTCGCCCTCGGCCCAGGCGGACAGCGCCGCCAGCACGGCGACGACGGCGTACGACGGCGCGATCACCTTGGTCGGCAGCAGCCGGGTGTGCCAGTCCACCACCGCCAGCGCCACCCCCACTGGCGCGAGGTACAGCAGGAACGACAGCGCCGGCGTCCACCCCACGGCCGCGCCGAGGAGACCGGCCACCACGGCGGTCGCGACCGAGGCTCGCCAGCGCAGGCCTCGGCGCCGCGCGATGTCGGCGTAAAGCACCTTCTCCGGCTGGTCGAGCTTGTCCGTCGCGTCCCGCTCGTCGACCGGCATCGGGTCCGGCTCGGGCTCCGGGATCCGCGCGATCAGGGTCGGCACCAGCTGGCCGACGAGCAGCCCGTAGAGGGCGCAGGCGAGCGCAGTGTCGAGATGCACCTGGCGACCCTAGGCCACGTGCGTGGCGTACGGTGGGAGGACGAGCCTCCCTGGACCCCGGTGGCGGTGTCCGCCGACCCAGGGAACCCCGATGACCACTGCCACACCAGCTCCCGCACCCGTTCCCCAACGCACCGGCTACGCGGAGCTCACCGCCGAGATCCGCAGCCTCGGGTTGATGCGACGTCGCCCCGACTTCTACGTCCCGCTGATCCTCCTCAACCTGAGCGCGCTCGCGGCCGTCGTGACGGTGATGGTCGTGGCCCGTGGCTCGTGGTGGCTGGTGCTGCTGGCCGCCGCGTTCGCCGTGGTGTCGGCGCAGATCGCGTTCGTCGGCCATGACTCCGGGCACCGCCAGCTCAGCCGCCGGTCCGGGCCGAGCAGGCTGCTCGGTCTGCTGCACGCCAACCTGCTGAACGGCCTGAGCTACGGCTGGTGGGTGGACAAGCACAACGCCCATCACGCCCACCCCAACGACCTGGAGCAGGATCCGGACGTGCATCCCGGGGCCCTGGTCTTCGACGTCCAGCACACCGAGCAGCGACAGGGCGTCAGCGCCTGGATCACCGGGCACCAGGCCTGGCTGTTCTTCCCGTTCCTCCTGCTCGAGGCCGTCAACCTGCACATCTCGAGCGTGCGGGCGCTGCTCCGGCCCGGGGTCCGGCACCGGGGGGTCGAGGCCGGCCTGCTCGCCGCCCACCTCGTCGCCTACGTCGTGCTGCTCGCCGCCACGATGACGTGGCTGCAGGCGGCGGTCTTCCTGGTCGTCCACCAGAGCGTCCTCGGCCTGTACCTCGGCTGCTCGTTCGCCCCCAACCACAAGGGCATGCCGACCCTTGACGCCACCCAGGCGGCCGACCCGTTCCTCCGGCAGGTGCTCACCAGCAGGAACATCCGTGGCGGGTTCCTCGTGGACACGGCGCTGGGCGGTCTGAACTACCAGATCGAGCACCACCTGTTCCCGAGCATGCCGCGTCCGAACCTGCGCAAGGCGCGCCCGGTGGTGCAGAGGTTCTGCGAGCGCAACGCGGTGCCGTACGTCGAGCTCTCGCCGCTCGCGTCGTACCGCGAGACGCTGCGGCACCTGCACCACGTCGGCGCCGGGCTGCGGCAGGGAGCAAAGGCATGACGATCGGTGTTCCCGCGCACTCGGGCAAGGAGAACGAGCTCCGGCTGCCGCTGCACCCGGCCCACCTCAGCGGGATTCCGGAGGACCTGCGTCGTCAGGTCTTCCTCGAGCACGGCTACGGCGAGCGTTTCGGCGTCGGAGACGATGCGCTGGCCGGCGTCGTGGGCGGTCTGCGCACGCGAGACGAGCTCGTCGCCGAGTGCGACACGATGCTGCTGCCCAAGCCGTTGCTGGACGACGTCCTGCAGCTCCGGGAGGGACAGGTGCTGTGGGGCTGGCCGCACTGTGTCCAGGACCCCGAGCTCACCCAGGCCGCCATCGACCGTCGTCTCACCCTGATCGCCTTCGAGGCGATGAACCACTGGCACGACGGGGGCTTCGGGCTGCACGTGTTCCACAAGAACAACGAGCTCGCCGGTTACGCCTCGGTGCTGCACGCGATGCAGCTCGCCGGCAGCACGGGCGACTACGGTCGCCGGCTCCGGGCGGTCGTGATCGGCTTCGGGGCGACGGCCCGCGGTGCGGTCACCGCCCTCAACGCGCTGGGCGTCCACGACGTCGACGTGCTCACGCACCGGCAGGTGTCGGCCGTCGCCTCCCCGATCCACTCCGCCCGGATCATCCGGTTCGACCACGACGGCAGCCAGCCGCGGGTGGGCCATGCCTACCCGGAGGGGCTCGACGTACCGCTGTCGGGCTTCCTCGCCGAGCACGACCTGATCGTGAACTGCGTGCTCCAGGACACCGACGCCCCCATGCTCTTCCTGACGGACGAGGACCTCGAGACGCTCAGACCGGGCACCGTCATCGTCGACGTCTCGTGCGACGAGGGCATGGGCTTCTCGTGGGCCCGACCGACCTCGTTCGAGGAGCCGACGTTCGTCGTCGGCGACCACGTCCTCTACTACGCGGTCGACCACAGCCCGTCGTACCTGTGGAACTCGGCGACCTGGGAGAACAGCCTGGCGCTGCTCCCGTACCTCCCGACCGTGCTTGCCGGGGAAGCCGCGTGGGACGCCGACGAGACGATCCGCCGGGCGATCGAGATCAGGCACGGCACGATCGTCAACCCGCGGATCCTGTCCTTCCAGTCGCGGGAGGCGGAGTACCCGCACCACCGTGTCCGGACGGCCGTCTAGGGCGACGCGCCCTTAGCGCCCGACCGCCCGCTCGCCGGCGAGCCGCATCGCGGCCAGCGGGGCGGGCTCCCCCGTCATCAGCTCGACCTGCAGCGCGGCCTGGTGGACGAGCAGGTCCAGGCCGGTCACCAGCCGACGGCCGGCGTCCCGGGCGCGGACGGCCAGCGGCGTCGGCCAGGGGTCGTACAGGACGTCGAAGACCACTTGAACCTCGCCGGCGAGGCGCAGCTCGCGCTCGGTGGGCGCGGCTGCCGGGATCGTGGAGACCAGCACGTCCGCCGGCGGTACGTCGGAGCCGAGCGGACGCACCTCCACCCGGGGTGGCACGGGGTGCCGGGCCACGGCTGCCAACGTGTCGGCCGCACGCGCCTCGTCGCGGACCAGCAGCGTGGCCGACCCGCAGCCGAGGTCGGCGAGCCCGAGCAGCACCGAGGCGGCCGTGGCCCCACCGCCCGAGCACGATCGCCGTGTCGAGCGGCCCGTCGTAGCGCTCGCGCAGCGCCGCGGCGGCACCGGGGATGTCGGTGTTGTGACCGACCCTGCGCGCTCCACCGCCCACCCGGTCGAGGACGACGGTGTTGGCGGCACCGGCCTGCTCCGCACGCGCGGACACCGAGTCGAGCAGCGGCACGACGGCCCGCTTGAGCGGCATCGTCAGCGACAGCCCGCGCCACGTCTCGTCGAGACCGTCGAGGAACCCGGCCAGCTCGTCCTCGCCGACGTCGCGGGCGTCGTACTCCCAGTCCAGCCCGAGCGACGCGTAGGCAGCGCGGTGCAGCACCGGTGAGAGCGAGTGCGCGATCGGCCTGCCGAGCACCGCGCAACGCACGGTCACACAGTCTCCCGAGCTGCGGTCAGCACCGGTCGGAGCCCTCGCAGTACTCGGCCAGCTCGACGTTCTTGAACCGGAGGAACTCGTCGTAGTCCTCGGTGAACTTGGTCTCGCCGGTGTCGAGGTTGACCGTCACGTAGTAGACCCAAGGGCCCTCGGTCGGGTGCGCCGCCGCCTCGATCGCCGCGTCGCCGGGTGCCTCGATCGGCCCGGGCGGCAGACCGGGGTTGATCCGTGTGTTGTAGGGCGAGTCGACCCGCAGGTCCTCCTCGGTGAGGGCGAGGCCGAGGTCGCGCCCGAGCGCGTAGTTCACGGTGGCGTCGATCTGCAGCAGGCCGTCGGTCGCGTCGGTCTCGAGCCGGTTGTAGATCACCCTGGCCACCTTGCCGCGGTCCTCGTCGCGGTTGGCCTCGGCCTCCACCAGGCTGGCGATCGTCATCAGCTCGCCGGGCGTGTAGCCGAGCTCCTCGGCGGCCTGCTCGAGCCCGGCCTCGTCGGCGGCCTGTCGCCAGCGGTCGACCATGGCCGCCAGCATGTCCGCGGGCTTGTCCCGTGGGCCGAACGCGTAGGTCGCCGGGAAGAGGTAGCCCTCGGCGTTGCCCTTGGCGTAGCCGGGAAGGCCCAGCTCGTCGGGCCGGTTGAGCGCGCGCCGGAACTGCTTGGCGCTGAAGTCCGTCTCCTTCGCGAGGATCTCGACGATCTGCTCCACCCGCAGCCCCTCGGGCACGGTGACCGCGCTCTGGATCAGGTTGTCGGGGTCGACCAGCACCTCGAGGGCATCGGCGGCAGGCATCTCCTTCTGCAGCTCGTAGAAGCCGACCTGGATGCCCGTGGAGTCCGGGTTTGCCCGGGCCTCGTCGGTGAACGCCTCCAGGCTGGCCACCACGCCCTTGTCGACCAGCACGCCGCCGATGTCGGAGGCGTTGTCACCCTCCTCGACCTCGACGAGCACCCGGCCGGATCCGGGTCCGGCGAAGTCCTCCGGGTCGCTGAACCGGTCCTGGAAGGCGTCGATGCCCTTGGAGGCCCCCCAGTACAGACCCCCCATGATCACCGCGAGCACCGCGAGGGCGGCCAGACAGCCCAGCCCCCGACGCGGCCGGCGGGCACGGTGGGACTTGAGTTCTAGTCCGAGTTCGCTCAACGGTCTGGCTCACACCTATCCATGGTCTGTCCCCGTCGATGAAACCGCCTCCCCCGGCGCGGCCCCCGTGCTGCGTTCGGTCTCCAGGGCATTCTGCAGGATCACCACGGCGGCCGCCTGGTCGACGACCGCGCGTCGCTTCTTGCCCTTCTTACCCCGCTCGCGCAGAACCGACTCCGCGGAGACGGTACTCAGTCGCTCGTCGCACAGTCGCACCGGGACCGGGGCGACGGCCTCCGCGAGCCGCGCGGCGAAGTCACGCACCTTCGCCGCCGCGGGGCCCTCCCCGCCGGAGAGGCTGCGGGGCAGCCCCACGACGACCTCGACCGCCCCCTCCGCGTCAGCCAGGGAACGCAGCCGGGCCAGGTCGCCGGCCCCGCGCGCGACGGTCTCGACGGGCGTGGCGATCAGGCCCGCCGGGTCCGACCGGGCCACTCCGATGCGCACGTCCCCCACGTCGACCCCGAGCCGCACGCCCGGTCTCATCGACCGGTCATCGGTGCGTGGCCGCCCGACCCACGGCGTGCTCGACGTCGACCAGGGCCTGGTCGACGTGCGCCACGTCGGCGCCGCCGCCCTGCGCCACGTCGTCCTTGCCGCCGCCGCTGCCGCCGAGCACCGCGGCGGCGACCTTGACCAGCTCGTTGGCCGAGATCCCCCAGCCGCGGGCCTCGTCGTTGACGGTCACGACCACGGCCGGCTTGCCGTTGCTGGAGCCGATGATGGCGACGACGCCCGGGCGTCCGGCCGGCATCCTGCCGCGCACGTCGAGCGCCAGCCTGCGCACGTCGCCGGCGCCGGCGCCGTCGACCCGGTGGCCGACGAACCCGACCCCGTAGACGTCCTTGGCCTGCGCGGCCAGGTCGCCCGCCGCCGCGAGGAGCTGGGACATGCGGACCCTCTCGATCTCCTTCTCGGCGGTGCGCAGCCGCTCGACCAGGTCGTTGACCCGGTCCGGCAGCTCCTCGGGACGGGCCTTCAGCGTCTCGCTGAGCTGGGCGACGAGCACGTGCTCGCGCGCCAGGAACCGGTAGGCGTCGCCACCGACGAGCGCCTCGACCCGGCGTACGCCGGACCCGATGGACGACTCGCCGAGCAGCTTGATCACGCCGAGCTGGCCGGATCGGCCGGCGTGGGTGCCTCCGCACAGCTCGCGGGCCCAGTCGCCGACCGAGATCACCCGCACCTGGTCGCCGTACTTCTCGCCGAACAGCGCCATCGCGCCGCTCTTGCGCGCCTCGTCCTGGGTCATCAGCTCCGCGTGCACGGCGAGGTCGGCCAGCACCAGGTCGTTGACGCGCGCCTCGACGTCGACCATGGCCGAGTGCGGCACCGCGCCCGAGGCGGAGAAGTCGAACCGGAACCGTCCGGGGGCGTTCTCCGAGCCCGCCTGGGTCGCGGTCTCCCCCAGCGCCTCCCGGAACGCCTTGTGCACCATGTGGGTCGCGGTGTGCGCGCGGCTGATCGAGCGGCGGCGCTCGACGTCGACCTCGGCGTGCACCTGCTCGCCGACCGCGACCTCGCCGGCGACGACCCGGGCCTGGTGGACGATCATCCCGGTGATCGGCGACTGCACGTCGAGCACCTCGACCCGCGCGCCGTTGCCCAGCTCGAGCACGCCCTGGTCGGCGAGCTGGCCGCCGCCCTCGGCGTAGAACGGGGTGCGGTCGAGGACGAGCTCGACCTCGTCGCCCTCCCGGGCGGACCGCACGGACGCACCGGAGGCGTCGATGAGACCACCGATCACGGCCTCGGTGACGACCTCGTTGTAGCCGGTGAACTCGACGGCGCGGCCGAGCCCGTCGGAGACCTCCCGATAGGCGCCGATCGCGGCGTGCTGGCCCTTCTTGGCCTTCGCGTCCGCCTTGGCGCGCTCGCGCTGCTCGGTCATCAGCCGACGGAACCCACCCTCGTCGACCGACAGTCCCTGCTCGGCGGCCATCTCCAGGGTCAGGTCGATCGGGAAGCCGTAGGTGTCGTGCAGCGCGAACGCCTTCGCACCGGAGAGCCGGGTCTGCCCGGCGCCCTTGGCCTCCTGCGCGGCCACGTCGAAGATCGTCGTTCCGGTGCGGAGCGTCTGCCGGAAGGCGTCCTCCTCGGCGTACGCGATCGTGCTGATCCGCTGCCAGTCGGACTCCAGCTCCGGGTAGGACAGCTTCATCTTGTCGCGGCTGACGGGCAGCAGCTCGGGCAGGATGCGGTCCTCGACGCCGAGCAGGCGCATGGAGCGGACCGCGCGGCGCAGCAGCCGACGCAGCACGTAGCCGCGGGCCTCGTTGCCGGGGGTCACGCCGTCCGCGATCAGCATCATGCCGCTGCGCACGTGGTCGGCCACGACCCGGAAGCGCACGTCGTCCTCGTGGTCGGCGCCGTAGCGCCGACCGGAGAGCTCGGAGGCCTTCTCGATGACCGGGAACACCTCGTCGATCTCGTAGAGGTTGTCCTTGCCCTGGAGCAGGTAGGCGACGCGCTCGAGCCCCATGCCGGTGTCGATGTTCTTGGCCGGCAGCGGCCCCGCGACGTCGAAGTCGTCCTTCGCCCGCACCGCGGACAGCGACTCCTGCATGAACACGAGGTTCCAGAACTCCAGGTAGCGGTCGCCGGCCTCCCAGTCGCGGTCGGCGCCGTACTGCGGGCCGCGGTCGATCAGGATCTCCGAGCACGGCCCACCGGGCCCGGGCACGCCCATGTACCAGTAGTTGTCCTTCTTGCCCAGCCGCACGATCCGGTCGTCGGGCAGGCCGGCGATCTTCTTCCAGAGGTCGACCGCCTCGTCGTCGTCCTCGTAGACGCTGGCGTAGAGGACGCTCTCGTCGAAGCCGTAGCCGCCGTCGGCCTGGCTCTTGGTGACCAGGTCCCAACCGGCCTCGATCGCGCCTTCCTTGAAGTAGTCACCGAACGAGAAGTTGCCGCACATCTGGAAGAACGTGCCGTGCCGGGTGGTCTTGCCGACCTCCTCGATGTCGAGGGTGCGCACGCATTTCTGGACGCTCACGGCGCGCTGGTACGGCGGCGTCTCCTGACCGAGGAAGTAGGGCTTGAACGGCACCATGCCGGCGTTGACGAACAGCAGGTTCGGGTCGTCGAGCAGCAACGATGCAGACGGCACCACCTGGTGGTTCCGCGCCTCGAAGTGCGCGAGAAACCGTCGGCGGACCTCCGCGGTGTCCATCAGTCGTTGCCCTTCCCGTGGTCAGAGGAGTGGTCGGGACCACTCGTGATCGTCTTCTGCTGGTCCCCATGGAGCGCGAGGCCGAGCCGGCCGCGCAAGTCGTTTTCCTTCTCGTCCATGCCCGCGCGGACCTCTTCCCCGAACAGGTGCAGCCCCACGGAAAGACCGGCCAGCCGGTCGGCGAGACCCTCCGGCGTGAGGATCTCGGCGACGCGGCGGGCCTTGACCAGGCCGTACGCCCCGGCGCCTGCTCCGGCGACGAACCAGAAGGCGCGGCTCAACGGGACCCCCCGGTCATGCGGCGTCCTCGTCGAGCGCCTGTGCGCGCAGGTGCCGCTTGGCCTCCTTGAGGTCACGGCGGCGCTGCTTGCGGGCCCGGCGCACCTCCCGCCGCATCTCGAACGCGATCCGGTTGCGGTTCTCCGCGGACAGCGCCCGGCGTACGCCGTACCCGAACGACACGAGCGTCACCAGGGACTCACCCACGGCGACCGAGGCGAACTGCCGTGCCGACAGGGGCTCCTGGCCCGGTGGGTCGATCTTGTCGAGACCTGGTCGCGCGGGCTCGGCCGGCACGTCGGGGTTGCCCGCGGTCGTGATGACGAACTCCTGCGGCTGCGCGGCCGGCGGCACCCGCCGGGCCAGGCCGTCGAGTCGCCTCTGCACCGCCGCCAGCTCCTCGCGCGAGGCGGCCAGCTCGTCCGCGAGCCGGCGCCGGGCCCGGCTCGCGGCGACGACCGCCCGCCACGCGGCCGCAAGCGCCACGAGCACGACGGCGAGGCCGGCGAGCAGCAGCCACGACAGCCCGGAATCCATGGTCACCGACCCTACCGCGACGCCGACGACGAACCGCCGTCCCCTCGGACCAGCCGGCGGACCCGCTCCCAGCGATCCCGGAGGGCGGCCTCGGCGCCGAGCGAGGTGGGCTGGTAGTACTCGGCGTCGGCGACCACGTCGGGGGCGTACTGCTGCTCGGCGATGCCGAACGGCTCGTCGTGGGCGTAGACGTAGCCCTTGCCGTGCCCGAGCTTCTTCGAGCCGCCGTAGTGGGCGTCGCGCAGGTGGCTCGGGACCGGACCGACCCGGCCGGCGCGCACGTCGCTCGACGCGGCGGAGATGGCGGTGGTGACCGCGTTGGACTTCGGCGCCAGCGCCAGCGCGATGGTCGCCTGGGCCAGGTTCAGCCGGCCCTCCGGCATCCCGATCAGCTGGACCGCCTGGGCGGCGGCCACCGCCGTGGTGAGCGCCGTGGGGTCGGCCAGCCCGATGTCCTCGGAGGCCAGGATCACCAGGCGGCGGGCGATGAACCTCGGGTCCTCCCCCGCCTCGATCATCCGGGCCAGGTAGTGCAGGGCGGCGTCCGCGTCGGAGCCCCGCACGCTCTTGATGAAGGCGCTGATCACGTCGTAGTGCTGGTCGCCCTGCCGGTCGTAGCGCACGGCGGCCCGGTCCACGGCCTTCTCGGCCGTCTCGAGGTCGACGGTCGAGGCTCCGGTCGAGGTGGCGGCGCCGGCCGCGGCCTCGAGGTAGGTGAGGGCCCGCCGGGCGTCGCCACCGGCCAGCCGGACGAGGTGCTCGCGGGCGTCGTCGTCGATCTCGACGGCGCCGGCGAGCCCCCGCTCGTCGACGAGGGCCAGCTCCATCACCCCGCGGACGTCGTCGTCGGTGAGCGACTCGAGCGTGAGCAGCAGCGACCGCGACAGCAGCGGCGAGATCACCGAGAAGAACGGGTTCTCCGTGGTGGCGGCGACCAGCGTCACCCAGCGGTTCTCCACACCGGGCAGCAGCGCGTCCTGCTGCGCCTTGGTGAAGCGGTGCACCTCGTCGACGAAGAGCACCGTCTCGGGGCCGCCGCGGGTGAGCTGGGCCCGCGCCGCGTCGATGGCGGCGCGCACCTCCTTGACCCCGGCCGCGACCGCGGAGACCTCGACGAAGGTGCGGTTGGTCTGCTGCGACACGATCGAGGCGATGGTGGTCTTGCCGGTGCCGGGCGGACCCCAGAGCAGCAGCGACATCGGCTGGTCGCCCTCGACCAGCCGGCGCAGCGGCGAGCCGGCGGCCAGCAGGTGCTGCTGGCCGACCAGCTCGTCGAGGGTCCGCGGCCGCATCCGCACCGCCAGGGGTGCCGAGGCGTGCGTGTTGCCGGCGAGAGTGCCGCCGGAGCCCGTCGTCGGGGCAGGGCCAGGAGCACCCATGTCGAAGAGACCGTCCACCCGGTCAGCCTAGGGTGCGTTGGTTAACCCTCGGCCGTCGCGAGCGACGTCCGGTGCGTGCGATGGCAAGGCGCCGGAGCGAGGGCGGGCCGGCGGCCCGTCGAGTGACGGCAACGCCGCCAGCGTGCGTGCCGGGCGGCGCGCAGCAGGCCACGGGGTTTGCCAACGTGCCCTAGGTCTGTGCCCCTCAGCCGTTCCGGTCGGGCGGAGCCGTCGAGGCGCCGCCGGAGCCGGTGCTCGGACGGTTGGTCGTCCCGGTCGGGTTGTCCTCGTTGATGCGCGACGACGCCGCGGAGTGTGCCGACAGGTCGGTCCACTCGTCGGCGTACCCCGGGGCCTGCAGGTCCTCGGCACTGTGCCCGGCGCCGGGGACCTGGTTGCCGTCCCGGTCGACGCCGAGGGCGCTGAGGGTGATGGGCGAGGTCGGCGCCTCGCCGAGCGGCGCCGCGAAGTGGCAGGCGACCTTGTGGGTCTTCCCGATCTGCAGCAGGGGCGGCTCGACCTTGGCGCAGATGTCCTGGGCCATCCAGCAGCGGGTCCGGAAGCGGCAGCCCGACGGCGGGTTGATCGGGCTGGGCACGTCGCCCTCGAGCCGGATGCGCTCGCGCCGGCCACCGACGGCGGCCTGCTTCACGTCGGGGGCCGCCGAGAGCAGCGCCTGCGTGTAGGGGTGGTGCGGGCGGTTGTAGAGGGTCTCGCGGTCGCCGATCTCGACGATCTTGCCGAGGTACATGACGGCGATCTCGGGACAGAAGTGCCGGACCACCGCGAGGTCGTGGGCGATGAAGAGGAACGCGATGCCGAACTCGCGCTGCACGTCCTGCAGGAGGTTGACGACCTGCGCCTGGATCGACACGTCGAGGGCGGAGACCGGCTCGTCGGCGACCAGCAGCTTGGGCTGCAGGGCGAGCGCGCGGGCGATGCCGATGCGCTGGCGCTGGCCGCCGGAGAACTCGTTGGGGTAGCGGTTGTAGTGCTCGGGGTTGAGGCCGACCACCTCGAGCAGCTCGCGGACCCGGGTGAGGACCTGCTTCTCCGGCACCATCTTGTGGACCCGCAGCGGGGTGCCCACGATGGTGCCGACCGTGTGCCGCGGGTTCAGCGAGCTGTACGGGTCCTGGAAGATCATCTGGATCTCGCTGCGCAGCGGCAGCATCTGCTTGTTGCTGACAGCTTCGCCGATCTCGCGGCCGTCGAACTTCATCGACCCGGAGGTGGGGTCGTAGAGCCGGGTGATCAGCCGACCGGTCGTCGACTTGCCGCAGCCGGACTCGCCCACCAGCCCGAGCGCGCCGCCCCGGGGCACCTGGAACGAGACCCCGTCGACGGCCTGGACCTGGCCGATGGTGCGGCGGACCAGTCCGGAGGACCGCACCGGGAAGTACTTCTTGAGGTTCGTCACCTCGAGGATCGGTCCGGCCTCGCCGGCACCCGAGCCTCCCGCTGGCTTCGGCGCAGGCGTGACGTCAGTGTCAGTCATGGCAGTCATTGTTCCCTACCGGGATTCCGGGGTGGTCTGGGTCACGTCACCGTTGTCGATCGTGTCGCTCACGATGATCTCGACCAGGTCGGGAGCGATCTCGGGCAGCACCTCGGCCTCGTAGATCGAGTCGGAGTCGGCGAGGTGGCAGCGCTTGACGTGCTCGGGGCCGCGGTTGCCCGGGAGCAGCTCGGGCAGCTCGGTCATGCACAGGTCTCCGGGCACCTTGTCGCGGTGCGCGCAGCGCGGGTGGAAGGCGCAGCCCGGCGGCGGGTCGAGCAGGCTCGGCGGGTTGCCGGCGATCGGGATCAGCCGGGCCTCGGTGTCCGCGCTGACGTCCGGGACGCTCGAGAGCAGCCCCCAGGTGTAGGGCATCTCCGGGTGGGTCAGCAGCTCCTTGGTCGGGCCGTGCTCGACGCACCGGCCGCCGTACATCACCAGCACCTCGTCGGCCATCTCGGCCACCACGCCGAGGTCGTGGGTGATGATGATGATCGCGGAGTTGAACTCGCGCTGGAGCTCCTGGAGCAGGTCCAGGATCTGCGCCTGGACCGTCACGTCGAGCGCCGTGGTCGGCTCGTCGGCGATCAGCAGCTTGGGGTCGTTGACCAGGGCCATCGCGATCATCGCGCGCTGGCGCATCCCGCCGGAGAACTGGTGCGGGTAGTCGTCGACCCGGCTGCGCGCCTGCGGGATGCCGACCCGGTCGAGCATCTCGATCGCCTTGGCCCGGGCCTTGGACTTCGAGACGTCGTGGTGGGCCAGGTAGGCCTCGGAGATCTGCTTGCCGATCGAGTAGAACGGGTGCAGGGCCGTCAGCGGGTCCTGGAAGATCATCGCGACGTCGTCGCCGCGGATGCTGCTGCATCTGGTTGTTGGACAGGCCGACGATCTCCTTGCCGCCGACCCTGATCGAGCCGGACATCCGGGTCCGCTTGTAGTCGTGCAGCCCCATGATCGCCATCGACGAGACGCTCTTGCCGGACCCCGACTCCCCCACGATGCCGAGGGTCCTGCCCTGCTCGAGCGAGTAGCTGAGGTCGGTGACCGCCTGGACGACACCGTCGGCGGTCGGGAAGCGGACGGTCAGGTTGTCCACGACGAGGTAGGGCTCGCTGCCCGGCGTGGCCGCGGCCTGCGTCTGCTGGCTCAGGATGTTCTCGGTCATGTCAGGCGCACCCTCGGGTCGATCACGCTGTAGACGACGTCCACGATGATGTTGGCGACCACGATGAAGGCCGCCGAGATCAGGACGGTCGCGGAGATGATGGGCAGGTCCTTGTTGCCGATCGCGTCGAGCGCGGTCAGCCCGATGCCCTGGATGTCGAAGATCCGCTCGGTGAAGATCGTGCCGGCGAGCAGGTAGGCGAAGTCGAGGCCGAAGATCGTCACGACCGGCACGATCGCGGCGCGCAGCCCGTGCCGCATCGTCACCCGCCGCTCGTTGAGCCCCTTGGCGCGCGCGGTGCGGACGTAGTCCTCGTTGAGCGACTCGATCATCGAGCCGCGGCTGAACCGGGCGTACTGGGTGGAGTAGGCGAGCCCGAGGACGAGCCAGGCCAGCAGCATGCCCTTGACCCAGGCGATCGGGCCCGTCCTCGATCGGGCCGAAGTAGCCGCTCTCGGGGAAGATGCCCCACTGGCGTGATCAGGAAGAGGTAGGCCAGCAGCGCCAGCAGGTAGTACGGGATCGCGTTGATGATCAGGCTCGCGCCCACGATGCCCTTGTCGGCGGTGGTGCCCCGCTTGCGGGCCGCCATGATGCCCAGCGTCACGCCCGACGGACAGGAAGATCGACGGCACCGCCGAGCGCGATGGAGAGCGTGGCCGGGAACCGTTCCTGCAGCATGTCGCGGTACCGGCTCGCGGAGCTTGAAGGAGACGCCCAGGCAGGGTGCCGGGCAGTCGATGCTGATCGCGCCGAGCTCGAAGTCACCGCCGGTGAAGATCTCCTTCATGTACTTGCCGTACTGCTGCGCCGCGGGCTCGTCCAGTCCGAGGCGTCGTCGCGGATGGTCTCCAGCCGCGCCGGGTGTGCACCGCGTCTCGGGGCAGTAGGCCAGCGCGGGGTCGGAGGGCCCGTAGAAGAAGAGGGCGAAGGTGGCGATGGAGACGGTCACGAGGACGAGCAGTCCCGTGATCAACCGCCGGAGGATGTAGCCGAACATGAGGCGGGGCTCCTCGGTCCGAGGGGATGGGGCCAGGTTACCTGCGGCCCGATGGGGGGTGGGACGTCCCACCCCCCATCGGGTTCAGACTTCACTCAGCGGTTGGCCGAGCTTGTGTCGCAGAGGTACGTCACTCGGTGATGTACATCCGCTGGAACGTCGGCATGCCGCGAACGTTGTCGTTCGCCATGCCGCCGACCTTGGAGCCGTGGATCATCGCCACACCGCCGTAGCCGGTGACGACCGCGGGGTACTCCTCGGTCTGCATCATCTCGTCGAACTCACCCCAGGCCTCAGTGGCCTCCTCAGGGGAGAGGGTGTCGAGGATGCGGTCCTGCTCGTCGTCGAACTTCTTCACCTTGAAGTTCGCCGGGTTCGGCATGCCCTCGAGGCCCACCAGGTCGCCGGCCCACTGAGCCGGGAACCACGAACCACCGGACGGCCAGTCCGAGCACCAGCCGCTGGAGCGGACGTTGATCGGGCTCTCGTAGACCGTGCGGTCGGTGCGGATGGTCTCCGTGGTCGACGCGATCGGCGTCGCCTTGAAGCCGCCCGCCTCGAGACCCTCGACGATCGCGTCCTTGGCCGCAACCGCCAGGTCGTCGTCGGTGGCGAACAGGAACTTGATCTCGAAGCCCTCGGCGCCGGCCTCCTGCAGGAGCTGCTTCGACTTCTCCGGGTCGGTGTTCACGCCACCGATACCCAGCGGGTCGTACTCCTTACGACCGGCGGTGCCGGGCGGAAGGATGGAGGTGCCGGGGACGCGGGTGACGCCGACGATCTCGCCGGCGGCCTTCCACGCGTCCTCGTAGGGGTAGGCGTAGCCGATGGCCTGGCGGACCTTGATGTCCTTGATCTTCGTCATGTCGAGGTACCACATGAACGTGCACGGCTGCGTGCCGGTGACCAGGCGCTCCTTCTCCTGGGCGATCTGGCGGTACGACGAAGCGGTGACGTTGTCGTACGTCAGCGTGGTCTGCGCCGAGCCGTTGTCGTTCAGGATGATGTTCTCGAGCTTGGCGGTGTCCTGGGCGAACTTGAACTCCCAGCCGTCGACCATCTGGATCCGACCCGGGTCGGTGTTCGGGTCCCACTGGTCGTTCTTGACCAGGGAGAGGCTCGAGCCGGCCTTGTAGTCGGAGAACTTGTAGGGACCGGTGGCCAGCGGGTGCTGACCGTAGTTCTCCGGCGTTGTCCTTCGCCTCCGGGATGGCGGTGAAGACCGGGAAGGAGGCGTAGTAGTCCATGTCGGAGAACGGGCGACGCATCTTGATGGTGATGTCCTGGCCGTTCACCTCCACGCCGGCGTAGTCGGTGCCGTCCGAGAAGGGACCCTTGTACTTGTCGCCGTCCAGGAAGAACGTCGTCTGGTACGTCGGGCCGTCCGGGAGCTCCGCGATCGCGAACGAACGCTTGATCGCGTAGGCCACGTCCTCGGCCACCACGTCGGTGCCGTCTTCGTACTTGAGACCCTCACGCAGCGTGAACGTCCACTCGGTGTTGTCCTCGTTGGGACGGCCGAGGTCGGTCGCCATGTCCGGGATCAGCTGCATGTCGTTGGTCTCCTCGTTGTACGCGTACTGCGTCAGCGAGCGGGTGACCAGGTCGGACAGGATCGCGGTGGAGTCGGTGAAGTAGGCCTGCGTCGGGTCGAGCGTCGACGGAGCGACCGCGGTCAGCACGGTGAGAGTGCCGCCCTCGGTGGCGTCGTCCGGCACCGGCGCCGGGGCCTCACGCTCGGGGTCCTTGAACGACCCGGCGTTACCGCCCTCCTGGAAGGTCGGGTCGTCCCCGGCCTCACCCTCGGAGCCGCTGTCGCTGCCACCACCACAGGCAGCGAGCGTCATCATTGCCGCCACGGCGAGGGCCGCGGCTGGTTTCCTCATGCGCATCTAGGTGTACCCACCTCTCTTGGCTGGTCGATGCATCCCTCCGGTGTCAGATTCACCGGCGAGTCTTGGGGTCGAAGGCGTCGCGCACGGCGTCGCCTAGGAGGTTCAGCGCCATCACCAGGAGGAACACTCCGACGACCGGCGCGTAAAGGTAGAGCGGGTAGGTGCTGAAGTAGGGCACGGCCTTGTCGATCGTCTGCCCCCACGAGGGCTGACCGGTCGCACCGATGCCGAGGTAGGCCAGGCCGGCCTCGGCGGCAACGAAGGCGGGCAGGCCCAGCGAGATCGACACGATGATCGGTGCCACCAGGTTGGGCAGCAGCTCCTTGAACAGGATCCGGCGGGTCGGCACGCCGATCACGCGGGCGGCCTGCACGAACTCGCGCTCCCGCAGCGACAGCACCTCGCCGCGGACGAGCCGGGCCAGCAGCATCCAGCCGAACAGGGAGAGCACCATCAGCAGCGAGATGAACTGCCAGGCCTCGAGCGTCTCGGGCTGGTTGCCGAACCGGGTCACCAGGATCGGCGCGATGGCCAGCGCCACGATCAGGAACGGCAGCGACAGGAAGACGTCGATGATGAAGTTGATGACCTTGTCGGCCACACCGCGGCTGAACCCGGCGAGCAGGCCGACCGTGACCCCGATCAGCGTCGCGGCGATCGTCGACACGGTGGCCACCGTCAGCGAGGTGCGCGCGCCGTAGAACCACTCCGCGAGCAGGTCGTTGCCGGTGTTGGGCTCGAGCCCGAGCGGCGCCTCCCAGGTGAAGCCGTGGTCGGGGGGGCCGATGATCGGGAAGTTGAACTGGTCGGTGTCGTCGGAGGTGCCGGCGCGCAGCTCGACGCCGAACAGGTCGGTCAGCAGGGGCGCGAACACGGCGATCAGGAAGAACAGCACGACGACGACCGCGCAGATGACCGCGATCTTGTCGTGCTTGAGCCGGTCGAAAGCGATCTGCATCGGCGAACGGCCGGCGATCTCCTGCTTGACGACGACCGGGTCGGTCGAGATGTCCTGCTCCGAGAGCTCCGTGGGCGAGATACCCATGGTCACCTTTCTGATCGAGGCCGACGCCGCGGCCCCGTCAGCGCTTCCGGGTGAGGCGCGCCACAGGTCTGGCCGCGAAGCCGATGTGACTGTAGACGACGCGAGGCGTCGGTTTGGGTCACAACCGGTAACGAATTGATACCGGCTGTCAGCGGCCGCGCGGGGCCCTCAGCTGACCGATGTGTCCGGTGTGTCCCGTGGTTCGGGCGTGGCGTCCACGCCCGCCTCGGCGCGCTGCTCCGGGGTGATCGGGGCCGGCGCGGCGGTGAGCGGGTCATAGCCCCCGCCGGTCTTGGGGAAGGCGATGACCTCGCGGATCGAGTCGGTGCCGCTGAGCAGCGCGCAGATCCGGTCCCAGCCGAAGGCGATCCCGCCGTGCGGGGGCGCGCCGTACTTGAACGCCTGCAGCAGGAAGCCGAACTTCTCCTCCGCCTCGGCCTCGCCCAGCCCCATCACCGCGAACACGCGCTTCTGGACGTCCTCGCGGTGGATACGGATCGACCCGCCACCGATCTCGTTGCCGTTGCAGACGATGTCGTAGGCATAGGCGAGCGCGTTGCCCGGGTCGTCGTCGAACGTCTCCAGGAACTCCGGCTTGGGCGAGGTGAACGCGTGGTGCACCGCCGTCCACGCCCCGCTGCCGACCGCCACGTCGCCGGCCGCGGTCGCCTCGTCGGCGGGCTCGAACAGCGGCGAGTCCATCACCCACACGAAGCTCCAGGCGGACTCGTCGATGAGGCCGCAGCGACGTCCGATCTCCAGCCGAGCGGCGCCCAGGAGGGCGCGCGAAGGCTTCACCGCGCCGGCCGCGAAGAAGACACAGTCGCCGGGGGCGGCGCCGACGTGCGCGGCAAGACCGGCCAGCTCGTCGTCGCTGAGGTTCTTCGCCACCGGACCGCCGAGCTCTCCGTCCTCCTTGACGAGGACGTAGGCGAGACCCTTGGCGCCGCGCTGCTTCGCCCACTCCTGCCAGGCGTCGAGCTGCTTGCGCGGCTGCGACGCGCCCCCGGGCATCACGACCGCACCGACGTACGGCGCCTGGAAGACGCGGAACGGCGTGTCCTTGAAGTAGTCGGTGCACTCGGTCAGCTCGAGGTCCATGCGCAGGTCGGGCTTGTCGGTGCCGTAGCGGGCCATCGACTCGGCGTAGGTGATGCGGTCGATCGGGCTCTTGACCTCGTGGCCGACCAGGGACCACAGCGCGGCCAGGATCTCCTCGGCCAGCTCGATGACGTCGTCCTGCTCGACGAAGCTCATCTCCACGTCGAGCTGGGTGAACTCGGGCTGCCGGTCGGCGCGGAAGTCCTCGTCGCGGTAGCAGCGGGCGATCTGGTAGTACCGCTCGAGACCGCCGACCATCAGCAGCTGCTTGAACAGCTGCGGGCTCTGCGGCAGGGCGTACCAGCTGCCGGGACGCAGCCGGGCCGGCACGAGGAAGTCGCGGGCCCCCTCGGGCGTGCTGCGGGTGAGCGTCGGGGTCTCCACCTCGACGAACCCGTGCGTGCCGAGCACCTCGCGGGCGGCCCGGTTGACCTCGGAGCGCAGCCGGATCGCGGCGTTCGGGGCACTGCGGCGCAGGTCGAGGTAGCGGTGCGCCAGCCTGGTCTCCTCCCCCACCTCGACGTGGTCGTCGATGGGGAAGGGCAGCGGCGCGCTGGCGCTGAGGACCTCCACGTCGGTGGCGATGACCTCGATCTCGCCGGTGGGCAGGTGCGGGTTCTGGTTGCCCTCGGGCCGGGCCGCGACGTCGCCGATGATCTTCAGGCAGTACTCCGCGCGCAGCTGGTGGGCGACCTCCTCGTCTCGGATCACGACCTGGACCACGCCGGACGCCTCGCGCAGGTCGATGAAGGCGACCCCGCCGTGGTCGCGGCGGCGGGCCACCCAGCCGGCGAGGGTGACGGACTGACCGACGTTCTCGGCGCGAAGGCTGCCGGCGTCATGGGTGCGGATCACGAGAGCTGCTCCTTGATGTTCTGCTCGAGCTGATCGAGGGGGACGGCGACCTGCTCGCCGGTGGACATGCGCTTGACCTGGGCCTCTCCGGCCTCGAGATCTCGCTCGCCGAGGACCACGGTCAGTGCGGCCCCGGACCGGTCCGCCCCCTTCATGGCGCCCTTGAGGCCACGCCCGCCGTACGCCAGGTCGACGCGCACGCCGGCGCGGCGCAGCGCGGCGGCGATCAGCGCGGCGCGGCGCCGGGCCTCGTCGCCCAGCGGGACGACGTAGACGTCGACGCGCGCCTGCCCGGCCACGTCGAGGCCCTCGGCCCGGCAGGCCAGGAAGGTGCGGTCCACACCGAGCCCGAAGCCGATGCCGCTCAGCGGCTGGCCGCCGAGCGACTCCATCAGGCCGTCGTAGCGTCCGCCGCCGCCGATGCCCGACTGCGCGCCGAGCCCGTCGTGCACGAACTCGAAGGTGGTGCGGGTGTAGTAGTCGAGGCCGCGCACCATCCGGGCGTTGATCTCGTACTTCACGTCGAGGCCCTCGAGCAGCGTGCGGACGGCCGCGAAGTGGGACGCGCACTCCTCGCACAGGTTGTCGAGCATGAGCGGGGCGTCGTCGAGCTGCGACCTGACCTGCTCGCGCTTGTCGTCGAGCACGCGCAGCGGGTTGACGCGGGCCCGCTCCTGGGTGGCCTCGTCGAGGTCGAGGCCGGCGAGGAACGCGGTCAGCTTCTCGCGGTACGCCGGGCGGCACCGGGCGCAGCCGAGCGAGGTCAGCTCGAGCCGGTAGCCGGTCAGCCCGAGCGAGCGGTAGCCGTCGTCGGCGATCGCGATGACCTCCGCGTCGAGGGCCGGGTCGTCACTGCCGATGGCCTCGATGCCGAACTGCTGGAGCTGCCGGTAGCGCCCGTGCTGCGGACGCTCGGCACGGAAGAACGGGCCGGCGTACCAGAGCTTGACCGGGAGCTGGCCACGGTCGAGGCCGTGCTCGATGACCGACCGGATCACCCCGGCGGTGCCCTCGGGGCGCAAGGTGAGCGAGCGCCCGCCGCGGTCCTCGAAGGTGTACATCTCCTTGCTCACCACGTCGGTGGACTCGCCCACGCCGCGGACGAAGAGCGCGGTCTCCTCGAAGACGGGCAGCTCGACGTAGCCGTAGCCGGCCAGCACCGCGGGCCGGGTCAGGGCCTCCCGGATGGCGAGGAAGGCGGCCGAGTCGGGTGGGAGGTACTCCGGGACACCCTTCGGCGCGGCGATCTTGTCGTTCATAGCCCTCGGTTCGGTGCTGGGGTGGAGCCGCCGGCGGTGTCGGCGCTGTCGGCGTCGCGGATCAGCTCGAGCAGGAACGGGTTCGTCGCGCGCTCCCGCCCGATGCTGGTCTGCTCACCGTGCCCGGGCAGGACCACGATGTCGTCGGGCAGCGTCAGCACCCGGTCGCGCAGGCTGCGGAGCATGGTCGGGTGGTCGCCCCCGGGCAGGTCGGTGCGCCCGATCGAGCCGGCGAACAGCAGGTCCCCGGAGAACATCAGCTCGGAGACCTCGGCGCTCGCGCCCCACGGCGTCCGGAACGTGACCGACCCGGGCGTGTGCCCGGGGGTGTGGTCGACGAAGAACTCGATCCCCGCCAGCTCGACCGTCTGCCGATCGGCGAGCTCGGCAACGTCGTCGGGCTCCGCGAACTCGTAGCTGCCGCCCAGCAGCATCCCCGCCGTCTCCGGGGAGATCCCGGCCATCGGGTCGCTGAGCAGGTGTCGGTCCTCGGGGTGGATCCACGCGGTGGCGTCGTAGCTGCCGGCCACCGGCGCCACGCACCACATGTGGTCGATGTGCCCGTGGGTGACCAGGATCGACACCGGCTTGAGCCGGTGCTCCCGGACCACCTCGGCGACACCCTGAGCGGCGTCCTTGCCCGGGTCGACGACGACGCACTCGGTGCCGGCACCCGTCGCTACCACGTAGCAGTTCGTGCCCCACGGGCCGGCAGGGAAGCCAGCGATCAGCACGAGAAGCTCCTGGTTCGACGGGGACGATGGACGGCGGCGGCGACCCATGCAGCCTACCGACGGGCCTGCGACCTCAGGAAACCCATATCCGCATGGAGCCCCACGACGCCCGGCAGTCAGGCCCTAGACTCCCTGCCGTGGTCTCGAAGAAGAAGCGCCGCCGGCGGCTCGCGCAGGCCGGCGCCGAACGTCGCGCCGCCCGCCTCGCCGCCCGCGAAGCCCGACGACGTCGTCTCCGCGTTCTGCTGACGACCCTCGCGGTGCTGGTCGCCGTGGTCGGGCTGGTGCTCTGGATCGTGACCCGTGACGCGGACCGCGACGACACGGCGGCAGCCGACCCGGGCGCGGCCCGCGTGGCTGCCGTCCCGATGATGGACGAGGTGACCCGGTGACCAGTCCCGAGCCCGAGCAGCCCACTCCCAGCGACGTAGAGGGTGACGCCGCGACGCCGCATCCCCCCGCCGATCGTCCTGCCGATCGTCCTGCGGATCCTTCTGCCAGCACTCCTGCCGACACCTCGGCGGGTCCGTCGCCCGGTCCTCCCGCGAGCGAGTGGGGGCGGGTCGCCGAGGACGGCACCGTCTTCGTGCGGACCGCCGAGGGTGAGCGGCCGGTCGGGCAGATGCCCGACGCGTCGCCCGAGGAGGCGCTGGCGTTCTTCACCAAGCGCTACGAGGACCTCGCCTTCGAGGTCGAGCTGCTCGAGCAGCGGGTCAAGGCCGGCGCGCTCGGCCCCGACGAGGCGACCGCATCGGTGAAGCAGGTGCATGCCACCCTCAGCGAGGCGCAGGCCGTGGGCGACCTGGCCGGGCTCGACGCGCGGCTGGACGCGCTCGGCGGCACGATCGAGGCGCAGCGGGAGAAGCGGAAGGCCGAGCGGGCTCGCAAGCTGGAGCGGGCCCGCGGCGAGAAGGAGCGCATCGCCACCGAGGCCGAGCAGCTCTCCGAGGGCACCGACTGGCGCAACGGCGCCAACCGGATGCGGGAGCTGCTCGACGAGTGGAAGGCGCTCCCCCGGCTCGAGAAGCCGGTCGACGACGCGCTGTGGCGGAGGTTCTCGACCGCGCGTACGACGTACACCCGCCGCCGGAAGGCACACTTCGGCGAGCTCAACGAGAAGCGCGAGAGCGCGCGGGTGGTCAAGGAGAAGCTCGTCGTCGAGGCGGAGGCGCTCGCCGGCTCCACCGACTGGGGCCCGACCGCCGGCAAGTACCGCGACCTGATGCGGCAGTGGAAGGCCGCCGGGCCGGCCCCTCGCGGCGTGGACGACCAGCTCTGGAAGCGGTTCCGCGCCGCCCAGGACCAGTTCTTCGGGGCCCGCGACAGCGCCAACGCCGAGCTCGACCGGGAGTTCACCGCCAACGCGGAGAAGAAGGAGGCGCTCCTCGTCGAGGCCGAGAAGCTCCTCCCGGTCACCGACGTCCGCGCCGCCCGCGAGGCGTTCCGGGACATCGCCGAGCGCTGGGACGCCGCCGGGAAGGTGCCGCGCGAGCGCATGAAGGAGCTCGAGGCCCGGATCCGCAAGGTGGAGCAGGCGATCCGCGGTGTCGAGGACGACCAGTGGCGCCGGTCCAACCCCGAGGCACGGGCTCGGGCGGCCGACACGGTCGCCCAGCTGGAGTCGTCCATCGCCGACCTGGAGGCCAAGCACGACAAGGCCGTCGCGGCCGGCAACGACAAGCTGGCCGCCGAGCACGCCTCCGCCCTCGAGGCCCGCAAGGCCTGGCTCGCCGAGGCGCACAAGGCCCTCGAGGAGTTCTCCGGCTGATCACGCCCGGCTGGTCGAGCCGTATCCGGGTGGTTGAGACGTCATCCGGGTGGTCGAGCCCGTCGAGACCACGCCCTCGGCTGGCCGAGACGTCATCCGGGTGGTCGAGCCCGTCGAGACCACGCCCCCCGGGTGGTCGAGCCTGTCGAGACCACGCCGCCGGTGGTCGCGCCGTCGAGACGGCCTCCGGGTGGTCGAGCCTGTCGAGACCACGCCCCCCGGGTGGTCGAGCCTGTCGAGACCACGCCCCCCGGGTGGTCGAGCCTGTCGAGACCACGCCCCCCGGGTGGTCGAGCCTGTCGAGACCACGCCCCCCAGGTGGTCGAGCCAGTCGAGACCACTCACGCGTTCTTCGACCGGGACAGCGCAGGCAGGTCGGCGAACCGTCCCTCGACGAGGGCCAGCCGCTTTGCCCGCGACCAGTTTTGCAACTGCTTCTCGAGGCCGAACGCGTCGGTCACCTTGTCGAACTCGGCGCACCAGATCAGCACCACCGGCCGCCGACAAGCCGTGTAGCGCGAGCCTGTTCCGGCGTTGTGCTGCTGGACCCGGACCTGTACGTCGAACCGGGTGCTCCCGACGTACAAGGAGTCGTCGGCGCATCGCAAGATGTAGGTGAACGGCATCTCTCCACCCTGGCGAGCGAGCGCGAATGAAGCCAGGGGTCGTTTCTCAGCTGTGGAAATTGGTCTCGACAAGCTCGACCACCCGGAGGCGAGTCGACCACCCGACGGACGAAGTGGTCTCGACAAGCTCGACCACCCGACGTCACCTCGACCACCCGACGTCACCTCGACCACCCGGTGGCACCTCGACCACCCGGCGGCACCTCGACCACGCGGCACGTCAGCGTTTCGCGGTCAGGACCCACACGTGAGTCGACTTGGGACGCAGCGAACCGGTGCCGGCGAAGCCGTTTCGACAGCCGCCCCTGAGCTCGCTGATCACCGCACGCTCGACCGTTTTGGCGTCGAAGCGGGTTGCGGCCGTCCCGTCCGCGTCGTCGCCGCCCGCGGCGCGGAACGCGACCGGCGGGTAGTGCGCCGTCACCTTGGAGTGGGTACCACGGACGACCCGGCCCTCCTGGTCGGAGCAGGGACCCTCCTCCACGATCGGGGACTCGCGGACGATGGTCAGCGCCTCGCCGTCCCAGCTGTAGTCGAACGCGTTGCCCGACGAGGACTTGATCCGGCCTCCGCAGGACGACGCGCTCTCGCAGTCGGGTCGGAACTTCCAGGTCCTGGTCTCCCGGAACCCGAGCTCGGCCCATCTCGTGTTGTTGCTGGCCGTCACCTTCGAACGCAGTGTCCAGAGCCCGCTTGGAGCGCTGTCGACGACTGGATCGGCCTCGGCCGCAGGGGACGACTCTGCAGCCACGGGCTGCTCCACCGTCCCGGCCGACGGGTCGCCGGCGTCGGCCTCCGGCTCGCCCGCACAGCTCGTCACGGCCACGACGGACACCACGGCGCAGACGGCAAGCACGCCACTTCTGAATGAGCCCACGACTTCCCCCAAACCCCACCACGCAGCGGCGACCCCCAGGTCGCCCGGTCCCCCCGCCCCCCGACGGGTTCACATGAGCGTAGGTGTGCCCACCCGGTCGCCGACAGGCACAAACGGGCCCCCGCCCGACCCTCCTACTGGGTGACGCGGTAGGCGTCGAACACGCCGTCGACGGAGCGCACGGCCTTGAGGACGTGGCCGAGGTGCTTCGGGTCGGCCATCTCGAAGGTGAAGCGGCTCTTCGCGACCCGGTCGCGGGTGGTCGACAGCGACGCCGACAGGATGTTGACGTGCATGTCGGAGAGCACCTTGGTGATGTCCGACAGCAGCCGGGCCCGGTCGAGCGCCTCGACCTGGATGTTGACCAGGAACATCGACTGGGCGGTCGGCGCCCACTCGACCTCGACGAGCCGCTCCGGCTGGGAGGTGAGGCTGGCCGGCGTTGGTGCAGTCGGACCGGTGGACCGAGACGCCGGCACCCCGGGTCACGAACCCGAGGATCTCGTCGCCCGGCACCGGCGTGCAGCACTTGGCGAGCTTGACCCAGACGTCGGAGATCCCCTTGACGATGACGCCGGCGTCGCCGCCGGCCTGCCGGCGGGACCGGCCGGTCTCGGTGATCTGGACGGCCTCGGCGAGGTCCTCGGCCGCACCCTCCTCGCCGCCGTACAGGTCCATGACCCGGCGTACGACGGTCTGCGCGCCGATGTTGCCCTCGCCGACGGCGGCGTACAGCGCCGAGACGTCGGCCAGCCGCATCTCGGTGGCGACGGTCGCGAGCGTCTCGTGGGTCAGCACCCGCTTGAGCGGCTGCCCCCTCCTTGCGCATCAGCCGGGCGATCTGGTCCTTGCCCTGCTCGATGGCCTCCTCGCGGCGCTCCTTGGTGAACCACTGCCGGATCTTGTTGCGGGCCCGGGGCGACTTCACGAAGCCGAGCCAGTCGCGGCTCGGCCCGGCGGTCGGCGCCTTGGAGGTGAACACCTCGACGACGTCGCCGTTGTCGAGCGTGGACTCCAGCGGCACCAGCCGCCCGTTGACCCGGGCGCCGATGGTGCGGTGCCCGACCTCGGTGTGGATCGCGTAGGCGAAGTCGACCGGCGGTCGAGCCGGTCGGCAGCGCGACCACGTCGCCGCGCGGGGTGAAGACGTAGACCTCGGCGGAGTTGATCTCGAAGCGCAGCGACTCGAGGAACTCCCCCGGGTCCTCGGTCTCCTGCTGCCAGTCGAGCAGCTGGCGGACCCAGGCCATGTCGCGCGTCGCCGGCGTCGTGTCGGTGCGGTCGGCGTCCGCGCCGGGCGCGAACGCTCTCCTTGTACTTCCAGTGCGCCGCGACGCCGTACTCCGCGCGGCGGTGCATCGCGAAGGTGCGGATCTGCAGCTCGACGGGCTTGCCCTGCGAGGCCGATCACCGTGGTGTGCAGCGACTGGTACATGTTGAACTTCGGCATCGCGACGAAGTCCTTGAACCGCCCCGGCACCGGGTTCCAGCGGGTGTGGAGCACGCCCAGCACGGCGTAGCAGTCGCGGTCGGTCTCGACGAGGATGCGGATCCCGACCAGGTCGTAGATGTCGGAGAACTCGCGGCCGCGCACGATCATCTTCTGGTAGATCGAGTAGTAGTGCTTCGGCCGACCGGTGACGATCGCCTTGATCTTGGCGTCGCGGAGGTCGCTCTCGACCTGCTCGATCACCTGCGCCAGGAACTGGTCGCGCGACGGCGCGCGCTCGGCGACCAGCCGGACGATCTCGTCGTACATCTTCGGGTGCAGGGTCGCGAACGCGAGGTCCTCGAGCTCCCACTTGAGGGTGTTCATGCCGAGCCGGTGGGCCAGCGGCGCGAAGATCTCGAGCGTCTCGCGGGCGATCCGCTCCTGCTTCTCCTGCTTGAGGTAGCGCAGCGTGCGCATGTTGTGCAGCCGGTCGGCGAGCTTGATGACGAGCACCCGGATGTCGCGGCTCATCGCCACGATCATCTTGCGGATCGTCTCGGCCTGCGGCGGTGTCGCCGTACTTGACCTTGTCGAGCTTGGTGACGCCGTCGACGAGCTGGGCGACCTCGTCGCCGAAGTCGCGCGCGCAGCTCGTCGAGGGTGTACGGCGTGTCCTCGACCGTGTCGTGGAGCAGCGCCGCGACCAGCGTCGGCTCGGTCATGCCGATGTCGGCCAGGATCGTGGCCACCGCGAGCGGGTGGGTGATGTAGGGGTCGCCGCTCTTGCGGGTCTGGCTGGCGTGGTGCTTCTCGGCGGTGAGGTAGGCCCGCTCGAGCAGGGCGAGGTCCGCCTTGGGGTGGTTGGCCCGCACCGCGCGGAACAGCGGCTCCAGCACCGGGTTGCCGGGCTGGCTCTTGGTGGCCATCCGGGCCAGCCGGGCCCGCATCCGCCGGCCCGACGGTGCGACCGGTCGGCGGGCCGGCTCGGCTCCTCGGGCGCGCTCGGCGGGCGTGTTGACCGACGCTCTTCTCCGCCATCTCAGCTGCCCTCCAAGCCCGTCGACCTCGAACTTCAGTCTAGGCGGTTGGCCGGATGCCGGCTCAGACGCGCCTTGAGGACGTGCAGACGGCAGGTCGCCCAGGGCGGACCTGCCCGGCGAGGAAGCCGAGCTCCATGAGGACCGCGAACCCGACCACGGCGCCGCCGCACTGCTCGACCAGCTCGCGGGTGGCCGCCGCCGTGCCGCCGGTCGCGAGGACGTCGTCGACCAGCAGCACCCGCTCGCCGGCGGAGATCGCGTCCCGGTGCACCTCCAGGGTCGCCTCGCCGTACTCCAGGGCGTAGGAGACCGCGTGCGTCCGGCCGGGCAGCTTCCCGGCCTTGCGCACCGGCACGAAGCCGGCGCCGCAGCGCCAGCGCGACCGGTGCGGCGAGGATGAAGCCGCGCGCCTCCATGCCGACCACCTTGTCGACGACGACGTTGCCGGCCGGCGTCCCGTCCCGCGTCCGCCAGGGCCGTCGACCACCGCCGAGAAGCCGTCGTGGTCGGCCAGCAGCGGGGTGATGTCCTTGAACACCACACCCGGCTCCGGGAAGTCCGGCACGTCGCGGATCAGCGCGTCGAGCGTGCGCCCGAGGTCGTCGGTCACTTCTTGCCGCGCTGCGACCGGGGCTTGCGCTCCGGCTGCGCACGCTTGGCGGCCGCCGAGGGTGCCACCGGGCGGCCGGCCGGCCGCTCGCCCGCCGTGTAACGGCTGCGGTCCGGAGTGGTGACCCCGACCGGCGCCGCGCTCCGGCTCCTCGTCAGCCTCCGGTACGTCGGACCGCGGAGCCGACGGCTCGTCCATGATCGGCATGTCCTCGCTGAAGGCCGGCACGTTGGCGAACCGGTCGGCCTCCTTGCGCTTGGAGTGCCGCCTCGCCCGGGCGTCACCGGCCTTGACCCCCGGCTCCATCTCCTTGAGCTGGACGACCAGCGGGGTGGCGATGAACACCGAGGAGTACAGGCCGGCGGCCATGCCGACGAACAGCGCGAGCGCCAGGTCCTTCAGGGCGCCGGAGCCCAGCGTCACCACGCCGACGTAGAGCAGCGCGCCCACCGGGAGCAGCGCCACGATCGAGGTGTTGATCGACCGGACCAGGGTCTGGTTGACCGCCAGGTTCGCCGCCTCGCCGTAGGTCTGGTGGCTGCGCGCCAGGTTGCGGGTGTTCTCGCGCACCTTGTCGAACACGACGACGGTGTCGTAGAGCGAGAAGCCGAGGATCGTCAGGATGCCGGTCACGGTGGCGGGGGTGACCTCGAAACCGGAGAGCGCGTAGATCCCGACGGTGATGATCACGTCGTGCGCGAGCGCCACGAGCGCGCCGACCGACATCTTCCACTCGCGGAAGTAGGCCCAGATGAAGCAGCACCACGAGGACGAGGAAGACGCCGAGGCCGAGCAGCGCACGGTCGGCGACCTGCTGACCCCAGGTCGCACCGATCGCGGCCTGGCTGAGGTCGTCCTCGCCGACGCCGGCGGCCTCCTGGATCGCCTCCGAGATCGTGGTCGCCTCGTCGTTGGTGAGCGGCTCGGTCTGCACGCGGATGTTGTTGTCACCCGAGGTGTTGACGATCGGGGAACTCGCCGCCTCGATCCCCTCGTCCTCGGCCGTCTGGGCCACGGCCTCGCGGATCTCCTCGACGGTCTCCTGGTCCGCCTGTCCGGCGGGCATCGAGACGCGGTACTCCACGCCGCCCTCGAACTCGATGCCGAGGTTGAGGCCCTTGCCGAGCAGGCCGAACATCGCGATGGCGACGATGACCGCCGAGATGGCGTACCAGAGCCAGCCGCCGACCGACGAAGTCGATCGAGACCGTGCCGTCGTACAGCTGCTGGCCGAGACGGGACATCTTGCTCATCAGGCGTTACCCCCTGCAACCGACGGACGGGGCCCACCGGCGATGCTGTCGATGCCGATCGCCTCCGGGGACAGCCCGGAGTACTTGTGGCCGGAGTTGAAGAACTTGAAGCGGGCCAGCCACGACACCATCGGCTTGGTGAACATGAAGAACACCACGAGGTCGATGAGCGTGCTGATGCCGAGCGCGAACGCGAAGCCCTTCACGACGCCGATGGCGAAGATGTAGAGCACGACGGCGGCCAGCAGCGAGACCGCGTCGGCGGCGAGGCAGGTGGCCCGGGCACGCACCCAGCCCGCCTCGACGGCCACCCGCATCGACTTGCCGTCACGCATCTCGTCGCGGATCCGCTCGAAGTAGACGATGAACGAGTCGGCGGTGATGCCGACGCCCACGATCAGACCGGCGATGCCGGGCAGAGTGAGCGTGAAGTTGACCGCCTGGCTCATCGCCAGCACGACCCCGTAGGTGACCACGCGCGGCGATCCCGAGGGAAGCGACCACGACGATGCCGAGGCCGCGGTAGTAGAGCATGCAGTAGATGAGCACGAGCGCCAGGCCGATGGCGCCGGCCCAGAGCCCGGCAGCGAGCTGGTCGGAGGCCAGCGTCGGCCCCTCCTCGCTGACGACGGGTGCGGTGAACGTCAGCGGCAGCGCGCCGTACTTCAGGCTGTTGGCCAGCGACTGCGCGGACTCCTGGTTGAAGTCGCCGCTGATCTGCGCCTGGCCGTTGGGGATCACGCCGTTGACGACCGGCGCGCTGATCACCTGACCGTCGAGCACGATCGCGAACTGCTTCTGCTGACCGGTGATCGGGCTGGTGGCGTTGACGATCTCCCGGGTGACCTCGGCGAAGGTCTCCCGTGCGGTCTTGTCGAAGGTCAGGTCGACGGCCCACTGCACCTGGCCCTGCGGGATGCCCGCCTCGGCGCGGGTGAGCTGGGTGCCCTGGATCATCGCGGCCGAGAGGAGGTACTTGTTGCCGTCCTCGTCGCAGGTGACCAGCGGCTCGTCGCGGTTGTCCACGACCTGGTTGGCCGGCTCGCCCGGCTCGGGGCAGGTGAACTCGGAGAACCGCTGCAACCACTCGTCGCCGGGGTTGTCCTGCCACCGCAGCGGCTGGTCCACGGGAGCGCCCTCGGGCGTAGTTCCCGGGAGGGCGCCGCCCTGGGCGTTGGGATCGGCCGGAGGCTCCTCGGCGTCGCCGCCCTGGTTGCCCTGGTCGCCCTGGCCGCCGCCCTGGTTGCCCTGGTCGTCGTTGTTGTTGCCGGCGTTGTTGTTGCCGGTCTCGTCAGCGGCGACGAGGCCGCCCGAGAGTGCGCGCCCGCGCGGAGAGGCGGACGGCTCGTCGCTCGGCTCGTCGTCCGGCTGCGCGGACGGGTCACCACTCGGCTGACCACTGGGCTCTTCACTGGGCGTGGTCACCGGGAGCCGGCTGGGCGCTGGGGCGGCCCGGAGCTACCGCGGCCACCAGGCGGAACCGCAGCTGCGCGGTCTGCTGGACGTCGTCGACGAAGTCACGTCGGTTGTCACCGGGGATCTCGACGACGATGTTGCGGTTGCCCTGGATGGCGACCTCGGCCTCCGCGACGCCCTGGCCGTTGACCCGCTGGTCGATGATGCCGCGGGCCTCCTCGAGCTTCTCGGGGGTGATGTCCTCCCCGGTCTGCGGTGCTGGCCTCCAGGGTGATCCGGGTGCCGCCCTGCAGGTCCAGGCCGAGCTTGGGCTTCCACTGGCCGCCGATCGCCACGCCGCCGAACATCGCCGCAATGAGGACGGCGAAGACGATCAGCCGGCGCCCGGGGCGGGACGCGTTCTTCGCCACTGCTGTGTCGCTCCTTGGTGCTGCGGGCCTGAGCCCGGCGCTGACTAGTGGTCCTGGGGTCGCTGGCCGACGTGTCGTCCGTCGGGCTCGCCGGGCTCTGGGTGGACTCGGTCGGCTCGACGACGCGCACGACCGCCTGCTTGGCCACCTTCATGGTGGTGCCCGGGGCGATCTCGAGGTCGAAGGTCTCCTCGCCGACACCGGCGACCGTCCCGAAGATGCCGGAACCGAGCATCACCTCGGCTGCCGACGGCGACGCTGGACTGGGTGGCCGCGAGCCGCTTCTGCCGGTTGCGCGGGGGCCGCACGACCAGGAACCAGAAGACGACGACGATCAGGACGAACGGGAGGATGGACTCGCCAGACCGTTCACGAAGGTAACTCCTCGCCAGTGGGCATGGTGGGGTCGCCGACGACGACCCGGGGCACCGAGACTCACGGCCCGGGCCAACGATGGAGTCTAACCGTCCCGGTGTGACCGCGCCGACAAGGGAGCGAACCCGCCGGTCACGATCCCGTCTCAGTCCGGCGTCTCGTCGAACAGCGGCAGCTCGGCGGCGTACGACGAGGGTGCGGGTGGCGTCAGCCCGAGGTGGGCCCAGGCGAGCGGTGTCGCCACCCGGCCGCGGGGCGTGCGCGCCAGGAAGCCGGAGCGGACCAGGAACGGCTCGGCGACCTCCTCGACGGTCTCGCGCTCCTCGCCCACCGCGACGGCGAGCGTGCTCACCCCGACCGGTCCGCCGCCGAACCGCCGGCACAGCGCGTCGAGCACCGCGCGGTCGAGCCGGTCGAGGCCGGACTGGTCCACCTCGTAGAGGTCGAGCGCCCGGTGGGCGATGTCGAGCGTGCACCACGCCGTCGGCCCGGACCTGGGCGTAGTCGCGCACCCGGCGCAGCAGCCGGTTGGCGATCCGCGGTGTGCCGCGGGACCGCGACGCGATCTCGCCGGCCCCCTCGTCGGTGAGCGTGCACGTCGAGCAGCCCGGCGGAGCGACGGACGATCTGCTCGAGCTCGGCCGGCTCGTAGAACTCCAGGTGGGCGGTGAACCCGAACCGGTCCCGCAGCGGCCCGGGCAGCAGCCCGGCCCGGGTGGTGGCGCCGACCAGCGTGAACGGCGGGATCTCCAGCGGGATCGCGGTGGCACCCGGGCCCTTGCCGATGACGACGTCGACCCGGAAGTCCTCCATCGCCATGTAGAGCATCTCCTCGGCCGGCCGCGACATCCGGTGGATCTCGTCGACGAACAGCACGTCGCCGTCGTTCATGCCGGACAGGATGGCCGCCAGGTCGCCGGCGTGGGTGATCGCCGGCCCGGAGGTGAGCCGCAGCGGGCTCTGCATCTCCGCGGCGATGATCATCGCCAGCGTGGTCTTGCCGAGCCCGGGCGGCCCCGAGAGCAGCACGTGGTCGGGCGCGCGGTCGCGGCCGCGCGCCGCCTCGAGGACCAGCGCGAGCTGCTCGCGGACCCGCTCCTGCCCGATGACCTCGTCGAGGGTGCGCGGGCGCAGCGCCGCCTCGACGGCCCGCTCGTCGCCCTCGTCGGCCCGGACCTCGCCGTCGACCAGCGCGCGCGCGTCGACGTACGCCGCCTCGGCGGCCGCCAGCTCGGTCTCGTGGTCCATGTCAGGCCTTGCTCAGCGAGCGCAGCGCGGCCCGGAGCAGCGCCGCGACGTCCAGCGGTCGAGCCTGGCGCGGCCATCTCCTCGGCCTGCGCGCTCGACGGCCTCGACCGCCCTGTCGGCCTCCTTGGCCGACCAGCCGAGCCCGACCAGCCCGGCGTGCACCTGACCGCGCCAGGCCTCGCCGCCGGTCGTGGCGGCGGTCGCCGTGCGCGGAGCCGCACCGCCGCTCGGCGCGCCGATGCGGTCCTTGAGCTCGAGGATGATCCGCTGGGCGCCCTTCTGCCCGATGCCCGGCACCGTGGTGAGCGTCTTGACGTCCTCGGTCGTGACGCGCCCGGCGCAGCTCGTCGGGCCGGTGCACGGCCAGCATCGCCTGCGCGAGCTTGGGGCCGACGCCGCTGGCGGTCTGGAGCAGCTCGAAGACGCTCTTCTCGTCGTCGTCGACGAAGCCGAACAGGGTCAGCGACTCCTCGCGCACCACCATGCTGCGTCGGCAGCGTGGCGCGCTCGCCCCACCCGCAGCGTGGCCAGGGTGCGCGGGCGTGCAGTGCAGCTCCAGGCCGACCCCGCCGACCTCGACGACGGCGGAGGTGAGGGTGAGTGCGGCGACCTCGCCGCTGACGAACGCGATCATGAACGGCTCCTTGCCTGGGCGACGGCTGCGTCGATGCGGGCCTGGGCGCCGCCCCGCCAGATGTGGCAGATCGCCAGCGCCAGCGCGTCGGCGGCGTCGGCCGGCTTGGGTGCCTCGGTGAGCCGCAGCAGCCGGGTCACCATCGCGCCGACCTGCGCCTTGTCGGCCCGGCCGCTGCCGGTGACCGCGGCCTTCACCTCGCTGGGGGTGTGCAGCGCGACCGGGAGCCCGCGGCGGGCGGCGGCGACCAGCGCGACCCCGCTGGCCTGGGCGGTGCCCATCACCGTGCGCACGTTGTGCTGGCTGAACACCCGCTCGACGGCGACCGCGTCGGGGCGGTGCCGGTCGAGCCACTCCTCGATGCCGACCTCGATGCAGGCGCAGCCGCTCGGCCACCGGCTGGTCGGCCGGGGTGCGCACGACGCCGACGTCGACCAGGCTGAGCGGCCGGCCGACCGACCCCTCGACGACGCCGATGCCGCAGCGGGTCAGGCCCGGGTCGATCCCCAGCACGCGCATCCGCCCACCGCCTCTCGCGCGTCCGAACACCTGTTCGGACCAACGTAGACGCCGAGGGGTCAGAACATCTGCCGCCTCGACGGCGTGTCGCGGAACAACTGACCGCCTCGGCGGTCGGGTCAGGCGTCGAGCGACTCCAGGACCTCGTCGCTGACGTCGAAGTTGCCGAAGACGTTCTGCACGTCGTCGAGGTCCTCGAGCGCCTCCACCAGCCGGAACACCTCGCCGGCGGCCTCGGTCCTCGAGCTCGACGTTCATCGACGGCACGAACGACGCCTCGGCCGAGTCGTAGTCGAGCCCGGCGGCCTGCAGCGCGGTGCGGACGGCGACCAGGTCGGTCGCCTCGCTGATCACCTCGAAGGCCTCGCCGAGGTCGTTGACCTCCTCGGCGCCGGCGTCGAGCGTCGCCTCGAGGACGTCGTCCTCGCTCGACCGCCTCGACGTCCTGCGCCTGGGGCACGATCACGACGCCCTTGCGGTTGAACAGGTAGGACACCGAGCCCGGGTCGGCGAGCGAGCCGCCGTTGCGGGTCATCGCGGTGCGGACCTCCATCGCGGCGCGGTTCCTGTTGTCGGTGAGGCACTCGATCAGCAGCGCGACGCCGTTGGGGCCGTAGCCCTCGTACATGATCGTCTGGTAGTCGGCCCCGCCGGCCTCGGCGCCCGAACCTCGCTTGACCGCGCGGTCGATGTTGTCGTTGGGGACCGAGGACTTCTTGGCCTTCTGGATCGCGTCGTACAGCGTCGGGTTGCCCGCCGGGTCGCCGCCGCCCTGCCGGGCCGCGACCTCGATGTTCTTGATCAGCTTGGCGAACAGCTTGCCGCGCCGGGCGTCGATGACGGCCTTCTTGTGCTTGGTGGTCGCCCATTTGGAGTGGCCGGACATGGAGCTGGACCCTACTTTCGAATCGGTACGCCGCGTCGGGTGTCGACCGGCTCAACCACCGCTTTCACGGACCATGTCCACGAACATCGCGTGGATCCGGGGGTCCCCGGTGATCTCGGGATGGAACGACGTGGCGAGCAGGCTCCCCTGTCGGACCGCGACGATCCTACCCACGGCGTCGGCGGCGGCATGGGAGCGCTCGCCGTGGTGCACGACCGACACCCGGGCCACCACCTCGACGCCTGGCCGACCTTCTCGACCCAGGGCGCCCGGATGAACATCGCGTGGAACGGCGAGTCGAAGCCGGTCACCTCGAGGTCGGCCTCGAAGGAGTCGACCTGGCGGCCGAACGCGTTGCGGCGTACGACGACGTCGAGCCCGCCGAACGTCTCCTGGCCGGCGACCCCGTCCTCGATGTGGTCGGCCAGCATGATCATCCCGGCGCAGGTGCCGAAGCCGGGCAGGCCGTCGTGCAGCGCCTCCCGGAGCGGCTCGAGCAGCTCGAAGGTGCGGGCCAGCTTGGACATCGTGGTGGACTCGCCGCCGGGAAGGACGATCCCGTCGACCCGGGCCAGCTCCTCGGGCCGGCGTACCGGCAGCGTCTCGGCGCCGGCCCGCTCGAGCATCGCCCGGTGCTCGCGGACGTCGCCCTGCAGCGCGAGCACCCCGATCAGCGGGGCGGTCGCGTTGCTCACGGCGCGATCCGTCGGTGCCAGTGCGCGTCGACCTCGATGCGGCCCTCGTCGAAGTGTGCGCCGAGGCCGTGCTTCTCGAGGACCCCGAGGACCTCGTCGAGGAGGGCGTCGCCCGGCGCGGCGTTGGCGGTCGAGCCGTGCCAGAGGTTCACCTCGAGCATGCCCTCGTCGACGGCGTGCCAGACGTCGGAGGCGGTGAACCAGGCGATGCCGCGCGGCGTCGTGCCGGCCGCGGTCCGCTCGTCCAGCACCGCCTTGGCCGCCCAGTGGTCGTCGACGCCCTGCAGCACGACGACGTCGTCCAGCTCGAGCTCGGCGAACGCGGTCTGCAGGCGCTCGTAGTCGGTGGCCTCGGGCCAGCTCTGCTGGTCGACGCGCAGCTCCTCGCGGGCCACGTCGATCCAGGCGGTCGCGAGCGACCCGGCCTCGTCGGCGCGGTCGGGCAGCTCCGTCACGATGGCCTGCTCGACCTCGTCGGCGAGGGCGTCGTCGTCGAGCAGGCCGGCGCGCACGCAGGCCCGCGCGAACTCGCGGACGTGCTGCTCGGCCAGCGCCTGGTCAGGCAAGACGCCTCACCAGCCGCGCTCGGCGAGCCGGTGCGGCTGCGGGATGTCCTCGACGTTGATGCCGACCATCGCCTCGCCGAGACCGCGGGAGACCTTGGCGACCACGTCGGGGTCGTCGAAGAACGTGGTGGCCTTGACGATCGCCTCGGCCCGCTGCGCGGGGTTGCCGGACTTGAAGATGCCGGAGCCGACGAAGACGCCCTCGGCGCCGAGCTGCATCATCATCGCGGCGTCCGCGGGCGTCGCGATGCCGCCGGCGGTGAAGAGCACGACCGGGAGCTTGCCGGCCTCGGCGACCTCCTTGACCAGGGCGTACGGCGCCTGCAGCTCCTTGGCGGCGACGTACAGCTCGTCCTCGGCCAGGCTCTGCAGCCGGCGGATCTCGGCCCGGATGGTGCGCATGTGGGTGACGGCGTTGGAGACGTCACCGGTGCCGGCCTCGCCCTTGGAGCGGATCATCGCCGCACCCTCGGTGATCCGGCGCAGCGCCTCACCGAGGTTGGTCGCGCCGCACACGAACGGCACGGTGAACGCCCACTTGTCGATGTGGTTGGCGTAGTCGGCCGGCGTGAGCACCTCGGACTCGTCGATGTAGTCGACACCGAGGCTCTGCAGCACCTGGGCCTCGGCGAAGTGGCCGATGCGGGCCTTGGCCATCACCGGGATCGAGACGGCCTCGATGATGCTGTCGATCATGTCGGGGTCGCTCATCCGGGAGACGCCGCCCTGGGCGCGGATGTCGGCGGGGACCCGCTCGAGCGCCATCACGGCGACGGCGCCGGCGTCCTCGGCGATCTTCGCCTGCTCGGCGGTGACGACGTCCATGATCACGCCGCCCTTGAGCATCTCGGCCATGCCGCGCTTCACGCCGGACGTGCCGGTGCGCGGAGTGTTGCTGTCAGTCACGTGCTCGACCTTCTTGTCGTCGTCCGGCGGGTACGCCCACAGGGGCTCACGCCGGGATCAGGGGTGCTGCCAGCCTACGACCCGCGGGCCGGGACGAACGAATCAGTGCGCGGGCTCAGTCCGCGACCAGGGCGGCCGGGGGTACGTCGTCCAGGTCCACCGTGCGCAGCTCGGCCGCGTTTCCGGCCAGCCGGAGCCAGCGCACCCGGCGTCGGCTGCGCAGCGCCCGGGCCGAGACCACGACGTCGTTGTGGAACCTCCTGGCCAGCTCCACCTTGCGGCACGAGGCGGCCAGCTCGTCGAGGAGCGGACCGACGTCCGGCCGGGCGCGCAGCTGGTCGAGCTCGTCGCGGTCGGCGAGCACGGCGCGCAGCGACTCCGACAGGTCCGACTGGGCGGACTCGAGGTCGTCCCCGGCGGCGGCCCGGGCCACGTGGGCGGCGTCGACGAGCAGCAGGGACCGCGCGGGGTCCAGGGTGTCGCCGGTGGCCAGCTCCAGCGCGGCGCCCGGAGCGCCGGAGCAGCTGGGCGTCCAGCGCGGCCCGGGCCACCTCGATGCGGTGGTGCATGCGGTCCAGCCGGTGCGCGGTCCAGTAGAGCCAGAGCCCGACCAGCACGACGAGCACCGCGAGCAGCAGCCACCAGATCCAGTCCATCAGCTCACCGTGACGGTCTCGTAGACCTGGAGGATCTTGGTCGCCACCGTGCCCCAGTCGTAGCGCCGCACCACGCGCGCGGCCTCCTCGTCCAGCGCGGTACGACGTCGGGGGTCGGCCAGCAGCGCGCCGAGCTCGTGGGCGAGGTGGCTGCCGTCCCCGGCCCGGAACAGCGCGCCGCACCGGCCACCCTCGAGCACCCGCGCGAACGCCGGGATGTCGCTGGCCAGCACCGTCGCCCCGGCGGCCATCGCCTCGACGAGCACGATGCCGAAGGACTCGCCGCCGGTGTTGGGGGCGACGTACACGTCCGCCGTGCGCAGCGCCGCCGCCTTGTCCTCGTCGGACGCCCGCCCGAGGAAGTCCACCTGACCGCGGAGGGCGGCCGGGAACCCGGCCGCCGCCTTCTCGATGTCACCGCCGCCGACCACCAGCAGCCGGGTCCCCGGGTGGTCGGCGGCGACCTCCGTGAACGCCTCGGTCATCAGCGAGAAGCCCTTGCGGGGCTCGTCGAGCCGGCCGACGAAAGCGACGGTGGCGTCCTCGCCGCGCCACTCGGGACGTGGCACGGCGGCGGTGTAGTGGTCGACGTAGACGCCGTTGGGGATCACGACCGGCTCCCCGCCGATGTGCTGGACGAGCGTGTCCCGGGCGTACTCCGACACCGCGATCCGGGCGGTGATCTTCTCCATCGACGGCCGCAGGATCGACGCGGACGCCGACATCGCGCGGGACCGCACGTTGGAGGTGTGGAAGGTCGCGACCACCGGGCACTCCGCGGCCCACAGCGCGAGCAGCGAGATGCTCGGCGTGGCGGGCTCGTGCAGGTGCAGCACGTCGAACCGTCCGTCCTTGAGCCAGCGCCGGACCCGGGCCGCGACCACCGGCCCGAAGGACAGCCGGGCCACCGAGCCGTTGTAGGGCACCGGGACCGCGCCACCGGCGAGGACGACGTACGACGGCAGTCCCGTCCTCCTCGCCGGGCGCGAGCACCGAGACGTCGTGGTGCCGCGCGATCAGCGCCTCGGCCAGGTCCTTCACGTGGTTCTGGACCCCGCCGGGGGCGTCGAAGGAGTACGGGCACACGATCCCGACCCTCATCGGGCCCCCAGGTCCGCCGTGAAGACCTTCTGCATCATGTGCCAGTCCTGCGGGTCGGTCGCGATCCCGCGCGAGAACGCGTCGGCGACTCCTTGCATCATCGCCACCAGGCCGGCGTCTCCCGGCTGGTGCGGCACCGGGTCGTGGAACGTCAGCTCGAGGTCACGGCCGCGGTAGGCAAGCGTCACCGGCACCAGGTCGACGCCCGTGTCGCGCGCCAGCGCGGCCGGGCCGCGCGGCATCCGGGCCGGCTCCCCGAGCAGGGTCACCTCGACGCCGGCCCGGGACAGGTCGCGGTCGGCCAGCAGGCAGACCAGCCGGCCCTCCGCGACCGCCGCGGCCAGCCTCCGCATAGGTGACGCGCCGCCGGTGAGCGGCAGGATCTCCATGCCGAGGCCGGTGCGGAAGGCGACGAACTCGTCGTAGAGCCGGGCCGGCTCGAGCCGCTCCGCGACCGTGGTGAGCGGCATCCCGGTGGCGCACGCCCAGGCCCCGGCCCAGTCCCAGTTGCCCATGTGCGGCAGCGCCGCGACCACGCCACGGCCCGCGCTCTGCGGGTCGCGCAGGTGGTGCTCGCCGATGACGCGGGTGCGCCGGACCAGGTCGTCGATCGGCCAGGACGGCAGCCGGAACGACTCGCACCAGTAGCGCAGGTAGGAGCGCAGCCCGGCCCGGGTGGCGGCGTCGACGTCCGGTTCGGCGACGCAGCGACGCAGGTTGTCGCGCAGCCGCCGCACGCTGCGCCCGTCGCGCCGGTGCACCTGGTCGGCGATCTGGTCGAAGGTGGCGCGGGCGACCGGCTCGGGCAGCCATCGGACCACCCGCCAGCCGGTCAGGTAGCTCGCGGTCGACGCCTGCCCGGCGGCCGCGGTGGCCGCCCGGCGCAGGCCGCGCGGCACCTGGATGACGGTCACGTCAAGCGGCCGCGAGCGCCTGGCGGCGTACGGCCAGGATCCGCTGCACGACGGTGACCGTGCTGGCCAAAGCCAGCACCGCGAGGGTGAACGGCACGAACCAGGCCTGATCGAAGATCACGGAGAGACCGGTCATGACGAGGATCGCGACCAGCCGGTCGGCCCGCTCGGCCAGCCCGCCTCGTGCCTCCATGCCCAGCGACTCGGCCCGCGCCCGCGCGTACGACGTGGTCGCACCCATCACCAGGCAGTAGAGCGCGAGACCGGCGTACACGTCGGACTCCCCCGGGCCCATGAAGTAGAGGACGAGCCCACCGAAGATCGCCGCGTCGCCGAGCCGGTCGAGGGTGGAGTCGAGGAACGCGCCCCAGCTGGACGAGGTCCCGGACAGCCGGGCCATGTGCCCGTCGACCAGGTCGCTGAACACGAACGCGGTGACGACCAGGACGCCGGTGAGCAGCTGACCGCGTGGGAAGAAGAACAGCGCCCCGAAGGAGACGCCCAGGGTGCCGACCACCGTCACCGCGTCGGGGCTCACGCCGAGGCGCAGCAGCAGGCGGGCGATCGGCGAGATCAGCCGGGTCCAGAACTCACGGAATCGGTTCAGCATGGCGAGTGAAGGCTAGCCGGTGGATACTGCCTTCCCTGGCAGGGCTCGGCACCCGCGTCGCAGGAGGCACGATGACCAACGCACCTGGCGAGCACGATGGGCTCGACGCGCAGGTCCCTGCACGGCGTGGCCGAGCTGGTGCTCGCCGGGCCGCAGCACGAGCGCAGCGGCACCATCCGGCTGCAGGCGACCCCGGGCGGCTTCGGCACCACGCGGCCCCCGGAGCTCTCGGTCCGCGGCGACCGGCTGGTCGGACCCGGCGGGGACATCGGGCTGCACGGCCGTACGCCGACCCAGCTGGCCGAGGCGGTCGGGGTCACGGCCCGCGCGCCGGCGGGACTGTACGCCGACGGGTCCGGAGTGGCTCCGGACGAGCCGCTCAGCGTGGACCCCGAGGTCGCCGCGTTCCTCGCCGACGTGTTCGCTGTCGGCAACGAGGCGCTGCTGGCCTTCGTGCCACTCGAGACACCCGTGCTGTGGCCCGAGCACTTCGACATCGCCGTCACCGTCGAGGAGGTGAACTACGGGGTCTCCCCCGGCGACGCCTGGTCGCCCACCCCGTACGCCTACGTCGGTCCGTGGTCGCCGCCGACCGGCGAGTTCTGGGACGCACCCTTCGGCGCCGCCCGGGCCGTGACCGAGGAGACCACCGTCGAGCAGCTGGTGGCGTTCTTCCGGGAGGGCCGGGACGCCGCTCAGGCCCAGGCGTCGGCGAGCAGCTGACGCGTCTCGGTCATCAGCTGCGGCAGGGTCCTGGTCCGCCCGATGATCGGCATGAAGTTCTGGTCGCCCGCCCAGCGCGGCACGACGTGCTGGTGCAGGTGGGCCGCGATCCCGGCGCCCGCGACCGCGCCCTGGTTCATCCCGATGTTGAAGCCGTGGGCGCCCGACACCGAGCGCACCACGCGCATCGCGGTCTGGGTCAGCCGGGCCACCTCGTCGGTCTCCTCGACGGTCAGGTCCGGGTAGTCGGCGACGTGCCGGAACGGGCAGACCATCAGGTGGCCGGGCGAGTAGGGGTAGAGGTTCAGCACGACGTACGCCGTGTCGCCCCGGTGCACGACGAGCCCCTCCTCGTCGTCGAGCGTCTGGATCCGGCAGAACGGGCACTCCCCCGACGTACCGTCCGACGGCTTGTTCTCGCCGCGGATGTAGGCCATCCGGTGCGGGGTCCACAGCCGCTCGAGCTCGTCGGGGACCCCGGCACCGTCCTGGGCCTCGACCTCTTCGGCCACGTCAGACCTGTGCGCGCGAGGCGATCGCCTCGGTGACCCGCGCGATCGCCTCGTCGACCGATACGCCGTTGTCCTGGTGGCCGTCGCGGTAGCGGAACGAGACCGCGCCGGCCTCCACGTCCTTGTCGCCGGCGATGAGCATGAACGGCACCTTCTGCAGCTGCGCGTTGCGGATCTTCTTCTGCATCCGGTCGTCGGAGTCGTCGACCTCGACGCGCACGCCGGCGGCCCGCAGTCTCGCTGCCACGTCGACGAGGTAGTCGTTGTGGCGTTCGGCGATCGGGATCGCCTGCACCTGGACCGGGGCGAGCCAGGGCGGGAAGGCCCCGCCGTAGTGCTCCACCAGCACGCCGAGGAAGCGCTCGATCGAGCCGAACAAGGCGCGGTGGATCATCACCGGACGCTGCCGCGAACCGTCGGGTGCGGTGTACTCCAGCTCGAACAGCTCCGGCTCGTTGAAGTCGAGCTGGATCGTCGACATCTGCCAGGTGCGGCCGATGGCGTCGCGGGCCTGCACCGAGATCTTGGGCCCGTAGAACGCCGCGCCACCCGGGTCGGCGACGAGCTCGAGGCCGGACTCCTCGGCCACCTCGCGCAGCGTCGCGGTGGCCTCCTCCCACGCCTCGTCGGTGCCGACGAACTTCTCCGGGTCCTTCGTGGACAGCTCCAGGTAGAAGTCCTCGAGGCCGTAGTCCTTGAGCAGCTCGAGCACGAAGGTGAGCAGGCTGGCCAGCTCGTCGCGCATCTGCTCGCGGGTGCAGAAGATGTGCGCGTCGTCCTGGGTCATGCCGCGCACGCGGGTCAGACCGTGCACGACGCCGGACTTCTCGTAGCGGTAGACGCTGCCGAACTCGAACAGCCGCTGCGGGAGCTCCCGGTAGGACCGGCCGCGCGACCGGAAGATCAGGCAGTGGAACGGGCAGTTCATCGGCTTGAGGTAGTAGTCCTGCCCGGCCTTGGTGACGTTGCCCCGGTCGTCGGCCACCTCGTCGAGGTGCATGGGCGGGTACATCCCGTCGGCGTACCAGTCGAGGTGCCCGGAGGTCTCGAACAGCTCCTTCTTGGTGATGTGCGGGCTGTAGACGAACTCGTAGCCGGCCTCGACGTGCCGCTTGCGCGAGTAGTCCTCCATCTCCTTGCGCAGCACGCCACCCTTGGGGTGGAAGACCGCGAGCCCGGAGCCGATCTCGTCGGGGAAGCTGTACAGGTCGAGCTCCCGGCCGAGCCGGCGGTGGTCGCGCCGCTCCGCCTCCTCGATCCGGTGCAGGTGCTCCTCCAGCGCCTCCTTGGACTCCCAGGCGGTGCCGTAGATGCGCTGCAGCTGCTTGTTGTTCTCGTCGCCGCGCCAGTACGCCGCCGCGGTGCGCATCAGCTTGAAGGCCGGGATCCGCTTGGTGGTCGGCAGGTGCGGGCCCCGGCACAGGTCGCTCCACGCGACGTCGCCGTTGCGCCGGATGTTGTCGTAGATGGTGAGCTCGCCGCTGCCGACCTCGACGCTCGCGCCCTCGGCGATCTCCGAGCCGTCTCCGGCGTCGGGGCCGCCGACACCGCCCTTGAGGCCGATCAGCTCGATCTTGTAGGGCTCGTCCTTCAGCTCGGCGATCGCGTCGGCGTCGGAGACCGGTCGCCGCGAGAACTTCTGGCCCTCCTTGACGATCTTGCGCATCCGCGACTCGATCTTCTCGAGGTCGTCGGGCACGAACGGGGTCTCGACGTCGAAGTCGTAGTAGAAGCCGTTCTCCACCGGCGGCCCGATGCCGAGCCGGGCCTCGGGGAACAGCTCCTGCACGGCCTGCGCCATCACATGGGCGGTGGAGTGCCGCAGGATGTCGCGGCCGTCGGCCGAGTCGATCGCGACCGGCTCGACGGTCGAGCCGTCGGCCAGCTCGTGGGCCAGGTCGCGGAGCTCGCCGTCGACGCGGGCGGCGATGACGGCGGGGTCCTCGACGAAGAGCTCCCACGCCTTGGTCCCGGTCGTCACGGTCTTCTCGTCTCGCTCGTCAGCGGCGATGACGGTGACCTTGATCTCGGACACGGGATCCACTCCTGTCGACGGCTGCCGTCCGGTTCGTCCCGGACCGGATCAGCGTATCCACCCGACTTGCCTCGACGCCTTCGGGTTTTCCCGGGAGCGGAAATGACGAAGGCCGCCTCGTGACGAGGCGGCCTTCGACAAAGGTGAGGACTGACCTCTGTGGGTGAACACCCGGACCGGAGCCTTGAATTGACCGCCGCCCCTTCAGAGCGTGCCGGCCGAAGACGGACTCGGGGTTTGCGCCCCAGCCTCGCCAGCCCGGTCGCAGCGAAAAAGCAAGAATCCTGGATGATTCGACCAATCTCATGCCGTGTGGACCCAGACCCGCGATAGTGCAGATAGGGGGCATTTCACTAGGGGGAGCAAACATGAGCAGATCCGGATGGACGCGTCTCGTCATTGGTGCCTTGACGCTCTTGGTGGCAGCGACGCCGTCGGCTGCCTTCGCGGCCCAGGAAACGAAGTGGGACGCCACCGCACAGAAGCAGCTGAAGTCCAGTTGCGGCCCGAAGGCCAAAGCCGGCTGCGGAAGCATGACGGCCGTGCTCGACGTGAGAGCGGAAAAGGGTGGCTTCGGCTCCTGGGGCCGCCAGCGCACGATCGAGTTGTCCCCGTTCCGTACCGGCGGGCGATTCACCTCTGACCGCAACCAGGCCCCGGTGGCCAGCGTGTGCACCGACCTGAGCATCACGCTGCTCTCCCAGAGTCCCAATGTGAGCTCAGCGCCGTTCGGCGATATACCGCTCTCTCTGGATACATCCAAGATCCTCGGAGCGGGCACCAACGCGGTGCACCTCAACGGAAACAAGTGCCAGCCCTACAACTACGTGCAGTCTGGGGCGGTAGCGTTCCGGCCAGCCAATGCGTTCTTGGACAGCGGGCGCTCGAAGATCACAAAGGTTGTCATGAAGGTCCGGACGCGCATCTACATGTCGCCCAACTACTTCGTCAAGACAGCATGGGCGTCAGACACCATCGAGTTCTAGACGGTCTACCGCGCCCACGGTCACAGGGGTCTGGCCGTGCATCGGTCGTTCTGAGCGCCGCCAGCGCAGCACACGACGAGACCCTGGTAATTGGGCCACGTTCTCCGGGTCTCGTGGTGCACCTACGCGACGCCGGTCGTCCCGCCGCCCGCGTACTTGTCGGCGTCCCGAGCCGCCTGTTCCATCGTGTAGTCCCCGCTGTGCCGACGCGACCGGCGCGCCACCCACGCGAACGCCAGGACAACGAGCACCGCGAACGCGATCCAGAACCAGATCATCGACTCACCCTGCCTTCCACAGCATTGTGCGACAGGCGTCGGCGCATCGCCATGGCTCGATGAGGCTGCGGGCACGCCGGAGCTCGCGGATTTGCCGTAGTCGACGTTGTGGCCGGCGGCTTCTTAGGATGGACCGCAGTCGCTCGGACTACACGCTGGACTGACCTGGGTGGGCGATACTGGGTTCGAACCAGTGACCTCTTCGGTGTGAACGAAGCGCGCTACCACTGCGCCAATCGCCCCGTGGTCGCACCCGCTGCTGCGGTGCGCGGGAAAGGCTAGCGCATCAGGATCGTGGGTTCACATCCCCGGCAGGTCGGGCACCCAGCCGGCGACGCTCTGCACCCAGTTCCACCCGCCGACGGCATAGTGCGGCCACCCGTAGACCAGCGACGTAGGTCGTCACGGCGGCCACCGCGAGCAGCACGGCGACGCCGGTGAGCACCAGCCGCCGGCGTCGTACCGCCGGGTCGAGGGCGTCGGCACGCTCCTTGGCCTGCTCGGCCTTGCGGCGCGCCCAGCGCAGCCAACGCCGGGCGAACTCGAACTCGGTGGACAGGATGGCCAGACCCAGCGGGATGAGCACGAACGCCGGCCCGGGCGTGACCAGCATGATCACCCCCACGAGGGTGACGAGCGTCCCGACCAGGCCGACGACCAGCTTCGTGGTCAGCGAGAGCACCGGGTGCCCGTGCAGCGTCCGGTGGATGCGACCAGGGTCACGTGCGGAATCTTGCCCGGATTGCGCCGGTTGCTCCTCCGACGCGATGTCTGTCGCGTTGTCCGTCACGGATGCCTCTGTCACTCTGGCTCGACTGTCACGAAGAGCGTAGCCGTCCTCGGGTAGCCCAGTTGGTGGTTCTAACTGCCCCAAACGGGACACATCAGCCCTCCATTCGGACAGCTTCCGAAAAAACTCGACGGATTCGTTTGGAATCGCGTCACGACGCCTACTACTTGACGTCTCTTTGCCGAAGTCCGGAGGGGATGACCTTGGGAGGAAGAGAGAGATGGATTACTCGATGAACACCACACTGACGGTGACCGCGCCGGTGCAGCTGGAGCTGATCGACGCCTCGGGTGCCGCGACCCCGATCAAGGCCGAGCTCCGCTACGACGCGACCGACCCGTTCGCCGTGACCACGGTCTTCCAGACCGGACACAGCGAGGTCCGCTGGACATTCGGTCGCGACCTGCTCGCCGAGGGCCTCTACGAGCCCGCCGGCGACGGCGACGTGCACGTCTGGCCGTGCCTCGACACCCAGGGCCACGCCGTGGTCATCATCGAGCTCTGCTCCCCCGACGGCGAGGCGCTCGTGCAGGCCCGCACCGGTGACCTGCGCAGCTTCGTCGACCGGATGAGCGCCGCCGTCAAGCCCGGCAGCGAGTCCGAGCTGCTCGACGTCGACGCCGCCATCGCGGCCATCTTCGCCGCCGAGAACGCCTGACCACCCGTCGCGGGGTCGTGGCCTAGGGTGGGGCTGGGAGGACCGACCTCGGCACGATCACCGCGACAGGGTGGGGGACACCGGTGCTGTTCAGCCACGACACCGAGCACTCTCTCGGTTGCGCCGTCGACCTGGTCAACTCGGCCCCCTCCGGTTCCTACGGCGAGGGCCTCCCCGATCTCCGCGCCCTCCAGGACTTCGTCCGTCGCCATGACGTGAGCGACGTCCGGCGCCTCACCGCCGCCGACCTCGTCGGGGTTCACCTCCTCCGGGACTCGGTCCGCGCGGTCTTCTCCGTCCACCGACGACTCCGACGCCGCGGTCGTCATCAACCGGCTCGTCTCGCAGGCCGGGGTCACGCCTCGGCTCACCGACCACGACGGCTACGACTGGCACATCCACTACTTCACCCCCGGTGCCTCGCTGGCCGACCACCTCGCGCTCGACTGCGGCATGGCGCTCGCCCAGGTGGTCGCCGCCGGCGAGTCGGAACGGCTGCGCCGGTGCGAGGCCCCCGACTGCGACCAGGTGCTCGTCGACCTCTCCCGCAACCGCTCCAAGCGCTACTGCGACGCCCGCACCTGCGGCAACCGGCTGCACGTCGCCGCCTACCGCGAGCGCCAGCGCGCCAGCCAGTAGCGCCGAGGAGTCAGAACTTCAGGCCCCTCACCGGCGTGTCGCCGCACAGCTGACCCCTCGGTCACGGGTCGACGTCGGCGGCCTCCCGCTCGGCCCAGACCTTCTGGCACCCGGCGGTCACCGGCCCCGGTACGTCGAGGTCACGGTCGTCGCACCGGTGCACCGGCTGCACGTCGCGGGTCGTCGACACCAGGAAGATCTCGTCGGCCCGCGTCGAGCACCTCGACCGGCTCGTCGACCTCGCGGGCGCCGTACCACTCGAGCAGCAGCGCCCGGCTGATCCCGGCCAGGCAGCCCGACGCCAGCGTCGGGGTGCGCAGCTCGCCGTCGACGACGTAGAAGACGTTGCGACCCGGTGCCCTCGCAGAGGTGGCCGGCCAGGTTGGCGAAGATCGCCTCGGTGGCGCCGCGCTCGGTGGGCGTGGGCCAGGGCGACCACGTTCTCGGCGTACGACGTCGTCTTGAGCCCGGCCAGGGCGCCGCGCTCGTTGCGCGGCCACGGCACCGTCACCACCGCCGTCGGTCCGCGGCGCCGGGCTGCATGGGCGCGGCGACCACGACCAGCGTCGGCGGGCTGTCGCCGCGGCCCGGAGCCCGAGCGGCGCGACTCCCCCGGTGTAGGTGATCCGCAGCCGGCCCAGGGGCAGGTCCTGGCCGTCGCAGGACGGCGGCCACGCCCCGGCGTACCTCGTCCTGGTCGGGGTCGGGCAGGCCCAGTCCCGGCCGCGGACCGGGCCAGCCGGCCGAGGTGCCGGGTCAGCGCGAACGGCCGGCCGTCCACCACCTTGACCGCCTCGAAGACCCCGTCGCCGACGGTCAACCCGTGGTCCTGCACGGTGATCGCGGGAGCCGTCCGGATCGTCGAGAAGGCGCCCGTTCACCCATGCGCGCATGGCGTCGACCCTAGGACGCGGGAAGCCTTGCCGTGCAGGCGGAACACGCGTGCTCAGGGGCCGAATTTGTCATTCGGACGATGTCGGCTAAAGTTCTCTCGCACCGCCGGTCCGGGAAACCGCCGGGAGTCGCAAGCGGACGTAGCTCAGTTGGTAGAGCGCAACCTTGCCAAGGTTGAGGTCGCGAGTTCGAGCCTCGTCGTCCGCTCGGAGAAGGGTCGCAGGTCCCCTCCTTGGTGGAGTGGCCGAGAGGCGAGGCAACGGACTGCAAATCCGTCTACACGGGTTCAAATCCCGTCTCCACCTCGATTGCTCAACACCCACCGAGTGTGGGAACTTGGGCCGTCACGGGCGATTGGCGCAGTGGTAGCGCGCTTCCTTGACACGGAAGAGGTCACTGGTTCAAACCCAGTATCGCCCACCAGCACGAGACAGCCCCTGACCTGCCGACGCGGTCGGGGGCTGACTTCGTCAATCGCCAGACACGCGCGACAGCCGATGCCTAGGGTGGCCGCTCATTCGCCACGACCGCCGCGGGGGTTTCACCATGACCATCAAGACCAAGCTCGCCGCTGGGCTCGTCGCCTTGACGACCGCCGCCACGTTGGGCCTCGCCGGCCCCGTCTCAGCGCACTCGAGCGGCATCCACGACAACTGCACGAAGTTCAACAAGAAGTACCCGCACGGCGTGGGTACGAAGAAGGCTCGCGACAAGGGCGCGCAGGACCCGGTCACGACGTTCAAGCGCAGCAACAAGATCTACTGGGCCGCCGAGAACCACAACGGCAGCCTCGACCTCGACAACGACCGGATCGCCTGCGAGAAGGCCTGACCCACTCGACGCCAGTGCCCCGCTCGGTTTCCGAGCGGGGCACTGTGCTGTGTACTGGTGAGGGCCGTCGGCTCAGCAGGCGCCCCACATGCCTCGACGGGCGGCCTTGGCCACCTGGGCGGCCTTGCGGTAGCTCGCCGTCCGGTTGAACGGGTGGTGGTCGTAGACGTACACCGACGCGTAGCCCCTCAGGACCTGCTGGCGGTTCACGTCCTTGCCGCCCTTGTGCACGTAGCGCAGCAGCCGGCCGTAGCGGTCCTTGTCGTCCTGGCTGACGTCCGAGAGCAGGGTCACCCGGGTCTGCGGCGGCAGGATCGCCTTGAGCGACTCGGAAGCCTCGGGCCCACCGCACTCGGTGCCGCCGTACACCTCGGGGGTGTCGATGCCGACCAGGCGCACGTCCTTCCTCGCGCCGGTGGAGAGCCGCACCTCGACCGTGTCGCCGTCGATCACCCGGATGACGCGCGCGGACTGCTTGGTCTGCTGCCGGCCCTTGCTGCGTCCCTTCGGTGAGGTCGCAGGCTTCTTGCCGGCCACGGACTTCTTGTAGAGGCACGGGCACGGGTTGGACTCGCAGGCGAGGCCGTCGCCCTCTGCGTCGAGCAGGTGCGGGTCCGAACGGGGCCCGCCGTTGTTGAGGAAGAAGATCTGGGCTGCGCGCTGCGACGGGAAGTCCGCGCAGTCACGGTCGTAGGCCTGCGCAGGAGCAGTGCCCAGCATGGTCAGCAGGCCGGTGATGAGCGCCAACAAAGGCGCGGCGAACAGGGCGCGTGAACGCGTCATGTGTGGATTCCCCCGGGTGTCGATGGTGTGGCTTCGTCGCGGTGAGGCTAGGTAGACGACAGCTCTCGTTGGTGCAGAACGCGCGACCAAGCACGAGAAGCAACCGAACGGTCAGGCCCGATGGCCCGGCGCGGGCCAGGAGGATTTGGCTAGGACCGGATGCGCGCGTGGTTTGCTGTGGAGCATGCCTTCGCGCTCGTCCTCCGGCCCGGTCACGTCCGGCGACCGGAAGGGCATGGTCCGGGTGGCCGGCGGGTCGTTCCTGATGGGGTCCGAGGACTTCTACCCCGAGGAGCAGCCGGTGCACCGGGCAGCCGCGGACGGCTTCTGGATGGACGTGCACCCGGTGACGGTCGCCGAGTTCCAGACCTTCGTGAGCGCGACCGGACACGTCACGACGGCCGAGCGGGCGCCCGACGCAGCGGACTACCCCGACGCCTCGCCGGAACAGCTCGTCCCCGGCTCTCTCGTCTTCCGGCAGCCCAACCGTCCGGTCCCCCTGCACGACTTCCGGGCATGGTGGGCCTGGGTGCCGGGCGCGCAGTGGCGGCACCCCGAGGGACCCGACAGCACGACGGACGGGCTCGAGCTGCACCCCGTGACCCACGTGTCGCACGCTGACGCGCTGGCGTACGCCGCCTGGGCCGGCAAGTCGTTGCCCACGGAGGTCGAGTGGGAGCTCGCCGCGCGCGGCGGGCTGGACGGCGCCGTCTTCGCCTGGGGCGACGAGTTCGCCCCCGGCGGCCAGATGATGGCGAACACCTGGCAGGGAGACTTCCCGCTCCACAACGAGGCGCTCGACGGCTACCAGCGCACGTCACCGGTCGGCCACGTTTCCGCCCAACGGCTTCGGCCTGTACGACGTCGCCGGCAACGTGTGGGAGTGGACCGACACCACGTACACGCCTCATCACCACGCGGCGGCGGGACGGTCCGAGCGTCCCACCACCGCCGGGGCGGGCCCGTGCTGCGGACCGCGGCGGGAGCACGCGCCGCCACCGGTTGACGGGGTCACTGGCACGCGGGTGATCAAGGGTGGCTCGCACCTGTGCGCACCCAACTACTGCCTGCGCTACCGGCCGGCCGCGCGCCAGTCGCAGACGGTCGACACGTCCACGAGCCACATCGGCATCCGCTGCGTCGTCCGACCCTGACCTGGGTCGAACATTTGTGTGTAACTCACAAGTAAAATGGGCTAGCGTCGAAGCAGACGTCCCCGTCCGCCTTACCGCTCCCCTTGCGCAACGGCTTTGGACGGGGACGTCGTCTTGTGCGGCGCCAGGTGGTGCTCGGCGCCCGGGCCGCCGTACAGGCCCAGCCCACTGCCGAGACCGATCACCGCGACCGCCGCCACCGCCAGCGCGGTCAGCCAGCCCGCGTGCGCCGACGCGGCGTGCCGGTCGGCCACCCCGGTGTACGACCGGAGCAACGCCACGGCGGCGAGCAGGGTGGCGACCTCCAGCGCGCCGGCGGCGACGTCGGCGAGCCCGTAGCTGCGCAGGAACCCGGCCAGGAGGAGCGGCCCGGCGGAGGCCACGACGGCCGTCTTCCAGGCGAGTGCGTCCGGGGCGGTTGACGACCCGGTCCGCCGCCCAGAGCTGCCCCACGGCCAGCGCCACGAACACCACCCCGACGGCGGGCGCCTCCAGCACCTGCCGGGGTACGACGGCGGCGTGAACGAGGGCGCTGCCCGCCAGTCCGGCCGCGACCAGGATCCGCAGGTCGTCGAGCCGGCTGCCTCGACGGCTGCGTCCTCCGGTCTTCCGCTCGACCGGGAGCCGGCCGCCCATGAACGCCAGCGCCCAGCCGACGAACAGGATGTTGGAGGCGAGCAGGATCCCGCTCCCGTAGGCGACGGACTTCGACTGCAGCAGGAGGGTGGCGGCGCGCTGCCCCTCGAGGCACTCCCCCACGCACCGGCCGCCCATGGTGCCCATGCGGTCGAGGCCGGCGAGCTGGAGCCGGTAGTCGAACCACGAGCTGATCGCCAGCTCGGCCACGCCGGCCAGCGTCGCGGCCGCCACCACCAACGCCGCGCCGACGACCAGGGACCGTCCGCGCAGCACCGCGCCGTACCTCCGCCGGGCGAGGGTGAGGGCGGCCAGCACCGCAAGCGTGAACAGCGGCACCAGCAGCGTGGACTCCCGCAGCCAGGCGGAGAACGGCGCGGAGGTCCGCTCGATGGATCCGACCGCCTCTCGCAGTGTCGTCGTCCAGAAGCCGTCGGTGTAGGCAAGCAGGACGCCGAAGGACAGCACGGTCGGCCACGGCACGGACCCGCGGGTGCCCCACGGCGCGGACGGCGGGGCCGTCGGCGGGGCGACGTGGACCTGGCTGGTCATCGCGGTCACCTCCCGGTCAGGGGGTGATCTCCCAGCCGAACATCATCGCGTGGTCCTCGTGCGCGAGGTTGTGGCAGTGCGCCACGTAGGGACCCACGAAGTCCCGGAACCCGCGGTACACGATCACCGACTCTCCGGGGTCGAGTGCGACCAGGTCCTCACGCGACATGTCGTCGGGGTGGCCACGGTCACCGCCGCGGGACACGTCCTTGCCGTTGCGCATGACCGTGCGGTGCTCCTCCATGTGCAGGTGGAACGGGTGCACCCAGCCGCCGCCCCCGTTCTTGATCTCCCAGAGGTTGAAGCTGCCCTTCCTCTGCTGGGCGAGCGGCGACCGGCCGGAAGGGTTCTTCAGGGAGGTGGCCACCGTCGTGGGGTGGAACTCGACGCCGTTGATCAGCCACTCGACCTCGCCGCCGACGCTGCCGCGCTTGACCTCGAAGATCAGCCGGTTGCTCATCATGCTCTGCCAGTTGCTCGGCAGCGGGGGCAGCGGACGCAGCGGGGTGGTCGGCGTCGGGAGCACGCTGTTGTCGGGCGCGGTGTCGCCGATGACGAACTTCAGCACCGGCACCTTGTACCTCGGGTCGGGCGAGAAGCGCGACGAGTTGTCCCACATCCGGCCGTCCGGCATCTTCATCACGTTGGTCAGGTAGACGACGTCGCCCTTGGTGGTCGGGGTGCCGTCCTGGTACTTCGTGAAGTCGATGATCACCTCGCGGCGCTTCGCGGGCCACAGCTCGAACGAGTCACGGGTGATCGGGAAGGGCAGCAGCCCGCCGTCGGAGGCGATCTGCGTGAACTTCATGCACTGCTGACCGTCCTCGATCCGGTACTGGCCGTCGAGCTCGTCCCCGCCGTACCCCAGCGACACGGCCGACTTCGGTCCCTTGGTGGAGGACATCAGCTTGAACTCGTAGATCCGGGCGACGGACGCGTCGAGGAAGCGGAAGCGGTACTTGCGTCGCTTCACCTCCATCACCGGGTACGCCGTGCCGTTGACCGTGAAGATGTCGCCGACGAAGCCGTGGTTGGGGAAGTGCTTGAAGAACGTCTTGCCCCACCACTCGGGGTGCTCCTTCGGGTTCTTCGCCGCCGGGTACTCCCCCATCCCGTCGTGGATGTCCTTGTGCGACGGTCACGCCGTCGTCGAGCCGGGTGTCGTAGAAGGCGAGCGGGACGTCGTAGTCGACGTCGAACGCGCCGTCCGGTCGGTTGGTGCGCACGCCCGGCAGCCGCAGCCCCTGGCGCTCGTCGCCCATGTCCATGCCGTTCTTGGGGTCGTAGATCGGGTAGAGCCCGACCATGCCCTTGTAGACGTTGGCGCCGGTGTGGTCCATGCGGTGGTCGTGGAACCAGAAGAAGCTCTGCTTCTCGGCGTCGTCCCCGCCCGCGGGCCAGTTGAGGTAGAGGTTGTCGACGGACTCCCCGGGCCTGTAGCCGAAGCTCTTCGGGCCGAACAGCGCCGAGTAGTGCGGGTTGCCGTCGCTCTCCGGGGCGGTGTGCCCGTTGTGCAGGTGGGTGAGGAACGACCAGTCGGGCGCACCGAAGTCCTGCCGGTCCAGGCCCAGCGGATTCTCGTCGAGCCGGTTGATGAACCGGATCAGCACGGGCCGGCCGTACTCGGCGTTGATCATCGGGCCCGGGAACGTGCCGTTGAAGCCGTAGATGGTGCTGAGCGGCAGCGTGCGCTTCGTGCCGGCGGCCACCTGCTTGCCGGTCGCGTCGAACGACACCGTCGGCTCGGCCGTTGCGGTCGATCGGCAGCACCTGCGAGGTGGTGAACGAGTGGCCACGCACCAGCAGGTCGAGCTCGTAGACGATCGGGTCCGGGTAGCCGATCTCGTTCGGCCAGATCTGGTGCCGGTCGTTGCGCAGCGAGTTCTGCCGTCCGTCACCCGGGCCGGGCGGGTCCGTCCAGGTCAGGAAGTCGCTGCTCGGACACGGCGCCAGCGCCTTCGGGACGTTCAGCGGGTCCTTGAACGGAGTCAGGATCAGCGGACTGGTCGGGTACTCCTCGATGTAGAACAGCAGGTCGCCCAGCCCCATCGACGCGGCCCCGAAGGCTCCGTCCGGTGACAGCAGCCCGTTCCGGGCCAGGTACGGCCCGCCGATCCCGCCCGCCGCGCTCAGCGCGACACCGGTGGCCCCCACCGCACCGACCCGTAGCAGCGTGCGCCGGGTAGGCCCCGGGTCCTGGATGCTCTCGTGCTCTGACATGTGCCCCTCCTCCCCATGGGCGGAGCACCAGCCAGCCCGGAACCCACGCCCCTCCCCGGACCCAGCGGACGAGGCGCTGCCCCTACGCGTCGCATCGACCCACCGAGCGACGACAGCCTGCCCGACCGGCCTTGGAAAAAGGTTGGGGAGCGAAACTGTCGCGGCACAGCGCGGCTGGGTGTTTGACCCTCCCCGAACGGGTCACATACGTGCCGACAGGGAATCCGTAGCCCAAGTGACCCCGGTCCGGCCGGGTGCGGGAGTTCGGCTCTGCGCGTACGACGGCGAGGCGGGGCGCCTCAGTGCCCGCGGAGCAGCTGCTGCTCCTGCTCCTCGGTGACCCCGGTTCCCTCGGGCATCGCCACGGTCCTCGTCCAGTCGAGCGTGTCGCGGACGGTCTCCGTCAGGGGTCTCGGCGCCAGCCCGGTGTCGAACGCCCGCCTCGGGTCCACCGCCATGATCCACACGTCCGGGTCGTCCGCTCCCCAGAGCGGGAACGCGCCCTGGTCGATGCCGGCCCGGGCGACCTCCTCCGGCTCCACCCAGGTGATGGTGGTGCCCGCCGGGGCCACCGCGCCGGCGAGCGCCTCGATCTGCTCGCGCCAGGTGAACGGCGGCGCCGGGCTGGCCGCATGGAACGCCCCCGAGTGGCCGTCCTCGATCAACCGCACCATCCAGGCGGCCATGTCGCGTGCGTCGATGACCTGTGCCGGGGCGTCCGGCGGTCCCGGTACGACGACGGTGCCGCCCCGGGCCAGCCGCGCCACCCACCACGGGAACCGCCAGGTGTAGTCGTGCGGCCCGACGACGTAGGACGGTCGGACCAGCAGGGTCGACGAGCCGTGCCGCTCCACCGCCGCTCGCTCGCACAGCACCTTCAGGCCCCCGTAGGTCTCCGCCGTCACCTCCTCGGTCCTCGGGTCGTCGAGCTCCAGGAGGTCGGCATCCTCGTCGATGCCCGGCCCGTCCGGCGCGGCGTACACCGAGACGCTGGAGACGAGCAGATGCCGGCCTCCGCGGCCGCCCAGGGCGTCGGCGAGCGCGTGCACCTGTCCGGGAACGTAGGCGCAGGTGTCCACCGTCGCGTCCCACGTCCCGTCGGCGAGGGTGGACAGGTCGGTGTTGCGGTCGCCGATGCGATGGTCCAGCTCGGGGAACAGGTCGGGACCGGTTCGCCCGCGGTGGAACAGCGTCACCTCGTGGCCACGGGCGATCGCCTGCTCCACGACGTGCCGACCGACGAACCGGGTGCCACCGACAACCAGGATGCGCATGCCGGTCACCGTAGTACCAGGCCGCGGAGTGGCTACCGCTCGAGTAGCCCCAAGGCCCCTGCGACTACCTCCCGGGTTCCACCCGGGTGGTCTTGACCGGAAAGTCTCGGAAGTCGGCGCCGCCGTACCTACCGTGAGCAGGTGCGGCCAGATCTCATCGTGCTCTCGGCGTCCGCTCTCGTGGTCGGCGTGATGTGTCTCGTCTTCGGGACCGCTCTCAACCCGGTCGACGAAGGTATGGGGCTGGCCGCGACCGCCCGCCTCGCGAGCGAGCAGGGCGAGCGGTGGTTGGCCATGTCCGTGCTGTACTTCTGCGCCTCCGTCGCCCTGACCTGCGGGATGCCGGCGGTGCTCTCACTGTTCCGTGAGCGCGCGCCCCGGCTCGGCCTCGTGTCGGTCGCCGTCCTCTCGGTCGGCGCCATCGGCACCAGCGGCTTCGCGATGCTGCTGGTCTTCATCAAGGCACTCGCACAGCAGGGCGCCCTCAACGCGGGCAGTCTCGAGGCGGCCGTCTCCGACGCCGCCCTGACGGCGTTCCTCTGGGGCTGGGCGGGCGGCTTCTACCTCGGCGCACTCCTGGTCGCCATCGCGCTGCTGGTCTCCCGCGCCACGTCGTCGTGGGTGCCGGTCCTGCTGATGGTGTTCGTGTTCCTGCTCCCGGCCGCCGAGGCCCTCGGCCAGGCCGGTCAGATCCTCAGCATGATGGCTCTGGCCCTGGCGTTCACCGGCATGGCGACCGCGGCGGTCGGCCGCAGCCAGGTCCGCGAGCCAGCCGCCTCATAGCCGGACCGGTCATCCCTCGTCCGAGGAGGTGTCCTCGCCGTGGGTGCCCGGTCGCGGCGCCCACGGCAGCTCCTGCGCCGGGCGGACGACGATCAGCCGGTCGCCGCGCACCAGCTGCGTGACCGCCGGGTCGAAGTAGCGGTGGACCCGGCCGTCGCGGACCACCGCGATCACCTGGTCGGGCAGGCTCTGCGGCTGCTTGCCGACCTCGGGCACGAGCAGGTCGCGCTCGGCCACCTCGAGGCCCTCGCCGTAGGTGAGCAGGTCCTCCATCACCGAGCCCAGCGTCGGGCTCAGCGTGGACAGGCCGAGCAGCCGGCCGACGGCGTCCGAGGACGTGACCACCGAGTCGGCACCGCTCTGCCGCACCAGCTCGATGTTGTCCTGCTCGCGGACCGCGGCCACGACGTACGCGTCGGGGTTGAGCTGCCGCACGTTCAGCGTCGACAGCACCGTCGAGTCGTCGCGGTCGGTGGTGATGATCACCTGCGATGGCCCGGGCGACGCCGGCGCGCCGCAGCACCTCTCGCCGGGTGGCGTCACCCGTGACGACGGCGAGCCCGTCGGCGTGCGCCTCGCCGAGCGCGGTCGACGAGGGGTCGACGACCACGATCGACTCCTTGTCGAGCCCGTTGTTGACCAACGTGTCGACGGCGCTGCGGCCCTTGGTGCCGTAGCCGATGACGACGACGTGCTCGTCCATCTTCTTCCTCCATCGGGCCACCCGGAGCAGCTCGCGGCCCTGGGTGGCGAGGACCTCGATGGTGGTGCCGATCAGCAGGACCAGGAAGCGCGATGCGCAGCGGCGTGATGACGAACGCGTTGACCAGCCGGGCGGTCGGCTCGACCGGTGCGATGTCGCCGTACCCGGTCGTGCTGAGGGTGACGGTCGTGTAGTAGATCGAGTCGACCAGGTCGACGGCGTACAGCGGGTGGGTCGTTGGCGTCGCGGTAGCCGTCGCGGTCGAAGTAGACCAGCGCCACGGTGAACCCGAGCAGGGCGAACGCGAGGATCAGCCGACGGCTCAGCTCCCACACCGGCGAGCGGACGATCGCGGGAAGCCGGATGCGGCCGCGGGCGTCGTCGTTCAGCTCGTCGGGCACGGGGCGAATCTACGGCAACGACAGGCTGTTCTAGCGGAGCACGTCGCCGTAGATCACGGTCGCCGGGCCCTGTCCTTCGGGACCACTGGCGTCACTCCCGCTGGCGCTCACCGAGACGAACCGGAACTCGTCGCCCTCCCGGGGCACCTGGTCGGAGCCCTGCGTGCGCCGCCAGGTCCCGCACAGCACCCCGTCCACGACCGTCCCCTCCTGCCCCTCGATGCCGTCACCGGTCAGGCAGAGCCGGCTGGTGGCCCGGTCGTAGCTGGCCACGACCGCCGTGGTGCGCGTCGCGAGGTCCGGCCCGGCGACGACGCCGAGGAGGTAACCACCCAGCACGCAGATCGCCGCCGCAGGCGAGCGCCACCGGCATCGGGAGGTTGACGTTGGCCATGCGGACAAAATACGCGGCCGCCCCTCGCGTCGGTCAGGACCGAAGCCCCACGCAGTCGTGCCGCCAGAACACGTCGGGGTAGACGAGCGCTCCGCTGACGGTGTCGTCGTACGCCGGCAGCCGTACCGCCTGGAACGCGGCCTCCGGGATGCGCACCGAAGGCGCCGTGAACCCCCACTCGCCCGCGGGCCTCCAGCCGAGCCGCCGGTAGTAGCCGGGATCCCCCTCCAGGAAGACCACCGGCTCGTCGCGCTCCTGGAGCACGCTCGAGACTCTGGTGCACGAGCGCGGTCCCGACGCCGCGGCGCTGGTGGTCGGGGCGCACCGACAGCGGGCTCAGCACCAGCACGTCGACGACGCGGTCCGGCGCGTCGACCCAGGCCCGGGTGTAGCTGACGTGGCCGATCACCTCGCCGTCCTGTGCGGCCACGAACGACAGCCCGAGCCACGCGACCGACGTGCGGAGCGCGTCGAGGAGCTCGGGCACCTGCTCGCCCCCGAACGCGGCCGCGACCACGCCGCGGACGACCGGGACGTCGGCCGAGGTCTCGGGTCGGACCCTCACTCACGCTCCTGCCGCTTGTGCTGCCGGTCCTGCTCGTACTGCCGGCTGCGGCGGACCTGCTCGGTCTTCTTGGTCCGCTCGCGGCTCTCGCGCCGAAGGCTCATCAGCGCCGCCTCGCGCTGCAGCTGTCGCCAGCTCTCCCACCGGCGCAGCGGCAGCGAGCCGTCCTCGAGCGCGGCCTTCACCGCGCAGCCGGGCTCGGTGCCGTGCGCGCAGTCGTCGAACCGGCACGCGGCGGCCAGCTCCTCGACGTCTGCGAAGGTGTGTGCGAGCCCTTGCTCGGCGTCGACCAGTCCCACCGACCGCAGCCCCGGGGTGTCGATCACCGCGCCGCCGCCCGGCAGCATCACCAGCTCGCGGCGTACCGACGTGTGCCGGCCCCGGCCGTCGTCGCGGATCGTCCGGGTGCTCAGCACGTGCGCGCCGACCAGCGCGTTGGTCAGCGAGGACTTGCCGTGTCCGGAGGTGCCGACGAGTGCCATCGTGGCCCGTCCGCCGATGCAGCTCGCGGATCCGGTCGACTCCCTGACCCGTCTCGACGCTCACCAGGACCACCTCGACGTCGGGGGCGAGCCGGCGTACGTCGGCCGCGACGTCGTCACCGTCGTCGACCAGGTCCGCCTTCGTCAGCAGGACGACGGGCGTCGCTCCGCTCTGCCAGGCGAGCGCGAGGAGCCGCTCGATCTTGGTCTCCGCCGGCAGCGGGTGCAGCGCCACCACGAGCCCGACCAGGTCCACGTTGGCGCAGATCACCTGCCCCTCGGCGGACTTGCCCGCGGTCGCGCGCACGACGGCGGTGCGACGAGGCAGCACGTGCTCGACCGTCGTGCGGTGGTCGGGCCACTCCCGGATCACGCACCAGTCCCCCGTGCACGGCGCCTCGGTGGGGTCCTGCGCGATGCGGGACAGCACCGCCCCACCCCAGGAGGCCCGGACCGGACCGGTCTCGGTGAGCACGCCGGCGACACCCTTGTCGACCCGCACGACGCGACCCAACGTCGCGTCGGCGGTGTCCCAGGGTGCGAAGGACGCAGCCGTGGCAGCGTCGTAGCCGATCGTCTCGAGCACATCGGGAATGTACGTCCCGGGCACCCGCCCGGCACCTGGTTTTTCGCAGGCTCGGGACTGCGTGGCCGGTTCAGTCGGCCGAGCTCTTGGTCGGCGGCTCGAGCGAGGACGCCCGCTCCTCGACCTGCTGGAGCAGCACGGTCTCCTCCTCGCCGTCGGCGAACTTCTCCTGCTCCTCCTCCAGCCGGCGCAGCCGGGGCAGCATCGCGGTCAGGCGCAACCGCCGCGCGACCTCCATGCGGGCCCGGGACGTCTCGCTCTCGGGCCAGACCCGGTCGAACGCCGCGTTGAGCGCGGCACCGATGAGGACCGCGATCGAGAGCAGGTAGAGCCAGAGCATCACCACGATCGGGGCGGCGAGCGGACCGTAGATCGAGGTCGAGTTGCCGGCCGTGACGGTGAGCAGCCAGCGGAGCAGGTACGAGCCGAGGATCCAGAAGACCATCGTCAGCGCCGCGCCGGGGATGTTGTAGCGCCAGGAGGTCCGCACCGGGACGGACACGTGGTACAGGGTCGCGAGGAAGCAGACGCACAGCAGGATCACCGTCGGCCAGTACAGCTCGTTGAGGAAGTCGACCCGCTCGGGCAGCACGCGGTCGACCAGGCCCGGCCCGGCCACCACCAGCGGGATCGTGATCACGCCGGTGATCAGACCCATGACGTACAGCGAGAAGGACAGCACCCGGGTGCGCACGATCCCCCGGTGCCCGCCGAGGCCGTACATGATCGTGATGGTGTCGACGAAGACGTTGAGGGCGCGGGACCCCGACCACAGCGCGAGGATGAAGCCGATCGAGATGATGTCGAAGCGGCCCGGCCCGAGCACGTCGTCGAGCGTCGGCTTGATGACGGTCTCGACCGTCGGCTCGGTCAGGGCCCTGGACGCCAGCTCGAGGACCTGCTCGCGCACCCCCTCGACCTGGGTCTGGCTGAACCGGTCGAACACGTAGCCGATCGAGCCGGCGAGCCCGAAGACCAGCGGCGGCAGGGAGAGCAGGGCGAAGAACGCCGCCTCGGCGGCCAGCCCGGTGACCCGGTTGCGGAAGCAGGTGCCGACCGTGGACACGACGAGGCGCCACGTCGCACCACGCAGGTGCTCCCACCGGGTCGCCCACACACCGGTCCGCACGTGGTGTGCCAGGCGTTCGAAGCCACGCCCTAGGGTATCGACATGGCCGCTGACATCCGGGGAGCCACGAACCAGGCACCGCCCCTTGTCGACCACAACACCGTCACCTCGGACCTCGCTCTGGTCGAGGCCGTGACCCGGCACGCGTCCGCGGCGGTCGTCGACGACCTGGCCGCGCTCGGCGCCGAGGCGAGCTCGGCGGAGGCCCGCGAGCACGGCATGGAGGCCAACCGGCACGAGCCCGAGCTGGCGTCGTACGACCGCTACGGCAACCGCGTCGACGAGGTCCGCTTCCACCCGTCCTGGCACTGGCTGATGGAGCGCGGGGTCGGCCACGGGCTGCAGGCGGCGCCCTGGACGTCCGAGCGAGCCGCACGCGCACGTGCGGCGCGCCGCCGGGTTCTTCGCGTGGTCGCAGACCGAGCCGGGGCACGGCTGCCCGATCTCCATGACGTACGCCGCGGTGCCGGCCCTGCGGGTCGACGACTCGATCGCGAAGGAGTGGATCCCGCACCTGTCCTCGACGACCTACGACTTCGGGCTCCGACCGGTCGTCCGACAAGTCCGGCGCCCTGGCGGGCATGGGGATGACCGAGAAGCAGGGCGGCTCCGACGTACGCGCCAACGTCACCCGCGCGCACCCCGACGGCCGTCGACGGCGAGTACACGCTGGCCGGTCACAAGTGGTTCACCTCCGCCCCGATGAACGACGTGTTCCTCGTGCTCGCGCAGGCGCCGGGCGGGCTCACCTGCTTCCTGGTGCCGCGCGTGCTCGCCGACGGCAGCCGCAACCAGCTCGACGTGGTGCGGCTCAAGGACAAGCTCGGCAACCGGTCCAACGCCTCGTCGGAGCTGGAGTTCCGCATGACGTGGGCGCAGCGGCTCGGCGACGAGGGCCGCGGGGTGCGCACGATCATCGAGATGGTCGCGGCCACCCGGCTCGACTGCGTGCTCGGGTCCGCCTCCCTCATGCGGCGCGCGCTCGCGGAGGCCTCCTGGCACGTCGCGCACCGGTCGGCGTTCGGCGGGCTGCTGGCCGACAAGCCGCTGATGCAGAACGTGATCGCCGACCTGGCCGTCGAGTCCGAGGCCGCGACCGCGCTCGCGATCCGCCTCGCCGCCGCGGTGGACGCGGCGAACGACCCGCACGAGGCCGCGCTGCGCCGGATCGCCCTGCCGCTCGCGAAGTTCTGGGTCTGCAAGCGCACGCCGATGATGGTGGCCGAGGCGCTGGAGTGCCTCGGCGGCAACGGCTACGTCGAGGAGTCGGCGATGCCGCTGCTCTTCCGCGAGTCGCCGCTGAACTCCATCTGGGAGGGGTCCGGCAACGTCAACGCGCTCGACGTGCTGCGTGCGCTGACCCGCGAGCCCGAGGTGCTGGAGGCCTGGATCACCGAGGTCGGCCGGGCCCAGGGCGAGGACCCGCGGCTGGACCGGGCCGTCGCACCACGTGCTCGAGTCGCTCGCGGACACCTCCGCGCTCGAGGTCGGCGCGCGCCGGCTCGCCGGCCAGATGGCCGCCTGCCTGCAGGGTGCCCTGCTCGTGCAGCACGCCCCCGCCGCCGTCGCCGACGCGTTCTGCGCGACCCGGCTCGGGACGGAGTACGGCGGCACGCTGGGCACGCTCCCCCGCGGCACCGACCTGGCCGCCATCGTCGACCGCACCACCCACCCCACCCCTGAGTTGTCAGTGCGTCAGTCGGCTATGACCGGTTGACGCTCTGACAACTCGGCGGTCAGGTGAGCTCGAGGCCGGGGTAGAGGGGGTGCTTGTCGAGCAGCTCGGCGCTGGCGGCCTTGGTGCGGTCGGCCACGCCGTCGCCGAGGACGTACGTCGCCTTCGACGGCGCGCCGGCCTTCGTCGTACCGGGCTGGGTGTTCGACAGCACGTCGACGACCAGCTCGGCGACCCGGTCGAACTCGTCGTGACCGAAGCCGCGCGTGGTCAGGGCGGGCGTGCCGAGCCGGATGCCGGAGGTGTACCAGGCGCCGTTGGGGTCGGCCGGCACCGAGTTGCGGTTGGTGACGACGCCGGCGTCGAGCAGCGCCGACTCGGCCTGCCGACCGGTGAGCCCGAACGACGTCACGTCGAGCAGCACGAGGTGGTTGTCGGTGCCGCCGGTGACGAGGTTCGCGCCGCGGCTCAGGAAGCCGTCGGCCAGCGACTTGGCGTTGTCCGCGATCCGCTGCGCGTAGTCCTGGAACGACGGCTGGCGGGCCTCGGCCAGCGCCACCGCCTTGGCCGCCATCACGTGCGAGAGCGGGCCGCCGAGCACCATCGGGCAGCCGCGGTCGACCGACGGGGCGAACTCCTCCTGCGCCAGCACCAGGCCGCCGCGCGGGCCGCGCAGCGACTTGTGGGTCGTCGTGGTGGTGACGTGGGCGAACGGGACCGGGTCCTCGTCGCCGGTGAAGACCTTGCCCGCGACCAGACCGGCGAAGTGCGCCATGTCGACCATCAGGGTGGCGCCCACCTCGTCGGCGATCTCGCGCATCTTCGCGAAGTCGACCCGCCGCGGGTACGCCGAGTAGCCGGCGACCAGCACGAGCGGGCGGAACTCACGGGCCGCCGCGGCGACCCGGTCGTAGTCGAGCAGCCCGGTCTCCGGGTCGGTGCCGTAGGAGCGCTGGTGGAACATCTTGCCGCTGATGTTGGGGCGGAAGCCGTGGGTGAGGTGACCGCCCGCGTCGAGCGACATCCCGAGCATCCGCTGGTTGCCGAACTCGTGCCGCAGCTCCTCCCAGTCGCCCTCGGAGAGCTCGTTGACGTTCTTGACCGCGTGCTTCTCCAGCGCCGGCGACTCGACGCGGTGCGCCAGGATCGACCAGAACGCGACGAGGTTGGCGTCGATGCCGGAGTGCGGCTGGACATAGGCGTACGGCGCGCCGAACAGCTCGCGGGCGTGCTCGGCCGCGAGCGCCTCCACCGTGTCGACGTTCTGGCAGCCGGCGTAGAAGCGGTGCCCGACCGTGCCCTCGGCGTACTTGTCGGAGAACCAGGTGCCCATCGCGAGCAGCACGGCCGGCGACGCGTAGTTCTCCGACGCGATCAGCTTGAGGGAGGCCCGCTGGTCGGCCAGCTCGGCCCGTGTGGCCTCGGCGACACGGGGCTCCACCGCGGCGATCACCTCCAGCGCGGCGTCGTAGGCGGAGCTGGCCCGGGCGTTGGACGCCGGATCCCCGCCTGAGAAGGGGGTGTTCTGGATGCTCGACGCGGTCATGGGCCCCAGCCTAGTGAGGCCCGCGCGCGACACGCAGGGCCCCGCACGCCGTACCAAATAGTGGACAGGCGTCTCACAACATGAGATCTGGGTTTGTGGTGACGGCGTCCGCACCCTGAGACTTGCGCCCATGATCAGTGCTGCAACGACGACGTACCTCGTGGCCCGCCGCCACGTGGACCTCGGTCGTACCCGCAGCATGATGTGTATGCCCTGGCACCGCTGACCCGCCCCCTGACCATCCGTCAGCCGGGCGTGCGGTCGCCGGCATGCACCTCGACAACGGCGTCGGGTGGAACCCAGCGATTCGTGCGTCTCCCTCACCCTGAGGAACGTCTGCCAATGAGCACCCCGACCCAGCCGGCCCCCGCCTCCGGTCCCGGCCGCCCCCAGCGGCCCGCGCGGCCCCGCCCCAAGCGCGGCGAGGGCCAGTGGGCGCTCGGCTACACCGAGCCGCTGAACAAGAACGAGCAGTCCAAGAAGGACGACAACCCGCTCAACGTGCGCGCCCGGATCCTGGACATCTACTCCAAGCGCGGCTTCGCCTCCATCGACCCCGCCGACCTGCGCGGCCGGTTCCGCTGGATGGGGCTCTACACCCAGCGACGCCCGGGGCTCGACGGCGGCAAGACCGCCGCGCTCGAGGAGCACGAGCTCGACGACGAGTTCTTCATGATGCGGGTGCGCACCGACGGCGCCCTGCTCTCGGCCGACGCGGTCCGCGCCCTCGGCACCGTCAGCAGCTTGTACGCACGCGACACCGCCGACATCACCGACCGCCAGAACCTCCAGTACCACTGGATCCGCATCGAGGACGTCCCCGCGATCTGGGACATCCTCGACAGCGCGGGCCTCGACACCACCGAGGCGTGCGGCGACTCCCCCCGGCCGTTCCTCGGCTCACCCGTCGCCGGCATCGCCGACGACGAGATCATCGACGGTTCGTCCGCGCTGCAGGAGATCAAGCGCCGCTACATCGGCGAGCCGGAGTACTCGAACCTGCCGCGCAAGTTCAAGACCGCGCTCACCGGCCACCCCAGCCACGACGTCGCTCCCGAGATCAACGACGTCTCCTTCGTCGGCACCGTCCATCCCGAGCTCGGCCCCGGCTTCGACCTCTGGGTCGGCGGCGGGCTGTCCACCAACCCGATGCTCGCGCAGAAGCTCGGCGTCTGGGTGTCGCTCGACGACGTGCCGACGTGTGGGAAGGCGTCATCTCCATCTTCCGCGACTACGGCTACCGCCGGCTGCGCTCTCGCGCCCGGCTGAAGTTCCTCGTCGCGGACTGGGGAGTCGAGAAGTTCCGCGAGGTGCTCGAGAACGAGTACCTGCACCGCGCCCTCGTCGACAACCCCTCCCCCGTGTCACCCGTAGCGCAGGGCGACCACGTCGGCGTGCACCAGCAGAAGGACGGCCGCTACTACGTCGGGCTCGCCCCCACGGTCGGCCGGGTCTCCGGGACGGTCCTCACCGCGCTGGCCGACCTGATCGAGCGGTACGGCGCCGCCGGGGCCCGGCTGACCACTCGCACCAGAAGGTCGTGGTGCTGGGTCTCGACGGCGACCGTCTCGACGCGTTCCTCGACGACGCGGAGACCATCGGCCTCAGCGGTCGCCCGTCGAACTGGCGGCGCTCGACGATGGCGTGCACCGGCATCGAGTTCTGCAAGCTCGCGATCGTCGACACCAAGCACCGTGCGGCCGCGCTGATCGCCGAGCTCGAGCGCCGCTTCCCCGACCTGGACACCCCGATCACCGTCAACGTCAACGGCTGCCCCAACGCGTGCGCCCGCACCCAGGTGGCCGACATCGGGCTCAAGGGCCAGCTCGTCCTGGACGCCGACGGCAACCAGGTCGAGGGCTTCCAGGTCCACCTCGGCGGCGCCCTCGGCCTCGAGCCGGCGATGGGGAAGAAGCTGCGGGCCCACAAGGTGACCAGCGCCGGTCTCGACGACTACGTCACCAACGTCGTACGGGCCTACCTCGCCGAGCGCGAGGACGGCGAGCCGTTCGCGACCTGGGTCGCCCGCGCCGACGACGAGGCACTGCGCGGCGAGGGTCTCGACAGGCTCGACCACCAGCGAGAGGTGGTCGTGGCATGAGCAGCCGAGGCGTCCCGTTCCACTGCCCCTACTGCGGCGACGAGGACCTCCGCCCCCACGTGCCCGCCGAAGGTGAGGGGCACGGGGCCTGGGAGTGCCGCGCCTGCCTGCGGGCGTTCACGCTGAAGATGCTCGGGATGATCGCCCGGCCGGGCTCGGCGTCGGGGACACGGCCGTGAGCGCCGCGACCACCACGGCCGCCCGCGCCTTCCGTGGCACCGAGACCGAGGGGCGCAGCGAGGAGGAGCTCAAGGAGCTGGTCCGGCACGCCGGCGCCGACCTCGAGCTGGCCCCGGCCGAGGTCATCATCGAGTGGGCCGTCGCGACGTTCGGCGAGCGGTTCTGCATCACGTCGTCGATGGCCGACGCCGTGCTCTCGCACCTCGCCTCCACGCGTGGCGCCCGGGATCGACGTGGTCTTCCTCGACACCGGCTACCACTTCGCCGAGACGCTCGGCACCCGCGACGCCGTCGAGGCGACGCTGCCCGTGAACCTGATCGGCATCACGCCCAGGCAGAGCGTCGAGGAGCAGGACGCGGCGTACGGCAAGGACCTGTTCGCTCGCGACCCCGACCTGTGCTGCGCGCTGCGCAAGGTCGCGCCGCTCAACGAGGCCCTGCTCGGGTACGACGCGTGGGCGACCGGCCTGCGTCGCGCCGAGACCCACGACCGGGTGATCGCCCCGGTGATCGGCTGGGACGAGAAGAAGCGCAAGGTCAAGGTCTCCCCGCTCGCCCGCTGGACCGACGACGAGGTCGACCGCTACGTCGCGGAGCACGGGGTGCTGGTCAACCCGCTGCAGTACGACGGCTACCCGTCGATCGGCTGCTGGCCGTGCACGCGCCGCGTCGCGCCGGGCGAGGACCCGCGCAGCGGCCGCTGGGCCGGCACCGGCAAGACCGAGTGCGGGATCCACGCAGTGACCCACCACGCAGCACCACCCCACGAGCCCGGACGACAACGACGTCGGACGCCACCACTCACCAGCCCGAACCGCGAAAGGGAGGCCGACTCATGACCGCTCCCGCCCTGGTGGCCCTGGCCCACGGCAGCCGCGACCCGCGCTCCGCCGCCACGATCAAGGCGCTCGTCGACGAGGTCCGCGCGATGCGGCCGGACCTGCGCATCGAGCCTGCGTTCCTCGAGCTGTCCAAGCCGTCGTTCGGCACCGTCGTCGACCGGCTGGTCCGCGCCGGCTACGACGAGATCGTCGTCGTGCCGCTGCTGCTCTCCGAGGCCTACCACGCCAAGGTCGACGTGCCCGACGTCGATCGCGGAGGCGACCGCCCGGCACGAGAAGCTGCAGATCCGGGCCACGCGGGTGCTCGGGCTGGAGTCGGTCTTCCTCGAGGTCCTCGACCGCCGGCTGCGCGACGGCGCTGAAGGACGCCCGGGTCCGCGAGCTCGACGCGCTCGTGCTCGCCGCCGCCGGCTCCTCCGACGCCGCTGGCCAACCAGGCCGTCGCCCGGCTGGCCCGGCTCTGGGGCTCCCGGCACAAGCTGCCCACCGTCGCGGCGTTCGCGTCGGCCGCACCCCCGGCGACCGGCGAGGCGGTCCGGCAGTTCCGCGCCGAGGGCCGCCGGCACATCGCGGTCGGGTCGCTGTTCCTCGCGCCCGGGCTTCCTGCCGCGACCGGGCCGCCGAGCTCGCCCTCGAGGCCGGCGCCGTCGCGGTGTCCGAGCCGCTCGGCGCCGACCCCGAGGTGGCCCGGACGATCCTGGCCCGCTACGCGGTCGGGGCCGTCGAGCTGGTCCCGGTCTGACCGCGTCGGATGCTCGGTTCATCCCCTCCGGGCCACCCCCTAGGCTGGCTGCATGAGCCAGCACTTCGATGTCGTCGTCCTCGGTGCCGGCCCCGGTGGGTACGTCGCCGCCATCCGCGCCTCCCAGCTCGGCAAGCGTCGCCGTGATCGAGAAGAAGTACTGGGGCGGCGTCTGCCTCAACGTCGGCTGCATCCCGTCCAAGGCGCTGCTGCGCAACGCCGAGCTGGCGCACATCCTGACCCACGAGAAGGACAAGTTCGGGATCACCGGCGACGCGTCGATGGACTTCGAGCCCACGCACGCGCGCAGCCGCAAGGTGTCGGACGCCATCGTCAAGGGCGTCCACTTCCTGATGAAGAAGAACAAGATCACCGAGATCGACGGCTGGGGCACCTTCATCGACGCCAAGACGATCGAGGTCGAAGGACGACGACGGCAACACCAGCGAGGTCACCGGCGACAACGTCATCATCGCCACCGGCGCGACCACCCGGCTCGATCCCCGGCACCGAGCTCTCCGAGCGCGTCGTCACCTACGAGGAGCAGATCCTCGACCGACGAGCTGCCCGGCTCGATCGTGATCGCCGGCTCCGGCGCCATCGGCGTCGAGTTCGCCTACGTGATGAAGAACTTCGGCGTCGACGTCACGATCGTGGAGTTCCTCGACCGGATGGTGCCCACCGAGGACGCCGAGGTCTCCAAGGAGCTCGCTCAAGCACTACAAGAAGCTCGGCGTGAAGGTGATGCTCGTCGCACCAAGGTCGAGTCGATCGACGACTCCGGCGACAAGGTCAAGGTCACCGTCTCCCCAGCCGACGGCGGCGAGCAGAAGGTCATCGAGACCGACAAGGTGCTCCAGGCCATCGGCTTCGCCCCGCGGGTCGAGGGCTACGGCCTCGAGAACGACCGGCGTCGAGACCACCGACCGCGGCGCGATCGCCGTCGACGAGCGCGGCCGCACCAACGTCGACGGCGTCTACGCGATCGGCGACTGTCACCGGCAAGCTGATGCTCGCCCACACCGCCGAGGCGATGGGCGTCGTCGCCGCCGAGACGATCGCCGGGCGCGGAGACCATGGAGATCGACTTCGACATGATCCCGCGGGCGACGTACTGCCAGCCCCAGATCGCCTCCTTCGGCTACTCCGAGGAGCAGGCCAAGGAGAAGGGCTACGACGTCAAGGTCGCGAAGTTCCCGTTCTCCGCCAACGGCAAGGCCAAGGGCCTCGGCGACGAGGTCGGCTTCGTGAAGATCGTCGCCGACGCGAAGTACAACGAGATCCTCGGCGCGCACATGATCGGCCCCGACGTCACCGAGCTGCTGCCGGCGCTGACCCTGGCCCAGAGCTGGGACCTCACCGCCGACGAGGTGGCCCGCAACGTGTTCGCGCACCCGACCCTGTCCGAGGCGGTCAAGGAGGCCGTCGAGGGCATCGCCGGCCACATGATCAACCTGTAGGGCCGGGGGCCGATTACCACGGTCCCGTGGTAATCCACCCCTTCCCGGTGTGAACTCACCACGGGGAGCGGGAGATCTCCTGGGGAAGGTGCCTGGCAACGCCGCCGGCGCTCAGCGGACCAGCCGGTCCAGCAGGTGGTCGAGCTCGCGGTCGGGGTCATCGGTCGTGCCGCCGTGCACCGGCCCCGGCTGTACGACGGTGGAGCGCGGCGCCTTGACGAACCCGAACCGGGTGCCCATCGGCGCACGTCCCGCCTCGCCGGCCGACTCGTCGCCGCGGCAGACCGCCTCGACGGCCCGCGAGCGCGGAGCAGACGGCGTCGAGGTCGACGTCGGACGCCAGCGCGATCAGCCGGTCGCGGTCGACGTGCCAGCGGGCCTGCAGGAAGTCGGCCTCCTGGCAGTAGAGGACGACGCCCACGTTGACGAACTCCTCCCGGTCGACGCGCGGCACGCAGCGCACCACGACGTACTGGAAGGGCAGCCGGGCCGTCATCTGGTGACCTGGTCTCGACGGGCTCGACCACCGGAGGCGGGCCGACCACCGGACGCGGGCCGACCACCGGGCGCCGACGCGGGCAGCCAACGGCGCTCGCCGCTCACCCGGGCGAGCAGGAAGTCGACGTAGGCGGCGCGCAGGCGTCGGGCGTCTCCGCGCCCGGCACCGGCTCGAGCCAGACGTCCGGCACGAGCGCGACGACCTCCTCGAGCAGGTCGCTGGTCACCCGCGCCGAGAGGTCCCGGTCGACCTCGGGCAGACCGGCCCGGAAGGCGGCGAGGACGTGGTCGGACGCGTCGTAGGGCTGCGCGGCGAACCGCTCGGGCGACCCGACCCCGCCGGACCAGCCGTGGTGGAAGTACAGGCACGCGCCGTGGTCGATCGCCCACAGGTCGCCGTGCCAGATCAGCAGGTTCGGGTTGCGCCACGACCGGTCCACGTTGGCGGTCAGCGCGTCCAGCCAGAGGATCCGGGCGGCCACCTCGGGATCGGGTGTGCAGCCGGCGTCGAAGCCGAACGAGCCCGGCAGGAAGTCGACGCCGAGGTTCGGCCCGATGCTCGCGGTGAGCAGGTCCTGCACCTCCTCGTCGGCCTCGTACTTCCCGATCGCCGCGTCGAGCTCGACCACGACCAGCTCCGGCGTGGCGATGCCCAGGCGTCGCGCGAGCTCGCCGACCACGACTTCCGCGACGAGCACCTTGGGCCCCTGGCCGGCGCCGCGGAACTTGCAGACGTAGGTGCCCAGGTCGTCCGCCTCGACGATGCCCGGCAGAGACCCGCCCTCGCGCAGCGGCGCGACGTAGCGGGTCGCCGAGACGGTGCGGATCACGGCGCTCAACCTCAGACCTCGAGCGCGAGCAGCCGCTCCCGCTCTGTCTGTACGTCGAAGTCGGCGGCGGGCCAGCCCAGGTCGAACCCGGTCAAGGTCTCGTGCAGAAGCGTCGCGACCGCCCAGTTGCGGTACCACTTGCGGTCCGCGGGCACGACGTGCCACGGCGCCGCCTCGGTGTTGCACCGCTCCAGGACGATCTCGTAGGCGCGCTGGTAGTCGTGCCACAGGGCCCGCTCGTCGACGTCGCCGGGGTTGTACTTCCAGTGCTTCTCGGGGTTGTCCAGCCGTTCGAGCAGCCGGGCCCGCTGCTCGTCGGCGGAGATGTGCAGCATGCACTTGACGACCGTCGTACCGCCGTCGACGACCCGCCGTTCGAAGTCGTTGATCGCCGCGTAGCGTCGCTCGATCTCGTCCTCGTCGGCCAGCCCGCGCACCCGGCCGATGAGCACGTCCTCGTAGTGGGACCGGTCGAAGATGCCGATCATCCCCGGCTCGGGCAGCTCCCGCTCGACCCGCCAGAGGAAGTCGTGCGCGCGCTCCTCCTCGGTGGGGGCCTTGAACGCCTTGATCCGCACGCCCTGGGGGTCGAAGAGGCCGACGGCGTGCCGCATCACGCCCCCCTTGCCCGACGTGTCCATGCCCTGCAGCACCAGCAGCACCCGACGCTGGTCGTCGCCCGCGCGGCCGGCCGCGAACAGCCGCTCCTGCAGGTCCGACAGCGGCTCCGCGAGCTCGGCCAGCGCCTGCTTCCCCTCGGACTTGCCGCCGTCGAAGCCGGGCGTGCCGGACGGGTCCACGTCGGACAGGGACACCGGCCCCGGGGGTACGCCGAGCAGCTGCGAGATCATGCGGCGATCATGCCAGCCGGCTCACTCGGCGGCCTCGGACATGCCCGCGCCCTCACGTGCCAGCGCGACCAGGCGGCTCACCGCGCGGAAGTACTTCTTGCGGTAGCCGCCCTCCAGCAGTGCGGGCGCGAACAGCGCGTCGAAGGTGACGCCGCTGGCCACGACCGGCAGGTCGCGGTCGTACATCCGGTCCGCGAGCACCACGAGCCGCAGCGCCACGCTCTGGTCGTCGACGATGCGGACGTCCTCGAGGCAGACCAGCGAGACGCCGTCGAGCAGCGCGCCGTACTTCGAGGGGTGCACGTCGACGAGGTGCCGGTGCAGGTCGACGAAGTGGTCGTGGCTGGCACCCGGGCGCTCCGCGGCGGTCCGCACCTCGTCGTCGGTGCGGGCCGGCGGCGGGTCGGGCAGACCGCGGTGGCGGTAGTCCTCACCGTCGATGCGCACCGACAGGAAGTGCTCGCTGAGGCCCTGGATCTCCCGGAGGAAGTCGGCGGTCGCGAACCGGCCCTCCCCCAGCTTGCCGGGCAGGGTGTTCGACGTGGCCGCCAGCATCACTCCGGCGTCGCGGAGCTTGCCGAGCAGGGTGGAGACGAGCACGGTGTCGCCGGGGTCGTCGAGCTCGAACTCGTCGACGCAGATGAGGCGGTACGACGAGAGCGCGGAGACTGCTTCGTGGAACCCCAACGCACCGACCAGGTGGGTCAGCTCCACGAAGGTGGCGAACAGCTTGGGTCCCGGCGCGACGTGCCACAGCGACGCCAGCAGGTGCGTCTTCCCGACGCCGTACCCGCCGTCGAGGTAGACCCCGCCCGGCCCCTCATCGGCTGGTCGAGCCTGTCGAGACCACCAGCGTCGTGGTCTCGACGGGCTCGACCACCCGGAGAGCCACTCCCGCAGCACGTGCACCGCCTCGGCCTGCGAAGGCTGCGCCGGGTCTGGCTCGTAGGAGTCGAAGCTGACGTCGACGAACCGCGGAGGCGGCACCAGCTCGGCGAGCAGCCGGTCCCTGGGCACGGACGGGTTGCGCGCGCTCAGCTGGATCGGCCCGGTCGACATCGCTGCATCGTAGGCTTCGGGCGTGCGCCTGCCTGTGATGCCCCCGGTCCAGCCGATGCTCGCGAAGTCCGTGAAGGGGATCCCCGACCCCGCGAAGCACGGAGGGCTGTCCTTCGAGCCGAAGTGGGACGGCTTCCGGTGCATCGTGTTCCGCGACGGCGACGAGGTCGAGCTGGCCAGCCGCAACACCAAGCCCTTGACCCGCTACTTCCCCGAGGTCGTCGAGGCCGTGAAGGCGAACCTGCCCGATCGCTGTGTGCTCGACGGCGAGCTCTTCGTGGCCATCGGTGATCGGCTGGAGTTCGAGAGGCTCCAGGAGCGGATCCATCCCGCCGACTCCCGGGTGCGGATGCTCGCCGAGACCACGCCGGCCGGCTACGTGGCGTTCGACCTGCTGGCCGTCGGCGACGAGTCACTGATGCGGGAGCCGTTCTCGGCTCGCCGCGAGCGACTCGAGGCCGAGCTCGCCGGCGTGGGCGCGCCGATCTTCCTGACCCGCACGACGACGGACGCGGCCGAGGCGGAGGACTGGTTCGACCGCTTCGAGGGCGCTGGACTCGACGGTGTGGTCGCCAAGCCGCTCGACGCGCCGTACCAGCCCAACGCCCGCACGATGCTCAAGATCAAGCACGAGCGCACCGCCGACGTCGTCGTCGCCGGCTACCGGCTGCACAAGACGTCGACCCCGGAGCAGCCGCTGCTCGGATCCCTGCTCCTCGGTCTGTACGACGGCGAGGGCCGACTGCAGCACATCGGCGTCTCCGCGTCGTTCACGGCGAAGCGTCGCGCCGAGCTCCTCGAGGAGCTGCAGCCGCTGGTGGTCCAGGATCTCAGCGAGCACCCGTGGGGTGAGTGGTCGGAATGGGCGATCGCCAACCCCGACAGGGTTCCCGGCACTCAGAGCCGGTGGAGCGCGGGCAAGGACCTGTCGTTCGTGCCGCTGCGTCCCGAGCGGGTCCTGGAGGTCGGCTACGACCACATGGAGGGGTCGCGGTTCCGGCACACGGCGCAGTTCAAGCGGTGGCGCACCGACCGTGACCCGGAGTCGTGCGGCTACGAGCAGCTCGAGGAACCGGTGTCCTACGACCTCGCCTCCGTTCTCGGCAAACAGGGCTAGGCTCGTTTCATGAGCGACGACGTATGACGTGGTGCTGCTCGTCGAGCAGCCTCTGTCCCGTCAGGACGCCGAGCAGGTGCGGGGGCTGCACACCGACGTCGCCGACCCGGTCCGCTACCACGTCCTGCTGCCCGTCGAGGACGCCGCGGCCCGCGTCGAGTCCGCCCTCGGGTCGATCGCCGCGAGCGAGGTGCTCGCGACGCCGGCCATGGTGATGGACAGCGAGAACCTCGAGGCGATGCAGCGCGAGCTCCTCGACCAGGCGCGCGACGACGTCAGCGACTGCATCGACCGGCTCGGCACCGCCGGCTGCAGCGTGGTCGGCGAGGTGGTCACCGCCGACCCGATCGAGGCGCTGCAGACCAAGGTCGAGGAGGTCGAGGCCGCGGAGGTCATCGTCCTGACGCGGCCGCACGTGGTCGCGGAGTTCTTCCACCTCGACTGGACCCACCGGGCGCGTCGCAAGCTCGGCGTGCCCGTCCTGCACCTGCTCGAGCACGAGAACTTCGACGAGCAGGCCGGTGGCGGCGAGGGCGTCTCCGGCTTCTGACCCCGCACGGTCCGCGGGCTACTCCCCCGTCGGACCGCCCGCGAGCTCGACGGCCACGTCCAGGTGGCCCGCGTGCCGGGCGTACTCCTGGAGCACGTGGAAGCAGATCCAGCCGAGCGTGGCCGGCTCGTGGTCGCCGAACCGCGGCCCCGGCGGCGCCTGCCGGTCGAGCGGTGTCTCCTGCAGCACGGCGCTCGTCCGCCCGCCCACCTCGCGCAGCATCGCGGCCAGGTCCTCGAACGTCACGTCCTCCGGGACGTGCCAGCGTCCCTCGACCGCGTCGCCCCACGGGTCCGCCACGTCCTCCCCGAGGAACCCCCAGACGAACCACCGTCGCTCCATGTGCGCGAGGTGCGTGAGCATCTCCAGCGGCGTCCACCCCGACGGCAGCCGCGTCGTACGACGCTCGACCTCGTCGAGCACGGACACCTTGTGCAGCACCGTGGCGCGGTACCAGTCGAGGTAGATCGCGAAGAGCTCGGCGGCATCGCCGGTGTGCGCACGGGGCTCGGGAAACGGCGGGTGCGGCTCGGTCATGCCCGCAGGCTAGGCCCGGGCGACCCCGGCGGGGCGCGCTCCCCCCGGTCGTGATAACGCAAACCGGACATTCGTTGCACATCTGTGCAATGCACAAATGTGCAGCGGTCTGCACCTTCTTTGTGAGCCAAACGTTTGTTGGCATACGCAAGTTGCCCCGCACCTCGAGAACCGTGGGTCGGGCATTCCCCTGGAGAAGGAGATCCCTCGTGAGACGACGCCACATCAGCGTCCTCGGCGGGGTGGCCACGGCCGCCCTGCTTGCCACATCAGCACAGATCCCCGCCGGCGCGGCGCCCGGCCCGACGGCGACGACAGCCTGGTCAAGGGGCCCGGTGCAGGCCGCCCCCAAGTCCGACGACCGCCCCGACGCGCTGGCCGAGCAGCGGCGCGAGCAGAAGGCCGAGGCCGTCCGTCAGGTCGCCACCGGCAACGCCAAGGTCCAGCAGCGCGGCGGGTCCAAGGCCGTCAAGGTCGCGCCCGGCCAGTGGGTCGAGTACGGCACGCAGTCCACCGACAAGCTGCTGTCCTTCCTCGTCGAGTTCGGCGACCAGCAGGACCCACGCCGGGACCGGGCTTCCCGACCGGCGTCATCGGCCCGGCAAGGGCAGATCCCCGAGCCGGACCGCAGCAAGGACAACAGCACCTACTGGACGCCGAACTTCGACCGCAAGCACTTCATGGACATGTTCTTCAACGGCATGCCCGACCAGAACGGCGAGTCGTTCCAGAAGGTCTACAAGGAGATGTCGAGCGGTCGCTACGAGGTCACCGGCGACGTGTCCGACTGGGTCAAGGTGCCCTACAGCACCTCGAGCTACGGCTACACCGAGAGCCACGCCGACATGACCCGGTTCATCGACGACACCGCCGAGGCCTGGTACGCCCAGCAGATGGCCGCGGGCAAGACCGACGAGGAGATCACGGCGTACCTCAAGACCTTCGACCAGTGGGACCGGTACGACGCCGACGGCGACGGCAACTTCGACGAGCCCGACGGCTACATCGACCACTTCCAGGCGATCCACGCCGGCGAGGGCGAGGAGGCCGGCGCCCCCGAGGAGGCCATCTGGTCGCACCGCTGGGCGGTCAACCAGAACGGCTTCTACAAGGACGGCGATCGGTCCCAAGGACTTCCCGAAGCTCGGTGGCATCAAGATCGGCGACACCGACCTCTGGATCCGCGACTACACGACCGAGCCGGAGAACGGCGGCCTCGGCGTGTTCGCCCACGAGTACGGCCACGACCTCGGCCTGCCCGACTTCTACGACACCGAGGGTGGCGAGAACGGCACCGCCTTCTGGACGCTGATGAGCTCCGGCTCGTGGCTCAACCACGGCGGTGAGGCCATCGGCACCACGCCCAACCACATGGGCCCGTGGGAGAAGCTGTTCCTCGGCTGGCTGGACTACGAGACCGTCGAGGCCGGCCAGAGCAAGGAGGTCAAGCTCGGCCCGTCGCACCACGCCACCAAGCGCGCACAGGCGGCGCTGGTGAAGCTGCCGACGGCGTCCGGCAACGTGAAGTCGCCCGTCGCCGCGGCGCGCAAGGGCGTCGCAAGTACTTCTTCTCCGGCACCAACGACGCCAAGGTCACCTCGGTGACCAGCCCGGCGTTCACCGTGCCGGCGGGCGGCCAGCTCAGCGCCCAGGTCAACTACGACACCGAGAAGAGCTTCGACTACAGCTACGTCGACGTCTCCGTGGACGGCGGCGACTTCACGTCGATCGAGACCAGCCTGTCCGACCCGGACGACCCGAACGGCGTCAACGAGGGCGACGGCATCAGCGGCAAGTCCGACGGCTGGGTCCCGCTGACCGCCGACCTGTCGGCCTACGCCGGCCAGTCGGTGCGGGTCCGCTTCCGGCAGACCAACGACGAGAACACCCACGGCTTCGGCTTCGCGGTCGACTCCGTCTCGGTCGGCGACGCGCTCGTCGAGGACGTCGAGGACGACGCCCCGGACTGGACGTCCGACGGGTTCTACGTCGTCACCGGCGACAGCTACCCGGTGGAGTACGAGCACTTCTACCTGGCGGAGAACCGTCAGTACGGCGGCTACGACGTCACGCTGCAAGCAGGGCCCGTACAACTTCGGCTGGGGCGCGACGAAGGCGGACTGGGTCGAGCGGTTCCCGTACCAGGACGGCATGCTCGTGTGGTACGTCAACGGCTTCCAGTCCGACAACAACACCAGCCAGCACCCCGGTGCCGGTGAGGCGCTGCCGGTCGACGCCCGTGGCGGCACGCTGCGGTGGTCGGACGGCACGGTGGTCCGCAACCGGATCCAGGCGTTCGACGCGACGTTCGGGCTGGAGAAGACCGACCCGCTGTCGCTGCACCGCGAGGTGGTCAAGGACGGCAAGAGCGTCACGATGACCACGCTGAACGTCCCGTCGCAGCCGGCGATCCCGACGTTCGACGACAGCAAGTGGGCGTCCTACTACGACGCCCAGGGCAACCCGGGTGGCAGCGTCAAGGTGCCGGACACCGGCACGAAGATCCAGGTGGTCAACTCGAACGCCCGCAACGGGCAGATGCTGCTCCAGGTCAACTGACCGGCTGAGCTGCACGATCAACACGGCGAGGGCCGGAGCGCAATGCTCCGGCCCTCGTCGCGTGCCGTGAGGGTCAGGTGCCCTCGATGCGGTTGCCCTGCTCGTCCCAGTGAGCCGCCACCTTCTTGCTCGGCTGCACCCGGGGCGGCTCGCCGGGCATCTTGGGGTAGTCCGGGGGGTAGTTGAGCTCACCGAGTCCGGCCGCGACCTGCTCCTCCCACAGGTCGAGCAGTGGTTCGAGCGAGCAGTGCACGTCGTCGATCGCGGCCATCGCGTCGCCCTGGTCCCGCAACCGGTCGGGCACGGTGAACAGGTTGAACCGGGCGGGGTCGTCGACCTCGGGCAGCTCGTCCCAGTGCACCGGCGTGGAGACGGGCGCGCCCGGCTTGGGGCGCAGGGAGTACGCCGACGCGATGGTCCGGTCGCGGGAGTTCTGGTTGTAGTCGACGAAGATCCGCTCGCCTCGCTCCTCCTTCCACCACGCGGTGGTGACCTCAGGCGTGCGCTTCTCCAGCTCGCGGCCGAAGGCGATCGCCGCGTGGCGTACGTCGACGAAGTCCCACCGTGGCTCGATGCGCAGGTAGATGTGCACGCCCCGGTTGCCGCTGGTCTTGGGGAAGCCGACGAGCCCGAGGTCGTCGATCAGCCCGCGGGCGACCATCGCGACGCGCGCCGCGTCGGCGAAGTCCGTGCCGGGCTGCGGGTCGAGGTCGATGCGGAGCTCGTCGGGGTGGTCGACGTCGTCACGTCGGCACGGCCAGGGATGGAACGTGATCGCGCCCATCTGGGCGGCCCATGCCGGCACCGCGACCTCGGTCGGGCACATCTCGTCGGCGGTGCGTCCGGACGGGAAGGTCACGGTCGCGGTCTCGACGTACTCGGGAGCGCCCTTCATCATCCGCTTCTGGTAGAACGCGTCGGCGTCGCGGTCCTGGTAGCCGGTCGCCAGCCGCATCCCCTCGCGGACCCCCTTCGGCCAGCGCTCGAGGGCCGTGGGGCGCTCGCGCAGAGCGCGCATGATGCCGTCCTCGACGGCGACGTAGTACTCCACGACCTGGAGCTTGGTGACCTCGGCCGTCGTCGCGGTGGCTTCGTAGATGACCCGGTCGGGGCTGGACACGCGCACCGCGCGCCCGCCTGCCTCGACCTCGGTCGCGGGGCTCGCCATGCTCGGCACTGTAGTGGTCTCGACGGGCTCGACCACCGAGCCGCGGTGCGACCACCCGCTCCGTAGGCTGGGGGCATGGGCTACCAGGTCAGCAAGTCCGACGAGGAGTGGCGCGAGCAGCTCTCGCGCGAGGAGTACGCCGTGCTGCGCAAGGCCGGCACCGAACGGCCGTACACCGGCGAGTACACCGACACCAAGACGGTCGGCGTCTACCGGTGCCGCGCCTGCGACACCGAGCTGTTCCGCTCGGAGACCAAGTTCGACTCCCACTGCGGGTGGCCGTCGTTCTACGCGCCGCTGGCCGAGGACCGCGTGGAGTACATCGAGGACCGCTCGATGGGCATGAAGCGCGTCGAGGTGCGCTGCGCCAACTGCGGCTCGCACCTCGGGCACGTGTTCGAGGGCGAGGGCTACGGCACGCCCACCGACCAGAGGTACTGCATCAACTCCGATCAGCCTGACGCTGCAGCCCGCGGAGGGCACCGCCTGACCGGGACCGGAGGGCGATCCGCGATGATCGTCGCGTGACCTCCCCGAGCCCCGCCCTGGTCGAGCTGGCGCACGCCTACGGTGTCGCCACCGACTACCACGACTGGAAGGGCCGGCACGTCCAGGTCGAGGACGACGCCGTCCGCGACGTGCTCGCCGCCCTCGGCGTGGACGCGAGCGACCCGGCCGCGGCCCTGCGGAGACAGCGCGAGGAGCCGTGGCGGCGGATGCTGCCGACCTGCGTGGTCGCTGTGGCCGGTGACGCCCGGCACGTCCCGGTGCACGTCGACGACGGTGACGCCGTCGACGTCTGGGTCGAGCTGGAGCGGGGCGGACGTCGTGAGGACCTTGCCCAGGTCGACCAGTGGGTGGCTCCGTACGACCTCGCGGGCCGCGTCGTCGGCGAGGCGACGTTCGCGCTGCCGACCGACCTGCCGTTGGGCTACCACACCCTGCGGGCCCGCTCCGGCGGCAGGGAGGCCGCGGCACACCTGATCGTCACCCCGGCGTGGCTCGGGCTTCCCGAGCGTCTCGGCGAGAGCGGCCGCGTGGGGCTTCGCCGCCCAGCTCTACAGCGTGCGCTCGAGCCAGTCCTGGGGCGTCGGCGACCTGACCGACCTCACCGACCTCGGCGTGTGGTCCGCCGGCCTCGGAGCCGACTACCTGCTGGTGAACCCGCTGCACGCCGCCGAGCCGAGCGCCGCCGATGGAGCCGTCGCCGTACCTGCCGAGCTCACGTCGGTTCTTCAACCCGCTCTACCTCCGGGTGGAGCGGATCCCCGAGTACGCCGACCTGCCGCCGGCCGACCGCGCCCGCGTCGACCGGCTGGCCGCCGACCTGCACACCGCCCTCGACGAGGCGGACGTGATCGACCGGGACACCGCCTGGACCGCCAAGCGGGAGGCGCTGCGCCTCGTCCATGCGGTACGTCGGACGGCCGGCCGCGAGCTCGACCTGCAGGCGTTCCGCCGCCGCGAGGGGGCCGCGCTGCGGGACTACGCGACCTGGTGCGTGCTCGCGGAGCTGCACGGGCTCGACTACCGCGACTGGCCCGAGCCCCTGCAGCACGTGGACTCCCCCGAGGTCGCGGCGTTCGTCGCGGAGCACGAGGACGAGGTGGCCTTCGTGGAGTGGCTGCAGTGGCTGCTCGACGAGCAGCTCGCAGGCGGCACAGGCCAAGGCGGTCTCGGCCGGCATGAGGCTCGGCACCATGCACGACCTCGCCGTCGGCGTGCACCCCGGCGGCGCGGACGCCTGGCGGCTCCGGTCGACGTACGCCACCGGGATCGGCGTCGGCGCTCCCCCGGACGCCGTACAACCAGCAGGGCCAGGACTGGTCGCAGCCGCCGTGGCAGCCGACCGCGCTCGAGGCGTCGGGCTATGCGCCGTTCCGGGACCTGATCCGGGCGGTGCTGCGGCACGCGGGCGGTGTGCGCGTGGACCACGTCATCGGGCTGTTCCGGCTCTGGTGGGTGCCCCGCGGGCGCACCGCCGACCAGGGCACCTACGTGCGCTACGACCACGAGGCGATGATCGGCGTGCTCGCCCTGGAGGCCGCGCGCGCCGGCGCCGTCGTGGTCGGCGAGGACCTCGGCGTGGTCGAGCCCTCGGCGCGCGACTACCTGCGCTCCCGCGGCATCCTCGGCACCTCGATCCTGTGGTTCGAGCGGGACGGCAGCGGCGACCCGCTGCCGGCCGAGCAGTGGCGCGAGCTGTGCATGGCGTCCGTGACCACCCACGACCTGCCGCCCACCGCGGGCTACCTCGCCGGCGACCACGTGCGGCTGCGGCACGACCTCGGCCTGCTCACCCGGCCGCTGGAGGAGGAGGTCGCGGCCGACGACGCCGAGCGCGAGTCCTGGCTCGCCGAGGTGCGCAACCGCGGGCTGCTGGCCGACGACGCCGACGTGGAGGAGACCGTGCTCGCACTGCACGCGCTACCTCACCCTGACCCCGTCCCGGCTGCGCTGCGTGGCGCTGACCGACGCCGTGGGCGACCGGCGGACCCAGAACCAGCCCGGCACGGTCGACGAGTACCCGAACTGGCGGGTGCCCCTCTCCGGACCCGACCAGCGTCCGCTGCCGTTGGAGGAGGTGCTGGGCTCGGAGCGCGCCGCGGCCCTCGCGCAGGCGGTCAGGGAAGGTCGTTGACCAGCTCGGTGGGAGTGCGGCGCCGACCGGTGTAGAACGGCACCTCCTCGCGCACGTGCCGACGGGTCTCGGAGCCGCGCAGGTGCCGCATCAGGTCGACGATGCGGTGCAGCTCGTCGGCCTCGAACGCCAGCAGCCACTCGTAGTCGCCGAGCGCGAACGAGGCCACCGTGTTGGCCCGGACGTCGGGGTAGTCCCGCGCCATCTTGCCGTGCTCGGCGAGCATCCGGCGGCGCTCGGTCTCCTCGAGGAGGTACCACTCGTAGGACCGCACGAACGGGTAGACGCAGACGTAGGCGCGGGGCTCCTCGTCGGCGAGGAACGCCGGGATGTGGCTCTTGTTGAACTCCGCCGGGCGGTGCAGCGCCATCTGCGACCACACCGGGTCGAGGCGGGCGCCGAACGCGGTGCGGCGGAACCGGTGGTAGGCGTCCTGCAGCGCGTCGGAGGTCTCGGCGTGCCACCAGACCATCACGTCGGCGTCGGCGCGCAGTCCCGCCACGTCGTAGATCCCGCGGACGCGTGACGTCCTCGGCGTCGAGCGTCTCGACCAGCTTCTCGACCTCGTTGGCCTCGGCGGCGCGGTCGGCGTCGCCGATCACGTCGCGCAGCCGGAAGACCGACCACATCGTGTAGCGGATGGTCTCGTTGAGGTCCTTCGCCGCCTTGCCCTGGTTGGGTCGCCTGGCCGTCTCGCTCATGACCTCATTGTCCCAAGGCCGGAAGCGCCGCCAGGACCTGGGTGGCGGCCAGCTCGGCGGAGGCGATGCAGGCCGGGATCCCCAGGCCGTCGTACGCCGCCCCGCAGACCGCGAGCCCGGGGACGGCGGCCACCGCGGACCTGATGTTGCGCACCCGGTCGAGGTGGCCGACGGCGTACTGCGGCAGGCCGCCTCCCCACCGCTGGACGTGCTGGTCGACCGGGCGCACGCACAAGCCGATCGCGTCGGCGAGGTCGCACAGGGCGAGGTCGACCAGCTCGCGCGTCGTCGACCTGGAGCACCTTCTCCTCGCGGTGCCGCCCGATCGAGCACCTGCAGCAGCAGCAGGTCCTCGCCCGTCGACGCCGGCTGCCCGCCTCGCGCACCCAGTCCCACTTGGCGAACGAGTAGGTCGCCGCCTTGACCTTGCGGCCGTCCACCGGCGGCACCAGGAACCCCGAGCCCCGGTGCGTCTCCGGCAGGTCCCGGGCCCGGAACGCCAGCGTGACCACGGCCATCGAGGCGTACTCGATGCGGGCCAGCTCGAGCGCCGCGTCCGGCACCACGTCGGACGAGCAGCCGTCCGGTCGGGCGTGCCGGGGTGGCGAGCACCACCGCGTCGGCGTGCACCACCTCGGGCGCGTGCGTGGAGCCGACGACGAGGTTCCACCCGCCCCCGGCGGCCCGGGCCAGGTCGCGCACGGTGGCGCCGGTGCGCACCGTCGCGCCGCTGGTCTCGGCGACGGCCGTCGGCAGCCGGCCGACGCCGCCGACGGATCCCCGCGAAGACCGGGTACGTCGGACGTGGCGGCCCGACGACGGCCGCGGCCGCGGCCCGGCACCATCGAGCGGTCCCGGTCCAGCAGCGCCACCACCTGGGGCACGGCCGCCCGGGCCGACAGCTCGCGGGCGTGTCCGGCGTACACACCGCCGAGCAGCGGCTCGACGAGCCGGTCGACGACCTCGCGGCCGAGCCGCTCCTCGACGAGCCAGCCCACGCTGACGTCGCGGTCGTCGAGCCGGGTGGCGGGCAGCACCGCGTCGAGCGCGGCACGGGCCAGCCCGGCCTTGGAGAGCACCCCGCTGTCGGCGAGTGCCCGGGCGTCGAGCGGCACGCCCATCAGCGTCTTGGGCAGCGGCTGCATCCGCCCGCGGGACCACAGGTTGGCGGCGGTCGTCGCGCGGGTGGACCAGGTCGTCGCCGAGCCCGGCGGCCCGCGCGAGCGCGACCCCCTCGGGACGGCGGTTCAGCATCGCCTCGGCGCCGACGTCGACCGTGACGCCGCCGACCTCGGCGCGGGCCAGCTTGCCGCCGATCCGCGGCCCGGCCTCCAGCACCGTCACCGCGACGTCGGGCCGCTCCCGGCGTACCGCAGCGGCGGCGGCCAGCCCGGCGATGCCGCCGCCGACGACGACGACGCGCGGGGGCCGACGGGGGGCGGCGGAGACGAGGCGGGTGCGGGCACGGTCACAGATTGGCAAAGACTCGGGTGCACCCGCCACCTGAGCGGAACCGGCGCGGGATGGGGTGCGTCACAGCGCCATGACGACGACTTCAGGCGGGGAATGGCCGGTGCGGCCCTGGCGGCCGTCGCGCTCATGGCGACGGCGTGCACCGGTGGCGGGGACAGCGAGTCGGCGTCGGCCGACGCGGGCGGTGACGTGGCCCGCGAGGTCGCCCCGGGCCTCGCCGACGACGACAGCGCGAGCGACGGGTCCGGGACTCCGTCGGCGGACGGCGCGAACCGGACCGTTGTGACGGTCCGGTCGGTGATCAGGACCGGCGAGATCGCGGTCACCAACGACGGACCTCGACGCGGCCCGGGAGGAGCTGGACGACGTGCTGCTCGCCCTCGACGGCATCATCGACAGCGAGTCGACCCAGCACGACCGGAAGGGCCGGATCGAGCGGTCGACGCTGGTGGTGCGGGTCCCGGTGGACCGGTTCAAGGCCGCGATGACGGCGCTGCAGGGGCTGGGTACTGCGGAGCACTCCGACTCCTCCGTCCAAGGACGTCACGACCGAGGTCATCGACGTCGACGAGCGGGTGGAGACGCTCGAGAACAGCCTCGACCGGCTGCAGCGGTTCCAGCGCGAGCGCCGCCGGGATCGACGACCTGATCCGCTACGAGCAGCAGATCACCGAGCGGGAGGCCGAGCTGCAGTCCCTGAAGTCGCAGCAGGCCTACCTCGCCGACCAGACCTCGATGTCCACGATCACGCTGCTACCTCTCGGTGCCGGACAAGTTCGTCCCACCGCCTGGCGCCCTCGACGACGCCGGCTTCCTCGCCGGGCTGAAGTCCGGGTGGAACGCCCTGCAGGACACCGTCGTGGTGGTCCTCACCGTGGTCGGTGCGGTGCTCCCGTTCGCGCTGGCGCTGGCCCTGGTCGGCGTACCGCTGGTCCTGCTGGTGCGGCGTACGCTGCGCGCCCGACCGGCCGCCGAGACTCCGGTCGAGTAAGGGAGCGCGTCTCAGCGAGTGCTGGTCTCGTGGACGAAGTCGGTGAGCCGGGCCAGCTGGTCGGGGTCGGTGGAGGGCATCACGCCGTGGCCGAGGTTGAAGATGTGGCCCGGAGCGGCCCGACCGGCCTCGAGCACCTCGGCGGCGCGCGCCAGCATCACGCTCGGTCGGCGCGAACACCAGCGACGGGTCGAGGTTGCCCTGCACGGCACGGCCGCCGACCCGGCGTACCCCGTCGGCCAGCGGCACCCGCCAGTCGACACCGACCACGTCGGCACCCGCCTCCCCCATCAGGCCGAGCAGCTCACCGGTGCCGACGCCGAAGTGGATCCGCGGTACGCCGAGCGCGCCGGCGGCGGCGAGCACCGAGGCGGAGTACGGCATCACGTAGCGCTGGTAGTCCCCCGGCGACATGGCGCCCGCCCAGGAGTCGAACAGCTGCACCGCGGAGGCGCCGGCGTCGACCTGCACCTCCAGGTAGGCCGCGGAGATGCCCGCGATCTTGCGCATCAGCGCGTCCCACACGTCGGGGGCGCCGAACATCATCGCCTTGGTCTTCGCGTGCTCCTTGGACGGCCCGCCCTCGACCAGGTACGACGCGACCGTGAACGGGGCACCGGCGAACCCGATCAGCGGCGTCGGCCCGAGCTCGGCGACCAGGGTGCGCACCGACTCGGTGATGTAGGGGACGTGCTCGGGGGTCAGGTCCGGGATCGCCTCCACGTCGGCGAGCGTCTCGCACCGGCGAGGCCACCACCGGGCCGACGCCCGGCTCGATGTCGAGGTCGACGCCGACCGCCTTCATCGGCAGCACGATGTCGGAGAAGAAGATCGCCGCGTCGACGCCGTACCGCCGCACCGGCTGCAGGGTGATCTCCACGACCAGGTCCGGCCGCATGCACGAGTCGAGCATCGCCACGCCCTCGCGGAGCGTGCGGTACTCCGGCAGCGACCGGCCGGCCTGCCGCATGAACCAGACCGGGTGTGTGCGGCACCGGCTCGCCCCGGGCGGCGCGCAGGAACGCGGAGTCCTGGAGAGCGGGGTCCTGGAGGGCGGCGGCTGGTCGTCACGGCGACGATCCTCCCAGGCCAGTGCTGCGTGTCGGGGCTCCGGGACCACCGATGCGGCCTAGTCTGACCCCATGGCCGCACGTCAAGAACCGCGTGTGGACCCCTCTGCACTGCCCGAGGAGTTCCGGCGTCGCCGTCGCGCAGATGCGCGAGGCCCGGCTGCGCCCGGAGATCTTCTGCGAGGAGATGCCGGCCCCTCAGCGCATCGCGCCGTACGCCTCCGCGCTGTCCGCCGACGTCACCGTCGACGGCGAGGACGTCGGCACCGGACGCATCGTGCTGCTCCACGACCCCGCCGGCAACGACGCCTGGGAGGGCACCTTCCGCTGCGTCGCCTACGCGCGCGCCGAGATCGACCCCGAGATGGCCAACGACCCCCTGCTCGGCGAGGTCGGCTGGTCCTGGCTGAGCGAGGCGCTCACCGCCCACGGCGCCGACTACGGCGCCCCTCCGGCACCGTGACCAAGGTGTCCTCGGAGAGCTTCGGCTCGATGTCCGACGAGGACGCCACCGCACAGCTCGAGATCCGCGCCTCCTGGACTCCCGTGCCGGGCGCCGACGGCGCGGCTGAACCTCGCGCCGCACGTCGAGGCGTGGGCCGAGCTGCTGTGCACGGCGTCCGGGCTGCCGCCCGTCCCTGAGGGGGTCACGTCCATGCCGAGCCGTCGAGGACAGCGCGGCCGACCCTGATGACCGACCAGCCCGAGACTCCGCCGGAGGAAACAGAGCCGGTCGAGGAGACGCCGCCCGCGCCCCTGCTCGAGCTGCGTGACGGTCTGCCCCCGGTGGTGGAGACGCCCGACGCGCTGGCGAGGCCGCCGACGGCGTTCGCGTCCGGGACCGGGCCCGGTCGCGATCGACGCCGAGCGGGCCTCGGGCTACCGCTACTCCGCGCGTGCCTACCTCGTGCAGCTGCGGCGGGAGGGCGTCCGGCACGGCCTGGTCGACCCGATCCCGTTCGGTGACCTGACCCCGCTGCAGGAGGCGCTCGGCGACGCCGAGTGGATCCTGCACGCCGCCACCCAGGACCTGCCCTGCCTGACCGAGCTCGGCCTGCGCCCCAGCTCGCTGTTCGACACCGAGCTCGCCGGCCGGCTGCTCGGCTACCCGCGCGTCGGTCTGGCCACGCTGGTCGAGACGATCGTCGGCCGCCGGATGCGCAAGGAGCACTCCGCCGTCGACTGGTCGACGCGGCCGCTGCCCGAGCCCTGGCTGGAGTACGCCGCCCTCGACGTCGAGGTGCTGATCGAGCTGCGCGACGCGCTCGCCAGCCAGCTCGAGGAGTCCGGCAAGGCGGAGTGGGCCCGTCAGGAGTTCGAGCACCTCGTCAGCGGCGGCCCCGACCGGCCCCCGCCAGGACCCTTGGCGGCGCACCTCCGGGCTGCACCGGGCCCGCGGCCGCCGCACGCTCGCCGCCGTCCGCGAGCTGTGGCAGACCCGCGACGCGATCGCCTCGCAGCGCGACGTGACGCCGGGCCGGATCATCCCCGACTCCGCGATCGTCGAGGCGGCCAACGCGCTGCCCCGCGACCGCGCCGCGCTGCTCGGCGCTCAAGGGCTTCCGTGGCCGTGGCGCCGAGCGCTACGCCAACCAGTGGGTCGACGCGCTGCGCACCGCGCGCGGCCTGCCCGAGGACGAGCTGCCCCCGATGGCCGCACGGTACGACGGCCCGCCGCCGCCGCGTGCCTGGGCCGACCGCGACCCGGTGGCGGCGGCGCGGCTGGCTCGTGCGCGCGCCGACCTCAAGGAGCTGGCGGAGTCGCTCACCGTGCCGGTGGAGAACCTGCTCACCCCCGACTACGTCCGGCGGCTGCATGTGGGAGCCGCCGGTGGAGGACGACGGGACGCTGGCCGAGCAGGTGGAGGCGCGCCTCGGCGCGCTCGGCGCCCGCCGTTGGCAGATCGAGCTCACGCGCGACGTCCTGGTGACCGCGATCGTGGAGGCCAAGCCCGGCGAGGCGATCGACGCCCCGGAGCCACCCGAGGAGGGTGAGGGCGGAGCTCCCTAGGGTGCGGTGGTAAACCTCGGCCGTCGCGAGCGACGTCCGGTGCGTGCGATGGCAAGGCGCCGGAGCGATGGCGGGCCGGCGGCCCGTCGAGTGACGGCAACGCCGCCAGCGTGCGTGCCGGGCGACGCGCAGCAGGCCATGGGTTTACCAACGTGCCCTAGGACTCCGGCTCCGCCACCGGCGCCATGATCCGCTGCGACCTCGCATCGATCCGGGGGAGCATCGTGTCGAGGTTCAGCACCGGGTCGTAGAACATCTCCTCGACCTCCGGGTCGACAGCGCGCTCGACCCGCGGCCAGGCCGTCACGAACGGCGTCGTGGTGGCCCGGCGTACCGCGTTGTCGAAGACCAGCACGCTGTTGGGCCGGCCGCCCGGCTGGGTGAACGCGAGGGAGTTCAGCGTCGGCAGGTGGGCCGGCACCACGGCGCCCGACTCGGCCAGGATCGCCGCACCGTCGCCCGTGCTCGCGAACGCGATCAGGTCGGCAGCCGCCTCGGCCTGCTCGGTGTCGGCCGAGAGGCACATGGCCCGGACGTCGGCGACCGTCACGTCACGCGCGAGCCGCGGCAGCGGGAAGACGTCGTAATCGAGGCCTTCGTGCTCGTTGAGCCGCGGCACCAGCTCCTTGGTGCCGACCAGCATCCCGATCTCCTCGCGGGTGAACCGGGTGAACGCGTCACGCCGCTCCAGCTGAGCGGGCGTGGGAGTGACGCGCTTGTCGCGCACCACGCTGAGGATCTCCTCGAGCGCGGCCCGGGTGCCGTCGTCGGCCAGCGTGAGCGTGGTCGCGTCACGCGGGTCGTCGACGACGTCGTCCCCGGCGGACCGGACGAGCGCCATCAGCGAGGTGAGGGTCGGCTCGACGTAGGCGCCCTTGACGCCCTCCCCCGAGACCAGCCGGGCGGCCCGGGCGAACTGGTCCCAGGTCCACCCCGTCTCCGGTGTGATCCGCTCCTCGTCGGGCTCGATCAGCCGCCGGAACGGGATCAGTCCGGGGTGGTAGAAGACGACCAGGGGTGACACGTCGTAGGGCATGCACTGGAGGGCCTGCTCGGCGCTGAAGGCCTCGAGCCCGAGGCGCTGGTAGCTGTCCCCGAACTCGATCCCGCGCTGCTCGAGCAGCTGGTCGACCGGCTGCACCTGGTCGGCCGCGGCGAGCCCGGCCACCTGGGCGTTGCTCGCGACGAACACGTCGGGCGCGTCGTCGGCGGCGAACTGCGCCTGGACCTTCTCGCCGGCGCGCTCCTCGGTGCGCGAGTGCTCCACCTCGACCGCGATGTCGGGGTTGGCGTTGGTGAACGCCTCGGCGAGCTCGTCCCAGGCCCGGCGCACCGCGGCGTCGCCGTACACCGCGAGCCGCAGCGTCGCCGGATCACCGGCGGTCGGCTCCGGACCACTCTCGGTCGCGGTCGGGGACGGACTCGGGGACGACGACGCGTCGGGGTCGGTGCCGGACGTGCACCCGGCCAAGACGACGCAGGCCACCAGCGCCGCCGCGACGCCGCGGCGCGCACGTCGTCGCAGCGCGTCCAAGCCCGGTCCCTCTCCGTGTGGCCAGGTGCCACCGTATCGGGACACGCCAACGGTTTTGGTGCCGAGAGACGCGTCTCACGCGGTCGCGCGGCCTACCCTGCGATGGACCCGCTCTCGGCCACGACAAGGACGTTCCATGGCGACCCGCACCCGCCTTGCCCCGTTGACCCGGCTCCTGGCGCCCTCGCTCCTGCTCGCCCTGCTGCTCGGGCTGGCCGGCTGCGGCCCGGAACCCGCGGCGCCCGGGGACGCCGACGAGACACCGGTGGCCACGGAGTCGGACGCGCCGTCCGAGGAGCCGACCGACGAGACCACCGAGCCGTCCTCGACCTCGGAGTCCACCGAACCGGCCCCCGAGCCCGGCACCGGCACGCTGACCGACGCACTCCTGCCGGCCGAGGAGGTGCCCGGGTTCAACGAGGAGTTCACCTGGACCGAGGGGACGACCGCGACGGCCGAACCGAAGGAGCTGGCCGGGGCGTGCCACCAGTTCGAGATGACGTCGATCGGTGCCGAGGAGGTCGCCCACCGGACCTACGAGCCCACCGCCGGCGACAACTCGGAGGCCAGCCAGCTGGTCGCGCAGTTCCCCGACGAGATGACCGCCAACCGCGCGTTCGAGGTGCTGAAGTCCTGGCGCCAGGGGTGCGCGAAGAACTTCAAGAAGTACGACCGGGTCCAGGTCGGCGACCTCGAGGACGTCGACACCGACGCCGGCACCGGCCACTGGTACCTGCTGATCTACGGCCCCGCGGAAGGCGACCCGGACGCGGCGTACTTCGACGCCCAGGGCATCGCGAAGGTCGGCAACCGGGTCGCGGTCGTGCGGCTCTCGCTCGTCGGCCAGGACTACAACTACGAGCAGGGCCAGGAGCCCATGGTCGAGGCCGTGCGCGCCGCTGCGGCCCGCCTCTGACCGGGATTACGCTGGTCGGCGATGTCCGAGACGCCACGCCATCGCCGGCCCGTGATGCCGGGTGCCCGCCACTTCGACGACCTGGTGGACCCCGACGACATGGGCGACCCGTCCAAGCGCAGTGAGGCGGCCGACCGGTGCGCCACCCTGCTGGTGCGCGGGGCGCACGGCAGCGACGACGAGCAGGTCGTCGCCCGGGTGATCCGGCTCGCGGAGACCGAAGGGCTGGAGGCGCTGGCCGACCTCTGGGCCGGTTCCCCCGCCGACTCGTTGGCCGGCTGCCTGTGGCGGCTGTACCTGCTCCGCACCTGGGTGTACGCCGATCCCGCGTCCGCGGCCCGCGAGTTCGACGCCGGCCGGCGCCGCTCACCCGTCCACGAGGTGGTCGCCGGTGTCGTCGACCCGCCCGGACCCGACGAGGTGCGGCACCTGGCCGACCTGGTGCTGCGCGGGGTGGCCCGGGGCGACTTCGCCGACACGCTGTGGCGCGCGGCCGCCTTCGCGCGGGTGGTGGCGGCCGGCCGCGCGGGGACCGACCGGTTCGAGGACACGTCGGGACGCGCGGCGTACCGCTCCGACCTCTCCGCCGCGAAGCTGATCACGATGGCCGAGCAGCTCGAGCATGCCGCCCGGCTGGAGGCGGACGGCCAGCTGGCGTAGCCGGCCACAGATTCTGCGTGTCCGACTTGATCTCAGCCGAGAGGCTTGTAGACTCGTCCGAGTGCGCCGGGCTGTGGCAGCCCCGGGTCCCAACTGAAGCCGCTACGAGCGGCCACGCGCCGTGAGGCGCTCCCGGTCCGGCGCACCAAATCTTCCAGGTGGGTGAATGACGGTGACCGGCCTGTCCGTCCGCGGCACTGTGATCCCCGACGACGAGCTGCGCTGGCGGTTCAGCCGCTCCGGCGGCCCCGGCGGGCAGTCGGTCAACACGACGGACAGCCGCGTCGAGCTCTCCTACGACGTCGCAGGTGGCTCGCTGCCGCGGCACCTGCGAGAGCGCGCCGTGGAGCGCCTCGGATCCCGTCTGGTGGACGGCGTGCTCACGATCGCGGCCTCGGAGTACCGGTCGCAGCATCGCAACCGCGAGGCCGGCACGCGCCCGGCTGGCCGAGGTCCTCGCCGACGCCACCGCTCCCCCGCCGCCGCGTCGGCGACCGACCAAGCCGTCGCGCTCGTCGCGGGAGCGCCGGCTCGCGGGCAAGAAGCGTCGGGGTGAGACGAAGGCCATGCGGCGACGGCCGGACTTCTGACCCCTCAGCGGCTGCGCTTGACCCAGTCGCTCCAGGCCACGGACTCCGCAGCGGTGTCGTGGACGTTGTCGGAGTAGAAGATCCCGCTGCCGGTGGCACGCGCGGTGTTCACGTTGGCTCGGACCCGGCCGGGCTTGTGCAGGCAGCGACGGTCGACGTCGACGGTGATCCGGTCGCGCTTGAAGTCGATGTCGTGGTCGGCGTCACAGCCCTCGACCGGCCGGCCGCCGGCGTTGAACACCCGCACCACGCCGTTGCGGTCGCGCCTGCTGGACTCGACGAGCACCTCGCGGACCACACCGCCCTTGCTGCCCTGCAGCTTCACCGCGACCTGGACGTAGGCCCCCTTGCGGGCGAGCCGCTTGAACACCACGCGCACCGAGACGCGCTTGCCGTCGTGGGCGATCACCGCCTTGGTGATGTCGCCGGACCGGATCGACGGCGCCGGCGTCGCGTTGACGGTGTCGGCCTCCCGCCAGACGTCGCCGCGAGCGTCCTTGACGGTGATCTCCTTCGCGCCGGCAGGAGCGGCCGGAGCGACGAGCGCGCAGGCAACGAGAACCGTCGCAAGGACGTGGGTGCGGGTCACGTCAGAACTCTAGTCGGGCAACGACACCCGCATGGTCCGATGGCCACAACCGCCCCGGACGGGTGCGGTCGTCCTCCTGGTCCCCGACCACGACGCAGTCGACCACTGTCGCGTCGCGGACGAACACGTAGTCGATCCGCTCGCCCAGGCTGCTCGCGTCGTTGCCGAGCTCGGCCCCCTGACCGCAGGTGTAGCCCGCGTGGGGATCGTTTCCCGCAGCCACCCACGCGTCCTGGTACGGCGCCGGGACGCCCACGTCCTCGGGCCTCGCGTTGAAGTCGCCGACCACGACGGTCGGGCGGCCCGGGTCCCCCAGGGCGGCGAGCAGCTCGTCTCGCTGCGCCTCGCGGACTGCTGCGTCGTACGCCTCGGTGTGCGTCGTCGCGAACAGCACCCGCCGTCCGTCGACCAGACCCTCGACGCGTGCCCAGCCGCGGACGATCGGGAACGTGACGCCGTCGATGCCGGTGGCCATGTCCAGGCTGCGCGTGTACGACGCAGCGCCCTCGCCGGTGACCGTGAACCGACCGTCGCGCCGGACCAGCACCGCGTCGGCGCCGGCAATGCTCATCCAGTGCCCGTCGACCGGCAAGCCGCCGGCGAAGCTCTGGTTGACGGCGTGCACGTCGTACGCCGCACCAGCGTTCTCGCACGCCTTCACGATCAGCGGCAGGAAGTCGACGACCAGCTCGCCGTCACTCTCCCAGCGGGTGACCTCCTGCAGACCGACCACGTCGACGTCCTCGCGGGCCAGGATCCGCGCGATCGCGTCGGCACGCTGCGCGAAGTCGGTGGCGGTCAGCTGCCGCTGCACCACCCGCGCCCGCTCGGCCAGCTCGTCGACCGACGTCGCCCCGAACAGCAGGGCCAGGTCGGCGCCCAGGTAGACGTTGTAGGTCGCCACCGTCAGCGTGCTCATCGCGGCATCCTCTCAGCCGGCCGCCGTATGCGTAGCGGGTACGGTGACCGACATGTCGACGTACTCCCCCGAGATGGACGGCGAGGCCGACCCCGGCGAGATCGTCTGGGCCTGGGTCCCCTACGAGGACGACCCCAACCAGGGCAAGGACCGGCCCGTCGTGGTGCTCGCGCGGTCCGGGTCGTCGCTGGCGTGCCTGTACATGACCAGCAAGGACCACGACCGGGACACCGACGACGAGGCGCGCTGGGGCCGCTACTGGATGGACGTCGGCACCGGCGCCTGGGACTCCGAGGGCCGCGAGAGCGAGGTCCGGCTGGACCGCCTGCTGACCTTGCAGGACTCGGAGGTACGCCGCGAGGGCGCAGCGCTCGACCAGGCGTTGTTCGACCAGGTCCTGGCTGCCGCCAAGGAGCACTGGAGCGACGCAGCCCGACTGACCGCCGACGGAGGTCGAGCCGACTCCGGTGGTCGAGCCCGTCGAGACCCGGCGGTCGACCCGTCGTCCCGGCGGTCCACCCGTCGTCCGGTGGTCGACCCATCGTCCGGTGGTCGAGCCCGTCGAGACCTGGCCACCACCCGCCTAACGGTGGTCGAGCCCGTCGAGACCCGTCCACCACCCGCCGAACTGACGTCCTCGACGATGGGGCCGACGCCGGAAGCCCGAGATTGGTCTCGTCGAGCTTGAGCACCAGCGGTCACCGGGCGACGAGCTCAGCAAGGGCGCGTTCGTACGCCGTTCGACAGGCGGTCGAGATCCGATGTGTGCCGGTGTGGTCGACGGTGAAGTGGTAGCCCGTCGAGACCTGCCACCACCTGCCGAACTGGCGTCATCGACCGTGGGGGCCGACGCTGAACCCCGAGATTGGTCTCGACAAGCTCGACCACCCGAAGGTGCGACGAGCTCCGCAAGGGCGCGTCCGCTCGACCGGTGGTCGATCCAACTTGGGGGTGGGCCCGCTTCTTCGGTGGTCGAGCCCTTCGAAACGCTCACTCCGTTCGCTCCTCAGGGACCACCCGCCGAGACCCGGCCACCACCGAAATGGCGTCATCGACTGCGGGCCGACGCCGGAAGCCCGAGATTGGTCTCGACAAGCTCGACCACCCGGAAGGTGCGAGAGCGCACACCCGCGGTTACCGGACGACGAGCTCCGCAAGGGCGCGTTCGTACGCCGTTCGACAGGCGGTCGAGATTCGATGTGTGCCGGTGTGGTCGACGGTGAAGTGGTAGCCCGTGGGTGTCCGCCAGTGGTGGACGCCGGGCTCGGGTTGTCGGTGCCGCCAACCTATGCAGTGGGTCTTGATCCGGTGTTCGAACCGCGTGAGCTTGCCGAGGTTCCCGACCCTCGTCTGACCTGGTGGGCCGGTCGTATCGGTCGTCGAGCCCGTCGAGACGTAGGGCTTCGTGTGGTCGAGGTCCATCCGGCGTCCGGTGGCCGACGACCACGGGAACGAAGATGCTGGTGAGCGGAGGTGCATCTGGTCGCGGAGCCGGTCCGGTACCTCGTAGCAGTCAACCGGACGGTCCTCATCGAGGTCGATCACGGGCTTGATGGTCACGTGGGAGTGGCGCAGGAACTCGGACGCTTGGCCGATCGTGATCGGTCCGACGCCCTCCATCCGCGCCACACCAGTCCCGGTCTGCATCGACTCCCGCGAGACGTGGACGTACAGCGTCGCCGCCGCCAGCGGCACATCGGTGGTCGAGCCCGTCGAGACCAGGTCACCACCGACAGAGCCGGCCTCGATCTGGTCCTTGCGCTCAGCGGTCGAGCTCGTCGAGACCAGGTCCCCATCCACTGAGCCGGCGGACTGCAGCAGCGCCAACGCCCGCGCCGGATGCGCCAGGATCCCGAGCGCCTTGGACCGCCGCGCACCGACCGGGTCGGTGTCACCCTGCTGGAGCAGGACCTCGGCGATCCGGTCCACCATCGCCACCAGGTAGATCACCTCACCCGCGGTGGCCTTCGCGATCAGGGTCTTCAGGCCGTGCTCGTTGGACTGCCCGGTGACCACGAACCGCTCCAGCTCCGCCGCCAACCGACGCGCCTCGGCGGCTTCGGGGTCGGCGGCGATGATCTGGGCCTCGAGCAGGTCCAGGAACCGTCCCCACGGCAGCGATGAGATGTACGGCGTCGTGGTCTCGTCGACCTCCCGGGCCTGGACAAGGGTCAGTCCGGTGGCGCGGGTCCGGGAGGCGACGTGCCGCGCCTGCCACACCCGCACGCGGCCGGCCGTGAGCTCGGCCCACAGCCTGGGCAGCCGGTGCCGGACGTCCAGCGCGTCGGCCATCAGCGTCGCCGCGGCGACATGCGAGCGGCCGAGCAGGACCCCGAGCTCGGCGGCCGCGAACTCACCCGCGAACGGGGTGCCGTCCCCGCCGTACCGCTTCGCACGTTCGGTGCCCGGCAGCACCACGCCGGACCCGAGCAACTCGGCCGGGTGCAGGTCCGCCCACTGCGCCGCGAGCACGAACTGGCGCGCCTCCACCTCGAGCAGAGCTGCGGTGGACTCGACGATGGCGTCGGCGACTGCCTGTCGCTCGAGGTCGTCCACCACCGGTTCCATACCCATCAACCTAGATGGGAGCACCGACAGAATTCGCGCGCCGAATCCCTTTGTGGACAAGGAGATTGCCCGATCCCGAGTGGGTGTGTCTCGACGACGCAGACTACCGGCAGTGCGGTTCGGCAGGTGGTGGCCTGGTCTCGACGAGCTCGACCACCGGGGCCGGTCTCGACGGGCTCGACCACCGGGTGCGGTTCGGCGGGTGGCCTGGTCTCGACGGGCTCGACCACCGGGGTGGCCTGGTCTCGACGAGCTCGATCACCGGTGGCGCGCGTTCGGCGCCTCGACTCGGCTCAGGACACATGCGCGGCTCGACTAGCATCCCGGGATGAACGACGACTACCGCGCGGTCAACCGAGCGATCTGGGACGAGCGCGCGACGGCGCACGCGGCATCGCCCGGCTACTCGGTGTCCAGGTTCGCCGCCGACCCGACGCACATCTCGGACGTGGTGCGCTTCGACCTGCCGCTGCTGGGTGACGTGTCGGGGCTGCGCGGGGTGCACCTGCAGTGCCACATCGGCACCGACACCGTGTCGCTCGCCCGGCTGGGCGCGCGGATGACCGGACTGGACTTCAGCGCACCGGCGCTGGACCAGGCCCGGGCGCTGGCCGGGGCCTCCGGCGTACAGGTGGACTTCGTCGAGTCGGACCTCTACGCGGCACCGGAGGCGCTGGGGCACCAGAGGTTCGACCTCGTCTTCACCGGCATCGGAGCGCTGTGCTGGCTTCCCGACATCCGCCGGTGGGCGCAGGTCGTCGCGACCCTGCTGGCGCCGGGCGGTCGGCTGTTCCTTCGCGAGGGACACCCGATGCTGTGGACGCTCGCCGACCCACGCCCGGACGGGCTCCTCGTCGTGGAGTACCCGTACTTCGAGCGCCCCGAGGCTACGGTCTTCGAGTCCGAGGGCACGTACGTCGAGACCGACGCGGAGTTCGAGCACACCACCACCCACGAGTGGAACCACGGGCTCGGCGAGATCGTGACGGCGCTCCTCGCCGAGGGTCTGCAGCTCACCGGACTCGTGGAGCACGACAGCGTTCCCTGGGACGCGTTGCCCGGCCAGATGGAGGAGCTGGCCAGCGGCGAGTGCCGGCTGCGCGACAGGCCGTGGCGGCTCGCCCACAGCTACACGCTGCAGGCGGTGCGGCCGGCGTGAGGGCCCTCAGGCCTGGTCCAGCGCCTTGCGGATCCGGGTGTCGGACACCGGGAACGACGTGCCCAGCGACTGCGCCCACAGGCTGACCCGGTACTCCTCCAGCATCCAGCCGACCCGGCGCAGCTCCGCGCTCGGCAGCCGGCCGTCCGGGAGGGCGTCGAGACGGTGCAGGTACGCCTCCTGCAGGCCCACCACCTGGTCCATCAGCTGGCGGTCTCGAGCGACGTTGCCGGGCAGTCGGGTACGCCGCTCGGCCACCGCGGCCAGGTAGCGCGGATAGTGCCTCAGCCACGTCGTCCCCGCCTCGCCGACGAACCCCCGTTGCACGAGCCGGCCCACCTGCGCCTTCATGTCCGCGAGCGCTGGCAGCATCGCCATGTCGACCGACCCGGTGAGCGCCTTGTCGACGTCCCGCCACGACGCCAGCACGCGGACGACGTCGTACAGGACCGCTCGGGTGGTCTCCGACAGGTCCGCTCGCACGGCCGCGGTCAGCCGGGTGAAGGCCGCCTCGTCCCACACCGGCCCCCCGTGCCGTGTCACCAGGTCGTCGACCGCGGCGGCGACGCAGTCCTCGAGCAGGTCCGCGACGGAGGGGTACGGCGAGCCGGCCAGCGACAGCTTCTCGGCGTTCGACAAGGCGTCGGCGATGCCGCGGGCCGGCGACGGGACGGCCAGCATCAGCAGCCGCCGCAGCCCGCGCAGGTGGGAGGCGTCCCGTTCCGGCTCCGAGCCGAAGACGCGCAGCCCCACCGAGGCGCCTTCGTCGACGAGACCGGGGAAGCCGCGCACGTCGTGCCCCGCGCGGGTCTGCGTGAAGGTCCGTTGGATGCCGCCGAACGTCCAGGTCGTCGCGCCGGTGACGTCGAGCCCGGAGGACGACGCGGCCTCGGCCATCGCGGCCTGGAACTTCGGCCGCAGCGGCTCCTTGAGCTTCTCCAGGTCCTTGCCCTCGCCGACGACCTTGCCGCGCTCGTCGACGACACGGAACGTTGGCCGCAGGTGTGAGGGCACCTTGCTCCAGTCCCAGGCCTCCGGCGGCACGTGCACGCCGCTGCGTCCGCGCAGGAACCGTCCGAGCGCGCCGAGCAACGACTCCTCGCCCGGCGACGCGGCGGCGAGGAACTCCTTCGCCACGTTGGGCGCCGGCACGAAGTTCACCCGGAGCTGCTTCGGCAACGACCGGATCAGGGCGACCACCAGCTCCTCGCGCAGCCCGGGCACCTGCCACGTGAACGCCGTCGGGTCCACCTGGTTGAGGGTCGCGACGGGTACGTCGACGGTGACGCCGTCGGCCGCCGTCCCCGGCTCGAACTGGTAGCTCAGCGGCAGGCTCAGGTCTCCCTCGCGCCACTCGTCCGGGTAGTCGTGCGCCGTCACCTCGCCGGCCGACTCGTGCACGAGCATCGCCGGGTCGAAGGTGAGCAGGTCGGGCGCCTTCTGACGGGTCCGCTTCCACCACGAGTCGAAGTGCGCCCCCGACACCACATCGGTTCCGACCCGCTCGTCGTAGAAGTCGAACAGCGTGTGCTCGTCGACCACGATGTCGCGCCGGCGGGCCCGGTGCTCGAGCTCCTCGGCCTCCTCCAGCAGCGCCCGGTTGTGCGCGAAGAACTTGTGCCGCGTCTGCCACTCGCCGTACACCAGCGCGTGCCGGATGAAGAGCTCGCGCGCCAGCGCCGGGTCGACCTTGCCGTAGGACACGAGCCGGTCCGCCACCAGCGGTACGCCGTACAGGGTGACCCGTTCGTAGGCCATCACGGCGGCCCGCTTCTTGCTCCAGTGCGGCTCGGAGTAGGTCCGCTTCACCAGCGAGGCGCCCAGCTCCTCGGCCCACTCCGGACGGATCGCCGCGTTGACCCGCGCGTAGAGCTTCGAGGTCTCGACGAGCTCGGCCGACATGAGGAACTGCGGCTGCTTGCGGAACAGCCCGGAGCCCGGGAACACCGAGAACCGTGCGTTGCGGGCACCGAGGTAGTCGCGCCTCTCGGGGTCACGCAGGCCGATGTGCGACAGCAGTCCCGACAGCAGCGCCTGGTGGATGCCGTCGGCATCGAGCTCGCCTGAGGTCCACTGGGCAGAGCCGACCCCCAGCTTCAGCTGCTTGGCCACCTGCCGCAGCTGCGACTCCAGGTCCTGCCACTCGCGGATGCGCAGGTAGTTGAGGTGCTCCGCGCGGCACATGCGGCGGAACGCCGACGACGACAGCTCGCGCTGCTGGGACTTCACGTAGCGCCACAGGTTGAGCAGGGTGAGGAAGTCCGAGGTCTCGTCGCGGAAGCGCGCGTGCATCTGGTCCGCGTGCGCCCGGGTCTCGACGGGCCGCTCGCGCGGGTCCTGGATCGACAGCGCCGCGGTGATCACGAGCACCTCGCGCAGGCAGCCGCGTTGGTCGGCCTCCAGCACCATGCGTGCCAGGCGCGGGTCGACGGGCAGGGTGACCAGCCGCCGACCGAGACCGGTCAGCCGGCGAGAACCATCGGCCGTCCGCAGCGCCCCGAGCTCCTCCAGCAGCTGCACGCCGGCCTTCACGTTGCGCTGGTCGGGCGGGTCGACGAACGGGAACCGCGCGACGTCCCCGAGCTCGAGCGCGGTCATCTGCAGGATCACCGAGGCCAGGTTGGTGCGCAGGATCTCCGGATCGGTGAACTCCGCACGGGACTCGAAGTCGGCCTCGGAGTACAGCCGGATGCAGATGCCCGCCTCGACCCGTCCGCACCGGCCCTTGCGCTGGTTGGCGGACGCCTGGCTGATCGCCTCGATGGGCAGTCGCTGCACCTTGGTCCGGTAGGAGTACCGCGAGATCCGCGCGTAGCCGGTGTCGACGACGTAGCGGATCCCCGGCACCGTCAGCGACGTCTCCGCGACGTTCGTGGCGAGCACGACGCGGCGCCCCGTGTGCGGCGCGAAGACCTTGTGCTGCTCGGCCGCCGACAGCCGTGCGAACAGCGGCACCACCTCGAACCCGGTGGAGACCTTGCCGAGCACGTCGGCGGTGTCGCGGATCTCCCGCTCCCCGGGCAGGAACACCAGGATGTCGCCCGGCCCTTCGCCCATCAGCTCCTGCACCGCGTCGACGATCGCCTCGGTCTGGTCCCTGACCAGCACCTCGCCCTCGGCGTCGACGGAGTCGGCGTCGTCGTCCCCGGACACGGACGTCAGCGGCCGGTAGCGCACCTCGACCGGGTAGGTCCGCCCGGACACCTCGACGATCGGCGCCGGCGTCCCGTCCGGCCGCGCGAAGTGGGCGGCGAACCGCTCCGGGTCGATCGTCGCCGAGGTGATCACGACCTTGAGGTCCGGCCGTCGCGGCAGCAGCTGCTTGAGGTAGCCGATGATGAAGTCGATGTTCAGGCTGCGCTCGTGGGCCTCGTCGATGATCAGCGTGTCGTACGCCGAGAGCATCCGGTCGTGCTGCAGCTCCGCGAGCAGGATGCCGTCGGTCATGAGCTTCACGAGCGTGTCCCGGCTCGACCGGTCGGTGAACCGCACCTGGTAGCCGACCGCCCCGCCCGGCTCCCCGAGCCCCGGACCGCCGAGCTCCTCGCTGATCCGCTCGGCCACGCTCCGGGCGGCGATGCGGCGCGGCTGGGTGTGCCCGATCATCCCGTGCACGCCGCGGCCGAGCTCGAGGCAGATCTTGGGCAGCTGGGTGGTCTTCCCCGAGCCGGTCTCGCCGGCCACGATCACGACCTGGTGGTCCCGGATCGCGGCCGCGATGTCCTCACGTCGCTGGCTGACCGGCAGGTCCGGCGGGTACCGGACCTCGGGGACCAGGGCCCGGCGGGCGTCGACCTGCGCCGGGCTGAACCGCTGCCGACGAGGGCCCCTGCGACGACGAGGGGTGCGGGTGGCCTGCGACATGACCCGTGAAGTCTACGAAGGGCGAGCAACCGCCATGTGGACGCGCGCGGCCGCGACTTGAACGTGCTCCGAACGCCCTGCAGGGTGGAAGGTCCGCGAAGCGATCAACCGAAGGAGAAAGCACTCGTGCTCACCCTGACCGAGAACGCCAGCACCGTCGTCAAGACCCTGGTCGACCAGACCGGCGGCCCCGAGGAGGCCGGCCTGCGGATCAGCCAGGACGCCCCCGACTCCCCCGCGCTGCACGTCATCCCGAGCGAGGCGCCGCAGCCCGGCGACCAGGTGCTCGAGGAGGACGGCGCCCGCGTGTTCCTCGAGGGGATCGCGGCCGACACCCTCGACGACAAGATCCTCGACGCGCAGGTCGACGACAAGGGCGGCGTGCAGTTCACGATCGCGCCCCAGGCCTGAGCTCCCGCCCGCACGGGAGGTCCAGACGTCCGGAATCAGGACGTTTGAACTCCCTCCCGGCGGGCAAATGATGGGTCAGGAAGGGAGAAACAACATGGCATTCATTCTCTGGCTCATCGCGGTTGCCCTTGTGATCTGGGGCATCATCACCCTGGTTCGCGGCGGCGTGCTCATGGGCATCGTGCTCATCGTGCTCGGCCTGCTCGTCGGCCCGGGTGGGGTCAGCATCTTCACCTGACACCCGCACGACACAGCGAAACCCCGGCTGGACCGTCCCGCACCACGCGGGGCGGTCCAGCCGTTCTCTGTGGGTGAGGTCAGGAGCTCGGGAGTACGCCGGGCAGCGCCGCGGCCAGCATCGCGAGCAGCTCACCCTTCTCGACCCCGCGCGGGTCGCGCACCCAGGCCAGCACCACGTCCTCGGTCATGGCCGCCCAGCCGCGCACCATCAGCCGGGTGGCCGGGGTGTCCGCGACTCCCAGGACGTCGAGCAGCGGACCCCGGCACCGCGCTCGGCCGTCCCGGTCTCGAAGATCCGGTCGGTGAGCGCCGCCCGCGCCTCCTCGTAGATCTCGAGCAGGTCGGCGTTGCCGCTGCCGGCCCCGCGCACCAGGGACGCGTAGCCCTCGTAGTTGGCCACGACGTAGTCGACGTACGCCTCGAGCGAGGTCACCAGCCGCTCGAGGGGCTCGCCCTCCGCGGGCGGCGCGGTGACCCGGATCAGGTCGTCCGCGGCCTTGCGCACCACGGCTCGGTGGAAGTCCCGCTTGTTGCCGAAGTAGTGGTAGAGCAACCCGCGCGAGATGCCGGCCTCCTCGGCCAGCATGTCGATCGACAGCTCGTCGACCGACCGGGTAGACAGCAGCCGGACGCCGAGCTCGAGCAGCTGCTCGCGGCGGCCGTCGGGGGTCATCCGGACGCGGCTGCTCCCACGTGGGTGGCCGGGACGCACCGCGCTCATGGACCGGACTCTACTGAACAAGTTTCAACAGCGCTATTGACGCCCGTTCAATACCGTCGGTATGTTCGGCGTCATGTCCTCGGCCCCGCTTCCCTCCCACGTCCGCGTCCTCGTGATCGGCGCCGGGTTCGGCGGCCTCGGCATGGCGATCCGCCTCCAGCAGCACGGTGAGCCCGACTTCCTCGTCGTCGACAAGGGCACCGAGGTCGGCGGCACCTGGCGCGACAACACCTACCCCGGCGCCGCCTGCGACGTCCCCTCCCAGCTGTACTCGTTCTCGTTCGCCCCGAACCCCGACTGGTCGCGGTCGTTCTCCCCGCAGCCGGAGATCCAGGCCTACCTGCGCCGGGTCGCCGAGGAGGCCGGCGTGCTCGACCGGTTCCGGTTCGGCACGGCGGTCGAGGAGGCCACCTGGGACGACGACACCGCCGCGTGGACGGTCCGTACGACGGCGGGCACCGTCACCGCCGACGTGGTGGTCGCGGCCGCCGGTGGCCTGTCGGAGCCGCGGATGCCCGACATCGAGGGCATCGACGGCTTCACCGGCGAGATCTTCCACTCCGCCCGGTGGAACCACGACTACGACCTCACCGGCAAGCGGGTCGCCGTGATCGGCACCGGCGCCTCCGCGATCCAGATCGTGCCCGAGATCGCGGAGCGGGTCGCCCACCTCGACGTCTACCAGCGCACCGCCCCCTGGGTGATGCCGCGCCGCGACCGCGACTACACCAAGGTCGAGCGACTCGGCTTCCGACACGTCCCGGGACTCCAGCGGCTCTACCGCACCGCGATCTACTGGGGTCGCGAGTGCTTCGTCCCCGGCTTCACGGTCAACCCCAAGCTCGCCGCGCCGGCCAAGAAGGCCGCCCTGGCCAACATCGCCCGGGGCCATCGCCGACCCGGAGCTCCGCGCCGAGGTCACGCCCGACGTTCGAGATCGGCTGCAAGCGGATCCTGATCTCCAACGACTGGTACCCAGCCCTGGCCCGGGACGACGTGGACCTGGTGACCGACCCGATCACCAAGATCACCGGCACCGCGGTCGTCACCGCCGACGGCGTCGAGCGGGAGGTCGACGCGATCGTCGTGGCCACCGGCTTCTACACGACCGAGCAGCCGATCGCCGACCACATCACCGGCGCCGAGGGCCGCACCCTCGCGGAGGTCTGGAGCGAGGACGGCATGGCGGCCTACAAGGGCACGACCATCCACGGGTTCCCCAACCTCTTCCAGATCGTCGGCCCGAACACCGGTCTGGGGCACTCCAGCATGGTGTTCGTCATCGAGTCGCAGATCGCCTACATCGTCGACGCGCTGCGCCGGATGCGCACCGACCGGCTCGCCTCCGTGCAGCCGACGGCTCGGCTCGCAGCGCAGGTGGAACGCCGACCTCCAGCGCAGGCTCGCCCGCAGCGTGTGGAACACCGGCGGCTGCTCGAGCTGGTACCTCGACGCCCACGGCCGCAACACCACGCTCTGGCCGCGCACGACGTTCACGTTCCGGCGGCTGCTGTCCCGCTTCGACGCCGAGCAGTACGTCACGACCACCCGCTCCGGCGTACCCGCCACCACCGACCGGAAGGTGAACGCATGAGGACCCTCGACGGCAAGGTCGTCGTCATCACCGGCGCCGGCTCCGGGATCGGCCGGGCGCTCGCCCTGGAGGCCGCCGGCCACGGCGCCCTGCCGGCGCTGAGCGACTGGGACGAGGTGGGCCTGATGGAGACCGCCGCCGCTCGTGCAGGCGCGCACCAACCGGGAGCCGCGCACCGACAAGCTCGACGTGCGCGACCGGGAGGCCATGCGCGACCTACGCCGAGTCCGTCGCCGGCGACCTCGGCCGGGTCAACGTGATCGTCAACAACGCCGGCGTCGCGCTGCACGGCGACTTCGAGGAGGTCGTCCTACGACGACTTCGAGTGGGTCATGGACGTCGACTTCTGGGGCGTCGTGCACGGCACCAAGGAGTTCCTCCCGCACCTCATCGCCTCGGGCGACGGGCACGTCGTCAACATCTCCAGCCTGTTCGGGCTGCTCGGCATGCCGGGGCAGACCGCCTACAACGCGGCCAAGTTCGGGGTGCGCGGTTTCACCGAGGCGCTGCGCACCGAGATGCTCGTCGCCCGGCACCCGGTGCAGGTCACCTGCGTGCATCCCGGCGGGATCCGCACCGCGATCGCCCGCAACGCCCGGGCCACCGCCTCGCACGACCAGGCGGAGGTGGCCCGGCACTTCGACACCAAGCTCGCGCGGATGACGCCCGAACGCGCGGCCGAGATCATCGTCGCCGGGATTCTCGCCGACCGTCCGCGCGTGGTCGTCGGTGCCGACGCCAGGATCCTGGACGCCCTCGTCCGGCTGGTCGGTCCGCGCTACCAGTCGCTGGTCGCCCGGGCGGCACGCCGCCTGGCCCCCTAGGACCACCGGACCCCCGACATTGGGGCTGCCTGCCTGTCGGTGCCGCCGCCTAGGGTGGCTGGACGACGACGAGGGGGGATCCGGTTGAGCGTCGAGTCCTGGACGCGCGCGGGCGAGGCGCGCGCGGGCACCACCGCGACCGCGTGCGCGAGCTACGCGCCCGGCCACCAGATGCACTACATCCACCAGGGTCAGGCACTCCGCTCGCCGTCGCTGCGCGTCCGGGCGCTGACCGTCGACGGCGACCGGCTGCTGATCTCCCTGGACAACGGCGAGGAGCTCGTCTGGCGGCACCACGACCCGGCGCGGCTGACCGATGTGCTGGGGCTGTTCCCGACCTTCCGCGTCATCTACCCGCAGTTCCACGCGCTGAGAGCCGGCCCCTACTGGTTCAACTGCGCCGAGAACGCGTTCGTGCCGTGCGAGCCCGCGGAGGCCGAGGGCACCTAGCTCGGAGACTGCTGAAGAATCATGCTCTGCTGCGCGGCGAGCGGATCCTTCAGCACTCTCCTAGGCTGCACCCGTGAGCCCGGTGCGGATGGTCTTCTCCAAGTGGGGTGGCGGCCGGCACTGGGAGTACGACGCGCGGGTGCTCGGCGACGACGAGCACGGCACCTGGGTCGGCGCCCCGGCCGGCACCCGGGTGGCCCGTCCCGGGGCCGCGTTCGAGTCACCGAGCCACTTCGTCAGCCTGGTGCCGCCGGACCGCGGCTTCGTCGCCACCTTCTACGGCGAGCACCCGGGGCCCGGCGTCGACCCTCAGGTCGAGCTGTACGTCGACATCACGACCGTGCCCACCTGGCAGACCGACGCGGGCGGAAGCATCGCGCGGATGGTCGACCTCGACCTCGACGTGCTGCGCGGTCGCAGTGGCCGGGTCTGGGTCGACGACGAGGACGAGTTCGCCGACCACCGGGTGCGCTACGGCTATCCCGCCGACCTGGTCCGGCTCGCCGCGTCCTCGTGCGACCAGGTGCGCGCGGACGTGCTGGCCGGGCGCGGCCCGTTCGGACGGCGACGTGGGCCGGCGGTGGCTCAGCCGACTGGCTGCTTCTTCCTCCTGATCTGCCGGGCCCGCACCGGTCCGACCAGCCGCGGTCCGGAGAGTCGCTGCTCCAGGCGTCGCGCCTCCCGGCGCAGCGGCTGGGCGGCGTACTCGCCGAAGATCACGCCGGACGCCAGCGCGATGGCGATCGCGCGCGGCCCCCATCAGCGAGAGGATGCCGTTGCCGCCGGCGGCCAGCAGCGACAGGCCGCGGTAGATCGACAGCCCGGGCAGCATCGGCACGATCGCCGACACCACCACGACGAGCGGCGGCACCCGGACCCGGCCCGCCGCGGCGTAGGAGACCAGACCGACGAACAGGGCCGCGACGGCCGCGGACCAGGCCTCGCTGAAGCCGAGCTCCTCCACGAGGCCGAGGACCAGCGCGGCGACCCCGGCGATCAGCGCGATCGGCAGCAGGCTGCGCAACGGCGCGTACGACGAGAACGCGAACGCACCCGCGCAGACCGCCGCGCCGGCCACGACCATGGTGGCCTCGGACAGGGTCGACACCCCGGGGTCGAGCCGACCGAGGTCGACGCCGAGCATCTGCCCGACGGTCAGCCCGCCGCTGACCCCGGCGATGATGCCGGCGGTGGCCAGGATCGCCTCGAGGATGCGGGCCCCGGCGGTGAGCGGAAAGCCGGTCAGGGCGTCCTGGATCGCTCCCATGAAGCCGATGCCGGCCAGCAGCATCACGATGCTGGTGGTGACCACCAGCGATGGGTCCACGTCGAGACCGACCGCCGCGGCGGTGACGGCGAGCAGCGTTGCCAGCAAGCCCTCCGGCGACCTGCTGGTAGAAGCCCGGGCAGCCGCTGTCGCGACATCCACCGCAGCAGCAGGTCGATGCCCACGGCGGCCACGAAGGCGATCACGATGACGGTCAGGTTTCCACCGAGCAGCATGCCGACACCGGCGCCCATCGCGCCGAAGCCGAGGTTGACCGCCCACCGTGGCCGACGGTGACCGGAGGACACCACGCGCGCGAGCCGGGACCGGGCCTCGTCCCGGTCGATCACCCCGGCGAGCAGGTCGCGGACCAGGTGGTCGACGAGGGTGAGGTCCTCGTAGTCGATGTCGCGATGACGCACGTGCCGGGTCTGGATCAGGGCGGGCTCGTCGGCGCTGGGCTGATGGCTCAGCGTCAGGGTGGTGAAGGTGACGTCGACCTCGACGTTGCGGATGCCGCACGCGTGCGCGACCGACCACATGGTGGCGGTGACGTCCGCCGCGCCGGCCCCCGACGAGAGCAGCATCTCCCCGATCCGGAGTGCCAGGTCGAGGGTCTTGTAGGTGTCGGTGCTGTCAGCCATGGCGACGTCCAGTGTGACGAACCCGGGACCGGCGGCGCGAGTCGGACGACGTGTGGTTGCTCACGCGAAGGCCCCCGCGTCCGGCGGACACGGGGGCCTCGATGCTGCAGCTGCGTGCGCGATCAGCTCCGGGGAGCGGCCTCGCGGGACTTCTTCGGCTGCTTGGCGTCCATCACCGGGGTGGCCTCGCGGGACTTCCTCGGGTTCTTGGCATCGGCCACCGGGGTCGCCTCGCGGGACTTCTTCGGGTTCTTGGCATCCGCCACCGGGGTCGCCTCGCGCGACTTCTTCGGGTTCTTGGCATCGGCCACCGGAGTCGCCTCGCGCGACTTCTTCGGGTTCTTGCCGTCGGCGACCGGCCGGGCTTCGCGCGACTTCTTCGGGCTCTTGCCGTCGACCACCGGAGTCGCCTCCCGCGACTTCTTGCCTCCCGGCGCGGTGACGGACTTGCGGACGTCGGACGACCCGGTGTCGGCCGCGACAGCGGCACCGACCGTGATCATGCCGAGCACGAGCGTGCCGGCGCCGATGGCACCGACGATACGCAGCGTGCGGGCACGCTGCGTCACTTGCTTGCGCGTCATGTGATTCTCCCAGGGTCACAGAAGCGGACATGGAACCTCGACCGTAAAGCCCAAGCGACGGCTTGTCCGCAGCTGAACCGGTTTTCTGGACTTTCGATGACGGAAATGGCCCGAAATGACTAGACGGATCAGTCCGTTTTCGGGTGATCCACCTCGAGAGGTGGCGCCATCTCGAGCCGCACCCCGACCAGGCGCACCGCCCGGTCGTGGTCGAACCGGCCGAGGAGCTCCAGCGCCGCCGCCTCGACCACCGGCTCCTCGAGCGTCGCCGCCGGCAGGGTCAGGCTCCGGGTGCGGGTCTCGAACGGCGCGTAGCGCATCTTCATGCCGACCCGGACCGCCGGTCGTCCTTCCCGGCGAACGTCGTCGAGCACGGCGCGGGCCAGCCGACGTGTCGCCTCCGCGACCTCGCCCCAGTCGGTCAGGTTGTGCTGGAACGTCTCCTCGCGCCCGTGCCCGCGCGGCACGTACGGCGAGGCATCGACCGGGGACGTGTCGACCCCGCGCCCGAGCCGCCGGTACCACGGTCCCATCGTCGGGCCGAGCCGGTCGGCCAGCACCTGGGCCTCGGTGTCCGCCAGCTCGCGCACCGTCCGGATGCCCAGCCCGGCGAGCTTGGTGGCGGTCTTCCTGCCGATCCCCCACAGCGCGTCCGTGGGCCGCTCCCCCATCACCTCGAACCAGTTCTCCGCGGTCAGCGTGAACCGCCCCCGGGGCTTGCCGAACTCGGTGGCGATCTTGGCGCGCAGCTTGTTGTCGCCGACCCCGACCGAGCAGTGCAGCCGGGTCGCCTCGAGCACCGCGGCCCGCACGTCGTCGGCGAGAGCCTCCGGGTCGTGGGTCGCGCACCCCCATGAACGCCTCGTCCCAACCGAGCACCTCCACGGGCACGTCGAAGGCGCGGAGCGTGTCCATCACCTGCACGGAGGCCGCGTCGTACGCCGGCGCGTCCACCGGCAGGAAGACGGCGTCGGGACACTTCCTGGCGGCGGTCCGCAGCGGCATCCCGGACCCCACGCCGAACGCCCGTGCCTCGTACGACGCCGTCGACACCACGCCCCGCTCGGTCGGGTCGCCGCGGCCGCCGACGACGACGGGCAGGCCGGCCAGCTCGGGACGGCGCAGCACCTCGACGGCGGCGATGAACTGGTCGAGGTCGACGTGCAGCACCCACTCGGTCCGGGTCGGCTCGCTCACGGCGACAGTCTGCCCGGACGCGTGGCACCGACCCAGGCCCTAGGGTCGGACCATGAGCAACCCGGTGATCGTGGTGGTGGGAGCAGGACCCGGCATGGGTGCCTCGGTGGCGCGGCGCTACGGCCGTGAGGGCTACGACGTGGCGCTGATCGGGTTGCCGCCCGACCAGCTCGACGAGCTGGGGAAGACCCTCCAGGCGGAGGGCATCACCACCGGCTGGACGGCCGTCGACGTGGTCGACCAGCAGGGGATGCGGGAGGCGATCGCCCGGTTCGGCGGCCGCGCGGACCGGATCGACGTGCTGCACTTCAACCCGAGCGCGTTCCGGCAGAAGGACCCGCTGGCGCTCGGGGTCGACGAGCTGCTGGAGGACGTCGCGCTCGGGGTCGGTGGACTGCTCACCGCGGTGCAGGCGGCCCGGCCGTTCATGTCCGCGGGGGGACGGGTGACGCGCGACCGGCAGCATGGCGGCCGACGAGCCCTGGCACGAGGCCTGCTCCCTGGGCGTGCAGAAGGCCGGACTGCGCAACCTCGTCCGCAGCCTCGACCGGACCCTCGAGCCGGACGGCATCCGAGCGGTCTCGGTGACCGTCAGGGGCACGCTCAAGCGCGGCACGCCGTTCGACCCGGACCGGGTGGCGGAGGCGCTCTTCGCGGCGGCCCACCAGCCCGAGGACGACTGGCGTTCGGAGGTCCCCTACGACGGCACCGAGGGGAGCTGATGCTGACCCCGATGGATCCGACGTCCGCGGCGTTCATGCTCGCGGAGAACCGGAGCCAGCCGATGCACGTCGGCGGTCTGCAGCTGTTCCGGCGGCCCGAGGGGGCCGGCCGCATGTTCGTGCGGGAGATGTACGAGTCCATGCTGGCCGCCGACGACATCGCTCCGCTGTTCATCAAGCGTCCGCACCGATCGGTCGCCACCGGCGGACAGTGGGCGTGGACCGAGGACACGGAGTTCGACATCGAGCACCACGTCCGGCACGGGGCCCTGCCGAAGCCGGGGCGCGTCCGCGAGCTGCTCGAGCTCTGCTCGCGGCTGCACGGCACCCGGCTCGCGCCCGAGCGGCCGCTGTGGGAGACCACGGTCATCGAAGGCCTGCGCGACGGCCGGATGGCGATGTACTCCAAGATGCATCACGCCCTGGTCGACGGCGTCTCCGCGATGCGGCTCCTGCAGAGCGTGCTGTCCACCGACCCCGGCCGGCGCGGGATGCCGCCGCCGTGGGCCGTGCAGCCGGGCGCGGCCGACGCCGAGCAGCAGCGTGCGGACGCCGACCTGCACCTGACTCGGGTGCCGGTCAGCGCCTTCCGCAGCGCCCTCGGCCTCGGTGCCGACGCCGCGGGACTGCCCGGTGCCCTGGTGCGGACCGTCACCCGCGGCATGCGCAACGAGACCTCGGCACTGTCGCTCTACGCACCACGCACGATCCTCAACAAGAACATCACCGGATCCCGGCGGTTCGCCGCGCAGGACTGGCCGATCGAGCGGCTGCGCGCGGTGGGCAAGGCGACCGGCACCACCATCAACGACGTGGTGCTGGCGATGGTCAGCGGTGCGATGCGGCGCTACCTCGGCGAGCTCGACGCGCTGCCCGACACCACCCTGGTGGCGATGGTGCCGGTGGGGCTGAACGCCAGGCAGTCGGAGCACGCCTCGGCCGAGGGCGGCAACGCGGTCGGTGCGGTGATGGTGAAGCTGGGCACCGACCTGGCCGACCCCGGCAAGCGGCTCCTGTCGATCCATCGCTCGATGCGCGACGGCAAGGAGGCGCTCGGCACGATGACGCCCCTGCAGATCCTCGCGATGAGCGCGGTCGGGCTGGCGCCGGCCGTGCTACCGCCGCTGCTGAAGATGTCCGGGTTCACCCGGCCGCCGTTCAACCTGATCATCTCCAACGTGCCCGGCCCCCGGGTGCCGCACTACTTCAACGGTGCCGAGCTGGTCGGGATGTACCCGCTGTCGATCCCGATCCACGGGATGGCGCTGAACATCACCTGCACGTCGTACGCCGGCAACATGGGATTCGGCCTCACCGGGTGCCGCCGGACCGTGCCGCACCTGCAGCGCCTGCTCACCCACCTCGACGACGAGCTGACCGACCTCGAGGCCGCCGCCGCCGTCTAGCCGAGTGTCAGGCTTTGGCCTCCCGACACGCAGCCAATGGCGCCGCCATCTGCATGTCGAGGGACCATTTCATGACACTCGCGGGCTAGAACGCGGAGATCACGAAGTAGAACACCAGCGCCAGGATCAGCACGAGGGCGACACCGCGGACCCACGGAGGTGTCGTCGTCTCGCGGACCGGGTCGGGAGAGACGCCGCGCAGCTCACGGGGAAGTTCGTCGTCGGCCATCCCTCGAGGGTACGTCAGTCCGCCCGGGCCGCCGTGACCGTAGGGTCGGGGCATGTCGTACCCAGAGCCTCGCTACTTCGGCGAGTCCGGGGAGCCCTCCGGGGTCCTGCGGTCCGCCGACCACGCACCCGAGATCGTCTACGAGAAGACCGGCGGTTCGGCCCACTACCTCGCGACCGGCGCCCTGACCGGCGGGGACTTCGGCCTGTACCGGTGGAACATGGGCCCGACGCCGTCCGGTCCGTCCCCGCACTTCCACCGCACCATGACCGAGTCGTTCTTCGTGATCGACGGCACCGTCTCGCTGTACGACGGCACCGGCTGGCGTGACGCGACCGCCGGCGACTTCCTGTTCGTGCCGGCCGGCGGCGTGCACGGCTTCCGCAACGAGTCCGGCGCGCCGGCGTCCATGCTGATCCTGTTCACCCCCGGGGCGCCGCGCGAGGCCTACTTCGAGGGACTCGCGCGGATCGCGGCATCGGGCGAGCGCCCGTCGGAGGAGGAGCTGGCGGCGTTCTACGCCGAGCACGACAACGTCTGGGTCGACGGCTGAGCCACTGGAGCAGGGTCAGCTCCCCGCCCCGCGAGCCCACTGCCAGTTCGCGGATCTCCGGCAGGTCCTCGCCGTGGGTGCGGACGTAGATGCCGGTGCTCGATCAGCTTGTTCTTCAGCTCGCTCGCGCGCGTGCCCGGCGACGGCCTGCAGCCGCGGCACCCGGTCGATGACGTCCATCGCGAGGTTGAACCGGTCGATCTGGTTCATCACGGTCATGTCGAACGGGCGTGGTGGTGGTGCCCTCCTCCTTGTAGCCGCGGACGTGGAGGTTGTCGTGGTTGGTGCGGCGGTAGGTCAGCCGGTGGATCAGCCACGGGTAGCCGTGGTAGGCGAAGATCACCGGCTTGTCCTCGGTGAACAGCGAGTCGAAGTCGGCGTCCGGACAGCCCGTGCGGGTGCTCGCGTGTCGTCCTGCAGCCGCATCAGGTCGACGACGTTGACGAACCGGATCCGCAGGTCCGGGAAGAACCCGCGGAGCAGCTCGACGGCGGCCAGCGCCTCCATCGTCGGCACGTCGCCGGCGCACGCCGATCACGACGTCGGGCTCGCCGTCCTGCGTCGTTGCTCGCCCAGTCCCAGATGCCGATGCCCTTGGTGGCAGTGCACGATGGCCTCGTCCATCGTCGAGGTACTGCAGGCGCGGGCTGCTTGCCGGCGACGATGACGTTGACGTACTGCTTGGCTGCGCAGGCAGTGGTCGGCCACCGACAGCAGCGTGTTGGCGTCCGGCGGCAGGTAGACCCGGATGACGTCGGCCTTCTTGTTCACCACGTGGTCGATGAAGCCCGGGTCCTGGTGGGAGAAGCCGTTGTGGTCCTGGCGCCACACGTGCGAGGTGAGCAGGTAGTTCAGCGACGGCGATCGGCCGCCGCCACGGGATGTCGTTGGTGGTCTTCAGCCACTTGGCGTGCTGGTTGAACATCGAGTCGACGACGTGGATGAACGCCTCGTAGCAGGAGAACAACCCGTGCCGGCCGGTGAGCAGGTAGCCCTCCAGCCAGCCCTGGCAGGTGTGCTCGGAGAGGATCTCCATGATCCGGCCGTCGGGCGGCGAGGTGGTCGTCGTCCGGCATGCGTCTCGGCGTTCCAGGTCCGGTCGGTGACCTCCATGACGTCCTGGAGCCGGTTGGAGCTGTTCTCGTCCGGGCGAGAACAGCCGGAACGTTGTCCATGTTGCGCGCCATCACGTCGCGCAGGAACGTGCCCAGCACCCGGGTCGCCTCCACGGCACCGGTGCCGGGCGCGTCGACCGTCGACGGCGTAGTCGCGGAAGTCGGGCATCCGCAGGTCGCGCAGCAGCAGTCCCGCCGTTGGCGTGCGGGTTCGCGCTCATCCGCCGGTCGCCGGCCGGGTGCAGGTCGCGCGATCGTCCGGCACCGGGGCGCCGCGCTGCGTCGAAGAGCTCCTCGGGCCGGTAGCTGCGCAGCCACTCCTCGAGCACCGCCCGGTGGCCGTCGTCGCTGCGGGCGTCGGCGAACGGCACCTGGTGCGAGCGCCAGTAGCCCTCGACCTGCTTGCCGTCGACCTCGCTCCGGGCCGGTCCAGCCCTTGGGCGAGCGCAGCACGATCATCGGCCACCGCGGACGCGGTCGCCGGCGCCGCCCGAGCCGGGCCTCGGCTCTGGATGTCGCGGATCTCGTCGAGGCAGTGGTCGAGCGTGGCGGCGAACGCCTGGTGCATCTCGCTCGGGTCGGAGCCCTCGACGACGTACGGCGTGTGGCCGTAGCCGCGCATCAGCGCAGTCGAGCTCGTCCTCGCCGATCCGGGCGAGCACGGTCGGGTTGGCGATCTTGTAGCCGTTGAGGTGCAGGATCGGCAGCACCGCGCCGTCGCGGCGCGGGTCGACGAACTTGTTGGAGTGCCAGCTGGTGGCCAGCGGTCCGGTCTCGGCCTCGCCGTCGCCGACGACGGCGGCGACGACCAGGTCGGGGTTGTCGAAGGCCGCGCCGTAGGCGTGCGACAGGGCGTAGCCGAGCTCGCCGCCCTCGTGGATCGAGCCCGGCGTCTCCGGGGCGACGTGGCTGGGGATCCCGCCCGGGAACGAGAACTGCGTGAACAGCCGGCCGCAGGCCGTCCTCGTCGAGACCGATCTCGGGGTAGACCTCGCTGTAGGTGCCCTCGAGGTACGCCGACGCGACCAGCCCGGGACCGCCGTGGCCCGGGCCCGATCACGTACATCATCGTGCAGGTCGCGGGCCATGATCGCCCGGTTGAGGTGGGCGTAGATGAAGTTCAGGCCCGGCGTCGTGCCCCAGTGACCGAGCAGCCGCGGCTTCACGTGCTCGGGCAGCAGCGGCTCGCGCAGCAGCGGGTTGCCCATCAGGTAGATCTGCCCGACCGAGAGGTAGTTCGCCGCCCGCCACCAGGCGTGCAGCCGCGACAGCTCCTCCTCCCCGAGCGGCCGGCCGGACACGGTGCTGGTCACGCTGGTCGTCTGGGTCACGTGTCCACCCTGCCCGGGCCGCGCCGCGGTGGCCAGGGTCAGGCGCCGCTGGCCACCAGCCGCCGGTGCTTGAGCACGCAGTCGATGCTGTCCCAGGTCACGACCACGAGCACGCCGACCACCACGCTCGGGACCACGTCGGCCGGGTCCCAGCCGATCCCGTCGGCCCGCATGGCGGCCGAGTAGGCCGGGTTCACGGGTTCGGTCAGCAGGTAGAGCGCGACGAAGTACGCCGCCGTCACGGCGTTCAGCACGAGGTTGGTGACCGTCACGCCGCGGGTCCAGTAGCCCACCAGGTAGGCGCGCACCTCGGACGCGGCCACGGCGACTGCCAGAACCGCCAGCGCCGGCAACCAGCCGCTCCACAGGTCCGGGTCCAGCAGTGGCACCGGGTCGCCCTGCGCGTCCTGGTAGGGGGACCGGAAGTGCTGCCAGGGCAGCCAGACCGCCAGGAAGAGCGCCATGCCCACGCCCCAGAACAGGTCAGCGACACCGATCTGACGGGGCACCACCGTCTCCGGAAGCCGGTCGGGGCTCCAGTCCTCGTGCTGCCGGCCCTCGGGCACCACCTGTGGCTCAGCGCCGGACCGCTCGATGATCGCGAACAGCAGCGTGCTCCAGAAGGCGAGGTGCACCGCGACCTGCGCCGTGAACCCGGCGGCGGACAGCAGTCCGCGGCCGATTCCGTCGTCGTCGACGCCCACGTTGACCAGCGCGACGACCGTCAGCACCACCGGGAGCACGATGACGGCCAGTGCCTTGAGCAACCTGACGTAGTCGTCGTAGAGACGCGGACCGATGAGATGCCGGGGCGTCCCGGCGTACTCCCGGGAGAGCAGGGCCGGGTCACCGAGCTCGATCAGCACGGCGCGCACGACCGTCTCGTCGTCGAGGCTCCCACCACGCGCCTCGGTCATGTCGGCGATGGTGCCGCGCAGCTCGCGAGCGACGTCGTCGCGCATCCCCTCCGGCAGCCGGCTCGACACCGCCCACACGTAGCGGTCGGCCAACGGGACCGTCCGCGGGCGGCCCCCGTTTCCGGTGGTGCTGGTCGTCATGGCGTCACTCCTTGGATCACGGTGCCGAGATGTCTGTTCAGCTCGGTCCACTCCGCCGCCAGGGCCTCGCGGACCCGGCTCCCGAGCGGACTGACCACGTAGAACTTGCGGGGCCGCGCCTCGTCGGTGTTCCACTCACTGGTGAGCAGTCCCTGCTTCTCGAGACGGCGCAGCAGCGGGTAGAGCGTGTTGGCGTCGACGGCGAGGCCGGCCTCCTCGAGCGTGGCCAGCAGTGCGTAGCCGTAGCGCGGCTCGGTGAGCACGCACAGGCAGCCCAGCACGACGGTGCCGCGTCGCAGCTCCTGCACCAGCCCGGCGACCACGTTGCCGTCGTCCGCGTTCGGTCGGTCGTTCATGCGACGCACTATACAGTGTGACGCACAGTATTGTGCAAGAGCCGGGTCTCGACGGGCTCGACCACCGGGGGCCGGAGGGGGTCAGTCGTCGAGGAACAGGCCGCGGACGTCGTCGGCGCTGAGCCCGTCGGTCACGACGGAGGCGCCGCCGTCCATCACCTGGGCGAAGAGCGCCGCCTTGCGGGCCTTGAGCTCCATCACCTTCTGCTCGACGGTGTCCTCGGCGACCAGCCGGTAGACGTTGACGGGCCGGTGCTGGCCGATCCGGTGCACCCGGTCGACGGCCTGCGCCTCGACGGCTGGGTTCCACCACGGGTCGAGGACGAAGACGTAGTCGGCCTCGGTGAGGGTGAGCCCCACTCCCCCGGCCTTGAGGCTGATCAGGAACACCGGGTCCTGGCCCTGCTTGAACTCGCGACACCACGGCGCCGCGGTCGCGGGTGCTGCCGTCGAGGTAGCTGCTGGTGATGCCCTCACGGTCGAGGCGGGCCCGGACCCTGCCGAGGAACGTCGTGAACTGGCTGAACACCAGTGCCCGGTGTCCCTCGGCGGCGAGCTCGGCCAGGTGGTCGACGAGCACGTCGACCTTGGCGGAGCCGACACCGTCGTACTCCTCGTCGACCAGCGCCGGGTCGAGGGAGAGCTGCCGCAGCCGGGTGAGGGAGCGGAAGATCGCGATCCGGTGCTTGTCGAAGTCGTCGACGAGGCCGAGCACGGTCTGACGCTCGCGCTGCAGGTGGGTGTCGTAGATCCGGCGGTGCCGGGGAGTCAGGCGTACGTCGAGCACCTGCTCCTGCTTCTCGGGGAGCTCCGCGGCCACGAGGTCCTTGGTGCGGCGCAGCATGAACGGCCGGACCCGGCGCCGGAACCGCTCGAGGGCCTGCGTGTCACCGAGGCGCTCGACCGGGTTGGCGACCAGCTCGACGAAGCGCTGCGGGTAGGGGTACAGGCCCGGCGCCACGATCGACAGCAGCGACCACAGCTCCATCAGCCGGTTCTCCATGGGCGTGCCGGTCAGCGCGACCCGGAAGGGTACGTCGAGGCGGCGGATCGCCTGGTAGGTCTTGCCGAGGTGGTTCTTCACGGTCTGCGCCTCGTCGAGCACCAGACCGCCCCACTCGAGGGCGAGGTAGTCGTCGGCCTCCATCCGGTAGAGCGTGTAGGAGGTGATCACCAGGTCGGCGCCGTCGCACAGCTCGGCCAGCGTCGAGCCGCGGCGCGCCTGCGAACCGGTGACGACCCGCACGTCGAGGCCCGGGGTGAACTGCTCGGACTCGTGGGCCCACATCGACACCACGCTGGTCGGTGCCACCACGAGGAAGGGGCCGGCGCCCGCGGCGCGTGCGTGCGCCACGAGCGCCAGCGTCTGCAGGGTCTTGCCGAGCCCCATGTCGTCGGCGAGGATCCCGCCGAGCCGGGCCTCCCACAGGAAGGCCAGCCACCGGAAGCCGTCGAGCTGGTAGGGCCGCAGGTCGGCCTTCAGGTCGACCGGGTCCACGGCGGGCAGGGTGTCGGTCGCCCGCAGGGCGCGGGCGGCCTCGACCCACTGCGAGGCCTGGGCGTCGACGAGCCCGATCTCGGCGAGCTCGTCCCACAACCCGAGGTCGTGGTGGCTCACCCGGACGCCGTCGCCCGGCTGGTCGTGCAGCTCGGCGGCCGCCTGCACCAGCTCGGCGAGATGCGCGAACTCGGGCCGGTCGACCTCGATGTGCACGCCGGTGCGCAGGATCACGCGTGGCTCGCCCGCGGGTGAGGGCGGCGAGCAGGGTGGGCAGCGCGAGACTGTCCCCGTCGACGCTGATCAGGACCTCGAGGTCGAGCCAGTCCTGGCGATGGTCGAGATCCTCGTCGTCGCGGGCCGCGAACCGGACCACCGGCGCCTCGGTGGCGGCCCGGTAGTCCGGCCTGGCGCCGATCTCGCTGATCTCCACCTGGCCCCCGGCCTCGAGGCCGGGCAGCACGTCGACGGCGAAGTCGATGGCGTCGGTGCCGGTGAGCACCGTCTCGGGCACCAGCCCCCGCTCGCGGCTCCGCGAACGACAGAGCCGGTGCACGGCGGCGTCGTCGAGGACAAGGTCCGCGAGCAGCTGCCGCTCCCGGTCGGGCTCCCGGAAGCTGCGCAGGCCGCGCGCCTCCTCCAACGCGTAGACACGGTCGGTCTCGCCGACCTGGTAGCGCCAGGACCAGGCGAGCTCGACGCGTTCCACCGACACCCAGGTCACGGTGAGCGCGAGCCGCGGCACCGCCGGCGCCGGCAGCTCGACCGACCCGTCGGACGAGGCCACCGGGACGTGGCGCCGCAACCGCGGCAGGAAGTCGGCCACCAGGTCGTGCCGGTCGGCCATCGGGACGACCAGCGTGTCGCCGCTCGCGACCAGCCGGCGTACCTCCGGCCCGACGCCCTTGGCCAGCGGGGCCAGCACGAGCACCCACCCGCTCGGCGGGTCCCCCGGCGACCAGACCGCGACGCCGTGGCCCTGGTCGCCGAGGAGGTCGACGTCCTCGGCGGCGTGCCAGTCGCCGTCGAGCCGGACGCCGAGGCCGAGGTGGGTGTCGCCGGCGGCGGAGGTGTTGACGTCCACCTCGACGGTGACCGGGTCGGTGTGCAGGTCGACCCGCGCCAGCCCGGGACCGGGCACCAGCGTGATCCCGACCTCCCGGGCCCGGCGCAGCAGCGGCCACAACGACGCGCCGAACCCGGCGAGCGGCAGGTGGGACTCGGAGCCGAAGTAGGTCTGCCGGGAAGCCGCGCGATAGGCCGCCAGCAGCTCGCCGAGCACCGCGACCTGCGCCGGCGCGCAGCCCTTGCGGGCGTCGAGGTAGGGGACGTCCTGCCAGCTGGCCCCGGACTTGACCCAGTTGTCGCGGCGCCCCGCGCACGAGCGGGCGGACCCGGAGCGTGCCGCGGGCCGGCGAGTGGGTGCGCGACCAGGACTGGAACGACGTCTTGCCGGTGCCGGCTACAGCTCCACCTGCAGCGCGAGCGGATGGGCGTGCTCCGGGACCCGTTCGCGCTCGTCGAGCTCGTCGAGCACGGAGGTGAGCCGTCGCTCCCACGCGCGGCGGCCGTCGGCCTCGGCGTCGGCGACGTGCTCGCGTCGTACGACGAGGAGCAGCGCGAGCGCGTGCTTGCAGCCGTCGCCGACCGGGCAGCTGCAGCGGCTGTAGACCCACGACGCCGCGCTCGGCCTCGCCCACCGCGACGTAGCTCTGGTAGGGCACGCTCGTCGACCCGGCCACCCGGCCGCGGATGTCGAGGTCGCCCTCGCCGTCGATCTCGTGGCTGACCTCGAGCACCAGGCCGCGGTCGACGTAGTCGAGGGCCCGGTCGAGCGTGACCGCCCCGAAGCGTCTGGCGAGGTCGGCCTCGTCGAGCGCCACGGACAGGTCCACCACGTGCCGACCCTACGTCCGGCCGCCGACACCACCGCGGACCCACACCCGATATCGGTAGTGCGGACGTGAGCTGGGGGTCACGCCAGGACTACCGACATCGGGGGTGTGGCGTGGAGTCGTCCGGCGTGGTGTGCTGCTCGTCACAGGCGTATGCGAAGGGAGCAGCCATGACCCAGACCCTCGAGACCCCGGAAGAGACCACGGCGGACGAGGCCGCAGCGCCGGGTGGACACGTGGTTCGCGGCCTTCGAGGCGGCACTCGCGGCGCGCGACGTACCGAGGGCCGCCGCGATGTTCGCCACCGACTCCTACTGGCGCGACCTCGTCGCCTTCACCTGGAACATCCGCACCGTCGAGGGGCAGGACGGCGTCGCGGACCTGCTCGGCGCCGTGCTCGACGGTGTCGACCCGTCCGGCTTCCGTACGACGGAGCCGCCGGACGAGGCGGGCGGGGTGACCACGGCGTGGTTCGAGTTCGAGACGTCGGTCGGGCGCGGCAAGGGGCTGCTCCGGCTCAAGGACGAGCTCGCGTGGACCTTCCTCACCACGCTCGTACGAGCTGAAGGGCCATGAGGAGCCGCAGGGGTTCGCGCCGGCCCAAGGGCACCGAGCACGGCGCGAACAGGGACCGGTTGACCTGGCTGGAGCGCCGGCAGCAGGAGTCCGAGGAGCTCGGGTCGACCACCCAGCCCTACGTCCTCGTCGTCGGCGGCGGCCAGGGTGGGATCGCGCTCGGCGCCCGACTGCGACAGCTGGGCGTGCCCGCCATCGTGATCGACAAGCACGCCCGGCCCGGGGACCAGTGGCGCGGGCGGTACAAGTCGCTGTGCCTGCACGACCCGGTCTGGTACGACCACCTGCCCTACCTCAAGTTCCCCGAGAACTGGCCGGTGTTCTCGCCCAAGGACAAGATCGGCGACTGGCTCGAGTCGTACACGAAGGTGATGGAGATCCCCTACTGGGGCAGCACGGTCGCCACCTCCGCGACGTACTCCGAGGAGAAGGCCGAGTGGACCGTCGAGGTCGAGCGCGAGGGCAAGCCGCTGACCCTGCGCCCGAAGCAGCTCGTGCTGGCGACCGGGATGTCGGGCAAGCCCAACATCCCGTCGCTGCCCGGCCAGGACGTGTTCCGCGGCGACCAGCACCACTCGTCGGCACACCCCGGCCCGGACGCCTACGCCGGCAAGCGCTGCGTGGTCATCGGCAGCAACAACTCGGCGTTCGACATCTGCGGGGCGCTGTGGGAGCACGGCGCCGACGTGACGATGGTGCAGCGCTCGTCCACCCACATCGTCAAGAGCGACACGCTGATGGACATCGGGCTCGGTGACCTCTACTCCGAGCGGGCGGTGGCCGCGGGCGTGACCACGGAGAAGGCGGACATGATCTTCGCCTCGCTCCCCTACCGGATCCTGCACGAGTTCCAGATCCCGCTCTACGACCAGATGCGCGAGCGGGACGCAGGACTTCTACGACCGGCTGGAGAAGGCCGGCTTCGACCTCGACTGGGGCGACGACGGCTCCGGGCTGTTCATGAAGTACCTCCGGCGCGGCTCGGGCTACTACATCGACGTCGGCGCCGCCGACCTGGTCGCCGACGGCGAGGTCAAGCTCGCGCAAGGGCCAGGTCGTCGCGGCTCACCGAGGACGCCGTCGTCCTCGAGGACGGTACGAGCTGCCGGCCGACCTCGTGGTCTACGCCACCGGCTACGGCTCCATGAACGGCTGGGCCGCCGACCTGATCAGCCAGGAGGTCGCCGACAAGGTCGGCAAGGTGTGGGGGCTCGGCTCCGACACCACGAAGGACCCGGGACCGTGGGAGGGCGAGCAGCGCAACATGTGGAAGCCGACCCAGCAGGAGGCGCTGTGGTTCCACGGCGGCAACCTGCACCAGTCACGGCACTACTCGCTGTACCTCGCGCTCCAGCTCAAGGCGCGGCTCGAGGGCATCCCGACACCCGTCTACGGGCTGCAGGAGGTGCACCACACCTCCTGACGAGCCGGCGGGCCCGGGTCACTGCTCGTCGGTGGCCCCGGTCTCCTCGGGCTCCGGCTCGTCCACCTGCGCCGGCTCGTCCATCAGGGCGACCGGAGCCGACCCGGTCAGGGTGACCAGCATCTGCCGCACGTTGGCGAGCTGGGCGTTGATCGAGTCGCGGCGCTGGGTGGCCGCGGCCAGCTCGCGGTCGGAGTCGGCGCGGACCCGGGCCGCGGCGGTCTTGGCCTCGGCGAGGACCGCGGCGGCCTTCGTCTCCGCCTCCTCGATGATCCGGGCCGCCTTGCGCACCGACTCGGCGTGCTCGGCGTCGGCGTCGTTGCGCTGCCGCTCGATCAGCGTCTCCAGGTCGGCGTGCCGCTGCTGGGCGGCGTCCATCTGCTGGGTGAACTCCGCCTCGGCGGCCTGCTTGCGTCCGGCGAGCGTGGTCTCGAAGTCGGCCGCCGCCTTGGCCGCGCGGGCGCGCTGCTCCTCGTAGACCGCCTCAGCCTCCTGCAGCCGGGCCGCGGCGTTGCGGTCGGCGCTGTCGGTGAGCTCGTCGGCGGTCCGCTTGGCGTCCTCGAGGATGCGGGCCGCGTCGGTGTCGGCGTCCCGGCGGCGACCCTCGGCGTACCGGTCGGCCTCGGCGCGGATGCGCCCGGAGTCCTCCGCCGCCCTGGCTCGCAGCTCCTGGACCTCCTGCTCGGCGCGCTCCCGGATGCTGGTGGCCTCCTCGTCGGCGAGCGCGAGGATCGAGCCGACCCTCTCCCCGAGGTGCTCGAACGTCGCCGGCGCCGGCGGTCCGGCCTCGGCAGCGGTGCGCTCCCGCTCCGACTCGAGCTTGCCGACCATCTCGGTGAGCTCGTCGGCGCGGCGCTCGGCCGCCGCCGCGGCGTCGACCAGCTCGCGGATGCGCTGGTCGACCTGCGAAGGCTCGTAGCCGCGCAGCACCGACCGGAACTGCTCGTCGGGTTCAGTCATCAGCGGGGTCCTCTTCCTCGGGGGGTACGTCGGACGGCGGTTCGGAGCGGTCGTCGCCGGAGACCGCCAGTGCCTGGATCACGCCCGACAGCTGACCGAGCTCGCCGGTGATCGCGTCGCGGCGGCGGGCCAGCACGTCGACCTCGTCGCGTGCCTCGGCCAGCATCCGGCGTGCCTGGGCGCGCAGCTCGTCGGCCTCCGCGCGGGCCTCGGCGAGGTGCCGGGCGGCCTCCTCACGGCTCGCACGCAGCTCCTCCTGGGCGGTGCGCTGCGAGCGGACCACCTCGGCCGCGACCTGCTCGCGCAGGGTGCGCGCCTGGGACTCGGCCGACTCGAGGCGCCGTTCGGCACGCGAGTGCATCTGCTGGGCCCGGGCGTCCGCCTCGGCGTGGAGACGCTCGGCGTCGGACACCGCGGCGTCCCGCACCCGGGCAGCCTCCGCGGCGGCCTCCTCCCGCACCTTCGTGGCGGCGTCGGCGACGGCCTGGGCGCGCGCCTCGGCGTCGGCGGTCTCGCCCTGGAGCCGGGCGCGCATCCTTGCGCTGGCACCGGTGACCTGGCGGCGGGAGCGGTTCAGCAGGAGTGCGGCCTCCCGGTGGCCGCGAAGCCGGGTGCGGGCCGCCTCGGCGTCGGCCGTCTCCAGGAGCGACGCGACGGTCGACTGGGTCCAGCGGGTCTGCTCCTCGGACTCGGCCAGGGCCCGCTCGGCCTCGGCCACCGCGTCGGTCACGACCTGGTCGGCCCGGGAGCGCGCGTCGGCGAGCAGCCGGTCGGCCTCGGCCCGGGCCGCCTCGGCGTCCTGACGGGCGGACGTCCGGAGCGCGGCTGAATCGTCCGCGGCCGTCTGCCGCAGGGTGGCCGCCTCGTCCTCGGCGCCGGCCAGGATCTGCTGCGCCTGGGCGTCCGCCTCGTCGGTGCGCCGCCCCACCAGCCCGGCGGTCTCCCGGTCGAGCCGGGTCGCCTCGGTGCGGGCGGTCTCGACCAGTCGGGCGGCCTCGGCCCGCGCCGACCCGAGCAGCTCCTCCGCCTGGGTGCGGGCCGTCGCCAGGTCGTGCTCGGACCGCTCCCGGCGCTGTCGTGCGGCCGCCTCCGTCTCGGCGAGGATCTCGTCGCGTTGGGTCTCGGCCGCCCGCAGCAGCAGGGTCGCCTGCTCGCCCGCGTCGCTCACCAGCTGGTGGGCCTCGTCGGACGCGGCGGCGAGCTCCTCGTCGAGACGCTTGCGGTCACCCAGCGCCTCCCGGTGCCAGGTCTCGGCCTCGTCGTGCAGCCGTCGCGCCGCGGTGGTGAGTCGCTCGGCCTCGGCGCGCGCCTCCTCGAGCTCACGCTCGGCGTCGGCACGCAGCTCGTCGGCGACCAGCTCGGCCCGGCGCAACAGCTGGGCGGCCTGGCCGTCGGCGGCAGCCGCCTCCACGGGAGGGGCGGCACCGCCGACGCGGGCGGCGCCCGGTCCGGACCGCGGCTGATCCATGGCGACCTCCCATCACGTTCTCCCAGGGCCGTCGGGCTTCCGACTCCCGACGACGCGCCCCATCCTCCCCCGCCGGCGTCCAGGGCACCAGTTGGGCCGGTCGGCCGCTGCCGGGGGCGCCGTCGGTCTGACAGAGTTCGGGCCATGGAGAAGCTGCGACCGGTCCGGACCTGGCTCTCGGACATGGACGGCGTGCTCGTCCACGAGGAGGAGGCGATTCCCGGCGCAGCCGAGTTCGTCGCCCGGCTGCGCGACCGTGGCCGGCCGTTCCTGCTGCTCACGAACAACTCGATCTTCACCGCGCGCGACCTGCGGGCCCGCCTGGCTCGCTCCGGGATCGAGGTGCCCGAGGAGTCGATCTGGACCAGTGCGCTGGCGACCGCGCAGTTCCTGGACGCACAGCGCCCCGGCGGTACGGCGTACGTCATCGGCGAGGCGGGGCTGACCACGGCGATGCACTCGATCGGCTACGTGCTGACCGACCGCGACCCCGAGTACGTCGTGCTCGGCGAGACCCGCACCTACTCGTTCGAGGCGATCACGACCGCGATCCGGCTGATCGAGAAGGGCGCCCGGTTCATCGCCACCAACCCCGACCAGACCGGGCCGTCGCCGCAGGGCTCGATCCCGGCCACCGGCTCGGTGGCCGCGCTGATCACCCGCGCGACCGGCGTGGAGCCGTACTTCGTCGGCAAGCCGAACCCGTTGATGATGCGCTCGGCGCTGAACCGGATCGACGCGCACTCCGAGTCGACCGTGATGGTCGGCGACCGGATGGACACCGACATGGTCTCCGGGCTCGAGGCCGGCCTGCGCACCATCCTGGTGCTGACCGGGTCGACCCGGCCGGACCAGGTCGAGCGGTTCCCCTACCGGCCGACGTACATCCGCGAGTCGGTGGCCGACCTGATCGAGCTGGTGGACCTGTGGGACTCCGACGAGGAGGCCGTCGTCGACCTGGCCGACTGAGCCCCTCCCCCTGCAACGCGGGGTTATGGACGCTCAACCGGCGACACACCACGTGGGAAGCGTCCACAGCACCGCCGGAGCACCCGGGAATCAGAGCCGCCCCTCCGCGGTTCTCCCCTGACACCGATCATGGAACCCACCGATCACGACGCGCTCGACGCGTACTCGCAGATCGTCTCCGCGGTGGCGGAGGCGCTCCTTCCGCGCGTGGCCGCGGTCCGGGTACGACGCACCGGGCGATCCGGCGAGGGCTCCGGGTCGGCCGTCGTGCTGACCGCGGAGGGCCACCTCCTCACCAACGCGCACGTGGTCGGCACCGCGGACTCCGGCGAGGCGACGTTCGCCGACGGCAGCGTGGCAGCGCTCGACGTGGTCGGCCGTGACCCGTTGGCCGACCTCGCGGTCGTGCGCGCCGACCGGGCGATCGGGGACCCGCCCACCTACCGCGACGTCGACGACCTGAAGATCGGGTCCCTGGTCGTCGCCGTCGGCAACCCGCTCGGGATGGCCGGCAGTGTCACCGCAGGCATCGTCAGCGGCCTGGGTCGGGCCCTCCCGGTGCGCACCCGCAACGCGACCCGGATCGTCGAGGACGTCATCCAGACCGACGCCGCACTCAACCCCGGGAACTCCGGCGGCGCGCTCGCGGACTCGCGGGGCCGGGTGGTGGGCATCAACACCGCCGTGGCCGGCGTCGGGCTCGGGCTCGCCGTGCCCATCAACGCCACCTCACGCCGGATCATCTACGCCCTCATGCACGACGGGCGGGTACGCCGCGGCTACCTCGGTCTGGTCTCGTCGCCGGCGCCGCTGCCGCCCGAGTGGGTGGCCCGCACCGGGCAGCGCACCGCGCTCCGGGTGGCCGAGGTGGTCGCCGGCAGCCCGGCCGCGGTCAGCGGGCTGCGGGCCGGCGACATGGTGCTCGCCGTCGACGGCCAGCCGCTCGGCGACGCGCAGTCGCTGCAGCGGCTGCTGTTCGAGGAGTCGATCGGGCGGCGCATGGAGATCACCGTGCTGCGCAGCGGCGCGCTGGTCGACGCCGTCGCGGTGCCCGCCGAGCTCGGCGACTAGTCCGGAGGACTCCGCCAACCAGACATTCGGGGCATTCGGTCGTTCGCGGGACGGCACGTGCGGCACTTGCAAGAATCGCCGGAACGGGACGGGGAACCGGCCACCCAGGTCGCCCGGGGGGTCGGAGGTCGTCACGGGGGTGCGCCCTCCGACCTCCCGTGGCCCGGTAGGCCCACTTCGCGCGTTCGGCGGACAGCGTGGCGCCAGGTTGCCAGAATCGCCCGGTGCACACGGGGGACGCCGAGGAACAGGCGCTGTTCGAACGGCTCGAGCGCGAGTTCGCCGACGTCAAGATGCCCCGCGCCCGGGCGGTGCGGCCACGACGCCACCGAGACCGCCGGCTGCTGCCGAGGCTGCGCACCCTGCTGACCCTGTCGGTCGTCATGTTCCTGGCGGTCTGGTCTCTCGGGCACACCGACAGCGGACGCAGCCTGGCAGCGCCCGCGATTGCATGGTTGCAAGAGGCCGCACCGGTCGAGGGCGAGTACCAATTCCTCCGCGCGGGGACCACCGGCCCGGTGCGCTGGAGCTCGTGTCGTCCCATCCGCGTGGTGGTCAACGACGAGCTGCGCCCGATCGAAGCGTGGGACGTCGTCGAGCGCGGCATCGCGGAGGTCGCCGAGACCAGTGGGCTGACGATCAAGGTCGTCGGTCGTACCGACGAGGCACCCTCGGACGACAGGCCCGGCGAGCAGCCCAGGTACGGCATCGGCTGGGCCCCGGTGCTGGTCGCCTGGACCACCCCCGAGCAGGATCCCGGTCTCGAGGGCAACACCGTCGGGCTCGGTGGGGCCGCATCGGTCACCGACGCCAACGGGGTCACCCGCTACGTGACCGGTCAGATCACCCTCGACGCACCTCAGATCGAGGGGATCCTCGGCCGGCCGGGCGGCGACGCGGAGACGAAGGCGATCGTGATGCACGAGGTGGGGCACGTGCTCGGGCTCGACCACGTCGACAGTCCCTGGGAGGTCATGGCGGAGGGCGACGGCGCCGTCGAGCTCGGCCCCGGTGACACGCGCGGGCCTCCGGGTCGCCGGCACCGGGCCGTGCCTGTGATCAGTCGGCCAGCCGCTCCACGCAGAGCAGCTCGTGCTCGAGCGCCTCGGAGGGTGCCGCCCGGCAGGTGAGCCGGCGGGCGGGAGTGTGGCGGGTGCGCACGCCGACCCGCCAGCGCGTCCCGTCGAGCCGGAGCTCCACGTGCGTCGTGTCGCCGTCCCGTTCGTGGCCGAGCAGCAGCGGCGCCTCGACGGCGACGTGCCCGGTGTGCTCGCGCAGGAACAGCTCGGCGGCCTGCACGCGGAACCCGAAGCCGCACCGGCCGCGCAGGTGCGGCAGGTCGAGCCGCCCGTTGCGGTGCGTGTCGACGAACGCCGCCGCGTCAGAGGGGTCGACGCGCCCGTAGTACAGGCCGTGCGGCAGCACCAGCATGTTGGGCGCGAACCGGTCGCCGCCGATGTGCGAGACCTCCCAGGTCTCCTCCGGCGCGACGGCGTGCAACGCCTTGCACAGCGGGCGCCCCTGCTCGGCGCAGCACGCGTCGTGCTTGCCGTGCGTGCAGACCAGGAACAGCGGGTCGGTGTGCGGCGTCAGGCCGGGCGACGTACCCGCGGCCAGGCCGGTCATCGGCAGGTCCAGCAGCTCTCGTACGTCGGACAGGGTGGCGGTCTCGACCCACGGCCGGTCGGCGCCGACGTGGGCGGCGAAGACCCGGACCGGACCCGGCGACCGGCGCGCGTGGTCGCGGATCATCAGCACCCGGACCGCGTGCCGCCGCGCGAGCCCGACGAGGTGGTCGCGCACCTCGGGCGGGATCCGCGAGCCGGCGACGGCGTCGACGCCCCACGAGCCCGGCGCCTCCACGAGCAGGAAGGCGCGCACCGTCGACGCGGTGCCCACCATCGACTCGTCGGCGGACGAGGAGGCGAGTGCGCAGCGGAAGGCCGGCGTGGTCACGAGGTGATCCGCAGCAGGCCCTCGCGCACGAGCCGGCGCGCGACGACCAGGCGGCTCGACTCGTCGAGCCACGGTGAGAGCTCCTCCATCCGGAACGCCGGGCTGTCGCGCACGAACTCCATCACCGGGGTCAGCCGGAGCGGCATCCGCAGCGAGCGGTCGCCCAGGTGCACGGTCAGCCGCTCCTCCCCCGGCCGCAGCACGCAGGCCGCGGTGGCGCGCCGCTCCAGCAGCGTGGTGTCGGAGAGTGCGGCGAGCCCGACCCGGTCGGCGAGCCCGCCGGCGAGCGCGGGGGTGCGTTCGGACAGGAACGCGTCGGCGCGGTCGTCCGCGACCGCGGCCGGGTCGGTGGTCGACAGGGCGGCGGCGAACGACGAGAGCGGCTCCTCGAGCGCCGACGCCAGCACGGTCGGGTCGTCGACCCAGCCGGAGGGCAGCGGCTCGTCGTACCGCTCCTCGGCGAGCACCCGCTTCGACACCCGCTCGAGGAGGTCGCGCCAGGTGAACCGGTTGATGCCGAGCGTGACGTGCAGCGAGGTCTCGTCCTGGCTGCGCGCCGAGTGCGGGGTGCCGGTGGGCAGGTACATGCTGAGTCCAGGCTCGAGCAGCACGTCCCGGACGTCCCCGTCGGGCTCGACGACCTCCCACTGCTTGTGGCCGTGGGTCTGGAACACGAACACGTCGTGACTGTCGCTGTGCCGCGCGAAGCCCTGCGCGCCCGGCGGGGTGAGGTAGGCGTTGGCCTGGCAGGGGTGGCCGAGCTCGAGCTCGAGGGCACGGACCAGGCGGGTCAGCGGCGGGTGGTAGCGGTGCAGCCCCTGCAGCACGACGGTGGCGCCGTCGTCGAAGAGGTCCAGCACCTTGCGGGCGTCCACGAGGCCGGTCAGCGGGGACCCGGCCATCGTCGCGGCGCGGGTGAACCTCGACGACGGCGATCACCGAGCCGTCCTTGGCGATCCGGAGCGCCGGGGTGCGAAGCGCGGTGCCGGTCAGCAGGTGGTCGACGTCGTCGAGCGAGAGCAGCCCGACCAGGTCGGCCGGTTCGGCGTGGTGCAGGTGCACGCGGGACGCCCAGACCTTGTGGTGGAAGGTCTGGGCGTCACCGCTGAGCAGATCGAGCGCGCTCCCGGCGGCCGACCGGCTCCCGGCGGCCGACCGGCTCCCGGTGGCCGACCGGCTCCCGGTGGTCGAGCCCGTCGAGACCATTCAGGCGTCGGTGCCGTCGGCGTCGCCGCCGTCGGTGCTGTCCCCGTCGGTCGTGTCGGTGCTGTCGCCGTCGCTGGAGTCACCGTCGGTCGAGTCGGTGCTGTCGCCGTCGGTGCCGTCGGCATCGGTGCCGTCGGCGTCGCCGCCGGGCATCGGGGTCGCGGTCGCGCCGGGGACGGTCTCGATGTCGCCGTCGCCGACGGGTTCGTTGGGAGTGGTCGTCATAGCGCCTCCGTTGCAGTAGGTCGGTTCGCCGCGTCGTACCCGCGGCCCCTGAGGGCAAACTTAGGGCACGTCGGTCCTGCCGTCAGCCGCCGACCATGCGGTGCACCCGCGCCTCCCATGGTCCGAGCGGTACGTCGACCGTGGCCGCCGACCCCGCGTCGACGGCGAGCACGAGCTCGGCACCGGCCCACGCGTCGAGGTCCTCACCCGCGGCGGCGAGGTCCGGCTTCACCTGGTCGTCGGAGGAGAGGTTCGCCACCACCAGCAGCCGCGTGTCGTCGTGCTCGCGGACGAACGCGTAGAGCTGCTCGTGGTCGGGCAGCAGCATCCGGAACGACCCGTGCACCACCGCCGGTTCGTCGTGTCGAAGCGCGATCAGCCGCCGGTAGTGGTGGAACACCGAGTCGGGGTCGTCGACCTGCGCGGCCGCGTTGATCTCGGTGTGGTTGGGGTTGACCGGAATCCACGGGTCGCCGTCGGTGAAGCCGGCGTGCGGCGAGCCGTCCCACTGCATCGGCGTCCGGGCGTTGTCGCGGCTCTTGTGCCTCAGCGCGGCCATCACCGCGTCGGGTTCCTCCCCCGCCTCCACGGCCGACCGGTAGTGGTTCAGCGACTCGATGTCCCGGAAGTCCTCCACGGTCTCGAACACGGTGTTGGTCATGCCGAGCTCGTCGCCCTGGTAGACGTACGGCGTGCCGCGGTGCAGGTGCAGCACCGTCGCCAGGGCCTTGGCGGACCGCTCCCGGTGGTCGGGGTGGTCGCTGCCGAAGCGGCTCACCGAGCGCGGCTGGTCGTGGTTGCCGAGGTAGAGGCTGTTCCAGCCGACGTCGGCCAGGCCGGTCTGCCACCGGCCGAGCGACTCCTTGATCCGCGGCAGCGTGAGCGGGACGAGGTCCCACTTCCCCTTCGGCCCCGAGTCGAGGTCCACGTGCTCGAACTGGAAGATCATGTCGAGCTCGCGGCGGGCCGGGTCGGTGTACAGCCGGGCGTGGTCGACCGTCGTACCCGGCATCTCGCCGATGTTGATGAGCCCCGGCGGCCGGCCCTCGAACACCTCGCGGTGCATCTCCTGCAGGAACTCGTGGATCCGGGGCCCGTTCAGCACGTGCGGCGACTGGTTGCCGTACGGCGACGCCGCCCGGGCTCGGTCGACACCTCCGCGTCGGGCAGACCCGGGCTGCCCGGGACCACGTTCTTGGAGATGTGGTTGATCACGTCCATCCGGAAGCCGTCGATGCCGCGGTCGAGCCACCAGCGCATCATCGTGTAGACGGCCTGCCGCACCTCCGGGTTCTCCCAGTTCAGGTCCGGCTGGGAGGGCGCGAAGATGTGCAGGTAGTACTCCTCCGTCGCCGGGTCCCAGGTCCAGCCCGGACCCGGAGAACACCGATCCCCAGTTGGTGGGCTCGGCGCCCGGCTCACCGCCGACGTGCCCGGGCCGCGGCGGGCGCCACCAGTACCAGTCGCGCTTGGGGTTGTCCCGGCTGGACCGCGACTCCTGGAACCACGCGTGCGCGCTGCTGGTGTGGTTGACGACGAGGTCCATGACCACCTTCATGCCGCGCTCGTGCACGCCCGCGACGAGCTCGTCGAGCTGCTCGAGCGTGCCGAACAGCGGGTCGACGTCCTGGTAGTCGCTGATGTCGTAGCCGTTGTCGTCCATCGGCGACCGGTAGATCGGGCTCAGCCAGACCACGTCCACGCCGAGCCGCTGCAGGTAGTCGAGGTGCCCGATGATGCCCGGCAGGTCGCCGACGCCGTCGCCGTCGCTGTCGGCGAAGCTGCGCGGGTAGATCTGGTAGACGACGGCGGACTTCCACCAGTCCCGAGGCGTCTCGCTGTCGGTGGCCCCGGTCGTCGTCGAGCCCGGATGGTGGTTCTCGGCGTTCATGCGCACGACGGTATCGGTGGTCCGCGCTTCGGGTTCGAGTGGTGATGGGGGGCGGCCGCCTTTACCCTGGGCTGGTCCGTCCCGGCGCGAACGGCCCGCCTCGGCCACGCACCGTCCCCCACCGGAAGTCGATGCATGCGGTACCTCACCACGCTCGCCCTCGCGCTCGTCTGCGCCGTCTCCACGCTCGCGCCCGGCGCCGCCGCGCAGGAGTCACGCAGCGCCGCCGACGTGTCGTCGGTGGCGCACCGCGGGGCCCGCTACGTCGCTCCCGAGAACACCCTGACCGCGATCCGAGCGGCGCTCGACCGGGGCGCCGACATGGTGGAGCTCGACGTCCAGCGCAGCAAGGACGGCCGGCTCGTGCTGATCCACGACCAGGACCTGCGGCGCACCACCAACGTCGAGCGGGTGTTCCCCCGCCGCGCGTCGTACGACGTGGCCGCGTTCACCTACCGCGACATGCGCCGGCTCGACGCGGGCCGTTGGAAGCGCGACAAGTACGCCGGCGAGCGGATCCCCACGCTCAAGCAGGCCGTCCGGCTGCTGCAGCGCAGGCGGGCCGGGCTGGTGCTCGAGCTGAAGTCACCGGCCCTCTACCCCGGCCTCGGGTTCGAGGTCTCCGCCGCGCTGCGCCGGGTCGACGGCTACCTCGGCTGGGCGATCCGCCGCGACAAGCTGGTCGTGCAGTCGTTCGACTTCGAGGTGGCGCGGGCGTTCAAGGAGATCGAGCCGCGGGTGCCGGTGGCGCTGCTGGGCACGCCGGCGGTGGCCGACCTGCCCGCGCTCGCCCAGTGGGCCGACGAGATCAGTGCGCGGCACAAGACCATCGACGCCGGCTACGTCGCCGCGGTGCACGCCGCCGGCATGAGCTGCTCGGTCTGGACGGTCGACACCGCGGCCAACATGAACGCCTCCCTCGACAAGGGCGTCGACGCGGTCGTCACCAACCGTCCCGACCTGCTCGGCCGGGTGATCCAGAGGCGCGCGGCCGCCGGTCTCTGAGCCGGGCTGCCTAGCTCTCGCGCGGCGCGCACGCCTCCGCGTGCGGACGACCGCCGCAGTTCTCGCACGTCTGCCCGTCGTCGCGCCCGGCCACGGCGTGGCCGCCCATCGAGTCGTCGTACGCCCACGGTCCCTGCATGTGGTCTCCCCCGGTCTTGGCCGAACCTCGAATGCGGTGCCCTCACGCTAGGGCCCGGCGCCCCCAGGAACCGCTTTGTTGCGTCAACCAAGCGACCGCGCAACGAGCCGGGCCGGCCCGCTGGTCCGACGCGACCAGGTGCGCTCCCCGCCGGCGCACCGGGTCGACTAGCCTGCCCGGGTGGACGTTCTCGCCCGGCACAACGTGACTGTGCACGGCCCCTCCGACGCGCAGCCGATGTTGTTCGCCCACGGCTTCGGTTGCGACCAGAACATGTGGCGGTTCGTCGCGCCCGCCTTCGAGGACCGCTACCGGGTGGTCCTGTTCGACCACGTCGGCGCCGGCGGCTCCGACCACTCGGCGTACGACCCGCGAGCGGTACTCGTCGCTCGACGGCTACGCCGACGACGTCCTGCAGATCTGCGAGGCGCTCGAGCTGCGCGACGTGGTCTTCGTCGGCCACTCCGTTTCGCGCGATGATCGGGGTGCTCGCCGAACGGACCCGACCCGACCTGTTCTCGGCCCTCGTGCTGGTGGGCCCTCGCCGCGCTACATCGACGACGACGGCTACGTGGGCGGATTCTCGGAGGCCGACATCCGCGAGCTCCTGGGCTCGCTGGAGAGCAACTACCTCGGCTGGTCCAGCGCGATGGCCCCGGTCATCATGGCCAACCCGGACCGGCCCGAGCTCGGCCAGGAGCTCACCGACAGCTTCTGCCGCACCGACCCGGAGATCGCCCGCCGCTTCGCCGAGGTGACCTTCCTCTGCGACAACGCGCGGACCTGCCCGGGGTCACGGCGCCGACGCTGGTGCTGCAGTGCTCCGACGACGTGATCGCGCCCATGGAGGTCGGCGACGCTACGTGCACGACGCCGTGCCCGGCAGCACGCTGAGCATCCTCACCGCCACCGGCCACTGCCCCAACCTGAGCGCACCGGAGGAGACCCGCGAGGCGATCGAGCGGTTCCTGCGCGACCTCGCACCGGATCGCCGTTGAGCAGGCACCAGGCCGCGCGCGAGGCCTTCATCGAGGCCCTCGCCGACGACGACCCGGAGGAGCTCTACCAGCGCGCCCCGTGCGGCTACCTGTCGGTCACGCCGACCGGCACCATCGTGAAGGTCAACGACACGTTCCTCACCTGGACCGGGTTCCAGCGCGACGACCTGGTCGGCCGGAGACGGTTCGTCGACCTGCTCACGCCCGGCGGCAAGCTCTACCACGAGACCCACTACATGCCGCTGCTGCAGATGCAGGGACAGGTGCGCGAGCTCGCCCTCGAGGTGGTGATGGCCGACGGCGAGCGCATGCCGACCCTCGTCAACGCCGCGCTGGAGCGCAACGCCGACGGGGACGCGCGGGTGATCCGGATCGTGGTGTTCGACGCGACCGAGCGCCGACGCTACGAGCGCGAGCTGCTGCTGGCCAAGCAGCGGGCCGAGGCCTCCGAGGGCCAGGCGCCGTGAGCTCGCGCAGACGCTGCAGCGCACCCTGCTCCCGCCCAGCACGCCGACCATCCCCGGCTGGGAGGTGGCGGCGGCGTTCCGTCCGGCCGGCGAGGGCGCGGAGGTCGGCGGCGACTTCTACGACATGTTCCAGGTCGGGGCCGACGACTGGGTGGTGGTGCTCGGAGACGTCTGCGGCAAGGGCGTGGAGGCGGCCGTGGTGACCGCGCTGGTGCGGCACACCCTGCGGGCCGTGGTGATCGGCCTGCACGAGCCGGCCCAGGCGCTCGAGGTGCTCAACGAGGCACTGCTCGCGCAGGCCGACGGCCGGTTCTGCACCGTGGTCATGGCCCGGCTGCAACGCGACGACGACGGGTGGCGGGTGACGCTGGGTTCCGGCGGTCATCCCGCGCCCCTGCTCAGACGGCCGGGACGGCCGGTGGAGCCGGTGAACGGCCAGGGTCCGCTGGTCGGTGTCCTCGAGTCGGTCGAGTTCCGCGATCGGGTCGTCAGGCTCGCACCGGGCGACGTGCTGACGCTGTTCACCGACGGCGTCACCGAGGCCCGGCGCAACGGCGAGCTGTACGGCGACACCCGTCTGCGCGACTGCGTCGAGCGCGGCGGGGCCACCGCGACCGGCGTGGTCGAGGCGATCCTCGAGGACGTCGAAGTGTTCCAGCGGGGCAGTCTGCGCGACGACGTCGCCCTGGTCTCCCTCCGGGTCCTCGAGGGCTGAACGCCGCGCTGTTCAGTCGACCGCGACCAGCCGGTGCACCTCCAGCGGCTCCGCCTTGCCCTTGAGCTCGATCAGGCCGAGCGACTCGGTGTGCGCGCCCGGGAGCAGCGCCTTGGTGCCAGGGCCGATCGCGACGCCGCCGCCGGGCGCCTTGCCCTCGATCCGCGAGGCGACGTTGACGGTGTCGCCGATCACCGTGTGCGTGCGACCGCCCTCGGTGCCGAGCAGCGCACACCGACACCGGGCCGCTGTTGATGCCGACCCGGAAGCGTGGCCAGCCCGGGTGCTCGGCGACGACCCGCGCGGTGGCCTCCTGCATCGCCAGCCCGGCCGCCGCGGCGCGCCGGCGTGGTCGGGCTGGTCGCCGCGCTTGTTGAACGTGACCATCAGCGCGTCGCCGATGATCCGGTCGACGTCGCCGCCGTACTCGCCGCACGACGGGCGGCACGGCGACCTCGAAGTAGGTGTTGAGCATCGCGGTCACCTCGGCCGGCTCGTGATGCTCGGAGAACGTCGTGAACCCCTGCAGGTCGGCGAACAGCACGCTCATCTCGCGGGTGCCCGAGACGGTGTCGTCGAGGTAGAGGTCGGCGAACCGCTCCTCGTACCACTGCACCCGCGCGCCGAGCGCCACCAGCCCGAACGCCGCGAGCATCAGCACGTGCCACTCCCACCAGGTCAGCTGCCAGTTGCGGGCGAACACGACGGCCACCATCGCCTCGGCCAGCAGCACGAACGCGGCGAGCATCGACAGCAGCATCAGCGAGGGCCGCCGCCGCCAGAGGCCGAGGTAGCGGACCGCGGCCACGGCGTACAGCACGATCGCCGGCACGGCCAGCAGCCCGAGCAGCCCGCCGGCCTGCTCCGGCACGATCTGCTCGGCGTGCAGCGGCGGGAGCTGCGCCAGCGACAGCACCGCCCACAGCACCATCAGCGCCACCAGGGCCAGCCGGAGCCACCGTCCGAGCCGCACCGCCCGAGCCGACTGCCGGGACAGGTCCAGCGACGAGGCGACCGCGAACAGCGAGCCGAGCGCGATGCCGATCGGCGTGGCGACCACGAAGCCGGCGTTGGGTGCGGCCAGCAGTACGCCGGGGGTGGCCAGTGCGTGCAGGCCGAGGAAGCCGGCCGCCGACAGGAAGGCCAGCGAGACCAGCAGCACCCGCGCGTCGCCCCGGCGCACCGCGGCGGTCCCGGTGCCGAAGGCGAGCACCGCACTCAGCGCCGCCGTCAGCAGCACCAGCCAGAAGTGCGCCGGGTGGTGCTCCCAGTGCAGGTCCAGTCCGGGACGGCGCAGCAGCAGCAGCAACCCGAGCAGCGGCAGCGCCAGCACCGCGCCCGCCGCGGCCAGCATCCACGGCGTGTAGACGAACCGGTCCCGTCCGGGTGCCGCCGTCGTCGTCACGGGTCCTCATCGGGTCCTCTTGCGTCCTCATTGGGGCACCTTGAACAGGTCGTGGACCTGGGAGACCACGACCGACCCCTCCCCGACGGCCGACGCCACCCGCTTCACCGACCCGCAGCGCACGTCGCCGACGGCGAACAGCCCGGGCACCGTGGTCTCGTACGGGTACGGCGCCCGCTCGAGCGGCCAGGTGCCCGGCTGGGCCGCGTCGCTGCCGGCGAGCACGTAGCCGAACCGGTCCCGCGCCACCTCGGCGGGCAGCCAGTCGGTGCGCGGCTGGGCGCCGATCATCACGAACAGCCCGTCGGCCTTGAGCGTCTCCTCTGCATTCGACGTACGGTCCCTGACCACGACCCGCTCCAGCCGGCTCTCCCCGCTGCCGCCGACCACCTCGGTCGACAGCCGTACGACGATGTTGGGCGCGGCCGCGATCGCCTCGACCAGGTAGCTCGACATGCCCGCGCCCAGGTCCGCGCCGCGCACCACGAGCGTGACCAGTTCGCAGTACTTCGCCAGGTGCAGCACCGCCTGGCCCGCGGAGTTGCCCCCGCCGACGACGACCGCGTCGAGACCGGTCAGGCCCTGCGCCTCGGAGATGTTCGCGCCGTAGTACACGCCCGCCCCGGTCAGCGCCTCCAGCTCCGGGACCCCGAGCCGCCGGTAGGAGACCCCGGTGGCCAGCACCACCGCTCGGGCGGAGACCTCGCCGACCCCGCCGATGCGGGCGACGAACCGGCCGTCCTTGACGGCGAGGTCCTCCACCTCGCGCATGAACAGGAAGTAGGTGCCGAACACCCAGGCCTGCTGGTAGCCGCGCTGCGCGAGCTCGGCACCGCTGACGCCTCGGGAGAACCCGAGGTAGTTGCGGATCAGCGAGCTCGACCCGGCCTGGCCGCCGAGCGACTCCCGCTCCACGACCAGCGTGCGCAGGCCCTCCGAGGACGCGTAGACCGCCGCGGCCAGCCCAGACGGCCCGCCGCCTACCACGAGCACGTCGAAGTCCCGGTTGTCCTCGTCGAGGTCGGTGGCCACGCCCCAGGCCTCGGCGATCTCCACGTCGCTCGGGTCGAGGAGCACCTTGCCGCCGAGGGCCGCCATCCAGACGAGGACCTCGGCGTTCGACGCGTTGAAGCCCTGCAGGTGGAGGTAGCGCAGCACGTCGTCGGCGGGCTCGGTCCCGCTCTCGCGGAACGCGTGCGGCACCCCGTTGCGGGTGAGCAGGCTGCGGATCTCCGAGGCGCGCGCCGAGCGCCGGTCGGCGACCACGACGACCTCGCGCAGGTTGGTCGGGTCGCTGCGCGACCACTCCTGCACGAACTCCGCGATCGTGCGGTGGAAGAGCTCGTCGCGGTCGATCCAGGGCTTGAGCACGTAGTAGCTGATGTCCCCGACCGCCATCGCCTGCAGGATCGCCGCGGCGGCGTCCCGGTCGGCCCAGGAGCCCCAGTCCACGAGCATCGCCCGCCGGGCGTCGGGGTGCGTCGCGCGCACCCGGCCGAGCAGCTCCGCCCGCTCGCCGGCGGGAAGCGCGTAGTCGACCAGCACCACGGCGACCCGCTGACCGAGCGTGCTCGCGTCCTCCAGCACCCGGCCGGCGTCGGCGCAGCCGCTCTCGCCGCGCACCCGGAACTCCGCACCGAAGCCCTGCTGCAGCTCGTCCTCCACCCGGTCGAGCTGGTGCGGCTCGGCCACGACCGCCACCAGCAGCGGACGCAGCCGACCGGCCCCCACCTGGATCTCGGCTCCCATGCGTCGAGGCTAAGGAGGCACCGCCTCGGTGGCGACGGGTATAAGTCGGGCGTTCCGCGCCCAACCACCGCGCTCCGGGCAGTCGTTCTGCCGGCGCCGCGACCTTCCCCGCTCCGATGACACCTTGACGGCGGAACGACGGCGGCGCGAGGGTCCCGGCATGGCGCTCTCGGTCTGCCTGCTCCTCGACGACCGCTCCGACCGCGCCGTGCGCCGGCTCTGGGAGCGGCTCGAGCAGGACGGCGTCGGCACCCTGCTCACCCACACGCACGGCCGGCACCGGCCACACCTGACGCTCGCGTCGCTGCTGACCTACGACCTCGAACCGGTCCGCGCCTCGCTGTCGGACCTCGTGACCCGGCAGCCGACGGCGCTGCGGCTCGAGGGGCTCGGCATGTTCCGTCGGAGCAGGTGCTGGCTGGCGCCAGTCGCCTCGGAGCGCCTGCTCGGCCTGCAGTGCGAGACCGCGGAGGCGGTTCGGCGTACCGGCGCGATGCTGCACCGCAACTACGAGCCGGGCACCTGGACGCCGCACCTCACGCTCGCTCCGCGCCTGCATCTCGACCAGCTGCCGACGGTCGCGCGGCACGCGTTCGAGGTGCTGCCCATCGACGCGACGCTGGAGCGGACCGTGCTCATCGACACCTCCACGGGCGCCGTGCACCCGATCCGACCGGCGCTACGGTGAGCGGGCAGCTGAGGAGGTGAGGCTCGTGCGCACGGTCGGCTCCCCGCCGTCGGACCCGCGGTCGAACGACTTCGCACGCGACCTGTTCGACGGCCTTCCCGGGCGCTACGACCGGCTGGAGGAGCTGCTGTCCTTCGGGCAGAACCGGCGCTGGCGGACCGCGATGGTCGACGCCGTCACCGGCTCCCGCCTCCCGGTGCACGACGTCCTCGACGTGGCGACGGGCACCGCCGGAGTCGCGATGGACCTGGCCGCCCGCACCAGCGCGCGGGTCACCGGTGTCGACCTGACCGAGCCGATGCTGCGCGTCGGCCGCGAGCGGGTCGCGGCCCGCGGCTACGAGCGCCGGGTGCGACTGGTCTGCGGTCGCGCGGAGCAGCTCCCGTTCCCGGACGCGAGGTTCGACGCACTCACGTTCACCTACCTGCTGCGGTACGTCGCCGACCCTGCCGCGACCCTGCGCGAGCTGGCCCGCGTGGTCCGACCCGGCGGCGTGGTGGCGAGCCTGGAGTTCCACGTCCCGCCGGCGCCGGTCTGGCTGCCGCTGTGGCGGCTGTACACGCGCGTGCTGCTTCCGCTCGGCGGGCTCGTCGGCGGCGGCCGGGCCTGGGCCGACGTGGGGCGGTTCCTCGGGCCGTCGATCGAGGAGCACTACCGGACCCTCCCGCTGGAGGCGCACGTGCGGGCGTGGCAGCAGGCCGGCCTGGTCGACGTGCACACGCGGGTGATGAGTCTCGGCGGCGGCCTGGTGATGTGGGGACGGGTGGCCGGTGGCTGAGCCGACGGCGGGTCCGGTGGTCGGCCCCGCCTTCTACGCGCGCCGCGGCGGCCGGGCGGCGGACTGGTGGACGCTGCTGCACCCGCCGTACACCCTCTGGCACCTGAGCTACGTGGGTCTCGGCGCCGCGGTGGCGCCCGCGCTCGACTGGTTCGCGCTCGCCTGCTCGGTGGCCGCCTTCTTCCTGGCCGTCGGGCTGGCCGCGCACGCGCTCGACGAGCTGAACGGCCGGCCGCTGGGCACCGGGATCGGTGACCGGACGCTGTGGGCGGTCGCGGTGGCCGCGCTCGTCGGGGCCGCGGCGATCGGCGGCTACGGGATCTGGTTCCACACGACCGAGACGAACTGGCTGCTCGCCGCGTGCGTCCCGGTCGGCGCGCTCCTCGTCGTCGGCTACAACCTGGAGCTCTTCGGCGGCCGGTTGCACACCGACGCCGGGTTCGCCTGGGCGTGGGGTGGCTTCCCGGTCGCGGTCGGGTACGTCGCGCAGTCCCCGCTCCAGGCGCCAGGACCGACCGTGGCCTCGCTGGCAGCGGCCGTGGCCGCGGTGCTCGCCGCGGTCGGCACCGCCGCCGCGCAGCGCGTGCTCAGCACCAGTGCCCGCGGGCTGCGTCGGCGCACCGCCGAGGTGTCCGGCACGATCCGGCACCTCGACGGCCGGGTCGAGCCGATCGACCGGCAGACTCTGCTGGCAGCGCCCGAACGCGCGCTGCGCGCCATGTCCTGGGCGCTGCCGCTGCTCGCCGCGGCCGTGCTGCTGGCCCGCGCATGAGGGCGGTGCGGTACGACGCCTACGGCGCCACTCCCCGCGTCGTCGACGTGCCGGCACCCGCCTGCCCGCCCGACGGGGCCGTCGTGGCGGTGCGGGCCACCGGCGTGTGCCGGTCGGACTGGCACGCCTGGCAGGGCCACGACCCGGTGCCGCTGCCCCACGTTCCCGGGCACGAGCTCGCCGGGGTGGTCGTCGAGGTTGGCCCGCGAGGTCGGCACGCGTCAGGTCGGCGAACGGGTCACGGTGCCGTTCGTCTGCGGCTGCGGCCGTTGCTCCTACTGCCTGGCGGGCGATGCCCAGGTGTGCCCCGACCAGTACCAGCCGGGATTCACCGGGCCCGGATCGTTCGCCGACCTGGTCGCCCTCCCGGCCGCCGACCTCAACCTGGTGCCGCTGCCCGACGACCTCGACTTCGTGACCGCGGCCGCCCTGGGCTGCCGGTTCGCGACCGCCTTCCGGGCACTCACCGCGCATGGCCGCGTCTCGGAGGGCGACCGGGTCGCGGTGCACGGCTGCGGAGGCGTGGGGCTGTCGGCGATCCTGGTCGCCGTCGCCCTCGGCGCCCGGGTGGTGGCCGTCGACGTCTCGGAGCCGGCGCTGGAGCTGGCCGGCGAGCTGGGCGCGGAGGACCTGGTGCCGGGCGGTCCCGACGCGGTACGCCGGATCGTCGACCTCACCCAGGGCGGGGCACACGTGTCGGTCGACGCGGTCGGGTCGTCCGAGACCGCGGTTGCTTCCGTGTCGTGCCTGCGGCCCCGTGGACGGCACGTCCAGGTCGGGCTGCTGCTCGGCGAGCACGCCACTCCCCCGCTGCCGATGGGGCTCGTGGTCGCCAAGGAGCTCGTCATCCACGGATCGCACGGGATGGCCGCTCGCGACTACCCGGCGATGCTCGCGCTCGTCACCTCCGGAGCGCTCCGGCCCGACCGGCTGGTGGGCTCGGTCATCGGGCTCGAGGAAGCCGGCGCGGCACTGGCCGCGATGAGCCACCCGGCCGCGACAGCCGGCGTCACCGTCGTACGACTGGAGGGGTCGTGAGAAGGCGTCGCACGGACCCGCCGCGACCGGCGTTCGTGCTGCACGACCACCGCAAGCCGCAGCCGCACTTCGACCTGCGACTCGAGCAGGACGGCGTGCTCCGCTCCTGGGCGGTGCCGCGCGGGCTGCCGACGGACCCGCGCCGCGACCGGCTGGCGGTGGCCGTGGACGACCACGCGATCGACCACCTCACCTACGAGGACAACGACAAGTCGATCGCCGACATCGGCTGGTGGGAGGACGAGGGCAGCAACGAGCGGCGGTTGCTGTTCACGCTGCACGGGCGGGACGCCTCGGTGCGCTACGCGCTGATCGACACCGGCTCCGACTGGCTGCTGCACAAGACGAAGGACCAGCCCTCCGAGCCCTGAAGACGGTGTCGCGAAGCCGACCAAGGGCGCTCACCAGCGTGCCCCTAGGGTCGGGTCATGGGCAGCAGCGTCTACGTCGCCTCCACCGAGGGCTACTCGGGCAAGTCCACGGTCGCACTCGGTCTCCTCGAACAGCTCTCCCGCCGCGTCGGGCGGGTGGGCGTGTTCCGGCCGGTCGTGCGCGCCGACAGCGCGGAGACGGGCGGGCGCGACTACGTGCTGGACCTGCTGACCTCGCCACGAGGCGGTCACGATGACGTACGACGAGTGTGCCGGGGTCGGCTACGACGACGTGCACGCCGACGCGGCCGCTGCACTCGACCGGATCGTGGAGCGCTACCACCAGGTCGCCGACCGGTGCGACGCCGTGCTGGTCGTCGGCACCGACTACACCGACGTGGGCACGCCGACCGAGTTCTCGTTCAACGCGCGGATCGCGGCCAACCTCGGCGCGCCGGTCCTGCTCGTGCTCAACGGCAACCGTCGCAGCCCGGAGGACCTGCACACGATGGCGTCGATGGCGGCGTCCGAGCTGAAGGCCCAGCACGGCACGCTGTTCGCCGTGGTGGCGAACCGCTGCGACAGCGGCCGGCTCGACGCGGACGTCGCGGCCGTCGCCGGTCTCGGCGTCCCGGCGTACGCGATCCCCGACGAGCCGGTGCTCAACGCCCCGTCCGTGTCCGACCTGATGCGGGGCTGCGACGGCCATCTCGTCAGCGGTGACGAGTCGCTGCTCGGCCGCGAGTCGACGGGGCTCGTCGTGGCGGCGATGACGCTGCCCAACGTGCTGGACCGGCTCTTCGAGGGGGCCGTCGTGGTCACGCCCGGGGACCGCCCGGAGGTCGTGCTCGGGGTGCTCACGGCGCACGTGTCGGCGAACTTCCCACAGCTCTCCGGCATCGTGCTCAACGGCGGCCTGCCGCTGCCCGAGCAGGTGACCCGCCTCATCGAGGGTGTCGGCGCGACGATGCCGATCGTCGCGACGGACCTCGGCACGCATGCCACGACCACGGCGTTGAGCGGCGTCCGCGGCCGGCTCACCAAGGAGTCGACGCGCAAGGTGGTGACGGCGATGTCGCTGTTCGCCGAGCACGTCGACGGCGACGCGCTGCTGGACCGGCTCGAGGTGGCCCGCACCGACGCGGTCACCCCGTTGATGTTCGAGCACCAGCTGATCGACCGCGCGGTGGCGGACCGGCGGCACATCGTGCTGCCCGAAGGGGACGAGGAGCGCATGCTTCGCGCCGCCGACATCGTGCTCAGGCGAGGGCTTGCCGACCTCACCCTGCTGGGCGACCCGATCCGGGTGAACGCGGCCGCCGCGACCCACGGCGTCGACATCTCCGGGGCCCGCGTGCTGAGTCCGTTGGACGAGGAGCTCGTCGACCGGTTCGCGCAGGAGTACCACGAGCGCCGCAAGCACAAGGGCGTGGACCTGGACGAGGCTCGCGGCGTGGTCACCGACGTGTCGTACTTCGGGACCCTGATGGTCGAGCTCGGCCTGGCCGACGGCATGGTGTCGGGAGCGGTGCACACCACGGCGCACACCATCCGGCCGGCACTCGAGATCGTGAAGACGGTGCCCGGCGTCTCCGTCGTCTCGTCGGTGTTCCTCATGTGCCTGGAGAACCAAGTGCTCGTCTACGGCGACTGCGCGGTCATCCCGGACCCCTCCGCCGAGCAGCTCGCCGACATCGCGATCTCGTCGGCGACCACGGCCGCCGGCTTCGGGATCGAGCCGCGGGTGGCGATGCTTTCGTACTCGACCGGCACCTCGGGGGCAGGGACCGATGTCGAGAAGGTCTCGAAGGCCACGGTGCTGGTCAAGGAACGGGCACCAGAGCTGCCGGTCGAGGGGCCGATCCAGTACGACGCCGCCATCGACGCCGCGGTGGCGCGCACGAAGCTGCCCGACTCGCAGGTGGCCGGTCGGGCCACCGTCTTCGTGTTCCCGGACCTGAACACCGGCAACAACACCTACAAAGCGGTGCAGCGGTCGGCCGGTGCGGTCGCGATCGGGCCGGTGCTGCAGGGTCTGCGCAAGCCGGTCAACGATCTCTCGCGTGGTGCGACCGTGCGCGACATCGTGAACACGATCGCGATCACGGCCATCCAGGCGCAGACACCGGTCGAGGCTCCCCGGTGAGCGCGCTGGTCCTCGTGGTCAACACGGGGTCCTCGTCGCTGAAGTACAGCCTGGTCGATGCCGACACCGGTGACGAGCTCGCCGACGGGCTGGTCGAGCAGATCGGCGAGTCCTCCGGCGCGGTGACGCACCGGTCGAACGGGGACGAGCACCGCGACGAACGGAAGGTGGCCGACCACGAGGCGGCCCTGCGTGCGGCGCTTGACGCCTTCGACGAGCACGGCCCGTCCCTCGACGAGGTCGACGTCCGCGCCGTCGGGCACCGGGTCGTGCACGGCGGGGCACGGTTCTCCTCCCCTGCCCTGGTGGACGACGAGCTGGTCGAGGCCGTGACGTCGCTCGTGCCGCTGGCGCCGTTGCACAACCCGGCGAACCTCGAAGGACTCGCGGTGGCTCGCAAGCTGTTCCCGGACCTTCCGCAGGTCGCGGTGTTCGACACCGCCTTCCACCAGACGCTTCCCGAGCACGCCTACACCTACGCCGTGCCGCGGTCCTGGCGCGAGCAGCACCGGATCAGGCGGTACGGGTTCCACGGGACGTCGTACGCCTTCGTCTCCCGCGTCGCCGCCGACCTGCTCGACAGGACGATCGAGGAGACCAACCTGGTCGTGCTGCACCTGGGCAACGGCTGCTCGGCCACCGCGATCGAGGGTGGTCGCTCGGTCGAGACGTCGATGGGGCTGACCCCGCTGGAGGGGCTGGTGATGGGCACCCGGTCCGGCGACCTCGACCCGGCGGTGCACGCGCATCTGCATCGCGAGCTCGGGTGGTCGCTGGAGAAGATCGACGGCGTCCTCAACAAGGAGTCCGGACTGAAGGGGCTGACCGGAGAGAACGACTTCCGGCGATTGGTGCAGCAGCGTGCGAAGGGTGACGAGGGCGCCCAGCTCGCCTTCGACGTGTACTGCCACCGGATCCGCAAGTACGTGGGCGCCTACTACGCCGTGCTCGGCCGGCTGGACGCGGTGGTCTTCACCGCCGGAGTGGGCGAGAACTCCTCCGATGTGCGCGCCTGCTCCCTGGCCGGCCTGGAGCGGCTCGGCATCGAGGTCGACGAGACCCGCAACGGGGTCGGACGCATCACCGAGCCGACCACGCGTCTCCACCGACGCGAGCGAAGTCGCCGTGCTCGTCGTGCCCACCAACGAGGAGTGGGAGATAGCGCGGCAGACCATGGCGGTCGTCGGCGGCGCCTGACCGGCGAAGCCGCGGCACCTCACGTCCTCCTGCTGAACCGGACACCGCCGTCGGGCATGCGCCGCATGTCCCAGCGATCCGGGTGATCGGCCATCCGGTGGTGTGCCGGGCACAGCGGCAGTCCACGGTCGAGGTCTGTCCGACCACCGGTCGACCACGGGTCGAGGTGGTGCACCTCTGCCCACGCAGGCGGCCGGTCGCAGTTGGACGCCGCGCAGCCGCCGTACTGCTGCGCCAGTGCGATCCGCTGATGCTTGCTGAACAGCCGTCGCTCCCGGCCTAGGTCGAGCGGCACCGAGTCGCCGTCCAGCACCATCGGGATGATGCCGGCCTGGCAGGCGAGACGCCGAGCCTCTCCGGCGCTGACTCGGCACCCGGTGTCGACGGTCGCGACTCCAAGACCGGCCTGCAGCCCCTCCAACGGCACCGTGACCACGATCGTGAACGGCGACCCGCCCTGCCCGGGCATCGAGGTGAGGTCGAGATGGCGCTCGAGGAGCTCCATCAGCCCCTGCCCACGGAGGAAGGACGCAGACGGTCGGACCCGGGTGGTGGTCACGACCTGACCGGCGCCGAGCCGTCGGGGCGAGGTGAGCCCGTCGAGGGCCTTCCTCAACATGTCGGCGTGAAGGGTGGGCAGCCGGAAGCGGCCGTCGACCGTCCCGTCACCGTTGTCGCGCAGGGTGACGTAGGCGAGTCGGCGGGCATAGTCCTCTTCGGCCGCCAGGATCCGGCCCTCTTCGGCATCGGCCGCCGCGGGGCAGACCACTTCGTAGAGTCGCTTGCCCAGCCGGCGCAGGTTGGCCACGTCGAACCGCCGGGCCTGTGCCAATAGGTGGGCCTCCGCCCTCGCCCTCGTCCCCGGCGGAAGGTCGTCGTGCTCGTCAGTGAGACGACGCACCGACGACACCACCACGACCGCCCGGGGGACGTCGATGTCGCCAGCCGCCAACGCGCTCCGCGTGGCCTCGAACTCCTCGTCGAGGGCGTGCGCCAGGTGCACGTCGCGGAAGCAGGCGACCCGCGTGGACCCGGTCGCATCTGCCAACCAGGCCGCCGTCGACGTCGCACCGGACTCGGCGCCGACTTCGTTGCGGTCAGCGGCGACGAGCACCCTCAGCTCGAGCTCCTCCAGCCGCGCCCGTTGCCGGCGTAGCTCGACCAACGCGTGCCGCTGCTCCGCCGGCGTCATGGTCCAGCCGGAGACGTCAGCGAGCCGGTCGAGGGCCCGCGACATCGAGGACACGAACGACGTCACCGGGTGCCCGCGATCGTCCGCGGGAGCGGCGGTGTTGGTGTCGGCGACGTCCGTCATGCGACAAAGCTAGGAGCGAAGAGCTGCCCCGGCTCGAACAGGCGAGCGGACTGGGGACGAGTGCGATCTCCCTGCCGCTGTTGACGAAACCCGGCCGCCCAGGACGTAACCATCGCTGTACCTGAGACCGGCATCACGATTCATCCGCGTTTCAACCACGGCGCTCGCGTCAACAGTCACCCGAAGCCCCCGCTGGTCCTGTCGGCGGGGCCACCGGCGCCTCGCCGAGGCCCGCCGAGCGTCCGGTGCACCGCAAACATCGCGGCGGGCGCGGACGACCCAGCAGTACGGCACGCCTCCGACGAGGCATGCCTTGGGGTGAAGCCACCACGTGGCCGGGCAGTCTTCGGAACCGAACCCGACAGGTCATCGTTCGCAGGCGTCGCCGAAGGGTTCCTCATGTCCACGACACGTCGTGCACTCCTGCATGCCCAGAACGCACTGGCCGTCGCGCTGGTCCTCGCCGTCGCCCTGATCGCGTTCTCGCCGGCCCCTCGCGCCGAGGCGGCACCGAGGCCGTCGGGCGATCGCCTGGTCAAGATCGCCGCCTCCGAGAGGGGTACGCCGTACCGGGCCGGCGGTAGCGGTCCGGGCGGCTTCGACTGCTCCGGCTTCACCCGCTGGGTCTACGCGCGCGCCGGGAAGCGTCTGCCGCGCACCTCGGCCGCCCAGGCGGCCGCCACCCGCAACGTCCCTCGCAAGGCAGCCCGTCGCGGCGACCTGGTCTTCTTCCACTCCGGTGGGCGGGTCTACCACGTGGGCATCTACGCCGGGCACGGTCGCCTGTGGCACTCCCCGCGCCCCGGCCAGGGCGTCCGCCTCGACCGGATCTGGACCGGCGCGCACTTCTTCGGCCGCCGCTGAGGGCCGCCCAGCGCCGCCGGGGCCGGGTCACCGGCGCGGACGCACCTTCGCGGTCCGCGGTGACTCGGGGCTGTTACCGACCGGGTTCGTGGCCGTGACCGTGAACCGGTAACCGCGACCCGGCCGCAGGCCCTTGACCTTCTTCTTCGTCGCCGTGGCGGGGAGGGAGATCGAGCGGACCCGGTCCCCGCCCCGGTAGACGCGGACCGTCTGCGCGGTCAGTGCCGAGCCACCGTCTGCGCCACGGGTCCAGGTGAGCTTGACCGCCCGCCGGGCGCGGGTGGCCCGCGGAGCCGCCGGCCGGGCGGGCACCTGGGCGGCCGCCGTCGCTGGGGGTGAAGCGGCGACGACGGGCGCGGGCACGGGCGCGGGCGGCGGCGGCTGCGGCGGCGGCTGCGGCTGCGGCTGCGGCTGCGGCTGCGGCTGCGGCGGCGGCTGCGGCGGCGGCTGCGGCTGCGCCACGAACAGCAGGCGGTTGGGCGTCGGTGCCGTGACCGCCCGCACCACCCCGCCGGTCGCGTCGGCCAGCAACCGGTCGCTCACCTGTGCCGGGGTCAGGGTGGGCTGTTGCGACAGCAGGGCGGCCGCCGCGCCCGCGACGTGCGGCGACGCCATCGACGTACCCGACAGGGTCGTCACGGCGGTGGCCGAGGAGTTCGAGGCGGACAGGATGTCCACCCCGGGCGCGTACAGGTCCACGCACGCGCCGACGTTGGAGAACGACGCCTGCTGGTCGGCGATGTCGCTGGCCGCTACCGTCAGGGCGGCCGGGGCCCGTGCCGGCGACTCCGTGCATGCGTTCACGGCTGCGTTTCCCGCCGCCGCCACGACCACGATCCCGTCGGAGACGGCACCCGCCACAGCGGCATCGAGCACGCCGTTGGCGAGGCCGCCCAGGCTCATGTTCAGCACGGCGGGCGTCCCGGCCGCGTGCGCCGTCACGACCCAGTCGAGCCCGGCAAGGACGTCGGAGACGAACGCGGTGCCGTCGCAGTCGACGGCTCGGACGGGGATCACGGTGGCGGTCTTGGCCACTCCGAACGTGGTGCCGGCCAGCGTGCCGGCGACATGGGTGCCGTGGCCGTTGCAGTCCCGGGTGCCGATCCCGTCGTCGTACACCGTGAACCCAGGCGCGACCCGGCCCGCCAGGTCGACGTGGCCGGCCAGCACGCCGGTGTCCACCACGTAGGCCTGCACACCCGCGAGGGCGGCCGGCGTCGTGAGGGTCCCCGACAGCGGCAGCGCACGCTGGTCGATCCGGTCCAGACCCCAGGGCGGGTTCTGCTGGGTGTCGCTGATGCTCACCATCCGGTCCGGCTCGACGGCCAGCACCTCGGGCGAGGCGGCCAGGACGGCAGCGCCGGCGGGTGTGGCAGTGACGAGCGCTGCCTTCACGGCGTGGCCGAAGGTCCGGCGTACGTCCACACCGTCGGCACGCAACGACCGCGCCTCGGCCGCGACGTTCTCCCCGGCCCGGTAGCGGACCAGGTAGCCGCGGGCATCCTCACCGGAGAGCACCTGCCCGACCGGTGACGGCGCGCCGGCGGCCGGCGTGGCCAGGCACAGTGCGAGTGCGACAGCGACGATCGCTCCGAAGGTCCCGAGCCCGCACCGCACGTTCATGGGGGTAGGCCTCTCCACCGGCAGGGTAGCCTCCGTCGGCCTTCAGCGGGCCCCTTTCAGAGGTCACGGAGACCCGTCGTACCTTGTCCCCATGCCCGACTGGAGCCTCGTGGGAAAGCAGCACGTCCTGGCCGCGATCGCCGAGTGCGACCGACTCGGCTCGCGGGACTTCCTGCAGCGCTACCGCTTCGGCCGTGCCCGCGCCTCCAGCGTGTGGCACCGCGGCCAGGAGTACGACTCCAAGGCCATCCTGGGTGTCGCCTATCTGCACGCCACCGGCCGCGCCGCCACCGCCGACGACTTCACCCGCGGTGAGGCGGGCGCGGTCGACCTGCTGCAGGGGCTCGGCTTCGACGTCGTCGTCGACGAGGAGGCGCTGGCCGCCGAGAGCCAACCTCGGGCGCGCAAGGCCGCGGCAACCAAGCCCGAAAGGGCCGCCAGGACCTCGACGGCTGCGAAGCCACGCCGTACGACGAAGCCGGAGGAGAACGTCAAGATCTGCCCGACCTGCTTCATGGCACTGCCGGCGACGGGCGTCTGCGACAACTGCGACTAGGGCTCGCTCGGGGCGGACGACCCCAATGCTGCAGGCTGACCGCCTAGGGCGCCCTTCCTCCGCCCGCGCCGACGATCTCGGCGACGAGGTGCTCCGCGATCGCGAGGCTGGAGGTCGCCGCCGGCGACGGCGCGTTGCGGAGCGCGGTGACCCGGCCGTGTCGTTCGATGCGGAAGTCGTCGACCAGGCTTCCGTCGGCGTCCATCGCCTGCGCGCGAATGCCGCTCGGGCCGCGCACCACGTCGTCGACGGTGAGCTCGGGCACGTAGCGCTGGGCCGCGGCGATGAACCGGCGCCGGTTCAGCGACCCGGCCATCTCCTGCGATGCCGGTGCGCCAGTTGGCGCGCGCGAAGGTGGCGAAGCCGCGGTTGCCCACCGCCTGCGCGAGGTCGCTTCGGCGACACCCGGCCCCAGGTGTAGCCCTCCCGGGCCAGCGCCAGCACGGCGTTGGGCCCGACCAGCACCTCGCCGTCGACCCGGGGCGTGAGGTGCACGCCCAGGAACGGGTAGCGCGGGTCCGGCACCGGGTACACGAGGCCGCGCACCAGGTGGCGCCGCTCCGGGCGCAGTGCGTAGTACTCGCCCCGGAACGGCATGATCCGCGGAGTGACGTCGCCGCCCACCCGGCGCGCCAGCCGGTCGACGTGCAGGCCGGCGCAGATGACGACCTCGTCGTACACCCGGACCGACCGGCCGTCGCGGCCCCTCGGTCGTCACCGCCACCCCGGCGTGCGTCGGGCGCAGGTCGACCACGCGGGTGCCGAGCAGGACCCGGCCGCCCGCCTTCTCCACCAGCGCGGCCAGGACGTGGGTGACTCCCGGGAAGTCGACGATGGCCGTGCTCGGCGAGTGCAGACCGGCCACGCCCTTCGACGTTTGGCTCCAGCTCATGCAGCTCGGTCGCCCCGACCCGGCGTACGCCCGGCACCCCGTTGGCGCGGGCCCGCTCCTCGATCGCGTCGAGCCGGCCGGCCTCCGACCTCGTCGAGCGCCACCAGCACCTTGCCGATCTCGTCATAGGCGACCCCGTGCTCGGCGCAGAACTCGCGCAGCATCCCGACGCCCCGCCGGCACAGCCGCGCCTTGAGCGAGCCGGGCGTGTAGTAGAGGCCGGCGTGCACGACGCCGCTGTTGCGGCCGGTCTGGTGCAGGGCGAGCGCCGACTCCTTCTCGATGACGGTGACGTCGTCGAATGCGTCGGTCTCGACCAGCCGGTGGGCGACCGCGGTGCCGAGGATGCCCCCGCCGATCACCGCGCAGCTCGTGCGGCTCACGTCGCTCCCCATTCCCCAGACGCCGCCATGCCCCCGGACCGGGCCGACGACAGCAGCATCCGGTTGAGCAGGTCGGCGGACCGGGCGACCTGCTCGCGCTCCCCGCTGACCAGGAGGTCGAGCAGCAGCCCGCGAGCGGCCCCGAGCGCGAGCCGGGCGTGCGTCTCGGCCTGGTCGTCAGGGATGCCGATCGCCCGGCAGAGCTCGGTCACCTGCGGCAGCCAGGCCGCGATGAGCTCGTCGCGCAGGGACGCGGCGTGCGGCTTGCCCTGCATGGCATGCGCGGCGAGCTCGAAGAACAGCGGCCCGTAACGCAGGGTCGCCTCGACGGTCTCGTCCCAGTACTTCGCCGCGGCCTCCAAGGGTGGGAGGTCCGTGTCGTACGTCGCCGCCATCACCGCCCGCTGACGCGCCTCGACGGCGCGGGTGACCTCGGCGAGCATGCCCTCGCGCGAGCCGAAGTGGTAGATCAGCATCCGGTGGCTGGTGCCGAGCGCCTCGGCCAGCCCGCGCAGGCTGGTGTCTCCGATGCCGTGCCGGCCGAAGTGGTCGATGACGGAGTCGAGCAGGCGCTCGCGCGGCGAACCTGCTGCAGCCTCGGCCGGCGTTGCGGTCACGCGGCGGGCGTACGAGTCACGCGCGCGTCGAGGCTCTTCGCCTCGAGCTCGATGTAGCGCTGGGTCAGCCGGCGCCAGACCAGGGCCGCCACGGCGCCCATCGGTCCGGTCTGCTCGATGCTGAGGGTCACCGTCGAGCCGGCCGCGTCGGGCACCACCTCGTGGCGGGCGATGGTCTTCATGCCCGGGCCGCGGGCCACCCACGTGAAGCTGCGGCCGTCCACGACCTCAGTGACCTCCCAATCGGCCCGCGGCAGCTTGGGCTGGTGCAGCCGCGCGCGCGAGCCGACCCCGAACGGCCCGTCGTCGAGGCGTTCCACGCTGTCGACCGTCGGGGTCCACTCCGGCCACCGCCCAACGTCGTACAGCACGTCCCACACCTGCTGTGCCGGGGCGTCGATGTGCCTGCTCGTCTCGAAGAACCTGGTCATGTACCAAACGGTACATCGCTCGGTGCCGGCGCGCCAGGCGCCGTCCGACTGGTCGAGACCACCGTCTACTCGCTCGCACGGATCAGCCGGCGTGTCGCTCGGCCCCCGCGCTGTCACGCACCCGCTCGACCCAGGTGTGCCCGCACCCGCCGCAGTCACGGTTCTCCGGGCCGTCGACGACGGGCCCGGGGAACCAGACCCAGGCCGGCGCCGACTCGATCTGGGCGCGCGTCGGCAGCCCGTAGACAAGATGGGCCACGCGCCCGCTGCCGCAGCGCGGGCACCATCCTCGCTCACCCCAACCTTGGCGGTCCTCGTCGCGGCGCGCGTGACCAGCGGCCCGTCATCCGGCGACAGTCGCATCAGGTCCTCCCTCCGTCCTGTCGGCTCGACCGGGGCTCGAACAGGCCCGGGTCCTGGCGAGGCTCGAGTCCGGGCAGCGGTGGGTCCTCGACAAGTGCCCGCGGTGCGCTCTGCCGGCCCGACCCGGAGTAGCCGGACAGGCCCCGATGCCGCGCGAGGTGGGCCTCGACCACCAGCCTCAGCGTTCGTCGGAGCAGTCTCACCCTGCCATCGGCGTGTGCCCGCTCCCCCTCGCAGACCGCCGCCTCGACCTCGCCGGCGGCCGCCGAAGCCTGGTCGCGGGCCCGCCGCCAGGCGACCTCCTGCTCGCTGTTCCAGCGGACCAGCTCCAGGATCAGGTCGCGGTCCCATGAGCAGATGCTCGCCGTCAGTTCGGGCGTGACCGAGCCGGGCCGGTCGGCGTCGAGCTCGAGCAGAGTCTGCATCGCCGGGTGGATGGCATCACCGTCGGCCTCTGCGTCGTCCTCGTCCGACTCGAGCAGCACATCGCAGTCCTCGTCCGTCCCGTCGCCAGCCGCCTCGTCGTCTGCGGTCACGTCGACGTCGGTCTCGTCGTCGGCTGGGTCGATCTCGCGCCGACCACCCACCCGCTCGACCAGGTCGTCGACCACGGTGTCGACGCGCGCGCACAGGACGCCGAGCAAGGCGCGGAGGTGCTCGGGCGCGAACGGCAGGGCCGGCAGGTCGATCTCGGCCATCACCGAGTCGTCGACAACGCTGAACTTCACGAACCGCCCGTCGCGGTTGAGGACCCCGGTCTCGAACCGGGCCGCCTCGACGTCGACGATCTCACGCACAACCCGACAGAACAGGTGCACGATAGGCGCCTCCGCGAGCACCCGGACATAGACGACCGTGACGTCGGTGACGACCGGGATGTCCCCGTCGTCGTCCTTCCTGGGCGCGTGCCCGAGGTACGACGTGAGCGCGCTGTCGACGAGCCGTTGCAGCTCCTCCTGGCCCGTCGGCATCGTCGCGAGCGGTTCGTCGACCGACGGCGTCGTACCGCCTTCGGCCACCGGCAGCACCTGCATCGGGTCATCCTCCAGCCCGTCCGCACCCAGGAACGCCGGGTGCACAACCCCGAAGACCTCGCGCAGCACGCGCACGGCCATCACCGCCAGCCGGTCGGCCTCGTTGCGTCGCAGGTCCAGGAAGAAGTTCTCCGACCCGGAGTCCGGCTCGTCGTCGCGCGTGCGTGTCGGTGCCCCCCACCCGATCCCCAGCACGACGTCGACGGCAGTGTCGTCGAGCCGGTGCGCCGGAGCGAGGTATTCGTTGCTGACGACCTCGCCGCGCGTCCACGCCTCGCCCCACGCGCAGAACTGGACGTACGGCGCCGCGCCGCCCGTCGTCTCATCACCCGGGTCGGTGTCGACGACCAGGACCTCGTCGTCCTCCATCGCGGCCAGGCGGTCGGCCAGGCGGGCGCGGAACCCGCTCCAGGCCCGGTCGTTCACCGCATCGAACTCGATCTGCTTCCCCATGCCGTCCCCCTCTGCTCGACCCAACGTCTCCGACGATATGGCCCACCACCGACAGTTTCGGTCGCCGAGGCGCTGCCCGGTCCCGGGCTGGTGCGCCACCATGGCGACATGCGAAGAGCCGTGACCGAGTGGGTGTGTGACTACTGCGGCACCGAGGGCCGTACGACGGAACCCGTCGTCGAGCGGGTCCAGTGCCCGAACTGCGGCGAGCCCGTGATGCCCGTCCGGTGACGCACGCCGGCGGGTCAGTCGCGGAGGTGCCTCAGCACGGCCGTGCCCCCGACCGCCTCCACGAAGGTCGGGTCGCCCACCACCACCAGCTGGTCGCGAGCCCGGGAGAGCCCGACGTACAGGCGTTCCTTGGACCGCTCCCCGATCTCCGTCTCGTTGAGGGCGAGGATGACTGCGGGACGCTCGAGGCCCTTGAACCCGAGCACGTGCCCGTAGAAGACCTGGTCGGCGTCCCAGAACGTGTCCCAGTAGCTGTCCGGACCCGACTCCTGCCTGGCCTTCTGCTCCGGTGAGCGGCTCCCAGTCGTGAGCAGCGCGACGTCCTCGGGGCGCCACCCGGCGTCGAGCAACGGGTCCACCTGGTCCTCGGCCCGTTCGAGCGCCTCCTCCGGCGAGCACTCGACGAACCGCACGGCGGGACCGTCGACGTCGCCGAGGCGCATCCGGATAGGCGCCAGGGTCGAGAAGCTCTCCGCGATCTGGCGCGTGTTCCTCAGGTTCTGGTCGAGCACGAGCGGTACCAAGCCGGCCGGCGGCCCGCCGAACCGTGAGAACACGCGCTGCCCCTCGTCGGTGAACACATACAGCCCGCCGGCATCCTCATCCTTCAGGGCGGCCAGGGCCGCGGGCCACCACAGGTCGGCGAAGTCCTGCGCCTCGTCGATCACGACTGCGTCGAACAGCTTCCCCTCCGGCTGACGGGCGCCGAGCCCGACCATCAGCTCCGGCAGCTGCACCTCCCAGAAGTCACTGTCGTCGTCGCTCCCGGTCGGGGCTCCCCACGCGACGCCGAGGTTGTGGAACGTGCCGACGTACGCCGGCCGCTCCCGCCGCGGCAAGGTCTCCACCCGACGCTGCAACCAGGCCGCCAGTCCGCGGGAGTAGCAGGTGAGCGCGACGCGTCGCCCTTCCTTGCTGAGACGGCGGGCCTGCTCGACGGCCAGCCAGGTCTTGCCGCTTCCGGCACCACCTCGGACCTCGACCCGGTTGAGCAGCCGCGCTGCCTTCAGGATCACGGCCTGCTCGGCGCTGAGCCGCTCGACCTCGTCGGCCCGCTCGACCGCCTCGCCGATCAGGTCCCGTTGGGGCAGCCCGCGTCCGCCCATCGCGTCGACGAACGCGTGGATGTCGTCGAGGGTCATCAGCCGCTTGCTGTTGGTCTGTCCGAGGACGATCCGGCGTAGGAAGCCGGCCAGGTCGTTCAGATCATCCCGTCCGGCCACTTGCCAGCGCTGCGCGTCGGGCGTCGCGAAGTCGTCGGCCACGAGGGTGTACGGCAGCACGAGCGCGTGGCCCCAACGGATGCCGCTGCGTCGCCCCCAACGCGGGTCGCGGTCGAGCCAGGACCGCAGGGCGTACTGCGCCTCGCGCGCCTGGGTCACTGGGTCGATGGACACGACCTGTCCGCGGCGGTCGATTCGCCAGCCATCGTCGTCGTACCACACCTGGCCGCCCTTGACCTCGACCACGACGACGCCACCGCCGGCGAAGGCGACGCAGATGTCGATCTCGTGGTCCTTGTCGCGACTGGAGATCCGCTGCCCGCTGATCAGGACGTCGTCGTCACCGAGCTGCGTGCGGAGCAGCTCCCAGACCTTGCGCTCGCTCGCCGTGGCGAACCCGGGCTGCTCCGGGATCAGGGTCGGCATCGGTCACCACTCAGTCGCTGACGCAGGCCGCTCGCTCGCAGCGCCCGCCGGTCGACCGCGGCCCGCACCGAGTCCTCGGTTCCGACGACGCGCACCTTGCGCTGCGCACGGGTCACCGCCGTGTAGAACAGCTCGCGGGTGAGCAGCCGGGACTCCGGCGGCGGCAGCAGCACGGTGACCTCCTCGGCCTGGCTGCCCTGGCTCTTGTGGATCGTGGTCGCGAACATCGTCTCCACGTCGCTCATCCGGCTGGTCGCGAAGTCGGCGAGACCCTGCGACCCGTTGACGAACGCGCGCGGGCCGGCCTCGGTGCGCACGACGACGCCGGCGTCGCCGTTGTAGACGCCGAGCCCGTAGTCGTTGGCGGTCACCAGCAGCGGCCGGCCGACGTACATCGGCTCGTAGAGCGGGTCGCCGGTCTCCTCGGACAGCCAGTGCTCGACCTGCCGGTTCCAGTGCTGCACGCCGTACGGGCCGTCGCGATGTGCGCACAGCAGCCGGTGCCGGTCGAGCGCGGCGACCGCAGCGTCCGCGTCACCCGCCTCGGCGTGCCGTCGTACGTCGACCGCGGCCTCGACGACGCGCGACCGCAGCACGGCGGCGGGGTCGTCGCTCTCGACGAACTCCACCTCGGCCGCACCGCCGCGGAGCACGTCGAGCACGGCGTCGGCGGACCCGTCGCGGAGCGCGGCAGCCAGCGCGCCGATCTCCTCGCCGAACCGGTGCGTGGTGGCCAGCCGCACGACCGGACTCCGGTCACGAGCGGACAACCCCGACACGAGGTCGGCGAGGACGGCACCGGCCTCCACCGACGCCAGCTGGTCGGGGTCACCGACCAGGATCAGCCGGGACTCCGGACGCACCGCCTCGACGAGCCGGGTCATCATCGTCAGCGACACCATCGAGGACTCGTCGACCACGACCACGTCGTGCGGCAGCCGGTTGCCCCGGTGGTGCCGGAACCGGGTGCCGTTGTCGCGCCGCGTGCCGAGCAGCCGATGCAGGGTGACCGCCTGCAGGGCGCCGAGCCGATCGCGGTCGGTGCCGGGGAACCGAGCGACCTCACGCGCCACCGCCTCCTGCAGCCGCGCGGCCGCCTTGCCGGTCGGCGCCGTGAGCGCGATCCGAAGCGGGGGCGCGCCGGCCCCGGCTGCCTGCTCGGCCAGCAGCGCCAGCAGACCGGCCACGGTGGTGGTCTTGCCGGTGCCGGGACCACCGGTCAGCACGGTCGTCCACGCCGACGCGGCCCGGCGGGACGCCTCCCGCTGCTCGCCGTAGGTCTCGCCGGGGAACACTCGCGGCAGTCCCCGCTCGAGCGCGTGGCTCGTCGACGACCGGGGCCGGCTGCGCGATCCGGGACTCGAGGTCGCGGCACAGCGCGACCTCCTGGTGCCAGTAGCGGTCGAGGTACAGCAGGTCGAACTCCCACCGCAGCACTCCGGCAGTCAGCAGCGGGCTCTCCGTCACAGCTGCCGTCCACTCGCCGTACGACGGCCAGGGCAGGTCGGGAGCCACGTCGGCCACGGCGGCCAGGTCGGCGCACACGGAGCCGAGCCGCACCGCGCGGACGGCGAGCGCGGCGGCGAGCAGCACGCGCTCGTCGGACTCACCGGTCAGGCGACCGACCCGAATGGGCGACGTGCACGTCGGCGGCGGTCAGCACCCCGGCCTGGTTGAGCTCGGAGAGCAGACCGGACGCCGACAGCGCGAGCCGCCGGTCGGCCGCGTCGGTGACCTCGAACAGCTCGCTCATGCGGGGTCCCCGCGGAGGCACGAACGAAGTGAGTGGCTTCGTGGGGTGTTCATGCCGCGCGCCTCCCGTCGAGCAGGTCCGACAGGGCCTCGACCAGGGCGACCGGTGGCCGCCACGCGAACACCCCGCACGGCTGCCCGTCGACGAGCGGGGTGTCGGGACCGCACATGCCGCGCAGGTACAGGTAGAGCACCCCGCCGAGGTGAGCCTCCGGGTCGTAGCCGGGCTGTCGCCAGCGCAGGAACCTGTGCAGCACCACGGCGTACAGCAGCGCCTGCAGCGGGTAGTCGGAGTGCCCCATCGCCGCCGCCAGCACCTCGGGCCGGTAGTCGTCAGACGTCAGCGCCGGCTCCTCCTCGTCGGGCAGCCCGCCCAGCCAGTTGGTCTTGTAGTCGACGACGAGATAGCGCGGACCCTGCTCCCCGGTCACCCGGAGCACCACGTCGACCGAGCCGGTGAGGTAGCCACGGAGGTCCTGCCCGCCGAGGGCGGGATGGTCGAGCGCATCGGCGTACGCGAGCAGCGGGTCCCCGGCCGGCAGGTGCGTGCGGAGCAGCGGCGCGACGTCGCCGAGAGTCACCCGGTCCGCGGAGTAGCCGCGCACGTCGCCGCCCGCCAGCGGCAGCTCGAAGTCCATCTCGCGGAGCCGGTCGGTGAGCGGGATCCCGCGCAGCGTGCGGCCGTCGGCCAGCGGTCCGAGCGGGCTGTCGCACACCGCGACCAGAGCCGTCGCGAGCTCGTCGGGGTCGAGCGCCACCGGCCAGCGCACCAGCTGCTCCTCGATGTGGGCCCGCAGCTCCTCGTGGAGGTCGACGGCGTCGGGATCGGCGTGCTCGAGCACGCCGTGCACCAGCGACCCGAACGTCGCGCCGACCGGCAGCCCCGCCATCGGCGACGGCACGACCTCGGTGGTCGAGCTGTCCCGGGTGGTCGAGCTTGTCGAGACCACTCCAGCACCGCGATCAGATCCGCGATCTCCGGCTCGTCGTCCTTCGGCGGCTCCTCCGGCTCGCTGCCGACGCCGGCCCGCACCGGGTCGGGCTCGGCGGCCGCGCTGAGGGCGGAGTACGACGTGCGCCGCCAGGCCGTGTCCACCTCGCGGGTGAACCGTCGCACCGTCAACGGCCGCTCGTCGCCGGCGAGATCGCCCTCCGCCAGCTCGGGCAGCCGGGACTCCTCCCAGGACGCACCACCGAGCTCACGCACCAGGTCGAGGATCCGGGCGACGTCGGGCTCGCTGTGCAGCTCCTGCTTGGCCTTGACCACCGGGTCGCCGGGGCGACGGCCGAACAGCATGCGCTGCAGCGGCGAGCACGGGGTGTTCTTGGGCGCCGGCGCCCACCACGCCACCACCTGCGAGCGGGCCCGGGTCATCGCGACGTACAGCAGCCGCAGCGACTCGCCGTCGTCCTCCTCGACCGCCCGGCCGACGTGGGCGTTCCACTGCGGTCCCCCGCCGCCGACGTCGATGCACCGGTGCGCGCCGTCCTCAGTGGCGGAGTGGAACAGCGGCACCTTCGGCTGCTGGGGGTATCGGTCCCACAGCGTCGGCAGGTAGACGACGGGGTACTCCAGGCCCTTGCTGCCGTGGATCGTCACCAGCTGCACCGCGGCGGCGTCGCTGTCGAGCCGGCGGGTGCGGTCGGCGGACAGCTCGACCTTGTCGTCGGCCATCTGCGCGCGCAGCCAGGTCAGCAGGGCCACCAGCCCGAGCCGCTCGGTGGTCGCCTGCTCGTGCAGCGACTGGCCGACGTGGCGCAGGTCGGTGAGCAGCCGCTCGCCGTCGACCCGCGAGAGCACCCGGGCCGTCAGCCCGGCCGCCACCGCGGCCTCCAGCACGGCGGCCACCCCGCGGGAGACGAACAGCTCGGCCCAGTCGCGCACGGTGCCGGCGACCTTGTCGGTGAGCGCGTCGCCGCCGGCGTCGAGCTCGCGCGCGTCGTACTCGAAGAACGACGTCAGCGCCGCGCTGCGCACCCGCGCGGACCGGTGCGGCTGCTCCAGCGCCTCCAGCAGCCGCAGCCACTCGGTCGCTGCCGGGGTCGCGAAGACGCTGCCGCTGCCGGCGACCACGGCGGGTACGCCGATCCCGGCGAGTGCGCGCTGCACCTGCTGCAGGTCGCTGTTCTTGTAGGCGATGACCGCGACGTCGCGGGGCTGCAGCGGCACGCCGTCGAAGGTCGCGCCGGACGTGAGCAGCCGCTTGATGTCGCGGGCGACGTCGGCGTACAGGTGCGGCCGGATCTGCGCGACCGCCAGGTCCTTCCTGGCCCGCAGGACGTCCTTGCGGACCACTCGCAGCCGGAACGGTGCGCCGGCGCCGTCGAGGCGGCTGCCCTGATGCTCGGCGTCCACGGGGCGGACCACGATCTGCTCGTCACCGAGCGCGGCACCACCCATCAGCACGTGCAGCGCGTCGACCAGCTCGGAGTCGCTGCGCCAGTTGCGGCCGAGCGTCTGGACGGTGGTGGCGGTCGCGGCGGCCTGGAGGTAGGTGGTCACGTCGCCGCCGCGGAACGCGTAGATGGCCTGCTTGGGGTCGCCGATCAGCACCATCCGTGCGTGCCCGGTGAACGCCCGGTCGAGCACCTGCCACTGCACCGGGTCGGTGTCCTGGAACTCGTCGACGAGCACCACCTTCCAGCGCTGCCGCATGCGCTGCCGGGCCGGTGCGGTGGGGTCGGCGAGCGCGTGCGCGAGCTGCGAGAGCAGGTCGTCGTAGCTGAGCACCCCGAGCCGGCGCTTGCGGCGGTCGAGCTCCTCCCGCACCGCCCTGGCGAACGCCACCCGCTTGCCGGGGATGGTGTCGGGGTCGGCGTCGGCGGGCTCGAGGCGGGCCTGCGGGTCGTTGGCGGCCTCGCGGGCGAGGGCGAGCGCCTCGGCGTGGCCGAACGGCGGGGCGGCGTCGAGGTCGCCGAAGCGTTGCAGGTACAGGTCGTCGACGACCTCGACGAGCAGGTCCTCCAGGTCCTCCACCAGCGTGGCGTTGGCGTCGGTGTCGCCGGCGACCCCGAGGCTGCGCAGCACCAGGTGGCAGAACTGGTGGGTGGTCGCGATGGTGGCGCCGTCGAACGCGCCGAGCGCGTCGCGCAGCCGCTGCCGGCGCAGCGCCCGCTCCTCGGGCGTCCGCGTCCAGCAGCATCGTGACCAGATCGCTGGGCGGCCCGGGCGGGTGGTCGAGCCTGTCGAGATCACGGGCTCGGCCAGCGCCCGCTCGGCCTCGACCAGCTGGGCGCGGACCCGCTCGCGGAGCTCCTGGCTGGCCGCGCGCCCGAACGTGACGACCAGCATCTCGTCGAGGGTCGCGACCCCCTCGGCCACGAACCGGGTCACCAGCGCGCCGATGGTCCAGGTCTTGCCGGTGCCGGCGCTGGCCTCGAGCAGGGTGGTGCCGGTGGGAAGCGGCCCGCAGATGTCGAAGACGTCGGGTGCGCGCTTCGTGGTCGAGACCCCGCTCACAGGTGCGTCACCCTCTCGGCGCCGTCGAGCAACGGCTTCCACAGCCGGACCGCATAGCGACCCAGGCGGTGCGGCTCGTCGTTCCAGTCCTCGTCGTCGCGCGGCGGCGTGGTCAGGCACGCGAACGGCGCGTCCTCACCGAAGACCTGGACGTGCGCGGGGTCGGCGTCCTCCCCCTTGATGCCGTACGGCGAGAACCGGTCGGTCTCCCACTCCTTCCGGGCCTTCCAGTCGCCGCCGTTCTTGCGGGCCTCCTCGGCGTACACGCATGCGGTCTTCACCGGCAGCGGCAGCGGCTCGCGCATGCCGCGGTCGTAGAGGTCGACCAGGTCGCGCAGCCAGAGGTCGGCGCGATGGTCGAGCGGGCCGGCCTCGGCGACGGCGGGTGCCCCGCGGCCGCGTCCGACGGCGTGCGCGGTCCAGCTCTCGTCGGGACGACCCGCGGTGAGGGCGAGCAGGTCGATCCACGAGGCGAGCCGGTGCTTGGCCGCGAGCCGGGAGTACGTGACCCGGACGAGCCGGTTGCCCCACACCGAGCTGACCGTGCCGGTGAGACGACGTCCGCCACCCAGGTCGACGTCGACGTCGAGCGAGCGCTGCTCGCCCCCGCGCAGGTTGAGCGCCCCGCGGGCGATCGGCTTCAGAGCGGCTTCGACCTCGGCGAGGACGCCGTCGCCCAACGCACCCGGGGGCAGGACCCCACGCAGTCGTTCCGCGTGGGCGGCGTCGTACGGCGACGTGCCGTCGAGGATCGCGGCGAGCATCCGGTCGCCGATCTGCCACTTGTCGAGGCCGTCGAGGGTGATCGGGATGGCGTCGAGCGTCTCCTCCGCCTCCAGTGGTGCGGTGACGTCGAGCCGCGACCGCAGGAACGCACGCACCGGGTGCGCGAAGAACGCCTGCAGGTCCGCGAGCGCCACGTCGGCGGGCGGCCTGGCGGGCAGCCGCTCGCTGACCAAGGTGGTCGTCGGGACGCGCGCGCGGCGGGCCGCCCTCGCACCGGCGAGCGCGGCGCCGTCGAAGCTGAACGCCCGACCCGGCACCAGCGCGCCCTCGACCAGGTTGCGCGCGTCGAACGGCTGCAGCGGGTGCTGGACGAGCACCTGCCCCCGCACCGCGCGGCCGACCTCGGTGGTCGACCCGGCCCCGGTGGTCGACCCGGCCCCGGTGGTCGACCCGGCCCCGGTGGTCGAGCCCGTCGAGACCGATGCCGTCGCGTCGAGCGCGTCGAGCAGCTCCCCGAGCGGCACGGCAGGCGGCCGGTCCGCGCCGGTGTGCTCGTTGGCACCGGTGTAGGTGACGACGAGCGTCTCCTTGGCGGCCAGGATCGCGTCGAGGAACAGCTGCCGGTCCTCGCTGCGCACGTCGCGCTCCCCCGTCAACGGGTTCCGCGCCAGCACGTCGTCGCCGTCGACGGAGCCGGTGCGCGGGAACACCCCGTCGTCGAGGCCGAGCAGGCACACCACCCGGTGCGGCACCGACCGCATCGGCACCATGGTGCAGACGGTGAGCGTGCCGGTGCGGAAGTTGGCCCGGGTCGGGCGTCCGCCGAGCCGGTGGGCCAGCAGGTGCCGCACGTCGGCGAGCAGTAGCGGCGTGGCCTCGGTGGTTGAGGAGCGAGCCTGCGAGCGTCTCGAAACCACCTCCGCCGAGTCGACGATCCTCGCCAGCTCCCGGTCGAACTGCGCCTGCTGCCACGCCTCCCGAGGGGGTACGTCGGTGAGCTGCCGCACGCCGGCGGCGAGCGCGGCCGTCCACGCGCCGATGGTGCCCGCGGCGTCCGCCGCCTCGACGAACCGTCGCAGCCGGTCGACGTACTCCCCGAACCGGCCGGCCAGGTCGATGTCCTGGCTCGACACGTCGTCGACGGGCAGCACGTCGAGCCGGCTGGGTTCCTCACCCCCGCTGCGACCACCGTCCTCGGCCATCGCGACGCCGAGCAGGATCCGGTCGAGTCCGTTGTCCCAGGTGTTGTCGGGCAGCCGCAGCCCGTATGCACCGCGGTGGGCGGCGTCGAGCCCCCAGCGGATCGCGGCCTCGTCGACCCACAACCCCAGCTGGGCGAGGTCGTCGTCGCCGAACCCGAACCGGCGGCGCACCGGCTCGCTCGACGCGAGATCGAGCACCTCGGTCGCGGTGACCCGGCCGCCGGCCAGCTCAGCCAGCGTCGCGGCCACCGCGAGCAGCGGGTTGGTGCTCGACAGCGCCCGGTCGGCCAGCCGCAGCCGGAGCCGGTGACCCGGATGTCCTTCGCGGGCCCCGGGCAGGTCGGCGAGCCCGAACCCGGCCTGGATCAGCGGCGCGTACGCCTCGATGTCGGGGCACATCACGAGGATGTCGCGAGGCTCCAGGGTCGGGTCGTCCTGGAGCAGCCCGACCAGCACCTCGCGCAGCACGTCGACCTGGCGGGCCGCTCCGTGGCAGGCATGCACCTGCACCGACCGGTCGCGCGGGTCGAGGACGCGCTGCTCCCGAGTGGCCGCGTCGGGCTCCGCGTTGGCGCGCAGGTCGTGCTGCAGCCACCCCAGGAGCGTCCCCGGTGGTTGAGGAGCGAGCGTCCCCGGTGGTTGAGGAGCGAGCGAAGCGAGCGTCTCGAAACCACGTCCCGCCGGGTGGTCGAGCCCGCAGTTCGGGTGGTCGAGCCTGTCGAGACCACTCCCAACGTCCGCTGCAGCTCCCGCGCGTCGCGCCCCAGCGACCCCAGCAACGGGTGCCCGACCATCCGGATCGACGGGTCGTCCGCGCGCGGCACCGGACCAGCCGCCGAGACCTGCGCGAGGTCCTCCCACAGTCGCTCGGACACCTGCGGCAGCCACAGGTGCACGTCACGCAGCTCCCCCAGTGCACCGAGCAGCTCCACCTCGGTGACCGGCAGCCGGGTGTGCCCGAACAGCGACAGCCGCGGCGGCAGGTCCAGCCCGTCACCGCCGGCCCGCAGCCGGGCCAGCGTCTCGGCATGGCGTACGTCGGGCGGCGACGCACCGACCCGCTCGACCAGGCGACGCCACAGCTCGGGCTGCCAGGCGAGATCCGGGTCGACCGGACTGCCGCAGCCGTCGGTGTCGCGCCCCTCGCGCCAGTCGGTGACCAGGCCGGGCCGCTGCACGGCGTACGACGCGAACAACCCCGCGAGCCGCCGAGCGACGGAGTACCGCCGGCTGCGCCGCAGCGCGCCCGCGTCGCCCTCGAGTCCGTGTCCGAGGTGGGTGGCCAGCGTCGCGCACCAGGGATCGTCGAGGGAGTCGTCGATGACCGCCAGCAGCGGCCACACCAGCCGGTCGGGGTCCCACGGGTCGTCGCGCTCCTTGCCCAGCAGCATCGCGACCAGCGAGTGCGGGTTGAGGAACCGGACGCCGGCACACACACCGTCGCCTCCGCGCGTCCCGACGCCCAGGCCGTGGGACAACCGCTGCGTCAGCCAGCGCTCCACACCGCGCGCCGGGACGACCACGACCTCTTCCGCGAACGGGTCCGCCAGCGGATCGGCCAGCAGCTCGGCAAGGCCGTCCGCGAGCAGGTCGGTGCGCTCGGCGCGATGGATCCGCAAGGACACGCCCCGCAGCATGTCACGGTGCGCCGACGATCCAGGACAGCGGACACGGTGATCGCGGGGCTAGCGTGGAGACGTGCGCGGAGACCGCGTGAGGCCAGGGTCGGCCGACCTCCGGAGGCCGGCATGACGGCAGCCCAGCCGAGTCCTGCGGAGCTGCGAATCCTGCTCGTCGGCGACGTGATGCTGGGCCGCGGCATCGACCAGATCCTCCCCCACCCCGGCGCCCCCGAGCTGCGCGAGCAGGTGGTCCACGACGCCCGGGAGTACGTAGCGCTCGCGGAGACCGTCAGCGGCCCGGTCCCCTGGCCGGTCGACCCGGCGTACCCGTGGGGTGACGCGCTGGACGTGCTCGACGAACTGGCGCCCGACGTACGCATCCTCAACCTCGAGACCGGCATCACCCGGTCCGACGAGTTCGCTCCCGGCAAGGGGGTCCACTACCGGATGAGTCCCGACAACGTGGTCTGCCTGACCGCCGCGCGGCCGGACGTGTGCGTGCTCGCCAACAACCACGTCCTCGACTTCGGCCTACGTGGACTCGCCGACACGCTCGCCGCACTGGACGGCGCGGGACTCGGGCGCGCCGGTGCCGGGGCCACGGCGGACGAGGCCGCGGCCGCGGCAGTCGCGGGCCGGGGTGAGCACCGGGTCGTGGTGGTGGCCGTCGGCACGGAGTCCAGCGGGGTTCCGCCCGGGTGGGCGGCGACCGAGGGTCGTGGTGGTGTCGCGTTCCTGCCGGAGCTGTCGGTCCGGGCCGCCGACAAGGTGCTGGCTCATGTGCAGGCGGAGCAGCGCCCCGGCGACGTCACGGTCGTCTCGGTGCATGCCGGCTCCAACTGGGGCTATCCGGTCCCGCGCGGCTACCGTCGGTTCGCACACCGGCTGGTCGACGGCGGCGTGGACGTCGTGCACGGACACTCCTCGCACCATCCACGGCCGGTCGAGATCTACCGGGGCCGCGCGATCCTCTACGGGTGCGGGGACCTCGTGAACGACTACGAGGGCATCCGCGGCTGGGAGGAGTACCGGTCCGATCTCCGGCTGCTCTACCTCGTCACGCTGGACGCCGGCAGCCACGAGCTCCTCGAGCTCCGCATGGTGCCACTGCGGGCCCGTCGGCTGCGGCTGGAGCGGGCACCCGCCGACGACGTCGCCTGGCTGCGGCGGGTGCTGGACCGGGTCGGCCGCGACCACGGCACCCTCGTCCGACCGGCTCCCGACGACAGCCTCGCAGCACTGCCGGCGTGACCGACGGGCGAGCGGCTCTGCCGGGTCAGCGGTCCGCCGCGCGTCCGTGCGCGACGGCCCAGGCAGCCGCCTCCGCGCGGTTTCGCACCCCCAGCTTGGTGAGCACGTTGCTCACGTGGTGGGAAGCTGTCTTGCGGCTGATGTACAGGCGATCGGCGATCTGCCCGTTGCTGAGTCCCTGCGAGACGAGCGACAGCACCTCGGTCTCCCGGTCGGTGAGCGAGCCGACACGGCGTACGCCGGTGCGCGCCGGACCGCCCAGGTCGCGCAAGAGCCTGGTCGCGCGGTCCAGGTCCGCGGTGGCCCCGAGCCAGGCGAACGACTCCGCGGCGCCGCGGGCCTCGGCCCTGGCCAGCGCCCGGTCCTCGGTGCACAGCAGCTCCGCCAGCCTGAGCCTGGCCCCGGCCGCCTCGAGCGGGAGCCGGCCGGCGCCGAACGCGGCGATCGCGCCGTGCAGCTCCGTCGACCGCGGTTCGCACCTCGTCCGGTCCGGACGCCGCTGCCACGCAGGCGTTGGCCTGCCGGGAGTAGCCCATCAGCGCGTCGACCGGGTCGGCAGCGGTCAGCTCGGTCAGCGTTCGCGCGGTGCGCTCCGCCGCCGGGACGTCGCCGCAGGCAGCCTGCATGTCGACCAGCGAGGCCAGAGCCGGAACGTCCAACGGACCACAGTCGCGCGCACCCAGGGCGCGATCCAGTCTGGCCGCCACCGCCCGGCGCTCGGCAGCGCCCTGACTGCACAACCAGTGCATGCGCGCCCGCGGTCGCAGCGCGTAGTCGTCCGACAGGCCGTCGAGCAGCTCGCGGGCCGCACCGAGCCGGCCCTGGCGCAGCCGGAGGTCGGCGAGCCGGCCCAGCGCCGCCGACCGCAGCCTCCGGTAGCTGGCGTCGTAGAGCCGGAGCGACTCCTGGAGCTCGTGCTCGGCCTCCGCCCACCGGCCCGCAGCAACCAGGATCCCGCCGTAGTGGGTGCGGCAGATCGCCGACACCCAGGCCAGCGCGGGACGGTCACCGTCCTGGGAGGTGGCGACGGCCTGCCACTCCTCGGCCCGACGCACATCGAGCGTGCTCTCGCAGGCCACCAAGAGCTTGCAGTAGATCTCCCCCGCCACCGCCGCGCGGGAGACCTCCCCACCCCGGACCGCGGCCGCGGCCTCGTCGAGCCGACGCATCCCCTCGGTGACGGCGCCTCCCTCGACCAGAGCGAGACCGGAGTACGCCAGCGTGTCGAACTCGAGGTCAGTGTCGCCGAACCGCCGCGCAAGCCTCGTCGCCTCGTCGACGAGACGCGCTCGCGCCGACGGCTCGGCGGTGAACAGGGCCCTGGACAGCGCGACCCAGCCGGCCTCTGCGCAGTCGCCTGCCTGGGCCGCCAGGTGCCTCCCACGCTCGAGCCAACCCTGGGCGACGGCCCCGTTGCCGAACAGCGCGAGTGGTCGAAGGCGATCTGGTACGCCGCCAGGTAAGCCGCTCGACGCAGCTCCCCACGCGCCCGCCAGCCCGCGAAGGCACGCTCGCGAAGGGCCGTTGCCGCCGCGTAGTCGCCGGCGCTCGGCGCTCCGGTCCGCCTGCTCCTCGAGAGCGCCGGGGTCGTCCTCGCCCACGACCCATTATCCGCCGAACCGGATCCGGGATGGGTCAACCGCCCGATGCTTCTCGGTCCGAACACCGGGAACGCTGGGAGGAAGCGACCAAGGAGCCCGTCATGGCAGCGACCGACACCTTCCACATCACCCCCGAGCAGGCGGAGCTGTACGAGGAACGCTTCGTCCCCGCGCTTTTCGCGCACTGGGTCGACGCCGTTCTCGAGGCCGCCGGGTGCGAGCCGGCCAGCAGCTGCTCGACGTCGCCTGTGGCACCGGCATCGTCGCCCGGCACGCCGCACAACGCGTGGGCACCGCCGGACACGTCACCGGTCTGGACCTGAACCAGGCGATGCTCGACGTGGCCAAGCGGGTCAGGCCTGACCTGACCTGGCGCCAGGGCGACGTGGCGCGATGCCGTTCGACGACGACATGTTCGACGTCGTGACCTGCCAGGCCGGTGCCATGTTCTTCCGGGACGTCGTCGGTGCGCTGCGGGAGATGCGGCGCGTCACCCGGCCCGGCGGCATCGTGGCGGTGCAGGTGTTCGCCTCCGCGAGCACCAGCCGGCGTACGGTCCGTGGATCGCGATGGTTGCCAGGCACGCAGGCGACGATGCCCTGCGGCTGCTCGGGACCTACTGGGTGCACGGCGACCGCGGACCTCATGCGCGAGCGATGTGCGGCCGCGGGGCTGCGCGTGAAGGCGGTCCACGACCACGTGCGTCCTGCGTACTTCCCGTCGGTGGAGGCGATGGTGCTCACCGAGGTGAACGCGACTCCACTCCGGGACCGACTGTCCCCCACCCAGCTGGAGGAGATCATCGCCGACTCCCACCCGGTGCTGGAACCGTTCCGACTGCCGGACGACCGGCTGAGGGTCCCGTTGAGCGGCTATGTGCTGGTGGCCGCCCCCGACTGAGCGCCTGCATCAGGACATCTCGCCCGGCCGGCGCCGTTGTGCCACCGTGGGACGGTGTTCCGCCTGCTGGGCCTGCTCGGCGGACTCTCGCTGGCGACCGACCTCGGCACCGGCGCCCCGCTCGAGGAGTCGCTCAAGCGGTGCGTGGTGGCGACCCGGCTTGCCGACGCGCTCGACTCCCACCAGGTCGACAAGGGCGACGTCCTCTACACCTCCCTCCTCCAGCACCTCGGCTGCACGGCGTACGCCCACGAGAGCGCCGCGCTCTGGGGCGACGACGTCGCGTTCGTACGCCTCGCGTTCCTCACGGACTCCGCGCGAGCCGCGGGACGTGTGGCGCACGTTGGTCGGCGGCCTCGCCGACTCGACGGGCTGGTCGCGGCCGCGGGTCGCGGCCACCATGCTGACCACGGGGCAGGAAGGGCGCGACCGAGGGACCGGCGGCGACCTGCGAGGTCGCCCGCGACGCGTCCCGCCGGCTGGGCCTGCCCGAGTCGGTGCAGGCCAGCCTGTTCCACAGCCTGACGATGTGGAACGGCAAGGGTCACCCCGCGGTCGCCGGCGACGCGATCCCGCTGGCCACGCGCGTCATGCACGTGGCGTCGACGGCTGTCCTGTTCGCCCTGCACGCCGGCACCAGCGAAGCCGTCGCCGCAGGTACGGCGACGCGCCGGCAGCTACCTCGACCCCGGCCTCGCCGAGGTCTTCGCCGACCGCGCCGACGAGCTGGTCGGGGACCTCGACGAGCTGGACGCCTACGAGGAGCGCTCCTCGACGCCGAACCGGACCCGGTGCGCCTCGTCGACGACGACGGGCTCGAGGCGGTCGCGCGCACGTTCGGGAACCTGGCCGACCTCAAGAGCCCGTGGCTGCAGGGACACTCCGCGCGCCGTGGCCGAGCTCGCGGCGTCCGCCGTGCGGCACCTGGGCCTCGGCGACCAGGTGGCGACGGTCGGCGTCGCCGGCCACCTGCACGACCTCGGCCGGGTCGGGGTGTCGACCCGGATCTGGGACAAGCCCGGCCCGCTGAGCGCAGACCGAGCGGGACCAGGCCCGGCTGCACGCCTACCACAGCGAGCGGATCCTCGCCCGCATGCCGGCCCTGGCGGACGTCGCGCGGCTCGCCGGCCAGCACCACGAGCGCTGCGACGGCACCGGCTACCACCGCGGCCTCACCGGCTCGCCAGCTGTCGCTGCCCTCACGCGTGCTCGCGGCCGCGGACGCGTACCGGAGCCTGGTCGAGGACCGTCCCCACCGGCCGGCACTGTCCGCGGCCGAGGCCGCGGGCCGGCTGCGCGGCAGGACGCCCGCGCACGGCGGCCTCGACGGGGACGCGGTCGCGGCCGTGCTGACCGCCGCCGGCCTCGCGCGCCGGGGTCCGACGGCACCGACCGGCCGACCTCACCGAGCGCCAGGTCGAGGTGCTCCGGCTCGTCGCCGACGGGACTGTCCAACCGGCAGATCGCCGAGCGGCTGGTGATCTCCGCGCGCACCGCGGAGCACCACGTGCAGGACGTCTACGCTCAAGATCGGGGTCTCCACGCGCGCGGGCGCCGCGCTGTTCGCGATGGAGCACGGCCTGCTCGACAGACCTGGGTAGGTCTACCCAGGTCGGCGGGCGGCGTCGGCGGGCCAGGCTGGCTGCATGACGACCGCAGCCCAGCGCCCGGCGGCGCAGGCCGCGCGCGAGCCGGCTGCTCACCCCGGCGTTCGTCCGGCTCGCCCTCGCCGACCTCGGCTACTTCACCGCCGCCGGTGTCGCGATCTACACGCTGCCCGCCTTACGTCACCGGCCCGGTCGGCTCGGACGAGGCCGGTGCCGGCCTCGCGTTCGGCGCCTTCGCCGTCACCGCGCTGGTCCTCCGGCCCTTCGCCGGCCGCCTCTCCGACACCCGCGGGTCGCCGGCCGCTGCTCGCTCGGCGGCGCCCTGCTGTCGCCGCCGTGGCGATGCTGCTGACCGCACACGCGGACTCACTGGGGCCGGTCGTCGCGCTGCGGCTGACCCTCGGCGTCGCGGAGGCCGCCTTCTTCGTCGCGTCGTTCGCCGCGCTGGCCGACCTGGCTCCGCCGAGCCGGATCGGTGAGGCACTCAGCTACAACTCGCTCGGCCTCTACCTCGGTCTCGCGTTCGGCCCGCCGCTGGGTGAGCTGCTGGTGCGGTCGCTCGGGCTTCACCGCCGCCTGGTACGGCGCAGCCGCGCTGCTGGTCCTGTCCGCCGGGTTCGTGCACGGCATCGGCGAGACCCGGGCGTCGCTGCCCGAGGCCGCCGAGCCTGCTCCGCTGGTGCACTGGCGGGCGGTCCCGCCGGCCCTGGGCTTCCTCGCCTCCGTGGTCGCGATGGGAGGCTTCCTGGCCTTCGCGTCGCTGCACGCGGACGCGGTGGGGCTGCACCCCGCAAGCATTCCGGTCGCGCTCTACGGGGCCGTCGTGGTCGTCTGCCGGATCGTGTTCGCGCAGGTGCCCGACCGGCTGCCGCCGCTGCCCCTGGGTGCCGCCGCCTTGGCCACCATCGCCGCAGGGCTCTTCGTGATGGCGTTCTGGTCCTCGTCGGCCGGGACGCTGGTCGGCGCGGTGCTCATGGGGCTCGGGGTCACCTTCAGCACTCCCGCGTTCTTCTCAGCCGCTTTCGCGACCGCCTCGCCGTCAGAGCGGGGCGCGGCGTCCGGGACCGTCAGCGTCGCCCTGGACCTCGGCCTGGGCGGCGGGCCGATCCTGCTGGGGGTGGTCGCCCAGGGCGCCGGGATCCCCTCGGCGTTCCTGGCGGCCGGGGCCGTCGCGCTGGCCGGCGCCCTCTGGTCGGCAGCCCTGTCCGGCGCGCTGCTCAGACGCTGAGCGTGGAGAGCGCCGTACGGAATGCCTCGAGCAGGAACTCGATGTCCGCCTCGTCGGCCACCAGGGGCGGCGCCAGCCGGATCGTGGACCCGTGCGTGTCCTTGGCCAGCACGCGTTGCGCGAGCAGCGCCTCGCAGAGCTGCCGCCCGGTCGCCAGCGCGGGGTCGATGTCGACGCCGGCCCACAGTCCGCGGCAGCGCACCTCGAGCACGCCGTGCCCGACGAGGTCCCGCAGGCCGCCCTCCAGCACCATTCCGAGCCGGGCGGCGTTCACCTGCAGCTCCCCGGTGGCGAGCATCGCGATCACCTCGCGTCCGATCGCGGCACCGAGCGGGTTGCCGCCGAACGTCGAGCCGTGCGACCCGGGCTCGAAGACGCCGAGCACGTCCCGGTCCGCGGCGACCGCCGAGACCGGCACGATGCCGCCGCCGAGCGCCTTGCCGAGCACGTACACGTCGGGCACCACGTCCTCGTGGTCGCACGCGAACGTCCGGCCGGTGCGACCCAGCCCGGACTGCACCTCGTCGACCACCATGAGCACGCCGCGCGCGTCGCAGAGCGCGCGCACGTCGCGCAGGTAGCCGTCGGGCGGGATGACCACGCCGGCCTCTCCCTGGATCGGCTCGAGCAGCACGGCGACGGTGGTGTCGTCGATCGCGGCCTCGATCGCCGCGGGGTCGCCGTACGACACGGTGCGGAAGCCGGGCGTGAACGGTCCGTACCCGCGCGCGGCCACGTCGTCGGTGGAGAAGCTGACGATGGTCGTGGTGCGGCCCTGGAAGTTGCCCTCCATCACCACGATCGACGCGCGGTCGGCCGGCACGCCCTTGACGTCGTACCCCCACCGGCGGGCCGCCTTGATCGCGGTCTCGACGGCCTCGGCGCCGGTGTTCATCGGCAGCACCAGGTCCTTGCCGGTGAGTGCAGCCAGATCGCGCGCGAACGGACCGAGCTGGTCGTTGTAGAAGGCCCGGCTGGTCAGTGTCATGCGTTCGAGCTGGCCCTGCGCGGCCGCCAGGAGGCGCGGATGGCTGTGCCCGAAGCTCAGCGCCGAGTAGCCGCTGAGGCAGTCGAGGTACCGGTTGCCGTCGACGTCCTCGACCCAGGCGCCGCGTCCGTTGCTCAGCACGACCGGCAGCGGGTGGTAGTTGTGGGCGGCCCAGCGCTCGGTGAGCTCGATGTGCTCGGCGGAGCTGGTCGCCGGCTGCGGCTCGATCTCGGTCATACCACGAATGCTGACACTCCTCGGCGGGTCATGTCAGGGCATCGAGCCGGTAGATCCGACGGGCGTTGTCTGCCGAGATCATCCGCGCGAACCGGGCGGCGTCGACCGCGGTCAGGGCGTCGTCGGCCAGCCACTCCTCGAGCACCCGCGAGAGCCCGCGGCGGAACAGCACCGCGCCGAGATGGTGGAGCTCGGGCAGGCCGAACCCGTCGGAGGCGTAGAGCAGCGAGCCGAACGGCGCCAGCTCGAGCGTCTCGGCGAGCACCGCGGCGGCGCGCGGGCCGACGTGGTTGACCGCGAGGCTGACGTCGAGCACCACGTTCGGGAACACGTTGGCCAGGTAGGCCGCCTGCCGGTGGTACGGGTAGCAGTGCAGCAGCACGACCGGCGGCGCCGCCGGCGGCAGCGCGCGCAGGAACGCGGTGAGCAGCGACGGGTCGGCGCGGTGCAGCGTCACGTCGGGGTCGCCGTACCCGGTGTGCACCTGCAGGGGGAGACCGAGCCGGAGGCAGGCGTGCACCGCGTGCGCGACCAGCGTCGGGTCGTCGAGACGGTGCCGGCCGGTCCGCTCGCAGTCGGCGAGCCACCGGTCCGCGGCCTTTCGTACGTCGGAGGTGGCCGGCGGAGCCGCAGGCAGCTCGAGCCCGACCCGGTAGGCCGCGACCGTCTTGAACCCGACCGACCGGGTGGCGCGATCGGCCAGGGCGTCCGCGACCGCGTCGCCGAGCGCGGCCGCGCCGATCCCGCTCGCGGCCAGCTCCTCGACGACCGTCTCGACGCGCGTGACCTCGTGCACGCGCGCACCCGACAGCTCGGCCATCGTCGTCAGGTCGCAGAGCCCCGGGTGCTCCAGACCGGTGTCGACCAGCAGGTCACTCGTCCCGCAGGACGTCAGCAGCCGCCGCGCGGCCTCGCGGGGCCCGAGCTCGGCCCGCCTGGCCAGGTAGTCGTCGGGCTGCGCGTGCCGGTCGAGGCCCAGCTCCGGGCCGCACCATCGTCGTACCGCCAGCCCGACGTGGGAGTCGAACTCGCTCGTGCCGGTCGGGCCGGGCACGGACGCCTCGGTGAGCAGCAGCTCGAAGTCTGCGCGGTCCAGCTGATCCGAGCACGACCGGGTGACAGTGCTGGTCGACCAGCGGCAGGTCGGCGAGCTCCTCGGCGATACCCATGCGTCCGGACGGTTCAGTAGCGCCAGCGGGTCGCCGCGACGACCTCGTCGGGGGTGTTGTGGGCGAACAGCTCGATCTCGGCGCGGCGCACCGCGGTGAACGCGTCGTACAGGTAGTCGCCCATCGCCTGCTTCAGCAGGTCGCTGTCGTCGAGACAGGCCAGCGACGCCTCGGCGGTCTCCGGCAACCGTCGTACTCCGCGCCGTTCCAGCTCCGCGGGGTCGAGGAGGGCCGGGTCCCCGTCCAGCTCGTCCGGCAGGGTGAGCCCCTTGTCGATCGCGGCCAGTCCGATGGTGAGCAGCGCGCCGACGACGAGGTACGGGTTGGCGCTGCCGTCGATGCACTTGATCTCGGCGTTGGCGGCGACGTCGGTCTCCCCGGTCGATCCGGTGACCAGCCGCAGCGCGGCCTCGCGGTTCTCGAGCCCCCAGCACTGGTAGGCACCGGCCCAGCGGGACGGCACCAGCCGCAGGTGGCTGCCCACGCTCGGGGCCAGGATGCCCGTGAGCGCCGGCATCGCCTCCAGCACGCCGGCCAGGAACGACTCGCCCTCACCGGACATGCCATAGCGCCCGTAGCCGCCGTCGAGCAGGTTCACCCCCTCGTGGCGCAGCGAGACGTGCAGGTGCTGGCCGTTCCCCACCGAACCGGCGACCACGGTGGGCGCGAACGACGCCTCCATGCCGTGCCGCCGCGACACCGCCCGGATCGTCTCCCGGACGAGCAGCACCTGGTCGGCGGCGGCGACCGGCGTCGAGCGGCGCGGCGGACAGCTCGAACTGCCCGGCGGCGTACTCCGGGTGCAGCTGCGCCACGTCCACCGACTCCGCGGCCAGCGCCGTCAACAGGTCGCGGCAGTAGTCCGACAGCTCGACCATCCGGGTCATGCCGTACGCCGGACCGCGGCAGGCCGCGCGGAACCCGCCGTCGCCATCGGGACTGTCGGACCCGACCACCCACTCGATCTCGAAGCCCATCCGGACGTCCAGCCCGTCGTCCGCGGCCACCGCCGCGGCCCGCCGCGCGAAGCTGCGCTGGCAGCCGGGGTGCTCCTGACCGTCCTGGGTGTACCGGTCCACCGGCGCCCACGCCCAGCCCGGCTGCGCGGCCAGCCGGACCAGCTGGTCCAGGTCCGGGTGCAGCCGCAGGTCCCCGCCCGGCCCGCCGGCGATGCGACCGGACGTGATGCTGTCGTCGACGCAGAACACGTCGAACACCGGCGACATCCCCACCCCCCAGGCCGCCGCATGCGGCAGCGCGGCCACCGGCACGGCCTTCACCCGGGTCACCCCGGCGTTGTCGACGTAGGACAGCGCGACGCCCTCGACCCCGTCCTCGGCCAGTGCCGCCGCCAGCGCGCGTGCCTTCCGCTCCTGGTCCTCGCGCCACCTGCCGTCCACGGCCTCAGGCTAGTGAGTCCGGCAGCCGCGGAGCGACCCTCGAACCCGGGCCGGTGGTTAGCCGGTGGTCGAGGAGCGAGCCTCGAACCAACCGGTGGTCGAGCCCGTCGAGACCCCGGCCCCGTGCAAGGCTGGTCTCGCCGGTGTCGAGGACGAGCCTCGAACCAACCGGTGGTCGAGCCCGTCGAGACCCCCGACCCGTGCAAGGCTGGCTCGCCGGTAGCGACGCGAGCCTCGACCCAACCGGTGGTCGAGCCCGTCGAGACCCCCCCCGTGCAAGGCTGCTCGCCGGTGGTTGAGGAGCGAGCCTCGAACCAGCCGGTCGAGCCCTCGACCCCGTGCAGGCTGGTCTCGCCGGTGGTTGAGGAGCGAGCCTCGAACCAACCGGCGGTCGAGCCCGTCGAGACCCCCCGGCCACGTGCAAGGCTGGTCTCGCCGGTGGTTGAGGAGCGAGCCTGCGAGCGTCTCGAACCCCGGCCCCCGACAGCCCCGGGAGGACCCATTGGAGCTCGACCACCTCGGCACCCCCGAGAACCCCACTTTCGGACTCGACACGTTCGGGGACCGCGGCACGGACGCCGACGGCAAGGTCGTGTCGCACGCCGAGGCCGCCCGCCAGGTGGTCGAGGAGGGAGTGCTCGCCGACCGGCTCGGCCTCGACTTCATCGGCGTCGGCGAGCACCACCGCGACGACTTCGCGATCTCCTCCCCCGACGTCGTACTCGCGACCATCGCCGGCCGCACCGAGCGGATCCGCCTCGGCACCAGCGTCACGGTGCTCAGCTCCGACGACCCGGTGCGTGTCTTCGAGCGGTTCTCCACCCTCGACGCGCTGTCCCGCGGCCGCGCCGAGGTGACCCTGGGACGCGGGTCGTTCACCGAGTCGTTCCCGCTGTTCGGCCTGCGGCTGGACGACTACGAGGTGCTGTTCGCCGAGAAGCTCGACCTGTTCACCCACCTGCTGCGCGAGGAGCCCGTCACCTGGGAGGGCACCACCCGGCTGCCGCTGACCGGGCAGCGCGCCTACCCGCCCACCGAGTCGGGGCGGTTGCCCGCCTGGGTCGGCGTCGGCGGTACGGCGCAGTCGGTGGTCCGGGCCGCGAGGTACGGCCTGCCGCTGGTGGTGGCGGTCATCGGCGGCTCGCCGGCCCAGTTCGCACCGCTCGTGGACCTGTACCACCGCGCCCTTTCCGAGTACGGCCACCCGACCCTTCCGGTCAGCATGCACAGCCCTGGACACGTCGCCGAGACCGACGAGCTCGCCGTCGAGCAGCACTTCCCGTTCCACGCCGAGCAGTTCACCAAGATCGGTCGCGAGCGCGGCTGGGCCCCGTTCACGCGCGAGGCGTACGACTCGATGCTCGGCCCCGAAGGCGCGTTGTTCGTCGGCTCGCCGGAGACCGTCGCGCACAAGATCGCCTGGGCGGTGCGGACCCTCGGGCTGTCCCGGTTCCAGCTCAAGTACTCCGTCGGGACACAGGCCAACGCCGACCGAGAGTCGTCGATCCGGCTGTACGCCGAGCAGGTCGTCCCACGCGTTCGGGAGCTCCTCGCCGCCGGCGGTTGAGCAACGAGCCCGCGAGCGTCTCGAAACCCCGGCCCACCAACGTTCGACCGTCGAGACGACTCACCCGAACCGACGCCGCTGCAGCTCCTTGATCTCCCCCACCAGCTCGTCCACGGGCCCCTCGGTGACGGCTCCGGGGACCACGGCAGTGATCGGCAGCGGCGCCACCGGCCCCGCCGGTACCCCCCACTCCTCGAGCCACGAGGCCAGCTGGGACGACGACGCGACGTACACGATGCGCCCCAGACCCATCCAGCCGTGCGCGGCCGAGCACATCGGACAGTGCTCGCCGGACGTGTACACCGTGGCCGTCCGCCGTTCGTCTGCCGACAGGTGCTCGGCCGACCAGCGCGCGATCTCGAACTCGGGATGCCGCGTCTCGTCGCCGCCCTTGACGCGGTTGCGGTCCTCGAACCGCACCCGTCCGCTCGCATCGACAAGCACGGACCCGAACGGCTCGTCGCCGTCCTCGAGTGCCTCGCGGGCCAGCTCGATGCACCTGCGCAGATGGGTCAGGTCGGTCTCGGTGATCGCCACGCGCCGAGTCTGCCAGCCCGTCCGGTGGTCGAGCCCGCACACCGGTGGTCGAGCCCGCACACCGGTGGTCGAGCCCGCACACCGGTGGTCGAGCCCGTCGAGACCCCTCAGCCCGGCACTCAGGTACGAACCCCGCGAACCCGAACTCCGGTGGTCGAGCCCGTCGAGACCCCCCAGCCCGGCACTCAGGTACGAACCCCGCGAACTCCGGTGGTCGAGCCCGTCGAGACCCCTCAGCCCGGCACTCAGGTACGAACCCCGCGAACTCCGGTGGTCGAGCCCGTCGAGACCCCCCAGCCCGGCACTCAGGTACGGATGCCGCCGAAGAAGTAGACCAGTCCAGCGGGATCGGTGCATCTGCAGTTCACGATCTCCCGTTGGTTGAGCATCGGTGCAGTGGTCTCGACGGGCTCGACCACCGGGCCTGCGCTACCACCGATGTGCGGTAGGTGCTGGGCTGCGTGGTCTCGACGGGCTCGACCACCGGGTCTGCGCTACCACCGATGTGCGGTAGGTGCTGGGCTGCGTGGTCTCGACGGGCTCGACCACCGGTCTGGGCTCGACCACGGGCGTCGACCACCGTTGGGCTCGACCACCGGGCCTCGACCACCCGGGGACCTACTCGGTGGCAGGCGGGATGTTCTGGTTGAGACGGAACAGGTTCGTGGGGTCGTAGCGGCGTTTGATCTGGGAGAGCCGATCGAAGTTGCCCCGGTACGACGCCCGGACGCGTTCCGCGCCTTCGTCCTCCATCATCATGTTCACGTACGCCCCGCCTGCCGAGGTCGGATGCAGGTCCGCCCAGTACCGCCGCGACCAGTCGCGGATCCGCGGCAGGTTGGCCGGGTCCGGGTCGACGCCCGCCATCACGCCGGCCCAGCCGCCGCCCCGGTAGGCGAACGCGGTGGCGTCCTCGGGCACCCGCGCGGCCGCCCCGCTGATCGGGTAGAGGTGCATCGTGGACTGAGCGCTCGGGATCTCGTTGCCGTACCTCACGTGCAGCGCGATCGCCTCGTCGGTGATCTCCTCGAAGAAGTCGGCCTTCCAGTACCACTGGTCGCCCTTCGGGTACAGCGCATCGAAGGCGCTCTGCAGCGCCGGGTACGGCATCGGCTGCAGGCCCACCAGCAGCGGCGAGCCGAACTCCCGTACCGCGGTGAGCACGTCGTCGGCCTTGTCGTGCGGACCGGTGTAGCACCAGACGATGGCGCACGCGTTGCGGCCCCAGAGCTCCTCGGGGAACGGCGCCCCGGACGGGATGATGATCGTCCCGATCCAGCCGTTGAGCTCCTCGGGCAGCCCCGGCAACAGGTCGCGGTACCAGCGGAACACGTCCTCGGTGTCGTCGATGTCGTACAGCACCGGCCCGGCGATGACGGTGCCGTTCTCGCCGATCTCGTGGCAGGCGAACGTGAACGACGTGACGATGCCGAAGTTGCCCCCGCCACCGCGCAGCGCCCAGTACAGGTCTGGGTGCGAGTCGGCGTTGGCGGTGACGAAGCTGCCGTCGGCGAGTACGACGTCGGCGGAGCGCAGGTTGTCGACGGTGAGGCCGAACCCACGAGCCAGGTAGCCGACACCGCCGCCGAGGGTGAGGCCCCCGACACCGGTCGTGGAGAGGATGCCGGAGGGCGTGGCCATGCCGAAGGCCCCGGTGGCATGGTCCACGTCCCCCCACTGGCAGCCGCCGTCGGCGCGCACGGTGTGGTTCGCCGGGCTGACCGTCGTACTCCGCATATGGCCCAGGTCGATCACCAGCGCGTCGTCCCAGACCCCGAAGCCGGCACCGTGGTGGCCCCCGCCACGGACCGCGACGGTCGCTTCGTGCTCGCGGGCGAAGTTGACGCACGCGATCACGTCGGCACGTCCGCACAGTGAGCGACAGCGGCCGGCCGTCGGTCGACCGAGCCGTTGTAGACCGCGCGGGCCAGGTCGTAGTGAGGCGAGGTCGGCAGGGTGACGCCGCCCCGGATCGTCTCGGAGAGCTCGCTCACGGGAAGCGCCGTGCGCGCAGGTACTTCGGTGGTCATGTGTCAGGTCCTTCGCCCCGGTGACCCGTCGTCTCGGGTCACGTCCGTCGAGGACGCTAGGCGGGTGGCCGTTCGCGAAGCGTTCGCCGCATCAGTGCGGGGAGGGAACGCCGTCGTCGAGACCGGCTCCCCGCTCGGCCAGGTCGCGTCGGCAGCGGGCCAGCAAGGTGCGGCTGCGTTGCCGTTCCGCCATCGCTGCTGCCCGGCGCAGGGTGGGCACCGCCAACGCGTCGGCCTGCTGCCGCGCCCGCGTGCGGAGCAGCTCGGGGAGCCACCACAGCTCGTCGCGCTGCTCCGCGTCGGCGAGCGCGGAGTCCAGGACCGCCTGGGCGGCTTGCGGACGCCCGACCTGGTCGAGCACCTCGGCGATGAGGTACTGCCAGTACGGCATACGGGCGAACTGGCCGGCCGACCGAAGCTTCTCCACACCTTGTCGCATCCGCGTGACGCCGGCCTCGCCGCCGCCGGCCCAGCCCTCCACCACCGCGCCCCACCCGCCGTAGAAGCCGAACGAGTAGCGCTCGCAGAGCGCGATGAGCTCGCGGGCCGCCTCGGCAGCCGTACCACGATCGCTGCACAGCTGTGCAGTCGTCGCCTGGTAGCCGAGCGCCAACGCGAGGCTGTACGGGTGCTCGGCGGACCGCGCAAGGTCGACGGCCTGCTGACCGGCCGCGGCCGCGCGCTCCGGGGCGCCGAGTAGCCAGTGCGCATGGCTGCTCCAGGCCAGCGAGTGCACCTCGAGGAGGGTGCCCATGATGAGCGACACCGAGCCTCGAGAGAGCTCACCCGCACGCTGGAAGTGCGGCAGGGCCTCCTCGAGCCGGCCGAGGCTGGTCAGCGAGCCGGCAACGGCCATGTCTGCCTGCCCGGCGGCCTCGGGTGCGGCCTCTGCCAGGGCGAGCGCTCGGGTCGCGAACTCGTAGGAGTGGCGGGTGTGACCCTGCACGAACCGCACCGCGAACAGCCCGACGTAGCAGGACATCAGGTCGCGTGGACGGGCGAGCTTCTCGGCCAGGTGCGCGGACCTCTCCAGGGTCTCCTGCAGCTGCGGCGAGGAGTACCCATGGATGGCGTTCAGCGGCGGGGACATCGCGAGCAGTACGTCGAGCTCCTCCTCGTCGCGGGTCCGCCCGGCCGGCTGCCCCGTCACGAGCGCCAGGCATCGACGGAAGCACCGCACCGCCTCGCGAGCTGGCGTACACCGCCGCGGCCAGCTCCGCCGCACGCCGGTAGTAGTGCCGCGCCCGGTCGGGCCGGCCGCCTCGGTCGTACTGGTCCGCGAGCTGTGCCGCGACCTCGTCCGGCCGATCGGCATGGAGCAGCTCGAGGCCCTGCGCGAGCCGTCGGTGCATCAGCCATCGGTGCGGTGGCGAGACGGAGGCGTACGCCGCCTCACGCACGAGGTCGTGCGAGAAGTCGTAGCCGAGGCCCTGCTCGCGGAGGATGCCGTGCCGCCACAGCTCGTCGACCGATCGGACCACGGTGTCGGCGTCCAGGTCGCTGGCCTCGGTGAGGAGGTCGAGGGTGAAGTCGCGGCCGATCGCGGACGCGAGCCCGGCGGCCTCACGTGCATGTGGAGACACCTCCTCGAGACGCCGCTGCAGCACGGAGGTGAGATGACCGTGGGGCGCGATCTTCCCGGCTTCGCCGGGTTCGCCGGCACTGCGCAGGGCCTCGAGCACGTAGAGGGGGTAGCCGCCCGTCGCGGACACGAGCAGCGCGACCTCCTCGTCCTGCATGGTGCGCTGCAGCACCGATGTCCCGAGCTCGCGCACACCGACATCGTCCAGGGGCGGCAGCTCGATCTCCGTCAACGCTCTCGCGGACCTGAGCGAGCGCAGCAGCTGCGCCACGTCGGCATTGCCCGCCAGCTCGTGCTTGCGCGCCGTTGTCGCCACCAGCAATGGCGCCTGGCCGGCCCGGCGCAGCAGGAACGCCAGCCACGCGGTCGTCTCCGCGTCGCACCACTGCAGGTCGTCGAGCACCAGGATCGTCGGCCGGTCCACGGCCAGGACGGCCTGCGCGAGCCCCTCGAAGAACCGGTGCCGCCGCCAGGCGTCGACCATCGCTCGCGCGGCCGCCGGTTGCGGGGCCGGCCTGTCGCGCCGGTCACTGGTCGAGCCTTCGGGGACGAGCCGCGCGACCTCGACTCGCCAGGGTTCGTCGAGGTCCGCGACGGCGCGATGGACGCGGGGGCTGCGCAGCCAGTCGGCGACAGGGGCGAGCGCGAGCCCTCCGGACATCCCGAAGCAGCGCGTCGAGGCGACGACCGCACCGTCGGCCCGTGCCTTGACGCCGAGCTCGGCCACCAGCCGGCTCTTGCCGACGCCGGCGTCGCCGTTGACGACCAGCAGCTGTGGGTGCCCCTCGGCGGCTCGGCTCCAGCACGCGCTCGCCTGGCCGAGCTCCCGGTCGCGCCCCACCAGCCCCCCGCCTGTGACGGACGGTCGATGAGGCTTGCCAGGAGTGCGCCGGACGGGCCTGGCCTGGTCGCCGAGTCCGAGCAGCTGCTGCGCGAGCTCGGTCGTGGCCGCGGAAGGCTCGACGCCGAGCTCGCGCTCCATGACCTCGGCGCACTGGTGGAAGGTGCTCATCGCGCCGGCCCGGTCGCCTAGCTCGCCCTGGAGTCGCATCAGGCTGCGGTACCCGGTCTCCTCGACTGGTTCGATGCGCACCCGCATCCGCGCGAACTCGACGGCTCTCGCGAGCTCGCCCTTGGCGTTCCAGCCGGCGACCAGGTGGTCGCACAGCTCGATGCACTGACGCCGCAGCGCCTCCCGCGGTGCCAGCACCCAGTCGTCGTAGACGGCGGGCATCAGGTCTCCGTGGTACTCGCCGACCGCAGCGGCGGCGTGACCCAGTACGTCCTCCTCGGTGCCTCCCGCCAGCGCCGCGAGCGCCAGCCGACGCTCGCGGTCGAACACGCACACGTCCACGCGGCAGGTAGGCCCGTCGTGCCACATCAGGGTCGTCGGCTCGACGACGAGCGCGGGGTCGTTGTCGAGCATCTGGCGGAGGTTGTGCAGCTCGCGACGCAGGTTCGTCCGGGCCTGCGCGTCGGTCGACTCGGGCCAGAACAGTCCGGCCAGGCGTTGCCGGGCCTGGGGAGCGTCGGCATGCACGGCCAGGAAGCCCAGGAGCGCGATGGAGCGCGCCGAGTGCCCGCCGTTCGGTGCACCTGACCCCTCGACGTACTGCTCGCCCAGCAGTGAAACTTCCAGCAACTCGAGGCCTTCCCTCCTCCTCAGCCTGCTCGAGCCTGCACCCGGCTGGTCGAGCCTGTCGAGACCACGCCTCCGGGTGGTCGAGCCTGTCGAGACCACGCCTCCGGCCGGTCGAGCCTGCGCCCGGGTGGTCGAGCCTGCGGCCGGGTGGTCGAGCCTGCGCCCGGGTGGTCGAGCCTGCGCCCGGGTGGTCGAGCCTGTCGAGACCACTCCCCCCGACGGGCGCCGCTCAGGGCTTGACCGCGACCACCGGGCAGGGCGCCTCCATCAGCAGATGGGTGGCGACGCTGCCCATCAGCATCTTGCCGACCTGGCTGCGGTGCCGGATGCCGATCACCAGCGCCTCGGCCCCGACCTCGCGCGCCACCGCGAGGATCTCCGCGGCGACGTCGGTCCCGATCGACTGGCGCAGCTCGACCTGGACCGGTGCCGTCGAGAGCCGCTCCTCGAGCTCGCGGCGGCTCTGCTCCCCCACGTACCTCTTGTCGACGAGCGAGTCACCGCGGCTGGTGTTGACCACGACGAGGCCGGTGCCGCGCCGCTGGGCCTCGGCCAGAGCCTCGTTCAGGGCGGCCTCGCCGTACTCGTTGGGGATGTAGCCCACCACGACGCTCATCGTCCGACCTCCTGGTCCTGGGCACGGTCGGCGGGCTCGTCGGGCATGATCGGGCGCCCGCGCACCCTGGTCAGCACCGGCGGTACGACGAGCGCGAGCACGATGATCACGTAGATGAAGACCGCCAGGGGCTCGTTGAAGAGCCCGCTGATCGACCCGTCGGACAGGTCGAGGGCCTCGCGCATCTTGGTCTCCATGAGCGGACCGATGATCACGCCGAGGATCAGCGGCAGCACCGGGATCGCGAACCGGCGGATCACGAAGCCGACGGCGCCGAAGACCAGCAGCAGCGCCAGGTCGAAGGCGCTCTGGTTCACGGCGTAGGCACCGAGCGAGGCGAAGAACAGGATCCCGGCGTAGAGCTGCGGTCGGGGGATCTGCAGCAGCTTGGCCCACAGCGGTGCCAGCGGCAGGTTGATCACCAGCAGCAGGGTGTTGCCGATGAGCAGGCTGGCGAGCAGGGTCCAGACCAGCTCGGGCTGGTCGGTCATCAGGGTCGGGCCCGGCACGATGCCGTACGTGCGCATCCCGGCCAGCAGCACGGCCGCGGTCGCCGTCACCGGCAGGCCGAGGGCCAGCAGGGGCACGAACATGCCCGCGGCGCTGGCGTTGTTGGCGGCCTCCGGCCCGGCGACGCCCTCGATCGCGCCGTTGCCGAACTCGTCGGAGCTGCGGGCGAGTCGCCGCTCGAGCATGTACGACAGGAACGTCGGCGTCTCGGCGCCGCCGGCCGGCAGCGCGCCGAACGGGAACCCGAGGGCGGTGCCGCGCAGCCACGGCTTCCACGACCGGGACCAGTCGTCGCGGCTCATGTAGGGCCGGCCGACCGGGATCACGTCGATCGGCTGCCGGCGCAGGTGCGCCGCGATCCAGAGGGCCTCGCCGACGGCGAAGATGCCCACCGCGACGACCACGATGTCGACGCCGTCCGCGAGCTCGAGCACGTCGAAGGTCAGGCGTGCCTGCCCGGTCGACAGGTCCAGGCCGATGAGCCCGATGGTGAGTCCGATCGCGAGGCCGATGAACCCGCGCAGCTTCGACGACCCGAGCACCGCGGTGACCAGGATCAGCGACAGCAGCATGATCGCGAAGTACGACGCCGCGCCGATCTGCACCGCGACCTCCGCGAGCGGTGGCGTGAAGAACGCGACGAGCAGGGTGCCGATCGTGCCGGCGATGAAAGACCCGACCGCGGCCGTCGCCAGCGCCTGCGCCGCCCGTCCGCGCTTGGCCATCTTGTTGCCCTCGATGGCCGTCATCACCGACGCTGACTCACCCGGGGTGTTGAGCAGGATCGACGTGGTCGACCCGCCGTACATGCCGCCGTAGTAGATGCCGGCGAACAGGATGAACGACTGGGTGGCCTCGAGGCCGAAGGTGATCGGCAGCAGCAGCGCCACCGCCATCGCCGGGCCGATCCCGGGAAGCACGCCGACGAAGGTGCCGAGCAGCACGCCGATCGCGGCGAACAACAGGTTCTCCGGGGTGAACGCGTTGGCGAGGCCGTCGAGGAGGAGCTGGACGGTGTCCATCACAGCACCCCGTCCAGGATCCCGGGCGGCAGCGGCACGTCGAGCCCGACGTAGAAGAAGTACCAGCTGCCGACCGAGAGCACCGCACCCACCAGCACGTCGCGCAGCAGCGTGCGCGAGCCGAGCGCCCACGCGCAGCCGGCGAACAGCAGGGCGCCCGTGATGGGCCAGCCGACGACGTTCACCAGGGCGATGTTGAGCACCAGGATGCCGACCAGCTTGCCCACGGTGACCCAGTCGGGCGGCGTGGTGAGGTCGATGTCCTCGCCCTCCTCGCCGGCCGCGACGTCGCCCCGAGAGGTGGCGATCGCCAGCAGCACCGCGAGCACGAGCATCACCGTGCCGATGACATACGGGAACACCCGCGGCCCGACGGGATCGCCGAAGCCGACGTCGAGGCCGCGGGCGTCGACGATCGTGAGGATGCCGACCACCGCGAGGCCGGCGGCGAGGAAGTACTGCGCGCGGTCGACGCGCACCGGTTCGGCCGTGGTCGCCATCAGATCAACCCCAGCTCCTGCAGTGTTCCGGACACCCGCTGGTCCTGCTCGGCGATGAAATCGCTGAATTCGTCGCCGGTCTTGAAGTCGTCGGTCCAGCCGTACTCGCGGAGCTGCTCGCGCCACCCATCGGTGTCGTGCATGGTCTCCAGGTAGCCGACGAGCTCGTCGCGCCGCTCCTCGGAGATGTCGGGCGGCGCGAGCACGCCTCGCCAGTTGAGGAAGACCAGGTCGATGCCCGACTCGGTCAGCGTCGGCACGTCGGAGAAGACGTCCACCGGCGAACGCTCCTCACCGGACACGGCGAGCATCCGCAGCTCCCCCGACTCCACCTGCCCGGTGAACTCCGCGGGCCCGGAGAAGCCGGCGTCGATCTTCTTACCCAGCAGGGCGCTGGTCAGCGGGCCGCCACCGTCGTACGAGACGTAGTTGACGTCGTTGGGGTCGATCCCGATCTCGTCCGCCAGCTGCATCGGGAAGAGGTGGTCCGGCCCGCCCGGCGACGAGCCGCCGCCGATCGCCAGCGAGCCCGGGTCCGCCTTCCAGGCCTGCACGAAGTCGTCGACGGTCTCGTACGGCGAGTCGCCGGGCACCAGGATGCCCTCCGGCTCGCTCATGAGCTGGGCGAGCGGTGTGGCGTCCTCCAGCCGGTAGTCGCTCGCGAACGAGTACGTCGACCCGACGACGCCGAGGCCGACCGTCATCATCGTGTGCTCGTCGCCGGCCTTGCCGATGAGCGTCGTCATCGCGCCCGCACCGCCTGCCCCGATCACGTTGTCGACGGTGAAGCTGCCGCCGGTGATGTCGGCGTCCTCCATGACGGCCACCGCGGCCCGACCGGTCTGGTCGTAACCGCCACCGGGGCTGTTGGGGATGATCATCAGCAGGTCGCGGCTGTCCTCCCCGCGGGTGACGCCGCAGGCCGCGGTGGCCAGCACCAGCGCCGCCAGCAGCAGCGCCCCGAGCAGGCGCACCGACCGCCGCAACGTCTCGATCCCGAGGCTCGCCCGCACGTCGCCCACTGTGCCGCATCCACTGCTGGTGGTCGACCCTCGTCCATTGGTCGGGCCCGCACCCCGGTGGTCGACCCGCACCCCGGTGGTCGAGCCCGCACGCGGTGGTCGAGTCGAGCCCGCACCCCGGTGGTCGACCCGCACTCCGGTGGTCGAGCCCGTCGAGACCCCTCAGCCGAACACAAGCCGCACCCCGCTGGTCGACCCGCACCCCGGTGGTCGAGCCCGCACCCCGGTGGTCGAGCCCGTCGAGACCCCTCAGCCGAGCACGATCCGCATCAGCACCCGCGGAAACCCACCCGACACCGCGTCGGTGTCCGCCACCTTCGTGAAACCGGCCGCCTCGAACAGCTTCCGCGTCCCGACGTACGCCATCGTGAGGTCGACCTTCTCGCCCTTGTTGTCGACCGGATACCCCTCGACCGCCGGTGCCCCCTGCTCCCGGGCGTACGCGACCGCACCCTCCAACAACGCATGCGAGATCCCGCGCTTGCGATGGCCGGGCCGCACGCGGACGCACCACGCCGACCAGACCGGCAGGTCGTCGACGTGCGGGATCTTCGTCGACCGCGCGAACGGCAGCTCGGCTCGCGGCGCGACCGCCGCCCAGCCCGCCACCTCGCCGTCCTCGAAGGCCAGCACCCCGGGCGCCACCGGCCGCTTGCACAGCTCACGCACGTAGTCGCCTCGCGCCGGCCCCACGAGCGACGTGTTCGTCTTCGCGTCCAGGCGGTGGCTCAGGCACCAGCACACGGACGACGTCGGGTTCTTGGGCCCGAGCACGGCCGCGACGTCGTCGAACCGATCTGCCGTTGCGGGGACTACCTCGATCGCCACGGGCTCACGCTAGCCGGGACCTCCCCCAACCCCGACGCGGCGACGGCGTCAAAGCTGGATGCCCCGCGTCAGCGCCCCGTCCACCACGAGGTTCGTGCCGCTGATCCTGCTGGCCACCGGACTGGCCAGGAACACCACCGGTGCCGCGACCTCGTCGGGCGTGCCCATGTGGCCGGTGGGGTTGAGGCCGACCGCGGTGCGATACAGATCCGGGTCGCCCTGCTCGATGCTGGCCCAGACGCCGCCGGTGAAGTACGTGTTGCCCGGCGAGACGGTGTTGGCGCGGATCCCCTTCTCCGCGAGCTGGAGGGCCAGCCCGTTGATGTAGCCGACGATCGCGGTCTTGGCCGTCCCGTACGGCCCGGATGCGAAGTCCGACTCCCGCCCCGACACGCTGGAGATCGCGATGATCGAGGGCGCCGGGGACTGCTCGAGGTGCGGGAGGGCGGCGCGCACCAGCCGGACGGTGTGCATGAGGTCGACGTTCAGGCTCTGCTGCCAGTTCTCCTCACTGTCCGGGATCGCCAGCGCGCTGACGTTCGCGACGACGGTGTCGAGCCCGCCGTACGACGCCGCCGACCGGTCCACCCACGAGGCCAGCGCGTCCCCGTCACCCACGTCGAGCACCGTCCCGGTCACGTTGCCACGCGAGCTGAGCGTGTCCTGGGTGGCGCTCACCTCGTCGACGTCGCGCGCGCAGAACCCGACCGTGGCTCCCTCGTCGAGGAACGCCTCGACGATGGCCCGACCGATGCCACGGGTGCCGCCCGTGACGAGGACGCGGGTGCCGTTGAGCTTCAGATCCATGGCTGGCCTTTCGTAGGAGTCGGTAGTCGGGTCAGACCGCGCCGAGTGCGGCGGCCCGGGCGCGCAGGTCGGCGTGCATGCCGCCGAACGCGTCGGCGGCCGGCAGCAGCGACTTCGCCACCTTGACCACGACGCTGTAGTTGGCGTCGACGACGTTCGCGACCGGGACCTCCGCGGTCTGGGAGCAGAGCTGGTAGGCGTCCAGCGGGTGCATCCCGTAGAGCTCGGCGACCCAGTGCACGAGCTCGGCGTTGCCGATCCGCCAGGAGTCCTCCATCGGTCGACTCGAACCGACGGTCATCCAGTGCGTGTCGTCCTCGATGCGGGGCCACCCCGGCGCTCCGCCCTTGATCAGGTCGACGATCAGCGTGGTCGTCATCGCGCCCTCGACCGCGGTGCCGCAGGCCTCCCCCTCGCCCTGCCGGTAGTGACCGTCGCCGATGGAGAACATCGCCCCCTCGACGTTCACGCCGAGGAAGACGGTCGCGCCGGCCCGCATCTGTGGGGTGTCCATGTTGCCGCCGAACCGGTCGGGCACCAGGGAGGACCGCACTTCGCCTCCGGCCGGAGCCACGCCGACGGTGCCGAGCATCGGGGCGATGGGCAGCTCGATGCGGTGGTCGCTGTGCCGCGCCACGAAGGCCACCGTGCCTCGATCGCGGTCGAGCTCGTAGATCCAGGTCGTGTCCGGCAGCGCGTCCTGCAGCGTCACCACCCGGTCGGTGCTGGTCATGCCCCCGAAGAACGGGATGGCCGCCGAGGCCGCCCAGTCTCGGGCGGGCTCCACGGCGACGAGGTGGAGGGCGAGCGTGTCACCGGGCTCGGCGCCCTCGACGTAGAACGGCCCGGTCTGCGGGTTGACGAACCGGAGGTCGATCTTGGCGGTGGAGAGGTCGTCGACGGTGCGCAGCACGCCGCCGAACGCGTCGTCGGACCAGAGCCGCAGCGCGGTCCCCGGCGCGACCCGCATCGCGGGAGGCGCCCCACCGAACGTGTAGGCGTACTGCTCACGGGTCGGCGTGTATTCGAGGACCTCCATTTTCGGAAACTACCTCAGCCCGATCGGAGCCGTACATGGTCACTTCGGAGCTCGCTGACCCGTTGTACGCCGAGCAGGGCGAGCGTGCTGACGGCCTCCTGCATCAGCAGGTCGGTGGCCCGTTGCACCCCGCGTTCGCCGCCGGCCATCAGCCCGTACAGGTAGGCGCGTCCCACGAGCGCCGCCCGGGCGCCGAGCGCGACGGCCGCGACGATGTCGGCGCCGGACAGGATGCCGCCGTCGACGTACACCTCGGCGCGGTCTCCGACCGCGTCCACCACGGACGGGAGCACCTCCAGCGGGGTGGGAGCACGGTCCAGCTGCCGGCCGCCGTGGTTCGAGACGACGATCGCGTCGGCGCCTGCGTCCACGACGGCACGCGCGTCGGCCACGGTCTGGATGCCCTTCACGATCAGCGGGCCGTCCCAGGTGGATCGCAGCCAGGCGAGGTCGTCCAGCGTCGCCGTCGGGTCGAACATCCGGGCGACGAGCTCGGCGACGGTCCCTTCGAACTTGTGCAGCGACGCGAACTCCAGCACCTCGGTCGTGATGAGGTCGAACCACCAGGCCGGGTGGCGGATCCCCTCGGCGAACGTGGCCAGCGTCAGCGACGGCGGGATGGTGAGCCCGTTGCGGACGTCGCGCAGGCGCGCTCCCGGCACGGGCGTGTCGACGGTCAGCATCAGCGCCTCGTAACCGGACTCGCGAGCCCGTACGACGAAGTCGCTGCTGGCCGCCCGGTCCCGCCACAGGTACAGCTGGAACCACCTACGCGCCTCGGGCGCGGCCGCGGCGAGCGCCTCGATGGACGTGGTCCCCATCGTCGACAGGGCGTACGGGATGCCGGCGCGCGCGGCGACCCGCGCGACCGCCGTCTCGCCCTCGGTGTGCATCATCCGCGTGAACCCGGTCGGCGCGAACACGAACGGTGCGCTCGCGGGTCGCCCCAGGATCGTCGTCGAGATGTCGACGGCCGAGACATCCCGCAGCACCTGCGGCACGAACTCGAGCCGCGCGTACGCCTGCCGCGAGCGGCGCAGCGCCAGCTCCTGCCCGGCGGCGCCGTCGGTGTAGTCGAACACGGCACGCGGCGCCCGCCGCCGTGCGAGCTCCCGCAGGTCGACGACGGAGGCCGCCCGGGCGAGCCGGCGGTCGGTGAGGTTGAGCGAGCCGACGCCCGGACGCAGCAGCGGCTGCAGCTCCGACCAGCGTGGCCGTCGGCGAGCGGTCATCCTCGAGTTCTACCGGACCGCGGCCGGCGCGGGAACACTGCGCGGCGAGCTCGTGGCCGCTGGGCGACTCTCCGTGGGACAGGCCTCGCACGGTCTGCCTCGATTGCGGACGCTGGCGCGATGCGGATGAAGTGGATCGGGATGACCTCTCCCGCTCGCTAGCAGGCAATGTCGCCGCGGGGCTGCTCGTCGTTTGCCGCAGTAGCACCCTGCCTCTTGTCTGGCTGCCGGGCCTCCCGCTTGCCGTCTCGCCCGTCCCGCTCCTTGGTCTCGATCTGTCTGCCCCGTGTAGCAGTTGCGCTTGACTCGCCACATCCGCTCGAGGTCATCTCACGGGTGATCAGCTCCGCCAGCGCAGGGCCTACCTTCGAGGCAAATGTCGGCCCCCAGACGAGCATCGCGAAAGTCATGGCGAGGGCCAGGAACAGGCGAACCAGTGACCCGCCCGTCTTGCGTCGCCCGGACCGGCGGGCGACCCTTCGCGGAGCTCTAGCCAGGGCCGAGGGGTTCGCCGTGCGAGGGGACCGCCCTCGCGTAGCAGCCGGCGTCAGGTGACTTGCGCTTGTTGGGGGTGCCGCGCCGACGGCGGTGCGCAGCTGTGCTTCCAGTCGAGACCTGGCGTCCATCTGTTCAGGAAGGCCGAGACGATGTGGTCGACTCTCCAGCATCAGCCTGAGATTGCTCGTCGAGCAGATCATGACGTCGCGACACCAACCCGCAAGGTCTGACTCTCCGGCGAAGCAGATGACTGGGTACACGTGTGCCGCGTGCGGAGCAACCAGTTCGGACACGGCGAGCGCAGCGTCAGCCGCGCTCGCAACAGCCTTGTCACGCGACCGGCCGTTCTGGCGCAGACGATCGCCGTCAGCCGTGATGTGACCCGACCAGTTCTTCGAGTCGATCACGAAGATGCCTCCGGGCCCCACGAGCACATGATCGACGTTGGCCAAGCGACGTCCAGGCCACCTCACGTCGTGAATGGCGGTCCATTCGGGCGTAAGTGTCTCCACGACGCTGGCTGTCGCCGACTCGCCGTTGGCGCCCTGTTCGAACAGGTCCGCGCGACGCTGCAGCCGCTCGGCCTTCGCTCGTGCTTCCCGAGCTATTTGACGCGCTGACTCCCCCGCCATCTCGCCTCCCATCGCGATCTCCGCGAACGCTAGGCCAGTCCGGCAGTCTCCGCGGTGGAATGCAGCAAATGTCGCGTCTCCCGCGCGCCCTGGGCGTCCGCGAGGGAGGACCCTGAGAAGCTCCCCGGTGTGCAACGGGGACTCTACGAATCACTGCTCACGCCGGAACTCGCTGGTCGACTCGCTCAGGCTGTCGACCTCGAAGCGGAGATCGGGAGCATCGATCCCGCTGACCAACCGCATGTCTTGGCGCGGCATCTTCAGGTGGTCGCCGAGCGCGTCATCACCAGTACCAAGGATCCGGTGGCTCGCGTAGCTCTCGTCAACGCTCTCATCGACCACCTGAACGAGGCGGCGGCGACAGTGAGCGACCCTCCTCGACACCTTCTGCGTCTTGACGGAGCGCCCGATTCCTTCTCCGGCACTTCAACACGCCGTACCCGGCCGAGCACGCCCTTGTCCGACGCGGCACTCCTGACGAACGCTCACGGCGAGCCAAGCCTCGGGGCAGAGCTCCGCGCGGAGCTCGACACCTCCGACACCGTCGACCTGCTGTGCGCGTTCGTCAAATGGCACGGCATCCGGCTCCTGGAGACAGAGCTCGCCGGGCTCGAGCATCGCGGTGCACCTCTGCGGGTCGTCACCACGACCTACATGGGGGCCACCGAGCGGGCGGCGCTGGACCGGTTGGTCCGCGAGTTCGGCGCCAAGGTCAAGGTCCAGTACGACGCGCAGCGGACCCGGTTGCACGCGAAGGCGTGGATGTTCGGACGGAACACGGGTTTCGACACCGCGTACGTCGGGTCGTCGAACCTGTCCCGCGCGGCTCTGCTCGACGGTGTCGAGTGGAACGTCCGGCTCTCCGGCGTGGCGACCCCGACCCTGCTGGAGAAGTTCCGGGCCACGTTCGACACGTACTGGAATGACCGATCGCTTCGAGACCTACGACCCCGACCGCGACCGGGACCGCCTCGACGATGCCCTGGCCGAAGCATCCGGACGGTCCCAGCACAACCGCGTCACCATCTCGCTCGCTGGCCTCGAGGTTCGGCCTTACCCGTACCAACAGGAGATGCTCGAAGCCCTCGATGTGGAACGCTCGGTTCACAACCGTCATCGCAATCTGGTCGTGGCCGCGACCGGGACCGGCAAGACCGTCGTCGCAGCGCTCGACTACCGGGGTCTGTGCAACGCCGAAACCAACGAGTTGCCGTCTTTGCTGTTCGTCGCCCACCGCAAGGAGATCCTCGAGCAATCACTGCGGACCTACCGCGAGGTCCTGGCCGACGCCTCGTTCGGCGAGCTGTACGTCGGAGGCGCTAGACCGGAGCGGTGGCGCCACGTCTTCGCCAGCGTCCAGTCGCTGACCGCCTACGGAGTTGCCAACATCCCGGCGGACGCCTACGACGTGGTCGTCATCGACGAGTTCCACCACGCCGAGGCACGCACCTACCGACGAATCCTCGACCACCTTCGCCCACAAGAGCTGCTCGGACTGACGGCGACTCCCGAACGCGCCGACGGCACCGACGTACGCAGCTTCTTCGACGGTCGGACAGCCGCCGAGCTTCGGTTGTGGGACGCCTTGGGCGCCGATCTCCTGTGCCCGTTCCACTACTTCGCCGTGGCAGACGGCACAGACCTCCGCGACATCAGCTGGAAGCGTGGGAGGTACGACGAAGACGAGCTGTCGACGGTTTACACGGGCAATCACGCTCGAGCCGCGATCGTGCTCAAGCAGCTGGCCGACAAGGTGCTCGACCCTGGTGCCATGCGGGCACTCGGTTTCTGCGTGAGTGTCGCCCACGCCGAGTTCATGGCGTCCTGCTTCAACGACGCCGGGGTGCCGGCGCGAGCGGTCAGCGGCGGCACGCCAGCAGCGGAACGTGCCCAGGCGCTCGCTGACCTGCGCGAGCGCCGGGTCAACATTCTCTTCGCCGCAGACCTGTTCAACGAGGGGCTGGACCTGCCCGAGGTCGACACCGTGCTGTTCCTGCGACCGACGGAGAGCGCGACCGTCTTCCTGCAGCAGCTCGGTCGTGGCCTTCGTCGCACCCGGAGCAAACCGGTGCTCACGGTGCTGGACTTCGTGGGGTACCACCGCAAGGAGTTCCGTTTCGACGCCAAGCTCCGAGCCCTGATCGGCCGCACGCGTCTTGGTTTACAGCGCGACATCGAACGCGGCTTCCCGTTTCTGCCATCGGGCTGTCAGATCGTCATGGACCGCCAGGCTCAGGCGCTCGTGCTGCAGAACATCCGATCGCAGATCGCGAACAGTTGGCAGCAGATGGTCGCCGAGCTCAGGTCGTACGGCGACCAGGACCTGGCGACGTTCCTGAGTGAGTCCGGGATCGAGCTCGCCGACATCCTGCGCCGCGGCAGCCACTCCTGGACTCGGCTCCGCCGGGATGCAGGACTGGCCACTCGCGACGGCTCAGCGCTTGAGGAACGACTTCTCAAGCGCATCCGGGCCTTCGCGCACGTCGATGATCGCGATCGTGCCGCCGCCTACGCCGAGCTGCTCGGCGACCAGTCCCGCTCCTTCACGGACCTCACCGCGATCGAGCAGCGGATGGCGCGGATGCTCTTCTTCTCACTGTGGCCCGATGGGGGCGGGTACGCCTCCTACGACGAAGGCCTGCTCGCACTTCGACGCGAGCGCGCCACGCGCGATGAGCTGAGGAATGTCGTGGACCTGTCATTCGAGGCTGCCCGTCACCGCGCACTCCCGCTGGCAGGATCGCTGGCCGACGTTCCCCTACGCGTGCACGCGCGTTACCAGCGTGAAGAGGTCCTGGCCGCGCTGGACTACGCGACCCTGCAACGCAAGCCGAACTCGTTCCGCGAGGGCGTTCTGTACGTCCCAGAGATCAACGTGGACGCCTTCTTCGTCACACTCAAGAAGTCGGATGCGGACTACTCCCCGACGACGATGTATCGGGACTACCCGATCAGCCCGGAGCTGTTCCATTGGGAGTCGCAATCCACGACGACTCTCAGCTCGCCGACGGGTCAGCGCTACGTCAACGGCACCAGCACCGTGCTCCTGTTCGTGCGGGAGGAGCAGAAGAACGAGTTCGGGACCGCCCCGTACCTGTTCCTCGGGCCGGTCACGCATCAGTCCCACCAGGGCGAGCGCCCCATCGCCCTCACTTGGCAACTACGGCATCCGATGCCGACCGATTTCTTCACTTCAGCCTCGGTCGCTGCCGGCTGAGCCCGGCCGGCGACCATCGCGGCGGTCAAACTGCGGCGATCGCTCGGCTTGGCCCGTGTGAGAACAGACACGCGTACGGCGGCCATATCAGACCGACAGACCCGGCTGAACCTCGCGAAACGCGCGCAGCACGTGGGCGTCATGCGACGAAGGACACGTCTTCGGGGCAACGGTCGACTTTGGATCGTGCAGGGATCTCTCGCACCATGGATGGGTTCCCCGCGTCAGTGCGGGGGCGGCCACCGGACGCCGAATCCTGCCTGCCGGTGTGTCATGTCCACCGTTCGAAGGCAGGAGCGGGGGAACCAACTCCCGGGCCGGCACAGACCGGTCCTTGGGGTGAAGCCGCGCAGACGCGGCCGGACAGCTTCCGTCCGAACCCGACAGCTCACCTCGTAGGCGTGGAAGGGATTCACCATGTCCGAATTGAGGATGACGCGCGCCGTTCTGTTCCTGCTGATGGCGCTGATCGCGGCGGGCACGCTGAGCATCATGAGCCCCGCCGGCTCCGCACAGGCCGCGCCCGTGAGGGTCTGGGACCGGCTGGCGCGATGCGAGTCCGGTGGCAACTGGCACATCAACACCGGCAACGGCTACTACGGCGGCCTGCAGTTCAGCGGCTCGACGTGGCGGGCCTTCGGTGGCGGCAAGTACGCCCGGTCCGCGCATCGGGCCAGCAAGCCCGAACAGATCCGCATCGCAGAGCGAGTACGCCGCCATCAGGGCTGGGGTGCCTGGCCCGCATGCTCGAATCGCATCGGTCTGCGCTGACGCTCTGCCGATGGTGAAGCGGGCGGCTCTCCTACTGCACATGACGCTCGCGCACCTCAACTCCGCCCGGTCCGGCCTCCCCGAAGGGAGGTCGGGCCGATGCGCTCGGGCCGGCAGGCCCGGCCTCCTCGCGCGACATGCCCAAGTCGTGACCATCTGACCATCCCCCGCGGAGCCTCGGATGGGCTACGTTCCCGACAGGGGACTCGGGATCCCGGTCCGCCCCACGACACATGTCACGTCCTGAGAGGTGCCGCTCATGCTCCGATCCCACCGTCTCGCGGTTTCCGTCGCCGCAGTGTCCCTGACCTTGTTCGCGGCCTGTGCGCCGCCGTCGGATGACGGCGAGGACTCCACGACCGAGTCCGGTGTATCCGCGGCCGAGGCCACGTCCGTCGAGGACTTCGGCGACATGGAGAGCCTCGTCGCGGCGGCCGAGGAGGAAGGCGAGCTCAACGTCATCGCGCTGCCGCCCGACTGGGCCAACTACGGCGAGATCATCGACACCTTCGCGGAGAAGTACGACATCGAGGTCAACGAGGACCAGCCGACGGCCGCCAGCCAGGACGAGATCAACGCGGCCAACGACCTCGCCGGCACCGACCGGGCACCGGACGTGTTCGACCTCGGCCAGTCCGTCGCACTCGCCAACACCGACATGTTCGCGCCGTACAAGGTCGCGACCTTCGACGAGATCCCGGACGAGTTCAAGGACCCGGACGGCGCCTGGGTCAACGACTACGGCGGCTACATGTCCATCGGCTACGACTCCGCCAAGGTCCCGGACGTGACCGCGGTCGCCGACCTGCTCGGACCCGGCGTACAAGGGCACGGTCGCGCTCAACGGCGACCCGACCCAGGCCGGCGCGGCGTTCAGCGGCGTGATGATGGCCGCGATCGCCAACGGCGGCTCCGCCGACGACATCGCCCCGGGCGTCGACTTCTTCGGCGAGCTGAAGGAGGCCGGCAACTTCCTGCCGGTCGACCCCGACTCCGCGACCATCGAGTCCGGCCAGACGCCCGTGGTCATCGACTGGGACTACCTCGGGGCCGCCGCCGCGAAGAACGTCTCGACGTGGAAGACCGTGGTGCCCGAGGAGGCCGTCGTCGCGGGCTACTACTTCCAGGCCATCAACGCCGACGCGCCGCACCCGGCCGCGGCACGCCTGTGGCAGGAGTTCCTGTACAGCGACGAGGGCCAGAACCTCTGGCTCAAGGGCGGCGCCCGGCCGGTGCGCGGCGACGCGATGGCCGAGGCCGGCACCATCGACCAGGCGCTGTGGGACGCACTGCCGGAGGTCGGCGGTGAGCCGGTGATCCCGACCAACGAGCAGACCGAGAAGGCCGCGGCGTACCTCGCCGAGAACTGGTCGAAGGTCGATCAGCTGAACGTGGCCGTCACCGAGGTAACGACCCCGGCGCCGGTGGCGGGCACCCCGCCCGCCCCCGGCGTCGGACCGAAGATCGCCGTCGGGTCGTACGTCCCGCTGCTGCCCTTCTTCGGGTTCTTGCTGATCTTCCTGATCGTGCCCACTGTCACCGTGGTGGTCAGCGCCTTCCAGGACGGCGAAGGCGGCTTCACGCTCGGCAACGTCCGGGCGCTGACGTCCGACGCGGCCGTCAACGCGCTCTGGAACAGCATCATCCTCTCGGGCAGCACGGCCATCATCGGCGCGGTGTTCGGCGGGCTGCTGTCCTACCTGATCCTGACGCTGGGCCCGCGGAGCGTGATCCGCCGGACGGCCGTGTCGGTGTGCGGCGTGCTTGCGCAGTTCGGCGGGGTGACCCTGGCGTTCGCGTTCATCTCGCTGTTGGGCTTCTCCGGCGTGCTCACCGAGGCGCTCCGGTCCTGGCCCGGCATCGACATCTGGGGGTCCGGCTGGCTGTTCGGACTGCCGGGGCTGATCGTCGTCTACTGCTACTTCCAGATCCCGCTGATGGTCATCGTCTTCACACCGGCGCTCGAGGGGCTGCGCCCGCAGTGGCGGGAGGCGGCGACCAATCTCGGAGCGACGACCCCGCAGTACTGGCGGATGGTGGGCTTCCCGTTGCTGACACCAGCGTTCCTGGGGTCGATGCTCCTGCTCTTCGCCAACGCCTTCGCGGCCTACGCGACGGCGGCAGTGCTGGTCAGCCAGGGCAACCCGATCAGCCCGCTGTTCATCCGGTCTGCGCTTACCAGCGAGGTCCTGCTCGGCCAGCGGAACCTCGGGTTCGCGCTCGCGCTCCAGATGGTCGTGGTCGTCGCGATCGTGATGGGTCTCTACGCCCTGCTGCTTCGACGTACGGCGAGGTGGCTGCGATGACCGTCGACACGGGCTTTCCGGGTCGCGCGCGGCGTCGGCCTGACCCTGTTCGCGGCGTACTTCCTGGTCCCGCTGCTGGCGATGCTCGACTTCAGCACCCGGGCGAGGGGCGGCGAGGGTCGGACGTTCGACGCCTGGCGCACGCTGGTCGAGAACGAGGACCTCCGCGAGGCGATCATCGCCTCGCTGCTGCTCGCGGTGCTCACGGTCGCGCTCATGGTGGTGCTGCTCGTGCCGACGATGATCTGGGTCCGGCTGCGGGTGCCCCGCGTCTCCCGGCTCGTCGAGTTCCTCTGCCTGCTGCCGCTCACGATCCCGGCCCTGGTCATCGTCGTCGGCATCTCGCGGCGTCTACGCCTGGGTCGACTACCTGATCGGCGACTCAGCGCTGACGTTGACCTTCGCGTACGTCGTGCTCGTCCTGCCCTACGCCTACCGGTCGATCGACTCCGCGCTGTCGGCGATCGACGTGTTCACCCTCGCGGAAGCCGCCCGCTCGCTGGGCGCCGAGCTGGTTGACGGTGATCGCGCGGATCGTGCTGCCCAACATCATGACCGGGGTCCTCGTCCGCGGCCTTCATCGCGGTGGCGCTCGTGCTCGGCGAGTTCACGTTCGCCTCCCTGCTGCACTTCGACACGTTGCCGGTGGCGCTCGTCCAGATCTCCAAGACCGACGCCAAGGCGTCCGTGGCCGGCGCGCTGGCCTCGATCATCTTGATCACCCTGCTGCTGATGGTGCTCTCGCTCCTGCACCGCGACCGCGTCACCCGAACGCCTGGACAGGAATCATGACGACCGCTCCCACCCCTCCCGCCACCACGACGGGCCGCAGCCTCGCCGTCGAGCTCACCGACCTGACCAGGGTCTACGGCTCCGTGCGGGCCCTTGACGGCCTGACCCTGCACATCAACCCCGGGCGAGATGGTGGCGCTCCTGGGTCCTTCCGGCTGTGGCAAGACGACGGCCCTGCGTATCCTCGCCGGGCTCGACCAGCCGACGTCCGGCACCGTGTCGGTCGGCGGGAAGGACCTGACGAGGGTGCCCGCCAACAAGCGGGACATGGGCATGGTCTTCCAGGCCTACAGCCTCTTCCCGCACATGACGGTGGTCGACAACGTCGCCTTCGGCCTCAAGCTGCGCGGCCAGGACCGCGCGGCCCGGATGAAGGTCGCCCGCGACCGGCTCGAGCTGGTCGGGCTCGGCGAGCAGGCCGACCGCTACGCCAGCCAGCTCTCCGGCGGCCAGCAGCAGCGGGTCGCGCTCGCGCGGGCGCTGGCGATCGAGCCATCGGTGCTGCTGCTCGACGAACCGTTGTCGGCTCTCGACGCGAAGGTGCGCACGCAGCTGCGCGACGAGATCCGGCGCGTGCAGCTCGAGGTCGGAACGACGACGCTGTTCGTCACCCATGACCAGGAGGAGGCCCTCGCCATCGCCGACCGGGTGGGCGTGATGAACAAGGGCCGTCTCGAGCAGCTCGCCCCGCCGGCCGAGCTCTACGCCGCCCCTGCGACGCGGTTCGTGGCGGAGTTCGTCGGCCTCAACAACAAGGTGCCCGCCCAGGTCCGCGACGGTCGGGCCGAGGTGCTCGGCTCGAGCGTGCCACTGATCGCCGGCAGCATCGACGCCGGCGCCGGCCTGGCCATGGTGCGTCCCGAGTCGGTGACGATCGACGCACGCTCCAGCACGCCCAACGCGACGGTCGAGTCGATCAACTTCCTCGGGCCGGTCTCCCGCGTCTACCTCGATGTCGACGGCATCGACACGGTGATGGCAGCGGTGCCCAGCCCGGTGGCGGTCAAGCTCGCCCCCGGCGATCGGGTGGCCGTCGGCGTCGACCCGACGCCGTTGCTCGTCGTCGCCGCGTAGGACGGGTTCCGCCGACGAGAGGTCGACGAGGCGCGTCTGCCTAACTGGCAAACCACAGCCTCCTTCAGGCGGTCTAACGACGGTGCCTGCCTGCGAAGGACCGCACCGTCCGAACCCAACCGGACTCGACCTTTGGCCGTTGAACGCATGCCGCGACGGAGTGGTGAGCATCGGACAGCGACGGGACAGAGCCTCGACAGAACTGCGATCGACCCTTTACTCAGTCGCGAATGGTCTCGATGACCAGCACCGGCAACCCGATCCACCCGATGGCCCATGACTCGCCACACCTATCCCCGGCCAGCGAAGGAACTCGCCATGACCACTTCCGCATACGACTCGAGTTCGCAGTCCACCGAGCCGACCGCGCCAAGCGGGTCGGGGGGAGACGGTGCCTCCCTAGCGGCGTTAGACAGCGGCGACCTGCGGCCCCTCCTGCAGTTCGCCGGCATCGCTGTTCCGGTCGGCTGGGTCCTTCTGACCGTCCCATTGCTCATCGACTCCGCTGTCGAGCCGTTCGTGCTCGGGACCTTGCTGTTCGGTCTGGTCATCCCGGCGCTGCTGCTGACAGCGCGCGGACCCAGTTCCTCGGTCAGGGCGCTTCTGCGGGACACCGTTCGGGTTACGCGGCCGCTGTGGCTCCTGGTGCCGGCTGCTGTGCTCATCCCAGTCGCGACGAGCGGCCTCGCCGCCGCGCTCGGCGTGAACGTCCAGGTGTCGACCGGGTTCCTGGTGAACCTCGCGGTGGCGAACGTCCTGTCCAGCCTGCTCATCGTGAACCTGTGGGAGGAGATGGCGTGGGCCGGCTTCTTCCAGCGCCGCGCGACCGCACGCTGGGGCTACCTCGGCGGTGCCACCGTCACCGCGCTGATGTTCACCGCCGTCCATCTGCCGCTGGCCTTCTACGGCATCCATGACGCCGGCGACGTCGCCTACAACGTCTCAGTCATGGTCATCGCCGGCATCGGCATGCGGCTCCTCATCGGCGCCTTCGACGAATGGGGCCACCGCAGCATCCTGGCGCTCGCCCTTGTCCATGCCACGTTCAACGCGTCTTCGGAGCTCCTCGACCCCGGCGCCGACTGGGTCCGCTACGTCGCCACGTTCATCCTGGGTGCCGGCGCCTTCGCCGTGCGCGCTGCCTCGCGTCGCCGCGACCGGAGCCCGATCACGTCTCGTGGCCATGCCCAGGGCGACTCGTTCGCTCGTCCCGGTCGGGCGCGGTGATGGCCGCGGACCACGTCTCCTTCTGCCCTGCCCACCCCGATGTCAGGAGCGCACGATGATTCACGTCGAGTCACTCACGAAGAAGTACGGCGACAAGGTCGCGGTCGACGATCTGACCTTCGGGGTTCTCCCCGGCCGGGTCACCGGGTTCCTCGGGCCTAATGGCGCCGGGAAGTCCACCACGATGCGGATGGTCGTCGGCCTGGACAAGCCGACCGCCGGGACGGTGGTCGTCGACGGCCAGCCGTTCAGCGCGCACCCCGACGGTCTGCGTCACGTTGGTGCCCTGCTCGACGCCGCCGAGGTGCAGGGCAACCGGCGCGCCCGCTCCTACCTGCGGGCCGCCGCCGCCACCATCGGTGCCGGCGAGACCCGCGTCCGGGACGTGCTCGATCTGGTCGGCCTGACCGAGGTCGCGAACGCCCGCATCGGCAGCTACTCGCTCGGGATGCGGCAACGCCTCGGCATCGCCGTCGCGCTCCTGGGTGACCCGCCCGTCGTGATGCTGGACGAGCCTGTCAACGGGCTCGACCCCGACGGCGTGCTGTGGATACGGCACCTGCTGCGCGCCCTGGCCGATGAAGGACGCACCGTGTTCGTGTCCTCCCACCTGATGGCCGAAGTCGCGCAGACTGCCGACCATCTCATCGTCATCGGTCGCGGCCAGCTGGTCGCCGATGTCCCCACCGCCGAGCTCCTCCAAGCCGGCGCGCCGTCGGTCACCGTCCGCGCCACCGACACGAGCGCGCTGGCTGGCGTGCTGACCGCACGCGGCGCCCAGGCTGAAAGGCCTGCCGCCGAGACACTCGAGGTCCGCGGCCTCACCGCCCGCGACATCGCGCAAGCTGCGCTCGACGCAGGCGTGCTCGTCTACGAGCTCACCCCGCGCAGCCGCTCGCTCGAGGAGGCGTTCATGGACCTCACCCACTCCGCCGTCGAGTTCTCCGCCACCACCATCGAAGGCAGGTCCCAGCGATGAGCACCCCCACCACCACGCCCAGCCCGGCCACCGCTACCCAGGCAGTGGTCACGGCAGGTGCCGCGCCAGCGCCCCGATGGGCCATCACGGCACGGCGCGCCACCATCTCCGAGCTCATCAAGATGCGCAGCCTGCGCTCCAACGTGTGGCTGCTGGTGACGTCGATCGCCTTCCTGCTGTTGCTCGGTCCCATCCAAACCGTCGGACAGCTCGTCACGCCGGCCGGCCAGCGCGTCGACAGCACTGCTGGGGCTACCTCCCTGGCACTGGCCGGGTTGTCGACGACGACCCTGCTTCTCGGCGTTCTCGGGGTCCTCCTCGTCACCGGCGAGTACGCGCCGCGCGCCATTCGCACCACGTTCATGCTGATCCCGCGTCGAGGACACGTCGTCCTCGGCAAGCTCCTGTCCCTGAGCCTGGTCACCGTCGTGACCGGGGTGCCGGCGGCGGCGATCGCAGTCACCGCATCCTTCGTCGTCGTGTCCCGCATCGGCGTCGACGTGGGATGGGGCAGTCCTCAGGTGCTGCGCGTAGTCCTCGGCAGCATCTTCGTCATGGTCGGCTGGGGCATTCTCGGACAGCTGGCCGGCTGGGTGACCCGCAGCAAGCTCGGTGGCGCAGCCCTGCTCTTCGGCGTCATGCTGGTCCTTACGCCCGTGCTCGGGCTGGTCCCCGGCACGGTCGGAGAGGTTCTCATCGCCGTGACCCCGGCCTCGGCCGCCGGCGCCATGGTGAACACACACCACCTCGGGGTGCTGGACTCGCCCACCGTCGGGTTCGCGCTCTGGACCGCCTACCTGATCGGTGGGTCCATGCTCGCCACCACGATCGTGCGCCGACGAGACGCCTGACTCCACCTGAGACAGCAGCATCAGCGAGGCCCCGGGCATTGCCCGGGGCCTCGCTAACAGCGACGTCGCGACGTGTCCGTTCACATCAGCTGCAGCCGCTGGTGCTCCCGCAGCCCTCGCAGACGTAGCAGCTGCCGGCCGGACGCATCTTGGTGCCGCAGGTGAAGCACAGCGGGCTGTCGACCGCCGTACCGGTGATCGCCTCGAGCAGCTCGGCGGAGGTGTGCGCGCCCTTGGGAGCGGGCTTCTCCGCGGCGGTCTCGACCTTGGTCTCGACGCTCGGCCTCGACGGGCTCGACCACCGAAGATCCGGGCTCGACCGCCGGGGTGTCGTCGACCTCGACGCTGCCCTGGTCGACCTCGACGTCCTCGATCGGCTCGTAGGACCCGGTCTCGAGCTGGCGCTGACGCTCCTCGGCGGAGTAGATGCCCATCGCGGAGCGGGTCTCGAACGGCAGGTAGTCGAGCGCCAGGCGGCGGAAGATGTAGTCCATGATCGACTGGCTCATCCGCACGTCCGGGTCGTCGGTGAGGCCGGCCGGCTCGAACCTCATGTTGGTGAACTTCGAGACGTAGGTCTCCAGCGGGACGCCGTACTGCAGGCCGATCGAGATCGCCATCGAGAAGGCGTCCATCACACCGGCCAGGGTCGAGCCCTGCTTGCCGAGCTTGAGGAAGACCTCGCCGAGGCCGTCGTCGGGGTAGGAGCCGGCGGTCATGTAGCCCTCGGCGCCGCCCACCGTGAACGACGTGGTGCGCGACGGACGCGACTTCGGCAGCCGCTTGCGGACCGGCCGCTGCGACCACGACGGTCTTGACCTCGAGCGGCCGCGGCGGCGTCCGCCGCGTCGGCCGCGTCCTTCTTGGCCTTGCCGCCACCGTCGGACAGCGGCTGGCCGACCTTGCAGTTGTCGCGGTAGATCGCGGTCGCCTTGAGCCCGAGCTTCCAGGACTGCATGTAGACGTCCTCGATCTCCTCGACCGTGGCCGACTCCGGCAGGTTCACGGTCTTGGAGATCGCGCCGGACAGGAACGGCTGCGCCGCCGCCATCATCCGCACGTGGCCCATCGGGGCCAGCGAGCGCGCGCCCATCGCGGTGTCGAAGACCTCGTAGTGCTCGGTCTTCAGGCCGGGGGCGTCGATGACGTGGCCGTGCTCGGCGATGTACTCGACGATCGCCTCGATCTGCTCGTTCTGGTAGCCGAGCTTCTTCAGCGCCCGCGGGATCGTCTGGTTGACGATCTGCATCGAGCCGCCGCCGACGAGCTTCTTGAACTTCACCAGCGAGAAGTCCGGCTCGATGCCGGTGGTGTCGCAGTCCATCATGAAGCCGATGGTGCCGGTGGGCGCGAGCACCGAGGCCTGCGCGTTGCGGAAGCCGTTCTTCTCCCCCAGCTTGACGACCTCGTCCCACGCCTTGGTGGCGAGCTTGTGCACCCGGGCGTCCTCGACGTGCAGGGTGCGGACCGCGTCGTTGGCGGCCTGGTGCTTGCGCATCACGCGCTTGTGGGCGTCGGCGTTGCGGGCGTAGCCGGCGTACGGGCCGACCACCGCGGCGAGCTCGGCGGAGCGCTTGTACGACGTGCCGGTCATCAGCGAGGTGATCGCCGCCGCCATCGAGCGGCCGCCGTCGGAGTCGTAGCCGAGGCCCATCGCCATCAGCAGCGCACCGAGGTTGGCGTAGCCGATGCCGAGCTGGCGGTAGTCGACGGTGGTCTTGCCGATCGCCTCGGTCGGGAAGTCGGCGAAGCAGATCGAGATGTCCATCGCGGTGATGATCACCTCGACGGCCTTGGCGAACAGCTCGGCGTCGAAGGTGTCGTCGTCCTTGAGGAACTTCAGCAGGTTCAGCGACGCCAGGTTGCACGAGGAGTTGTCGAGCGACATGTACTCCGAGCACGGGTTGGACGCGGTGATCCGCCCGGTCTCGGGGTTGGTGTGCCAGTCGTTGATCGTGTCGTCGTACTGCAGCCCCGGGTCGGCGCACTCCCACGCGGCCACGGCGATCTTGCGGAACAGCTCGCGGGCGTCGACCTCCTCGATGACCTCACCGGTCTTGCGGGCGCGCAGGCCGAACGAGGTGCCCTCCTCGACCGCGCGCATGAACTCGTCGGTGACGCGGACGGAGTTGTTGGCGTTCTGGTACTGGACCGAGGTGATGTCCTTGCCGCCGAGGTCCATGTCGAAGCCGGCGTCGCGCAGCGCGCGGATCTTGTCCTCCTCGCGCGCCTTGGTCTCGACGAACTCCTCGATGTCGGGGTGGTCGACGTCGAGCACGACCATCTTGGCCGCGCGACGGGTCGCGCCGCCGGACTTGATGGTGCCCGCGGAGGCGTCGGCGCCGCGCATGAAGGAGACCGGGCCGGACGCCGTACCGCCGCTGGAGAGCAGCTCCTTGGAGGAGCGGATGCGGGAGAGGTTGAGGCCGGCGCCGGAGCCGCCCTTGAAGATGAAGCCCTCCTCCTTGTACCAGTTCAGGATCGAGTCCATCGAGTCGTCGACGGACAGGATGAAGCACGCGGAGACCTGCTGCGGGGACGGGGTGCCGACGTTGAACCAGACCGGGGAGTTGAACGAGAAGTACTGGTGCACCAGCAGCCAGGTGAGCTCGTGCTCGAACAGCTCGGCGTCGGCGACGGAGGCGAAGTAGCCGTTGTCCTCGCCGCGCCTTGCGGTAGGTCTTCACGACCCGGTCGATGAGCTGCTTGAGGCTCCACTCGCGGGCGTCGGTGCCGACGGCGCCGCGGAAGTACTTGGTGGTGACGATCGTGGAGGCGTTGACCGACCAGAAGTCGGGGAACTCCACGCCGCGCTGCTCGAAGACGGTCTCGCCGGTCTTCCAGTTGGTCTGGACGACGTCGCGGCGCTCCCAGGTGAGCTCGTCGTAGGGGTGCACGCCCTCGGTGGAGAACACCCGCTCCATCTTCAGGCCCTTGCCGGTGCTCTTGCGGGTGCTGCGTGCCGGGCCGCTCACCGTCTCCGTCATGTGGTCTCCTCTTCCCCTGTGGTGACGTCGTCGTCGAAATCTGTGCTGTGCCGCTGTGTGCTGGCTGTGCTGTTGTGCTCGCTGCTGGTGATGCCGAAGTTGGTGTGCCCGACGCGCCGCTTCCCCACGACGCGCCGGGCAGTCTGTGGGTCAGCCGGTGGGTACGGCGGGGGTCTCGACGGGCTCGACCACCGGGGTCGGGTCGACCACCGGGGTCGGGTCGACCACCGGGGTCGGGTCGACCACCGAGGCGGCTCGACGCGTTCCGCACGCAGCGACCGCGATCTCGGCCTCGAAGTCGTCGGCGGACTCGAACGCCCGGTAGACGCTGGCGAACCGCAGGTAGGCGACCTCGTCGAGCTCGCGCAGCGGCCCGAGGATGGCCATGCCGACCTCGTGGGCGGGCACCTCGGCCCAGCCCTCGCCGCGCAGGGTGTCCTCGACCTGCTGGCCGAGGCAGGCCAGGTCGTCCTCGGAGACCGGCCGGCCCTTGCAGGCCTTGCGGACGCCGGAGATCGCCTTCTCGCGGGTGAACGGCTCGGTGGCGCCGCTCCGCTTCAGCACGGTCAGCTGCATCTGCTCGACGGTGGTGAACCGCTTGTCGCAGGCCGGGCAGGTGCGCCGGCGGCGGATCGCGCCACCGTCCTCGGCGACCCGGCTGTCGAGGACCCGGGTGTCGGTGTTGCGGCAGTACGGACAGTGCATGTCGGCCGCTCCTCTCCCGGGTCTCGATCACACGTCTAGTTCAACGCTCCCCACCGACAGTTTCTGCCCGGATTCCGCCGCTATCGGGAGTCGATCTCGACGAGCTCGATCGACCGAAATCTGCGTCTCGAACGACCAAACTCTGCGTCTCGAACGACCGAAGTCTGCGTCTCGATCAGGCGGGAGCCTGGGGGTGAATCTGTGGGTAACGTGGGGACATCTGGCGACTTCCTGTGCGCAACTCACCACTATCTGTGGAGAACTACAGCCGTGTAAGTACTAGATGTAGTGGTAACCCTAGGTCGGCCCCCAGGCCGCGCAACTTGTTCGGGGAAACTCGTCGAAGAACTTCTCGGACGTCGGTAAAACCGCAGGTCAGGGCGGTTCCGAACGGCCCGACCCGGCGTGTCGCAGGGTGCGTCGGGCGTGTCGGAACCGGGCGGCTAGCGGCGCCGAACGGCGGCGTCCACGACCCGTTCGGGTCATTCCCCACTGGTCACACCCGTCTCAGGGCTCCGGAAACGACTCCCCTTGCGGGCCGCCACGCGGAAGGAGTATCGAGGACGGGTCAGAGCATCGTCCGGAGGAGACTCGACGTGGCCACCTGTGAGGTCTGCGGCAACGACTACGAGATGAGCTTCGAGGTGGTCGCCGCCGGCGCGACGCACACCTTCGACAGCTTCGAGTGCGCGATCCATGCGCTGGCCCCGGTGTGCGAGCACTGCGGCTGCAAGGTGATCGGCCACGGCAGCCAGGTCGCGGGCCGGTTCTACTGCTGCGCCCACTGTGCGCGCGAGGCCGAGGGCACCGACGCCGTCATCGACCACGCCTAGGGCGACGTGACCGCGCCGCGGCTGCTGGTCTTCGACGTCAACGAGACCCTGTCGGACCTCGGTCCGATCGCGAGCCGGTTCGCCGACGTCGGCGCGCCGGGCCTGCTCGCCAAGGCCTGGTTCGCGTCCCTGCTGCGGGACGGGTTCGCGCTGACCGCGGTCGGCGAGAACCCGGCGTTCGCGGATCTGGCACAGGACGCGGCCCGGGCCCTGCTCGGCGGCGAGCCTCTCGACCGCGAGCTCGACGAGGCGGTCACCCACGTCATGGAGGGCTTCACCGCGCTCGAGGTCCATCCAGACGTCGCTCAGGGCATCCCCGAGCTGCACGCCCTCGGCATCCGGATGGTCACGTTGAGCAACGGCTCGGCCACCGTCGCGCAACGCCTGCTCCGCAACGCGGGCCTCTCCGACCACTTCGACCACCTGCTGTCCGTCGAGGACGCAGGCGCGTGGAAGCCGACTGCCGCGGCCTACCAGCACGCTCTCACCACCTGCGGCGTCGCCGCGGAGGATGCGATGCTCGTCGCGGTGCATCCGTGGGACGTCGACGGGGCCGCCCGGGCGGGGCTGCGCACCGCGTGGCTCGACCGGGCGGGTACGCCGTACCCACGGTTGTTCCGCGAGCCCGAGCTCAGGGTCGCCTCGCTCGTCGAGCTCGCCGAGCGACTCCGCTGACCCGATCTGCACGCCCCCGGCGGTTCGCGCGACCGGCCGCAGGCCGGGCGACGGTAGCGTGGCCGGATGAGCGATCAGGTGAGCGACGAGCCGACCCACTGGCCGACCCACTGCGAGCACTGCGGGACCGAGCTCGCGCACGCCGTGGTGGACATGGACAAGACCAATGCGGACCGGCCGGAGCTGCGGCCCGGGGAGATGGTGGCGGTGGACTACTGCCCGAACCCGGACTGCCCGTCGCACCAGATCGAGGACGACGAGCCGTCGACGCCCGGGTCGCTGGGCGGGGACAGCGGCGGGGCGTAGACCCGCCCCTCACGCACGTGTGCCCGGCGGGAGGCGCCTCGCCACCGACCGAGTCGGCCTGCGTGGGTGCCGTGCCGGGCACAACATGCGTCGCGTGGTAGGGGAGCACGCGACCCTTCGTCACTCCAGGAAATACCCAACGGTCCGAAAACCGAAACAGGCGCGCCGAACGGTCCAGTCAGGGAGTCGGGGAGCTGCTCTCCGCACCGGTGGCGGCATCGGTCGAGGCGGTGCCGGTCCCGGTGTCCGTCGGACTGGGCGCGGTCGTGGTGGCGCCCGCCGTCGCCCCCGGGCTGGTCGCCCCGGCGGTCGGCCCGGTCGTCGGGCCGGTCGTCGGGCTGGACGTCGGCCCGGTCGTCGGCCCTGGTCGTCGGCCCGGCGGTCGGGCTCGGCTGACCTGCCGTCGGCGACGACGTCGGTCCGGTCGTGGCCGTGCCGGTGCCCGGGCCGGCCGGCGTCGAGGTCGGGCTCGGCCCGGTCGTCGTCCCGGCGGAGGGACTCGCTCCGGTCGTGCCACCCGCGGTCGGGCTCGGTCCCGTCGTGCCCGCGGTGGCTGTCCCGCTCGGGTCGGCGCCCGGCGAGGACCGTGGCACGGTGCCGGGCTGGTCGGTCTCGATGACGTCGAGGATCTGCTGCTCGAACTCGTCGAGCTTGTCGTCGATCTGGTCCAGCGGGATCGACGGTGATGCTCTGACCGAAGGCGGCGATCTGCGGTCCAGATCTCGTCGAGCTGGGCCCGTGGCCTCCTCCGACAGCGGGCCGTCGAGGGTGATGAACAGCTGCTGGGCGAGCGCGTAGGTCAGGCAGTTGACGCAGTCGTAGTTGACCGCGCCGGCGAGGTTCTGCGGGGCCGCGACGTCGTTGTCGCCGATCACCATCACGACCTGGAACGCCACCGCGACGGCCGCGCAGGTGTCGCAGCTGGCGAAGGCGTAGGCCTCGTTGGTGTTGAGCGCGTCCTCGCCGTCCTCGACCCAGACCAGCGCGAGCGCGACGTCGTACTGCGACCGTCCCGTCCTGGTGTTCACCGCGAGCGCCTGGTTGTCGCCGGGCTCGGGGGCCAGCGGCTGGTCGAACGGGAACACCCAGGCGCTGGGCGCCGCCGGGTCGGTGCCGGGGGCGGCGGACGGCGTCGGGGCCGCCGAGGGCGCGGTCGTCGTGCCGCCGTCGGTCGTGCCGCCCGCTGTGGTGCCCTCCTCGGTCGGCGTCGGGCTCGGCGCTGGGGTGGCGTCGGTCGACGGCGTGGTGTCGGCGTCGGGGCGCGGGATGAGTACGACGGCGGGACCGGCTCGGCCTCGGTGGGGACGTTCTGGTCGGTGTCCCAGACCGCCTGCACGGTGCCGCGGTCGCCTCGCGCGATGGTCGGCGTGGTCGCGGTCGCGCCCGCCGCCACCGGCGCAGCGGCGGATGCGGTCGCCGGCTCGGCGAACCCGGGACGGCCGAGCGCCGCCGCGGGCCGGACCAGGTCGGTGATGGTGCCGCGCTCGTCGGGCTGGATCGGGCGGTAGGTGTCGGGCCGCGGCCACCAGGCCCACGCCAGCGCGGCGACCAGCGCGAGGGCGGTGACCGCGGCGACGGCACGCTCGGACCGGGCGGCCGGCGGTCGCCCGCCAGGTGGCGGCCGAGACCTGCCGGCCGAGCCGGAACAGCATGTAGACGACGGCCGCCACGCGGCAGGACGACGGCGAGCATCGTGAAGCACCCGGGCGGCGGCCTGCAGCCAGGTCGCCGTCGCCCAGGCGTCGCCCGAGCAGGTCCCGCTCCTGCTGCAGCCGCGCCCAGGCGGTGCCGAGGATCCGCGGCAGCGTCAGCACCATCGCCACCAGCGCGAGCAGCAGCAGCGGCACCACGACGACGCACCCACAGCGTGACGACCGCCCGCGCCCACGGCTTGAGCAGCCGGGCCTCGGGGTCGCCCCACCGCCAGGGCAGCGCGCCGAGCAGGGTCGGCTTGATCCGGTGGAACAGGTCGGGGACGCCGGTGACGTCGGCGAGCACGTGGTAGCCGTCGAAGCGCACCAGCGGCGTGAGCTGCTGGAGCATCTGCAGGATCTGGGTCGCCACGACCAGCAGCAGCGCGTCGTACCCGGTCACCCACCAGACGCCGGTGATCGCGACGGCGACGATCGCGTTGAAGTACAGCCCGCCGAGGTCGGTGCGCACCCGCCCCCCGCGGCCGAGCCGGTAGGAGTCGGTGACGTCGGTGTAGAACGCCGGCCACACCAGGTAGACGCCCGGCGCCCATCACCCCCGGCGTCGCGCCGCCGCGGCGGGCCGCGGCGGCGTGCCCGAACTCGTGGAAGCCGGCCGACAGCACGGTGACGCGCGAACACGAGCAGCAGCAGGCCCGGGTGCTCGAACGCCTCGTACGCCGCCTGCGCCAGCCCCTTCTCGAAGAACACCCACCAGCAGACGACGCCGAACGCCGCCAGCAGCGGGATCGCGACCAGCGGCGCGGAACAGCGCCGCGAACGGCGCGGTGAGCCGCCGGGTGCGCTCGGGGTCGGTGATCGAGTACCGGAACCGCAGCCCGAGCAGCGGGTTGGACCGCTTCAGCTCCGGCTGGCCGCCGTCGGCCTTGGCGTCAGCAGCCCGAGCGGTCGCAGCTGGTCGGTCGACCAGGGTCGCGGACGTTGTCGGCGCTGACCGTCCGGCCGGTCCGCTCCGAGACCGCGGCCGCGACCTGGTCGTCGTCGCGGTGCGCCGTCGACCGCCTCGCAGGGTCGGTAGAGCAGCGGCGTCAGCTGGACCGTCTGGCCGTCGGCGCGGCGCGCCAGGGACGGCGGGACCCGGTAGCCGGATCCCGCCATCTCGCCGATCAGCTGCACGCCGTCGGCCCGGCGCAGCACCTCGCCACCGACAGTGTCGGCTTGCGTGGGTGTCGCGCCGGGCTGCTCGGAGGCGTCCCGGAGGTCGGACACGTGGGTTCGGACCGGTCCTTACTGCTGGATGTCGGACTCTTGGCCGGCGTTGGCGGTCGCGTCGCCCTCGATGTTCTGCTTGATGATCGCGTCCTGCTGGGCGATCGCGATCGCGTCGCTGTCGACCGAGCCGATGTTGGCCGCGACGCCGGCGTTGATCGGCGCCGCGACGTTGGCGTTGGCGGCCACTGCGCCGTTGATCGGGGCGGCCAGGTCGGCGTCCGCGGCCAGGTCGACGTTCACGTTGAGCAGGTTGCCGTCGAGGGCACCCTCGCCGAGCTGGTCGGTCACGTCGCCCACGGCACCGCCGACCCCGTCGGTCGCACCGCCGACCGCGCCGCCGACACCGTCGGTGGCTCCGCCAACCGCGTCGCCCACTCCATCTGTGGCTCCGCCTACCGCGTCGCCCACGCCGTCCGTGGCGCCGCCAGTCGCGCCGCCGGTGGCACCGCCGGTCGCACCGTCCACCGTGTCGGTCACGCCGTCCACGGTGCCGTCGACCGTGTCGCCCAGGCCGCCGGTGGCTCCACCGGTCGCGCCGTCGACCGTGTCGGTCACGCCGTCCACGGTGCCGTCGACCGTGTCGCCGACACCACCGGTTGCGCCGCCTACGGCGCCGGTCGCGCCGCCGACCACTCCGTCCACGGTGTCGCCGGCCCCGCCGACCACTCCGTCGACGGTGTCGCCGGCCCCGCCGACCACGCCGCCCACGGCGTCACCGGCACCGCCCACGACGCCGCCGACCGTGTCGCCGAGGCCGTCGGTCTCGGTGCCGGCGGGTGCCGCACCGGTGGGCGCCCAGTGGCCGCCCCGGTGTCGGTCGCGGCCGTGCCGGTCGCGGGGGCCTCGAGGCCGCCCGTCGTACCGCCGTCGACCACGTCGTTGCTCTGGTCGAGGTCGCTGGTCTGGTCGGCGGTCGCTGTCGAGTCGCCGACGATGTTCTGGGTGATCATCGCGCCCTGGTCACCGAGCGCCTGCGCGGATCCGCCCATGGACAGGACGTTCGCGCTCGCGGCGGCGTTGATGGGGGCGGCCACGTTCGCGTTCGCGGCGACCGCGAGGTCGACCGGCGCGGCCACGTCGAGTGCGATGTCGAGGTCGGCGTTGAGGTCGAGGATCGAGACGACCTCCTTGTCGGGCAACGCCGTGGCGTTCTCGGCTGCCAGCTCTTCGGGGCTCAGGCCCTGCTCGTCACTCATGGTTTCGATCTCCCTCTGGCGCAGCGTGGGTGGCCGCGCCTCAACCGATAGTTGTGTCTGCGACCCGTACCCGCCGACCTCCCCGACAAACACCCGGACCTCGCGCTGAGTCGCAAAGTCGTCCGAATTGCGAGGTTGGTCGGCTGCCGGACGGCGCGTTCGTGCACCCCTCCCTGCGGCATCGGCGACAATGCTCCCCGTGACGTTGGCGGCGGGCGGGCGAGGTGCAGTGAACGAAGGCAGGCGGCGGGCGGAACGGCAGCGGCACCCGGAACGCCGGATGCCGCTGTTGCTCCTGGGACTCGGAGCCGTGGTCTCCGGCGTGGCGTGGGTGTTCCTGGTGAACGCCGCCATCGACTTCGGCCGGACCGCCCGCGGCGGGGACGCGACTGCCTGGCTCTTCACCGCCGCCGCCACCCTCGGCGCGATCCTCTGCCTGTTGCTGCTGTTCGTGCTCGCCGCCCGGGTGCTCTCGGCTCTCGGGCTGGTCAGTGACTACAAGCCGCGGCGGTCCAACGGCGCGCCGCACCAAGTAGCCCGCCACCGCTTCCGCCGCCGTACGACGGCCGCCGGCTCGGGACCTTGGTCACCCCGGCCGGGTCCATCGCCCACTGCCCCTCCCCCGCCTCCGGCGCAAGGCTGGGAGCAGGAAAGAGGCGATGGACATGGCTGCCGCGACGTACCCGATCCATGTCGACGCCCAGCTCGACTCCGGGCTGAGCCGTTGGCTCTGGCTGGTGAAGTGGGTGCTGGCGATCCCGCACTACTTCGTGCTGGCCTTCCTCTGGCTGGCGTTCCTGCTGTTGAGCGTGGTGGCGTTCTTCGCGATCCTGTTCACCGGCCGATACCCGCGCGGGATCTTCGACTTCAACGTCGGGGTCCTGCGGTGGAGCTGGCGGGTGGCCTACTACGCGTACGGCGCGCTGGGCACCGACCGGTACCCGCCGTTCACGCTCGCCGAGGTGCCGGACTACCCCGCCCACCTGTCGGTCGACTACCCCGAGCACCTCTCCCGCGGTCTGGTCCTGGTGAAGTGGTGGCTGCTGGCGATCCCGCACTACCTGGTGGTGGCGTTCTTCGTCGGCGGCGGTGTGTACGTCGGGTTCGAGACGTCCGGCTCCGACCCCGGCCCGGTGCTGTGGGCGAGCGGCCTGATCGGCGTGCTCGTGCTGGTCGCCGCGGTGATGCTGCTGGTGACCGGGCGGTACCCGCTGCCGATCTACGACTTCGTGCTCGGCATGAACCGGTGGGCGCTCCGGGTCGCCGCCTACGCCGGACTGATGACCGACGAGTACCCGCCGTTCCGCCTCGACCTCGGTGGCCCCGAGCCGGGCGGCCGGCTGACCGTGCCTCCGGGGCCTTCCACGCCTGCCTCCCCCGCGCCGCCTGCCCAGGGCACGACGAGCTGGGGCGCCGGGCGGGTCACCGCACTGGTCCTGGGACTCCTCGCGCTGATGATGTCGCTCGGGCTCGGGGCAGCCGCGGGAGCCGTGCTGTACGCCGACCAGACGATGCGGGACGCCGACGGGTTCTTCACCTCCGACCCGCAGCAGCTGTCGACCAGCACGTACGCCCTCGTGTCCGACGACCTCGAGCTGCACGTCGGCGTCGACTGGTTGCCCGAGGACTTCCTGGGCGACGCCAGGGTCACCGCGGCTGCGGGCCAGGACGTGCCGGTGTTCGTCGGGGTCGCGACCACGAGGGACGTGGACGCCTACCTGGCCGGGGTCGCGCACGCTGTCGTGACCGGACTCCCGGCGACCGACGTCGCCGGCGCACCGTCGTACCGCACCGAACCGGGGAACGGCCCGGCCACCGAGCCCGCCGCGGCGGACTTCTGGGTGGCGCAGAGCTCCGGCACCGGCACGCAGGCCATCGAGTGGCCGGTGCAGGAAGGCACCTGGTCGGTGGTCGTCATGAACCCCGACGGCAGCCGGCTGGTCGACGCCGACGTGACGGCCGGGGCCACCGTGCCGGCCCTGACCTGGACGGTCACCACGCTGATCGTCCTGACCGTCGCGGGGCTGGTGGTCGCCGCGGTGCTGCTGGTGGTGGCGCTGCACCGGCCGCGGGAGACGTCGTCATGACCACGCCGGCGCTGGCCGGCTTCCGCTCCGTGCCGCGGCCGGGGCGCGGTGCACCTCCGAAGCTCTGGCCGTCGCGGCGGCGGCCGCTCTCGTCCTCGCCGGCGTCGCAGTGGCCTTCGGCGTCGGCGAGGTCGTCCCCTTCACCGTGCTCGGAGCGGCGCTCGGGCGGTGAACGGCCGCGCGGCGTATCCGATTCGTGACCTACGGATTCTTGGTCAGCGCCCTTCGCGTGTCACCATCGAGCACGTGTTTCGCATCGTTTCCCGCACCGCCGCCGCCGCGTCCGTCGTACTCCTGCTGTCCCTGACCGCCTGTGGCGGCGAGGACGAGCCCACCGCAGCCGAGAGCGACGTGCCGGCCTTCGCCGACAACGAGGGGCCTGCCGGGGCCGAGCAGTTCGTCGGCTTCTGGACCGACACGCTCAACCAGGCGACCACGAGCGGCGACACCGAGGAGCTGCGGTCGCTGTCCGCCGAGGCGTGCCAGGCCTGCGGCGACTTCGCGACCCAGCTGGACCAGATCTACGCCGCCGGCGGCCGGGTCGAGTCCGACGGCTGGGAGATCACGAAGGTCGTGCCGGAGGCCGGGGCCACCGACAACGAGGTCGGCCTGCTGGTGACGTACACGGTTTCGCCGCAGAAGGTGTACCAGTCCGAGGACGCCAAGGCGAAGAAGTTCAAGGGCGGCAACCAGGGGTTCCGCTTCCACCTGATCCGCGAACAGGGCGAGTGGCAGGTCCACGACCTGTCCCCGCGCTGACGCTGGGCTGACCCTGGGCAGAGTCGTCCACAGATCCCGGATCGGGGCTGGAAACCCGGGCGGAGCGCTGGGTAGGTTGCTGGGCACCGGCGTCTCGAGGTCGCCGGCCCGATCGTCTTGGGGGTCGAGGCATGCGCAGACGCCTGCTCGCGGCAGTCGCCGGTGCGGCACTTCTCGTCGCTTCCGGGTGTACGTCGGACGAGGCGCCCGAGCCGGCTCCGCTGCCGACCGAGTCCGCGTCGCCGTCCGACACCGGTAGTCCGTCGCCGACCGCGCCGACGCTGCCGGCGGAGGCGGAGGGGACGTCGCCCGCCGCGGCCAAGGCGTTCGCCCGGCACTACGTGGAGCTCGTAAATTTCGCGGCGCGACCGGCAAGATCGACCGAGCTCGAGCGCTGCGAGCAAGACGCTGCGACGCTTGTGCACGCGCGATCGACGAGAAATCGAGAGGTGTATAGCGGCGGGCGGCTACATCGAAGGAGACGGCTGGACAGTCAGATCTCATGCGAGTGTGCAATCCACTCGTCGCGCCAGTGGTCTCGATCAAGTCGCTGACCCTCGCGTCAGAGGTCCACAGTCCACGCCATCGGGAGAGTCCGGACCACCCCGGAGGCGTCGGCAAACAGACCAATGAGCTGACCCTGGCTCGCCATGGCGACGGCCAAGTCGACAGGTCGAGCATCTGGACCGTCGTCACATGATCGCGTCGGCTTGCAACCGGCCCTTTCGGCAGCTCAGCGCTGTTCCTGATCATGGGGCATTACCGCAGGGAGCAGACGCTGCCAGCCCGATGCCCTGCCGCCGGCGCCGAGGGCTCGACCGTTGACAACGCGTCTACTGGTCGGCGCGACAGTGCGATGTCCCGGCAGCACACAGCGACGCCCGCAGCCTCGACGATCGCGGCGACGACTCTCCTACGTCGCAGTTATCGGTGGGCATCACGTTTGCCATCGGCTTTGACGCGGCGCATTCTCCAGTGGATCACGCATGACTGTGCTGCGTGCCAGGAGTTGTCCCGATCCGGTCGAACGGCGTCTGGACTCTGTGGGGTCGACGCGAGCCGATTCAGGTAGTTGGGAACCGCTTGTACACCCAGTGCTTCGGGCGACCACCCACAACCGCCGACACTCCGCGACCGACGGTCACGCCCGGCCGCGTGCTGACCGCGCTACGGCAGATCGGCCTGCCCGCCCTCGAGGCCAAGACCCAGCCGGCCGGCAAGACGCTGGTCAACTTCGAGACGATCTTCTACGCGGAGCCGCAGCCCTTCACCCGCACCATCACCCTGCTCGGCCAGAGCGTCGACGTCGAGGCCACCCCGGCGACGTACACCTGGCACCACGGCGACGGCACCACCGCCAGCACCGAGACGCCCGGCGCCAGGTACCCGGCCAAGGACGTCGTCCACGAGTACACCGACGCCCACACGACCGTGAGCCCGAGCGTCGACGTCACCTACACGGCCCGGTTCCGGGTCAACGGTGGCGCCTGGCAGGACATCCCCGAGACGGTCACGATCACCGGCCCGGGCGGCAGCCTGCGCATCGCCGAGGCCACCGCGGTGCTGTCCGGCAGCTACCGCTGACGGGTCTCGACGGGCTCGACCACCGGAGGGCCGGGCTCGACCACCGGAAGGCCGGGCTCGACCACCGGAGGGCCGGGTTCGACCCCGGAGGCCGGTCAGTGCTTGACCGGGAGCTCCGGGAGGTCGAGCGGCGGACCCTCGCCGCGCAGGATCGCGGAGAACTTGCAGCCGCGGTCGGCGTTGGCCCGACCCCCGAGCACGCTCAGCGCGACCTTGAACGCCTGCTCGTCGTGTCGGGCGAACGGGCTCCACCCGTCCCACAGCAGGACCACCCCGTTGCGGTCCCCGGCCGAGATGTCGGCCAGGCAGTCGGAGAGCGCGTCGAAGTTCTCCCCGAGCTCGTCGTCGATGTCGAACGCGGCCGCACAGGCCTTCAGGAAGGACTGCTTGTCCTCGATCGTCCAGCCGTCCAGATAGACGAACTTCCAGCCCGCGTGCTCGACAGCGTGCTCGACGTCCGGCACGTGCGCAGCGCTGTGCCACTGGTAGAGATCGGGTGCGTTGTGTCCTGCCAGGAGTGCTGCGAGACCGCTCATCTGCTGGAACCTCCGAAGGGTCGCGGAATGGTTCCTTCGCAGGGTAGTCGCGGACCGCGTCGGACGACAGGCCTCGACGGGCCCCCTTCGTGACCCCTCGCCCTCGGCTGCTCAGGGCGAGCGACGCCGTCAGAAGGCCATCAAGGCCATCGCCTGGGCGCGACGCTTGACCTCGGAGCCGCGGTTCTCCCGGAGCGCGTCGACGGGGCGGCCGGGCAACGAGTCGTCGGCCGTGAACAGCCACGTGATGGCGGCCCGGTCGTCGTACCCGGCATCGTGCAGCACCGTCAGCAGACCCGGCAGTCCCTTCACGACGAGCCCGTCCATGATGAAGTCGGCCGGGATCTTCTGGCCCGCACCGGCGACCGGTACGGCGGCGGCGAGCTGGTGCTCCCGGATCAGCTGGCGCACCTTGCTGACGCTCACGTGCAGCGCGTCGGAGGCCTGGCTCCAGTCGAGCCACTCCCCGACGAGCGCGGCGAGGTCGGCACCGGCATCGGGACGGTCGCCGGCGGTGTTGGCCTGGGGGTCGTTCGTGGTCTCCACGGGTCCACTCTGACACGACGCTGGCGCGCTCAAACGAGAGCATCCTCACGCCCTCCCGATATGAGACGTCGGGTCCGTTTCCGTAGAGTGGCGGCGCACGGAGGCTCGACTTCGCAGGTGGCCGCGCCGTGCGCGCGACAACCGCACCCGACCCAGGAGCTTCGTCGATGCCCCGCAGAACGGCCGTGCTCGTCGCTGCCGCGATGGTGCTGCTGACGGCACTTCTGGGGCTGCCGGGTTCGGGCGGTGACGGTACGGCGGGGGGTCTCGACGGGCTCGACCACCGTGTCGAGTTCGGGCGGACGCCGTACGAGAGCCGCCTGCTGGCAAGCCGCGGTGAGTCGGTGAACCTGGAGCGGGTCACCGGCAAGCAGGACCGGCCCAACGTGATCGTGCTGATGCTGGACGACATGCGCGACGACGACCTGCAGTTCCTGCCCAACGTGAAGCGGCTGATCCGCGACCAGGGCGTCCGGTTCACCAACATGTTCTCCGCGCACCCGCTCTGCTGCCCGGCGCGGGCGTCGTTCTTCAGCGGGATGTACTCGCACAACCACCAGGTGTGGTCGCACAAGGCGCCGTACGGCTTCAAGGTGTTCGACGACAGCCAGACGCTTCCGGTGTGGCTGCACCGGGGCGGCGGCTACGACACCGTGTTCATGGGCAAGTACCTCAACGGGTACGGCCGGATGCCGCTCCCGGACGGCTCGCCGTCGTCGCTGCGCTACATCCCGCCGGGCTGGACCGACTGGCGCGCGGCCGTCGACAACGCCCGCGAGACCGGCATCAAGCACCTGCAGGGCGGGACCTACCGGTACTTCGACACCACGCTGAGCAACAACGGCAGGCTCGAGCCGCACCAGGGCCGCTACCAGACCCAGCTGTTCAGCGACATCACCCAGGACGTGATCCGTCGCGAGGCCCGCGGCACCAAGCCGTTCTTCATCGAGACCGCGTTCGCCGCGCCGCACGTCGGGTCGCCGCGGGAGAAGGACGACCCCAAGCCGTTCCTCCGCTCCGACGGGTGGAGGCAGACCTGGCAGAACCCGGCTCGGCCGAAGTACGTGAAGGGCCGCTTCGACCAGCGGATCACGCAGGTCCCGTCGTTCCTCGGCGAGGCCGACGTCGCGGACAAGCCGGTGTTCCTGCAGAGCCAGCCGCCGCTGGTCGAGGAGGAGTGGGAGGCGATCCTCGAGGACTACCGGCAGCGGGTCGAGTCGCTCTCCGTGGTCGACGACGAGGTCGCCAACATCTTCGAGACCCTCGAGCGGACCGGCGAGCTCGACAACACCTATGTGATGTTCACGTCCGACAACGGCTTCTTCCTCGGCGAGCACCGCCGCCGGCAGGGCAAGATCCTCCCCTACGACCCCTCGCTGCGGGTACCTCTGGTGATGCGCGGTCCTGGCATCCCGGCAGGCGAGGCGCGTCGCGACCCGTTCCTGATGATCGACTTCGTCCCGACCATCCTCGACGCGGCCGGAGTCGCGATCCCCGAGGTCCTCGACGGCGTGAGCATGCTCGACGTCGCCCGCGACGGCGACCGCGGCTGGCGACGGCCGATCTTCACCGAGTCCGGCCCGCGGCAGCTCAGCGAGGACACCCTGGAGCGGGTCGACCTGCTGGAGCGGGACAAGGGCCCGTCCTCGCTGCGGTTCAGCCAGGGGGTGCGGACCGGGCGCTACCTGTACGTCGAGCACGCCAGCGACGAGCGGGAGCTCTACGACATGCGGCGCGACCCCTACCAGTTCAGGAGCGTGCTCGGCCGACCGCGCTACCGCGCGGTGCAGCGGGCCTTGGCCGCCGAGCTGGACCGGCTCCGGACCTGCTCCGGCCCGTCGTGCTCCGCCCCGCTGCCGCGCGAGCTGTGGACGAAGGACCCGGTCCCCCGCGTCGGCTTCGACCCGGTGACCGGTGCGCGCACCACATCTTGACGCCCACGCGCACCATGGGTCACTGTCGTAGATCGCAGTAACACGGTTCACGCGGTCACCACGGCTGCCGGCACGAGGGAGGCGCTCCGTGACGTCACCCGTGCGCACCTGGGCCACCCGGCTCACGACCGCCACCACCACGGCGGCGCTGCTGCTGCTCGGGCTGCCGGCCGTGCTGGCGTCGTCCGGCCCGGCGCCGGCTTCGCAGCGCGACCCGGTCACCACGTCCGGCGTACCCGCCGACCAGCTGCGCCTGGTCAGCCACCGGGCCAAGCACCCGCACCGGAAGGTCAAGAAGTACCGGGTCCGGCCCGGCGACACCCCCAGCTCGGTGGCCGTGCGGTACCACGCCTGGACCGCGCAGCTGATCGCGATGAACCACACCTCGACGCTGTACGTCGGACAGGTGATCCGGATCCCCGTCGTGGTCAAGGCCGCGCGGAAGTGCGACCGGCACCGCCACCACCGCACCGGCTACCTGGCGGACAACAAGGACGGCTCGAAGAAGCACGGGAAGCACGGCAAGCCCAAGAAGGCGAAGGAGCCGAAGAAGCCCGGGAAGTCCAAGCCCGACAAGCCGAAGAGGCCCAAGAAGCACAAGCAGCACGCGCACCGCCACCCCGACCACGGCTGGGTGCACGGCGGTGCGAGCCGCGCCGAGGTCCGGCACGTGATCGCGAAGAAGGCGCGCCGCGTGGGGGTCGACCCGCACCTGGCGCTGGCGATCGCCTGGCAGGAGTCCGGCTGGCAGCACAAGCAGGTCTCCTCGGCCGGCGCGCTGGGCGCGATGCAGGTGATGCCCGGCACCGGCCGCTGGATGTCGGCGTACCTCGGCCGCAAGCTCAACCTGCGCAACCTGCACGACAACGTGAGCGCCGGCGTGGTGCTGATCAAGGTGCTCCGCGGGCAGACGAAGCTGAAGTACACGATCGCCGGCTACTACCAGGGGCTCGCGGGCGTGCGGCGCTACGGGATGTACAAGTCCACGAAGCGGTACGTCGCCAACGTGCTGGCGATCAAGAGGGCGCTCGGGCGGGGCTGGGACCCGGTCTGACCCGGTTTCAGCCCGCCTCGAAGGGGTGTCCTCGCAGGTCACGCCCGCAATCGGGGCGTGAGGCTCGCCACGCCGACCGGCTCCCGAGGTGGGCCGTACCCCCGCAGAGCACCTAAAATCGTCCTCCGTGGCCTGCGCTTCCCCTCTGCCGGCCGTTCTCTGGAGGTCGTTCACGTGGACAGGACCGCGGCGGACCCGCTGATCGGGCGCGTGCTCGACGGCCGCTACCGCGTCGGTCCCCGCATCGCCCGCGGCGGCATGGCGACCGTCTACGAGGCCCTCGACCTGCGCCTGGACCGCGTCTGCGCGGTCAAGGTGATGCACTCCGGGCTCGGCGACGACCACGACTTCGCCTCCCGGTTCGTGCGCGAGGCGCGCAGCGCGGCCCGGCTCTCGCACCCCAACGTCGTCGGGGTCTTCGACCAGGGCGACGACGACGGCACCCTGTTCCTGGCGATGGAGTACGTCCCCGGCCACACCCTGCGCGACGTGATCCGCAAGGAAGCCCCGATGGCGCCGGCCAAGGCGCTCACGCTGATCGAGCCGGTGCTGGCCGCGCTCGGCGCCGCCCACCAGGCCGGGCTGATCCACCGCGACGTCAAGCCCGAGAACGTCCTGCTCGCCGACGACGGCCGGGTCAAGGTCGCCGACTTCGGGCTGGCGCGGGCGGTCAGCGCCGAGACCCAGCACACCGCGACCGGCGGCGTACTGATCGGCACCGTCTCCTACCTGGCCCCCGAGCTCGTCGTCGACGGCAGGTCCGACGCCCGCAGCGACGTGTACGCCGCCGGGGTGCTGCTCTACGAGCTGCTCACCGGCCGCAAGCCGCACGAGGGCGACTCGCCGATCCAGGTCGCCTACAAGCACGTCCACGAGGACGTCCCGCCGCCGTCCGCGGAGGTGCCCGGCATCCCGCCGTACGTCGACGCCCTGGTCGCCCGCGCGACCGCCCGCGACCGCGAGCTGCGGCCCGCCGACGCCCGGGTGCTGCTGCACCAGGTACGCCGGGTGCACGGCGCGCTCGACCACGGCGTCCGCGACGACCCGGAGCTGACCGCCGACCTCGCGCCGACGGTGCCGGTGCGGCACGACCCCGACATCGACTACGTCACCGAGGACGACCTGCCCACGGTGCTCACGCCCGGCCAGGTGGTGCGCGCCGCCGAGGTCGGCGGCGTCGCGTCGGTGGTCGACCTGGACCGCCGCGAGGGCACCAGCGTGATCGGCAAGCTGCCGGCCACCCGCCCCGCCGCAGCCGCCGGCCGGTCCGGCCCGACCCGCGGCGGCCCCCAAACGCCCGCGCCGCTCCAAGCGCGGCCCGATCCTGCTCGTGGTCGTGCTGCTGCTCGCCGTCGCCGCCGGCGTCGGCGGCTGGTGGTTCGGCGCCGGCCGCTACACGACCACGCCCGGCGTGGTGAACCTGACCGCCGCGGAGGCCCGGCAGGAGATCCGGGCCGCGGGGCTCGGCTACCGCGAGGGCGAGGCGCAGTACTCCGAGACCGTCGACGCCGGCTCGGTGATCACCACCGACCCGGCCGGCGGCGAGCGGATCCTCGACGACGGCACGGTGCTGGTGACCCTGTCCCGCGGCGCCGAGCGCTACGAGGTGCCCCCGCGTCAAGGGGATGTCCCTGCCCGAGGCCGACCCGCGCGCTCGAGGACACGCAGCCTGACCCGCGGCGACGTCGACGCGCCGCTACAACGAACGGGTCCGCCGAGGGCTTCGTGCTCGCCTCCGACCCCGCCCCCGGCCAGGAGCTGCGCCCCGACGCGGCGGTCGACCTGGTCGTGAGCCGCGGCCCGAAGCCGATCGAGGTCCCCGACTTCACCGGCAAGAGCGCGGCCCGGGCGGAGAAGCGGTTCGACAAGCTCGGCCTCGACGTACGCCGCACGGAGGAGAACTCCGACACCGTCGCCGAGGGCAAGGTGATCAGCCAGGCCCCGTCGAGCGGCACCCTGTTCCGCGGCGACGTGGTGTCGCTGACCGTGTCCAAGGGCCCGGTGCTCGTCGAGATCCCCGACCTCACCGCCCAGGGCGTCGCCGAGGCGACCGCGACCCTGCAGGACCTCGGCTTCGTGGTGCGAGTCCCAGCCGCGGCCCCGGCTACCTCGGCCTCGGGTTCGTGCAGTCCGCCGAGCCCGGCTTCGGCACGAAGGCCCCCAAGGGCAGCACGGTCATCCTGAACCTCGTCTGACCGGCTCTCCCCACGGCGTCCATACCGATATCGGTAGTGCTCGCGTGACCCAGGGCTCACTCCCGGACTACCGATATCGGTGGTGGGGCGTGGGCTCCTTAGGCTGGGCGACATGCCCTCCGCTCCCCGGCCTCCGGGTCGTACGCCGGCCTGCGCAACCCGGTCGGCACCCACGTCAAGGTGGGCGAGGGGCTGGTCAAGGGCGCGCTCGCGAGCGCCGACGCGCTCGGCTGCGAGACGATCCAGGTCTTCGTCGGCAACCCCCGCGGCTGGGCGCTGTCGAAGGGCGACCCGACCGTGGACGCGGCGTTCCGGGCGGCGTGCGCCGACCGCGGGATGCGGGCGTTCATCCACGCGCCGTACCTGGTCAACCTCGGCTCCCCCACCCGCGCCACCTACGAGAGCTCGGTCGCCTCGGTCGCGCACAACCTCGTGCGCGCCGCGGAGATCGGGGCCGAGGGCGTCGTCGTGCACACCGGGTCCTGCGTCGACCAGGGCGAGGGCACGTCGTCGTACGACGCGGCGATGCGGCAGGTCCGCGACGGGCTGCTGCCGGTCCTCGAGGCACTCGGCGACGACGGCCCGTGGCTGCTGCTCGAGCCGACCGCCGGGCAGGGCCGGTCGCTGTGCGCCGGCGTCGACGACCTGCGAGCCGTACCTCGCCGCGCTCGACCGCCACCCGCGCGCCGGCATCTGCCTGGACACCTGCCACGTGTTCGCCGCCGGCGCCCCGCTCGACGAGCCCGGTGGCACCACCGCGACCGTGGACCGGATCGTCGAGATCGGCGGTCCGGGCCGGCTCCGGCTCGTGCACGCCAACGACTCGATGGACGTCCGCGGCGCGTTCAAGGACCGGCACCAGCGCATCGGCGAGGGGCACATCGGGCTGCCGGCGTTCGAGGAGCTGCTCGCGCACGAGGCCATGGCCGGGGTGCCCGTGATCCTGGAGACCCCCGGCTCCCGCGACCCCCGGCGACGGCCAGATCGACCTGGTCAAGAAGCTCCGGCCATGACCCAGGCGGCCACCGGCGCCGAGCGGCGTACCTCACTGCTCGCGGCGCTGGCCCTGCTCGGCGTGACGGCCGCCTGGGGCTCGACGTTCTTCCTCACCAAGGACCTGCTCGACCGGGTCCCGGTGCTGGACTACCTGGCCGTCCGGTTCGCGATCGCCGGCGCGGCGGTGTTCCTGCTGTTCCCGAAGGCGGTCGGCCGGCTGTCCCCGGCGAGCCGGCGCCGCGCGGTGGTGCTCGGGCTGCTGTACGGCGTGGCGCAGATCCTGCAGACCGCGGGGCTCGAGCACACCGCCGCCAGCGTGTCCGGCTTCGTGACCGGCCTGTACGTCGTGGCGACGCCGCTGTTCGCCGCCGTCCTGCTCCGGCAGCGGATCGGCGCGGTCACGTGGGGCGCGGTCGCGCTCGCGATGGCCGGGCTCGGCGTACTCACGCTGAGCGGGTTCAGCATCGGGTACGGCGAGGCGCTGACATTCGTGTCCGCGCTGCTCTACGCGCTGCACATCGTCGGGCTCGGGGCCTGGTCGACCGCGCGGGAGGCGATGGGCATGACGATCGTCCAGCTCGCCGTGATCGCCGTCGTCTGCTTCGTGGTGACCGCGCCGGACGGGCTGGTGCTGCCCGCCACCACCGCCGACTGGGTGTCGGTGGTCTACATGGCGCTGGTCGCCGGCGCGCTCGCGATGGCGGCGCAGACCTGGGCGCAGGCGCACCTGCCGCCGACGCGGACCGCGATCATCATGAGCATGGAGCCGGTGTTCGCCGCGTTCTTCGCCGTGCTGCTCGGTGGCGAGTCGCTGACCGCGCGGATGCTGCTCGGCGGCGCGATGGTGCTCACCGCGATGCTCGTCGTGGAGCTCGTGCCGCGCCGGAAGATCGAGGCCGAGGTCACGCACATCTCCGTGTGACCCGTCCCCGCCCGCTGTAACGCGGGGTTATGGACGCTCAACAGGCGGTGCACCTCGTGGGAAGCGTCCACAGGTCGTGGGAAGTGACGCGAAAACCGGTACGCCGAAGCCGGCCCGATGCCCCACGATGACGTCATGTCCCGCTTCGAGATCCACCCGTTCGCCGACGAGCACGTCCCCGACGCCGGGCGGCTGCTCGCGGCCCGACACCGCCGGCATCGGGCGGACCACCCCAAGCTGTCGCCGTCCTTCGAGGACCCGGCGGTCGCGGAGAAGCAGGTCGCGGAGGCGTGGGCCCTCGCCGACGCCTCCGGGACGGTCGCGAGCCGCGACGGCCGGGTCGTGGGCTATCTCCTGGGCGCCCCGAAGCCGAGCGCTGTCTGGGGCCCGAACCTCTGGGTGGAGTCGGCAGGTCAGGCGTTGGGTGACGAGGTCGACGCGGAGCTGCTGCGCGACCTGTACGCCGGCGCCGCGACACGGTGGGTCGACGAGGGGCGCACCGCGCACTACGTCCTGGCACCGGCGACTGACGCTGCCGTCGTCGATGCGTGGTTCCGGCTCGGGTTCGGACAGCAGCAGGCGCACGCGGTCCGGTCGCCACTCCCGGCGTACCCGCGGCTGCCGGCAGGGCTCACGGTACGGCGCGCGGAGCGGCGCGACATCCCGGTGCTGGCCGAGCTCGAGGTGTCACTGCCGCAGCACCAGGGGCTTGCGCCGTGCTTCTCCGCCGGCGAGCTCGGCTCCGTCGAGGAATCAATCGCGGAGTGGGAGGCGGACTTCGACGACCCGGAGTTCACCACGTTCGTCGCCGAGCACGACGGCCGCTTGGTCGGATCGGCGGTCGGTTGCGCGCTCACCAAGTCCGGCACCAACAACGGGCTGCTCCGGCCCGACAACGCGGGGTTCCTCGGGTTCGCCGCCGTGCTCCCCGCGGCCCGCGGCCTCGGCGCCGGCCGGGCGCTGGGCGAGACCGTGCTCGCGTGGGCGGCCGACGCCGGCTTCGACGTGGTCGCCACCGACTGGCGGGTCACCAACCTGCTGTCGTCGCGCGCCTGGACCGCCCTGGGGTTCGTCCCCACGTTCCTCCGGCTGCACCGGTCGATCGGCTACTGACCAGCCGGTCGTGTAACGCGGGGTTATGGACGCTCAACATGGGGCGCGCCTTCTGTTGAGCGTCCA
>CAVVWK010000006.1:0-573442 GCA_963751975.1 uncultured Actinomycetota bacterium | reverse complement strand
AGGTTGGTAGCAGCCGGCTGATCGGCGGGTGGCCTCCGAGTGCGCTGTGGCGGCGTTCAGTGTTGTAGTGCTCGAGCCAGGGCGCAAGGGCGGCGGTTCGTTCGGTCGTTGCTGGTGAAGACCCGTCGGTAGGCCCACTCGGTGGCCAGGGTGCGGTTGAGGCGTTCGACCTTGCCGTTCTGCCAGGGGCAGTGGGGCCTGATGAACTTCTGCGTGGATGCCGAGGTCGGCGACGCAGCCGTCGCGCAGGGAGTAGCGGTAGGCCCAGGCGTTGTCGGTCATCACCCGCTCGATGCGGGTGATGCCGTGGGCGGCGAAGTAGGCGACGGCGCGCTCGAGGAACGCCGCGCAGGTCGCGCCCTTCTCGTCGGGCAGGATCTCGGTGTAGGCCAGCCGGGAGTGGTCGTCGACCAGGGAGTGGACGTAGTCGTAGCCGATCGTGGCCGTTGTCGCGTCGCGATCGTGCCGTCGGCTCGGCCGTGGGCCCGCCAGCCGCCGCCGTCGGGGATCCGGCCGAGCTTCTTGACGTCCATGTGGACCAGCTCGCCGGGCCGGTCGCGCTCGTAGCGGACCGCGGTCTGTCTTCGAGGACCGGATCACCTCGCCGGTCATCGGGTCGCACTCGCGCAGGTAGGGCACGCCGTGGCGGCGCAGGATCCGCGACACCGTCCGGGCCGGCACCCCGACCTCGGCGCCGAGCACGTCGGGGCCGTCGCGGTGCTCGGCGCGGGCAGCGAGGACCTTCTGCTCGACCTCGTCGCTGGTCCGGGTCGGCATCGTGTGCGGACGCGAGGACCGGTCGACCAAGCCGGCCTCGCCCTCGGCGGCGTAGCGGTCGATCCAGGTCTTCACGCACTTGCGGGACACACCCATCGCCGCGGCGATGTGGGCCTGGGGCCAGCCAGCCTGGTGGCGTTGAACGATCAGCCGGCGACCGTGGACGGTCAGCCGGGCATTACCGTGGGACACGAGAACCTCCGGGTTGGAGTGGGCCTTAGACAAGCCACATCCCATTCGGAGGTTCTCGTTCGTTCAACCAGGCTCGCCGCTACCAACGTCCTGGCCGGGTACACCTAGAGCGGGAGAACCGTGAGCTGAAGAGGCCAACGAGATCCTTTGACGGCTTCGTCGCTATTCGCGCGGGATCTCGACCCGCGTTTGCCCTAGTAGTGGCGCTCGTCGATGACGATCGGGAGCGGTTCGGAGTCGAGCCGATCTGTCGCGTGCCGTCCGACCACAGGATCAAGATCGCCCCGAACAGCTACTACGCCCACAAGAAGCGTCCGGCGTCAGTGCCTGATGAGCGGGTGCTCGCCGAGATCGTGCGGTGCACACCCGAGGATCGGCCGCCGCCTGTATGAAGTGCGCAAAGTGCACCCCATGCTGGTCCGCCAAGGCGGTGTCGACGGGCAGCCGGTAGCCCGGCGTCAGGTGGAGAGCTGATGAGTGATGCCGGTATCCAGGGAGCCCGCCGCGGGCGACGTCACCACCACCAAGTCGGATCCGTCCGCGCCATGGCCGACCTGGTGTGACCTGGTGCAGCGGGACTTCATCGCGCCTGACCCGAACCGGCTGTGGGTGGGGGTGCGGGTGGTCGACTCCACCTATGTCCCGACCTGGTCAGGAAGGCCTTCACCGCGTTCGTCACCGACGTGTTCTTCTGGCGGATCGTGGGCCGGCGCACCGCTGGGATCGACGCCGACCGCGCTGCCGTTGGACGAGTGAGATGGCGTTGTGGACCCGCCAGTTGCAGGCGCTACATCCAGGACGCTCTGCTCGACCGGCTGATCCATCAGTCCGATGCCGGCTCGCAAAACCTGTCCATCGCTACCCGAACGGCTCGCCGCCGCCGCCGGCGCGGATCGAGTCCCTGATCGGCCTCTGCAAGCTCGAATGCGTCCAACCGGAGGAACCCTGGCACGTGTGACGACCTCGGGCTCGCCACCTTGAACTCGGTGCACTGGTTCAACGAACACCGCCTTCACCGCACTGGGCTACGTGTGTCCCGCCGAAACGACTACGAGCAGACTGATTACCGTCAGGCTACCCCGACAGCAGCTGCCGGGAGCACGTATCAGTCACCGAACCGGGGACGGTTCAAGGGGTGTATTTTCAGACTGCTTTCTTACTTCGCTGGGAGATCCAGGCCCGGACCCACTTCGTGGGCAGCGGTCATTGTCGAGACTGTCTATCACCTCAAGGCAGATCGGGAAGACGGAGCTTATGCACGGTTTTTCGGGGTCGTTCGCGCGGTCGCACACGAGTAGGCGACGGACATGAGTCAGACAACGGATTCGATCGTTGGATCGGCATCCATCGCACAACCGGGATACCGGTGGGCATACATCGCCCGGGCGGATCTGCTCGAACGAGTTTTCAGTTCCTTTGTCCGGCAGGGCGGATCCAGGCCTTGACCTGGGCAGCGCAGACGCACCCAGCTCCCCGTGGATCAAGGGACGACTGGTCCACCGTGTTGCGCTTGACGTCGACATCCGTGCCCTAGGTCCGGGCGATGTCTGCGGTTCCGCCTTGGACCTTCCGTTCAAGGATGAAGCCTTCGAGGTCGTGACCGCCTTCGATGTAATTGAACACTGCGAACCGGAGTCGAAGGCCCTCGCCGAGCTTTACCGCGTTCTTAAACCGGAGGGGCGCATCCTCGTTTCAGTGCCCGCATACCGATGGGCGTGGACCGACTTCGATGTGCGCAGCGGGCACTACAGGTATACGCGATGTGCGGGCGACGCGGTCGTTGGAGGCTGCAGGGTTGCGTGTCGACCGTGCCACATATGCGTTCGCATCGGTGTTCCCGATGTTCGTCGCTGAGAGGTTGACGCGAAAGATGCGGCAGGTGCGTCGGGTCTCACGCTCCGTCGACGTCCTCAGGTCGACCTCCCGAGCGTTTCCAGGCTCGGCGCGCACCGTTTTCTCCTCGCCCTGGTCGGATCGACAGCAGACTCCTTCGGCGACACAACCTTCCATTTGGCTCGTCCGTCTTCATCGTGGCGACCAAGCGTGGCTGAGGGCGATCCTTCCCGGGAGCCTAGGAGGTTTCGACCAACCTCAGGCTTCGATGCCGCATAATTGCCGGGTGAACGTGTCCGTCGTGGTCCCTTGGGTCCCGCTCGAGCGAAACCCTGCGCCCCTCGTTGAGCAGCTGCACGCTGCAAGCCACCACCTCGAGCGCGTATGAGGTGATCCTCGTAGTGGATGGCTCGCCAGATAACACATACGCGGTAGCGCGCGATCTGGAGCGGCAACGTCCTGACGTCATCCGCACTGTTCTCCTGCGGAGGAACTACGGGCAGCACAACGCACTGCTCGCGGGCATGCTCAGGGCAAGGTACGAGATCACCGTGACGATGGATGACGACCTCCAACACCGGCCCGACCAGATTGCAAGGCTGGTGCAACCACTTGAGGATCCACTGGTTGACCTGGTGTACGGCGTGGGCGAGGTCGAAGAGCACGGTGTTATCCGCTCGCTCTCGTCACGGATCGTGAAGTCCGGCCTGGTTTTGTCGGGTGTGCCCAACGCCGGAGTATCGGGTGCATTCCGCGCTTTTCGCACTGAGCTCCGCGATGCGTTTCAAGATCATGCGGACCCCTTCGTTTCGATCGATGTGGTGCTTTCTTGGGCTACGACGGCCGTGCGCGGCGTACGGGTCCAGATGGACCGACGGCTTGTAGGAACCTCGGGTTACACCCTGGCCAGCCTCTTCCGCCACGCATGGAACATGATCACTGGATACGGCGTGCTCCCGCTTCGGCTGGTTTCCTGGATGGGCGTGATGGCGTCTCTGTTCGGGGCGATCATGCTCGTCGTCGTCTTGTACATGTACTGGAACGGAAGGATAGAGGTCGCGGGCTTCACCACACTGGTCTCGTTGATGCTCCTGTTCAGCGGCGCCATGATGCTGTGCATCGGCATCCTCGGTGAGTACATCGGTAGGCTGCACTTTCGGTCTATGCACCAACCCCCATATCTTGTACGCGTCACAGCCATATGGGCGACTTACAGTTGCCGTCGCCCGAGCCTGATTCACTGGCAAGCCAGACCGATCCCGCCGTGGTCGCCGCGGCGGTCATCCGCGCTGCGGGAGAACTGACGAATAGCCACCCGTGGCCGTGGCAACTACGGCTAGCCTTAAGGCAGCATCTCGGGCAATTCTATGCCCGTATGGCATGCTCTCGCCGTGGAACCGATCATGTTCTCTCAGCCGTTTCGGGCTGGTCTCGAACACAAGTATCTGAGCGATGCCTTGGAGTCAACCGTCTGGCACGGCGACGGAGAGTTCACCGCTCGGGCGACGGCCTGGTTGCGGCACAGACTGGCAGTCCGGGCGTTCTGCTCACCACGTCATGCACTCATGCTCTCGACATGGCCGATCTTCTGCTGGGGGTTGGCCCGGGCGACGAAGTAATCTGTCCATCCTTTACGTTCCCGTCGGCTGCAACCGCCATCGCGAGAGAGGTGCCACGCCTGTGTTCGTGGACGTTTGCCCTGAGACCCTTAACATCGACGTCAATGCTGTCCATGCCGCTATCACGCAGCGAACCCGGGCCGTCTGCCTCGTTCATTATGGAGGCGTTGCTGCCGACCTCGACGCACTGCTACCGGTTCTGGAACTCGAGGCATTGCCCTCATCGAAGACAATGCCCACGGCCTGGGCGCGACGTGGCGGGGCCAACACCTTGGCACGTTCGGGGCATTCGGAACACACAGTTGGCACGACACAAAGAACATCACGTCAGGTGAGGGCGGCGCGCTCCTGATCAAAGATCCGATGCATTTCGAGCGAGCCGAGATCATGAGGGAGAAAGGAACCAATCGAAGTCAGTTTCTACGCGGTCAGGTCGACAAGTACACGTGGGTTGATCTCGGATCGTCCTACTTGCCGAGTGAGCTTCTGAGTGCGCTGCTTTTGTCACAGTTCGAGCGCTTTGACTTCATCCAGCAGCGACGCCATTGGGTGTGGGATATGTACGCGCGGGCGTTGGCGACATGGGCAGAGGCAACGGGTGTGCGGCTGATGTGGGTTCCTGAGGGAGCCGAGCACGCGGCGCATCTGTTCTACCTCTTGTTGCCCACCGCCGACGATCAGACGAGGCTTATCCAGCACCTGGCGCTTAGGGGGATCGTTGCCGCGTTCCACTATCAGCCTCTGGACCGCTCGCCTGCGGGTCAGCGCTTAGGGCACACCCCCGTGCCCTGCACCACGACTGCCGATTGCTCGGCCCGTTTGGTGCGCCTTCCCCTGCACCCAGCGTTGTCAGATGAGGACGTGCATCGGGTGATCGAAGGTGTCACGGCCTTCGAGGTACATCAGTGAGTTGGGATGACCTGGCCGGCCGTGGAGTGTCCTATGCCGAGAGCATCGTGGACAGCCGCCGTTTTGGAATGCGCATAGCTCGGTTGACCGTCAGAGCGGAGGAAGTCTCGGTGAACACCGTCGAGGACGCAATCGTCGAGGCGTTGGGCCATTCTTCAGCGGATGTGGTTATCGCTCGCTGGCCGGCGAGATTGACGCGCTGTGCCGCCATCATGAGTGACCAGGCGCACCGGTCGATTCGCAGCCGACACGTTGGTCTATTGGGATGTTCCAGTGGATGTACTGCTGTCGCGCACCGGCGGTCATGAGGAGCTCGAGACACGACCAGGCGGCCTTGCGACAGGCGAACTTGACGCAATCCTCGCAGACAGCTTCCGTGATTATCCGAGCCACTACGCCGCCAATCCGGCCTTCTCAGCCGAGCGAGTGCTCGAGGGCTATCTGGACTGGGGCCGGCGCACATTGGAGACTAGGCCTGATGATGTCGTGACCCTCTTTCGGTCGGGAGAGCCCATCGGTTTCGCCACGTGTATTTCGGGTGGAAGCAACGAGTTTTTGGAGATTCAGTTAGCGGGTCTCATCGCAGCACAGCAGGGCGGTGGCCGGTACGCAACACTGCTGCGTGGGGTCGGCCAGCTTGCGAAGAAGCGAGGATGCAACCGCGTTGTGATCTCCACGCAGGCCAGCAACTCGAGGGTTCAACGGGCGTGGGCGCGGGCTGGTTTCGTTCCATTTGCAGCCTTCACAACCGTCCACCTGGTCGGGGTTGGTCGCGGCTGAGCCAAAAGAGCCAAGGACGGCACGGAAGGTGCGCGAGACAGGTGTTGCTCTCAATCCGTAGTTGCGTCATCGCAATTGATCACTCAGAACGAGCCGCTTCCAACCGTAGATCGAATCGTTCGTCATGACGCGGTGCTTCAGGACCCAGTCGCGCGACTCACGCGATGGCCCCTCACGCGTGGCGGCCCCAACGGCCTCCGCGAGCTCGCCCACCCATTCACTGGTCATCATGGCGTGCCGCGCCAGCACCTCCGGCGTCCCGGCGTACGGCCCGTTCGGCGACGCAACCGCGGAAGGCCCAGCGCGGCGTACTCGAGCAGCTTGAGATCGCTCTTGGCCGCGTTGAAGGGCGTGTCCGCCAGCGGCGCGACGGCGGCGTGCCAGCGCCGCCGATGGCGCCGCAGCCACCGCACGAAGCCCGCGTAGTTGGGCTTGTCCGGCACCAGGCGTCGGGTGCCGGCCGGCAGGTCGCCCGGCGGTGACCCCGACCAGCTCGAGCGTCACGGGGCGGCCCAGCCGGTCCTGCGAGCGCCGCAGGTAGCGCCGTCGAGCAGCGCGAGGTCACCGGCGTGGGTCTTGCTGCCCATGTAGAGCAGCCGCACCTCCTCGGGGTCCACGTCGCCGGGTCCACTCGTCCGGCTGGTCCGTGAACCACAGGAGTGGGTCGAGCTCGTTGGGAACGACGCTGCACCCGCGCCGCGGTTCGCGGACCCGACGAGATCGCGCCAGGTAGGGCGGTGCTGACGATGACCGTGTCGGCGACGTCCGAGCAGCGACCGCAGGGCGGCCAGACGCGTCGCCGGTCGTAACCCTGGCCCACGAGCCGCGTGCACCGCGTGGTCGGTGAACAGGTCGTCGTCGAGGTCGACCACAACGCGGGTGCCCTCCGCACGCCGCCCGAGCCGATCGCCCGCTCGGCATCGGCGGCGGGAACGCGTCCCGTATCGACCAGGAGCACGTCGACCGGTCGCCCGTCCCGGCGGCGTACGCGGCCGGGTCGAGCCGCTCGAACGAGAGTCCGCGGCTTGGCGACTGTTGCCGCGCCCGCCGGTAGACCCGGATGGCGGCAGACGGCGGCACCGGACCCGGTTCCGCGGTTGTCGACCATGCCGATGCGCAGACGGGACTCGAGGCGCCGGGCTCCTCACCCGCTCGTCGCCCGAGTGCCACCGCTCGTCGGCCCCTCCCGCGTCTCGGAGGCCCAGGCTAGGGCACCGGCGGCCAGGAGCCGCCGTGTCCTAGACTCGCGGCCATGCGGGTAACGGTCATCGGCTGCGGCTACCTCGGCGTCACGCATGCCGCGGGGATGGCCGAGCTCGGGTACGAGGTGCTCGGTGTCGAGGTCGACCAGCACAAGCTGACCGAGCTGTCGGAGGGTCGCGCGCCGTTCTACGAGCCCGACCTCGACGACCTGCTGCGTCGGCACGTGGAGTCGGGCGCGCTGCGCTTCACGGACTCGTTCGAGGAGGCCGGCGCGTTCGGCGACGTGCACTTCCTCTGCGTCGGTACGCCGCAGCAGGCGAACGGACTCGGCTGCCGACATGAGCCAGGTGGAGGGGGCCGTCGCGGCCCTCGCCCCGCATGTGAAGGCCGGCGTCGCTCGTCGTCGGCAAGTCGACCGTCCCGGTCGGCACCGCCGCGCGCCTGACGAAGACGCTGCTCGACCTGGCACCCGTGGACGACGCCCGGCTCGGCGTGGAACCCGGAGTTCCTGCGCGAGGGCTTCGCGGTCAAGGACACGCTGCACCCCGACCGCCTGGTGTTCGGGGTCAGCGAGCCGTCCGCCGAGAGCAGACCCTCCGCGACGTCTACGCGAAGGCGCTGGCCGACGACACGCCCGTCGTGGTCACCGACCTCGCCACCGCCGAGCTCGTGAAGGTGTCCGCGAACGCGTTCCTGGCCACCAAGATCTCGTTCATCAACGCGATCGCCGAGGTCTGCGAGGCGGCCGGCGCCGACGTGGTCGACCTCGCCGACGCGCTCGGCCACGACGCCCGGATCGGCCGCAAGTTCCTCAACGCCGGCGTCGGCTTCGGCGGCGGCTGCCTGCCCAAGGACATCCGCGCCTTCCAGCACCGCGCCGGCGAGCTCGGCGTGGACCGGCTCACCAGCTTCATGCGCGAGGTCGACGGCATCAACCTGCACCGGCGGCAGCGGGTCGTCCAGATCGCCCGCGACATGGTGGACCACCTGGTCGGCACGCGCGTCGCCGTGCTCGGGGCCGCCTTCAAGCCCGACAGCGACGACGTGCGCGACTCCCCCGCCCTGTGGGTGGCCGGCGAGCTCCACCTGGCCGGGGCCCAGGTCTCCGTCTACGACCCGAAGGCCAACGCCAACGCCGCCAAGCGGTTCCCGACACTGACGTACGTCGACAGCGCGGTCGCGGCGTGCCAGGACGCCGACCTGGTGCTGCACCTGACCGAGTGGCCGGAGTTCCGCGCGCTCGACCCGGCCGAGCTCGGTTCCGTCGTCCGCAACCGGCGAGTGCTCGACGGGCGCAACCTGCTCGACGCGAACGCCTGGCGCGACGCCGGGTGGGAGTTCCGCAGCATGGGCCGTCGTTGACCCCGACGGACCGACCGCAGGACGACCGCTTCGTCCTGCACGTCCGCGACCTGACGTCGCTGCGCCGCGAGGCGAGGTTCGTGGACCAGGACGCGCTCGCGTCCAGCGTGCTGGTGGAGATCGACGCCTGCGCTACGTCGCCGTCGCTGGTGTCGAACCCGGCCTGGCCCCGGCTGGTCCGCCTGAGCATCGAGGCACGCGGAGACGGCGTGAACCTGGAGGCGCAGTTCGACGCGCCCGCGCCGGTCGCCGAGGTGGTGGCGGCCGTTGCCCGCTCCGTCGTACCGGGACGCCTCGACCCTGCCGGCTGGCCGGCCACGGCGACAGGGCCGGCCGCCCGGTCGTGGAAACCTGATGCCGACTTCCCACCCGACCTCGTCGTCACCGACGAGCCGCTGTCCCTCGACGACGTTCCCGACCCGCACCCGGTGCTGACCCGGCCGCCGGTCGTGGTGGTGACCGGTCCGGAGCCCACCTGGGCGGACTTCGAGGACGGTGCCACGCCTGGCGCTCCGATCGACCTCGGTCCCCTCGACGAGCGGCTGCTCAACCCGGTCGGGTTCAAGCGTCAGCACCGTCAACCCGTCGCCCACCTCGTCGCGCACGAGGACGTCGACCGTCTCGAGCTCCGCACCGCCAAGGGAAAGGTCCTGCTCGACGCCCGGCACGGCCCCTCGGAGCAGGACATCGACGGCCTGCGGCGTCTCGCGGCCGTGCACCTGTCATGGGAGGGGACGCGCGGGCCTCGCGCTTACGCCCGGGTGGTCGCAGGCCTCGCGATGGCGGGAGTCCCGCTGGTCGGCGACACAGTGCCGGACTGGGCGACGGCCCTTCTGCATCCAGAGCTGGCTCAGGCGTTGACCCGAGGGGTCTCGACGGGCTCGACCACCGAGGGTCGGGTCTCGACGGGCTCGACCACCGAGGGTGGGGTCTCGACGACCTCGATCTCGACGACATCGTCGAGCGCGAGGCGTACAGCATCCGGCTCCGCCGGGCCGCGCTCACCCATCACTCCACCGCCGGTTGGCGCCGGGCCGCCGGTCTGGCGCACGGCCTGCAGACCGTGCCCGCGCCCAAGGTCTCGGTGCTCCTGCCGACCCGGCGGCCGGAGCAGGTGCCGTTCGCGCTCCGGCAGGTCGCGCGCCAGCGCGGGGTCGACCTGGAGCTCGTCCTGGTGACACACGGGTTCCAAGCCGACCGTGCCGACCTCGAGGCGTTCAGGGCGAGCGACGTACCCCTGACCGTGCTCGAGGCCCAGGCCGACCAGCCGTTCGGCGCGATCCTCAACCTCGCCGCGCGAGCCGCGAGCGGGGACGTGCTGCTCAAGATGGACGACGACGACTGGTACGGCCGCGACTTCGCCTCCGACCTGCTGCTCGCCCGCGCCTACAGCGGAGCCGACGTGGTCGGCACGCCGCCGGAGTTCACCTACGTCGAGCCGCTGGGCACCACGGTCCGCCGGCAGGACGCCACCGAGGCCTACCGCCCGATCGTCGCCGGCGGCACGATGCTCGTCGACCGCGGCACGTTCACCGCCGTCGGCGGGTTCCGGGAGACGCGTAAGTTCGTGGACGCCGGCCTGCTCGCGGCCATCCGCGAGGCGGGCGGCACCGTCTACCGCAGCCACGGACACGGCTACGTGCTGCGCCGCGGAGCACAGGGCCACACCTGGGACCCGGGGCTCGGCTACTTCGTGAGTCGCAAGCTGTCGTGGCACCAGTGGCGCGGGTTCCGGCCCAGCCCGCTGCTCGATCCCGACGAGGTGGATCTCCCCCCGGCCGCGACACCAGAGTGGTCTCGACCTCGACCATCCGACGGACGGAGCGGCACATGAGCGACCCCGAACAGCCTCGCGTCCGCGGGAACGACTGGCCGGGCCTGACCCCGGCCACGATCGGCGCCTGGACCCCCACCCTGTCGGTCAGCGTCGTGATCCCCGCCCACAACGCCGCGACGACGCTGCCCTACACCCTGGCTGCGCTGGCGCTGCAGACCTACCCGCAGGACCTCCTCGAGGTGGTGGTCGTCGACGACGGCAGCGAGCCGCCCGCTCGAGCTGCCGGAACGGCGGCCCGAGAACACCCGGATCGTGCGCACCACCGAGTCCTGGGGACGCGCGCACGCGTGCCACACCGGAGCGATGGCGTCGACCGGGCAGGTCATCCACTGGCTCGACGCCGACATGCTGCCGCACCGCGACGAGGTCGAGGCGCAGCTGCGCTGGCACCACCTCATCGACCACGCGGTGGTGATGGGCCACAAGCTGTTCGTCGACGTCTCCGACGAGGCCGGCGGCCTGCCGGACCTCGAGACCACCCTGTCCGAGGTCGAGGCGGGCAGGGCGGGGGATCTCTTCGACGGCCGGTGGACCTCCGAGCACGACTGGGTGGTCGAGCAGATCGCCAAGACCGACGGCCTGACCGCCAACCCGACCCGCAGCTACCTGGTGCACACCGGAGCCAGCGCCTCGGTCCCCCGCGACCTCTACGACGGCGTCGGGCGGGATGAACTCGGTCCTCAAGCTCGGCGAGGACGTCGAGCTCGGCTACCGCCTCGCCCAGCAGGGCGCGGTCTTCGTCCCCGACGACGAGGCCCGATCGTGGCACCTCGGCCGCACCACGCTCATGCAGCGGCAGGACGAGGTGAACCGCTACAACCGGCCGTTCGTCACCGATCGCGTGCCCGACCTGCGGCACTGGCGCACCAAGGGACGCGCCTACTCCGTGCCGTGGGTGACAGCGGTCGTAGACGCCGGCGGGGCCACCCTGGAGCAGGTCCGGCACTCGGTCGACGCCCTGCTCACCGCGTCGTTCGCCGACCTGCACGTCACGCTCGTCGGGCCGTGGAGCCGGCTGGACGACGCGCGCCGCTCGCCGCTGGGCGACCCGGACCGTGAGCTGAGGCTGGTCCAGGCGGAGTACGCCGGGGAGGGCCGGGTGCGGTTCGTCGAGGACATCCCCGAGACGGGCTTCCCGGCGCCGTACCGGCTGCTGCTGCCGGCCGGCTGGGCGCCCGAGCGCGAGGCGGTCGCGCGGCTCGCGCGCGAGATGTCCAAGCTCGACCGTGGGCTGTCCTCGGTGCTGCTCGCGGACGGCCAGGTCGCGCGGCTCGAGCGCACCTCGGCCTACGCCCGCGCCGCGCGGGTCGTGGTGCCCGGGGAGGACCTCGACGACGCGGTCGACGCGGTCTCCGGCACCTGGTGGTTCGACGGCGTCGAGGAGGGCTTCACGTGGGTCGGCGACGCCGAACCGCGTGCCGTCAGATCCCACGCCGAAGCAGGCCCGCAAGCCCAAGGGCCGGGGCGCGGCCAGCCGCGAGGGGCTGTCCGTGGAAGAGGAGCCGTCGGCGGCGCCGGAGAAGCCGAAGCGGTCGCTGCGGGAGCGTCTCACCGGCGGGTGACCGTGCAAGGATGAGCGACGTGGCACCGGGAAGGCGCGAGCAGGTCGTCGTCGGCATCGGCGACGGCGCGGCGGGGTTCTCCCCCTACGACCGCGGTGGCAGCCAGCCGGGCGGCCTGGCCACACAGGACATGGTGCTCAACATCGGTCCGCAGCACCCCGCCACCCACGGCGTACTCCGACTCAAGCTGACCCTCGACGGCGAGCGCATCGTCGACTGCGACCCGGTCGTCGGCTACATGCACCGCGGCGTCGAGAAGCTGTTCGAGGTCCGCGACTACCGGCAGATCATCGTGCTCGCCAACCGGCACGACTGGCTGTCGGCCTTCTCCAACGAGCTCGGCGTGGTGCTGGCCGTCGAGCGGATGCTCGGCATGGAGGTGCCGCAGCGGGCGGTGTGGCTGCGCACACTGCTCGCCGAGCTCAACCGGGTGCTGAACCACCTGATGTTCCTCGGCTCCTACCCCATCGAGCTCGGCGCGATCACGCCGATCTTCTACGCGTTCCGCGAGCGGGAGACGCTGCAGGCGGTCATGGAGGAGATCTCCGGCGGCCGGATGCACTACATGTTCAACCGTGTCGGTGGCCTCAAGGAGGACATCCCGGCGGGCTGGCTCGACCGGGCCGAGGACGCCGCGGTCGCGGTCCGGTCGCGGGTGCCGCAGATCGAGGACCTGATCTTCGGCAACGAGATCTTCCGGGCGCGGACCCGCGGGGTCGGCGTGGTCTCCCCCGAGCTGATCGACGCGTACGGCGTGACCGGGCCGATCGCCCGGGCCTCCGGGGTCGACTTCGACCTGCGCCGCGACGAGCCGTACCTCGCCTACGCCGAGCTCGCCGCCGACGGGGTCATGCAGGTGATCACCCAGGAGGAGGGCGACTGCTACGCCCGGTTCGGGATGCTGCTCGACCAGGTGCAGGTCTCCCTCGACCTCGTCGAGGCCTGCATCGACCGGCTCCGCTCGCTGGACCGCGGACCCGTGAACGTCCGGCTGCCGAAGATCCTCAAGGCGCCGGAGGGTGCGACGTACGCCTGGACCGAGAACCCGCTCGGCGTGAACGGCTACTACCTCGTCTCGCGCGGGGAGAAGACCCCGTGGCGGATGAAGCTGCGCAGCGCGTCGTTCAACAACATCGCGGTGCTGCCGGAGGTGCTGACCGGCTGCGTGGTCGCCGACATGGTGGCCGTGCTGGGCTCGATGTTCTTCGTCGTCGGCGACATCGACAAGTGACGCCCCGGCGGCCGAGCTGCGAGCGCGATCGGGCGCAGGTCGAGGAGCGTCGGCACGGACCGAGGACGAGGGACGCGCCCGCGTCACGAGCCCCGCCCAGCAGAGTCCCGCGTCCGAAATCCCGGCCCCACCGGTATCGTGCAGCCCATGTCCCCAGAGCTCGAGAGCGCCTCTGAAACGGAAGCGCGCACGCTGGTCATCGTGACCGGATCGGGCCGCAGCGGCACCAGCACGGTCACCGGCAGCCTGAAGATGCTGGGGTCCTACATCCCGCAGCCGGAGATCCCGCCCAACGAGGCCAACCCGCGCGGCTACTTCGAGCCGAAGTGGACGGTGGAGTTCCAGAAGCGGGTGCTCGCCGACGCCGGGGTCCGGACGCTCGACGCCCGTCCCGAGGCCTACGAGCTCATGCAGCCGACGTGCGCGAAGGCGTCGTTCCGCGACGAGCTCGCCGACTGGTTCGGCACCCAGCTCCACGGGCGGCAGATCGTCGTGAAGGACCCGCGCTCGTTCTGGCTGCGCAACCTGTGGGTGCCGGTCGCGGGCGAGCTCGGCGTGGACACGCGGTTCCTGACCATGCTCCGGCACCCGGCCGAGGTCGTCGGGTCCCGCGACATGCACTACCTCAAGAACGCCGACGCCGACCGCCGCCGGGCCCGCGAGACCGGCAACCTCGGCGGCTGGGTCAACGTCGCCCTGACCAACGAGCGCGTCGGCCGCGAGCAGCGAGCGTGCGTTCGTCCACTACACCGACATGATCTCCGACTGGCGCGGGGCGCTGCTGCAGGCCGGCGAGCAGCTCGGCCTGGAGTACGACGCCGACCTGCGCAGCCGTGACCACCACGAGATCGACGACTTCATCGACGTCAGCCTGCACCGCTCCCAGCTCACCTGGGACGACCTCGACGTACCGCCGCAGCTCGTCGAGATCGCCGAGACCGTGTGGAACAACCTCGACACGCTGTCGAAGGACCCGAAGAACCCGGCGGCGATGGCCAGCAACGACGAGATGCGCGAGGTCTACGGACAGCTGCACACCTACTCGGTCGCGCTGAGCCAGGACCACACCAACTACTCCGTGGACGTCGCGCGCGCCCAGGCCAGGCGCCGGGTGACCCGCGAGCTGCAGCAGCAGGCCGCGCCGCCCGCACCCTCCTTCGCGCGACGGGTGGTGCGCAAGGTCCGGGCGGTCACGAGCGGACGGGGGCGCTGAGGTGAGCGACCCGCACGCCCCGAGCGTCGTCAGCGCCGTCCGGGCCCGGCTCGCGCTGCGCACCCGGGCACGCACCGCCCGCGAGTCGGTCACGGCCGCCCGCTACGCGCGCTGGCGGCAGGCCCCGGTGCAGCCGCGCACGGTGCTCTACGAGTCGTTCTCCGGCAACGGGATGCTCGACAACCCCGAGGCGATCTTCCGGCACCTGCTCACCCAGCCCGACATGGCCGACCTGGAGCACGTGTGGGCGCTCGACGACCCGGACAAGCACCCGGAGGTGCTCGCGGAGTTCGCCGGCCACCCCAAGGTCCGCTTCGTCAGGATGCGGTCGGACGGCTACTTCAAGGCGCTGGCCACCGCCGGGTACCTCGTCAACAACGCGACGTTCCCGCAGGAGCTGGCGAAGCGGCCCGAGCAGACCTACCTCAACACCTGGCACGGCATCCCGCTCAAGCACATGGGCTACGACATGGCCAACGGTGGCGCCCTGTCGAAGAACGTCATGCGCAACTTCCTGCAGACCGACTACCTCGTCAGCGCCTGCGAGTTCATGACCGACACGATGCACCGCCGCGCCTACCGCCTGCAGGGCATCTACCGCGGCGCCGTGGTCGAGGAGGGACACCCGCGCACCGACCGCCAGGTCGAGGCGGTGAAGGACCCGGCGCCGGTGCTGCAGGCGCTCGAGGCCCGAGGGGTCCGCATCGGGGACCGGAAGGTCGTGCTGGTCGCGCCGACCTGGCGCGGCGACACCTTCAACGACCCCCGGGTCAACGCCGGCCAGCTGCTCGCCACCGTCAAGGACCTGCAGAAGTCGCTCGACTCCTCGGAGTACGTCGTCCTGCTCAAGGTGCACCAGGTGGTCTACGAGGCCGTCAAGAGCCGGGTCGGTGACTGCGACTACCTGGTGCCCAACGGGATCCCCACCAACCAGGTCCTCGGCGTCACCGACCTGCTGGTCACCGACTACTCGTCGATCTTCTTCGACTTCCTCGCCACCGGACGCCCCGTCGTCCACTACGTGCCGGACCTCGACGACTACCGCTCGGGGCGCGGCCTCTACCTCGCCGAGAGCGACCTGCCCGGCCCGGTCTGCGCGACGATGCCCGACCTCGTCGACGCGGTCCGGTCCGCCCTGACGGCGGGTCCGTCCGACCGGTCGGCCGAGCTCGCGACGGTCTACAACCCCAAGGACGACGGCTCGGTCGTGCGCCCGCGTCGTCGACGTGGTGTTCCGCCGCAACGAGGACCCCTCCTACGTCGTACGCCGGGACTTCGGCACCGACAAGGAGACGCTGCTGATCTACCTCGGCAGCCTCAAGACGCAGGGCATCACCACCTCGGCGCTGAACCTGCTGCGCAACCTCGACTACGACAAGTACGACGTCACGGCCTACTACACGTTCTCCAAGGGCCGCGACCGGCTGAAGAACGCCGCCCTGGTCGATCCTCGGGTCCGGGTGATCCCGCGGATGGTGAACTTCCTCGGCTCGCCGCGGCAGGTCCGCCAGGAGACCCGCAAGCTGATGCAGCACGGGCTGCCGGAGCAGCTCAGCAGCCACCACGTGAGGTTCTGGACCGACGAGTGGCAGCGCGCCTTCGGGCACGCGCGGTTCGACCACCTCATCGACTTCAGCGGCTACGGCTGCTACTCGCCGTTCCTGTTCTCGGTGACCGAGGCCAAGCACAAGTCGATCTGGCTGCACAACGACATGTACGCCGACATGCAGCGCGAGACGATCGGCGAGAAGCACCTCGAGGACCGGCTGCAGGCCGTGTTCACGACCTACAAGTACTTCGACCACCTGGTGTCGGTGTCGCCCGAGCTCGACGCCGTCAACCGCAAGTCACTGGCCGAGTACGCGCCGCCGGAGCGGTTCACCTACGCGGTGAACACCATCGACGGCGACCGGATCCTCGACCTCGCCGGGCTCACCGCCTCGCAGGCGGTGGCGAAGGCCGACGGGCAGGACGTCGCGACCGAGACGAGCGGCCAGCAGGTCGCGATCGACACCCGCAACCTGACCGCCGCCATGAACGTGCTGCTCGAGCACTACCCCGTCGAGGACGTGCTGCGCGAGGCGCGCGGCCGGCTGCGGCTGACCGCGCCGACCGCCGAGCAGGGCACGACGACGTTCGTGAACGTCGGTCGGCTGTCACCGGCGAAGAACCATGCGCGGCTGATCAAGGCGTTCGCCAAGGTGCACGAGCGCAACCCGCACATCCGGCTGATCATCATGGGCTACGGCCCGCTCGAGCAGGAGCTGCAGGGCCTGGTCAACAGCCTCGGCATGGAGTCCGCGGTCACGCTCGCCGGGCTCGTCGACAACCCGTTCGCGATCCTCGCCGAGAGCGACTGCTTCGTGCTGTCCAGCGACTACGAGGGGCAGCCGATGGTGATCCTGGAGGCCCGCGTGCTCGGCCTCCCGGTGATCACCACGGCGTTCTCGTCGGTCGGCGACTCGGTCCCCGCGGACGCGGGCATCGTCGTACCGCAGACGGTGAAGGGTGTCGCCGAGGGCCTGCAGCGGTTCCTCGACGGCGAGGTGCACGCCAAGGCCCTCGACACCACGGAGTACAACGCGCGCGCGATGGCGCAGTTCGACGCCGCGATCCACCACCGCGGCTGATCACAACGGATTCGTCTGCGGAACGCCTCCGAGAATCACCCCAAAAGTCGCAGACGAATCGTTGTCTCAGCCGAACTCGGCGGCGACGACCCGCTCCGCGGCGTGGCCGTCGTCGAGGGGCAGCAGCTCGGCGCGCAGGCGCTTCCGGCCGTCGTACGACGTCGTCAGGCCGTCGGTGAGCCACGGCAGCAGGTCCTCGGTCGTCTCGGCCACGGGACCGGGCGGGGAGCCGAACAGGTCCGCGAAGAAGCCGCGCTCCTCGAAGTCCTCGAGATCCGGGACCAGCAGGCCGAGCGGCGTGTCGGAGGCGAGCACGTCGACGATCAGCGACGAGTAGTCGGTGACCACCGCGTCCGCCGCGAGCACCAGGTCGGCGAGCTCCGGGTAGAGCGTCACGTCGACGACGCCCGGCTCGTCGAGCGTGGCCCGGTTGGCGGTGTTGGGGTGTCCCCGGTGCAGCACGGTCAGCCCGGGGACCGCCGCGCGCACCAGCTCGGCCTCGAAGTGCGCGATCTTCTCCCGCCGGGTGTGCGCGCGCACCGCGTGCCGCGTGGTGGGCGCGTAGAGCAGCACCGGGCCGTCGCCGAGGCCGAGACGGTGGCGCACGGCCTCCCGGCGCTGCGCGTGGTCGGTCGCGTAGGCGTCGAGCGCCGGGATGCCCGACCTCGCGCACGTCCCCCGCGAACCCGGTCGCCTCGCGCAGCCACGAGGTGGCCGCCGACCCGCCGGTGTAGAGGACGTCCCACTGTGCGACGTCCCGGTCCAGCGCGCGTACGTCGGACGCGCCACCCTCCTCGGCGACGCGAACGGCCCGGCCGAAGCCGCAGCAGCGGCGTGCCGGTCCAGAGCTGGACCAGCCGCTGGCCGGTGGCCTTCTCGTAGAACCGGGGCATGGTGCCGTTGGTGACCACGTGGGACGCCGCGCCGAGGCAGGCGTACCACTCCGCCGACTGGCGCAGCACCGGCCGGGTGCCGGGCGGGACCGGCAGGCTCTCGTCCCGGGTCGACCAGGCGAGCTCGAGGTCGGGACGTGCGTCGACCAGGGCCGCCGCGACCGCGCCGCAGGCGTGCCACAGGCCGCGGCCGACGAACGAGTCGAAGAGCACGACCGGCCGTCTCGCCTCGGCTCGGGCGGCCGCGTAGGCACCCTGCTGCAGGACGCGCTGGCCGTGCCGGGTGTGCGTCTCGACCTCCTCGCCCCGACCACGGTGCAGGAACAGCTCGCCGCCCTCGGCGCGGCGGGCGGACCACTCGGGCTCGTGGACCCGCCCGGCCGCCGAGCCCGGCACCAGGCCGGGGGCGGCGGCCACGGTGTGGCGCTCCCCTGCGTCGAGCCGGTAATCGTCGCGCGGGAGCGGGAGCGGCTCGACCGCGCCGATCGGGACTGCCAGCAGGGGGAGCTCGACGCTCCAGCCGGCTCCGGACACGTCGACGGGTGAGGGGTCGGTGCGGCCGCGCGGGCCGACCAGCTCGAGGGTCGACGGGGCCTCGCCGACGAGCCGACCGGCAAGTCGCACGTGCTCCGACCGGAGGTCCACGTCGTCCACCACCAGGACCCCCAGGTGCGGCACCACACGGACGAACCCGTCGCCGCCGAGCACAGCGAGATCGCTGGCAGGCACAGCCACCGGGGGCAGCTCGTCCAGCGCGAGCAGCGGCAGTCGCCCGGCGCTCGTCTCCAGCATGAGGCGGCGCCCGGCCCCGTCACCGTCCGGTAGGTCGGCTGCTGCGAAGGTGACCCGCCAGGTGCCGGCTTCCGCGTCGACCGGGGTCACCGGCCCGACGCGTTCCTTCTGCGCCATGAGCGCGCGCGGCTCGACGCCGGCGGCCACCCGCAGCTGCAGCGTGACCCCCTGGGCACCGGCCTCGCAGGCCGCTGACCACGGCCCAGTCACGTTGCACCTGGACGACCAGGCCGAGCCGGTCCGACCACTGCGCGTCGACGAGCGCGCCGTCCACCAGGCGACGTTGTGGGGCGGTGGCGCCACCGTGCCCGACGCGCTCACGGAAAACCGACTGGCGGGTGCCGCCGAGAGAGGCGCAGGTGACCCGGGTGTGCCACACCGACTTCGAGGCGTCACCGGTCAGCGTCACGAGCTCGGCTGCCGGGATCCTGGCCTCGAAGCCGTCGTCGCGGTGGTCCTCGAAGTGCCGGTCGGCGAACACGTTGGCGTCCGCGACCCGCTCCCCGTTGGTCGGCACCGCCACCGCCTCACCGCCTCGGGGGCGCTGCAGCGACAGCGAGACGTCGTGCGGGCGGCTGGAGTCGACGTACCGCGTGAACGCCACTCCCCACACCCGCAGCTCGTCGTCCTCCCAGGCCAGGTCGTCGAGGCGCGCCTCGACGAGGAGGTCCTTCTCGGTCACGGCCAGCAGCTCGGCGGGCACACCGTCGTGCAGGCCGAGCGCCTCGATGTCGGCGGCCAGACCGTCGCCGACGGACCGCACCGGGATGTTGCCGGTGAGCAGCGACGACTCGAGCAGCCGGGTGAGCGTCTCCCGACCCTCGTGGACCAGCGCCCACGCCGCGATCCGGTGCCGCAGGTCCACGAAGGTCCAGGCCTCCGCAGGCGCGCCGTCCAGCACGTGGCTCACCGTCTCGGCCAGCGTCGCGTAGTAGGTGTCGTCGGCGTCGAGACTGGCCCGGATGTAGGCCATCAGGTCGAACTCGAACACCTTGCCGTACCAGGACTGCAGCACCGCCCGGCTGCCGCTCGCGCGCACCATGCGGGCGACCTCGTCGACCGCGGCCAGCCGGTCGTGCAGGTCGTCCTTGCGGGCCTTCTGCTGGGTGATCGACGAGCCGTCCCGGCGCGACCGCCAGCTGTAGACGATGTCGGGGAGGATGTCGAAGGTGCGCGCCTCGAGGTAGGCCCGGGTGATCGGCACCTGGTCCTCGTAGCGGACCCCGACCGGGAAGCGCAGCCCGATGGCCTCGACGAACTCCCGGCGGAACACCTTGGTGCACGCGAAGATGTTGGCCATCGCCTCGGGCACGTCCTCGATCGTGACCCCCCGGCGGGGCACCTCGTGCAGGCGTCGCGACCACGGCTTCTGGATGTACGACGTCTCGTGCTGCTGCCGCTCGAGCGCACCGACCGAGAAGTCCGAGCCGCTCCTCACCAACGACCGCACGTGGCTCGCGATCGCGTTGCCCGGGATCGTGTCGTCGGAGTCGACGAAGGTGATGAGGTCTCCTCGCGCCTCCTCGATGCCGCGGTTGCGGGCCGCGCCGAGACCCGCGTTGGGCTGGTGTCACGATCCGCACCCGGTCGTCGACGGCAGCGTGCCGCGCGACGATGTCCATCGATCCGTCGGGCGAGCCGTCGTCGACGACCACGACCTCGAGGCGGTGGTAGGTCTGCGCGAGGATCGATGTCAGGCACTCGTCGATGTACTGCTCGACGGCGTACACCGGCACCACCACGCTGACCAGCGGTTCGTCGACCAGGTCGGGTGTCGGTGGCAGCTCCGGAGCCGGCGTCGGGGTCGTCGGGTTCGCCGTTCCCGCGCCGCAGCCGCGCCGCGAGCCTGCCGGCCAGCCGCCGCGGTGCGCGTGCGTCCTCCACTCCAGCTTCCTCCCGGCGACGTGCACCGATCCGTGCCTCGGCAGCCTAACGAGTCGCCGGCGCGAGGGCGTACGGGGAGTGGTCTCGACAGGCTCGACCACCCGACGGCCCGGCTCGACCACCCGACGGCCGCCGCCACCGCGGTCAGAGCTGCGAGAGCAGCCAGTCGACGGTGCGGGCGGACGCACGCCCGTCGTCCCAGGGACAGAACCGCTCGCGGAACGAGGCCCGGGCAGCCGCGTGCCCGTCGTCGCCCAGCAGCGCCTCCGCGACGTCCTCGGTCGTCGCGACCATCGGCCCCGGGGCGGTGTCCTCGATGTCGAAGTAGAAGCCCCGCTCCACGTCGCGGTACTGCTCGAGGTCGGGCACCAGCAGCACCTGCGGCTTGTCGGTGAGCGCGAAGTCGAACATCACCGAGGAGTAGTCGGTGACCAGCACGTCCGCGGCGAGGTAGAGGTCGGCGATGTCGGGATAGCGGGTCACGTCATGGATGCGCCGCTCGCGCGGTGAAGACGTCGGCCTGATGGGTGCTGTTGTAGTGGCCGCGGACCAGGACCACGGTGTCGGGCGCGAGCCGGGTCAGCGAGCGGCGTCGAGGTAGAGCGGCTTGGCGTCGCGGACACCGACGTACTCCCGCCAGGTGGGGGCGTACAGCACCGCCCGGTCCTCGGTCGGCGAGCCCCAGCGCCTCGCGCACCCGCGGTCCGCACCTCGTCCCGCTCGGGCCCGACCAGCACGTCGTTGCGCGGGTAGCCGACCTCGAGGAAGCGGCCGTCGAAGCGGAAGGCGCTGCGGAACACCTCGGAGCAGAACGGGCTGGGCGAGATCATCGCGTCCCAGCCGGCCGCCTGGGCCGCGATCCGGCGCCGGTGCCGCCAGGTCTGGAAGTCACCCGGGCCACGGTCCTCGCCGAGTCGCTTGAGCGGGGTCCCGTGCCAGGTCTGCAGGTGCAGCTGGCCGGGCTTCTTCTCGAACCAGTACGGGCGCGCCGGCGTTGCCGACGTAGACGCGTGCCCGCGCCAGCGCGTCGTACCAGCGCTGCGAACGTCTGGGCAGCGCGCGGGTGCCGTCGGGGACCTGCACGCTGGGGTCGTCGACCACCCAGGCGAGGTCGAGGTCCAGCCCGCGCGCCTGGATCTCGCGCCCGATCGCGCCCGGGCTGTCGCCGACGCTGCGGCCGCGGAAGGTCTCCAGCACCACCGTCCTGTCGTACGACGGCGCCGACGGCGCGGCGTACACGTGGCTCTGCAACCGCTGCTGGTCGTAGGCGCTGCGTTCGGTCACGCCGAGGGGTGCGGCGACGGCGACGACCGCCGGGCCGGGACCGCCGCCCGGCACGATGCGGAGCCGGTCGGTGACCAGCTCGTCGTGGGCGCTGTCCAGGGACCATCCGACGGCGATGGGCCGGTCGGAGGGGTCGAGCGCCTCCACCGCGTACCGACCGGCCGGCAGCAGCACGGTGCGTCCGAACAGGTCGGTGACCAGCGCCAGCCGCGCCGTCCACTCGCGACCCCGCGCGCGCACCGGGACCGGCGGGGTGCTGCCCTTCCCGCCGACCAGCCGAAGGGTGGCCGGCGCGGGTCCGGCGCCGGTCACCACCAGGCAGCCGTCGTCGAGCGTTGCACCGGTCAGGGGTGACCCGATCGCGGGGGCATCGTCGGCGGGCACGGCCTCGTGCACGCCCGATCGCCGGCCCAGGTGCACCTCGAGCCGAAGACCGCCGCCGGGGCCGGACGGGATGAGCTCGGGCTCCAGCGAGGCGGTGAAACCGGCCGACGAGCGGTCCTCCCAGGCCCGATCGGCCCAGATGTTGATGTCGGGAGCCACCCGCGGCTCCACCATCATCGGGACGTGCCGACCGTCCGGCCCGGCGACCGTCACCGACGGCACGGTCGCACGCTCGCCGTACTCCACGAAGGCCGCGCCGTTGACCACGAGCCCGCCGTCCGGGGTCCGTCGAAGCGGACCGACGACCGTGCGCAGAACGCGGTCGACCTGCTCGATCCGGCGGGCCGCGTCCGGCACGGGGATGCCGAGGCCCGCCGGCAGCCGGACCACCTGCGCGCCCTCGGCGGAGCGTTCGGTCGGCAGACCGTGCGGGTTGTCGGCCAGCAGGTCCTGGACGACGGCCACGTCGTGCAGCGTCCCCTGCGACGCACGGGCCAGGAGCCTGGCGCCGACCGGGACCTCGGCGAACGCACCGGGGCCGGTATCGCCCACGAGGTCACGGACCAGCGGTGCCAGCAGCTCGAGAGCCCGCGGCCCGCCGCCGATCGCGTCCACGAGCAGCGGAGGCGCGGCGTGGGTCAGGGTCAGCACCAGCCACGTGCGGTAGGTGTCGGGACCGGTGTCGCGGACCAGGTCGGCGACGTCGCGGAGCGCGGCGACTCTCGCGCCGACCACGGCGGGACGGAACCGGGCCTGCTCGTCGATCGGCAGGGAGACGTCGCGATTCCGCGCGTCGTAGACGCGGCCGGCGACCACGTCGATCCCGCGCGCGGCGAGGAGGGCGCGGGTGGCGGTCACCTCGCGGGCACCCCAGTCGGCCACCGACAGGCCGGCCGCCCGCCACCACGACGTGCGATAGAGCGTCCCGAGCAGGTCGGCCGCGACCAGAATCTCCGGCCAGTCCCCGACGCGCCTGCCCTGCACGGGGCGTGCGAACAGGTCCGCCTCCCAGCCGGGTGGCCGGGCCCGGCCGCCGGTGTGCCGGTAGACGGGGCCGACCGCCACGTCCGAACCGCTCGCGTCGAGCGTCCGGGTCAGCGGTGAGAGCGCGTCGTCGGCGAAGGTGTCGTCGGCGTCGGCGAAGGCGACGTACTCGCCGCGCGCCGCTGCAAGGGCCGCATCGACCGCGGACACGGCCACCGGCAGCACCTGCACCCGTCGGTCGCCGGTCGCGGCCCGCGCCGCCACCTCGGCCGCCGGGTCGAGCGGGGCGAGCAGCACCTGGACGGACGGGTGCGCGGCGAGGGCCGACCTGACGCACTCAGCGAGGAACCCGGCGGAGCCGCGGACGACGACGACCACGCTGACCCGGGGCCGGACCGACAGCCCGCGAGCCGCTCCCGCTGACGGCCGGGGCCGACGACGCAGCCGACGGCGCAGCCGGCCGGTCCAGGATCGTGGGGGCGCGCTCACGGGGTCATCCTGGCAGGGGACGACGCCCGGCCCGCACCGGGCAACGGGGCAGCCGCGTGGGTGGTCAGCCGGCGATCAGGCCCGTGTCGACGAGGTACTCGTGAGCCACGTCCTCGGGAAGCTGACGCTCGACGTCGACCTTGCCGATCATCTCCGCGAGGGCAGCGGTGGTCAGCCCGGACGACATCTCGTTGAGGATGTCGGCAACGCCGGGGTTGGCGTCGAGGAACTCGCTGTTGACCATCGGGACGAGGTTCTCGGCGTTCTGCAGCTCCTTGTCGTCCTCGAGCATGACGAGGTCGAGCGCCTTGATGGCGGGGTCGGTCGTGCCGACCTGTCCGAGGACCACCTCGCCCTCCACGAGGGCGTCCTTGGTGCCCTGGGTGCCGAACCCGAGCGGCTCGACCCGCGAGATGTCCAGTCCGTAGACCTCCTCGAGCCCGACCTTGCAGTCGTCGCGCTCCGAGCAGTCCTCGGCGGCAGCCAGCGTCACCGGATCGCCGAGCTCGGCCAGGTCGCTCAGGGTGGCGAGGTCGTTCTGCTCGGCGAACTCCTTGGTGACCGCGAAGCCGTTGGCGTCCTGGGCGGCAGCCGGCTCGAGCGGCTCGATGCCGGTCGGCTCGGCGAGCTTGCGCAGCTCCTCCACGGTCGCGTCGGCGTCGTTGGAGGCCACCGGCTCGGCGTCGGGCCCGTTGACCTGGGCGTTGAGGAACTCCGTCATCGAGGAGAGGTAGTCGGCCGAGACGTCGACGCGACCCTTCTGCATCTCGGGTGTGTAGACGTCGCGGCTCTCGACGAGCTTCAGCGTCACGTCGTAGTCGGCACCCTCGAGAATCCCCTTGTAGATCTCGGCCATGATCAGCATCTCGGTGAAGTTCTGGCCACCGACCACGACCTCACGGCCGCCTCCACCCTCACCGCCGCCGGCGTCGCCGCCGCCGTCACTGTTGAGCGCGTCGTCGCCCGCGCAGGCCGCGGCCAGCGCCAGCGGAGCGAGGGCCACGAGGATGGCGAGGCGTCGGGCCAGGGGTCTGCTGAGCAGCGTCATGTCGGTCTCCGCCTTCTGTGTCCCGCGGCGTCCATCGCCGCGCGTGTCCGGCGGGCACCACGTCGCGCGAGCACCCGCACTGCGCAGCCTACGACCGACGGCGGACAGTTAGTACAACGTTTTACCAACGGATCGCGAGGACGCCTCGGCCGCAGAGGTACGCCGAGCCCGGGCGACCGGGTCGACGAGGGCCTGCAGGCCGACCATGGCGACCTCGAGGAGCAGCGCGATCACCGCGATCACCAGCGCGGCACCGACCACCTGAGCGACGTCCTGGCGCACGAACCCGAGGGTGATGATCCTGCCCAGACCCGGCCCCGCCACCAATGCCGCGATGGTCGCCGTCGCCCAGACCTGCACGACCGCCAGTCGCAGCCCGGTCACGATCAGCGGCAGGGCAAGCGGCACCTCCACCGTGCGCAGCAGCTGTCCGGACCGCATGCCCATGCCACGCGCCGCCTCGACGGTGTCGCGGTCGACCTCGCGCATCCCGACGTACGCGTTGGTGATGATCGGCGGCAGCGCGAACAGCACGAGCGCCACCAAGGTGGCGGCACCGGCCCGGCCGTAGGGGCCCAGCTGGCCGCTGCCGAGCGGACCGAGGGCGAGGAAGAGCAGCACCGCGAACGTCGGCACCGCCCGGCCGACGTTGCTGATGTTGACGGCCAGCAGGCCGCCCTTGCCGATATGACCGAGCCAGATCGCGATCGGCAGACCGACGAGCCCGGCCACCAGGATCGCGGTGAGCGTGAGCAGCCCGTGCTCGATGAACCGGTTGACCAGGCCGTCCTCGCCCTGCCAGTTGGCGGGGTCGGCGTACCAGTCGACGAGGTCCTGGATCACGACACGGCCGCCGTCCGGGTGTCGCTGCGCGACCAGGGCGTGAGCATGCGCTGGACGGCGACGATGACCAGGTCGAAGGCGATCGCCAGCAGCACGCAGAGCAGGCCGGCGGCGAGCACCTGGGCCCTGAACTGGCTGTCGACCGCCTGGATCAGCAGGTTGCCCAGCCCGCCGTACCCGACGATCGATCCCACCGTCGTCAGCGCCACGGTCGAGACCGTCGCCACCCGCAGCCCGGCCATGATCGTCGGCAGCGCGAGCGGCAGCTCCACGCCGAACAGCAGCCGGGCCCGCCCGTACCCCATCCCGAGCGCCGACTCGCGCACCTCCTCCGGCACGGACTTGAGTCCCTCGATGATGTTGCGGACCAGGATCGTCAACGAGTACAGGGCGAGACCGATGATCACCGTGGTCTGGCTCAGGCCGGTCGCCGGCAGCAGCAGCGCGAACAGGGCCAGCGACGGGATCGTGTAGATCGCGGTCGTGGTGCCGACGACGAGGCCCTCCAGCTTTCGGTAGCGTCGGGCCAGCAACGCGAGGGGGAACGCCAGCAGCAGTCCCAGCAGGACGGAAACCACCGTGATCCAGATGTGCTCCACCAGCGCGTCCGTCAGCTGGGAAGAGCGGGTCCGGAAGTACTCCGGGCACACCCACTCGTTGCGCACCAGGCAGTTCGCCGCCGTCGAGAGGGGAGCCACGTGAGCGACCGTAGCCCAACCGGCGCCCCGGCCGACGAGGCGCGGCCGGCCCCTGCGCCTGCCGAGCCCTTGCCGGAGCCGATGATCCGGCTGGTCGGCGTCGGCAAGACCTACCCCGACGGCACGGTCGCCGTGCAGGAGCTCGACCTGGACGTGCCGCGGGGACGCACGGTCTGCCTCGTCGGGCCGTCGGGCTGCGGCAAGTCGACCACCCTGAAGATGGTCAACCGGCTGATCGAGCCGACCACCGGCCGGATCTTCCTCGACGGCGAGGACATCACCCGGGGCGACCCGGTCGAGCTGCGTCGCCGGATCGGCTACGTCATCCAGCAGGTCGGACTGTTTCCGCACCAGTCGATCCGGGCCAACGTGGCGACCGTGCCGTCGTTGCTCGGCTGGGACCGCAAGAAGGCGGCCGCCCGGGCCGACGAGCTGCTCGACCTCGTCGGTCTCGACCCCGCCCAGCACGCGCGGCGCTACCCGCACCAGCTCTCCGGGGGGCAGCGCCAGCGCGTCGGTGTCGCCCGCGCGCTCGCCGCGGACCCCCCGGTGCTGCTGATGGACGAGCCGTTCGGCGCGGTGGACCCGATCGTGCGCGCCCGGCTGCAGGACGAGTTCGCACGCATCGCGCGCGACCTCGACAAGACCGTGCTGTTCGTCACCCACGACATCGACGAGGCCATCCGGATGGGTGACAAGGTCGCCGTCTTCGCGGTCGGCGGCCGGCTCGCGCAGTACGACGAGCCCGCGGCCCTGCTCGGCCGGCCGGCGGACGACTTCGTCGCCCAGTTCGTGGGCGCGTCACGGGGCCTGCGCCGGCTGTCGGTGACGCCGATCGACGAGGCCGACCTCGAGCCCGTCGCCGGCCGTGAACCGGCGGAGTCGGTGCCCCTGTCGAGCACGCTGGAGAACGCGCTGGCCACGATGCTCCGCCAGGACGACGCACGCGTCGGCGTGACCCACGACGGCCGCACGATCGGCGTACTCACGCCCGACACGGTGCACCGCGCGCTCCGCCGGTCGGTCAACAATCATTCGTCTGCGGTCTCCCCGCGTGAATCACCCCATGGACCGCAGACGAACCCGGGGTTCAGCTGACCGGCACGTCCTTGTGCCACGACTCGGTGGTGTACTTCAGTCTTCCAGCCCATCGAGGTGTAGAGGCTGTCGGCGCCGGTCGGTGAGTCGGCGTCCACCTCGAGCCCGACCCGGTTGCGCCCACGCGACGCCGCGTCGGCGATGACGGTGGCGAGCAGCGACTTCGCCACGCCGCGCCCGCGCGCGTTGGCGAGCACGCCGATGTACTCGACGTAGCTGCCGTCGGGCTCGTCGCCCTCGCCCTCGACGACCGCGCCGACCAGTGCGCCCGCGGGCTCCGGCTCCTTGCCGCCCTCCACCAGCTCGGCGATCCACCAGTGGTCCCAGCGGTGTCCGGGATCCTCGCGCAGCCGGAAGACGAACTCGTCGAACGTCTCCTCGTGGGAGTTGAAGTGGTCCGCGAACGCGCTCTCCAGCACGTCGTGCACGATCCGGAGATCCTCCTCCGACGGCATGCCGGTGCCGAGCCGCTCGACCGGTCGGATCCGGACCCCTTCGCCGGGCGTCGAGTCGAGGTCCGCGTCGTCGGGCGTCACCGGGCGCGACATCTGCCACCAGGTGCGCACCTTGGTGTAGCCGGCCCGCTCGAGCCAGCGGTGCTGACGGCTGTCGTCGGCGAAGGTGCCGGTGTCGATCTGCTGCACGTCGAGCTCGCGCGCCGCCCCGACGCTCTTGGCGGCCTCCTCGCCCCAGCCGAGCAGCAGCTCGGCGACCTCGTCGGCCAGCGCGCCGTCGAGGCGGGTGTCGACGATCATCACCAGCAGCATCCGGCCGGCGGCTCGGTCGTGCGCGCCCGCCCAGCCACGAAGGATCCCGTCCGCGGTCGCGCAGGATGACGTTGTCCCGGGTGATGTAGCCGCGCGTCGAGACCTCGATGAGGACGTCGTCCTCCGACGAGCCCGCCCAGCCACGGGCCTGCTTCTCGTGACGGCGGAGCAGCTCGGCCAGCTCGGGGGCGTCCCCGGAGTCGGGGGCGGACGCCGTCCAGCCGTCCGGGAGCGCAGTCAGCAGCGATTCGGGCAGCAGGTGATCAGTAGAACTCACCCACGACAGTGTTCCGTACGACATGGGTGCACGAGTCACCGCACCCGCCCGGCCGACGTCGCGCGACATGGAGCTACTAGCCGAGGGGTCCGTTCGTCACGCCGGGGGAGCGCAGCGGAGGAGCGTGACGAGCTGACCCGTCGGCGAAGGCTCCACGGCGTGCCCGCACTGAGCTGGGAAGTGGCCCACAAGGGCCTGACACCAGCCCCAAGTCCTCTGCCGAGGCGCACGACTGTGCCCGCGCCACAGTTCTGCGGTCAGGCGTGCTTCTCCTCCGGGGGCAGGGCGGCCTTGGTGACGGCGCCGACCTTCTCCTCCCAGGCCATCAGGTCCACGACGGTCTCGAAGCCCTCCCAGCTCGCCAGCTGGTCGGCCTGCTCCGCCCGCCGGATCTCGAGCTCCTGCACCTTCTCCTGCAGCTCGGCGACGCGGCCGTCGGCCTCCTCTGCCCGTCGCGCCTCGCGCTGCACGCGCGACTCGGCCTCGGCGGCGCGGCGCTGCGCCTCGACGACGCTGGACTGGAGCTCCGCGACCTCGCGGTCGGTCCGGGCGATCCGGTCGGTCATCGCGGTGGTGAACTCGGCGTGCTCGGAGGCGCGCTCGGCGAACATGCTGCGGTAGGCCTGCGCCTGGGCGGCGCGGTCGGCGGCGTTGTCGCGTCGCGACTGGGCGAGCTCGGAGTAGGTGATCCGCGCGGCCGCCCACCCGCAGGCGAGGGCGAGCACGGCGGCGATGCTGAGCCACACCGGCGACTGGGTGGGCAGTGCGAGCACGACGACGGCGGTGGCGACGGAGAGAAGGGCGACCGCGACGGTGACACGGACGCTGCGTTGACGACGACGGGAGGGACGGCCCGATGACAAGGGGGAAGTACTGGCCATGGGGCTCAGGGTAGGTCTAGTCGTCCTCGCGACGGACCCGACACGCTCGTTCCAGAACGAGGGATGCCGCGACGATCGCCACACCCGCCAGCCCGGCCAGCCCGGACCTGACCAGCCGCTCGCCCGCGAGCTCGGCCTCGTCGACTCCGAGCCAGCTCAAGGCGTACCCGAGGTAGCCGCCGGCCACCGCGGCGCCGGCGATGGCACAGGCCTTGGCGAGCACGAGCCGGTTGACCGCCTGGTGCGGGGCGATGTGCTGCTGACGGGTCTGGAGGGTGCGGTACGTCGACCATGCGACCGCGCCGAGGATCGCCGCGACGAGCACCAGGGCGAGGACCTGGATCCAGGCGACCCGGGGCGCCGTGCCCTGCACCGCGATGCTGACCGGCCGGAGCGCCCAGCCGGCCACGAGGCCGAGCAGCGCGACCACCACGAGGGTCCCGGGACGCGTCGTACCGACTCGGCCTTCGGGTTCGGGAGGGTCGGGGACCGGCTCCTGCTCGGGATCGGGCAGGCGGCTCACTGCAGGTTCAGGGACAGGTCGTCTCGTCGGGTGATGCCGTCGGAGCCGGCCTTCTCGAGCAGCTCGGCCACGGGTCCCTGGTCGAGGAGCTCCACGCCCGGCTCGACGTCGTTCCACGGAGCCAGCACGAAGGCGCGGTCCTGGGCCTTGGGGTGCGGGAGGACCAGGTCGGGCTCGGAGGCGCGCCGGTCCCCGACGACGATCAGGTCGACGTCGAGGGTGCGCGGAGCGCCCCGCTCCGAACGCTCCCGGCCGTAGGCGTCCTCGATGGCGAGGGCGCGGTCCAGGAGGGTGCGGGCGGAGAGTGTCGTGTCGGCGAGCACCACCGCGTTGAGGAACACCGGCGAGTCCTCCGGCGCGTCGACCGGCTCGCTCTCGTAGACGGGGGAGACCGCCGTGACCCAGACCTCCGGGGTGTCGGCGAGCGAGCTGACCGCTCCCTGGAGGTTGTTGAGGCGCTCCCCCAGGTTGGAGCCGATCGCGATCACGCAGCGCCGGATCGGGTGCATCTCGCCGGTCAGGGTGTCCGTGTCGACGATGTTGGGGTTCGGGGTCTCAGTCACTGTCGGCTCCGATGGATCGTCAGGGCGACGTCCGAGAACGTCGCTTCGATGGGCGCTTGCGGCTTGTGCAGCGTCACCTCCGCCCACCCGACCCGCGGGTCGGACAGGCAGACGTCGGCGATGCGCTGGGCCAGCGTCTCGATCAGGTCGACCGGGTCGTTCTCGATCGACTCCTTCACTGCCGCAACGAGGGTTCCGTAGTCGACGGTGTCCTGCAAGTCGTCGCTGCGCGCCGCCGGACGGGTGTCCACACCGAGCGTCAGGTCCACCCTGAACACCTGGCCGTCACGGCGCTCGAAGTCGAACACGCCGTGCCGTCCGAAGGCCTCGATGCCCAGGACGGACAGCCGGTCCGCGGGCGCGACGTCGTCGCGATTCCGGGCCGGCGTCTCGACGGAGATGGAGGCAGAGGCGTCAGTCATGATCTGGCCCCGACAGTACCGGGGACGCATGGTGGATCCACAACCGCCAACCGTCCGCTGTGCGAACGAACACGTTGGTGGCCACCGCTCGGGCACCACCGAAACCGTCCGGTCCCGCGCGGTCGTCGGCGGTGAGCACGTTCTCCGTGCACGTGACCGATGCCACGTCCTCGAGCACGCTCACCTCGACGTCGGTGAGGAAGAACTGGATGTACGGCGTGTTGGCCATGATCAGCGCCCAGGAGCGGCTGATCGCCGGCGTGCCACGCACCGGCAGAGCGCCCGGATGGACGCACAGCGCCTCGTCGTGCTCCAGCCAGAGCTCACGCATGCCGTCGAGGTCTGCGTTCTCGAACGCCTCGTAGAACGCCGCGTTGGCGGCCTCCACCTCCGCGTGGTCGGGGGTCACGAGCCGGCCTCCGCCCACCGCGCGGCGACCCGGACCGCGTCCGCCGTGGCCCGTGCGTCGTGTGCGCGCACGCACCACGCACCGGCCGCCGCCGCCAGCACCGTCGTGGCGGTGGTCGCGTCTCCCCGCTCCAGCGGCGGCCTCGGCTTCCCGTCGGGGTCCTCCAGCAGGTGTCCGAGGAACCTCTTCCGGCTCGTCGCCACCAGCACCGGGTGCCCGAGCTCATGCAGGCGCTCCAGCCCCGCGAGCACCTGCCAGTTCTGGTCCCCGGTCTTGGAGAACCCGATGCCGGGGTCGAGGGCGATCCGTCCGGGCTGGATCCCAGCCGCGAGCGCGGCCGCCAGCTGCACGTCCAGCTCGGCCGCGACGTCGGCCACCACGTCGTCGTACTCGGTGTGGTCCGCCATCTCCAGGGAGTGCGCCCGCCAGTGCATCAGGACGTACGGCGCGCCGAGGCGGGCGACCGTGGCGAACATGGCGTCGTCTGCCAGGCCCCCCGACACGTCGTTCACCAGCACCGCACCGGCTCGCACCGCCGCTTCCGCGACTTCGGCACGCATGGTGTCGACGGACACCAGGACGCCGTTGCGAGCCAGCCGCTCCACGACCGGCACGACGCGGTCCAGCTCCTCGTCCGGCTCCGGACGGACCGCTCCCGGCCGGGTGGACTCACCGCCGACGTCGACCAGGTCGGCGCCCTCTGCGGCCAGCCGGAGTCCGTGCTCGACGGCGCGGTCGTGGTCGAGGTAGCGGCCACCGTCGGAGAAGGAGTCGGGTGTGACATTGACGACGCCCATCACCAGGCAGCGCGGGGGGCGGGGCAGGCCCTCGACGTAGCGGGCTGGCCGTGAGTACACCCGCGCAGACTATCCGGGCCCGCCGGTGGTCGAGCTGGTCGAGCCCACCGGACGCACGTGTGCCCCCGACCCAGCTGGGTCGGGGGCACACGCAGACGGGCGTCAGGCTGCGGTCACTGCAGGTTGCGGGCCGCGATGCTCTGGTCCTGCCAGACCCGGACCCAGTCGACCTTGGTCGAGCCCTTGCCGGACTTGGACATCTTGTCGAGCTCCCAGTCGGAGGAGAGCAGGCTGAGGATCATGATGACCTGCTTGTCGGACTTGGCCTTGGTCGTGCGGTAGGTCTCCTTGCCGTCGATCCGGAACGAGTAGCCCTGCGGGGTCCACTCGACGGAGAAGACGTGGTACTTCTTCCACCAGTTGTCGGTGCCCTTGAGCACGTCGTTGGCGTTGGGCTGGAGACCACCGATCTTGCGGCCCTTGTAGTGCAGGAACTGCGCGAGGCCGCCCTTGCTGTAGTCCTTGCCGAAGAACTCCACGGTGTCGATCTCGACGGCGTGACGGCCCTCGGGCTCGCCGCTGGTGTTCATCCAGAACGACCCGTGCATGCCCTGCGGCTTCTGGAACTTCACCCGCGCGGCGGCGACGCCGTAGCGGTAGGAGAAGCGCGCGTCGGTGCCGACGTGGCCGTTGAGGAAGTAGCTGAACTTCTTGGTCTTGCCGCCCGGGCTGCGCCACTTGCAGACGTCACCGCGGCGCGAGCCGTCCTTCTTGACCTTCAGCGTCAGCACGCCCGACCCGACCTTCGCCATCTTGGGCGAGGCCTTCGAGCACTTGCGCTTGGAGCCCTTGTCGTAGAAGTCGCCGCGCGTCGACCAGAGGCTCTTGTTGAGCGAACCGCCGCTGAACTGGTCCTGGAAGAGCAGGCTCCAGCGGTCGGACACCTGACCGGTGGTGAAGGCGGGCTTGCCCTTGAACTTCTTCACCTGGGCCCGGTAGGTCCAGAAGCTGCCGCTCGCAGCGGTCGTCGGCTTGAAGTAGGCGTAGCCGCGCTCGTTGGTGGTCGTCTTGGCCGCGTTGGACCAGCTGCCGCCATTGTCGGCGCTGCGCTGGACGACGATCTTGCGGCCCTTCTGTGCCGGCGAGACCTTGATCTCGCCGACGGCCTTGGCGCGGTCCGCGGACTTCGCGCCGCGACCGGTCTGGGCGACCTTGGGCAGCACGGTGATGCGGGCGCTCTGCGCCTTGCGTGCCTTGACGCGCGCCATCGGCCGCGCCTTGGCGGTCGAGTCGGCGGACTGGGTCTGGGTGGTGGCTGCGTCCGTGGCCACCGGCATGGCGGAGCCAGGGGTGGCCAGCAGCAGCATCGGCGTGAGCGCCGCAGCCAGGACAGGCGCCGCGAAGGCGCGCAGATGGGACATGGGAGAAACCCCCGGGGTACGAATAGGCGTCAGGGTGCCCGAAAAGGGTAACCGACGATCCGACGATGTGTCAGATGGTGCGCGTGTTGCGCACGTGGTCTAGCCAGAGGGCTGCGCTCAGAGGTTCTCGCCGGCCAGCCGAGTGTCCTGCCAGACCCGCACCCAGTCCACCGACGCGGTGCCGGTGCCGACCTCGGGCAGCTTCTTGAGCTCCCAGTCGGAGGTGAGCAGGCTCAGGATCAGGAAGACCTTGCGGTCGGCGACGCCGACGTCGGTGCGGAGCGTCTCCTCGCCGTCGATGCGGAAGACGTACTCCTCGGGCGTCCACTCCACGCTGAACACGTGGTAGCGGTCCCACCAGTTGTCTCCGCGCGCCTTGAGCGCCTTCTCCGCGTCGGGCTGGGTGCCGCCGACCTCCTCCGCGCCCTGCGGGTAGATGAACTGTGCGATGCCGCCGTTGGAGTAGCCACGGCCGAAGAACTCCACGATGTCGATCTCGGCCCCGACGGTGCCGTCGGCCTCGCCGCTGTCCTGGAGCCAGAACGCGCTGTGCATCCCCTGCGGCTGGTGGAACTTCACCCTGGCCGCGGCCACGCCGTAGCGGAAGGAGTAGGCGCCCTGGGTGCCGACGTGCGCGTTGAGGAAGTAGTCGGCCGTGCCGCTGGCGCCGGTGTCGGGGTTCTTCCAGCTGCACGTGTCGGGTGCGAACGCCGGGTCGGGGGCCACCGACAGGTCGAGCGTGCCGCCGCTCGACGAGACCATGCTCGGGTCCGCCTTGGCGCAGGTGCGCTTGGACTCGGGCTCGTGGGTGTCGCCGCGGGTGACCCAGCGGGTGGTATCGACCCCGAACGTGAACTGGTCGTCGAGGTCGAGGCGCCAGCGGTTGGAGCCCTGGGCCTCCGAGGCCATCGCAGGCGCGCCGTCGTACGGCGTGGCGAGGACCCGGAACTGGTAGGGCGTGCCGGCGTCCTGCGGCACCGAGAACCGCACCTTGCCCTCGGCGCCCTGGGTGTCGCGGGCGACGCGCTCCCAGGTCCCGCCGGGCAGCCGCCGTTGCACCACGACCGCGCGGCCGGGACGCACAGGGGTGAAGGCGGCCTCCGCGAACAGGCTCGCCTCGCCCGCGTCGGCGGCGAGGTCGCCGGCCTGGACGATGCCGGGGAGCACGGAGAAGTCGGCAACCTTCTGCGGGACCACCCGCAGACCGGGGACCTCCCGGGTCACGGCCGGATGGGTCTGCCCCAGGTCTCTGATCGCCGGGAGCGCGATCCTGAACCGTGAGCCCTCGTCCGCGCGGGCGCGCGGGAACGTGAAACGGCCGTCGTCGTCGGTGTGGACCGTCGCCAGCCGGGACCAGGACCCGCGGTCCTGCCGTTCGAGGAAGACCGGCCGCTCGAAGTCGGTGGACGCCGTGCCGGAGACCTTGAACCGCTCGCCGGGCATCACCCCACCCGCAGGTACGTCGACCTTGGCAGAGACCTGGGCGGGGTCGGCCGTGGTCAGGCCGTCGCCGATGGAGTACACGCCGGCAGCCGCGAGGATGACCACTACGGCGATGCCGAGCCCGCGCAACCAGGCCGGCGCCTGACGCCCCGGAGGCTGCCGGTGGCGCGCCCGACGCCCCCAACGCTCTGCAGGCGAGGGAGTCGGGGGGCGTTCGGTGGTCTCGGTCATGGAGTCCCCCATCGTACCGAGGCCGCCATCACCCGTCGGACCGCGCGGGTCAGCGCCGGATGCGTCAGCGAGTGCCGCGGGTGATGAGGCTCATCGCCTCCTGGCGAGTGGCCGCGTTGTGCATGCTGCCGCGGATCGCCGACGTGAGCGTCTTGGCGCCCGGCTTCTTGACGCCCCGCATGGTCATGCACAGGTGCTCGGCCTCGATGACGACCAGGGCGCCGCGGGCCTCGAGGATGCCCATCAGGGCGTCCGCGATCTGGGTGGTGAGCCGCTCCTGCACCTGCGGGCGCTTCGCGTAGACGTCCACCAGCCGGGCCAGCTTGGACAGGCCGGTGATGCGTCCGTTGTCGTTGGGGATGTAGCCGATGTGCGCGACGCCCGTGAACGGGACGAGGTGGTGCTCGCACATCGACCAGAGCTCGATGTCACGCACGAGAATCATCTCGTCGTGCCCGGCGTCGAAGGTGGTGGTGAGCACCTCCTCCGCCGTACGCCGCATCCCGGACAGCAGCTCTGCGTAGGCACGCGCCACCCGGGCCGGGGTGTCCTGCAGCCCCTCGCGGTCGGGGTCCTCCCCGACGGCGATCAGCAGCTCCCGGACCGCCGCCTGCGCCCGCTCGTGGTCGAAGTCGGGGATGTCGCGGCGATCCTCCTGGGAGATCCGCTCAATCGACATCGGCCGCAACGCCCGGGTCGCCGTGCACGTCTCCGCCGCTGCCGGGCGGGGTCAGGATCACGCCGCCCTCGCTGCCGTTGGCCGCGGCCCGCTCCTTGACGGCCGCCGGTACGTCGACCGGTGGGATCGCCGACGGCGACCGGGTCGGCGAGCCGGTCCAGGCCGGGCGGACCGGTCGGCGGCGCAGCGGCTCGAAGATCTCCGCGACCTCGCCCTTGTCGAGGGTCTCCCGCTCGAGGAGCTCGATGACGAGGCGGTCCAGGACGTCGCGGTTCTCCTCGAGGATGTCGAAGGCCTCCTGGTGCGCGGAGCTGAGCAGACGCTTGGTCTCCTCGTCGACGATCGCGGCGACGTCCTCGGAGTAGTTGCGGGTGTGGCCGAGGTCGCGGCCGAGGAACGGCTCGGAGTTGTCGTCGCCGAGCTTGATCGCCCCGAGCTTCTCGGTCATGCCGTACTGGGTCACCATCGCGCGGGCCAGCGCGGTGGCCTTGTCGATGTCGTTGCCGGCGCCCGTGGTCGGGTCGTGGAAGACCATCTCCTCCGCGGCCCGGCCGCCGAGCATGTAGGCCAGCTTGTCGAGCATCTCCGAGCGCGTCTGGGAGTACTTGTCCTCGTCGGGCAGCACCATCGTGTAGCCGAGGGCGCGGCCGCGGGGCAGGATCGTCACCTTGTGCACCGGGTCGGTGCCGGGGAGCGCCGCGGCGACGAGCGCGTGGCCGCCCTCGTGGTAGGCGGTGATGAGCTTCTCCTTCTCGCTCATCAGGCGGGTGCGCTTCTGCGGGCCGGCGATGACCCGGTCGATGGCCTCGTCGAGCGCCTCGTCGTCGATCATCTTGCGGTCCTGCCGGGCGGTGAGCAGCGCGGCCTCGTTGAGCACGTTGGCCAGGTCGGCGCCGGTGAAGCCCGGCGTACGACGCGCGACCGACAGCAGGTCGACGTCCTGCGCCATCGGCTTGCCGCGCGAGTGCACCTCGAGGATCTTGTGCCGGCCGGCGAGGTCGGGCGCCTCGACGCCGATCTGCCGGTCGAAGCGACCCGGGCGCAGCAGCGCGGGGTCGAGGATGTCGGGGCGGTTGGTCGCCGCGATCAGGATGACCCCGCCGCGGACGTCGAAGCCGTCCATCTCGACGAGCAGCTGGTTGAGGGTCTGCTCGCGCTCGTCGTGCCCGCCGCCCATGCCGGCTCCGCGGTGCCGGCCGACGGCGTCGATCTCGTCGATGAACACGATCGCCGGGGCGTTCTCCTTGGCCTGCTCGAACAGGTCGCGGACCCGGGAGGCGCCGACACCGACGAACATCTCGACGAAGTCGGAGCCGGAGATCGAGTAGAACGGCACGCCCGCCTCGCCCGCGACGGCGCGGGCGAGCAGCGTCTTGCCGGTGCCGGGCGGGCCGTAGAGCAGCACGCCCTTGGGGATCTTGGCGCCGACGGCCTGGAACTTCGCGGGCTCCTGGAGGAACTCCTTGATCTCGCCGAGCTCCTCGATGGCCTCCTGGCAGCCGGCCACGTCGCTGAACGTGGTCTTGGGCATGTCCTTGCTGATCAGCTTGGCCTTGGACTTGGCGAACTGCATGACCCGGCCGCCGCCGCCCTGGACCTGGTTCATCAGGAACAGGAACAGCAGGATGATCAGCACGAACGGCAGGAACGTCGCGAGGATCGAGCCGAGCAGGCTCGGCTGCGGGTTCTCGGAGTTCGACTTCTCGATCGTGCCCTGGTCGACGCCGTCCTGCGCGAGCGCGAGGATGCTCTGCTGCTGGCCGGCGACCCAGGTGGCGGTGACCTTCTCACCGTCGTCGAGCTCGGCGCGGATCTCCTGGTCGCCGTCGACGAAGGTGATCTCCTTGACCGAGCCGTCCTTGATGTTGCTGACCATGTCGGAGGTGTCGACCTCGTCGTACCCTCCGTTGGGCGCGAGGTACTGCAGTGCCACCAGGACACCCACCACCGCGATGACGATCCACAGCCAGGGGCCGCGGAAAATACGCTTCACGTCCATGATCCGGGGTCGGCGCCCCGCCCTCCTGCCAGCTCAACCACTTCGACACACCGACGGTACATGCGGCGTCGGAATCACCCATTCTCCCACCATCGCGCCCGTCGGGCTCCGCCGACCGAGCAGAGAGCCGCGAGGTGGCCGGCAGGTCAGGTGTACACGTGCGGGGCGAGCGTCCCGATCGAGCGCAGGTTGCGGTAGCGCTCGGCGTAGTCGAGGCCGTAGCCGACCACGAACTCGTTGGGGATGTCGTAGCCGACGTACCGGACGTCGACGGTCATCTGCTGCGCCTCGGGCTTGCGGAGCAGGGTGCAGATCTCGACGGAGGCGGGGCCGCGTGAGGACAGGTTGGAGACCAGCCAGGAGAGCGTGAGCCCGGTGTCGATGATGTCCTCGACGACCAGCACGTGCCGGCCGCTGATGTCGGTGTCGAGGTCCTTGAGGATGCGCACGACCCCTGAGGACTTGGTGCCGGAGCCGTACGACGAGATCGCCATCCAGTCCATCTCGACGTGCCGGCCGAAGTGCCGGGCCAGGTCGGCCATCACCATCACGGCGCCCTTGAGCACGCCGACCAGCAGGATGTCCGTGCCGTCGTAGTCCTTCTCGATCTCGGCCGCGAGCTCACCGAGCCTCTGCTGGATGTCTGCCTCGGTGAAGAGGACGTCGACCAGGTCGCCCTCGATGTGCGCTTCGTCCATGGGCGTCAGCCTCCCACAGCGCCGGAGGCCGCCTCATCCGTGGGGCGGAACCTCAGCAGCGCCCCTTCCCGGGTCGCCCGCAGGTGTCCGGGGAGGTCCACCCAGCGCTGCCCGCGGTAGGCCGTGACGAGCTCGTCGACCGCGACGACGTGCACCCGGAACAGCTCGCCGGACGGCGCCCCCGCCTCCACCGCGGCGAGCCGGATCACCCGCCGCCGTACCGCTGTCTGCAGCTCCAGCAGACCGTCGACGAGAAGTCCGTCGGGACCCCTCACCGTGTCGTGGGCCGCGGCCGCGATCGCGTCGAGCGCGGCGACATCCTCCTGCAGCTGTTCGGCGGTCCTGGCCAGGGTCTCGGCCACGCCCGGACCGAGCTCCGCCTCCAGCGTGGGCATCACGACGTGCCGGATGCGGGACCGGGTGAACCGGGGATCCTGGTTGTGCGGGTCCTCCCAGTACTCGATGCCCTCGGCGCGGCAGGCCCGCTCCGTCTGCGACCGGGTCACCTCGAGCAGCGGGCGGCGGAACACGTCGTACGCCGCCCGCATGCCGGCGATCGCACGTCCGCCGGAGCCCCGGGTCAGGCCGAGCAGCACGGTCTCCGCCTGGTCGTCGCGCGTGTGTCCGAGCAGCACCACGGAGGCCTGGGTGCGCTGGGCGACCTCCTCGAGCACGGAGTAGCGCGCCTCGCGCGCGGCCGCCTCGAGGCCGAGCCCCGCCGGATCCACGCGCACCCGCACCGCGACGGTCTCGTCCGCGCCCAGCCCCGCCATCTGCGCGACGACGTGGTCCGCGTGGGCGGCCGACCCGTCCTGCAGGCCATGGTCCACGGTCACCCCGATCACCCGCAGCGCCAGGCGTCGGGCCTCGAAGACGGTGGCGGCGAGCAGGGCGAGGGAGTCGGCGCCGCCGGAGCAGGCGACGAGGACGACACCGCCCTCGGAGTCGGGGATCCGGTCGAGGGCGCTGCGGACCGCGCGCCGTACGGCTGCCACGGCTGGGTCCAGGGACACGTCAGCCGTGGACGCGCCGGACCCAGGCCGCCGGGTCACCGATCTCGACGCGGGAGGGCAGGTTGGCCGGCTCGGCCCACACCGCGTTGAGGCCGTCCATGCCGACCTGGTCGAGAGCGCCGCGGACGAACGCCGCACCGTCGCGGTACTGCGCCATCTTGGCGTCGAGCCCGAGCAGCTTGCGGAGCACGCGGTCGAGGTAGCTCGTGCCCTTGCGGCGCTCGGTGAACCGGCGCCGGATCTCCGCGACGGAAGGGATCACCGAGGGACCCACGCCGTCCATCACGACGTCGGCGTGGCCCTCGAGCAGCGACATCACGGCCGTGATCCGGTCGAGCACCTCGCGCTGACGGGCCGAGGAGAAGAGGTCGAGCAGGCTGACGTCGTCGTCGCCGCGCATGATGTCGCCGACCCGCTTGACGCCCTCGCCCAGCATCGCGGCGAGCTTCGCCGGGTCGACCTCGATCTCGCTGACCAGGGACTCGATCTCCCCGCGGATGTGGTCACGCATCCAGGGGACCGCGGTGAACTGCACCCGGTGCGTCTCCTCGTGGAGGCAGACCCAGAGCCGGAAGTCGTGGGAGTCGACGCCCATCTCGTTCTCGGCGTGCACGATGTTGGGGGCGACGAGCAGCAGTCGGCCGGCCGGACCGCTGTCGCTGCCTTCGCCGCCGACACTGTCGATGCCGTAGAAGGGGTCGAACTGGCCGAGGACCTTCGAGGACATGAAGCCGAGGAGGGCGCCCACCTCGAGGCCGGTGACCCGGGAGCCGACGGCCTCGGCCAGCGGCGAGGGGCTGCCCTTGCGCTCCTGGAGCTTGTCGACGAGGGGTGCGAAGACGTCGGCGAACCCGTCGGCGTTGGCGCGGATCCAGCCGGGCCGGTCGACGACCAGGACGGGCGCGGTGCGCGAGCCCGCCTCCAGACCGGTGAACTCGCGAACCAGCGGCGTGGACTGCTCGGCGCCGGCGCGCAGCTCGGCCACGACCGCCTCGGCCTCGTCGCGGGAGATGGCCGGTCCGGGCCCCGCCATGCGCGAGGCGGCCGTCACCGCGAGGTCCCAGTCGATCATCATCGAGCGTGCCGCCATGCTGTGACCTTACGGGGTGATGCCTGACCGAACGTCCGATATCGGTAGCCCGAGAGTGGTCCAGGGGTCACGGCAGGCATACCGACATCGGGGGTCAGGCGCAGGTGCAGGCGGCGAGCGCGGCGGCGACCTGGTCGAGCCTGGCGCGGGCCGCCAACGTGTCCGGGCGTGCGGACCTTGTCGGCGGCGGCGACGAAGGCGAGCACCACGCCGTCGTCGGTGGTGACCGTGCCGGCCAGGCCGTGCACGCCCGACAGCGTGCCGGTCTTGGCGCGCACCGAGCCCAGCCCCTGCTCGGCCCCGGTCTCGAAGCGGAACGTCAACGACCCGGTGAAGCCGGCGACGGGGAGGCCCGTGAGCACCGGCCGCAGGCTCGTGTCATCCGGGCCGGCGGCGACCGTGAACGTGTCCAGCAGGGTCTCGGGCCGGAGCCGGTTGCCGCGGGCCAGCCCGGAGCCGTCGAGGATCCGGTCGCCCGACACGTCGACGCCGACCCCGGCGAGGGTCTCGGCGACGCCGTCGGCGCCGCCCGAGAACGACCCGGGACGGCCGGTGGCGAGCCCGACGTGCCGGAGGAGCACCTCGGCGGCCTCGTTGTCGCTCACGTCGAGCACGTGCTGGACGATCTGCCCGAGCGGGGCCGACTGCGACGGCGGCGAGCTCGGTCGGCTCGGCCGGCGCGGGCTCGGGGCGGGGTCGGCCCACCACCTGGATGTTGCGCCGCTCCAGCGCCTCGGCGAAGGCCTCCGCGGCCGCCTCCGCCGGGTCCGCGCTGCGGATGTCGGTGTCCGGGTCGACCCCCTCGTCGACCCACAGCGGGCTGACCGGGCTGACCACGTTGTCGGTGAGGTACGACGGCTTCCAGTCCGGGCTGACCGCCGGGCCGGAGAACAGCGTGGCGTCGTAGCCCAGCCGCACCCGGCTGCGCCCGACCCCGCGCAGCGCCTTGGCCGTGGTCCGCGCGAGGGTCTGCACGTCCGCGCGCGGCGGGTAGGTCTCCCCGGCCGGCACCGGCCGGCGCGCGAGCAGCGGGTCGCCGCCCCCCACGAGCACGATCCGGCGCGGCGAGCTGCCGGCGACGACCGTCGTACGGAACCGGTGGTCCTCGCCGAGCGCGGTGACGGCCGCGGCCGTGGTGAGCACCTTGAGGGTCGACGCCGGGATCACCCGACCGTCGCCCTCCCGGTAGACGACCTCACCGTCGGACAGCTGGCTCACCGCGACGGCGACATCCGGACCCAGCCGCGGGTCGCGCACGAGCCGGGCCACGGCGCGGCGTACCGCGCGGGGATCGGCGTCGGCCGGTTCGGCGGCGGCCGCGACCGGGACCGGGTCCTCGGCCGGCTCCAGGGTGAGGCCCCGGGGCGGCGGCACGGCGGCGGGCTCGTCGACGGGTGACGGGTAGTCGAAGCCGAACCAGCGCGGCCCGAGCTCGAACTGGTACGACGCGGCGGCGGCGAGGAGCACCAGCACCACGAGGCCGGTCGTGATGCGTCGCAGGCGCCTGCCGGCGGGTCGGACGGCGTGCGTCGAGGGTGTCACGGCGTGGGTTCCGTCACTCTCCGGCACCCCGACCCCCTCCCGACTCTTCGAATCCGCTCCTGGTGCGGGACACTAACCACACGGTTCACAGAGGCTGACAGCGGAGGCATCAAGGTGGAGTTCGACGTACTGGTAGAGATCCCCAAGGGGCAGCGCAACAAGTACGAGGTCGACCACGAGAGCGGACGCATCCGCCTGGACCGGACCCTGTTCACCTCCACGCAGTATCCCGCCGACTACGGCTACATCGAGAACACCCTCGGGCTCGACGGTGACCCGCTCGACGCAATGGTGATCCTCCAGGAGCCGACCTTCCCCGGGTGCCTGATCAAGTGTCGCGCGATCGGCATGTTCCGGATGACCGACGAGGCCGGCGGTGACGACAAGGTGCTCTGCGTCCCGGCCACCGACCCGCGGCTGGAGCACCTGCGCGACATCAGCCACGTGTCGAAGTTCGACCGGCTGGAGATCCAGCACTTCTTCGAGGTCTACAAGGACCTCGAGCCCGGCAAGTCCGTCGAGGGCGCCGAGTGGGTCGGCCGGACCGAGGCCGAGGCCGAGGTGAACGCGTCGTTCAAGCGCTACGCGGACGAGGGACATGGCGAGGCGCCGCGGCCGGCGGCGCAGGGCCTCCCGCACTAACCCCCAGCTCCGCGGCTCGCAGAAGAAAACGAACCGCAAAGAACTGTTTGCAAATAGTTCTTTGCGGTCTTAGCCTGCTGCCGTGGACCTGACGACCATCACCCCGGACCCGACCGCGCTGAAGGCGCTCTCCCACCCGGTGCGGCTGCAGATGCTGGGCCTGCTTCGCTCCGACGGCCCGGCGACCGCGACCTCGCTGGCCCAGCGACTGGGCCTCAACAGCGGTGCGACGTCGTACCACCTGCGCCAGCTCGCGGTGCACGGCTTCGTGGTCGACGACCCCGAGCGCGGCAACGCGCGGGACCGTTGGTGGAAGGCCGCTCACCAGTCCACCAGGACCGATCCGGCCGTGGCGCTCACGCCCGCGGCGCGCGAGGCGACCGACGCCTTCGCCCAGGCCGTCGCGGTGGTGCACACAGAGACGCTGCAGCGCGCGATCGAGGAGCTGCCGACCCTCCCACGGCCCTGGCGACGCGCCTCCACGGGCAGCGACTGGCACCTCCGACTGACGCCTGCGCGCGCCGAGGAGCTGACGAACGCGATCGTTGCGCTGGTCGCGGGCTGGGCCGAGGCGGACGACGACGTCGAGACAGCCGCCGAGTTCGTCGTCCAGCTGCACACGTTCCCCCGCCCCGGCGCCGTGTCCCCCGCCTCCGAGGGGGTCGACGCGTGAGCCGCCGGACGCCGCTGCACGGCTGGCTCACCGCCGAGGCGGTGTCGCTCACCGGCACTCGCGTGTCGATGATCGCGATCCCGTGGTTCGTGCTGACCACGACCGGCAGCGCCACGCTCACCGGCCTCGTGGCGTTCGCCGAGATGGCGCCGCTGGTCGTCCTCAAGGCACTCGCCGGCCCGCTCATCGACAGGGTCGGGGCGCGGCGCGTCGCGATCGGCGCCGACCTGGGCAGCGCGGTGACCGTGGGCCTGATCCCGGTGCTCCACCTGCTGGATCTGCTGGTCTTCCCCGTGCTCCTCGCGCTCGTCGCCCTGGCCGGTGCGCTGCGCGGTCCGGGCGACGGCGCCAAGCACGCGATGGTCCCGGCCCTCGTCCGGCACGGCGGGGTCGCGATGGAGCGCGCCACCGGGCTGGCGTCCGCAGTCGAACGTACGGCGTCGATGGCCGGCGCGGCCGTCGCCGGCGCCCTGGTGGCGCTGGTCGGCCCGACCACCGCCCTCGCCGTCGACGCCGCGTCGTTCGCGGTCTCCGCCGGCCTGCTCGCCGTGAGCACGCGCGTCCTGCGCACCACCCGGGTGCGGACCGAGAGCTCGGAAGAGACCGGCAGCTACCTGACCCGACTCAAGGAAGGCTGGGACTTCCTGCGCCGCGATCCGGTGCTGCTCGGGATCTGCCTGATGGTGGCGGTGACGAACCTGTTCGACCAGGCGTTCACCGTCGTGCTCGTGCCGGTGTGGGCCAAGGAGACCGGCGGCGGCGCGGCGGCGATCGGGCTGCTGTTCGCGGTCTTCAGCGGCGCCGCCATCGCGGGTGCGGTGATCGCGTCGGTGTACGCCGCCCGGCTGCCGCGGTTCACGACCTACCTCGTCGCGTTCCTGGTCTGCGGCGCGCCGCGATTCGTCGTGATGGCCTTCGACGTGCCGCTGTGGGGGGTGCTCGCGGTCGCGGTGGCGGGCGGCTTCGCGGCAGGCTTCATCAACCCGGTCCTCGGCGCGGTCATGTTCGAGCGGATCCCGGAGCACCTCGTCGGACGGGTGACCGCCCTCAACACCGCCCTGTGCTGGTCGCTCATCCCGCTCGGCGGCCTGGTCGGCGGCCTGCTGGTCGGCGGGTTCGGGCTGACCGCCGCGATGCTGGTGTGCGGTGCGGCCTACTTCCTGGCCACGATGGCGCCGGCGCTGCGTCCGCACTGGCGCGACATGGACCGGCGTCCCGATCAGGTCCTGGCGGCCTAGGAACCGGAGAAGTCCAGCAGCTCCGCGCGGAGCATCTCCTTCGGGATCGCGAACGCGTCCACGAGCTCCAGGGCGTCCGGGCGGACCCGGCGGCAGAGCTGGTTCACCCGCCGGGTCACCGCCTTCGCCCGCGCGTTGGAGAGCCGCCCGTGCTCGAGGAACCAGCCGCGGTCGGACTCGATGCAGGACAGCGCGAACAGGTCGCACAGGTGGTTCAGCGCGTCCTTGTTGGCGCCGTCCGGCATCGCGGCCAGCTTGTCGAGGAAGGCCTCGAGGACGATCCGCTCGACGTGCGCCCAGGCGGCACCGATGACGTGGTCCTGGCAGCGGCTGAACACCTCGGCGGGATCACTGCCCGCATCGATGCCGCGCTTCAGCCTCCGGGCCACGCCGGCCAGCATGTGCTCCTCGCGCCAGGTGAGCATCTCCAGCTGCCAGGAGCCGTCCTGCAGCCCCTCGTCGGGGTCGTCCACGGAATCGCGGTTGCCCGGCACCGCGGCCCTGAAGCCGCTCCAGGATCGAGCGGGCATTGGTCCGCTCGAGCACGGTCTCGACCGCCGCCGATGCGACGAACCGGACCATGCCGATCTGGTCCATGTCCTCGAAGGAGTCCTTGTAGTCGGTCAGCAGGCCCTTGGCGACCAGCTGCAGCAGGATCGTGTTGTCGCCCTCGAACGTGGTGAAGACATCGGTGTCGGCTCGCAGCGCGTCGAACCGGTTCACCGACATGTAGCCCGCGCCGCCGCAGGCCTCGCGACACTCCTGGATCGTTCGCGACGCGTGCCAGGTGCCGAGCGCCTTGGTGCCGGCCGCGCGGGCCTCCAGGGCCCTCCTCGCGTGTTCGTCGTCCGCCGCCACGGTGTCCTCGTCGTCCCCCTCCCCCACGTTGAACACGCGGTGCAGGTCCGCCGCGACCCGCTCCTGGGCGAAGTGCAGCGCGTAGGTCCGGGCCAGCAGCGGCAGGAGTCGTCGCTGGTGCTGGCCGTAGTCGAGCAGGAGCTCCTCGGTGCCGGAGCCGGGCGAGCCGAACTGGCGGCGCTGCAGGGCGTACTTGACCGCGATCGTGATCGCGACCTTGGCGGCGTTGATGCCGGCGCCGCCCACGCACACCCGTCCCTGCACCAGGGTGCCGAGCATCGTGAAGAACCGCCGGTCGGGGTTCTCGATGTCCGAGAAGTAGCGGCCGTCCTCGGTGACGACGGCGTACCGGTCCAGCAGGTTGGCCCGCGGCACCCGCACCCCGTCGAACCAGATCCGCCCGTTGTCGACCCCGTTGAGCCCGATCTTGCGCCCGCAGTCCTCGATGCGGACGCCGGGCAGCACGTTCCCGTCGCCGTCACGCAGCGGTACGACGAGCGCGTGCACGCCGTGCGACTGCCCGGCCACGACGAGCTGCGCGAACACGACCGCCACGTGCGCGTGCAGCGCGGCGTTGCCGATGTAGTCCTTGCGGGCCCGGTCGTCCGGGGTGTCGACGACGAACTCCCCGGTGTCAGCGTCGTACGTCGCCGTGGTGCCGAGCGCCTGCACGTTGGAGCCGTGTCCGGACTCGGTCATCGCGAAGCAGCCGAGCAGCCTGCCGGTGATGAGGTCCTCGAGGTAGGCGTCGTGGTGCGGCTTCGTGCCGAGCTGCAGGATCGCCCCGCCGAACAGGCCGAACTGGACCCCGACCTTGGTCACCACGGACAGGTCCCCGAGGGCGAGAGTCTCGAAGGCCGCGACCGAGGCACCGATGTCCGCCCCGCCGCCGTACTCCTTCGGGAAGCCGAAGCCGGTCTGCCCGGTCCCGGCCATCATCAGCACCACGTCGAGGACCCGCTGCCGGAACTCGTCACGGCTCATCTCCTCGGCGTCGGTGAGGATCGAGGCGTGCTCGGCGAGGTTGTCGCGCACGAGCTTGCGCACGCCGGCGTAGTCGCCGTCGAGGAGGGCGGTCAGGGACGCCACGTCGAGAGTCATGGGGCCAGTGTTCCCCCTTCGGGCCGGCGTCCAGGTGTGATCAGGGCCGCACGAAGTGGGTCGGCGGCACCCAGTAGTACATGCTCTCGACCGCGACCGGACGGCCGGTGCGCGGGGCGTGCACGATCTTGCCGTCGCCGATGTAGAGCGCGACGTGGTGGATGCCCTGCGGTGAGCTGCTCGAGCTCCAGAAGACCAGGTCCCCCGGCTGGAGCTGCCCGGCGCTGACGGGCACGCCCGCGTGGTACTGCGCGACCGAGTAGTGCGGCAGGGACTTGCCGCCGGCCTGCCACGCCGCCGCGGTCAGGCCCGAGCAGTCCCAGGCGTCCGGCCCGGAGGCGCCCCATCGGTAGGGATCGCCGACCTGGGCGGTGGCGAACGCGATCGCGGCCTGTGCGCCTCCCGCCGACGGCGCCGGTGCCGGGGGCGGCGTGGCCGCCGGGGGTGGCGGGGGTGCCGGGGATGGGGCGGCGGGCTGAGTGGGGGGCGGCGTCGGCCGGGGCCGCGGGTCGGGCTGTGGGTCCGGCTGCGGGTCGGGCTGGGGCTTCGGCTTCCCGGCCCCGACCGCGGCCGCCTGGGCTGCTGCAGCAGCCTCTTGCTGCGCCTTCTCCCGCGCCGCGCGCTCCTCCGCGGCCTTCCGCTCTGCTTCCCACTGGGCTTCCTGCTGGGCTTCCCGCTGGGCTTCCCGCTCGGCGGCACGCTGGGCGCGGGCCTCCGCCTTGGCGGCCGCGATCGCCTCCTGCCGCGCCTGCTCGGCCGCACGCTGCCGGGCGATCTCCTCCAGGGCCGTCTGCCGTTCCCGGGCCAGCCGCACCGAGATGCCCTCGGCCCGGGCCAGCTGCCGGATCAGCTCGTCCTTCTCCGCAGCGATCCCGGCAGCCGCCGCCTGGGCGGCCTCCGCGGCCGCGACCGCCTCGGTGCGCGCCTCCTCGGCCTCGGCGGCCACCGCGCGCTGACGACGCTCCGCCGCGACGGCCTTCCGGGTGAACACCTCGGCGAGGACGTCGGAGGCGGCGAACCGCTGATAGTCGGCGTCCAGAGACGACGACGCCCCCTGGAAGGCGACGTACTGGTCGAGGACGGCCTCCGGCCCGTCCGCGGTCATCATCGCGCTCATGGCGGTCAGGTCGCCGCCGCGCTGGTACGACGACGCGACCAGTGCCCCGATCGCGTCACGCTGCCGGGCCACCTCGCGCCTGGCCTGCGCGGCGTCCGCCCGTGCCTGGTCGACGGCGGCGCTGGCCTGCTCGAGGCGCCAGCGGGCCCCGTTGTAGGCCTCCGACGCGCGCTCGGCGGCTACCGCCGCCTCGTCGAGCCGCTGGTTGGCCAGCAGCAGCGAGGCCTTGATCCGCCCGACCTCGGCGGCCTTCGCCTCGGCACGGTCCTCGGCGTCGCGCACCTGCTGCTTCGACGGAAGCTCGACCCCGTCGGCGTCCCGGTCGGCCACCGCCGGCCCTGCCGCTCCCACGGCCAGGGTCAGGGCGGCCACGCAGGCCATCGTGCGGATGCGGTTGCGCACCGGTCGAACCTTTCGTCGGGGTCCTGCGAGCCGCTTCCCCGGCGGCTCGCAGGACCCGTTGACAGGCGTCGAGGCTCCTCGGCGTCCGCCCTCCCAGACGTGGTCGCCGCTGAATCTCCCGACGTGGCCGCGTCGCTCCGGATCGAGGTCCGGGGTGGCGCCGCCGGGACGACGCTAGTGCTCATCCGTCACAAAGGAAACACTTTTCACAAAAAAACCTTGCGTCACACGGCGTGTCGACTTGACGAACTACACATGTGTAATTCGTGGTTTCGGGAGTATTCGAGCTGTCGAGAACCAGCGCACCCGGGGCGGGGACCGGACCCTCCGCTCCTCGGGCAAGAAAAAAGGTCCCGCCCCACTGGGAGGTTGGGGCGGGACCGATGGCGTCTGCCCCACTGGGAGGTTGGGGCAGGGCCACGAGCAACAGTAGCGGAGACCCGTCACGGGCTGACGCGGGCGGTGAAACGCCCGACTCGGCCCGGTTCGGCCCCCCGGCTACCGGTGGTTCCAGGATACGGGTGCGGCCCCACGAATCACGAGTCAAATCCCGCGCGAGACGGGACCAGATTCGAGATGGCCTGGGGCTAGGCGTCGCTGACCTGCAATGACTAGTGCGCTACGGGCGGCCGGCGGTGTCCGGGTCCTCCGAGCGGTCCTCGCCGCCGGTGCTGCTAGTGCCGCCGGTGCCGTCGCCCACCGAGGCGCCGACCGGCACCCGGGACGTGGACGTCGTGGGGTGTGAGGACCTGCCTCTTCGGTCGAACTTCTGCCCGGTGGCGAGGCCACCGATCCACACCGACATGATCGCGATGAAGGCACCCGCGATGTCGTCGGCGATGTAGTGCCAGCCGAAGTACAGCGTGGACAGCACGGTGAGCACGAAGAACGTCCACATCGACCAGCGGATCCAGGCGTGCCTGACGGTGTACTGGGTGATCAGCGCCAGGGTCAGGATGATCCCGACGTGCAGGGACGCGAAGCCCGCGACGCTCTGGATCGAGTCGGCGAACGGGTTGTAGAGGATGTCCTTGCGGCCGTAGTAGAGCGCGTCCTGCAGGGCCTTGACGCCGGTCTGGTCGATGTCGGCGTACAACCAGACGTACGCGAAGTTCGGGCCCAGCGAGGGCACCAGGTAGTAGCTCGCGGTGCCCAGCGCCCAGGTGAGGCAGTGCGCGGTGGCGTACCAGTAGCCGTAGCTGATGTTGCGCGACCACACCAGCCAGACGATCAGCGACGCCGGTGACAGCGGGAGGAACAGCAGGTAGACGAACGCCAGCACGTGGGCGGCGACACCCTCACCCATGCACCGTGTGCAGGATGACCGCCGGCTCGTGGCCGAAAGCGAGGATCTGGTCGACCTGGTGCAGCATCCGGTCCTGGGTCTCGCCGGCCAGCAGCGGCAGGAAGTTCTTCAGGTTGCGGTAGCTGACGTAGGTGACGAAGAAGCTGGCCAGTCCGATCGTCACCAGGGTGATCCGCTCGCGGGTCCAGTGCTCGCGGATGATGGCGCGGGCGTGCTGCGGGAACGTCGACCACGACGACCGGGACCGCCACAGCGACCGCGGCACCACGTCGACGAGGAAGGCGCCCACCACCATGAGCGGCAGCCGCAGCCATGACGGGCCGAGGAACCCGTCGGGATCGCGGAGCGGCTCACCGAGCTGGATGCTGGCGGTCACGGCGAGCGCACCCATCACGACTGCGACTCCGACCAGGAGTCCGTACGCGCGCCGTTTCACAAGGGGTGATTCTAGGGTGTGCCGCCCACCGGTCAGGCCGGGAGGACGGCGGCCCGGCCGAGGTCGACGCTGAGCCGGACGTCGTGCCCCACCAGCACGTCGGCGTCCGGGTCCGCGACCGCCGGGACCTCCCCGATCCCCTCGACCGCGACGACCAGCCGCGTGACCTCGGGCGTGAGCCGCGCCGCCAGCACCCTCCCGTGCAGCGGACCGTCGGGCGTGCAGCGCAGCGCGGACCGGCGCAGCGCCACCGCGCCCGACCACGCCCCGGCTCGGTCGACGGCGACCGCCGGCGGCGAGCACGCGTCCGGCCGCCTCGCCCTCGAGCACGGTGGCGTAGCCGAGGAATGCGGCGACCTCGCCGTCCACGGGGCCGCGCCAGACCTCCTCCAGGGTGCCGCTCTGGACGACGCGGCCGGCGCGCATCACCGCCATCCGGTCGGCCACGGCGAACGCCTCCTCCTGGTCGTGGGTGACCAGCAGCGCCGTCGTGCCGGCCGCGTTGAGGATCTCCCGGAGGTCGACGGCGAGCCGCTCGCGCAGCCCGCGGTCCAGCGCGCTGAGCGGCTCGTCGAGCAGCAGCAGCCGGGGCCGTACGGCGAGGGCGCGGGCGAGCGCGACGCGCTGCCGCTCGCCGCCGGACAGGGTGGTGGGCGACCGGTCGCCGTAGCCGGGCAGGCCGACCAGCTCCAGCAGCTCCCTCGACCCGGGCGGACACCTCGGCACGCGGCCGGTGCCGGCAGCCGCAGCGGGTAGCCGACGTTGCCGGCGACGTCTGGTGCGGGAACAGCTGGCCGTCCTGGAACATCAGCGCGAACCCGCGCCTGTGCGTCGGCACCCCGGCCAGGTCGCGGCCGTCGTACGACACCGGACCCGGTCCGAGCGGCTCGAGACCCGCCACCGCACGCAGCAGCGTGGACTTGCCGCAGCCCGAGGGCCCGAGCACCGCGAGCACCTCGCCCGGATCGGCAGGTCGAGCGCGACGCCGTCGACCGCCGCCACCCCGTCGACGCCGCGAGTCGTCGACCCGAGCACCCGGCCGCTGGCAGCCGTCGAGCACCTCAGAACGCTCCCACCGAGCCGATGCGCAGCCGCTCGACCAACGCCATCACCGCGACCGTCACGCAGCGGCGAGCACGACGGAGGCGGCGAGCGCCATCCCGTAGTTGTCGGCTCCCGGCCGGCCGATCAGCTCGTAGATCACCACCGGCAGGTGGGCTGCTCCGGGCCGGGCCAGGAAGCTGGTGGCGCCGAACTCGCCGAGCGACACCGCGAACGCGAAGCCGGTGGCGGCGAGCAGCGGACGCCACACGACCGGCAGGTCGACGGTGCCCAGCACCCGCAGCGGCGAGGCCCCCAGCGACGGCGGCGGCCTGGCGCTGCCGCGGGTCGATCGGAGCGGAGCACCGGCGCGAGGGTGCGCACCACCAGCGGCAGCGCCACCATCGCCTGCGCGATCGGCACCAGCAGCCGGCGAGCTGCGCAGGTCCAGCGGCGGCCGGTCCAGGGTGATCAGGAACCCGAAGCCGAGGGTCACCGCGGAGACCCCCAGCGGCAGCATGAAGACCGCGTCGAGGACCGCCGAGCGCCCGACGCTCGCCGCCGGCCGCGTCCGGTCCGGCGACACCACGAGCGCCACCAGCACGCCGAGCACCATGGCGAGCAGGGTCGCGTCGACGGCCATCCGCCAGGAGTTCGACAGCGCCGTCGGTCACCGGCACCAGCAGCGCGTGCCGCTCGCCGGTGCCGCCGAGCGCCCGGTAGTGCGCCAGTCCCCAGCCGTCACCGACCCGCAGCGAGCCCGGCGACCAGCGCCGACGAGCGGCGTGACGAGCAGCAGCAGCGCGACCGCGGCCAGCGGCAAGTCGCCGGCAGGTCGCGCCGGCCGGGGCGTCGCGCGAGCGCCGGTCGCCGGCGCGCTGCAGCGCGTGCTCGCGCCGGGTGCGGGCCAGGTGCGGCGGCGAGCAGCAGCCCGGTGACCACGACGAGCTGCAGCAGCGAGAGCGCCGCCGCGGCCTGCAGGTCGAGGAACTGCGTGGTGAGCAGGTAGATCTCGGTCTCGACCGTGGAGTAGCGCAGGCCGCCCAGGGTGAGCACGACCCCGAACGCCGTGGCGCAGAACAGGAAGACGACGCTGGCCGCCGCGACGATGGCCGGCGCCAGCGCCGGCAGCGTGACCGTGCGGAGCACCTGTCGCGGGGTGGCGCCGAGCGCGGCCGCGGCCTGCTCGCGACGCGGGTCGAGGTGCTCCCACATCGAGCCGACGGTGCGCACCACGACGGCGAGGTTGAAGAACACCATCGCCGCGACGATCGCGACCGGGCTGCCGTCGAGGCCGAGGACGCCGAGCGGGCCGGAAGGCGCGAGCAGGGTGCGGAAGGCGACCCCCACCACCACGGTCGGGAGCACGAACGGCATGACCACGAGCGCCCGCAGCAGTCGGCGGCCCGGCACGCCGGAGCCGGTACAGCACGAACGTCAGCCGGCAGCCCCAGCAGCACGGTCACGCGCCGTCGCCGCGCGCGGCCGACCAGAGGTGAACCACAGCACCCGGTGGGTCCGGCTGCGGGTGAGCACCTGCAGCGCGCCCAGCGGGTCGAACGACGCCGTCGACCCAGAGCCCGCGGGCCACCATGCCGGCGACCGGCAGTACGAAGAAGACCACGAGCGCGAGCGAGCGGGACCGCCGCCAGCGCGACGATCCCGCCAGCGGACCCCACGCCTGCGTCTCATCAGGCCGGTGACGTCCGCCCACTGTCTCCAGCCACTCGGCGCGGTGTCGCAGCGATGTCGGACTCCGGCACCGTCGCCGGGTCGCCGGCGCCGGGCGGCGTGCTCCGCCCAGCAGCTCGGGCAGCGCGGCGGCCGGGTCGACCGGGAAGACGTACATGCTGTCGGGCAGCGCCTCCTGGAACGTCGCGGCCGGTCATGAAGTCGACGAAGCGCCTCGCGCGCCCTCGGGGTTGGCGGCCCCGTCGAGCACGGCGGCGTACTCCACCTGCCGGAAGCAGGTGTCGAGCAGCGCGCTCGTCGTCGGCTCGCCGCTCGCCCTCGGGGATCGTGAACGGCGGCGAGCTCGCGTAGGACAGCACGATCGGCCGGTCGCCGCGGCCGCCGCCCTGCGGTGAAGTCGACCTGGTAGGCGTCGGACCAGCCGGAGGTCACCTTGACGTCGTTGTCGACCAGCCGCCGCCAGTAGTCCGCCCAGCCGTCCTCGCCGTACCGCGCGACGGTCGCGGCAGGAACGCGAGACCCGGTGAGGACGTGCTGGGCGCCGGGGGTGACGAAGAGGCCGCGGTAGCGCTCGGTCCGCCAGGTCCTCGAGCGACGTCGGCGGGGGTACGTCGCTCCTCGGCGAACCAGGTGTCGTCGATGTTGACGCACACGTCGCTGTAGTCGACCGGGGTGAGCTGCTCGGCGGCCCGCGCGTCCTGCGGCTCGAAGTCCTCGCCGGGGTTGTCGGCCGGGTTGTAGCTCCGCGAGCACGCCCTCGTCGACGGCACGCGAGGCGAACGTGTTGTCGATGCCGTAGACGACGTCGGCGATCGGCGAGTCCTTGGTCAGAACGAGCTTGTTGGTCAACGCGCCGGCGTCACCGGAGGGCTGCACCGTGACCGTCGTAGCCGGTCTCCTCGGTGAAGCGCCGCATCACCTTCTTCGACATGTTCCAGGAGTCGTGGGTGGCGACGACGACCTTCGTCGAGTCGTCGGCCGCGTCGCCGTCGGGGCTGCTGAGCGCACACCCGGTGAGAACGAGCAGGCTGGTGACGGCCAGGCCGAGGGGCCCGGCGCGCCGTGTGGTGGTGCGCATTGTGGTCTCCCTGATGTGTCATCGGGAGGGGACCGCCGAAACGGTCGAGAACTCGACTTCCTTCGCCGGTATGAGCCGGAGCAGGTTCGAGGGTCTGCGGCTGTGTCCGCACTCTCAGCGCCCTGGTGACGCTCCCCTGTCGTTGTGCTCCGACCCTACAACGCCCGCGTCGAAGTCACGGACCAGCCGCTTGGGAGCCGTCAGCCGCCATGCCTCGACGACGAGCTCGAACGCCTCTTCGGGGTCGACCCGCTCCAGTCGGACCTTCACCCAGCCGTAGCGACCGGACGACCACCACTCGGAGTAGGTCTCCGGGTCGCTGTTGACCAGGGCGTCGCGCTCGAGGCGCGTCGACTTCACGATGAGCTCGCGGCCGTCGCCAGTGACGATCCCGATCCCACGGCCGCGGAACGTGAAGATCGTGGAGTCCTCGAGGTAGTCGCGCTCCCCCGACTCGGGCAGCGTGGCGGCGAGGTCGAGGATGGCTGCGGCGTCGACGGCCATGTCTCGATCCTGGACCCGGCCACCGACAGTTTCCAGGGGGTCGCGCTACGGGGCCATGCGGGCCGCCGCGGAGGCGGAACCCAGCCAGGTGTGCGGGTTGCCCTCCCAGCACCAACCGAGCCGCGGCGCACCCTTGCTCATCCAGAAGCTCGGGATCCGCTTGTTGCCGGTGCGTGACCCCACGGCCTGGAAGGCGTTGAGCTCCGTGAGGCTCGTGGGCAGCTGGGTCACCAGGGCGACGCCCTCGTCGACGGTGAGCGGGGTGCGGCCGGCGGCGCGGATCATGGGGAGCGCGTCGGCGGGCCGTACGTTGAGGGTCTCCGGCCCCGTGCTGACGTCGGTGAGCAGGTAGACCGACGCCTCGGGCACCTCCACACCCTCGATGGGCCGGTAGGCGTCGATCTCGTCGGCCATGTCGGTCCAGCCTGTCTTCCCGTTCACCTCGAACCGCTCGACGGCGGCGACGGTGGGCACGCAGGTGTGCCGCACCACCACCAGGAAGGGAAGCGCCGCCTGGTCACCGAAACCCACGCGCCCGAGCAGCGGACGCAGGGCCTCGACCTGACCGACGAACGTCCGCTCGTCGAGCCCCGCGAGCCCGGGGTAGCCCTTGGCCAGCAGCGTGTCGAGCTGGCGGTCCAGCTCCTGGTCGAGCTCGGTGGTCGTCGAAGCAGTGGCGGGCTGGGTCACGGACACTCACCTTCTCCGGGCGCGGCCGGCGCCCTCTGGTCTGGGTGGGGGTGTGTGGTCAACGACCGGGTCATGCCAGCAGTTCCCGCTGAGCCGTGCCGGTTGGAGGATTGGGGGAACTACTCGGCGCGGACCAGGCGGGCGAAGACGCGTTCGTAGGCCGTGCCGTCTCGAAGGGAGCCCGCCGAGACCCGCGTGCCTGCATGGTCGACGGTGAACTGGTAGCCCGTGGGTGTCCGCCAGTGGTGGACGCCGGGCTCGGGTTGTCGGTGCCGCCAACCGTGGCCGTGGGTCTTGATCCGGTGTTCGAATCTACTGAGCTTGCCGAGGTTGCCGATCCGGGTCTGCCCGCCCTCGGTGGTCGAGCCCGTCGAGACCCCGGCGCCCACCCAGGGGATCGTGTGGTCGAGGTCCATCCGTCGTCCGGTGGCGGACGAATACGGGAACGCCGACGCGGGTGAGCGGAGGTGCATCTGTTCACGGAGTCGGTCCGGGACCTCGTAGCAGTCCACCGGCCGGTCCTCATCGAGGTCGATCACCGGCCAGATGGTGACGTGGGAGTGTTGAGGGAACTCGGAGGCTTGGCCGATCGTGAGCGGCCCGACGCCCTCCATCCGCGCCACCCCGTTCCCGCTCTGCATCGACTCCCGAGACACGTGCACGTGCAGCGTCGCCGCCGGCAGCGGCACATCGGTGGTCGAGCCCGTCGAGACCACTCCACCGGAGGTCGAGCTCGTCGAGACCAGGTCACCACCCACAGAGCCGGCCTGGAACTGGATCTTGCGCTCGGTGGTCGAGCCCGTCGAGACCAGCCCGCCGAGGGACGAGGCGTCTCGAAGGGAGCCCGCACCCTCGGTGGGCGACTCGACCTGCTCGGTGGTCGAGCCCGTCGAGACCAGGTCACCACCCGCGGACCGCAGGAGCGCGAGTGCCCGCGCCGGATGCGCAAGGATCCCGAGCGCCTTGGACCGCCGCGCACCGACCGGATCGGTGTCACCCTGCTGAAGCAGGATCTCGGCGATCCGGTCCACCATCGCCACACCAGGTAGATCACCTCACCCGCAGTGGCCTTGGCGACCAGCGTCTTCAGGCCGTGCTCGTTGGACTGCCCGATGACCACGAACCGCTCCAGCTCCGCCGCCAACCGCCGCGCCTCGGCGGCCTCGGAGTCGGCGGCGAAGATCCGCGCTTCCAGCAGGTCGACGAAGCGTCCCCACGGCAGCGATGAGATGTACGGCGTGGTGGTCTCGTCGACCTCGCGGGCCTGGGCAAGGGTCAGTCCGGTGGCGCGAGTCCGAGAGGCGACGTGCCGCGCCTGCCAGACCCGCACGCGGCCGGCCGTGAGCTCGGCCCACAACTTCGGGAGCCGGTGCCGGACGTCCAGCGCGTCGGCCATCAACGTGGCCGCGGCGACGTGGGATCGGCCCAGCAGCACACCCAGCTCGGCGGCCGCGAACTCACCCGCGAACGGCGTGCCGTCACCGCCGTACCTCTTCGACCGCTCGGTGCCGGGCAGCACCGTCCCCGACGAGGTGGGGTGCAGGTCGGCCCATTGGGCCGCGAGCACGAACTCACGGCACTCGGACTCGACCAAGGTGGCGTGGTTGGACACCAGGGCGTCGGCGACTGCCTGTCGCTCGAGGTCGTCCGCCACCGGTTTCATACCCGTCAATCTAGGGGTGAGCACCGACAGTTTCGTGTCCGGAATCCCTTGTGCAGAAAGGGACTACTCCGAAATGTTGGTTCGTCAGAGCGAACGGAGTGAGCGATCGCGGGCTCAATGTCGGTGGGCGCGCCGACTGACGGGGCCAGGTTGTGGCCTGGTCTCGACGGGCTCGACCACCGGTACGGTGCGGTCCTGGTCTCGACGGGCTCGACCACCGAAGAGTGGCCTGGTCTCGACGGGCTCGACCACCGGTGGCGAGGTCCCGATTGACGAGGCCGGGTTCCGCTGGTGGTGGCCAGGTCTCGACGGGCTCGACCACCGGGCGGTGGCCTGGTCTCGACGGGCTCGACCACCGGTCGCGGGCTCGACCACCGGGTTGGCCTGGTCTCGACGGGCTCGACCACCGGGTGTGCGGTTCGGTTGGTGGTGGCCGGGTCTCGACGGGCTCGACCACCGGCGGCACCACCGGGTGGCGGCGAAGGGGTGACATAGGCTCCGCGGCATGCAGGAGCACGACGTCCGGGTGGCCGCGTTCGACGACCTCGACAGCCGGACTGCGTACTCCCTGTGGCAGCTGCGCGAGTCCGTGTTCGTCGTCGAGCAGGAGTGCCCGTACGCCGAGCTCGACGGCCGTGACCTGGAGGCCGGCACGCGACACCTCTGGGTGGCGGACGACGGTCGCCCGGTGGCGTACCTGCGGCTGCTCGAGGAGCCTGACGGGTTCCGGATCGGTCGGGTGCTGGTGGCGGCGTCGCACCGAGGACGGGGCCTGGCCGAGGCGCTGATGCGCCGGGCGCTGGACCTCGTCGGCGAACGGCCGTCACGACTGGACGCGCAGTCCTACCTCGCGCAGTGGTACACCCGTTTCGGCTACGCCGTCACCGGGCCGGAGTTCCTCGACGACGGCATCCCGCACGTGCCGATGCGACGCCCCGGCGACAGCCGAGCCACGTCTCCGTAGGCGTCTAGGCGGCGCTGCGTTCGCACAGGTCGGCGAGGTGCGCACCCCACTCGCGGGCTCTGTGGCGTTCGCCCTCGACCAGCGGGCCGGAGATGTCCGCGACGTAGAAGCTCTCGGGAGGACAGGCGGTCCGGTAGCCGAGCCGCCGGCCGATCCGGTCGGCTCGCCGGGCGGCCGATCCCGGGAGCCGGCGGACCTTGCTCACCCGCGTGTCGAAGCTGGCCAGCCGCGGGTGGTGAGAACCGGCCGCCAGGCCGTCCATCCACTCGCGGAACCCTTGGTCGACCGCGGCGTCCGCGCCCTGACGCTGCGCGTCCTCGCGCGTCGACGGCCGGGACATCGAGAACGCGTGCGTGGGACCGCCCACGACGACCAGGTCGTACGCCTCGTCGGGCGGCGACGGAGCGTCCTGGACCTCCAGCAGGTCGACGGAGCCTCTGGTGGCCAGTCCGGCCGCGATCTCACGAGCCACGTCGGCGGTGTTGCCGAACATCGACTCGTAGACCACCAGTGCCTGGGTTGTCATGACAGCCCCTCGGGTCGACGTACGACGACGACCGGGCAGTGTGCGTGCTCGACCACGTGCCGGCTCACCGAGCCGAACAGGGTGGCGGCCGCGTCGCCCCGTCCGCGGGAACCGACCACGACGAGCTCCGCCTCGCGCGATGCAGCCACGAGGGCGCGGCCCGGGTCACCCTCGTCCTGGTGGACGGTGACGGTGACGTCCGGGTACTTCTCGCAGAAGCCCGCGATGCTCTCGGCGACGATGCGCTGGTGCTCGTCGGAGGTCTCGAGGACGACCTCGTAGACCGTCAGGTCGCGGTAGAGCATCGCGGCGTCCCAGGCGTGCACGACGGCCAAGGCCTGCCCGCGGGAGGACGCGAGCTCGAAAGCCTCGGCGAGCGCGGCCATCGACGCTTCTCCTCCGTCGACACCGACGACGACCTTGCCGGCGAGCTCGCCGTGCGGGTCCCGCCGTTCGGCCTCGCGGACGACGACGACCGGGCACGGTGAGTGGGCGGAGACGCCCACGCTGACCGAGCCGAGCAGCAGGCTGGCGAGCGTCCCCCTGCCTCGGGACCCCACCACGAGCAGGTGTGCGCCCGCCAACGAGTCCAGGAGCACGTCGCGCGCGTGGCCCAGGGACAGGTGCACCCGGACATCGAGGTCAGGCGCCAGCTTGCGTGCCTTGGCCAACGCCCGGTCGGTGCGGCGACGCCCGGCGATGCGCAGCTCCTTGCGGTTCTCGACCGGGCCCGCGAAGGACGTGTACACGGTCGGCACGCCCAGGGCGTGGACGATGAGCAGGGGGCGTCGATGCTTCGACGCGTATTCGACCGCCCACACGAGGGCGGCGTCGCTGTGCGGTGTGTCGTCGTAGCCGACGACCACGGCTCCGGGAGCAGCTGTCGTTGTCATGCCTCCAGGCTCGTCGCGGCCGTCGCCGCTGCGCAGAGGCGACGGTCTGGACCGGACGGGACCTTGGGCCCAGCGGTGCGGGGAACTTAAAGCCTTCGTCGTTTCGAGGCGGACAACTCGGTCAACCCTCACGATGTTGTAGTCAGCCGGCCAAACGGTGGTTCTGGGAGGAATGCCGCACGGTCGCAGCCCGAGACTTTGGGAGGGGTCTTGGTCATGCCTGTCATCGACCATGCAGTGCGCCGCGCGGTTCGCGGCTTCGTCATCATCGTGCTTCTGGCTCTTGCCACCACCGGTCTCGCGGTGGTCACCGCCACGTCCACCGGCGCAGCCGAGACGCGCGCCGCGATGCACAGCTCGACGTACGAGGAGAAGGTGCAGAAGCGCATCAACCGGATGCGGGCCGAGCACGGTCTCCGGCCGCTGAGGTTCGAGGAGTGCACGGACGGCACCGCCGAACGGTGGGCCCGACGGCTGGCGAGAAGCGGGCGCCTGTACCACCAGGATCCGCAGGGCATCCTGCGGAAGTGTGGTGCGCGGTACGCCGGGGAGACCCTCGGGATGGGCGCGTTCAGCCCGGCCGGCCTGGTCCGGGCGTGGATGGACTCTCCGGTCCACCGACCGATCCTGCTCAGCAGGAGCGCGCGCCGGATCGGGGTCGGCTCGTCTCTCAGTGGCGACCAGTGGGTGACGGCCGCGAACTTCACCAAGCTCTGAGCCTCGTTCGCCCATCTACCCCCTAGGGGTATCATGGGGCGCATGGCGACGCACACCAACCCCGGCTACATCGACAACAAGGAGGCGCAGCTCAAGCGGCTGCGCCGGATCGAGGGTCAGGTCCGCGGGTTGCAGCGCATGGTCGACCAGGAGGAGTACTGCATCGACATCCTCACCCAGGTCTCAGCCGCCACCAAGGCGCTCGAGAGCGTGGCCCTCGGGCTGCTCGACGACCACCTGCGCCACTGCGTGGTGCACGCCGCCCAGGACCCCAGCGAGTCGATCGACGACAAGATCGCCGAGGCGTCGGCCGCCATCGCGCGGCTGGTCCGCTCCTGAGCGTCAGGTTCCGTACGGCGCGCCGGCCGGCGTCGTGTCGATCCAGAACCACACGCTCTTGCCACGGCCGGTCGGCGTCGCACCCCACTCGGTGGCAAGGGCATCGACGATGTGCAGGCCGCGGCCGCCGTCGGACAGCAGCGACGCGTCTCGGGCCTCGGGACGCCGCGCCGACTCGTCGCGCACCTCGACCCGCACGCGCTGCCCGTCGTAGTCGGCGCTCATGGACACCAGTCCGCTCCCGTGGGCGATGGCGTTGGTGACCAGCTCGCTGGTCAGCAGTCGCGCGGTCTCGACCGTCTCCGGCGGTAGCTGCACGAGGGCGTGCTCGAGGTGCCGGCGCGCCACACCGGCGGCCGTCGCATCGTTCGGAAGCAGCCACCTCTCATGCACCTCGACGGCCTGCACGGCCCGCGGCGAGGCGGCGTGCGCCATCTTGGGACGGATCGCCAGCGCGGCGACGTCGTCGTCCCGCGTGGGGTCCCGCACGGCGTCGACCATGGCATCCAGCGCGCCCTGGAGGTCCGGCTCTCGCAGGGTCGCGGCGGCCCGCGTGATCCGCTCGTAGCCCTCGACGATCACCTCACCCCGTCGTTCGGCCAGACCGTCGGTGAACAGCAGCAGTGCGTCACCGTCGGTGAACGGCAGGGTGACGACGTCGCGCACCTCGCCGCCCGCCCCCAGGAGCAACGTGTCGACGCACTCGATCATCTCCGCGGGGCCCTGCTGGGGCACCAGAACGGGTGCGGGATGGCCGGCGTTGATGATCTGCATCCGCTGCTGCTCGGCGTCCAGCACGGCGTACACGAGCGTGACCAGCTGGTCGATGTCGAATCGTGCGAACAGCTTGTCGAGCCCCGCGAGCACCGCCGTCGGCTCGGGGTCGACCGCGAGCAGGGCCCGGACGGCGGACCGCATCTGCGCCATCGCCGACGCCGCTTCCACCCCGCGTCCCATGACGTCGCCCACGAAGACGACCACGCGACCGTCGTCGAGCGGCGCGAGGCCGTAGAAGTCGCCTCCCGTGTCGGTGCGGCCGGCCGGCAGGTACCGCACGGCCACCTCCCACCCCTCAGCGGGCGGCAGGTGCTTGGGGAGCGCGGCCTGCTGCAGCCGCAGTGCCACGTCGCGCACCTGCGAGTGCAGCTCGGCGTTGTCGATGGCGACGGCCGCCCGGCGGGCCAGGTCCTCGCCGAAAGCCAGGTCCTCCGGCCCGTAACGACGGCCACCGGAACCGGCGACCCAGGTGATCACCCCCAGGACGCGACCATGCACCTTCAGCGGGACGGTCAGCGCGCTGCGGAAGTTGAGCTCGAGCAGTGCCTGCCGGTGCTCCTCGTCGACGGCAGCCGCTTCGATCATGGCGTCCGTGATGTCGGGGATCAGCTCGCTGACGCCGCTGCGCACCACCTGGTGCGCGCCCTGCTGCGCCTTCGGGTCGGGCGGATAACGCTCCTGGATCTCACGGATCCGCTCCTCCACCACCGCATCCGGGTGGGCGATCTCCAGCGGCCGCAGCACCCCGTCCTGGAGCAGCTGGACCACGCACCAGTCGGCGAACGTCGGCACCGCCAGCCACGCGAACGCCGCCAGGGTGGCCTCGTAGTCCAGGCTGCTCGCCAGCTCGGCGCTAGCGTCCGCCAGGAACTTGAGCTTGAGCTCCCGGTCGGTGGCCGCGGCCACCGCGCGGATGCGGGCGATCGCCTGCGCACAGGTGTCGGCGAGGATGCCGAGGAACTCCAGCTCCGTGCGGTCGAAGGTGAGTCGCCCCGGGAACGACAGGGAGAGCCCGCCCAGCGCCTCGCCGGAGGCCACCAGTGGGAGGCAGACGAGGGAGCGCTCGCCCTGGGTGGCCAGCTCGAGGTCGGGATACCTGCCGTGGATCTCGGCGCGTCCACTCAGCAGCAGCGGTCGCCGTGATCGCACGCAGTCCCCCACCGGCGTGGCCGCAGCGAGGGGGTACGTCGCCCACGCCTCGCGAGCGTTCTTGACCCCGCCGCGGAGACCGACCAGCCGCAGCGTGTCGCCCTCGCGAAGGGACACGGAGGCCACGGTGGCCCCGGCCGCGTCGGCCATGTGCTCGGTCACCACCGACACCACGGTCTCCACATTGGACGCCGTGAGCAGCTCGGTCGTCACCGCGGCCAGCCGGCGCAGCCGCTCGGCGACGCGACGGGCGTGCCGGTCGGACTCAGGAGGCGGCTCGAGCACGACGACCGCACCCACCACCTCGTCACCACGTCGCCGGGGGGACCACGCGGTCGTGACCTGCGTCGAACGACCGGCCCAGCGCACCGGCAGCGTTCCCGTCCACGATCCTCCGGCGGCGACGTGCCCGAGGACCTCCATTACCGTCTCTCGCGCTTCCGGGTCGAAGACGTCCTCGGGCTGCTCGCCGGCGGGCCGGTTCGCCGGAGTCTCCGAGAGCATGCGCGACGCAAACGGGTTGACGTGGACGACGCGTCCGGAAAGGTCCACGACGACCAACGCGGCAAGCAGGTCGTCGAAGACGCCCGGCTCCGGCTGCCATCCCCCGGTGTCGGGGGCAACGGTGGACACGTGTGCATCCTAGGCCCCCTTGCCCCGACTCCCGGATGGTCGAGGTGGGCTCCCGCCTTGACCTGCCCAGGGCAGCGCTCGACCCTGGGGACATGACCAGCGACGCGGTCGAGGACGCCCCCCGACGCCCCCGGCTCACGCTGGGCCGGGTCGACCGCATCCAGGTGCAGGTCGGCTACCGCGGCCGGCCGGACGGTCCGGCCGAGCAGCACTTCCTCCTCGACGTGACGCTCCCGGAGTCCGACCCGGACGCGTCCGCCGGGGTCGTGGACGAGTCCCGCATCCTGACCGCACTGGAACCGGTCCTGTACGCCGAGTCGGACGCTCCGCTGCACTACTCCGTGCACGCGCACCGTTGGCACACGAGCTGGGGACCGAGCCCGGGGGCACTGGAGGTCGGCGTCCTCGTCACGACCGGCCCCGGAGCCTCCGCGTTGGCAGGCGCCTGGGAGCGGGGCGCGATCCTTGCCTTCCGCGACCTGCTCGGGTTGCTCGGCCGGCAGACGACGCCCCCGGTGCCGCGCGACGCGGCCGTGCTCCGGGCACGGCAGAGCGCCGCGACGGCGTACGCCGTGGACCCGGACGCGTTGTCGCTCAGCGCCGAGGAGCACCATCCCGCGGAGGGCTCGTGGACCGTGGGACTGCGGTCCCGCCAGGGCGACGAGTACGACGTGGTCGTCGGGCTGGTCGACGGCTACGCCGGGTCCGTCCGGGTGCGTCACACGACGTTGAGCGAGGTGTTCGACTCCGTCGGCTCCGAGTGAGACCCGACATGGGAACGGAGAGGACAACTCCTCTCCGTTCTCAACGTATAGCGCACAGGGGGTCTTGCGGCAAGGCCCCGGGGGTGCCTCACAATCGGCGGCCGAGGCCAGAATCTCGATCGGAGCTGACCATTGAATCCTCTGCGCACCAGCGCTTTCGACCTCCCCGACCGCCTGACCGCCAAGGCCGACCCGGCGTTGATCTCCGACGACGACCAGCACTTCGCGGCAGTCGCCGACAGCCTCGAGCGGTCGATCGCCGACCTCTCGGACCGTCTCGACGCCGCCCGGCACTCGCCGGGCGGCTCGGGCCAGCAGGCGATGGACCGGGACCTGGAGGTCCACCGTCTGACCGCTCGGCTGCGCACCCTGCGACGCTTCGGCCTCGACCTGTGCCTGGGACGGATGGTCGGAACCGACGACCCCACGCCCGTGTACGTCGGCCGGCTGGGCCTCAAGGACGGCGACGGCCGTCCGCTGCTGCTCGACTGGCGCTCGCCGGCGGCCGAGCCCTTCTTCGGTGCGACGCACGGCAACCCGATGGGGTTGGCCAGCCGTCGCAGGTACCGCTGGGCCCGCGGCCGGATCAACGACTACTGGGACGAGGTGTTCACCGCTGACGGGTTGGAGGAGCACGCGGCGCTCGACGACCAGTCCGCCTTCATCGCGTCCCTGGGTGGTCACCGATCCGGCCGGATGCGCGACGTGCTCGGCACCATCCAGGCCGACCAGGACGCCATCATCCGCGCCGGTTCCCGTGGCGCTCTCGTGGTCGACGGCGGTCCGGGTACCGGCAAGACCGTCGTCGCCCTGCACCGTTCGGCGTACCTCGTCTACGCCGACCCGCGCCTCGGGCACCACCGCGGTGGCGTGCTGTTCGTCGGCCCGCACCAGCCCTACCTCGCCTACGTCGCCGACGTGCTGCCTAGGCTCGGCGAGGAGGGCGTGCAGACCTGCACGCTCAGGGACCTGGTCCCCGAAGGACCCGCGGCGGTCGAGGAGACCGACCCGGAGGTGACGCGGCTGAAGTCGGCGGCGGCCATGGTCACCGCGATCGAGCCGGCCGTCCGGTTCTACGAGGAACCACCCACCGAGGGGATGACGGTGGAGACCGACTGGTCGGACGTCTGGCTCAGCGCCGCCGACTGGGCGGACGCCTTCCGGGCCCCGGACCCCGGTACGCCGCACAACGAGGCGCGCGACGAGATCCTCGACGAGTTGGTCCAGATCCTGGTGGACAAGCACGACGACGAGGACGTTCCGCTCGACCTGCTGCGCCCATCCCTGCGACGCAACACTGCGCTGCTGACCGCGTTGGGCCGATCCTGGCCGTTGCTGGAGCCGGGCGACGTCGTGGGAGACCTCTGGTCGGTACCGGCGTACCTGCGCATGTGTGCCCCCTGGCTGACGCCCGAGGAGGTCCGGACCCTCCAGCGTCGAGACGCTCATGCCTGGACGGTGTCGGACCTGCCTCTCCTGGACGCGGCGCGGCAGCGCCTCGGCGACCCGGACGCATCCGGGCGCAGGCGTCGGGCTGAGGCCACCGTCGCGGCGGAGCGAGAGCTCATGGACCGCGTGGTGGACGACCTGGTCGCGACCGACGACTCGGAGATGCAGGTGATGTCGATGCTGCGTGTCGAGGACATGCAAGGGCGCCTGGTCGACGAGGCAGGGCTGCCCGGCACCGACCCGGACCTGCTCGCCGGCCCGTTCGCACACATCGTCGTGGACGAGGCTCAGGAGCTCACCGACGCGGAGTGGCAGATGCTGTTGCTGCGCTGCCCGTCCCGCAGCTTCACCGTCGTCGGCGATCGCGCGCAGGCACGGCACGGGTTCACCGAGTCCTGGCAGGAGCGCCTCCAGAGGATCGGGCTCGACCAGGTGGAGCTCGCCTCGCTGACCATCAACTACCGAACGCCGACCGAGGTGATGGCCGAGGCCGAGCCTGTCATTCGGGCGGAGCTTCCGGACGCCAACGTGCCGACCTCGATCCGGGAGAGCGGCCTCCCCGTCGTCCACGGGTCGACCTCCGACCTGGAGACGATCCTCGACAGGTGGCTCAGCGTGCACGCCGAGGGCATTGCCTGCGTGATCGGCGCGCCCGACTTCCTCGGCACGTCACGGGTGCGGTCGCTGACTCCGGAGCTGGCCAAGGGGCTCGAGTTCGACCTGGTCGTCCTCGTCGAACCGGGCGCGTTCGGCACGGGCATCGAAGCGGCGGTGGACCGCTACGTCGCGATGACCCGGGCCACCCAACAGCTGGTGGTCCTCACCAGCTCCGGAGCCGGAGGGTCGGACAGCGCTAGCGGGTGAGGACGATCAGCAGTACGGCGGTCACGGCGAGGGAGAGCAGGAGTGAGCCCGCGCAGCCGAGCCGGTTGCTGAAGAAGAGGAACATCAGGCCTCCGTTGAGTGCTTCGACGCGACGAGCGCCACCCCGAACTGCCGGGGTGGCGCTCGTCGACGGTGTTACCGGTGGTCGTCGTAGTAGTCGCGGCTGCCGGACTTCGCCAGGCCGCGGCTGACCATGTAGCCGATGGTCAGCAGGGTGACGTAGAACCACGCCTCCTGGGCACCGAAGTCGGAGGCGTCGACCATCGCCGAGGCGATGAGGACACCGAGGACGCCGAGGACGTAGACGATGAGCTCGGTGGTCTTGACCGAAGCCTTGGTCTCGGTGGAGACCCGGCGGTCCCGACGGTTGTCGAGGGCGCGGTCGGTCGTGGCGTGCGCGTGGCTGGACATATCTGTCTTGCTCCTTGTGGGACGGGATCAGCAGTGGTGGTGCCCGGGTTCTCGAGCACCACCTCCGGCTCAGACGAGAGCTGGTCTGCCGACGCTGTACCCCACGCCGTCTCCGGCAACTGTCATCTGCCTCACATCAGCGCCGAGGTTCCGACCGTGGGCGTACCTACCGGCGCACGGTCACGCACCGCTGCTTCGACCAGGGCGTCACGACGCCCTCGTCGAGGCGCGCGCGGGCCGAGTAGCACCACGTCTTGCCGCGCGCCCGGTTGACGACCTTCGAACGCGCGCCGTCCTCGACGTTCACGCCCTGCCAGGCGCCGTACCGGCGGCCCTTGTCGAGCCGCATCCGCACCTGCCAGTCGTCGGCGAACGTCCAGCTGGTCGCCCAGCCGATCCGGTAGGTCTTGGTGGACTGCGTCCTGCGCACCGGCTTCGTCATCTTCGTGTACGGCCGGGGAGCGTCGAACCGGAATCCATAGACACCCACGGTGTCGTTGACGGCGACCCGGAGGTCCTGCGCCTGGCTCGGGCGGCCGATCGCCCAGGCGGTCGACGTGGCGTTCGGCTTCGGTGACACGAGCCGGACGCCGTTGGTCCACCTCGCCGTACCGGCTGGAAGATGCTTGACGCGCACGATGCCGGTCTCGTCCGCACGCCGGAGAGCGACCGCGATCGAACCCTGGGCCGAGACGACCACGCGCGCCACAGAGTCCCGGGTGCCGGGCACGAGGTTGCCCCGCTCGAGGAACGTCGACTCGGGCCGGTCCTGCTGCCACAGCACGAGACCGCCGCCCTGCACGCCCGGCTCCTTCCAGGCCACCGTCAGCGTCCCCATCGCGTCGGTGAGCACCTGCGGCGCCGGAGCGTCAGCAAGCGGGCCCGAGAGCACCCGCTTCTCGGTGAAGGAGAAACCGGCCGCGTCGGCGGTGTACGTGTAGAGGTTGACCGACCCGTCGGTGGACTGCGTGACCAGACGCGTCCCCTGAGCGGTGTCCACGAAACGAACCGCCCGCTCTCCGGCGGCAATCGTCTGCGGCGCCGAGAACGCCGCCGCCGTGTCCTGCGACGCGCGACGTGCGACGCGCAGGTCGCCGTTGGGCTCGTTCCAGAACGCGAGCATCGTGTCGGTCGTGAACCCGAACGTCTGACCGGCCGCGCCGGGCACCCCGTCCACATTCGGGTCCGGGTAGACGTTCCACCCGCGTGCACTGGTGGATCCCGGGTCGGCGCCGACCTCGTGCTGGGCCCAGGTGTTGCCGTAGGCGACGAGAGCGGTGCCGCGTTGGCCACCGACGACCACGGGCGTCTCGCCGGGCACCTCCGCACCGAGCTCGGTGACAAGGGTGGCCGTGGTCCCCTCGTCGTGGTGCTCCGCGGCGTACACCTTGCCGTTGGCCTCGTAGACGATGAACGACTCGCCTGCCGAGTTCTCGTCGTAGCGGAAGTCGGTGACCTGGGGCGGAAGGTTCAGCGGGTTGCGCCAGGCGTTGCCGTCGCCCGGACGGTGCTCGCGCAGCCGCCAGGTGTCCGGCGCGACCTGTCGTGCCATGAGGCCCCAGTCGTTGTTGCCGCCGAGTAGGTGCACGGGGCCTTCTGCTGCGCCGGGCGTCTGGACGACCCGCCTGCTGTCCCAGCGAGAGCGGGCGTTGTCATCGGCGGCGCCGGCCGGCGGAGCGCCGACCATCGTGCCGGTCAGGAGCACCGCTGTCGCGGCGCCCAGGAGGCGTCTGGGTGTCATGGAGGAGTCTCCCGTTGGTTGAGTCGTGAGCACCCGAAGGGCACGGGCGGGTCACACCAGCAACTTGGGTGTCACCACCTGGATGACGCCCGGGCGGGCCCCCGATGTCACACCATCACGGGACGTCGTCTGGGAGACTGCTGAAGAATCATGCTCTGCTGCGCGACTCCCCGCACGCACGCTGGCTGCGTTGTCGTCGGTCAACGCGGCGCTGCCGCGCCTTCCCTCCTCCGCCTTGCCATCGCACGCACTGGAAGCCGCTCGCGACGAGCGGATTCCTCAGCACCCTCCTAGCAGCCGCGGCCGGCTTCCATGTCCTTCGCCGACATCCACAGGGATCTGGGTGGGGACGTCACGGTCACCGACTCGCCGAGGTCGTCGTAGCTGACCTCCAGGGTGAACGCGTCGAGCCCGCGGGCGAAGCCGCTCCGAACGTCCTCGCCGGCCGCCTCCAGTGCCTGCACCACGTCGCGACCGAGGACCTCCCAGCTCGCGAGCCTCCCGCCGGAGTCCACGGTGAACGTCGCCGGCACGGTTCCGTCCGGCGGGGTCCCCTGCTGTCGGATGAAGCCGGGCAGCATCAGGGAGACCGCGACCCCGAGCTGGAGGCTGCCCTCGATCGTGTCGTCCTCCGAAGGGGACAACGTCAGACCCCTCGCACCCCGAAGGGCCAGCACTGCGCCCGGCGCCTCGGCGGAGGCCAGGTCGGCCCGACGCGTCACGGCGCTGCGGCTGTCTGCGTCGAACACCAGCCAGCAGCCCCCGGCCCGTCCACCCCAGCCCTCGGCCTGCTGGAACCCGCGCGCATCGACGAAGGTGTGCTTGATCGTGCGGGTCGCTCCGACCTCGCTGTTCCAGAACGCCATGTCCGCGGTGAAGCGCTCGCCGGCGACGTCGTACTGCCCTGTCACCTGGTAGTACGGCTCCTCGAGACCGGGGGTGGTCACCGTCTGCCGGTATCGACCGGACGCCGAAGCGGCCGCAATCGCGTTCGCGAGACGGTCCTGCGCATCGGCCGCGCTCGGGGAGTCCCCGGCGGCCCGCACGTGCGAGCCCTCCTGCGTGGGCCGCGCACCACCGGGTTCACCGCCCACGCATCCGGTCGTCAGGGTCAGGACGGTCGCGGCTACGGCCCAGCCGGCAACCCTGGACTTTGGCATCACCGACCCCCGGACTCCACCGGCACGCGCCCGACTGACACGGCCGTCTCGGAACGATAACCGAGCGCAGGGCCGTGGCACCGGGAGAACCGCGTGTGACGTCCGGCCTACCCTGGAGCGTCTGTCCTGGTGAGGGCCACCGGGACGACCTACGACGGGGGGAGGGGCATGCCGGACGAGGCGGAGTTCGCGGACTTCGTGCATGCCACCGGAACGCAGCTGTTCCGGACTGCCGTGCTGCTCTGCGGGGACCACCACCTGGCCGAGGACCTGACCCAGATGACGTACGCCAAGATGTTCGCCAAGTGGTCGACGGTACGTCGTGCCGACAGCCCGACCGCCTACGCGCGCACCACCCTGCTCAACACCTTCCTGTCGCACCGCCGCCTGCGCCGCAGCTCGGAGCGCCCCGTCGACGACCTGCCCGAGGGACGGCACGACGACCGTGACCCGACGGTTCGGGTCGACCTGATCCGCGCGCTCGCGACGCTGCCGTCGACGGACCGGGCCGTGCTGGTGCTTCGCTACTGGGAGGACCGCAGTGTCGAGGAGACGGCCCGGGCTCTCGGCATGTCGTCCGGCGCCGTACGCACCCGGAGCGGGCGCGCGCTCGCCCGCCTGCGCGATCGGCTGGAGCCCGCCCTGCTGCCCACGTCGGCCCGGCCCGGGAAGGAGCTGTCCCGATGATCGACGAGCGCACGCTCGCTGAGCGCCTCGACGCCGCGGTCGCTGGAGCCTCCATCGACCTCCACGAGCTGACCGCGTCCGCGCAGCACACCGGGCGTCGCATCCGGCGGCGCAGGCGGGTGGCCACCTTCGCCGCCACCAGCGCGCTGACCGCGGGCGTCGTCTTCGGCATCGGCTGGCTGTCCGCCATGGGTGGACCGAGCACCCTGCCGGTCCCGGCACCGCCGGCGTCCAGCCCGCGGCCCGGGCCGTCGCTCGCCACCGACATCCCCGTGGCCGCCACCGGCCGAGCCAGCGTCGCCGCACTCACGGAGCTGGTCTCGGAACTCGCGCACGGAGAGGCCTCCGACTTCAGCGGCAACCACACCCGCCCGGGCGCGCTCGCGCGCGGCCTGCCCATGGTGACCGTGGGCGCGCTGCGGTGGACACCGGAAGGCGCGTCCGCATCCGTGCCGGTCCGGGTCCACGTCGAGGACGGGTGGGGGCCCGAGGATGCAGCCGCGTTCTCCTGCGCCGACCCGCAGCGTCTGGCGTGCAGGGTCACCGAGACCGAAGGTCGGTCCGTCGTCAGCTACGAGGAGCACACCGGCGGCGCCGTCGACCGGTTCGTCGACGTGTGGCTGCAGAACCAAGGTCTTCGCGTGCGCGTGGCGACGTCCAACGCGCGCGAGATCGAGCGGGACCCCACGGTCCTGCTCGACGAGCCGCCGCTGTCCGTCGCCGAGCTCCGCGCGATCGCCCTGGATCCGGTGTGGGGGCCGACGATCCCCGCGCGGTACGTCGACGCCGGGCAGGCGCTGGCGTCGTACGAGACTGCCCGACCCTGACGGCACCCGGAGCGCCGGGTCTGCACGTGGGACAGTGCGGACATGGACAGTGCCGGCTCGCGCACGGCGTACCGAGAACGTCTCGAGCTGCTCGCCACCTCCGGTCTGGTCGAGGAGCAGCTCGACGCGTGGGCGGCGGCCGCGCAGGGTTCACCGGCCTGCGGCGGCTGGCGACGGACCTACGGCCGGCTCCTGCCGTGGCAGTCGCCGTGGGCGCTCTTGGCCTATGAGTCCCACGGAGGCCCGACCGTCCGGGTGGCGCTGCATGACGCGCCGAGGCTGTCGCAGCCGCTCGGCCGTGTCGAGATCGCCCGCTGCGACGCCGACCCCGCTCTGGCCGGCCTGACGGAGGTGCTGCGCCGCCTCGCCGACCCGGTCATCGTCCGCTACCGGCCGGGCAGCCGGTGCACCGTGCGGGGCGGCCACGGCGCGGACGCGTGCTACGTCAAGGTGGTCGCGGGCGCACCCGACGAGCAGGCCGACGCCCACGGGCTCTGGGAGGCCGCGTGCGGCGGGCAGCTGCCGTTCGCGGTGGCGGAGCCGCTTGGCTGGGACACCCGCACACGATCGAGCTGGTACGGCGTCGTGCCCGGGGACCCGCTCGCGCCGTACCTGCTCGGACCCGACGCCGCCGACGCGGCCGGGCGGGTGGGTGCCGCTCTCGGCGCGCTCGCTGCCGCGCCGGTGGTGCCGACTCGTCGGGCCGCTCCCGCGGACCAGCTGGTCCGCACCGGCCGGACGCTGGCCCGGGCGGCCACCGCCGTTCCGGCCCTGGAGGCCGGGCTGACCAGCGCCATCGCGACGCTCGAACGAGCGCACGGCCGACTCCCGGACCGGCAGCTGCTGCCCGTCCACGGGACTCCGCACGCCAAGCAGTGGCTGGTCGACGGATCGGGACGCCTGGGCCTGGTCGACTTCGACCGCTACGCCTTGGGCGAGCCCGAGCTGGACCTGGCCACGTTCCTCGTCGAGCTCGAGAACGACACCTCCCGCGTGGTGCCCGTGACAGACATCGAGACGGCCCTGGTCGCGGGGTTCGCCGGCGCCGGCGGCGAGGTCGACGCCGATCGCCTGCTGCTGTACCGGGTGCACAAACGGCTGGCCAAGGTGGCACGCACCGCGACCTCTCTGCGGCCCGACGGCGATGAGCGGGCGATCCGACGGCTCGCTGCCCTCGCCGACGAGCTTGCCTTCCTCGGCCGGGACGCCGGCTGAACGAGGGTGGGTGGAGCCGCCTGTCGGAATCGAACCGACGACCTATTCATTACGAGTGAATCGCTCTACCGACTGAGCTAAGGCGGCACGCTGCCCGGACGTCCGGAAGCGGATCCGGGTCCGGGCAACGTCCGCGAGTATACGGTTCCGCTCGCCCGGCATGAAATCCGGGCGGGACGGCGATCAGGCGGCGATCGCGGTGGTGGCGCGGCCCGTGGCGGCCCTCCCGGTGACCCACTTCTGCTCCGCCCCGCACCAGCAGACGTGGCTGACGAGGATGCCGTAGGTGGTGTTGACCAGGGACGTCACCTGGCCGGGGAAGACGAGCTGCCGCTTGCCGCACGCGGTGCACTTGTGGTCGAACATGGTGACCTCCCTCGATGATGCTGGACTTGTTCACCACAATGCTCGGCCATCGGCGGCTATAGGGGTAGCCTCTCTTTCCTTCATCTTCCCAAGGAGAGACCTATGCTCTCGCTGCATCAGCTGCGGTGCTTCCTCGCCACCTACGAGCAGGGCTCGCTGACCGCAGCGGCAGAGCAGCTCGGTTATGCGCAGCCGTCGGTCTCCGAGCAGATCAGGTCGCTGGAGAAGTCGGTCGGCGCCGAGCTGTTCCGGCGGGTGGGCCGCGGCGTCGTACCCACCACCGTCGCGGACTCGCTGCGCCCGCACGCGGAGAGGACGCTGGCCGCCGCGGAGGAGGCGCGGCGGGCGGTCGCCAGCGTGACCGCCCTCGAGACCGGGACGATCCGGTTCGGCATGTTCGGCACCGCCCGCTTGTACGCCGGGGCGGGGCTGGTCGCCGACGTGCTGGCCCGGCACCCCGGCGTCCGGGTGGAGCTGATCGGCCAGAACTCCACCGACGTGCAGGAGGACCTGCGCCGGGGGCGCATCGAGGCGGCGATGATCGCCGTGCCGACGGTGAGCAGTGAGGGCATGCACGTCAGTCCGGTCGCCCGTGACGAGCTCGTCTACATCAGCAGCGACCCCGAGAAGCTGGCCTCGCCGGTGACCGCGCAGCGGCTGGCCCAGGCCTCGCTGGTGATGCCCGAGACCACCTGGCGCGCCACCGACTCCACGCGCAGGGTGCTGCGCGAGATGGTGCACGGCACCGGCCGCAACCCGCAGACCCGCATCGAGGTCGAGGACGTGGAGACCGCCGTCGAGCTGGTCGGCATGGGGCTCGCGGACTCGGTCATCCCGCGCGGGGCCGCCGAGCAGCTGCTGGCCCGCCTGGCACCGGAAGCGGGCTGGGTCCGGCTCCGTCCGCGTCAGTACGACACGCTGGCCATCGTGCACCGGGCCGGCGCCACCCTGTCTCCGGCCGCGCGGCTGATGATCGAGCTGGCCACCAAGCGGATCCAGGCCCTGACCGAGCCGGTCAACCCGCGGTAGGACCGCCGCGGCCCTCGAGCAGCGGACCGGCCGGGTCGTGGCTGATCCCGACCTTGCGGGCGGCCATCGCCGACAGCGCCTCCAGCGCGACCCGGTTGGCGAGGAACGCCGTGATCTCCGCGTGGTCGTAGGGCGGGCTCACCTCGACGATGTCCATGCCCACCACCGGCAGCTCCAGGCAGATCCGGCGTACCGAGTCGAGAAGCTGCCGCGCGGACAGCCCACCCGGCTCCGGCGTACCCGTGCCGGGTGCGTGCCCGGGGTCGCACACGTCGACGTCGACCGAGAGGAAGACGCCGTCGCAGTCGTCCATGGCGATCTCGAACGACTCGGTGAGGCAGGCCTCCAGCCCGCGGGCTCCGATCTCGGTCATCTCGTAGGAGCGCATCCGCTGGTCGGCCATCCACGACAGCGTGGAGGGCTCGGGCCAGTAGCCACGCAGCCCGATCTGCAGGAACCGGTCGCCGCGGAGGGCGCCCGACTCGATCAGCCGCCGCATCGGCTGCCCGTGTCCGTACAGCGATCCGAACTCGATGTCGCCGGTGTCGGCGTGGGCGTCGAAGTGCAGCATCGACACCCGGCCGAAGCCGTGGTGGCGGGCCACCCCCGTCGCGTCGGGCAACGCGATGGTGTGGTCGCCGCCGAGGACCAGCGGTACGGCGCCGGCCGCGGCAACGGTGTGCACGGCCTCCTCGAGCGCGGCGATCGAGCGCTCGACGTCGCCGGAGTACATCTCGACGTCGCCGGCGTCCAGCACGCGGATGTCCTGCAGCGCGTCGACGCGCAGCGCCAGGTGCGGCCGCGAGCCGTCGTGGGCGAGGTAGCAGGTCTGCCGGATCGCCTGCGGGCCGAACCGGGCTCCGGGTCGGTGCGACGTACCGCCGTCGAACGGCGCGCCGACGATCACGACGTCCGCTCCGGCGAACGACGCCGGTGCGCCCAGGTCGCAGCGCTCCACGCCGAGGAAGGTCAGGTCCGGCCCGTACTGCGGCCCGTAGCGCGTCATCACGACCTCCGATGCATCAACAGTCGACCGTCCCGTCCGGCACCTTGCCCGAGACGAGATAGGACTCGACGGCCGAGTCCACGCAGTCGTTGCCGGCGAGGTAGCCCGTGTGGCCGTCGCCGTCCCGGCGCACCAGCACGCCCGACTCGAGCTGCTCGGCCAGCGCCTCGGCCCACTCGAGCGGCGTAGCCGGGTCGCGCGTGGTGCCGACGACCATGATCGGAGCGGCGCCCTCGGCCGCGATCTCCTCCGGCACCCGGCCGGTGTGGACGGGCCACTGCTCGCACCCGGACAGGCTGTAGGCGAAGATCCGCCCGAAGGTCGGGGAGGCCTTCTCGAAGCGCGGGAGGTACTGATCGACCTCGGAGCTCGGGATCGCGTCGTCGTGGTCGAGGCAGTTCACGGCGTACAGCGCCTCGAGCGAGTTGTCCAGGTAACGCTCGGCGCCTCGGTGCACGTAGGCGTCGGACAGGGCCAGCAACGGCGCACCGTCCCCGCCGAACGCCGACCGCAGGGCTCCGTCGAGGACGTCCCAGAAGTCCTCGGCGTACAACGGCGCCCAGATGCCCAGCACCGCGTTGCCGGCAGTCAGCCGGCGCCCGTTCGCGGCCATCGGCTGCCGGTCCACCTGGTCGAGCAGCTGTCGGATCCGTCGGGTACCTACATCCACCGACCCGCCGAGGAAGCAGCCGCCCCGTTCGACGCACCGGCCGACGTACGCCCGCAGCGCGGTCTCGAAGCCCTTGGCCTGCACGAGGTTCAGCTCCAGCAGGCTCAGCGAGGGGTCCAGCGCGCCGTCGAGCACCATCCGGCCGACCCGGTCCGGGAACAGCTCGGCGTAGGTGGCGCCGAGGAAGGTGCCGTACGACGCCCCGAAGTAGCTGAGCCTCGAGTCACCCAGGGCGGCGCGCAGCACGTCGATGTCGCGGGCCGCCTCCGCGGTGGACATGTGCTCGGCCAGTGCGCCGGACCGGTCGAGGCATCCCTCGCCGAGCCGCCGGACGAGACGGTCGGCGCGGGCGACCTCCGCCGCCGTGTCGGGGTCGGGGTCCGCTGCTACAACGACGTCGAGCTCACGGTCGGAAAGGCAGTCGAGCGGTGTCGAGCGCCCGACACCGCGCGGGTCGAAGCCGACGATGTCGAAGGCCCGCTGCAGCTCCGGACCGAAGTACGCAGCGGCGTTGGTCGCGTAGTCGACACCCGAGACACCCGGTCCGCCCGGGTTGACCACGAGCGAGCCGACCCGCCGGTCCTTGTCGCGAGCACGCACCCGCAGGACCTCCAACGTGATCGTCTCGCCGTCGGGTTGGGCGTAGTCGAGCGGGACCTCCAGCTCGGCGCAGTCGTTGCCACCGCACCGCTCCCAGTCGAGCTCCTGCTCGTAGTAGCGCGTGAGGTCCGGCTCGGCCTCCTCCTCGGGATCCGCCGGCTGCACGGGGCTCGCCGACAGCGACGGCTCGGGCAGGGCCGGGTCGTCGGAGCTGAGCGCATCGCAACCGGCGAGCACGAACGGCGCGCAGACGGCGAGCGCGACGGCGACGCGGCGGGGTGCGAGGGGAGCCACGCGCCAACTCTACGGTCGGGAGCTCAGCGGATGCGGAGCGCCACCATCATCGACTCCAGCGTCATCAACGGCGTCGCGTTGAACTCCGACATGTTCTCCCGGGCCAGGAAGATCGCGTCGATGCGGCGAAGGTTCTCCTCCGGTGTCGAACGCCGCGCGAGGTCCTCGATCTCTCCGCGCACCTCCTCGTTGACCAGGGCGCCCGGCGCACCGGACTGGAGCGCGATCGCGTCGCGGTAGACCGACATGATGTCCATCAGGCTGCGGTCGATGACGTCCATCTCGCGGCGCTTCTGGCGCTGCTTCTGGCTGTGGGCGAGCTCGCGCAGCGCCGCCTTGTAGGACCGGGACTGCTTGGCCTTGCGGTCGTCGCCGTAGGTCGCGTCGAGCTCGCCCATCTCGCGGGTGTTGGTGGTGTCGGTGATCGCCTCGGTCTCGTCCCGGGCGATCTCGATCAGGTTGGCGGCGGCGTTCATGCACGCGCCGAGCGAGGTGAGCCGGCCCGGGAGCGCGACCACCTCGCGACGCCGGTTGCGGGTCGACTCGTCACGCGCGAGCGCACGGGCCCGGCCGATGTGGCCCTGGCTGGCGCGGGCCGCGAACGCCGCGACCGGCTCGGGCACCCCGTCCTTCTCCATCAGGAACCGCGCCACCTCGGCGGCGGTCGGGGTGGTCAGCGAGATGTTGCGCGCCCGCGACCGGATCGTCGGCAGCACGTCCTCCAGCGTCGGTGCGCACAGCAGCCACACCGTCTTGGGCGTCGGCTCCTCGATCGCCTTGAGCAGGGTGTTGCCGGTGCGCTCCCCGAGCCGGTCTGCGTCCTCGATGACCATGATCTGCCAGCGCTTCTCGGCGGGGGCGAGGGCCGAGCGGTGCACCAGGTTGCGCATGTCGTCGATGTAGAGGACCGAGGTCTCGGACCGGGTGACGCTGACGTCGGGATGCGTGCCGGCCAACGCCGTCTGGCAGGTGTGGCAGGTGCCGCAGCCGCCGTCGGGGCACTGCAGCGCGGCGGCGAAGGCGAGTGCGGCGTTGGACCGGCCGGAACCCGGCGGGCCGGTGAACAGCCAGGCGTGCGTCATCCCCTGTCCCCCGGCGGCGCGGGCCAGGGTCTGGACCACGTGGCGCTGCCCGACCAGGGAGCTCCACACTGCGCCCGGCTGCGTTTGCGCGGCGGTGGTCACGGCTGGCTCGCCGGGTGGGCCGAGTCGGCCGAGGACCGGGTTGCTTCCTCGGGACGAGTGCGGGTCGCCGCCTCGAGCAGTGGCTCGACGCGAGCCCGGATCTCCGTCGCGATCTCCTCAATCGGAGCACGGGCGTCGACCACGAGGTAGTGCTCGGGCTGACCGGTGGCGAGCTGCAGGAACATGTCGCGCACCCGCTCGTGGAACTCGACCGACTCGCCCTCGATCCGGTCCCGCTCCTCGAACCGGGTCAGTCCCTGCGGCGGGCGGCAGGTCCAGGACGACGGTGAGGTTGCGGTCGCAGGTCGCCGGTGGCCCACCGGGCGATCCGCTCCACCTCGCGGTCGAGGAGGGCACGGCCCGCGCCCTGGTAGGCGAGCGTGCAGTCGACGTACCGGTCGGTGACGACCACGGCACCCCGGGCCAGTGCCGGCGCGACGACCGAGTCGACGTGCTCGGCCTTGTCGGCGGCGTAGAGCAGCGCCTCGGTGCGGTGCGAGATCTCGCCGGTGGCCGGGTCGAGCACGATCCCGCGGAGCTTCTTGCCGACCTCGGTGTCGCCGGGCTCGTGGGTGAGGACCACGTCGTAGCCCTCCGCCACGAGCCAGGACTCGAGGACGCTTGGCCTGGGTGGACTTGCCCGCACCCTCGCCGCCCTCGAGCGCGATGAAGCAGCCCGTCGCGGCGTAGACGCCGAGCGTGCCGCTGAAGGAGTGGCGCAGGTCGTTCACCAGCGAGATCCCTTTCCGGTCGTCCATCTGACGGTAGGACGCGACACCGACGAGCGGTCATCAGCACGGCCGCGATGCAGGAACGTGATCGCCGCGCCGTTGTAGACCAGCAGCGGCTCGCCGTTCTCGTCCTCGAACGGGATGCGCGGGGTGCCGATGGTGCCGGCGACCAGCGGCGCCGACGGCCAGGACCAGCGCCAGCGACAGCCGGATCATCGAGCCCGACGAACGCGAACGTCCGGCCGCGCACCTCGTCGGGCACCTCGAGCCCGAGCAGCGTGTTGCCGGTGATCCAGGCGACGCCCGCGAAGAAGCCCAGCACCAGGGTCAGCCCGGTCACGATCTCGAGCTGCTGCACCAGCGCCAGCGGGAAGAGCAGCAGTCCGGTGCATAGTCAGCGCGATGCCGAACAGCCGGCGCCGGGACAGCCCGTGCAGCAGCCGCGGCCCGCGCCACATGCCCGAGCCCCAGGCCGAGGAAGACGGTGCCGAACAGGACGCCGTAGCCCGGGTCGCCGCCGCCGAGGTCGGCGACGAACGTGCGGGCCAGGCCGATCACGACGCCACCGGCCGCGAACGCGCCGACGATGCCGATCACCAGGCCGCGGACGACGGGCGTGCCGGCGACGTACTTCCAGCCGTCGACGACCACGCTCCAGACGGTGTCCTCGGCGTCCACGTCCGCGGGGCCGCGCGGGATGTTCTTCAGGGTCGCGATCACGAGACCGGAGACGATGAACGTGACCCCGTTGACGTAGAGCGCAAGGTCGATCGGTCCGCGGTCGAACCAGTCGAAGAGGTTGCGGTAGAGCTTGTCGACCAGGGTCAGCCCGGTGAAGATCGCGGCCGCCGGCAGCGCCGAGCCGTAGGTCGTGGCCAGGCTGATCTGGTTGGCCGCCTCGAGCCGGTGCCGCGGCACCAGGTTGGGCACGGTCGCGTCCTTCGCCGGACCCCAGACCAGGCTGACCGCCTCGACGAGCACGGTGACGACGAAGATCCACCAGAGCTCGCCGACCAGCGGGATGGTGAGGAACAGCGCGCCGCGCAGGTAGTCGCCCCAGATCAGCGTCAACCGCCGGTCCAGCCGGTCCGCGATGTAGCCGGCGAGCGGCCCCATCACCAGCGCGGGCAGCACGCGCAGGAACAGCACGGTCGCGATCGCGTAGTTCTTGCCGGCGTAGGAGTCGCGCGCTCGCGTTGGCCATCGCGGTCAGCGCGAGCAGCCCGATCCAGTCGCCGAGGCTGGACAGGCCGAGCCCGATCCAGAGCCGGCGGAAGTCGGGGATCCGCAGCACCGCCGCGAGCGAGTGCGGTCCGGAGCCGCGTCCGCCGACGCGTGCCTGCGCTCACCGGGTCACCCTGATGCTGCGGCCGCCGTGCGAGCGCTCCGTCGTGCGATCGCGTCAGGCGGGCGCAGCGCCCTACGACGACAACGCAGCCAGCTCGACGCGGAGTCGCGCAGGACTTCTTGGCCGTCTTCTTCGCCGGTCGGTCTTCTTGGCGGCCGTCTTCTTGGCGCGTCTTCTTGGCCGTCGCCCTTCTTCGCGGCCTTCTTGGCGGCCTTCTTCGCCGGGCCCTTGGCGCGCCGCTCGGCGAGCAGCTCGGCCGCCCGCTCGATCGTGATCGTCGACTCGTCGTCGCCCTGGCGCAGCGTCGCGTTGTACTCGCCGTCGGTGACGTAGGGGCCGAACCGGCCGCTCTTGACCGTGACCGTCGCACCCGCTCGCCGGGTCCTCGCCGAGCTCGCGTCCCGGGTCGGCCGCCGCGCGGCCACGCTGCTTGGGCTGCGGCGTAGATCTGCAGCGCCTCGTCGAGCGTGATCGTGAGCAGCTGCTCCTCCGACTCGATCGACCGGGAGTCGGTGCCCTTCTTGAGGTAGGGCCCGTAGCGGCCGTTCTGCGCGGTGATCTCGTCGCCGGTCTCGGGGTCGATGCCGACCACGCGCGGCAGGGTGAGCAGCTGCACCGCGTCCTCGAGCGTGATCGTGTCGAGCGTCATCGACTTGAACAGCGACGACGTCCGCGGCTTCCGCGCTTCGGCGCGTCCTCGGGCAGCAGCTCGGTGACGTAGGGACCGTAGCGGCCGTTCTTGGCCACGACCGGGAGCCCGGTCTCGGGGTCGGCGCCGAGCTGCGTCTCCTCGCCGGCCGGGTTGGCCAGCAGCTCCTTGGCCTTCTCCGGCGGTCAGCTCGTCGGGCGGCAGGTCCTCGGGCACGTTGGCGCGCACCGGCTCACCGTCGGCCGACGTGGTCTCGATGTAGGGACCGTAGCGGCCGACCCGCAGGTCGATGCCCTCCGCGATCGGGAAGGTCGCCAGCTCGCGGGCGTCGATGTCGCCGAGCTCGTGACACAGCTTCTTGCAGCCCCTCGACGTCACCGTCGCCGAAGTAGAACTCCGCCAGCTCGGTGTTGCGGTCGCGGCGACCCGCCGCGATCTCGTCGAGCACGTCCTCCATGCGCGGCGGTGAACTCGTAGGACACCAGCCGGGAGAAGTGCTCCTCGAGCAGCCGGATCACCGAGAACGCCAGCCACGCCGGCACCAGCGCGGTGCCCTTCTTGTAGACGTAGCCGCGGTTGAGGATCGTGCCGATGATCGAGGCGTACGTCGACGGGCGGCCGATCTCGCGCTCCTCGAGCTCGCGGACCAGCGTCGCCTCGGTGTAGCGCGCCGGCGGCTTGGTCTCGTGGCCCGCCGCCCGGATCGCCGCGGCGGTGACGGCGTCGCCCTCGGCGACGTCGGGCAGCCGGGTCTCGCGGTCGTCGGACTCCGTTGTCCGGGTCGTCGCGAGCCCTCGACGTACGCCTTGAGGAAGCCGTGGAAGGTGATGACCCGGCCGGAGGCGGAGAACACCGACGTCCTCGCCGGTGCTCGCGGCGCCGCCGAGCCGGATGGTGACCGAGCGGCCCTCGGCGTCCTTCATCTGCGAGGCGACGGTGCGCATCCAGATCAGCTCGTAGAGGCGGAACTCGTCGCCGCTCAGGCCGGTCTGGGCCGGGGTGCGGAAGTTCTCGCCGGCGGGGCGGATCGCCTCGTGCGCCTCCTGGGCGTTCTTGACCTTCGAGGCGTAGGTGCGCGGCTTGTCGGGGAGGTACTCCGCGCCGTACAGCTCCCGGACCTGGTCCCGGGCCGCGGCCACCGCCGACTCCGACAGCGTGGTGGAGTCGGTGCGCATGTAGGTGATGAAGCCGTTCTCGTAGAGCCGCTGCGCGATCGACATGGTCCGCGAGGCGCCGTAGCCCAGCTTGCGGACGGCCTCCTGCTGCAGCGTCGTGGTGCGGAACGGCGCGTAGGGCTTGCGGGTGTAGGGCTTGGCCTCGACCGAGCGGACCGCGAAGGTCGGTGTCGCTGCAGCGCCGCCGGCGAGCGCCTCGGCCCGGGCCCGGTCGAGGTGGACGACGCCCTGGCGCCGCCGGCGCCGGCTTCAGCTCGCCCTGCGAGGTGAAGTCGCGAGCCCCGGGCCACCCGGGCGCCGTCGACCGAGTGCAGCTTGGCCGGGAACATCCGCTCGTCGTGCTTGGCGCCGGCGTCGAAGGTGCCCTCGAGGTCCCAGTACGACGCGGTGCGGAACGCCATCCGCTCGCGCTCCCGGTCGACCACCAGCCGGGTCGCCACCGACTGCACCCGGCCGGCGGACAGGCCGGACATGACCTTCTTCCACAGCACCGGGGAGACCTCGTAGCCGTAGAGCCGGTCGAGGATCCGCCGCGCCTCCTGGGCCTCGACGAGGTCCATGTCGATGTCGCGCGGGGTGCTCGACCGCGGCGTGGATCGCCTGCTTGGTGATCTCGTGGAACACCATCCGGCGCACCGGCACCTTGGGCTTGAGCTCCTCGAGGAGGTGCCAGGCGATGGCCTCGCCCTCGCGGTCCTCGTCGGTGGCGAGGTAGAGCTCGGAGGCGTCCTTGAGCAGGCCCTTGAGCTTGGTCATGTGCGGCTTCTTGTCGCGGGAGACGACGTAGTAGGGCGTGAAGTCGTTGTCGACGTCGACGCCGAGGCGGGCCCACGGCTCGCCCTTGATCTTGGCCGGGACGTCGGCGGCGCTCTGCGGGAGGTCGCGGATGTGGCCGATCGACGACTCGACGACGTAGCCGCGCCCAGGTAGCCGCGCGATCGTCTTCGCCTTGGCCGGCGACTCGACGATGACCAGCTTGTGACCGGCCCCGTTGTTTCCTGCCACGTCTGTCCTGCTCCTCAGAATGTTGAAAGGCGGTCCCGGCCCCCGGCCAGGCTTCCGCGCCAGACACGGTAACGCGCCGTGTCAACGCGGTTCTTCCCGGCGCTACCCGGTGGACTCGAGGAAGCCGTCCGCGACGAGCGCGCGGACCTCGGCCGCGTACGACGTCCGCAGGTCCGCCGGGTCGCGGTCGAGCAGGCTGGCCAGGGCGTCGAGGATCTGGCCCACGGTGAGGTCCCCGTCGCAGGCGCCGACCAGCCCCGCCACCACGGTGTCAGCCCGGTGGGCGCGGCGCATGCCCCGCTGCTGGCGGAGCACGATCGTCTCCGGGTCCGCCGCGCCCGGCATCGCCGGACGTCTCCTGCCGCACGTCGGCGCGAGTGACCAGCCTGAGGCCAGCAGGTCGTCGTCGGACGCGGCCAGCAGGTCGGTACGCCGCCCGCGGTCGGCGACCTCGGGCCCGAGCGGCTGCTCGACCTCGTAGGGCCACTCCTCGAGGTCGCAGCACAGGCTCCCGGTCGACCCGGCGCAGGTTGAGCCAGCCGAAGCCGACCCCGTCGATGCCCTGGTCGGCGAACCAGCCGAGCCAGGTGTCGTAGCGCTCGACGTAGTCCGGCGTCCCGTGCAGGCCGGCGTCCTTCAGCCACAGCTCGACGTACTCCGCGGGGTCCGCCACCTCGCGCTGCACCACCCAGGCGTCGCAGCCCGCGGCCCTCGAGCCAACCGGCGACCCGCTCCTGCCAGGGCTCACCGCGCCCGGTGCACCCAGTTGGCGAGCACCTGGGCCCGGCCGCCGGGGGCGAGGTGCTCGGTGGCACCGGTGACGACGCGGCGGACCATCTCGTCGCCGGGCAGCCCCGAGTCGCGGTAGACGAGCCGCTCGTCGGTCGCCGGCGACACCACGAACGGCGGGTTGGTGACGATCAGGTCGAACCGCTCGCCGGCCACCGGCTCGTACAGGCTGCCGGTCCGGTCCTCGACCGAGATCGTGTTGAGCCGGGCGTTGAGCCGGGTCATCGCCAGCGCACGCGGGTTCACGTCGGTGGCGACGACGTGACCGGCGTGGTCGGCGAGGTGCAGCGCCTGCACGCCGCAGCCGGTGCCGAGGTCGAGGGCCCGGTGCACGGGCTCGCGCACGGTGAGCTGGGCCAGCGAGGAGGAGGCGGAGCTGATGCCGAGCACGTGGTCCGTCCCGACCCGGTGGCCGGACCCGTCGAGGCCCGGGGTGAGGTCGCTGACCACCCACCAGCCGCGGTTCTCGTCGGCGTACGGCCGGACGTCCATCCGGGCCCGGACCTCTCCGCCGCTCTGCTCCAGGAGCCCGGCGCTCGCGAGCGGTCCGAGCAGGTCCGGCAGCGCGGCCTCGACCCGGGCGAGCGGCACGGGGGCCTGGAGCAGCCAGAGGCGGGTGAGGGTGGCCAGCGGCGAACCGTCGGCGGTGGCGCGAAGGCCCGGCGTGGTCTCGTTGCGGGACAAGGCCCGGTGGGCGGTCGGCCCGAGCAGCTCCGCGACGCCCTCGTAGTCGTAGCCGGCCGCGGCGAGGGACGCCCGCAGGCGGTCGACGTCGGCGGGGCTCAGCAGGTCCACGCGAGACGACTCTAGGAGGGTGCTGAGGAATCCGCTCGTCGCGAGCGGCTTCCAGTGCGTGCGATGGCAAGGCGGAGGAGGGAAGGCGCGGCAGCGCCGCGTTGACCGACGACAACGCAGTCAGCGTGCGTGCGGGGAGTCGCGCAGCAGAGCATGATTCTTCAGCAGTCTCCTAGCCGTCGTCGTACGCCGGATCCGGCGCCGGACAGGCCGAGAGGCCACCTCCCGCACGGCACGCCCTCGGGCGCGGGTGGGGAGGTGGCCTCTCGGCGGTGAGTCAGGCGGAGACGCTCTCCTCGGCCGGCTCCGAGTCGCCGATGGCGATCGGACGGCGCTTGGAGATGTACACCGCGACGGCGATGATCGCCGCCGCGACCAGCGCGATGCGCGATGCGCAGGACGTCGTTCTCGCCGCTCGCCGACGCTCATCTGGACGACGGCGGCCGCGATCAGCAGCGACACCAGGTTCATCACCTTGAGCAGCGGGTTGATCGCCGGGCCGGCGGTGTCCTTGAACGGGTCGCCGACGGTGTCGCCGATGACGGTCGCCTCGTGGGCCTCGGAGCCCTTGCCGCCGTGGTGGCCGTCCTCGACGAGCTTCTTGGCGTTGTCCCAGGCACCACCGGAGTTGGCGAGGAAGATCGCCATCAGGGTGCCGGCGCCGATCGCGCCGGCGAGGTAGCCGGCCAGCGGGGCCGACGCCGAGGCCGAAGCCGACCGCGATCGGGCGCGAAGATCGCCAGCAGACCCGGGGTGGCGAGCTCGCGCAGCGAGTCCCGGGTGCAGATGTCGACGACCTTGCCGTACTCCGGACGGCCGGTGCCCTCCATGATCCCGGGGATCTCCTGGAACTGGCGGCGCACCTCGAACACGACCGCACCGGCGGCGCGGCCGACCGCGTTGATCGCCAGACCGGAGAACAGGAACACCACCGCGGCACCGATGAGCAGGCCGACCAGCACGTCCGCGGAGAAGACGTTCGCGGTGAACGTCTCGCCGAGCTCGAACTCGATCGCCTGCGTGTAGGAGCCGAACAGCGCGGTCGCGGCCAGCACGGCCGTGGCGATCGCGATGCCCTTGGTGATCGCCTTGGTGGTGTTGCCGACCGCGTCGAGCTCGGTGAGGATCTGCGCGCCCTCGCCGTCCACGTCGCCGGACATCTCGGCGATGCCCTGCGCGTTGTCGGAGACCGGGCCGAAGGTGTCCATCGCGACGATGACCCCGACGGTCGTGAGCAGGCCGCAGCCCGCGAGCGCGACCGCGAACAGCGAGATCACCACCACACCGGAGCCGAGCAGGAACGCGCCGTAGACGGCGGCGCCGATGACCAGGGCGGTGAACACCGCGGACTCGAAGCCGACCGAGAGACCGGACAGGATCACGGTCGCGGCACCGGTCAGCGAGGTCTTGCCGACGTCCTTGACGGGACGGTGGTCGGTGCCGGTGTAGTAGCCGGTCAGCGACAGGATCACCGCGGCGAGCACGATGCCGATCAGGACGGCGACCGTGGCGATCAGGCGCGGGTCGCCGTCGTTGGCCGCGAGGCTGTCGGAGACGCCCGTCAGCTCCGAGAACGACCCGGGCAGGTAGGCGAAGGCGGCGATCGTGCACAGCACCGCCGAGACCCCGGCCGAGATGTAGAAGGACCGGTTGATCGTGGTCAGGCCGTTCTCGCCCGGCCGCGGCTTGGTGATGTAGACGCCGAGGATCGCGGTCAGCGCACCGATGCGCCGGGCACGATCAGCGGGAAGACGAGGCCCTCGGCGCCGAAGGCGGCCTTGCCGAGGATCAGCGCGGCGACCAGCGTCACGGCGTAGGACTCGAACAGGTCCGCGGCCATGCCGGCGCAGTCGCCGACGTTGTCACCGACGTTGTCGGCGATGGTCGCGGCGTTGCGCGGGTCGTCCTCGGGGATGTTGTTCTCGACCTTGCCGACCAGGTCGGCGCCGACGTCGGCGGCCTTGGTGAAGATGCCGCCGCCGACGCGCATGAACATCGCGAGCAGCGCGGCGCCGAAGCCGAAGCCCTCGAGCACGGTCGGGGCGTCGTCGCTTGTAGATCAGCACGACGAGGGCGGCGCCGAGCAGGCCGAGGCCCACCGTCGCCATGCCGACGAAGCCACCGGTGCGGAACGCGACCCGCATCGCCGGGTCGCGGCCCTCGGCACGCGGCAGCCGCCGCGACGCGGACGTTGGCCCGCACGGCGAGCGACATGCCCAGGTAGCCGATCGCCGCGGAGAAGCCGGCCCCGACCAGGAAGAAGATGGAGCGACCGATGCGTGACGTCCGTGCCGCCGCTCTGCGGGCAGCAGGAACAGCAGCACGAAGGCGACCACGGCGAAGACTGCCGAGAGTCCGGAACTGGCGGGCCAGGAAGGCGGACGCCCCCTCCTGCACCGCCTGCGCGATGTTCTGCATGTTGGTCGGTGCCCTCACCGGCCGCGAGCACCTGCCTCCGGAACATCGACCCCAGTACCAGCGCGACGACCGCGATGGCGAGGACGATGTAGACGAAGGTGAGGTTGCCGCCGGACAGGTCCACGGTCGCAGCTTCGCCGCCGATCTCGGCAGCAAAGATGTGCCTGGACATACGTCCTCCTCCGCATGGGCGCTAGCGCCCAACGAGACTTTGGCGCGCACACCCAGAGGCCTGATTCCAGCCGGGTGCGAGCAGGAGGTGACCTGCCTCACGCGCGTTGGTGTGCGGGAGTCTACGCACGTCCCGGCGCGATGGGACGGAGGGGTCTGTGGCATCTGCCACACATTCGCCAGCCGCGGCGGTCGTTCCGGCCGGACGAGGGGCGCTCAGGCGACCGCGGAGACCGGCCACGACATGGAGAGCGTCGTGCTGTCCCCGTCGCGGTCGATCGAAAGGTCGTCGATCAGGCCGCGCAGCAGCGCCCACGGCTCGACACCGTCGACATCGCTGTCGAACGAGTCGGCCACCGCGACCGGCCCGACGGCGACGACGTCGACGCACAGCCGGGTGTCGAGCGCGAGCCGGACGGTGACCGGGCCCGCGTCGGAGGCGTCCTCACCGACCATCAGGGCGCAGGCCTCGCCGACGGCGAGGCGTACCTCCTCGACGAACTCCTCGTCGGGAGAGGCGCGGCGCGCCACCGCCGCCGCGATCAGCCGCACTGTCCGCACCAGGGCAGGGTCCCGAGCGATCGAGACCGTGATGCCGGTGGAGGTGCGTGTCACCCCGCGCCCCATCAGTGCTCGGCGAGCGCGTCGGCCTGGGAGCCGTGGATCACGAACACCTTGGCGAGGCCGGTGATCCGGAAGATCTTGAGCAACCGCTCCTGGTTGCAGATGAGTCGCATCGAGCCGTCGTGGGCGCGCACCTTCTTCAGGCCGCCGACCAGCACGCCGAGACCGGTCGAGTCGAGGAAGTCGACCTTCTCCATGTCGATCACCAGGTTGTACTCGCCGTTGCCGACGAGCTCGGTGATCTTGTCGCGCAGCTTGGGCGCGGTGTAGACGTCGATCTCGCCGCCCACCTCGATGATGGTCTGCCCACCCTCGTGGCGCGTCTCAAGTGACAGGTCCACGCCCAACTCCCTAGAAACTCGCCGTACAAAACGGTCATGTCCGGATCCCGGACCCCCCGACGTGCATTCAATCATGCACCCAAGCGGCCCGATGATCACTCTGCCAGATGGATCGATGTCCGTGCAGCGCGCCGGTCGGTGCCGTTTGCGAGACTTCCGGGGTGTCGATGCACGCCGAGACCGGGCCCAGCCACCTGCTGCGCAGCCTGTCGACCCGGCACGCCGACGACGAGCGGCTCACCCACCTGGAGGTGCTGCCGGCCCGGCCCGGCGCCACGGCCGACTGGCCGGAGTGGCTCCCGGGCCCGCTCCGCGAGGCGTGGTCCGAGCGCGGGGTCGCCCGGCCCTGGACCCACCAGGTCGAGGCGGCCGAGGCCGCGCGTGCCGGACGCCACGTCGTGCTGTCCACCGGCACCGCCTCCGGCAAGTCGCTGGGCTACCTGCTGCCCGGCGCTCACCCGGATCCTCGAGTCCCGCGACCGGTTCGGCCGGCGCGGCGCGACGGCGCTGTACCTCTCGCCGACCAAGGCGCTCGCCCAGGACCAGCTCTCGTCGCTGCTGGCGCTGGGGGTCCCCGGCCTGGCGGCCACCACCCACGACGGCGACTCCGGCACGCGAGCAGCGGGAGTTCGCCCGCGACCACGGCGAGTACGTCCTCACCAACCCCGACATGCTGCACCGCTCGCTGCTCCCCGGCCACGCGCGCTGGTCGCGGTTCTTCGGCTCGCTCTCGCTACGTCGTCGTCGACGAGTGCCACCACTACCGCGGCGTCTTCGGCGCCCACGTCGCGCAGATCCTGCGTCGGCTGCGGCGGGTCTGCGCGGCGTACGGCGCCTCGCCCACGTTCGTGCTGGCCTCGGCCACCGTCGCCGAGCCCGAGGTGTCCGCCGGCCGGCTCACCGGTCTGCCGGTCGAGGCGGTGACCGACGACGGCTCCGCCCGGGGCGCAGGTCACGCTCGGCGCTGTGGGAGCCGCCGTTCACGTCCTGCGACGGGCGAGCACGGCGCGCCGGTACGCCGCTCCGCGACCGCCGAGGTCGCCGACCTGCTGACCGACCTGGTCGTCGACCGGGTGCGCACGCTGGCCTTCGTCCGGTCCCGTCGGGGCGCGGAGACCGTGGCGCTCACCGCGCGGCGCCTGCTCGACGAGGTGGAGCCCGGGCTCGGCGAGCGGGTCGCGGCCTACCGCGGCGGCTACCTCCCCGAGGACCGCCGGGTGCTCGAGCAGCAGCTCCGCAGCGGGCGGCTGCTCGGGGTCGCGGCCACCAACGCGCTCGAGCTCGGCATCGACATCGCCGGGCTCGACGCGGTGCTCATCGCCGGGTTCCCCGGCACGCGGGCGGCGATGTGGCAGCAGGTGGGCCGCGCCGGACGCGGCGGCACAGGACGCGCTCGGCGTGCTGGTCGCGCGGACGACCCGCTCGACACCTACCTGGTCACCCACCCGGAGGCGCTGCTCGGCGCGCCGGTCGAGGCCAACGTCTTCGACCCCGACAACCCCTACGTGCTCGGCCCGCACCTGTGCGCCGCCGCGGCGGAGATCCCGCTGACCGAGGCGGACCTGCCGCTGTTCGGCCCCGGGGCACGGGAGGGCGTCGACGCGCTCACCGCCGCGGGTCTGCTGCGCCGACGGGCCGCCGGCTGGTTCTGGACCGACCGTCGGCGAGCCAGCGACCTCGCCGACATCCGCTCGTCGGGCGGTTCGCCGGTGCGCCTGGTGGAGGAGTCGACCGGGCGGCTGGTCGGCACCGTCGACCACGGCTCCGCCCACGGCACCGTGCACGCCGGCGCGGTCTACCTGCACCAGGGCGAGACCTACCTCGTGACCGACCTCGACCTCGACGACAACGTCGCGGTCCTGGCGGCGGCCGACCCCGACTACTCCACCTCCGCCCGCGACGTCACCGACATCGAGATCATCGGCGAGTCCGAGCGGCAGGCCTGGGGCCCGGCCGACGTCGTCGTCGGTGACGTCCGCGTGTCGCACCAGGTGGTGTCGTTCCTCCGCAAGCAGATCGGCACCGGCGAGGTGCTCGGCGAGGAGCCGCTCGACCTGCCGGAGCGGGTGCTCCAGACCAAGGCGGTGTGGTGGACCCTGCCCGCCGGGGCGCTTGCCGGAGCCGGGCTCGCCGGTCGCGACCTGCCGGGCGCGGCGCACGCAGCCGAGCACGCCTCGATCGGCCTGCTGCCGCTGTTCGCCACCTGCGACCGCTGGGACATCGGCGGCGTCTCGACGGCACTGCACCCGGACACCGGGCGGCTGACCGTGTTCGTGTACGACGGGCACCCGGGCGGTGCCGGGTTCGCCGAGCGGGGCTTCCGCGCCGCCCGGGAGTGGCTCGCCGCGACCCGCGAGACGATCGCGGGCTGTCGCTGCCCCGAGGGGTGTCCCTCGTGCGTCCAGTCCCCGAAGTGCGGCAACAACAACGCACCGCTCGACAAGGCCGGGGCCGTCGACCTCCTCGACCTGCTGCTGTCCCAGGCGTAACCACGGCGCGGGCGGGAACTCTGCAGGGCCTAGGGTGCGGTGAGCGCAGGCTGTGCTCGTGACGAAGGGAAGACGATGCTGGTTCTCGGACTGATCCTGCTGCTGCTGGCGGTCGCCCTCCTGATCGGCTTCCTCTCCTCCGGGACGCAGGAGGTCACCTTCGACAGCGGCGTCCTCGACGTCACGGTCAACACGCTGACCATCTACCTCCTCGGTGCCCTGACCCTCCTGCTCCTGGTCGCCGGCCTGGCGCTGCTGCGCATCGGCACCCGTCGCGCCGGCCAACGCCGGAAGGACCGCAAGGAGCTCGACCGGCTCAAGCGGGAGCAACCCGGCACCGGGCAGGCGACGACCAGCGCGGAGGCGGGAGCAGGCTCCGCGACGAGCACCCGCACGTCGTCGGAGACCCAGACCCAGCCGGCGGCCGGTGACACGGCCAAGGACACCGGGACCGGCACGGGGACCACCACCGACGGCAGCGGAACCACGCGGGCCTGACCGGCGGCGTCGCGACCAGAGGGTCAGGGCGCCGGGCCGCCCCGCGCCGAGGCGTGCACCACCACCGAACGGCCGAACAGCCGCGGGCCGGCGCGGGACACCGCCACGAGCACCTCTTGGCCGGCCGGCCCCTCCACGCTGCACGTCGACAGCCGAGCCGCGTTGCGTGCCGCCACCTCCGCAGCGGCAGCGCAGGCGCCGTCGCCCCTCTGGGCGGCGGCCGCGCCCGCAAGGGCGGCCAGGTCCGCGGCCGACTGCACCTTGCGCTGGGCCACCACGACGCCGCCCTGGAACGCCATGAACGCGGTCACGAGGACGAGGATCCCGAGGAACGGCATCGTCATCGTGGTCGCCGACCCACGCTCGTTCCTCCGCTGCGCTCGGCTCATCGCGCCTCCGTCGCGGCCACGGCCTGTCCCTCGACGGTGACGCCGGGCCCGAAGCGGACGAGCCCGCCCGGGCCTCGGACGGCCGCGGAGACGTCGACCACGACGTGCCCGTCGCCCGACCGCACCCGGATGTCGGCTCCGGGGGGCGCGACCCTGCGGCCGAGCTCCAGGGCGGCGCCGCGCGGCTCGTCACGCGCCACCGCGCGGGCGACCTCGCGGGCCGCGTCGACCACGCGGGTCTGGGCCGCCGCGAGCGTCAGCAGCCAGACCAGCGCCAGGGTGAGCAGCACGAGGACCGGCATGACCATCACCGTCTCGGCGGTGACCGCGCCGCGCTGGGAGCGCGGCCCCGCGGCGCGGGTGGGCCGGGTCCGGCCCACCCGCGCTGCGTGCACGTGAGGGTGCTTCATCCGAGGCCGATGACCTTGAAGATCAGGTCGAACAGGGTCTTCAGCAGGCTCTGCCCCCAGTCGCTGGTGAGCAGCTTGATGAGCACGGCTGCGAGACCGCAACCGGCGGCGGTGGCCACGGCGTACTCCGCGGTGGCGACCCCGCGCTGGTTGCCGCGCTCCCGCAGGCGCTCGGCCGGGATCCGGCGGATGTGTGCGACGGGTGACCTGGTCATGTGTTCCTCCTCGAGGGGCTCGTCCGGCCGTTGCCGGGCGGGCGGTGGATGTGTGTGTCCGACTCTCGTCGCGGCGAGGGGGTCGGGGGGCGGTCGTCGCGGCGACTGGGGACCGGGCGCCCGGCGGGCCGCGCTGTGCACGGGAACGGGCGGTCACGGGAGCGACAGCACCGACAGCGACCCGGCGACGAGCGGGACCACGCCGAGCAGCACGAAGGCCGGCAGCAGGCAGACACCGAGCGGCAGCGCGGCGCGGACCCCCACTGCTCGGGCTCGGGCCTCGACCGCGGCGCGAGCATTCAGCCGCAGGTCGTCGGCCAGCCGGGCCATCGCCTCCGCGACCGAGGCACCGCTGTCGGCGGCCCGCAGCATGCAACGTCCCCAGGTGCCGAGCTGAGGATGACGGGCCAGCTCACGCCAGACCGTGACCGGGTCCACGCCGAGGCGGAGCCGGGCGGAGACCGCTTCCAGCTCGTCGCGCAACGGACCCGTCACGACGGCCGCGACCTCGTCGATGGCCGTCCCGGGAGACTGCCCGGCGGCGAGGCAGGCCGCGAGCAGGTCCACGCCGTGCGGCAGACCGGCGACCAGCGCCTCCCGCCGGCGCCGGGCGGCAGGCGGCTCCATCCGGAGCACCGCGAGCCAGGTGCCCACCCCGCAGAGCGCACCGACGCCGAGGCCGAACGGACCACCGATGAACAGCGCGACCGCGAGGGTCGCGCCTGCCCCAGCCAGCACGGGCAGCTGTCGCTCCCGCCCGGGCGAGCGGCCGGGGGCGTCCCGGGGCCGCGCGGGGAGCGCGGCCCCGGGCGGGGTCGACAGAATCACGGCCGCCGAGGCGCACCCGGCCGCGATGGCCGCGAGCGCGATGCCGGTCATGTCCGGTCCACGGCCGCGGCCATCCGGTCGATCCACGCCAGGCCGGCGAACACGAGTCCCGTGCCGGCAGCGAGGCAGCCCAGCCCGACGGGGTGCCCGAAGAGGAACGCCCACGGATCACCGCCGATCCCCGCCGACATGGCCAAGGTGCCGACCGGCAGCAGGGCGACCAGCCGGGCGGTGGCCCGCGCCGACGAGAGCTCGCCGCGGACCAGGTGCCCGGCGAGCTGGCGAGCCCGTGCAGAGGCCACGACCTGGCCCAGGGACGTGGTGAGCGCGGCGCCCGAACGCTCGGACACCTGCCAGGCGGCGGCGAGGTCGGCGAGCCCTTCGGCCCCAGGGAGCGTGGCGCGGTCGCGCAGGGCCTCGGGGACGTCGGCGCCGAGCCTGGCCGCGGCCACCACGGGCACGAGGTCCGGCCAGACCTCCCCCGCACGGGCGAGGGCGACCTGTGGAGGCTGGCCGGCCCGCAGCTCGCCGACCATCGCCTCGCCCACCTCGACCACTCGAGCCCGACGCTCGTCGCGGACCTTGAGGCCGAGGTGTCGCCGCCACGCCTGAGCGGTCGCCGACGCGCAACCGGTCGCCACGAGCGCCAGCACCAGCGTGGCCCCGTCGAACAGGACCACCACCGCCGCCACCGTGCAGACACCCAGGACCACCCAGCGCGTCGCCGGCCCGCCGCCCGACGCCGACCAGGTGGCAGCGGCAGCCGGCAGCATCGGCCTCGGAGGGGTGACGGCGAGAACCGACCCGGCGGCGAGCAGCGCAGCGAGCAGCCCGAGCGCACCCGGTGACGCAGCGGCCGCCGAGACGAGTGTCATGGGCTCGCCCCGCCCTCGAGGAGCGCGCCGAGACGCGCCGCCCCGGGACCCTCACGGGTGACCCCGTCGCCGGGGACGAGCGCCGCGGCGACCGCCCGCACGAGGCCGTCCGGCGCACGGTCGAGGACGGCCACCTCGGCGAGCCGCCGTCGTCCGGAGCGGTCGCGGGCCAGGTGGACGACCACGTCGACCGCGGACGCGAGCTGGCAGTGCACTGCGGCCTGCGGGAGTCCCGCGGCCATCGCCAGCGCCTCCACCCGAGCTGGCACGTCGGCGGCGGAGTTGGCGTGGATGGTGCCGCACCCGCCCTCGTGCCCGGTGTTCAGCGCGGCGAGCAGATCGGCCACCTCGGCGCCTCGCACCTCACCGACCACCAGTCGGTCCGGCCGCATCCGCAGCGCCTGTCGGACCAGGACCCGCATCGGCACCTCGCCGGCGCCCTCGACGTTGGCGGGGCGGCTCTCCAGGCCGACGACGTGCGGGTGGTCGGGCCGCAGCTCGCTGGCGTCCTCGACGAGCACCATCCGGTCGCCCGGGTCGACGAGGCTGAGCAGCGCGGAGAGCAGCGTCGTCTTGCCCGTGCCGGTGCCGCCGCTGACCAGGAACGACGAGCCGGGCGGCCACGACCCGACGCAGCAGGCGGGACCCGGGCGGGTCGAGGGACCCGGCGGTCACCAGCTCGTCGAGCGTGAACACCCGGCGGCGCGGGACCCGGAGCGAGATGACGGTGCCGGGCCGCGCCAGGGGTGCCAGCACGGCGTGGAACCGGGTGCCGTCGGGCAGCCGGAGGTCGACGTACGGGCGTCGCGTCGTCGAGACGTCGACCGCCCGCGGCGGCCAGGCGCTGGGCGAGCCGCCGGACGGCATCGTCGTCGGAGAACCGGACCGGTGTGAGCTCGAGCCCCTCGCCGCGGTCGAGGTACACCGCGTCGGGTCCGTTGACCAGAACGTCGGTGACGCCGGAAGTGCGCAGCAGCGGCTCGAGCGGACCCGCGCCCAGGACGTCAGCGGTGAGCCGGTCGTGCACGGCGAGGACGGCGGCGTCGCCGACCGGCCTGCCCTGGTCGCGCAGCGCGGCGGCGACCCGGGCCGGGGTGACCTCGGCACCCTGGCGGGCGAGCTGCTCGCGGACGGCCTCGACCACGTCGTTGCCGGGGCCGAACCTCGCGTCGGCGGCTCTCACGAGCCGCCCTGTACGGCCCAGGCGAGGGCGTCGCGGGCGGCCCGGGCAAGGGGCGAGCGCGCGGACCGCACCGGGCCGAGGCCGAGGTCCACCTGCTCGACGACCCGGCGCCGGCTCGGATAGTCGGCGACCAACGGGAGGCCCAGCGCGTCCGCCACGGCCTCCGGTGCCACGGCGCCGGTGACGGCGCGCACGACGACACCGATCTCGACGCGCTCGGATGTCAACCGGGTCGCGACCCGGGCCGCGGACGCGACTCCCGAGACCGACCCCAGCACGACCAGCAGCAGGCGCTCGCACCGGCCCAGTGCGGCCGCGGCCGGATCGGCGCCCGCCGCTGGGTCGGCGGCGGTGCGCGGCAGGTCGAGCAGGACCAGGTCGCCGGCCCGCTGCGCCGCCGCCACCACCTCGCGGACCGATCCTTCGTCGACGACCGGCGGCGGTCCGGCGCCGTACGTCAGGAGGGACAGGCGATCACGGGTCGGCAGTGCCGCGCGGAGGGAACGCGAGCCGAGTCGGCCACTCGCCGCGGTCAGGGCGTCCCAGCGGATGCCCTCGACCTCGTCGAACCCCAGTGTCCGGCCGAGCCCCGGCCCCCACGGGTCGAGGTCGAGCAGCACCGCGGGCGCGGAACGCGCGGCCACCTGTGCCGCCGCCGCGGCGAACGTGCTGGCCCCCGCCCCGCCGGAGCCGGGCATCACACCGAGCACGCCACCTTGTGCAGCGCCACCATCAACCACGTCACCGAGGAGCTCGACGAGCCAGGACTCGCCGGCCGGCAGCTCCACCACGTCGCGGGCGCCGACACCGAGCGCCGCACGGAAGGCATGGTCGGGCACGGTGCCGATGCCGACGACGTGCACGTCGTCGTGGCGGGCGGGTCGGCGCTCCGCGAGGTCCTCGACGAGGTCGGACCCGACGAGCACGAGTGCGGCCGCGGACCACGAGCGGAGCGCGGTGCCGGCGTCGTGCGCGACGTCGAGGGTCACGCCCGCAGCGGCGGCCAGACGGAGCACGTCGTCGAGCAGCCCGTCGTCGCGGGTGACGAGCAGCACCGGCAGGGCGGCGGGTGCACCGGAGCGGGACCGTTGCGGGGAGGCGGGCGGGGAGAGGGCGGTGGTCATGCGCCCGAGGCTGCCGGTAAGCGCCGGCCGGGGGTCTCGTTCCGAAGCCGACCTGGGGACGCGGCGACGGACATGCCTGCTGTGGAGGAAACCCGGCCGGGAACGGCGCGGCCCCCGATCGGGGGGAATGACCGGGGGCCGCATGGGTCCGGGCTCGGGGGGAGAGCCCGACCCTCGACCAGCGACTGGGGGGATGCCGCTGGGATCCTGGACACTAGCCGTCTCGGGGTGACCCCCGGGTGCATCACGATGGTAGCGCGGTCTTTACTCGCTGTCGTCGTCACTATGCTACGAACGGATATCGGTCCGAGAAGCGGGCGACGGCCCAGGAGACGGAGGCGGACGATGGCTCCTCGGGCCACCGGTCGGCCGGCCGCGTTCTTCGATCTCGACAAGACGATCATCGCGAAGTCGAGCACGCTCGCGTTCAGCAAGTCCTTCCAGGCCGGCGGGCTGATCTCGCGACGGGCGGTGCTGCGCAGCGCCTACGCCCAGTTCGTCTACCTGGTCGGTGGCGCCGACCACGACCAGATGGAGAAGATGCGCGGCTTCCTCTCCGACCTGTGCGCCGGCTGGGAGGTGCAGACGGTCCGCGACATCGTGGCGGAGACCCTGCACAACATCGTCGACCCGCTCGTGTACGACGAGGCGGTGTCCCTGATCGAGGAACACCAGCTCGCCGGCCGCGACGTCGTGATCGTGTCCGCATCCGGCGCCGAGGTGGTCGAGCCGATCGGCGAGATGCTCGGCGCCGACGCCGTCATCGCCACCCGCATGGAGATCGTCGACGGTCGCTACACCGGCGACGATCGACTTCTACGCCTACGCCGAGAACAAGGCGACCGCCATCGCGGAGCTGGCCGAGGAGAAGGGCTACGACCTCTCCCGCAGCTACGCCTACAGCGACTCGATCACCGACCTGCACATGCTCGAGGTCGTCGGCCACCCCCACGCGGTGAACCCTGACAAGGAGCTGCGCAGGCAGGCGACCCAGCGGGGCTGGCCGGTGCTGGTGTTCACGCGTCCGGTGGCGCTGCGCGCGCGGATGCGGCTGCCGCAGAGCAAGCCGACACTGGCTGCGCTCGCGGTCGGTACGGCGGCCGCGGTCGGTGGGGCGGTGTACCTCGCGGCCCGTCGGCGTGTCGCGCGTGGAGTGTCGTGAGCGGCCTTAGACCAGTTGGCCGCAATCCCTCCTGGCTCCACCTAGACCATCGCCGAGGGCCCTTGTCCCGTGCCGGAGGCGCGGCGTACAAAGGAGACACACAACTCAAGACCCGCACATGAGCCAGGTACCCACGCGGCGACCTACCCTTCCTATTGGGCGTCGATCTCTGGGTTCACCCGGGGCGACAACTATCCGGTGCACGCTTGGTAGCCATCGGTCTCATGTGTCAGCGGCGGCACTCTGGGATCTCCCGACGGGTGCCGCTCGCATGTGCTCCGGCCGGTCAGGACAGCGGGCTCGCCTCGGCACCCGCGGCGTACGCCTCGGCTGCATAGAGCAACCATCGCGTGCACGCCCGCGGCGCCGCCCTCGTCGTAGCCGCGCAGGTTCGACTCGTACTCCCGGCGCAGCCGCAGGTGCCCCGCCTCCGGCACGGTCAGCGAGGTGGGGTCCACTCCGCGGGCCACCAGCACCAGACGCTCGACCGCCCGGGCCACGATCCCGTTGTGCGACACGAACGGTGCCACCGTGGCGATCTCCGCATGCGCCACCGCGGCCACGACGAGTGCGGGCGCGGTCGTGGGATGGGACAGGGTGCCGCCGAGGTCTTGAAGGCGGGCGGCGGCGACGGCGTCACGGGGACGGCCGAGGTCGATGTCGCCGACGACGCCCTTCGCGGCGAGCGTGTGGATCCGGGCGACGGCCTGCAGCGGAGTCTTCGCAAGCACCGGCACCAGGCCGAGCAGCTCGGTGCTGACCCGCAGCGCGGCCCTCGAAGTGTCGTCGCCCCCGTCGGCGCGGACGGCGTCGAGCGGCGCATCGGACCCTTCGAGCACGGCGCTGGCGTGGGCACCGCGCAGCAGTGACTCGGCGGTCAGGTCGGGCGTCGTACGGCGCAGGCCGCGGTCGCGCAGCAACGCATCGATGCCGTCGCGCGTCGCGGCCATCGTCGACGCGACCCCCTCGAGAGCGGCGAGCCTGGCCAGGGGGTCGGAGTCCGTCACAGCCGCGAAGCGTAGCGACGTCTCACCGGCACCCGTTCACGCGTCGGGCCCGACGGCGCCCGACGGTCCCGTGGATCCACCTTCCTTGAGCTCCACGAAGATCGCGTGGGTCGCGGTCTCACCGATGTTCTCGCCCGCGTGCTCCTGGGCGGGGACCCAGCCGACGAAGCCCGCCGCCAGCTCGACGTCACGGTGGGCGTCTCCCACGTGTAGCCGTCGTCGGAACGAGGACAGGGTGCAGAGGACGGAGTCCGGGTGTGCATGCGGCGTCGTGCGATGACCTGGTTCGTCGCGGTACTCCAGCACCCGGACCCGGTCGTTCTCGAACACCACTCTGTAGGCGTCTGCGTTGCTGACCGTGGGATCGCTGCTCATCCACGGAGTATCGAGCGTGCTGGTACCGCCGACAAGGGTCAGGCAGCGGGGCCCTTCGTGCGCACCTCGGCCACGTGGGTCATCGCCTCGCGCAGCTCGGCCAGCCAGTCCTCCTCGTGCTGTCCGACCAGGCGGACGCACCAGGCCAACGCCTCCGACCTCGACCGGGCCACGCCGGCGTCGACCAGCGTGTCGAGCACCTGCCGCTGCGGCTGCCGGAGCCTGGTCATGACGGGCGCGGCGAGGTGGGTGAACATCTCGCCGTAGTCGCCGACCTTCACCCCCCACGAGACCTTGCGCTCGTAGCGACGCTCCGCCTCCCGGGCCACCGCGATCCGGCGCTCGCGGGTGTCCTCGCGAAACGCCCTGACTCGACCGGCGCGTGCCTCGTCGCGCTCGGCCTCCGACGCGCTCGTCGGCCACGTCCACGTCGTCGATGGTGAGGATCACCGTGATCTCGTCCCGGTCCACCGTCACCTCCGGCGCCTCGACCTTCCACTCCTCCGGAAGCCGACCCGTGAACCAGCCCCGAACCCGATCCTGCTGCTCGGTTGTAATCATGTAATCAACATTACTCGCCATCTCACGGCGAGCTCAACCTGGTCTCGACCGACCGGTCTCGACGGGCTCGACCACCGGTGGCTGGCTTCGCCGGCAACCGTGCCGGTCGCGACGGCGCTTGACCACCGGTGGCGGACTGGTCGGACGATCGCCGACCGAGGGAGCGTCAAGCGGCTTGGCCGCGGCGGCCGCAGCCGTTCGCATCCGGGCAGGGAGTCCCCGGCCGACGCGCCGCCGCAGCGACCGGGTCGGCGGCCGGCCGGCCTGACCGACACACCCCAGGTCTCGACGGGCTCGACCACCGGTTGGCGTCTCGACCAACCGATGGGGGCTCGACCAGCGGACCGCTCGGCAACCAGTTTCATGTCACGCGCCCTCACCAGTTCGGTACGGATACCGCTGTACTCTCCGGGCAATGAGCCAGCCCGCCGACCACTCCACGCACGCCCTGTCGTTCGCGGGCGTGGCGGACGCCTACGAGCGGGCCCGGCCGTCGTACCCGGAGGACGCCACCACCTGGCTCACCGGCACCGACCCGGCCCGCGTCGTCGAGCTCGGCGCCGGCACGGGCAAGCTCACCTCCGGACTGATCGGCGCTGGCCACCGCGTCGTCGCCACCGACCCGCTCGAGCCGATGCTCCAGCACCTGTCGCGCTCGTGCCCCGGCGCCGTACCCGCGATCGGACGCGCCGAGCAGATCCCGGTCCGCAGCCGCTGGGCGGACGTGGTCGTCTGCGCGCAGGCCTACCACTGGTTCGACCTCGGCCGCGCCCTCCCCGAGATCGCCCGCGTCCTCAAGCCCCACGGGCGGATCGCGCTGGTGTGGAACCTCCGCGACGAGCGGATCCCCTGGGTGAAGCGGCTCGGCCGGCTGATCGGCGACGCAGGAGCAGAACACCGACCCGACCCAGGACCTGCTGTCCTCGCACCTGTTCGGCTTCGTGGAGAGCGCGCAGTTCCGGTTCTGGCAGCCCCTCGACCGCGACCGGCTGCGCGACCTGGTGCTGTCGCGGTCCAACATCGCGGTCATGGAGGCGGCCGAGCGCGATGCGGTGATGGCACAGGTCGACGCGCTGTACGACGAGTACGGCCGCGGCCACGACGGGATGCTGCTGCCCTACGTCACGCACTGCTTCAAGGCCGTGGTGCGCGCGCAGGCCGACCCCGACGACGACGACGACCGGCCCGCCGGACCGCCGACCGATGACGACGACGCCGACGCGCTGCTGATCGACTTCCAGTGAGACGGCGGGCGTGAGCACCTGGTTCGGCTGGCTGCGTCGCCGCCACCTCGGCACCGAGGCCGACCGGGCCACGTTCCGCACCCTGCACACCGCCGCGCTCGCGACCCCCGCCCTGCGCGGCGGGCTCAACGAGGCCTCCGCGCAACGGTCGATCCGGCACCTGCGCAGCCTGCTCGCCTCGCCGGCCGTGGCGCTCACCGACACCGACGCGCCTGCTCGCCTGGGACGGCGGCCAGCACCACCATGCCGAGCAGTGCGCCGGCCTCGCCCGTCCCGTGGTCGACGGACGGGGCGACCGCCGTGCTCGGCCAGAGCGGCATCCCCTGCGACGACCTGTCCTGCCCGCTGCGCTTCGTGATCGTCGCCCCGCTCACCGTCGACGAACGCGTGATCGGCACGTTCCAGGTCTTCGCCCCGTCGGCGTCGGCCGGCCTGGTCCGCGCGGCCGAGGAGGTCGCCGACTGGGTCTCGGGGCAGCTCGAGCTGGCCGAGCTCGACGCGTCCCGCACCCGGCTGATGGAGGCCGAGGTGCGTGCCCTGCGGGCACAGATCAGCCCGCACTTCGTCTACAACTCGCTCACCGCGATCGCGTCGTTCGTGCGCACGGATCCCGAGCGGGCCCGCGACCTGTTGCTGGAGTTCGCGGACTTCACCCGCTACTCGTTCCGTCGGCACGGCGAGTTCACCACGCTGGCCGAGGAGCTCAACTCGATCGAGCGGTACCTCGTCCTGGAGAAGGCGCGTTTCGGGGACCGCCTCCACGTGACGCTCCGGGTCGCGCCCGAGGTGCTGCCGGTCGTCGTACCGTTCCTGTCCCTGCAGCCGCTCGTCGAGAACGCCGTGCGGCACGGCCTCGAGCAGAAGGACGGTCCGGGCCGCATCGAGATCACCGCCGAGGACTTCGACCGCGAGGCGGTGATCTCGGTGGAGGACGACGGGGTGGGCGAGGACCCGGAGCGGGTACGCCGGGCGCTGGCCGGCGACGAGGCGATGGACTCGGTCGGACTCGGCAACGTCGACGCCCGGCTCCGCTCGACGTTCGGCGACGACTACGGGCTCGTCGTGGAGACCGCCCCGGGGGCCGGCACCAGGGTTATCGTTCGGGTGCCGAAGTACGCCCCCGGAGTCCACTCATGAACAGGGTCCCCTGATGAGCAGCAGGGTCTCGTCGAGCCCGTCCGGCGAGAGCCTGCGCGTGCTCGTCGTCGACGACGAGCGCCCCGCGCTCGACGAGCTGGCCTGGCTGCTGCGACCGCGACAGCCGGGTCGGCGGGGTCACCACCACCGACAACGCGGCCGAGGCGCTCCGGGTGCTGCAGGAGGGCGGCGTCGACGCGGTCTTCACCGACATCCGGATGCCCGGGCTCACCGGGCTCGAGCTGGCCCGGGTGCTCTCCCGGTTCAAGTCCCCGCCGCCGGTCGTCTTCATCACCGCGCACGACGACCACGCCGTCGACGCCTTCGAGCTCAACGCGGTCGACTACGTGCTCAAGCCGGTGCGCGAGGACCGGCTGGCCGAGGCGGTACGCCGGGTCGTGCGAGTTCCACGGCGGCGACGTCGCACGTCGCCGAGGACCAGATCCCGGTCGAGCTCGGCGGGGTCACCAGGTTCATCCCCCGGTCCGAGGTGCAGTACGTCGAGGCGCACGGCGACTACGCGCGGCTGCACACGGCCCAGCGGCAGCCACCTGATCCGCAGCCCGCTGACGACGCTCGAGGAGCAGTGGCGCGAAGCCGGCTTCGTGCGGATCCACCGCTCGCTGCTCGTGGCGCTCCCGCACGTGGCCGAGGTGCGCATGGACTCGGGACGCTGCACCGTCATCGTCGGCGACGAGGAGCTCGCGGTCAGCCGCCGGCACACCCGCGAGCTGCGCGACCTGCTGGTGCGCAGAGCCCGCCCCGGCGGCGCGGCGAGGACATGAGCCCCACGGGGAGCCAGGAGCCGCCGCGGCGGGTGCGGGTCACCAGCCCGCGCACCGGTGCGGTGCGCCGCCGCGTCGCGGGCACGTCCGAGATCGACGCGCAGACCCAGCTCGGCGAGATCTACATGACCTCGCTGCTGCGCGCCCAGCTGCGGCTCGCGGCCCTCGTCATCGGCGCGGTGGTGGTGTTCGTCGGCGGCCTGCCGCTGGCTGTTCCGGGTCTTCCCCGACCTCATGCAGACGCCAGGTGCTCGGCATGCCGCTGTCGTGGGTGCTGCTGGCCTTCGCGGTCTACCCGTTCCTGTTCCTGCTCGGCTGGCTCTACGTACGTGCGGCCGAGCGCAACGAGCAGGACTTCACCGACGTGGTCGAACGGTCCTGACGTGAACTCGACGTACGGCCTGGTGGCGGTGACCTTCGTCGCCCTCGCGACGCTCGGCATCGGCGCCTACGGCTGGCGGTTCTCGCGCACCACGAGCGACTTCTTCGTGGCGTCCCGCTCGGTGCGGCCGGCGCTGAACGCGTCGGCGATCGGCGGCGAGTACCTCTCCGCCGCGTCGTTCCTCGGCGTCGCCGGGCTCGTCGCTCGCCTTCGGCACCGACATGCTCTGGTACCCGGTCGGCTGGACCGCCGGCTACCTCGTCCTGCTGGTGCTGGTCGCCGCCCCGCTGCGCCGGTCCGGCGCCTACACGCTGCCCGACTTCGCCGAGGCCCGGCTGGAGTCCGCGGTCGGTGCGCCGGCTCTCGTCGCTGCTCGTGGTCGGCGATCGGCTGGCTCTACCTGATGCCGCAGTTCCAGGGCGCCGGCCTCTCGCTCGGCACGGTCGCCGGCACCGAGCCGTGGGTCGGCGGCGCGGTCGTCGGCGGCGGTCGTGCTGGTCAACGTGTTCTTCGGCGGGATGCGCAGCATCACCTTCGTGCAGGCCTTCCAGTACTGGCTCAAGCTCACCGCGCTGCTCGTCCCCGCGATGTTCCTGCTGTCGGTGTGGGTCGGCGACGGCGCCACGTCGCCGGCCGATCCCTCGGTGGTGTCCGGCGGCGTGCCGGGCGACCTGTGGTCGTCGCCGCTGACCTCGGCGAGCGAGCACCCGCTCTACACGACGTACTCGATCATCATCGCCACGTTCCTCGGCACCATGGGGCTGCCGCACGTCGTGGTGCGCTTCTACACCAACCCCGACGGCCGCACCGCCCGCCGCACGACGCTGGTCGTGCTCGCGCCTGCTCGGCCTCTTCTACCTCCTGCCGCCCGTGTACGGCGCGCTCGGCCGGCTCTACGCACCCGACCTCATCGCCACCGGGGCCACCGACACGGTCGTGCTGGAGCTCCCGGCGCGGATGGTCGGCGGGCTCGGCGGCGAGCTGCTCTCCGCCCTGACCGCGGCCGGCGCGTTCGCGGCGTTCCTGTCCACGTCCTCCGGGCTGACCATCGCGGTCGCCGGCGTGATCAGCCAGGACGTGATGGGCCGTCGCTTCCGCGGGGTGCGCGCGTTCCAGGCCGCCGCCGTCGTCGCGGTCGCCGTACCCCTCGCTCCTGGCGGTCGCGGCCGAGGGCGTCGGCGTCGCCCGCGCGGTCGGCCTGGCCTTCGCGGTCGCGGCGTCCACCTTCTGCCCGCTGCTCGTGCTCGGCATCTGGTGGCGGCGGCTGACCGACGCCGGCGCGATCGCCGGCCTGCTGGTCGGCGGCCTGCTGTCCGGCGGCGCCGTGGTCGCGACCCTGCTCGACGCCACGCCCACCGGCTGGGCGGGCGCGATCCTCACGCAGCCCGCGGCGGTCACCGTGCCGCTCGCCTTCCTCACGATGACCTTGGTCTCGCTCGCCACCCAGCACCGGATCCCTCGGCACGTGAACCGCACCATGGTCCGCCTGCACACCCCCGAGGCCGTCGAGCTCGACCGTGGCCCCTGGCCGTTGTAGCCAGGTCTCGACGGGCTCGACCACCGGTGGGACGGCCGACGCGCCGCCGCAGCGACGGGCACGGTGCGCGGACGGCCTGGGGCGGCCCGATGGTCTCGACGGGCTCGACCACCGGGTTGCTGCTTCGACCACCGGGTTGCGGCTCGACTACCGGGTTGGGCTCGACCACCGCGGGGCCGACGCGGGTCGGCCGAGCGCCGGGCCCGGGAGCGTCAAGCGGCTTGGCCGCGGCGGCCGCCGCCCAGGCTCACCACGCAGAGTGCGACCGGCCGACGCGCCGCCGCAGCGACGGGCACGGTGCGCGGACGGGCCGGGGCGGCCCGACCTGGTCTCGACGGGCTCGACCACCGGTGGTTCGGCCGACGCGCCGCCGCAGCGACGGGCTCGGTGCGCGGAGCGGGCCGAGGTGGCCTGGTCTCGACGGGCTCGACCACCGGAATGCGGCTCGACCACCGGGCTGCGGATCGACCACGGGATGGACCGTTCATCGTGCGGGGCATGCCGGTCGTCGCAAACTCGGTCGCCGCTCGGCGAACCTTCTGACGCACGGGGTACTCGGGAAGAAGCCACCTTTCTACGGTGACAGCGATCACAGCTGGACCGGCCGGTGGGCGTCACCGGCCCGATACCCCTCGAGGTGAGGCCCGTGAGTGACACCAACCACCAGCAACCGCACCAGAGTTCCGGACACGCGATCTATGAAGAGCTGTCCGGCACCGAGGACTTCAAAGAGCTGAGAACGCGCTACCGCGCCTTCGCCATCCCGTGGACCGTGGCGTTCCTGGTCTGGTACCTGCTGTACGTCATCATGTCGATCTTCGCCTCGGACTTCATGAGCACCCGCTCGTCGGCAACATCAACGTCGCGCTGGTCTTCGGACTGCTCCAGTTCGTGTCGACGTTCCTCATCGCCTGGCTCTACTGCGCGGCACGCAGCGCAAGGCACTCGACCCGCTGGCCCGCCGTCTCGAGCTGCGCTACAACCAGGAGGTCGGACGATGAGCAGCCGAAGACCCTCACCGCAGTCCTGTTCCTCCTGGTCGTGCTCGCTCACGGTCGGCATCACCTTCTGGGCGAGCCGGCAGACCCACGGCGCGACCGACTACTACGCCGGCGGCCGCTCGTTCAGCGGCGTACAGAACGGCCTCGCCATCTCGGGGACTACATGTCCGCGGCGTCGTTCCTCGGCATCTCCGGCGCGATCGCGCTGAGCGGGTACGACGGCTTCCTGTACTCGATCGGCTTCCTGGTCGCCTGGCTGGTCGCGCTGCTGCTCGTCGCGGAGCTGCTCCGCAACTGCGGCCGCTACACGATGGCCGACCAGCTCGCCTACCGGATGAAGCAGCGGCCGGTGCGGACCGCGGCGGCGACGTCGACCGTCGTCGTCTCGATCTTCTACCTGCTCGCGCAGATGGTCGGCGCGGGCGCCCTGGTGGCGCTGCTGCTCGGCGTCGACAGCGAGACCCTGAAGACTCTGACCATCGTGGGCGTCGGCCTGCTGATGATCTTCTACGTCACCGTCGGCGGCATGAAGGGCACGACCTGGGTGCAGATCGTCAAGGCGGTCCTGCTGATGGCCGGCACCATCTTGATCACCGTGCTCGTGCTGGCCCAGTTCAACTTCAACCTCTCCGAGCTCCTCGGTGCGGCTGCCGACAACACCGGCAAGGGCGAGGCGTTCTTGAACCCCGGCCTGAAGTACGGCGTCGACCTGACCAGCAAGATCGACTTCATCAGCCTCTCGCTGGCTCTCGTGCTCGGCACGGCGGGACTGCCACACATCCTGATCCGCTTCTACACGGTGCCGACCGCCCGGGACGCGAGAACCTCGGTGATGTGGGCGATCGGCCTCATCGGCGCCTTCTACCTGATGACGCTGGCGCTGGGCTTCGGTGCGGCCGCGCTGCTCGACACCGGCCCGGAGAGCGCCGTCGCCACCAGTGGCGGCAACCTGGCCTCGCCGCTGCTCGCCGAGGCAGTCGGAGGCGGTGCCGGCTCGACCGGTGGCGCCGTACTGCTGGCGCTGATCTCCGCGGTGGCGTTCGCCACCATCCTCGCGGTGGTCGCCGGCCTGACGCTCACCTCGGCGTCGTCGGTGGCGCACGACCTGTACGCCAACGTCTTCAAGAAGGGGACGGCGTCGGAGCGGGACGAGGTGCGGGTCGCGAAGATCGCGGCGTTCGTGATCGGCGGCATCGCCATCGCGTTGGCGATCCCGGCTCAGAAGCTCAACATCGCGTTCCTGGTCGCGCTGGCGTTCGCGGTGGCGGCATCGGCCAACCTCCCGTCGATCATCTACAACCTGTTCTGGCGGAAGTTCAACACCCGCGGCGCGACCTGGGCCATCTACGGCGGTCTGGTCACGTGCGTGGTGCTGGTGGCCTTCTCGCCGGTGGTGTCCGGCTCGGAGACGGCGCTGTTCGCTGAACCAGGACTGGTCGTGGTTCCCGCTGAGCAACCCCGGCATCATCTCGATCCCGGCCGGCTTCCTCTTCGGCTGGCTCGGCACGGTCACGTCCAACGAGCCCGAGGCCGCGGCGGCCTACACCGAGCTCGAGGTCCGGTCGCTGACCGGCGCCGGCGCGGAGGGTGTCGTGACGACGCACTGACCCGAGGAGCACCCGCCACCGGTGCCCGCGCGGCACCCTCCGCCCGCCCCCACGAGAGGGTCGTGCGGGCACCGGTCGACGGGTAGGTTGCGAACCAACCGGCCAGACCAGACTGACGACGCCGAGGAGTGTTTTCGTGAGCGACGAGACCCTGTCCAACCTGCTGCACGAGGAGCGCCGGTTCGCGCCGCCGGATGACCTCGCCGCCGACGCCAACGCGACCGAGGACTGGTACGACCCGGGCGGACGACGACCGGCTCGGGTTCTGGGCCGAGCAGGCCGAGCGCCTCGACTGGGACCAGAAGTGGGACCGCGTGCTCGACTGGGACGACCCGCCGTTCGCCAAGTGGTTCGTCGGCGGCAGCCTCAACGCCTCGGTCAACTGCGTCGACCGGCACGTCGCGGCCGGCAAGGGCGACAAGGTCGCGCTGCACTGGGTGGGCGAGCCCGAGGACGACACCCGCAGCATCACCTACGCCGACCTGAAGGACGAGGTCTGCAGGGCGGCCAACGCCCTGACCGAGCTCGGCGTCGGCAAGGGCGACCGGGTCGCGATCTACATGCCGATGATCCCCGAGACCGTCGTCGCGATGCTGGCCTGCGCCCGGATCGGCGCCCCGCACACCGTGGTCTTCGGCGGCTTCTCGGCCGACGCCCTCGCCAGCCGGATCACCGACTGCGAGGCGCACGTCGTGGTCACCGCCGACGGCGGCTACCGGCGCGGCGCCCCCTCGGCACTGAAGCCGGCCGTCGACGAGGCGGTCACCAAGTCCGGCGACGTGGTCCGCAAGGTCGCTCGTCGTACGCCGCACCGGGCAGGACGTCGACTGGGACGACTCCCGTGACGTGTGGTGGCACGACGTCGTCGACGGCGCCTCGACCGAGCACCAGCCGGAGTCCTTCGACAGCGAGCACCCGCTCTACGTGATGTACACCTCGGGCACCACCGGCAAGCCCAAGGGCATCCTGCACACCACGGGCGGCTACCTGGTCGGCACGGCGTACACGCACTGGGCGATCTTCGACCTCAAGCCCGACGACCGACGTCTACTGGTGCAGCGCCGACATCGGCTGGGTCACCGGGCACAGCTACATCGTCTACGGCCCGCTCGCCAACGGCGCCACCTCGGTGATGTACGAGGGCACCCCGGACACGCCCGCACAAGGGCCGCTGGTGGGAGATCATCGAGAAGTACGGCGTGACGATCTTCTACACCGCGCCGACGGCGATCCGGACGTTCATGAAGTGGGGCGACGAGATCCCCGAGAAGTTCGACCTGTCGAGCGCTGCGGCTGCTCGGCTCGGTCGGTGAGCCGATCAACCCCGAGGCCTACATCTGGTACCGCGAGCACATCGGCGGCGGCAACGTCCCGGTCGTCGACACCTGGTGGCAGACCGAGACCGGGATGATCATGATCAGCCCGCTGCCCGGGGTGACGCACGGCAAGCCCGGCTCGGCGATGACCCCGATCCCGGGCGTCGGCGCCGAGGTGGTCAACGACGAGGGCGAGCCGGTCCCCAACGGGTCCGGGGGCTACCTGGTGCTCACCGAGCCGTGGCCGGCGATGCTGCGCACGCTGTGGGGCGACGACGAGCGGTTACAAGGACACCTACTGGTCGCGCTTCAAGAGCCAGGGCTACTACTTCGCCGGCGACGGGGCCAAGAAGGACGAGGACGGCGACATCTGGCTGCTCGGCCGGGTCGACGACGTCATGAACGTCTCCGGCCACCGGCTCTCCACCACCGAGATCGAGTCGGCGCTGGTCTCGCACCCGAAGGTGGCCGAGGCCGCGGTCGTCGGCGCGGCCGACGAGACCACCGGCCAGGCCGTCTGCGCGTTCGTGATCCTGCGCGAGGAGGCCGGCGACGGCGGGTCCAGACATCGTCGAGGAGCTGCGCAAGCACGTGGCCAAGGAGATCGGCGCGATCGCCAAGCCGCGACAGATCATGGTCGTGCCCGAGCTGCCCAAGACCCGTTCGGGCAAGATCATGCGCCGCCTGCTCAAGGACGTCGCCGAGCACCGCGAGGTCGGCGACGTCACCACCCTGGCCGACTCGACGGTGATGGACCTGATCTCGAAGAACCTGGACGCCAAGAGCGGCGCGGAGGAGTAGCGGCACCGCCAGTGAGCGGCGGGTAGTCGGGACCCGCCGCCGCTTCTAGCCGTGCTGCTCGCGGCAGCGCTGGGCGTGCAGGGCGGTCAGCATGGTGGCGTCGTCGCCCGTGAGGTCGTCGAGCTCCAGCACCAGGCGGGTGGTGACGCCGATCCCCCCGCCGGTCTGCTCCCACACCTGCAGCGCGGTCTCGAAGCGACCGTCCGACGCGCCGACGCCGACGTCCTCGAGGTCGTAGGTGAGCACCACGCGCTGCGGTCCGGGCCAGCGCCGCAGCGCCGCGAGGTACTGCTGCCACCGGGTGCGCTCACCCGGCCGGTCGACGTACGAGCCGACGACCTCGCCCTGCAGGCTGGCCGCGAGCTCGCGCAGCCGCACCCGCCGGTAGAGGTCCTCGTCGTCGCCCCGACGCTGGTGGTAGACCAGCACCGGCCACGGCGGGTCGTGCTGTGGCAGCCGCATGAGGAGTCCAACGAACCACACCCCCGGCCGTGTTCCGAGCCGTGCCAGCGAATCGGCGCGCCGCACCGGTAGGGTCGCCCGGGAAGGGAGACCCGATGACGAGCAACGCACCCACACCGGCCCGCCACCGCAGACCCGCTGTGCCCGCCCCGGAAGACCCGACGATCGGCAAGCTGTTCGCCGACGCCAGCCGCGACATGTCCAGCCTGGTCCGCAACGAGATCGCGCTGGCCAAGTCCGAGCTCAAGGTCAGCATCAAGGCCGGCGGCACCGGCGCGGGGCTCTTCGCCGGGGCGGCGTTCCTCGCCCTGCTCGCGATCATCATGATCTCGGTCGCGTTCGCCTACTTCATCTCCATGACCGGGCTGCACCTGGCGTGGTGCTTCCTGATCGTGTTCGGCGTCTACCTGCTGGTCGCGGCCCTCCTCGGCTTCCTCGGCGTCCAGAAGGTCAAGCGCGTGAAGGCACCCGAGCGGGCGATCCACCAGGCGCAGGAGGCGAAGTCCCTCCTCAAGCGCTCCTGACCGAGAGACCCCGCCGTGCCGCGTCCGGGTGACCGCACGGTCGAGATCCCGGGGCCGTGGAGCCATCGGTACGTCGCGGCCAACGGCGCCCGGTTCCACGTCGTCGAGTCGGTTCCCGAAGACGGTGAACGGCGACGCCCCGCTCGTCGTACTCCTGCACGGGTTCCCCGAGCACTGGTGGTGCTGGCGCGACCAGCTGCCGGCGCTGGCCGCGGCGGGCTACCACGCCGTCGCGATGGACCTGCGCGGCTACGGCGGCTCCGACAAGACCCCCAACGGCTACGACCCGGTGACCCTCGCGCAGGACGTCTCCGGTGTGGTCAAGGCGCTCGGGGAGCGCGACGCGGTGCTGGTCGGGCACGGCTGGGGCGGGTACGTCGCCTGGGCGACCGCGACGTACCGCTCGCGCGAGGTGTCCGCGCTGGCGGTGGCCGCCGCCCCGCATCCGGCCGCGATGCTCAGCGGGCTGCGCCGGCAGCCGGGTGCGGCCGCGCTGCGGCACGTGCTGGCGATGCAGGTGCCGTACCTGCCGGAGCGCCGGCTCGCGGACGCCCGACGGCGGCTACGTCGGCGCGCACCTCCGGGCGTGGTCGTCGCCGGCCTCGGCGTTCCCGGACGCGACCTCCGTGCAGACCTACCAGACGGCGATCGGCGTCTGGCCGTCGTCGCACTGCGCGCTGGAGTACCACCGCTGGCTGGTGCGGTCGCGGGTGCGCGGCGACGGGCGAGCGTTCGACCGGGCGATGCGCGCGCCGGTGACGCAGCCGGTGCTGGCGGTCTACGGCGCCGACGACCCGGCACTGCCGCGCGGAGCGATGCGCGCGACCCGCCGCCATGTCTCCGGCCCGCTGACCGAGCACGTGCTGCCGGGCGTCGGGCACTTCCCGCCCGAGGAGGCACCGGCGGCGTTCAGCGGGTTGCTGGTCGGATGGCTCGCCACGCTCTGACCCCTCCCGATACGACGCGACAGGATTGCTGTTTTCCACGCGCGTCCACGACAAGTCCGTCGCGTCGTATCCGGGGCTGGGGGTGGTGGCGGGGAGCTCAGGCGCAGTGGCCGGTGTCGACGGTGACACCGGAGGTGGCTCCCTGGGCGGCGCTGCGCTGCACCTGCTCGGCGGTCAGCGCGTAGCCGGTGTCGTCGTCGGTGACCGAGGCCGCGAAGATCACGCCGAGCACCTCGCCGTCGCGCGAGACCATCGGCCCGCCGGAGTTGCCCGGCCGGACCAGCGCCCGGATCGAGTACACCTCGCGGATCACGGTGCCCTCGCCGTAGATGTCGGGGCTGCGCAGCCGCTGCTGGCTGCGGATCCGGGCGGCCTGGACGTCGTACGGGCCGTCCTGGGGGTACCCGAGCACCGCGCCCGCCTGTCGCTCGCTGCCCTGGGTGTCGAAGCGCAGGAACGGGCGACCCACGCCGTCGACCGCCAGCACCGCGATGTCGAGGTCCTCGTTGTAGTAGACGACCCGTCGCCGGCACCTCGGTCTCGCCGACGAGCGACGCTCGGCTCGTCGACGCCGGCGACGACGTGGGCGTTGGTCATCACCCGGTTCGGCGAGTAGAGGAAGCCGGTGCCCTCGACGCCGCGGCTGCAGGAGTTCTCGCCGCGCACCTTGAGCACGCTGGCCGCGGCGCGTCGTACGTCGGCGTCGCGGGCGATCTCGCCGGGCGGCGGGCCGACCTCGATGATCCGCTCGGGCGCGAACGGCTCGAGGTAGCGCGGGAAGAAGCTCGAGCCGACCACGTCGTTGAAGGAGTCCAGCGCGGTCACCGCGCGGGTCGGGCATCACGTCGTCGACCCGGCCGAGCACCGTCGACTCGCGGACCTGGGTGCTCACCCACGGCAGCTTGGCGCCGCTGACCGCGACGCCGAGCGCCCAGGACGACGACCAGCACGGCCACCATGCTCAGCGCCGCACCGCCGACCGCGTCGAGGGCCCGGACCGGCTGCCAGGTGATCCGGTCGCGGATCCGCGAGCCCGCGAACTGCAGCAGCGCCTGGCCGAACGACGCGCAGACCAGCACCACGAACAGCGCGGCCAGCGACACCCACAGCGCGGGCGCGGCGTCGCCGAGCAGCCTGGGCGCGAGCCAGATGCCGAGCAGCCCGCCGAGCAGCAGCCCGGCGGTCGCGAACGCGCCGGAGATGAAGCCCTGCCAGTAGCCGGAGACGGCGTAGGCCAGCACCAGCACGACCAGGAACCAGTCGAGGACGTTCACGCGGTCGCCCCGCTCCTCGAAGCGCGCGCTCGGCGGCGGCGGCGGGCGGCGGCGGTCCTGGGTCGCGGGTCGCCACCAGCATGTGCTCGGGGAGGTCGCGCATGACGTCCGCGTCCCACGGGCGCGTCCAGCCGAGGAAGTCGAAGAGCCGCGCGATGATCCCGGCGGTGAAGCCCCACAGGATCAGGTCCTTGTCGTCGCCGATCAGGAACGCCGGACCGCGCCAGCCGGACGGGTGCCGCACGGAGACCCGGTGCTGCGGGGTCGAGGAGCTCCTCGATCGGGACGCGGCAGACCGCGTGCACCTCGCGCGGGTCGACCACCGAGACCGGGCTCGGCTCGCGCCACCAGCCGAGCACCGGGGTCACCGCGAAGTTGCTCGGCGGCAGCCAGAGCCGGGGCAGGGTCGCGAAGACCTCGACCCCGGCCGGGTCGAGCCCGGTCTCCTCCTGCGCCTCACGCAGCGCCGTGGCCTCCGGGCGCCGGGTCCTCGGGGTCGATCGAGCCGCCGGGGAAGGAGACCTGGCCCGGGTGGGAGCGCATGTCGTGGGCCCGCTCGGTGAGCAGCAGGTCGGGGCCGGCCGGGCCCTCGCCGAACAGCATCAGCACGGCACCCTCGCGGGACTCCGCGTCCTCGGGCGGCACGAACCGGGTCAGCTCCTCGGCGGTGATCGTCCCGGGCGCCGCGGCGTACCGGCTCCAGCCAGGCAGGCAGGGCGGATGGCTCGCCTGGCGCACGCTCGGACACGCGATCGAGGGTACCCAGTGGCACGGGCGCGGACGGCCTCCGGCCGGTGCGTGAGGTCAAGTGACGGTGACGCCGAGATGCTCGTCGACGAGGTCGGTGAGCTCGGCGTAGGAGCGGATCACCGTGTACTCGACGTGGGCGACGCTCGCCGTCGGCGTCGACGAACACCACGCCGGGCAGGCCGCGGACCCGGAGCTCCGAGCGGAGCGCACCGTCGGGGTCGGCGAGCAGCGGGAAGGTCACCCCGGTCGCCTTCGGCGAGCGCGAGCGCCCCGCCGGGCTGGGTGTCGAGGTAGTCGATGCCGAGCACGCGGACGTCGCCGCCGCCCTCCTCGTGCAGCCGCTGGTAGTACGGCAGCTCGTCGCGGCACGGGCCGCACCACTGCGCGAACAGGTTGACCACCACCGGGCCCGCGACGTCGCGGCAGTGCGACGGCCGGGCCGCCGCCGAGGCACGGCAGGGTCACGTCGGGCAGCGGGTCGCTGGGCGGCGGGCCGGTGCCCGGTCCGGGCGGCACGGCTCGATCCCGGCCGCCGCCTTCGGCCTCGCGCAGCTCCGGGGTGTCGACGTCGACGTTGGTCTGCTGGGCGGTCGCCCCGGCGCCGGGCTCGTCCGCCGGCGGAGTGCCCACGGAGCAACCGGTCACCACGCCGAGCAGCAGCGCGGCCAGGACGTGCCTCACGCTCGGCCCTCGGTGCGCACCAGCTTGGCGGCCTTGACCGGGTCGGTCGGCCCCTCGCCGTACGCCGGGCACCAGCGCGCGACCGGGCAGGCGCCGCAGGCCGGGTTGCGGGCGTGGCACACCCGGCGGCCGTGCCAGATCAGGTGGTGGCTAGAGCATCGTCCAGTCCTTGCTTGCGGGAACAGCGCCCCGACCTCGTGCTCGACCTTGACCGGGTCGGTCTCCTCGGTCCACCCGAAGCGGCGGGCCAGCCGGCCGAAGTGGGTGTCGACGGTGATGCCGGGGATGCCGAACGCGTTGCCCAGCACGACGTTGGCGGTCTTGCGGCCGACGCCGGGCAGCGTGACGAGGTCCTCGAGCCGGGCCGGCACCTCGCCGTCGTACCGCTCGACGAGCGCCTGCGAGAGCTTGAGCAGCGACTCGGTCTTGGCGCGGAAGAACCCGGTCGGCTGGATGATCTGCTCGAGCTTCTCCCGGTCGGCGGCGGCCATCGCGCTGCGCGTCGGGGTAGGCCGCGAACAGCGTCGGGCGTGACGGCGTTGACGCGCTTGTCGGTGGTCTGGGCGGACAGCACCGTGACGACGAGCAGCTCGAAGGGGTTGTCGAAGTCGAGCTCGCAGCGGGCGTCGGGATAGGTCTCGGCGAGCACCCGGTCGATCTTGCGGGCCCGGCGGACGAGTGCGGTGTCGGGCACGCGGCGACGGGCTCGGGGTGGCGGGCACGAGGCAGGCGTACGAGGCGGTGCGGACACAGGGCGTTCTTGGCGCATCGTGAGCGGGTATACGGCACAGACTGTGAGCCTGCAGCAACCGCCGGCGCGCATCCGGCGGGGCGTCGACGAGGAGGACCATCCGTGGACAACGACGTGCTGCGCCAGGCGCCGCTGTTCAGCGCGCTCGACGACGAGGCCGCCACCGCCCTGCGCGCGTCGATGGCGACACCCGGCTGCGCCGCGGCGAGGTGCTGTTCCACGAGGGCGACGAGGGCGACAAGCTCTACATCGTCACCGACGGCAAGGTGAAGCTCGGCCGCACCTCCGCCGACGGCCGCGAGAACCTGCTGGCGATCCTCGGCCCCGGCCAGATGTTCGGCGAGCTGTCGCTGTTCGACCCCGGCCCCCGCTCGGCGACCGTCACCGCGGTCACCGACACGACGTTCTCCTCGCTGTCCCACGAGGACCTGCTGCGCTGGCTCGACGGCCGCCCCGCCGTCGCCCGCGGCCTGCTCGCCCAGCTCGCCGGCCGGCTGCGCAGGGCCAACGACGTGGTCGCCGACCTGGTGTTCTCCGACGTGCCCGGCCGGGTCGCCAAGGCGCTGCTCGACCTCGCGGACCGGTTCGGCCGCACCGCCGACGACGGCGTGCACGTGCACCACGACCTGACCCAGGAGGAGCTCGCCCAGCTGGTCGGCGCCTCCCGCGAGACCGTCAACAAGGCGCTGGCCGACTTCGCCTCGCGCGGCTGGCTCCGCCTCGAGCCGCGCTCCGTGGTGATCATGGACATCGAGCGGCTGTCGCGCCGGGCGCGCTGAGGCTGGGGCCAATTACCACGGGACCGTGGTGAACTGCCGCTCCCCGTGGTGAGTTCACCCCGGGAACCGGGGCGATTACCGACGGTCCCGTGGTAATTCACCGCCCCGCGCAGGTACTCGATCTGGGCGCGCACGCTGAGCTCCGCGGCACCCCAGAGCACCGGGTCCACGTCGACGTAGACCTGCTCCACGACCGGCGCGCGACGTCGCTCCGCGGCCGGATCCTCGCACCGCCGCCAGCGCGTCGCGGACCTGGTCGAGCCGCTCCCGGCGGTGCGCGAGGTAGAAGTCGAGGGCACCGAGCGCGTCGTCGATCACCGGGCCGTGGCCGGGCCAGACCTGCGGTGACCTCGCGCGCCTCGGCCAGCGCGTGCAGCCGCTGCAGCGAGTCGAGGTAGGCGCCGAGCTTGCCGTCGGGGTGCGCGACGACCGTCGTGCCGCGGCCGAGCACGGTGTCGCCGGTGAGCACGGCGCGCTCCTGCGGCAGCACGAACGACAGCGAGTCCGACGTGTGGCCGGGCGTGCCGACGACGTGCACCTCCAGGCCGTCGACCGCGACCACGTCGCCGTCGCACGAGGCCCTCGTCGCCGAGCCGGTGCTGCGGGGTCGAGGGCGCGTACGCCGCAGCCGCACCCGCTCGGCGAACGACCGCGCCGCCTCGGAGTGGTCGAGGTGCCCGTGGGTCAGCAGCACGACCGCGACGTCACCGGCCGCCTCGCGCCACGGCGTCGAGGTGCTCGAGCATCTCCGGCCCGGGGTCGACCACGACGGACCGCCGGGCACCCGGCTCGCGGAGCACCCAGGTGTTGGTGCCGTCGAGCGTCATGATGTCGGGGTTCGGCGCCAGCACGCAGCGCGCCCGCTCGCCGAAGGAGCCCCCGGACCAGCTCATCGGCGGGTCATCCCGCGGATCCGCGCGGACACGTCACGGCCGACGCCGGACCACCCGCTCCGGCATCGACAGGTGGACCGCGTCGCCGTCGCGCACCGCCTCGGGACGGATCGGCGTGAGGTCACGGCGCTCGGCGGCCGCGAGCGCGGCCCCGACCGTCGTCGTACTCGAAGAGCTCCGCACACGTGATGTACGTCGGCGGCAGCATCGATCATCTCGCCGGCGTCGACCATCCGGATCGCCTCGCGCACCGGCGACCACAGCACCTGGTCGGACTCGGTGGAGACGTCGCGGGTCACCTGGCCCTCGGGGAGCCCGGCGAGGAAGAACCGCGTGTCGTAGCGCCGCGGCTCGAAGGCCGGCGTCACCCACGAGCCCCACAGCCGGAGCAGGTCGGTGCGCAGCACCAGCCCGCGCCGCGACAGGAAGTCGGTGAACGACGTGGCTGCGCGTCTCCAGGGCGACCCGGTCGGCCTCCCAGTCGTCACCGGTGGTGTCCGCGACGACCTCGGCGGCGGACGCACCCGCCAGGAGTACGCCGGACTCCTCGAACGTCTCGCGCACGGCCGCACACACCAGCGCCCGGGCCAGCGCCTCGTCGACGCCGCATCCGGGCGGCCCACTCGGCCGGGGACGGTCCGGCCCAGCCGATCGCATGGTCGAAGTCGCGCGGGTCCACCCCGCCGCCCGGGAACACGCACATGCCTGCCGCGAACGCCATGTCGACGTGCCGCCGCAGCAGGTACACCTCGAGCGAGCCGGCGCCGCCCGATCCGGCGCGCAGCAGCACGACGGTCGAGGCGTGCTTCGGCTCCACCGGCGTCCGCTCGCCGCTCTCGAACGCCAGCGCGTCCTCGACCAGGTGGTCGGGCAGTCGGGTCGCCGGGTCCACGGCTCGTCCCTCAGACCTCGACGATGAGCTCGACCTCGACCGGCGCGTCGAGCGGGAGGACGGGCACGCCGACGGCCGAGCGGGCGTGCTGGCCGGCCTCGCCGAACACGTCGCCGAACAGCTCGGAGGCACCGTTGGCCACGCCCGGCTGGCCGGTGAAGTCGGGGGTCGAGGCCACGAACGCGACCACCTTGACGATCCGCTTGACCTGCGACAGGTCGCCGATCACGGAGCGCACCGCGGCGATCGCGTTCAGGGCGCACACGCGGGCGCACTCGAGCGCCTCCTCGGGGCTGACCTCTCCGCCGACCTTGCCCGTGGTGATCAGCTGCCCGTCGCGCATCGGCAGCTGCCCGGAGGTGAAGACGTAGTTGCCGGTGCGGAGCGCGGGGATGTACGCCGCGACCGGCTTGGCGACCTCGGGGACGCTGAGCCCGAGGGACTCGAGGCGCTCCTCGGGCGTGCTGCCGGAGACGCTCACTGGGCGGGCCGCTTGAAGTAGGCGACCAGGTTCTCCGGGTTCATGCCCGGGACGACCTGCACGAGCTCCCAGCCGTCCTGGCCGAAGTTGTCGAGGATCTGCTTGGTCGCGTGCACCAGCACCGGGGCGGTGAGGTACTCCCACTTGGTCGTCTCGCTCATGCGGTTGACCTTAGGGCACGCTCGGCCGGGCACTACGGTGTCCCCCGTGACCCCTCCGCCATCCCAGGACGTGCTGACGCGCGCGGCGGCGATGCCGGAGGCGGTGCTGCGGTACGCCGACCACGAGGACGGCGTCATCGACCTGCACCTGCCTGCGGGTGCGGGGCCCTTCCCGCTGGTGGTGCTCGTGCACGGCGGGTTCTGGAAGCAGCAGTACGACCGTCGGCACGTCCGGCCGATGGCGCGGGCGCTGGTCGACGCCGGGTGTGTCGTTGCGGCGCCGGAGTACCGCCGCGTGGGCGGTCGCGGCGGGTGGCCGGCGACCGGAGACGACGTCGCCGCGGCGCTCACGTGCCTGCCCCAGTTGCTCGCCGGGCTCGACGTCGCCACCACCACGACGACGGTGGTCGGGCACTCCGCGGGCGGTCACCTGGCGCTGTGGCTGGCGGGTCTCGACGGGCTCGACCACCGCAGGAGCGGGCTCGACCACCGACTGACCGGGCTCGACCGGGTGGTGGCGCTCGCGCCGGTCGCCGATCTGAAGGCAGCGGCCCGCGACCGCCTCGGCGACGGCGCCACCCAGGCGCTCCTCGGCGGCTCGCCGGAGGAGGTCCCGGAGGCGTACGCCGCCGCCGACCCGATGAACCGGCTGGACAGCGCACCGGGCACCACCGCGCTGGTCGTCCTGCACGGCAGTCGCGACGACGTCGTACCGCTGTCGCAGAGCCGCGCCCTCGCCGACCGGCATCCGCGCGTGGAGCTGCGGGTCCTCGACGCGGACCACTTCGACGTGATCGACCCGACGTCGCAGGTGTGGCCAGACGTGCTCGACGCGATCACGGACCGGGGCGATGGCTGACTCCGCGACCGCTCCGGCGAGGGGTCAGTACTTCAGCCTCGTGGGCGGCGTGTCGCTGCACGAGTGACCCCTCGCCGGGCGCGGCTGCCTGGACGGTCCGCGGCCGGCGGCGCCGCCGGGTGAGACGCTGGTGCCGTGAGCAGTCCGAGCGTCGCGATCGTCGGAGCCGGTCCGGCCGGTACGACGCTGGCGCTCGGCCTGCTGCAGCACGGCTGCTCGGTCACGCTGATGACCGACCGGACCGCCGAGGAGATCCGGGGCGGCTCGGTGATGTCGAGCCAGGTGACCTTCGAGTCGGCGCTCGAGGTGGAGGCCGCGTTCGGCATCCCTGCCCTGCTGCCGCCGGCGACCCGGATCGAGCGGATGGCCTTCGACGTGCGGTTCGGCGACGGGGCGTCCGCCGCGTTCGACGTACCCCTGCCGGCGCCGGCGCGCTCGGTCGACCTCCGCGTGAAGGTGCCCGCCCTGCTCGACGCCGTCGAGCGGCTCGGCGGCAAGGTGGTCGTGCGCAGCGCCGGCGTCGACGACGTCGAGGAGCTCGCGACGACCCACGACCTCGTGGTCGTCTCGACCGGCCGGGGCGGGCTCGTCGACCTGTTCCCGGTCGACCACGAGCGGTCGCCGCACACCGAGCCGCAGCGCATCGCGGCCCTCACCTACCTGCGTGGCGGGACCGGCGACGCACGCTTCCGGTACCACCTCGTCGAGGGCGTGGGCGAGTGCTTCACCTGCCCCGGGCTCACCGTCGACGGCCCCTGCGACATCGTCGTGGTCACCGGCGTCCCCGGGGGACCGCTCGACGTCTGGGCCGACGTCGCGTCGCCCGGCGACCATCTGTCCCGGCTGCGAGCCGTGCTGGCCGAGCACTTCCCCGCCGAGCACGACCGGCTCGGGACCGCCGAGCTCGTCGACGCCGGGTCCACGCTGCGCGGCCGGTTCACCCCCGTCGTACGCCGCCCTGTCGGCATGCTCCCGTCGGGCGCCCGCGTGCTGGGCATGGCCGACGTCGTCGTGCTCAACGACCCGCTCACCAGCCAGGGCTCCAACAACGCGATCAAGTCCGCGGCGTTCTACCTCGACGCGATCACCACCCACCGCGGGGCGTTCGACGCGGCCTGGATGGAGCGCACGTTCGCGAACTTCTGGCGCGGCTGGGCGCAGTTCGCGACCCGGTGGACCAACGACTGGCTGCGGCCGCCCGCGCCGCACCAGCGCGAGGCGCTGCTCGCCGCCGCGACCGTGCCCGGGGTCGCCGAGCGGATCGCGGCGGGCTTCGACGACGCCCGCCTCTTCGACCCCTGGTGGTTCGACGCGGATGCCGCCGGGGCGTTCCTCGACGAGCAGCGCGCCGCCGCGGCCGGGCCGTTCGACACCCGCGACCTGCGCCGGGCGCTCGGCCAGTACGCCACCGGCGTCACGGTCGTCACCGCCGAGGTCGACGGCGGCCGCTACGCGATGACCGCGAACTCGTTCACGTCGGTCTCGTTGAACCCCCCGCTGGTGCTGTGGGCGGCCGCCCGGTCGTCACCGAGCCTGCCGGCGTTCGAGGCGGCCGACCGGTTCGCGGTCAACGTGCTCGCCTCCGACCAGCACCACCTGTCGCGGCAGTTCTCCACCTCGGGTCCGGACAAGTTCGACGGGGTCCGGCTCCTGCCCGGCGACGGACCGCCGCTGCTCGAGGGCACCGTCGCGCGCTTCGTCTGCCGCCGGCTACCGGGCGAGCGGGGTCGTCTCGATGCCGGCGACCACGTGGTGTTCCTCGGGGAGATCGAGAGCTACGACGCCCCAGGCGGCGAGCCGCTCGTCTTCCACTCCGGCTTCTACCACCTCGCCACCAAGCACCCCGACCTCTGACCCCGCCGAGGAGTCAGGTAATCAGGCTCGTGGCCGGCGTGTCGCTGCACAACTGACCCCTCGCCGAAACCGCTCCTGTGGACAACCCGCACCCGCCGTCCGTCCGCGGCATCGTGCCGCCATGGACCCGATGCTCCCCCTCATCACCGACGGCCGGCTCCCTCTCGGCGCGCCGTTCACCGCGGCCCAGGCGCTCGACCACGGCGTCACCCGCACGCAGCTCTACCGGCTCACGCGAGAAGGCGTGCTGCGTCGGGTGTTCCGCGGCGTGTACGTCGACGCGGCGACCGACGACGACCTGCTGCTCCGGGCCCGGGCGCTGTCCCTCGTCGTAACTCCCACGGCCGTGGTCACCGACGAGTGCGCCGCCTGGCTGCGTGGGGTCGACCTGGTCGCCCGCGGCGACCACGTGATCCCACCACCGCTGTCGATCGTGCAGCCGCTCGAACGCACCCGGGTGCGCAAGCCCGGCGCGGACGGCGGGCGGCGTCTGCTGATGCCGCGCGACGTCGAGCACCTGCACGGCGTGCGGGCCACGACGGCACTGCGCACCGGGCTCGACCTGGCCCGCACCCGGTCCCGTGCCCGCGGCATCGCCGCCCTGGACGCCATGCTGCGCACCCGCGACTTCACCCATGAGGAGATGCTGCGCGAGGTCCAACGGTTCAAGGGCTTCCGCGGGGTCGTCCGGCTGCGCACGCTGGCACCGCTGGCCGACTGGCGGGCTGAGTCGCCGGCCGAGTCGGTGATGAGGTTGCTCTGGCTCGACGCGGGCCTGCCCCCGCCCACCCTGCAGGTCCCGGTCGCCGACGACGACGGCTGGGAGGCCTACCGGCTCGACCTGGGGCTGCCCGAGATCCGGTACGCCGCGGAGTACGACGGCCTCGCCTGGCACAGCTCGCCCGCCCAGCGCGTCCGCGACCGGCGGCGTCGTGCCTGGCTGCGCGACGAGCGCGGCTGGATCATCGACGTGGTCGGCGCCGACGAGGTGTTCCGGCATCCGGCGCGGGCCGTCGAGACGTTCCGGGCCGGCGTCGCGCACGCCGAGCGGCGGCTGCGTCGTACCGCCTGAACCCCACAGCCCCGGCGAGGAGTCACTCGTGCAGCGACACGCCGCCGAGAGGCCTGATTTTCTGACTCCTCGGCGGGCTCGCCGTCAGAGCAACGTCGGCTCGGTCTTCTTGCGGACCTCGTCCTCGGTGACGTCGGGGGCGAGCTCGAGGAGCTTGAGGGCGCGGTCGCCGTGGGTGCCGGGCGCGGCGGGTTCACCGGTCGCGGGGTCGATCACGTCGATGACGGCGAGGTCGGTGATGATCCGCTGCACGACGCCCCGGCCGGTGTAGGGCAGCGAGCACTCGTTGACGATCTTGTAGGAGCCGTCCTTGGCGACGTGCTCCATCAGCACGATCACCCGCTTGGCGCCGTGCACGAGGTCCATCGCGCCGCCCATCCCCTTGACCATCTTCCCGGGGATCATCCAGTTCGCGATGTCACCGCCCGCGGAGACCTGCATCGCGCCCAGGATCGCGGCGTCGATCTTGCCGCCGCGGATCATCCCGAAGCTGACGTCGCGGAGTCGAAGAACGACGCGCCCTTGCGCAGCGTCACGGTCTCCTTGCCGGCGTTGATCAGGTCCGGGTCGACCTCGTCCTCGGTCGGGTAGGCGCCGACCCCGAGGATGCCGTTCTCCGACTGCAGCACCAGCTCCACGTCGTCGGCGACGTAGTTGGGCACCAGCGTCGGCAGCCCGATCCCGAGGTTCACGTACGACCCGTCGGTCAGCTCCGAGGCCGCCCGCGCGGCCATCTCCTCGCGAGCTCCACGCGCATCAGGAACGCGACCGTCCTCTTCTCGATCCGCTTGTCCGCGGCCTGCTCCGGCGTCAGCGCCACCACCCGCTGCACGAACACCCCCGGCGTGTGCACCTCGGCCGGGTCGATCTCACCCGGCTCCACCAGGTGCTCGACCTCGGCGATCGTGATCCGCCCGCACATCGCCGCGAGCGGGTTGAAGTTGCGCGCGGACTGCCGGTAGACGAGGTTGCCGTGCCGGTCGCCCTTCCAGGCCCGCACCAGCCCGAAGTCGGCGACGATCGCCTGCTCGAGCACGAACTCCTTCTCACCCTCAGCGGTCGCGAACGTGCGCACCTCCTTCGCCGGCGAGGCCACCACCACGTTGCCGTCGTCGTCGTAGCGCCACGGCAGCCCGCCCTCGGCCACCTGCGTGCCGACCCCGGTGGCGGTGAAGAACGCCGGGATCCCGGTGCCGCCGGCACGCATCCGCTCCGCCAGCGTGCCCTGCGGGGTCAGCTCCACCTCCAGCTCGCCGGGGAGGTACTGCCGCGCGAACTCCTTGTTCTCCCCGACGTACGACGAGATCATCCGCCGGATCCGCTTCGCGAACAGCAGCCGCCCGAGGCCCCACTCGTCGACGCCGCAGTTGTTCGACACCGCCTCCAGCTCGTCGGCGCCCTGCTCCAGCAGCGCGTCGATCAGCACCGACGGGATCCCGCACAACCCGAACCCGCCGACCGCGAGCGTCGAGCCGCTCCCGATGTCGGCGACCGCCTCCGCGGCACTCGCGACCACCTTGTCCACGAAACTCCTCCTCGCCTGCGTCGCAGCCACCCTAGCCACGGCCGGTGACCGCCGACACAGACGGATCCCACACCACCCGAGCCGGGCCACGGGCCGGACCCGACATGAGCCAGGTCACAGACAGCCCAGTGGCTACTCTCGGACTCGTGACCGCCGACGCGACAGCACCGGAGACCGGCGACTGGCCGGAGGTGCGCCTGCACGTCGTCACCGGCAAGGGCGGCACCGGCAAGACCACGGTCGCGGCCGCCCTCGCGCTCGCGCTCGCCAGCCGCGGCAAGCACGTCCTGCTGTGCGAGGTCGAGGGCCGCCAGGGCATCGCCCAGCTTTCGACGTACCGCCGCTGCCCTACGAGGAGCGCCGGATCGCCAGCGGCCCCGGACGACGGCGGCGACCTCTACGCGCTCGCCATCGACGCCGAGTCGGCGCTGCTGGAGTACCTCGCGATGTACTACCGGCTCGGCCGCGCCGGCAAGGCCCTCGACCGCTTCGGCGTCATCGACTTCGCCACCACGATCGCGCCCGGCGTGCGCGACGTGCTGCTCACCGGCAAGGTCTACGAGGCGGTGCACCGCAACCGGCGCGGCAAGAACGCCCGGCAGTACGACGCGGTCGTGCTCGACGCCCCGCCGACCGGCCGGATCGCCCAGTTCCTCAACGTCAACAGCGAGCTCGCCGGCCTGGCCAAGGTCGGGCCGTCCGCAGCCAGGCCGACACGGTGATGACGCTGCTGCGGTCGCGAGCGCACCGCGCGTCCACCTGGTCACCGTGCTCGAGGACATGCCGGTCCAGGAGACCGCCGACGGCATCGCCGAGCTGCACCGCCGACGGGCTGCCGGTCGGCGGCGTGGTGGTCAACCTGGTGCGCAGCCGAGGAGCTCGACCGACGAGGCTCGGGCGCCAGGCGCTCGCGGACCGGCTGCCCCGCGAGGCGATCGAGGCCGACCTCGCACAAGGCCGGCGTCGACGTCACGCCCCAGCTCGTCGACGGGCTGCTCGACGAGGCCCGCGACCACGCCGAGCGGCGCGACCTCGAGGACGAGCAGCGGAAGCGGATCGCGGAGCTCGACGTGCCCACCTACGAGCTGCCGCGGCTGCCCGACGGCATCGACCTCGGCGGCCTCTACGAGCTCGCCGCCGACCTCATCGAGCAGGGGATGGCATGAGCCCCACGACCCGCGCCCCGCATCGCGCCCGCCGCGCCGAACGCGTCGGCCCCCTGGCCGGCAAGCCCCACGACGGGCCGCTGCTCGACGTCGACGCGCTGCTCGACGACCGCGGCGACCAGCATCATCGTGTGCTGCGGCTCCGGCGGCGTCGGCAAGACCACCACGTCGGCGGCGCTGGCCCTGCGGGCCGCCGAGCGGGGCCGCAAGGTCGTCGTGCTCACCATCGACCCGGCCCGCCGGCTGGCCCAGTCGATGGGCATCGAGGAGCTCGACAACATCCCGCGCCCGGTGCCGGGCGTCGACGGCCGACGGCACGGGCGGCTCGCTCGACGCGATGATGCTCGACATGAAGCGGACCTTCGACGAGGTCGTGGAGTCCCAGGCCAGCCCGGAGAAGGCCGCGCAGATCCTGGCCAACCCGTTCTACGTCGCGCTGTCGAGCTCGTTCGCGGGCACCCAGGAGTACATGGCGATGGAGAAGCTCGGCCAGCTCCGCCAGGACGCCCGCGCATCGGGCCGCTGGGACCTGATCGTCGTCGACACCCCGCCGTCCCGGTCGGCGCTGGACTTCCTCGACGCGCCCGAGCGGCTCTCGAGCTTCCTCGACGGCCGGTTCATCCGGCTGCTGCTGGCGCCCGGCCAAGGGGCCCGCCCGGCTGATGACCGCGGGCCTCGGCGTGGTCACCAACGCGATCACCAAGATCGTCGGGGCGCAGGTGCTCAAGGACATGCAGACGTTCGTCGCGGCGTTCGACACGCTGTTCGGCGGGTTCCGGCAGCGCGCCCAGCAGACCTTCGAGCTGCTGCAGGCCCAGGAGACGGCGTTCCTGGTGGTCGCCGCGCCGGAGCCCGACGCGCTGCGCGAGGCGGCGTACTTCGTCGAGCGGCTCGACGCCGAGCAGATGCCGCTGGCGGGGCTGGTGGTCAACCGGGCGACCCGCACGCTGGTGCCGGGGCTGTCCGGCGAGCAGGCGATCGGCGGCGGCCGAGCGACTCTCGAACGGGAGTACGACGAGCGCACCCGACGGGCTCACGGCCGGGCTGCTCCGGCTGCACGCCGACCGGGCCCGGCTGGTGGCCCGCGAGGAGCGGCTGCGCGAACGGTTCGCGGCGGCGCATCCCGCACGTGCCCGACGGCCGTCGTGCCGGCCCTGTCCACCGACGTGCACGACCTCGACGGGCTACGCCTCGTCGGCGAGCTGCTGGCCGGTTGAGCGCGGTCGACGTCGGTGGCAACCGGCCGGACAGACATCACCGCCGGACGGCGAACCGTCCGGCGGTGAGGCGAAGATCAGGCAGTCGCGGCGACGACGGTCGACGCCGAGACGGCAGCGACGTGGTCGGCCATCGCGGTCTCGAGCAGCCGCCGCCACGAGGTGACGTTGGGCCGGCGCGGAGCAGGGCGCGACGCTCACGCTCGGTCATGCCGCCCCAGACGCCCCACTCGATCTGGTTGTCGAGCGCCTCGGCGAGGCACTCGGTGCGCACCGGGCAGCCGGCGCACAGCTGCTTGGCACGGTTCTGCGCCGCGCCCCGGACGAACAGCTCGTCGGGTCGGGCCTGGTTGCACAGGGCCTTGCCGGCCCAGTCCTCGTTCCACGTCATAGCTCGGCTCCCATTCCGAGGAGGCAGGCGCTTCGTGCCGGCCATCGAGTCAATCCCCACGTAGAAAGGTAAAGAGTGATAAGGGAACGAAACAGACACAGAGGGAGCAACTTCCGCTAGTCCGTTGGGACTACCCCCGACAGCCGTTCGGGGGCTCGGCACGCGGAGAGGCTGAGCCCGGAGCCGGATTCGGTGCAGAAGTGACTGGAGTGACGAACCTGCCGCCCAGAGGTGGTCATTCCGGGCCATCCGGGCCTCCGGGTGGGCACCGGCCGGTGCGACGCCGCGACGACGCCGAGGCGCCGTCGAGGCGACCTGTGGCGCCCCGGGCGCCGACGAAGCCCCGCGGGAGGCTCGTTTCACGAGGTGAGGCGACCCTCAGCAGTCACGTACCCTGATGCACATGCCGTCGCGCCGCACCGACAAGCTCAAGCCTGCCTCCGTCATCTCCCACCTCGGCGTGATGGTGGCCGTCGCCGCGCGTCATGGGCGTCCTCGTCGCCGGGCTGGCCATCCCGTTCGCGGGAGTCGCCGGCCTCGGCGCCCGCGACGTCGCCCGGAGCATGGACAAGCTCCCCGCCGACCTCGCCGCCGAGCCGCTCGCCGCAGCGCACCCGGCTGCTGGCCAGCGACGGCACGGTCGCTGGCGACGCTGTTACGACGAGAACCGCGTCAACGTGCCGCTCGCGCCAGGTCGCGCCGATCATGCGCAAGGCGATCATCTCCATCGAGGACTACCGCTTCTACCAGCACGGCGCGCTCGACCTGAGGGGCACGCTGCGCGCGTTCGTCACCAACCAGGCCTCCGACGCGACCGTCCAGGGCGGCTCGTCGATCACCCAGCAGATGGTCAAGATGACGCTGCTCAACCAGGCCGAGACCGACGAGGAGCGCCGCGCCGCCACCGACGACACCTACGAGCGCAAGATCCGCGAGCTCCGCTACGCGATCGCGTTCGAGGAGAAGTACTCCAAGGACTGGATCCTCGAGCGCTACCTCAACATCGCCTACTTCGGTGACGGCGCCTACGGCATCGAGGCGGCCGCCCGGCACTACTTCTCCAAGCCGGCCGTCCCAGCTCAACCTGCGCCGAGGCGGCCCTGCTCGCCGGCCTCGTGAAGAACCCCACGGCGTACGACCCGACCAACGACCCCGACCGGGCCACGCGAGCGCCGCGACGTCGTGCTCGACCGGATGGCTCGAGCTCAACGTCATCTCCCAGACCGAGGCCGACCGGGCGAAGCGCCGCGGCCTGGGCCTCGACGTCACGCCCTCCCGCAACGGTTGCGTCTCGTCGCGGGCGCCGTTCTTCTGCGACTACGCGGTGCAGTACCTCATGGCCGACCGGTCGCTCGGCAAGAGCCCCGAGGAGCGCCGGAGCCTGCTCTACAGCGGCGGCCTCACGATCAAGACGACGATCGACCCGCGGTTCCAGCGCGCCGCCGACAACTCGGTGCGCAGGCACGTGTTCCCCACCGACCAGGCCATCGGCGGACTCGCCATGGTGGAGCCGGGCACCGGCGAGGTGCGCGCGCTCGCCAGTCCCGGCCGATGGGCGGCAAGAAGAACAAGGGCGAGACCTACCTCAACTACGTCGTCCCGGCGAGGTACGGCGACGCCAACGGCTTCCAGGCCGGCTCGACGTTCAAGGTGTTCGTGCTCGCGTCCGCCATCAAGCAGGGCATCCCGCTGTCGACCCAGATCTCCGCGCCGCAGACGGTCTCGCTGCCCAACAACACGTTCCGCACCTGCGACGGGCCGCTGGCCAGCACCGACGTGTGGTCGCCGGAGAACTCCACCGGCGCCGGCACCTACGACCTGTACTCCGGCACCCAGAAGTCGGTGAACACGTTCTTCGCCCAGCTCGAGCAGCGCACCGGTCTGTGCGAGCCGGTCACGCTGGCCCGCCAGATGGGCATCACCGTCCCGGAGACCGACGTCGTGCCGCCGTTCACGCTCGGCGTCACCAACACCGACCCGCTGACGATGGCCGGCGCCTACGCCACCTTCGCCGCGCGCGGCGTCTACTGCGCCCCGCGCCCGGTGACGGAGATCCTCAACAGCAACGGCAAGGCCATCCAGACCTACCCCCAGCAGTGCAAGCAGCTGCTGCCCACCGCCGTGGCCGACGCGGTCAACGACGTGCTGCGCGGCGTCCAGGAGCCCGGCGGGTTCGGGTACGGCGCGGGCATCAACCTGAGCCAGCCCTCGGCCGGCAAGACCGGCACGATCAACGAGAACATGTCGGTCTGGTTCATCGGCTACACCCCCGACCTGGCGACCGCCTCGATGATCGCGGGCGCCAACTCCAAGGGCGAGTGGATCACCCTGAACGGCCAGACGATCGGCGGCCAGTTCGTCGCGAGCGCGTTCGGTAGCACCAACGCGGGCCCGATGTGGGGCGACGCGATGAAGGCGATCGAGCCCATCCTCCCCGACACGAACTTCAGCGTGCCCGACCCGACCGCCATCCAGGGTCGCCTGGTGACGGTGCCCTCGGTCTACGGCTTCAGCCCCTCCAGCGCCGCCGACGCGCTGCGCAAGGCCGGTCTGAACCCGGTCGTCGGCCCGATGGTGAACAGCGGCAACTCCTACGGATCGGTCGCGTACCTCTCCCCCGGGTCCGGCACCCAGGTCGGCACCGGCAGCACGATCACGATGTACATCTCCAACGGCGTCCCCGACACCCCGCCGCCGCCGCCCAGCGACGACGACGATGACGACGACAACAGCGGCCCCGGAAACGGGAACGGCAACGGCAACGGCAACGGGCGCGGCAACGGTCGCGGGGGCGGCGACGACGACGACTGACCGGCGTCCCGGTCGGTCAGTCCTTCGACACGATTCGCGCGGTCAGGAACCCGCCAGCTGGCGGCGTACCTCGGCCGCGACGGCACCGCCGTCGGCGCGCCCCTTGACCTGCGGCTGCAGGGTGCCCATCACCCGGCCCATCGCCTTCATGCCGTCGCCGGCGACGCCCAGCTGGTCGACGACCGACGTGACCAGGTCGCGGATCTCGTCGTCGGACAGCTGCTCGGGCAGGTAGTCCGCGATCACGTCGGCCTCGGCGCGCTCCTTCACCGCGCTGTCGGTGCGACCCGCCTCGTCGAAGGCCTCGGCGGCCTCGCGGCGCTTCTTGGCCTCGCTGCTGAGCACGGTGACGACGTCGTCGTCGGTCAGCTGCTTGGACTCCTTGCCGGCCACCTCGGCGTTGGTGATCGCGGTGAGCACCATCCGCAGCGTCGAGGAGCGCACCGTGTCGCGGCCCTTGATCGCCGCGGTCAGGTCGGCGCGCAGACGGTCCTTGAGCTCGCTCATCTCGTCATTGTGGCAGCCTTGCCCAATGCCTTCTCGCGCCGCACGCATGCCCGGCCCGGCCGGTCTGGCAGGTCTGGTGGGGATCGGCGCCGCCGTCGCGGCTGCCGGTGTCGCCTACGCGTCCCTGGTCGAGCTGCGCTGGTTCGCGCTGCGCACGGCCGAGGTGCCGGTCCTGCCGCCCGGGCACCGGCCGCTGAAGGTCCTGCACCTCTCGCGACCTGCACCTCACCCCCTCGCAGCACCGCAAGCAGGCACTGGGTCCGCCGCCTCGCCGACCTCGAGCCGGACCTGGTCGTCGACACCGGCGACAACCTTGCCCACCAGCAGGCCGTGCCACCGCTGCTGGACGCGCTCGGCGACGCTCCTCGACGTCCCGGGCGTGTTCGTGTTCGGCTCCAACGACTACTTCGCGCCGACCCTGCGCAACCCGGTGCGCTACCTCCTGCCCGACGACGGTCGCCGCGCCACCCACACGCCGCCGCTGCCCTGGCGCGACCTGCGGGACGCGTTCCTCGACCGCGGCTGGACCGACCTCACCAACCGCCGCACGAGCCTGACCATCCGCGACACGACGGTCTCCTTCGCGGGGGTCGACGACCCGCACCTGGAGTACGACGACCTCGCCGTCCGTCGCCGGCCCGGCCGATCGCGCGGCCGACGTCCGGGTCGGCGTGGCGCACGCGCCGTACCTCCGGGTGCTCGACCAGTTCGCACGCGACGGGTACGACGCGATCCTCGCCGGCCACACCCACGGCGGGCAGCTGTGCCTGCCCGGCAAGGGCGCGCTGGTCACCAACTGCGACCTCGAGCCGGCGCGGGCCAAGGGGCTGCACCGGCACCCCGCGGATGCCGCCGCGGGCACTCCGGGCAGCTCGTGGCTGCACGTGTCGGCGGGGCTGGGCACGTCGCCGTACGCGCCGGTCCGGTTCTGCTGCCGACCCGAGGCGACGCTGCTCACGTTCACCCCTCGTCCCCGTTTCTCCGCAGAAGGGGCGGTCGGCTAGACTCCCCAGCGCCGCTGGCGGAGCCGACTGAGACGTCTGAGCCGTCAGGGCACTCGGGCTGTGGCGCAGCTTGGTAGCGCGCCTCGTTCGGGACGAGGAGGCCGCAGGTTCAAATCCTGTCAGCCCGACCGAGAAGATGCAGGCGCCAAGGCCCCCGCTCGCGCGAGTGGGGGCCTTCGCGTCTCCCACGTCAGGTGCGACGCTTGTCGCGACGACTCCGCCGGGCCGCGGGCAGCACCTGGGTCTCCGCGTCCGGGTCGGGCTCGGCCGAGTCCGGCGGCCGTACGCCGGGCGGCCCGGCGCTGCCGTACCGCGAGGTCCGGGGGCGGCTCGTGCGCAGCATCTGCACCTGACGACGGATCCGCTCGTCGAGGTCGAGCTCGCGCAGCAGCCGCTTGACCGTCGACAGGACCGACGCGAAGAGCTCGATCCCCTGCGGTGCGCTGGTCGCCATGAGCAGGTCGTCGAGCCGGGCACGGGCCTCGTGCAGCCCGTCGAGGGCCTCCCGGACGACCAGCACGTCGCCGGCGCTCATCCGCCGGGCATCCTCGGCCTCGTCGCGCACCAGCTGTCCGAAGGCGTCGACGCCACCGGCCATCTCGCGCAGCGTCTGCGCCAGTCCGAGGTAGACGTCGGTGGCACTGTCGCCCAGCCAGGCCGGGTCGTCGGTCGCGTCGACCACCGCACGCAGCATCCCCCGGATCGCCACCGCGGCGTGCTCGAGCGCCTCGAGCCCCTGGCGCAGGCCCGGTCCCACGTCCGGCGTACCGACGGCGCGCACGTTGAACCGGCGACCCTGCTCGGCGTGCAGGACCGCCGCCCCCACGCGTGGGATGGCGTGCGTGATCCGGCGGGCCTCGCCCAGCCAGTCGCGCGCTGCGGCGGCGACGTCCCCGTCGTTCGTCGCCAGCTCGGTCAGCTCGTCCGCCGCGCCGGTGAGCAGGTCGCTGATCGTGTCGGCCAGGTCGTCGATGGCCATTCCTGCGTCGGCACTGGCGACCTTGGGCGGGAACAGCAGGTTCGCCGCGATCCCGACGGCCGCTCCCACCAGCGTCTCCGCGATGCGCTGCCAGGCCGCGGACGGGGCGCCGAGGGCGCCGACGCCCAGCACGAGCATGGCGCTGATCGCGACCTCGATCAGGTTCGACCGGAGCCGGAGCGCCTGACCGATCGTGATCGCGATCAGGATCAGCAGGCCGAGGCTCCACCACTCCAGCGGTGCCACCGCCGAGAACCCGACCGCCAGGAGCACACCGGAGACGACGGCGATCACGCGGTCGGCGCCACTGGCGAGCAGCGACACCGGCGTGACCTGGACGACGAGCATCGCGGTCAGCGGGGCGAGCAGCGGCTGCGTGCCCGGGAAGAACAGCGTGCCCACGACGTAGCTCGCGGTCGCGGCGATCGTGATCCGCATCGACCACAGCAGCGCTCCGCGACCGTCCTCCCGCACCCGGGTGACCGCACGGCTCAGGGTGCGTCGCCAGCGTTCGAGCACGCTTCATAGTGCCCGAGCCGCCGACGAGCCCGCCGCCGGGCGCCGCTTTGTCCGCCCTTGTGCGGTTGGCGAGGCCTGTCCCGGCCCGGATGAGTCATGGACGCACCCGGGGCCGCGACCTAGCGTCGAACAGGCCGGAGTCCCTTGTCCTGCCGTCCGGCCCCGTCTCCGGCCCGCCGCAACACCTCGAGGAGACGCCCATGAGAACCGTGGTTGCAGATGTCATCGGCAAGGGCAGGTTCACCCCCGTCGCGTCGTACCAGCGCTTCGCCTACGTCTGCGCCGGACTGCTGGTCGCGAGCGGCCTCGTCCACCTGGGCGTGTACGCCGTCGACGGTGGACCGTGGGAGGGGCCCGTGTCGTGGCGCAAGCCGGTGGTCTTCGGGCTGTCCTTCGGGATCACGCTGGCCACCATCACCTGGATGCTGACGTTCCTGCGGCCGCGCCGCTGGGCCGGGTGGCTCGTGCTCGGGCTGTTCTCGCTCGCCTCCCTCGCCGAGGTCTTCCTGATCACGATGCAGCGCTGGCGTGGGGTCCCCTCCCACTTCAACGAGACCACGACGTTCGACGGCACCGTCTTCGGCTGGATGGGGATGCTCGTCAGCGTGATCGCCGCGCTCACGATCGCCGTCGCCGTCTGGTCGTGGATCCGCATCGACGCGCCGCCGAGCCTCGCCCTGGCGATCCGGCTCGGCCTGTTGCTGATGCTGGTCAGCAACGGCGTCGGCGTGCAGATGATCGCCGAGGGCGGCAACACGTTCGGCGCGGCCGGTGCCCTCAAGGTGCCGCACTTCGTCACCCTGCACGCCTTGCAGGTGCTGCCCGCCCTGGCACTCGTACTGCTCGCCGGCCGGTCCACGGAGATGCGCCGGGTCCGGGTCGTCGAGCTGGGCGCCGCGGGCTACGTGGTGCTGATCGGCTCGACCATGGTGCAGACGTACGCCGGCCGTGGACCACTTGACGTCGACGTCGCCTCCGCGGCCTTCGCCCTCATCGGTCTGGCGCTGCTGGCGACCTCCGCGGTCATCGCGCTGCGCGGGCTCGGCGTCCAGGAGACCGTGGTCGGCCAACGGGTCCGGCCGCGCACCCCCTGACGATCGACGTACGACCACGCCGGACACAGCGACGGGCCCCGCCACCCGAAAGGGTGACGGGGCCCGCGCTGCGGTGGCCTACCTGGTGACCCGGAACGTCCGGGTCGGGCTGGCGTCGCGGAGGAGGCTGGCGTCACCGCGCCAGACCGCCTTCGCGGACCACTTGCCGGTCTTGTGGGGTGCCCGCAGGGTCACCTTCCACACGCCGTTGCGGTTCACGGTCGCCCGCACCTTGTCGGTGCGGTTGCCGGGACCGTCCAGCTTCACGATGACCTTCGCGCCCTGCATCGCCGGGCCGAACTTCCCACGAAGCGTCACCTTGTGACCGCGCTCCACCGTCCGGTCCGGACGGGAGAGCTTGACGACGGCCTTGACCTTGACCGTCTGGACGGCGCTGACCGCCGCCGGGTTGGTCGCGTCGCCGTTGAACACCACGCGGTACTCGGTGCTCGCCGAGGGCTCCACACGGAAGGCGTAGCTGCCGTCCGCTGCGGTCCTCGCCGTGGCCACGTCGACCCAGCCGGGGGCCGCGAGACGGGCGTTGCCCTGCACCGCGCGGGCCTGCAGCACGACCGGAGCACCGGCCAGCGCCTGCCCGTTCGGGGCGAGCACACCCTGCAGGGTGGTGGTGCCACCGGCGTTCACCGGTCCTGCGGCACCCCGCTGCAGCGTGACCCCGTTGGTCAGCCCGGCACCACCCGGAGGCGTCGTCGTACCGCCACCGCCAGTGCCGCCACCGCCAGTGCCGCCACCGCCTGTGCCGCCACCGCCCGTGCCGCCGCCACCGGTGCCACCGCCGCCTGCCGCGCCACCGGGCGCCGGCGCGGTGATCGTGAAGTCCCACGATCCCAGGCTGCTGACGTTGCCGGCCAGGTCCACCGCCACCGCCCGCAGCGTCATGCTGCTGGAGATGCGGATCGTCCCACCGTTGGCCAACGTCGACGCGGTCGGCGCCGTCGGGTCGGAGCCGTCGGTGGTGAACCGGATGGACGCCGTCGGGTCGGGCGAGCTCAGCGTGACGTTCTGCGCCGCGGTGAAGCTGCCGCCGTCGGGCGATGCGCTCAGGGTCGGCGCGGTCGCGTCGACCGTGTAGGTCTCCGACTCCATCATCGACGTCGTCCCGTTGGTTCCGACACCCACGTAGTTGAGCGTGGTGGTGCCCTCCGGGATGCTGATCGGACCGCTGTAGACCTGGCCCGTCGAGGCGGTCGGAGTGGTTCCGTCCGTCGTGAAGCGGATCTGCGAGGTGTTGGTGCCCGTGAGCGTCACCTGCAGCGCCTGGTTGAACGAGCCGGTCTGGAAGTTCGCCATCACGCCGGGCCCACCGGCGATCTTGCCCTGCACGGCGAACTGGTTGGTGGACCCGATCAGCACCGGCGCAATCGTGCCGCCGTTGCCATTGGTCACCTGTCGCAGCTCGAACCTGTTGGTGTCGAACGGACTACCCACCACTGCGTGGTCGACGTTGGGGTCGCCGACGTAGCCGGCCGGCGCCGCAGGCCCGACGCTGGGGTCCCAGCGCAGGAACGGCCCGACGGGCTGGGTGAGCAGTGCCTTGAAGTCACCGCAGGGACCGCCGAGGCAGCCGTTGTCATCGGTGTAGAACAGCCGGCCACGGTCGTCCGCAGTCGCCCGCACCACGCCGTAGGGGTGCACGATCTCGTACGTTGCTCCAGCAACCGCACCGTCGTAGCGGACCCGGATCCGCCCGAAGGCCACCTGGTGGTCCTCCTGCACGGTGGCGGTGTCGAACGCCGCCTCCAGGGCCAGGACCAGCCGGATCCGCTCCCCGGCCGTGTCCGTGGTCTGGGCCTCGCCGGACCACCAGAACGACTCGTCGGGGAAGTTGTCCGGGAACGAGATGCCGCGGCTCGGGTCGGGCAGCTCGCCGACCACCGGGCACAGCGGGTCGTCCAGGCACAGCTCCAGGTTCACTGGGTCTACCCGCGGGTCGGCGGGCGTGGCGCCCGGCAGACCGATGTCCTCGAGGGCTGCGGGGTACCCGTAGCTCTGCTCGGCCGAGACGGTCCGCAGGTTGTGGATGGCGTAGTGGAACTTGCCCACCGGCCCAGGCTCCCCGACGCCGGGCACGGAGATCGCCTTGACCATCGTGGTCCGGGTGATCGTGATCGGCCCTTCGTACAGCTTGGTCGAACCGACCACGTTGCCGGACTCCAAACGGGGGCGGGTGCCGTCCGTCGTGTAGTAGATGTCGCCGTCGGTCGGAGTGATGACCGGCTCCCCACCGCCCTCGGGAATGGTCGTCGTGTTGGCCTCGAGCGCCACCTTCTGGAGGCCCTCGAGCACAGCCGGCGCCACGGCCGGACCTGGCGTCGCCGTGACGACCGACAGGTCGCCACGGACCGTGTAGTCCTCGGTGTAGACCTTGCTGGTCACCCCGCCACTACGCACGACGTACTTCAGCGTCATGGGACCTGCAGTCGCGGGAAGCGTGACGATCGCGGCCGGCGCCTCGTCCGTGGAGGTGTATGTCGTCGCCGTCCCGTTGGGGTCAGCGAGCGGGTCGGATCCGTCGGTCGTGTAGACGATCTCCGACTCACCCGGGAACGAGGGCATGATGTCGACCTCGGTGCCCAGCGCGTACAGGTCGCCCGGGAGGTCGACGGTGCCGCGCGGCTGGGCGATGCGGCCCTGCACGGCGAACAGGTCCGTCCGGATCCCGTTCGCGCCGAGACCGGGACCGGTGACCTCGAAGTAGTTGGCACCTGTGGGGCTTCCGGTCACGGTGTGCTCGACGTTCGGGTCGCCGACGAAGCCGCCGGAGGCCCCGCTGTCCCAACGCAGGAACGGACCGGTCGTCGCGCCCGATGCGGTCGTGAAGTCGCACGGCGTGGACAGGCAGCCCTGGTCGGTGGTCTCGAAGACCCGGCCGCGGTCGTCGGCCGTCACGTCGTACTCGCCGTACGGAGTGACCACGTGGTAGTCGGCACCCGGGGTCAGGTCGTCGATGCGGATGCGCAGCCTCGAGAACGCCACCTGCTGGCCCATGGCGACATCACCCGGGCCCCCGAAGGCTGCCTCCTGGGCGAGCACCAGCCGTGCCCGGACGGTGCCGTTGTCGATCAGCGCGTCAGCGGACCACCAGAACGACTCGTCGGGGAAGTTTTCCGGCATCGACATGGGAGCGTCCCGGTGTGGGCAGCTCACCGATGACGGGACACATCACGAGATCGTCGAGGCAGAGCTCGAGCCGCGTCCCGGTGCTGTCCCCGAACCAGAACGGGTAGCCGGTCGTCTCGTCCACGGGACCGACCTCGGCGGCATACAGGGTGGCGGCGGACGCCGGCGCCGCGAGCGGGACGAGCCCGACCACGGACATGGCACCCGCGAGCAGACCGGCCGCGAGGGTGGATACCCTGCGTCGTCGACTGCGTGGTTGCGTAGGCGGACAGGACAATGCAGGTCTGTTCATAGTGTGGTGCTCCCCGGTTCGGCGGCCCCCCGGCCGCGCATGTATGGCTGTCAGGCATCGTCAGCGGGGTCTGACAAATTCTTGTGAAATGCAACGGCCCGCCCCCGCGGCACAACGCGTTTCAGTCACGACTGCCACAAAGGTGACGCGGAAAACCCGGACAAAATCGTTTATACCGGGATGAAACGAGTCGTCATTTGTTCGTCATCTTTCTCTGGCAAACTGCCCCGCATGGGCGACCAGACCCGCGACGACAAGCCCGAGCCCACTCTCGAGCTGCCGTCACTGTTTCGTCGTCGGCGTCGCGGGACCACGGACCAGCAGCCCGCGCCCGAACGGGAAGTCGAAGCCCGGTCCGGATACGGCGGCAGCACCCCTACCGCGACAGGCGCCCGTCGAGGAGCCGACAAGACACCGGTCGCGGACCGGACCCCGAGCGGCCGCACGACCCGCGAACGTCGTGCGCCGCGCGCGAGACGGACCGGTCCGCCGATCCCGCCGAGCGTCGCGGCACCGCTCACCGGACTCGTCGTGGGACTGGTCGGGGCCGTGCTGACCTACGGCGGACTGCGGGGCTGCGAGCTGGCCCGCGGGACCGACTCCTGCGGCGACGGACCCGGCGGGCTGCTGCTGCTCGCGATCCTGGTCGTGATGGTGCTCGCAGGCGGCGCGCTGCTCGCCTGGCTCCGGGTCCCCGACCCGCGCAGCACCAGCTTCCTCGGTGTCGGGTTGACCGCGGTCGTGGCGGTGGTTGCGCTGCTCGAGACGCTCTTCAGCGCGTGGATGTTCGTGGTGGTGCCGCTGGTGTCCGCCGCGGCGTACCTGCTCGGCCTGGTGGGTCTCCAGCCGGTTCGTCGAACAGCTCGACGACGGCCCGGGCGTCGACGTCCGCTGACCCACCGATGTCGGTAGTCGGAGCGTGACCCCACCGTCACGGTGGGCATACCGATATCGGTGGGGTTCAGAGCGCGGCGGCGACCAGCTCGGCGATCTGGACGGTGTTCAGCGCGGCGCCCTTGCGCAGGTTGTCGTTGCTGACGAACAGCGCGAGGCCGCGCTCGTGCTCGACCCCTGGGTCCTGCCGGATCCGGCCGACGTAGCTCGGGTCCTGCCCGGCGGCCTGGAGCGGGGTGGGGACGTCGGTGAGTACGACGCCGGGGGCTCCGGCCAGCAGCTCGACCGCCCGCTTCGCCGGCAGCGGCCGTGCGAACTCGACGTTGAGCGAGAGCGAGTGCCCGGTGAACACCGGCACCCGGACGCAGGTGCCCGAGACCCGCAGCTCGGGGATGTCGAGGATCTTGCGGCTCTCGTTGCGGAGCTTCTGCTCCTCGTCGGTCTCGTCGGTGCCGTCGTCGACCACCGAGCCGGCCATCGGGAGCACGTTGAAGGCGATCGGTCGCACGTACTTCGTCGGACTCGGCAGCTCCACGGCCGAGCCGTCGTGCGCGAGCTCGGGGCCGCGGTCGCCGACCGCGGCGACCTGGCCGGCCAGCTCGTCCACCCCGGCGACGCCGCTGCCGGACACCGCCTGGTAGGTGCTCGCCACGATCCGGACCAGGCCGGCCTCGTCGTGCAGTGGCTTGAGGACCGGCATCGCGGCCATCGTCGTGCAGTTGGGATTGGCGATGATCCCCTTGTGTGCAAGGGAGATCGCGTCCGGGTTGACCTCGGACACCACCAGGGGGACGTCGGGGTCCATCCGCCAGGCCGACGAGTTGTCGACCACCACGGCACCCGCCTCGGCGAACGTCGGAGCAAGCGCGCGTGACGTGGACGCGCCGGCGGAGAACAGCGCGATGTCGAGGCCGCTCGGGTCTGCCGTGGCGGCATCCTCGACGACGACCTCGCGACCGCCGAACTCGAGGGTCGAGCCGGCCGACCGCGCCGATGCGAACAGCCGGATCTCGGAGATCGGGAACCGCCGCTCGACCAGGATCCGCCGCATCACCCCGCCGACCTGGCCGGTGGCGCCGACGATGCCGATCCGGATGCCCTCGCCGCCGGGGCCGAAGGAGCTCATTCGGGGCCCCCGCGGAGGTGCGAGCCGTTCGACGTGATCCTGGAGACCCGGTGCGAGCAGCTTCGTGGGGTGTTCATCTGCCGGTGCCGCCGTAGACGACGGCCTCGACGTCCTCGGAGTCGAGGTCGAAGGCGGTGTGCGTCGCGCTCACCGCCGCGTCGACCTGGGCCTCGTCGACGATGACGGAGATGCGGATCTCGGAGGTGGAGATCATCTCGATGTTGACGCCGGCCGCGGCGAGCGCGGCGAAGAACTTCGCCGTGACCCCCGGGTGCGAGCGCATGCCGGCGCCGATCAGCGAGACCTTGCCGATCTGGTCGTCGTAGAGCAACGAGTCGTAGCCGACCTCGGCCTGGATCCTGGCCAGCGCGGACATCGCGGTCTGACCGTCGTCGCGGGGCAGCGTGAAGGAGATGTCGGTGAGGTTGGTGGAGGCCGCCGAGACGTTCTGCACGACCATGTCGAGGTTGATCTGGGCATCGGCCAGGGCCTCGAAGATCCGGGCCGCCTCACCGACCTTGTCGGGCACGCCGACCACGGTGATCTTGGCCTCGCTGCGGTCGTGCGCGACGCCGGCGATGATCGCCTGTTCCATGTCGTCCACCTCGTGTTCTTCGGTGATCCAGGTGCCGGTCCGCTGGCTGAAGGACGAGCGGACGTGGATGGGCATTCCGTAGCGGCGGGCGTACTCCACGCACCGCAGGTGCAGGATCTTCGCGCCGCACGCCGCCATCTCGAGCATCTCCTCGTAGGAGATCCGGTCGCGCTTGTGCGCGGTCGGGACGATCCGCGGGTCGGCGGTGAAGACGCCGTCGACGTCGCTGTAGATCTCGCACACGTCGGCGCCCAGCGCGGCCGCCAGGGCCACGGCCGTGGTGTCCGACCCGCCGCGGCCCAGCGTGGTGATGTCCTTGGTGTCCTGGCTGACCCCCTGGAAGCCGGCCACGATCGCGACGGCTCCCTCGTCGAGCGCCCGATGGATCCGCCCCGGAGTCACGTCGATGATCTTGGCCTTGCCGTGCGAGCTGTCGGTGATCACCCCGGCCTGGCTGCCGGTGAACGACCGTGCCATCTGGCCGAGGTTCCCGATCGCCATCGCGAGCAGCGCCATCGAGATCCGCTCGCCGGCGGTGAGCAGCATGTCGAGCTCGCGGCCGGCCGGGAGCGGGGAGACCTGCTCGGCGAGGTCGATCAGCTCGTCGGTCGTGTCGCCCATCGCGGAGACGACGACCACGACGTCGTGGCCCGCCCGCTTGGCGTCGACGATCCGCTGCGCGACCCGCTTGATGCCCTCGGCATCGGCGACGGAGGAGCCGCCGTACTTCTGCACGACAATGCCCACGGGGAGTCTCCTCGTGCCGGCTCGGTCTCGAAAATGACGGCGCACGAGTCTATCGAGCGCCCGCCGCAGGCCCCGGGTCCGCGACGGATCGCGGACGAACCGGGCGGGCGTCAGAGCTCGGCGGACTCCAGCATCTCGTCGGCGGCCTCGACCTGTTCGGCCTCGCCGTCGAAGTCCACGTCGAGCCGGTCGTGGGCGACCACCGACTGCAGGGCGCGCAGCACCGCGCTCGCCTCGGTGCCCCAGGAGGACGACGTAGGAGAACTGCCACCACCACAGCGCCTCGCTGAACCGGCCGGCCCGGTAGTGCCGCAGGCCGTGCGCCAGCGACGCGGCGATGCTGGTGAGGTCGTCGGACAGCAGGGAGGAGACCAGCTCGGGCGGGTCGACGTACGGGTCGAAGACCTCGGTGTAGGCGTCGACGCCCTCGAGCAGCACGGCGAGGCGCAGCCGCATGGCGTCGAGGTCGGGGTCGGGGCCGGCGTCGGGCTCGTACTCCTCGGCCGGCGTGAAGTCGGCGTGCACGCCGAGCCGCCCGCCGGCGAGCAGCACCTGGCTCACCTCGAGCAGCAGCAGCGAGATGGCCTCGCCCGCCGGCTGCAGTCCCCGCGCGCGATCGCGCGCAGCGCGAGCAGGAAGCTCTCGACCTGGTCGGCGATCTGCTGGGCGAACTCCTCGAGCTCGCCGCTCAGTCGGCCGGCGCCGGTCCGGCACTCGCGCGCTCGCGTGTCTGGTCAGTCATCGACGGCTCGTCTCCCTTCGAAAGCCCGTCCGAGGGTGACCTCGTCGGCGTACTCGAGGTCCCCTCCTACTGGCAGTCCACTCGCAAGTCGCGTCACGCGCAACCCCATCGGCCTCAGCAACCGCGTGAGGTACGTCGCGGTGGCCTCGCCCTCGAGGTTCGGGTCGGTGGCCAGGATGACCTCGGTGACCACCCCGTCGGCGAGCCGGGTCATCAGCTCCCGGATCCGCAGCTCGTCGGGGCCGATGCCCTCGATCGGCGAGATCGCCCCGCCGAGCACGTGGTAGCGACCACGGAACTCCCGGGTCCGCTCGATGGCGACGACGTCCTTGGACTCCTCGACCACGCAGATGACCGCCGGGTCGCGGCGCGGGTCGCGGCAGATCCGGCAGGTGTCCTCCTCGGCGACGTTGCCGCACACCGAGCAGAACTTCACCCGCTCCTTGACCTCGACGAGCACCTGGGCGAGCCGGCGCACGTCGACCGGGTCGGTGGACAGGATGTGGAACGCGATCCGCTGGGCGCTCTTGGGGCCGACGCCGGGGAGCCGGCCGAGCTCGTCGATCAGGTCCTGGACGACGCCTTCGTACATCGTGGGTGGGGTCGCGTCCCTAGAAGCCCAGGGCGGCCCCGGGGCCACCCTCGCCGCCACCCAGTCCGCCGGCCAGCGGCCCGAGCTTCTGGGCCGCCAGCTCGTCGGACTTGGCCTTGGCGTCGCGGTAGGCCGCGACGATGAGGTCCTCGAGGTCCTCGGTGTCGTCGGGGTCGAACGACCCGCGGCGGATCTTCACGCCGACGCAGCTCGCCCGTGCCGTTCACGGTGACCGTGACCAGGCCGTCGGCGACGGTGCCGTCGACGGTGGTCTCGGCCAGCTGCGGCCTGGGCGGCCATCATCTGCTGCTGCATCTGCTGCGCCTGCTGCAGCAGGGCGTTCATGTCGAAGCCGCCGCCGCCGAACGGGTCGTTCGGCGTCTCGGGGGTGTTGCTGGTCATCGGGGTCCCACTCTCGCTCGGGGCTCAGTCGTGCTTGATCTCTTCGATGATGCTCGCACCCAGCTCACGCTCCAGGAGCTCGGTGCCGCCCAGATCGTCGTCGGCGTCGGGGTCGTCGGGGTGCGCGTCGGCGTCGGACACCGACGGCTCCTGCTGTCGGCCCGGCCCGCCCTTGGGACGGGTCTCCTGGATCGCGCCGCGGGCGGTGGCGACCGCGCCGGGGTCGACCGGCCGGCGCTCCGGGGCGGCCGGCCGATCCGGCGCCGGTGCCGGCGGGGGCGGGCCTGTCGGTGTCGACGAGGCCTCCGGCTCCGGGGTGACGGCCGGGCGGGTCACCGTGTCGCCGTGGGCGCCGGGTTGCGCGGTCGGGTCGACGATCGCCTCGATGCGCCAGTCGTGGCCGATCACGTCGATCGCGGCCTGCCGGAGGATCTCCTCGCTGCCGCCGGTGGAGAAGGACTGCCGTGCCCCGGCGTTGACCAGCGCGATGGTGAGCGTCTTGTCGTCGACCGCGGCCACCTGGGCGTTCTGGCTGAGCAGGATCCAGGTGAACCGACGCTTGACCTTCACCGACTCGAGCAGGTCGGGCCACAGCCGGCGTACGTCGACCAGGCTGAGCCCGCTCGCGGCGGCCGGCGCGGAGGCGGGCTCCGGACTCGAGGCGACGTCCGGCGCGGCCGGCTCGGTCGGGGCCGGGGCCTCGACGGGAGCCATCTCCGGCTCCGGGGCGACGGGCGCGGCCGCCGGTGCCGGGGCGGGAGGGGACTGCTCGGCGACGGGGGTCGGCGTCGCCCGGGCCGGTGCCGCCTGGACCGGTGGGCGCGGGCCGCCGGGGCCGGGCGGGCCTGTGACGGGGTGCCCTCGATCGCCATCCGCTTCTCGATCCGGTCGAGCCGGGCCATCACCCCACCGGTGGTGTGGTCGGCGCCGGGCAGCAGCACCCGGGCGCAGATCAGCTCCAGCAGCAGTCGCGGCGCGGTCGCACCCTTGAGCTCGGTGAGCCCGGTCGCCACCAGGTCGGCGGCGCGGCTGAGGTCGGCCCGGCCGAACCGCGCCGCCTGGGCGACCAGGCGCTCGGCCTGGTCGGCGGGCACGTCGATCAGGCCGGTGGCCGGGGCGTCGGGCACCGCCGCGATGATCACGAGGTCGCGCAGCCGGCGCAGCAGGTCCTCGGTGAACCGGCGCGGGTCCTGCCCGGTCTCGATGACCTTGTCGACGACACCGAACACGGTGCCGCCGTCGTCGGCGGCGAAGGCGTCGACCACCTCGTCGAGCAGGGTCTCCGGGGTGAACCCGAGCAGGCCGGTGGCGAGCTGGTAGGTGACGCCGTCGGGGCCGGCTCCGCCGATGAGCTGGTCGAGCACCGACATCGTGTCGCGGGCCGAGCCGCCGCCGGCACGGACGACGAGCGGCAGCGCGGCCGGGTCGACCCGGACGCCCTCCTGGTCGCACAGCTTCTGCAGGTAGTCCGACAGGGTGCGCGGCGGGATCAGCCGGAACGGGTAGTGGTGGGTGCGCGACCGGATCGTGCCGATGACCTTCTCGGGCTCGGTGGTCGCGAACACGAACTTGATGTGCTCGGGCGGCTCCTCGACGAGCTTGAGCAGCGCGTTGAAGCCTGCCGGGGAGACCATGTGGGCCTCGTCGATGATGTAGATCTTGTAGCGGCTGTTGACCGGCGCGAAGAACGCCTTCTCGCGCAGGTCGCGCGCGTCGTCGACACCGCCGTGGCTGGCCGCGTCGATCTCGATGACGTCGATCGACCCGGGGCCGCCGCGGGCGAGGTCGGTGCACGACTGGCACGCGCCGCACGGGTTGTCGGTCGGCCCCTGCTCGCAGTTGAGGCACCGGGCCAGGATCCGGGCGCTGGTGGTCTTGCCGCATCCGCGCGGCCCGGAGAAGAGGTAGGCGTGGTGCACCCGGTTGTTGGTGAGCGCCGCGCACAGCGGACCGGTGACGTGGTCCTGGCCGATCACCTCGGCGAAGGACTCCGGCCGGTAGCGGCGGTAGAGGGCGAGCGGTGCTTCCACGTCGTGAACCCTAACCGCCGCGTCTGACAGGGCGTAGGCGACCGGCGCACGGCCGTCGTACCGGGACGAAAAGGCCCCCCGCGCACCCGACAGAGCTCACTGACCCTTGCTGCCTTCCGGCCCTGGGGGAGTTGGGCGAGATGCCGCCGCACGGGGGGTTGCCCGCAGTCTAGGTGACCCGCGCCGACCGTCCCAAACCGGCTCGGGGGGACCCGGCGACCACCGATTTCATCAACCGCGCGGGCGCCCGGTAGCCTCTCCGGCGGAGGATTCGCCTAGTGGCCTATGGCGCTCGCTTGGAAAGCGGGTTGGGTTAACAGCCCTCAGGGGTTCGAATCCCCTATCCTCCGCCACGCTGACCAGCGGAAACGCCGGATCGAGCCCACGGGCCCGGTCCGGCGTTCGGTCTTCCGGCGTGCTCACGACCCGGTGCGCACCAGGCGCAGCCGCCAGGTCTCCGGACCGCGCTGGAGGTACTCCACCTCGAACGCACCCGGCTCTCGTCGGTCGATCTGGGCCAGCAGGGGCAGCGGGTCGTGCGGCGCCAGCAGCACCAGCCCGCCGCCCACCCCAACGGTGTCCAACGCGCCGAGGACGGTGGCGTGCCGGATGGCGTGCGGGATCGAGCGCGCGTCGAGCTCGGGGTACGCCGAGCCGTCGTCCTCGCCGCAGGCGCAGCCGTGGCCGGCGCCGCACCCGGACTCGTCCGGCGCGGCCGCCGCACCGCCGAGCAGCTCGTGCATGCCGCCGAGGAGGTCGGCGAGGGAGACGTCCGGGTCAGCGACCAGGAGCGGCAGGACCTGGTCGTTCTCCTTGGCGAGGTGGGTGTCGAACAGCACCCGCAGCGCGGCGGCGGTGGCCGCGGCACCAACGGTCTCGACCGCCCGGCTCAGGTCGTCGACCAGGCCGACAATGACCTCGTGCTCGGCCAGCATCGCCTCCACCAGCAGCCGACCCTCGGGGCGCTCGGCGGCGACCCGGTAGAGGGTGTCCTCCTCCGCCCGCGCGTGCGGCACCAGCTCGGCGCGGGCCCAGCCGACCAGGTCGTCGCGGGTCGCGGCGAGCTCGTTCGAGCGGCCGGCCCGCGCCAGCGCCGCGAGCGCCTCGGCCTTCAGGGCCAGCGCCCCGGCCAGTTGTGCGTGGTGCTGCTCGACGGCCTGCGCCGCCCGGGCGTCCGCCTCGTTGGAGGCGATGGTCAGGTGGTTCATGGTGCTCGTCCCTTCGTCGGCCGCGCCGGCATGGCGCCACTGACCCCCTTTTTACTACACTCAACTCCGTGAAAAACAATTCGCCGGCGAGAGCCCCTCTCGGTCCGCGCCCCGCTCCCGGCGCCCGCCCGATGTCGGCGTCGCGGGCGGCGATCCTGGACCGGCTCCGCGACCAGCCCGAGGCCCTCACCCAGGCGGCCCTGGTCGCGGCCACCGGGCTGCACCCCAACACGGTGCGCGAGCACCTGGAGGGCCTGCTCCGTCGCGGGCTGGTGCACCGGTTCAAGGCCGAGCCCGCCGGCCGCGGTCGTCCGGCCTGGCTGTACGAGGCCACGGCCGGACCGGGCTCGGGCGAGTACGCCGGCCTCGCCGCCGCGCTGGCCGGTGCCATCGCGCGCAACAGCCGCAACCCCGCGGAGGATGCCACCGGCGCCGGCACCGAGTGGGGTCACGACCTGGTGCGCGACCGCGCGTCGTCAGGCCCCGACGTCACGCCCACGGAGGCCAGGGAACGGGTGGTGGACCTGCTCGACGACCTCGGGTTCGGGCCGGAGCGTGACGAGACGGACCCGGCCGTCTACCGGCTCACCCGGTGCCCGCTCCTGGAGGCGGCGTACCGTCACCCCGAGGTCGTCTGCGGTGTCCACCTCGGCATCGTCCGGGGTGCGCTGGAGGAGCACGGCGCGGACCCGACGGGCAGCGAGCTGGTCCCGTTCGCCGAGCCCGGCGCCTGCCGCCTCGTCGTACCCCCGCTGTCAGAGAGCCGCTGAGCCGCATCCGCCCGGCGCCCCTGAGCCGACGGGTGCCGACGGGTGCCGAACGGCGGGCAGCCCTAGGAGGCGGTGCGCAGTGCGGAGTCGAGGGTGTGGTGCAGGTCGAAGACCTTGTCGAGAGCAGTGACCTCGAAGACCCGCCGCGTCGCGGGGTCGCTGAGCACGATGGCGAGCGAACCGTGGAAGGCGTGCACGCGGCGGCGCGTGCCGATCAGGGCGCCGAGCCCGGTCGAGTCGATGAAGCTGACGCCGGACATGTCGAGCACCAGGTGCACCGTCCCGCCGGTGATCAGGTCGTTGAGCCCGCCCCGCAGCGCAGCGTGGTTGGACAGGTCGATCTCGCCGGTGAGCGTGACGACCGTCTGTTGACCGTGAGCGGCGACCTCGCTGATCGGGCCGTGGGTGTCGGCAAGCATGCCGCGCCTCCTGATGGGGTCCCTTGTCGGCCCGTGGCTTGAGCGTTCAGTCCGCAGACCTTACCCGACCAGGCACGAAACGGACGAACCGTGTCCTACTCCGGCACTCTGCGCAGGACATATGTCACCGCGCATCCTCCACAATCGGCTCTGCCGCGCACCCCGCTCCGGTTCCTACGTTCGAGTCGTCCCAAATGACGGATGAGAAGGAGTCGGGATGACGAACACAACGGTCGAGGAGCGCGCGGTGGTCCGGGCGCCCTGGACGCCGGATCTCGTGGTGGTGGGCGCGGCCGCGGCCGCCGCCGGGGCGGCCTGGGTGGCCTGGACCCAGGTCCTCGGGGTGACCCTCGAGGCACCCGTGGGCGGGCAGGTGAGGGAGGTGGGGCCGGTGTCCGTGCTCGCAAGTGCGTTGCTGATCTGCGCGGCGGGCTTGGTTCTGCTGCGGCTGCTCGAGGCCCGTACGACGCGCGGCCTGCGCCTGTGGACGGTGGTCGCCGTCGGCGTGGCGCTGCTGTCGGTCGGCGGACCGGCGGGCGCACCCACGGCCGAGGCTGTGGCCGGGTTGGCGTCCCTGCACGTCATGGTGGCGCTGGTGCTGGTCCTCGGTCTGCGGGCGGTGCGTCGTGGCCGCTGAGCACGACACCCTTCGGATGCCGGCCGACCCGGTCGACGAGAGGTCCGGAGCCGTCGGCGACATGACGGCGTACCTGGACCTCAAGCGGGAGCTGGTCGGCGGCCTGCGCGGCCGGGTCCTGGAGATCGGAGCCGGATCGGGCGTGAACTTCGGGCTGCTGGCGGACGACGTGACCTGGACGGGCCTCGAGCCGCGACGGCGCCGTCGAGCTGGGTCCGGGAAGCGGCCGGTGATCGACGGGGTCGCCGAGGACGTGCCGCTCCCCGACGGGAGCGTGGACGCCGTCCTCGCCACGACGGTGCTGTGCTCGGTGCGGTCCCAGGAGCAGACGCTCGCCGAGGTGCTGCGGGTGCTCCGGCCCGGTGGCCGGTTCGTCTTCTTCGAGCATGTCGCCGCGCCGGTCGGGACCTGGCAGCGGCGCTGGCAGTCGCTGATCGCCCCGTGCAGCCGGTTCGCGGACGCGGGCTGCGACCCGTCCCGGGAGACCTGGACGGCCGTGCAACGGGCGGGCTTCGGATCCCTGCGGCTGGAGTGGTTCGCCCGCGGCAGCTGGCCCTTCATCGGTGGCCAGGGGGTCAAGTGACGGGGACTAGCCTGGGAGCCGTGGCGAGGTCGATGAGCTGCACGCTGCGGCAGCACGCCGTCGTGCTGGTCTGGGTGCCGGTGCTGTCGGTGTTCCCGCTGACGGACCTGGCCAACGGCCCGACGATGCTCGCCCAGGTCGCGCTGGTCGCCGTCACCGCCGCCGCGGTCGTGGTCGCCGTCCTGACCAGCCGGCCCTCGGGCCAGGGTCCGGTGCCGTATCTGGCGCTCGCCGTGCTCGCCGCCTGCGTCGTGGCCGGCTCCACGTGGGGCGGCGGCTGGCTGGTGCCGTGGACGCTGCTCGCGATCACCGTCCCCGCGGTGCTCCGCGGGTGGTTGCTGGTCCTGGCGGTCCCGCTGGTGGCGGTCGGCACGATGGTGGCGGGCCGCCTCGACGGGTCCACCGGCGCGGGCCTGTGGATCAGCGGCGCCGGGGCCCTGCTGGCCGGGGTGGCCACGGCGTCGTTCCTGCGTCTGCTCGAGACCATCGACGAGCTCCGACGTACCCGCGAGGAGCTGGCCAGGGTCGCGGTCGCCGAGGAACGGGACCGCTTCTCCCGCGACCTGCACGACCTGCTCGGGCACACGCTGTCGGTGATGGTGGTCAAGTCGGAAGCGGTACGACGACTCGTCCGCCGCGACCCCGACCAGGCGATCGAGCACGCGACCGACATCGAGCGGGTCGGGCGGGAGGCGCTCAACGACGTCCGGGAGGCCGTGCAGGGCACCCGGACCCCCACCCTCGCCGATGCGCTGGACGGCGCCCGGCGCGCGCTCGACTCGGCCGCCATCGCACCGGAGGTGCTGGTCGACGATCCCCGCCTGCCGGCCGCGACCGACCAGGTGCTCGCGTGGGTGGTCCGCGAGGCCACCACCAACGTGCTGCGCCACTCGGGCGCGGACTCGTGCCGGATCGAGCTGAGCGACGGCGCCGGCCGGCTCCGGCTGACCGTCACCGACGACGGGGTCGGCGGGCCGCCCCCGGGCACGCGCCGCGGTGGTCTCGACGGCCTGCGCCGGCGGTTGGAGGCGGTCGGCGGCGGCCTCGACGTGCAGCCCGGCCCGGACGGGTTCCGGCTGGTCGCCGAGGTCCCGGCGGGCGCGCGATGATCCGGCTGCTGCTCGCCGAGGACCAGGCGATGATGCGGGGCGCGCTCGCCGTGCTGCTGCGCCTCGAGGACGACATGGAGGTGGTCGCCGAGGTGGCCGATGGCGCCGAGATCGTGCCGACCGCGCTCGAGGTCCGCCCGGACGTCGCCCTGCTCGACATCGAGCTGCCGCACGTCAGCGGCATCGAGGCCACCGAGGAGCTCTCCCGGCGGCTGCCCGGGTGCCGGGTGGTGATCGTCACGACGTTCTCGCGGCCCGGCTACCTGCAGCGGGCGATGAGCGCCGGGCGCCCACGGCTTCCTGGTCAAGGACGCTCCCGCCGAAGGTCTGGCGGTGGCGATCCGCCGGGTGGCGGCCGGCGAGACGGTCGTGGACCCGGACCTTGCCGGACGCGCGCTTCGAGTCGCGGACTGCCCGCTGACCGAGCGGGAGCGGGACGTGCTGATCGCGGCCGAGGACGGCTCCTCCATCGCCGACATCGCCGAGCGCGTGCACCTGTCGCGCAGCACCGTGCGCAACTACCTCTCGTCCGCGATCGGCAAGACCGGCACCCGCAACAAGGTGGAGTCGGCCCTGCTGGCCCGCCGCAACGGCTGGCTCTGAGGCGCAGGCCGGCCTAGCCGGTCAGGTCCTTCGTCCTTCTCGCGGGGCAGCGCGTGCCACTCCTCGAACGTGACGTCACGTCCGACGTACCGCGGGTTCTGCAGCGGCCAGTCGGCCGCGACCCACTCGGGGACGAGCCGGTCCAGGGCCCGCTCCACCTCCGTGCCGGCGAGGTCGTCGACCACCCACCAGGAGATGTCGGCGTCCGCGCCCGGCTTGTCGGTCGGCTCGATGTAGACGCAGCCGAGCAGCGCCGTCTCGTCGGCGTCGAAGAGCGCGAAGTTGAACCCCTCGTTGCGCTCCATCTCGTCGGCGTGGTGCTGCAGGTCCTCACGGTCCTGCTCGTGGGTCATGTCCGCCGGCGGCCAGCCCCAGATCGGGCCGTACCGCTCCCACAGCCGATCGCGCGAGCCCATGACGGCCACCATGTCGAGGTCGGTGTCGTCGGCCGTGATCGGCCGCAGGTGGTGACCGGTCGGCAGCTCGACGCGGCGCGGGTGGACGAAGTCGGTGGGCAGCCAGGTGTCCGGCATCGGCACTCCTCGGTGGTCCTCGGTGGTCATGGTCCGGGCGCACCGGACCGATGACGTCGGACGGTAGCGCCACGACCGGCCGGGCGTGGGCCGTTTCTCCGGCTCTCGCACCCATCCGGCAGCGGAGGACCCGCGCCCCCGGCGGGGCCGGGGACGCGGTCGGGGTGGATGTGCTCCCTCCCCTGGCTCGGAGCCTCGGGGGATTGACTCGCGAGCTGAGAGGAGTCGTACCCGTCGATCGAGCCGGTCAATCAACTGCCCGTTTTGGGCCTCCCCGGCCGGCCCGCCGCGGCGTACCGTCCGAGTCATCCGTGGACGACCGTCAGGGAGGAAGTGCGCATGTTCGTGCAGGTGTACCAGGGCCAGGTCTCCGACACCGCGGCGATGAAGGCCCAGCTCGACAAGTGGGTGGCCGAGGTGGCCCCCTCGGCGACCGGATGGCTGGGCAGCACGGCCGGGGTGACGGAGGACGGGCGGTTCATCGCGCTGGCCCGCTTCGAGTCGGAGAGCGCCGCCCAGCAGAACAGCGACCGCCCGGAGCAGGGCGCGTGGTGGGAGGAGACCGCCAAGCTGTTCACCGACGAGCCGGTGTTCCACAACAGCACCGACGTCGACGTCGACACCCCCGGCGACCCGGCCACCGCGGGCTTCGTGCAGGTCATGCAGGGCCGGTCCAGCGACCCGGCCCGGGCGAGGGAGCTGATGGCCAGCGACCCGACGGACTGGGCGACGTTCCGCCCGGACATCCTCGGCACCGTCAACGCCGGCCACCAGGACGGCGAGTGGACGATGGCGATCTACTTCACGTCCGAGGAGGAGGCCCGCGAGGGTGAGCGGAAGGAACCCCCGCCCGAGATGGCGCAGATGATGAAGGAGATGGACGAGCTCAGCGTCGGCGAGCCGTCGTTCTTCGACCTCAAGGAGCCTTGGCTGCATGCTCCTGGCTGAGGGGCCGGGGGCCAACTACCACGGTCCCGTGGTAATCGTCCGGTTCCCGGTGTGAACTCACCTGGGGAAGGGGCAGTTCACCACGGGACCGTGGTAATCCACCCCTCCCCGTGGCGAAATCACATGGGGAACCGGCAGTTCACCACGGGACCGTGGTAATCCGCCCCCCTCACCGCCGACCCGTCCCGAACACCCCGCGGAAGATCTCGCGCGCCGCGGTCCGCATCAGGTCCTTGGCGACGGGCGAGTTGATGATGTCCTCCACCACGCTCTGGTCGTCGCGGCTCGACGTCGACCGGCCACCGGTGCGGGAGCTCTTCGGGTAGTCGATCTTCGCCGGGTCGTCACCGCGCTTCGCGGCCTTCTCGGCGGCCCTCTCGGCAGCCTCCGCGGCGGCCTTCTCCGCCTCGGCCTTGGCGGCGCCCTCTTCCAGCCGGCGCGCGAGCAGCTCGTGGGCCGACTCGCGGTCGAGCGCCTTCGGCGTACTTCGCGTGCAACGCGGACCCGGTGACGGTGGCGGTCATCGCGGCCGGGTCGGCCGGCGCCATCAGCGACTCCGGCGCGCGCAGCCGCGTCCACGCGACCGGTGTCGGCGCACCGCGCTCGTTCATCACGGTGACGATCGCCTCGCCGATGCCGAGCGAGGTGAGCACCTCGCCGAGGTCGTCGTACTCGGAGTTCGGGTAGGTGTTCACCGTCTGCTTGAGCGCCTTGGCGTCGTTGGGCGTGTGCGCGCGCAGCTGGTGCTGGACCCGCGAGCCGAGCTGCGCCAGCACGTCGTCGGGTACGTCGGTCGGCGACTGGGTGACGAAGAAGACGCCCACGCCCTTGGAGCGGATCAGCCGCACCGTCTGGGTGATCGCGGCCAGGAAGTCCTTGGACGCGTCGGAGAAGAGCAGGTGCGCCTCGTCGAAGAAGAACACCAGCGTCGGCTTGTCCGGGTCGCCGACCTCCGGGAGGTCGTGGAACAGGTCGGCCAGCAGCCACATCAGGAACGTCGAGAAGACCGCCGGCCGGTCCTGCAGGTTCGGCAGCTCGACCAGGGAGATCAGCCCCTGACCGTCGGCCGTCGTGCGGAGCAGGTCCTTGGTCTCGAACTCCGGCTCACCGAAGAACGCGTCCGCGCCCTGGTCCTGGAACCCGATCAGCTCGCGCAGGATCACCCCCGCCGTCGCCGAGGACAGGCCGCCGAGGTTCTTCAGGTCGCCCTTGCCCTCGTCGGAGGTGAGGAACTGCACGACGGCGCGCAGGTCGGCCAGGTCGAGCAACGGCAGGCCGGCCCTGTCGGCGTAGTGGAACACCAGCCCGAGTGACGACTCCTGGGTGTCGTTGAGTCCGAGCACCTTGGCGAGCAGCGTGGGCCCGAAGGCCGACATCGTGGCGCGCAGCGGGATGCCGGTGCCCTGCCCGCCGAGCGCGAAGAACTCCACCGGGAAGCCCCGTCCCGTCCACTCCTGGCCCACCGACTTCGCGCGCTCGGTGATCTTGTCGCTGCTCGCACCGGGCGCGGACAGGCCGGAGAGGTCGCCCTTGATGTCCGCGGCGAACACCGGCACGCCCTGCGCCGACAGCTGCTCGGCGAGCAGCTGCAGGGTCTTGGTCTTGCCGGTGCCGGTCGCCCCGGCCACGAGCCCGTGCCGGTTGAGCATGGCCAGCGGGATCCGGATCGGTACGTCGGACAGGGTGGTCGCGTCGAGCATCAGCCCGCCGAGCTCGAGCGCCGGACCCTCGAACTGGTAACCGGGGCGTACCGCCGCCGCGATCGGATGTTCCTGGCCCGCCGCGGCCCCCGCCGCCTGCTCCGTCATGGGGTGACCCTACCGACGGGTGGGACGCGGTGTCGCCGGACCGGATGCGGCCGTTCTCTATGCTGACCAGCGTGATCTTCAAGCGCGTGGGAGCCGGACGGCCCTACCCCGAGCACGGGCTGACCCCCAAGGAGTGGTCCGCCCTGCCCCCGCGCCAGGTGCGTCTCGACGAGCTCGTCACCACCAAGGACACCCTCCAGCTGGCCGCGCTGCTCGACGAGGACTCCACGTTCTTCGGCGACCTCTTCGCCCACGTCGTGGAGTGGAACGGTGACCTCTACCTCGAGGACGGACTGCACCGGGCCCTGCGCGCGGCGCTCCAGCAACGGCTGGTCCTGCACGCCCGGGTGCACACGGTGGAAGGCTGACCACCGGTGACCTCCCGTCACATCACCACCGCAGTCACCCTGCTGGTGCTCACCGGCATCCTGGCGCTGGGGCTGTACGTCGGCTTCCGCGAGCTGTTCGCCCCGCTGCCAGGGGAGGACGACGAGACGACGGCCGAGCCCGCGTCCACGTGCGGGTCCCAGGAGCTCCAGGTGGGCCAGCGGCTGCGCAGCCGCGACGTGCTCGTCAACGTGTTCAACTCCGGCGACCGTGCCGGCCTGGCGAGCCAGACGATGGACACCCTGAGCCGACGCGGGTTCCGCGCCGGCGAGGTCGCCAACACCACGAGCGGCGGCCGCGTGAAGCGGGTGCAGGTGTGGATCGTCGAGGGTGAGGAGACCGCCGGCCGGCTGGTCGCCCGCAACTTCGGCCCGAAGGTCAAGGTCCGCACCCGCGACGCCGACGACGACCTGGGCGACGGGGTCGACGTGGTCGTGAGCAACGGGCTCCGCCGGGTCGGCCCGCCGGTGCGCGCGGTCCGGGTCCGCGAGTCCGAGGGAGGGTGCGTGGCCGCCGGCTGAGTGGTCCCCCCGGCCGACCGGAACCCTCACTCGAGCCAGTGCGCCAGCCGACCGCGTTGGGACACCGCCTGGAGGCGGTCCTCGGTCTTCTCCCGCAGCCGGCGTGGGGTCACCACGAGCAGGTCGTCGCCGGCCCGGAGCACGGTGCGCAGGTCCGGGACGACGGTCTGCCCCTCGCGCACGACCAGCGAGACCGACGCGCCCTTCGGCAGCCGGAGCTCACCCACCTCGACGCCCTGCAGCAGCGAACGCTCGGTGACCGTGATCTGCAACAGGTCGGCCGCGATCCGCTCGAGCGGCGCGGCCTCCACGTCGAGGTCGCGGAGCTCGCCCTGCGGGCTGACCCGGAGCGCCTTGGCCACCCACGGCAGCGTCGGTCCGGTCAGCAGCGTGAAGATCACCACCATCACGAAGACGATGTCGAACAGCTCCTCCGCGCCGTCGACGGCGGCGGACAGCGGGATGGTGGCGAGCACGATCGGTACGGCGCCGCGCAGACCCGCCCACGAGATGAAGAGCCGCTCGTTCCAGCTCCACCGGTCGGCGAACGCGCAGGCGACGACCGACAAGGGGCGGGCGACCACCGTGAGCAGCAGGCCCGCCAGCACGGCCAGGCCCAGGTGGTGCGGGGCGAGACGCCCGGGCGAGAGCAGCAGGCCGAGCATCACGAACAGCCCGATCTGGGCCAGCCACGCGACGCCCTCGGAGAACGACCGGGTGACGGCCCGGTGCGGCAGCTCGCTGTTGCCCAGCACGAGGGCCGCGGTGTAGACGGCGGCGAAGCCCGAGGCGTGCAGCGCGGTCATCCCGGCGTACGCGAAGACGGTGAAGGCGAGAACCGCCAACGGGTACAGACCGGACGACGGCAGCGCCACCCGGCGCAGCACCCAGGCACCGACGAGGCCCACGGCCAGACCCCCCAGCACCCCGGCGACGAGCTCGTAGACCACGATCCCCACGAACCCGGCGACGCCGTTGTCGAGCGCGGTCCCGGAGCTGACCAGCGTCACCAGCAGCACCGTGGGGGCGTCGTTGAGTCCCGACTCGGCCTCGAGGGCGCCGGTGAGCCTGCGCGGGAGAGGCATCCGCCGGAGCACGGAGAACACCGCCGCCGCGTCCGTCGGCGACGTGACCGCGCCGAGCAGGATCGCCAGCCTCCAGTCGAGGCCCAGCAGGTAGTGCCCACCCAGTGCCATGACGCCGACGCTGACGGCGACACCGAGCGTGGCAAGGGCCACCCCCGTGCCCATCACCGGCCTGATCTCGCGCCAGCTGGTGGTCAGACCACCCTCGGCCAGGATCACCACCAGGGCCGCGAACCCGAGCGCATGCGCGACGTTCGCGTCGTCGAACTGGATGCCGACCCCCGCCTCGCCGAGCAGCACACCCATGAACAGGTAGACCAGCAGGCTGGGGAGGCCCGCCCGGACCGAGATGCGCACCGCGAGGATCGCGACCAGCATGACGGCTGCGCCCACGAGGAGCACGGAGTCCATCTGATGCACGTCGAAGCTCACGGTCACCTCGGCGGGTCAGGGGCAGGGCTCTCATCCTAGGGGCGGGTTCCCGAGGGCGGACGGTCCGGGCGCGCGCGGGCACCCGCGGTACGACGGCCGGGCGGTCGCCCCCGCCGGGGGATGGACGAGGACGACCGCGACCGTGGAGACCCGGCGGGGCGACGGCGTACACGCCGTGTCCACGCCGCGAGGGCGCCAGCCGAGCCCCCTGCGACGTGGGCGTGCGTGACTGTCTGTCCGCGACCCGTTGCCGGGCCGGGACCCGGAACCACGACCGTGGTTCCTTCCTGACGACGATCGTCGCGACTCGGGCACGATGCCATAGCCCATGTGGGCGGTCTGCCCTCCGCGCCGGCTGTTCGCGGCTCGGGTGCGGGTCACACAGGGGACATTCCGAGCACCGCGCGCACCGAGTTCTCCAGCTCGTCGCCCCGGTCACGGTCGGAGAAGACGCAGCCGCTGAGGAACGCGACGGCGTACCGACCGGCGTGGCTCCACCAGCCGAAGCTTCCGCCGACGCCGCCCATCCCCCAGCCGTCCTCGGGCTCGATGGCGACGCCGAGACCCCAACGGCAGACCTGGTTGACGACCCGGTCGTGACCCTCTGCCTGGACCGACGTGACCTCCGCCAGCATCGCCGGCGACAGCAGCCGCCCCTCCCCGAGCGCCGCGAAGAGCCCGGCGACCGCGCGCGCCGTCCCGTGGCCGTTGACGGCCGGCACCTCCGCGCGTCGCCACGCCGTGCCGTTCACGACGTCCGGGTCCAGGGCGCCCGGCGGGTTCGACAGCGCTGCCAGCATCAGCCCGCCACGCTGCTGGCTGCGCCGGTCGAACGCGTCGCCGTAGCCGGTGAGGTCGGCGACCCGGTGCAGCTCGGGCTCGGGTACGCCGACGTGGAAGTCGAGGCCGAGTGGTGTGCACACCTCGTCGCGGAGGAAGCTGCCGAGGGTTCGCCCGTCGACGTCCCGGACGACCTGTCCGAGCAGGTGCCCGTAGAACAGTGCGCTCTCGCCGAGCGCGGTGCCGGATGGCCACGCCGGTGGCTGCCGCTCCAGGGCGCGGCACATCAGGTCCCAGTCGTAGAACGCGTCCACCGGTTGCGGCTCGTCGAGCACGACGTGGCCGCTGGTGTGCGCGAGCACCTGCCGCACCGTGGCGTCTCCGGGCAGGGCCGGCCAGTACGCCGTCATCGGCGCGTCGAGGTCCACGAGGCCGCGGTCCGCCAGCAGCGCGACGCAGACGGCGGCGAACGGCTTGCTCACGGAGTACGGCATCACCAACGTGTCCTCCCGCCACTCGGTGGTTCGTGCGGCGTCGGCGTACCCGCCCCACAGGTCGACCACCCAGCGGCCGTCGTGCCACGCGGCGAACGCCGAGCCGGTGCCGGTCGAGGGCGCGACGAGGTCGGCGAACAGCTCACGCACCGGCTCGAACCCGGGGGCGACCCGACCCTGCACGTCCATGGCGACATCCTTCCGGGCTCAGGTGAGCGCGATCAGCACGCCGACCACCAGCGGCACCGTCACGACGACCACCGCGGTCACCGGCCGCAGGTGCGTGGTGGACAGGTCGCGGCCGGCCCGGATATCCCGCTCGGCCCGGCTGCAGCGCAGGTACCCGGCCGCTCCGACGTACGACCCGACGGCGATCAGGGCGACCCCGAGCAGCCGGCTGAGCGTCTCGGGTCCCTGGGTCAGGAACTGCAGCACCCCGAGCCCCGCGACCTGCAGGGCGAGCGCCGTGCGGACGTAGGCGAGGAAGGTGCGCTCGTTGGCGAGCAGGAACCGGTAGTCGGTGATGCCGGGCTCGGGCATGCGGCGAGGCTAGCGCCTGGCCCGCATCGGCCGCGGCGGTGCCGACGAGGTCAGCGAGCGGGGGACGGCGCGGCAGCCGCCGGCTCGAGCAGGCTCTTGGCGACCTTCAGGTCCGCACGCAGCCCGCGGAGCGTCGCCTTGTCGGTGGCCGCGTCCACGGTGAGCGCCTCGGTGACGACCGCCGCGAGCGACACGGCGGCGGCGGAGCCCGGGACCGCCTCGGCGAGCAGCCGCTCGGCCTTGCGCAGCACGTTGACCACCAGCACGTAGTTGACCGCGCGGAGCTTCTTGACGTCCTTCCGCGCCTGCTTCAGCTGCGCGCTGTCGCCGGACGACGCGGCGGTTGTGCGCACGGCGTCGAGCCGGGCCTTGTCGGCGGCGACGTTCTCCTGCAGGGCCGCCTGGGTGGACGCGGACAGCTTCCCGATGCGCGACGGCTTCACGGCCCGGTCGAGCGCATTCGACGTCTTCGTCAGATCGTGCTCGAGCTGGCGGTGCGCCCGCGCGACGGGATCGCCGCCGTGGCCCTTGCCCGGCTTGGGCCCCTTCGCGTGGGAGCCCGGCCCGGCGTCCGTCGACGGCGGCGCTGCCTGCGCCAGCGGGACGGACAGGACGAGACCGACAGTGACGACAGCGGTCAGGACACGAGTCGCGATGCGCATCGGGTACCCCCAGGATGGTTCGGTCACGGCAGGGAGCCCCCGCCGTCCAACGAGACGACGTTAGCCATATCCGTCACGACGTGGCGGCGGAACGACCCGAAATGGTGCATCGGGACCATGGCGCGCGGCCCGATCGCGAGTAACGTCGTACAAGATTCAACGTCCTCGTCGTACGCCGCACGGCGACCGGGCACCGACGGGGTCTGCGCCGGTACGCCGGCACGTCGTCACACCGCCTCCACAACCCCAGGAGGGCGACATGAGCGGATGGAACGCCATGTCCTACGACGCCAAGGACACGATCCTGCGCGTCGTGCACCACGAGGCCGAGCAGTTCTTCGACCTCGCCGACCGCGAGGAGACGTGGGAGGCACCCACCGGCGCCGGCCACTGGCAGGTCCGCGACGTGGTGGGTCACCTCGTCGACACCACCGAGGCGTACTTCGTGGCCTTCGACGCGGCGCGCAACCATGCCGAGGTCGACGCCCCCTGGGGGCTGCCCGGCATGGCCGAGCGGGTGGACAGCCAGGCCCAGGCGCTCCGGTCGGTCCCGCGCGAGGAGCTCATGGAGCGGCTGCGCACCGACTACGCCAAGATGCGCGAGATCCACGATGGCCTGAGCGAGGACGACTGGACCGACCTGCAGGTGCCGCACTTCTACATGGGTCCGCTGCCGGCGTTCTTCTACCCCGCGTTCCAGCTGATGGACTACGGCGTGCACTCGTGGGACATCCGCCAGGGCTCGGGCCGTGCCCACGGTCTCGACGGCGAGGCGGCCGACCTGCTGGTGCCGTTCATGTTCGTGCTGTGGAAGTACACCACCGACGTCTCGGAGGTCGACCCGTTCACGATGGGGATCCGGATCACCTCCGGGCCGAACGCCGGGGACACGCGGGTCAGCATCGGGGACGGCATGGACTACGAGCCCGGACCCGTCGGCGACCTCGACACGGTGCTGGAGTTCGACCCCGGCAGCTTCGTGCTGACCGCGTTCGGCCGGGCCAACGCCGGCACCATCCGCGGCGACCGGGCCCGGGCCGAGGACTACCTCAACCTCTTCTTCCGGATCTGAGGACCCATGACCGAGCTGGACATCTCCGCGATCGAGGCGGAGCGCGAGCGGATCCGCTCGACGTACCTCCGCGCCGAGCGGCCGGCCTCCTCCGCGCGCGGCCTGCACCACTTCGCGCTGGTGTGCTCCGACGTGGAGCGCACGGTGCGGTTCTACCAGGAGGTGCTGGAGTTCCCCCTCACGGAGATCTTCGAGAACCGGGACTACAAGGGCTCCAACCACTTCTTCTTCGACATCGGCAACGGCAACCTGATCGCGTTCTTCGACTTCCCGGGCCTCGACGTCGGGCCGTACGCCGAGGTGCTCGGCGGGCTGCACCACATCGCCATCTCGGTCGAGCCGGAGAGGTGGGAGCGGCTCAAGCGGAACCTCGAGGAAGCCGGCGTGGACTACCAGGAGGAGAGCACGACCTCGATCTACTTCCCGGGCCCCGACGGCGAACGGCTCGAGCTGATCAGCGACCCGCTGGGCGAGATGTACGGCACGGCGGTGCTCTGACCGCTGTCGGGCGGCGGGCAGGCGGCGATGCCCGCCTCCAGCAGCGCGCGCAGCCGGGCATCACGGTCGGTGGTGCCGCTGGCCACGACACCTTCGATCGCGCACTGGACCATCGTCGGGGCGCAGTGCTTGGCGAACGTCTTCTCGGTGATCGGACCTCGCACCCCGAGCCGCTCGATCCACGCCACCGCACCGGGGACCAGGGCCAGCGCCGCCTGGGCCTGGCGTCGGGTGGCGGCAAGGGCGGGGCCGGCGTCGGCGCAGAGCTGCTCGGCCTGCAGCAGACCGCCGGCCAGCACGCGTTGGGCAGGCTCCGGCACGTCGAGGATCACGCGCGACGCGACCGCGACCGCGACCGCGAGCCAGGTCGAGTCGTCCCCGCGTCGCCCGACCACCGACGGGATGAGCGGCGCCAGCAGCTGGCGTTCGGCGTCGCTGGTGACGTCGTTGACCTGTCTGGCGAGCTGGCCCAGGAGGGGATGGGTGGACGCGGGATGGTCGCTCCATCGCTCACCGGCGAGGACCGAGGCCAGCTCCATGAAGCAGGCACCCCGTCGGGGCGAGCGGTGACGACCGCGTGAGAGAACCGGAATGCCGTCGGGAAGACTCGAGGACCGCATAGCAACCTCCTCCATCGAGGATGCGCCCGCGCGGCGGCCCGATCAAGAGCCGGCGGTCGACGGATGAGACTGTCCCGCCTCACCCCGCCGGGGTGATGTGGCTGCGGCTCGCCTGCGGCAACGCTTCTCGGGACTCCCGTTCGACCCGACCCGGAGGGAACCGGCTGTGACGACGAAGAGTGACTTCACCGAGGACGAGTGGCCCCGCGTCGTCCGAGCACCGTTCGTGGCCGGGATGGCAATCTCGCTCGCCGACCCCGGCGGCCCCATCGAGGCCACGAAGGAGACCATGGCGACGCTCAAGACCGCCACGAACCCACCGAGTCGCGAGCAGCTGCTCACCGAGGTGGCCTTGGAGATCCAGGACATGGCGCAGCGGAAGCAGAGCCCACTCCGTGGGTACCGCCCCACCGCGGAGGGCGCCACGGCAGGTGAGCAGGTGCTCGAGGAGCTGCGCTCGGTCCAGGCCCTGGTCGCTGCCAGGGCGGAGCCCGACGAGGCGGCGGCGTTCGGGCGCTGGCTGGTGAGCGCCGCGCAGGCAGCAGCCGATGCCGCCAAGGAGGGCGGCTTCATGGGGTTCGGCGCCCAACAGGTGAGCGAGCGCGAGCAGGCGATGCTGGACCAGGTGCGGGCGGCCGTCTCCGCGTCATGATCCTCGAACCGATCGGCCGGGTGGAGTCCGAGCTGCTGGAGCCCGCCGACGCCCCACGACAGGGAGACGAGGGCGCCCCCGACGCCTGGTTGGTGCTGGACCCGGCGTTGACGGACGGGCTCCGAGGACTTCAGGCCGGGGCCGACGTGCTGGTCCTCACCTGGCTCGATCGCGCGCGCCGCGACGTACTCACCGTCCACCCGCGCGGCGACGCCGACCGTCCGCTGTCCGGTGTGTTCAACACGCGCTCCCCGGATCGCCCGAACCCGATCGGCCTGCATCGCGTGACGATCCTGACGATCGACGGCAACCGGATCCGGGTGAGCAACCTCGAGGCCGTGGACCGGACCCCGGTGCTGGACGTGAAGCCCGTCCTCGGGACGATCAGCGAGCGATGAGCACGCCGAGGTCGGAGGTCGTGAGGTTCCTGCGGTCCCGGCGGGCGAGAAAGACGAGCAGCGCGATCGCCGGGAGGCTCCAGAGCCAGACCCAGAACCCGAAGAGCATCAGCAGGACGTGGAAGGCGACGACGCCGTACCAGCCAATCCGCGCCGCCCGACCGCCGGCCAGCAGGGCGATTCCGAGGATGGTCTCGCCCACGAAGAGGCAGGCGCCCCAGAGAGCGGGATCGGCCATGAACACCTGGCTCCATCCCTCCCGGACGAAGCCGAAGAGCCCCGCGTCCGCGAAGCCCTCGTAGGTGTCCGGGTCGGCGGCGACGATGCCGAGGTGGACGCCTCCCATCGAGAGGTAGAAGCCGCCGACCACGCGCCGGCCCACCGCGCCCACCCGGTCGGTCTCACCGGCCACCGTTCGACCGGCTCTCGCCTGTGTCGTCGTCATGTCTCCACGCTCCGCTTCCGCCGACGTCGCGGCCAGAGCCGTGCGGTGCCTGGGATCAGGACTTCCGGCCCGTACCGCCGATGACCTTCGCGTCTCGTGCCCAACCGGCGCCGCGGCTTGGCTGAGAGGAGAGCCAAACCGAGGAGAGGAATCGCCATGAGAGCAGCCGTCGTACCGGCCATCGGGGCGCCGCTGGAGATCCGGGACGTCCCCGTCCCGGAGCCGGGTCCGGGCCAGGTCCTCGTACGGATCGAGGCCAGCGGACTGTGCCACACCGACATCCACGCCGCCCGTGGCGAGTGGCCCGTGAAACCGAAGATGCCGTTGATCCCCGGGCACGAGGGTGTCGGCCACGTCGTCAGGTCCGGTGCCGATGTCGACCCGGGAGTGGTCGGGCAGCGCGTCGCCCTGCCGTGGCTCGGACGGGCGTGCGGAACCTGCCGCTACTGCGTCGGTGGCTGGGAGACCTACTGCACGGCCCCGCAGTACACCGGTTACACGATCGACGGCAGCTATGCCGAGTACGCCCTCGGCTATGCCAGCCACGTCGTCCGAGTCCCCGAGGGGGTCTCTTCCTTCGACGCCGCACCCCTCACGTGCGCGGGAGTCACGACCTACAAGGCGCTCAAAGTGGCTCGTCCGCAGCCGACGGAGACTGCGATGGTCGTGGGAATCGGCGGGCTCGGTCACCTGGCCCTGCAGTACGCACGCATCTTCGGCACGACCACCGTCGCGGTCGACGTCGAGGACGAGAAGCTCGACCTCGCCAAGCAGCTCGGCGCCGACCACGTCGTGGACGGACGAGGCGACCAGGCCGCGAGCCTGGCGCGGCTCGGTGGAGTCGACCTCGCCGTGGTCACGGTCCCCTCGCCGGCGGCGATGCGCGCCGCACACGCAGCCCTGAACCCGAACGGCCGCCTGGTGATCGTGGGGCTCCCCGCCGACAACACCCTCCACCTGCCTGTCTTCGAGACCGTCCTCAAGGGAATCTCCGTGATCGGCTCGTTGGTGGGCACGCGCAACGACCTGGCCGAGTGCTTCACGCTGCACGCGCAAGGACACACCAAGGTCGTCGCCCGAACGCGTCGCCTGGAGGAGGTCAACGACTGCTTCGAGGAGGTCCTCGCCGGGACCGTGCCGGCACGCCTCGTCTTCGACCTCACCGCATGAGGGCAGGGCCCGGACGGGCCCTCACCTGGCTCCGGGCCGGACCTCCCGGACGACGAACCCGCATTTGGTCTCCGGCGGTCCGTCGGGGATGAAGTCGCCGACCTCGAGGCGCTGGTGCTCCACCAGGATGCGGTCGGCGCTCGGCGCGTTGGCCGGGAACATCAGTGCGTCCACCCACCGAGCGGTGTACCAGCCGCCCCGGCGCCAGCCCATCTGGGCGAGCCAGGGCCAGACCTGGTCGGGAGGTGCCGGGATCGTGACCGCGTGGGTCGCCACCGTCTGCGGGGAGCGGACCAAGTCGTCCCCCGGCATCGGCCGTGCCCGCTCCCGGCGCGTCGCACCGTAGGTCCGTCCCAGCCACTGCAGGCAGGCATATCCGCCGAGCGCACCTGCCACGCCTGCGCGCGCGGCCCGGTTCACGGCCACGGAGACGCCTCCGATGCTGCCACCGACTCGTCCGTCATCCGCTCGACCTGTCGCCTCGCCACCCGGACGCCGGCATCCCACCCGGGCGCTCGACCGTGCACCGGCGGTGCGATCTCGTCGGCGTACAGCCCGACGTGCGTGAGCAGCCAGGCGACGAGGGAGTTCGAGTTCCACATGTCGCCGGCCGCGAGCTCGTCCCTGCCCCACACGGGTGTGGGGCATCGGGGGACCAGGGCCAACAACGCGCGAGCCTGCCCGTCGGAGGCGTCCAGGTCTTGCGGGCCGTCCACCGCCAGGCCGGCGTCCGCGATGACCCCGTCGCGCCAACGACGGACCTCGTAGCGGAAGAAGCGCGAGCGGCCCAGGAACGCGAGCCCCACCGCGCCCTCGCCGACGACGCCTCGCTCACACTCTGGCGCGCCCCACGCCGGCGCCATCTCCACGACGAAGCTCGTTCCGCCGAGACGGACCAGGAGGGCGGAGTGGAACAGGCTGAGACGGTCGCGGTGCCCGCGGCGGGCGGCGACCGCCTCGTACGCGCGGCCGCCCCAGCGCACTGCCGGGTTGCCATCGGCTCCGAGCGGGAGCCACAACAGAGACACGTCACAGGACGGATGGGCGGCGTGGTTCAACGACATCGAGTGCCCCCGAATCGTCCGGTGGTGATGGACAACAGCGTCGCTCAACCCGAACCGGGTGCCACGGGTCGACAGACCCTGCGCCGTAGGACGAGTGGCACTCATCCGCCGCTGCACTAGCACGTCGACGCTCGGCAGGCACCCCCACGAATGACGACACCCGGACCCGCTGCCGGGTCCGGGTGTCGATGATGTCCTGCGACATCACATGGCTGGCGGTGGCGGAGGGATTTGAACCCTCGGTGGACTTGCGCCCACAAACGCTTTCGAGGCGTTCTCCTTAGGCCGCTCGGACACGCCACCGCGGACGAGGGTACCGGACCTCCGCGGGACTCCCGAAATCGCCCGAGCCGTGCGGGGTCAGTCCTCGATCGGGGACCGATGCGTCGCGAAGAACTGCACCAGCAACGCCTCGGACTCGTCGGCGAGCACGCCGCTGACGACCTCGGGCCGGTGGTTGAGCCGCCGGTCGCGCACCACGTCCCACAGCGAGCCGACCGCGCCGGCCTTCGGGTCGAACGCGCCGAACACCACACGGTCGACGCGCGACAGCACGGTCGCGCCGGCGCACATCGTGCACGGCTCGAGCGTCACCACGAGCGTGCAGCCGTCGAGCCGCCACTGCCCGCGGGCTCGCGCAGCCTCGCGCAGCGCCACCACCTCGGCATGCGCGGTCGGGTCGGCGTACGCCTCCCGCTCGTTGCGACCCCGCCCGACCACGGCGCCGGACTCGTCGACCACCACCGCCCCGATGGGTACGTCGGACGTGGCGAGCGCGGCGCGCGCCTCGGCGAGGGCCTCCCGCATCGGGTCGGCCCAGCTGTGCTGCGGGGTCACGGCGCGGCGACTCCGACGGCCTGGTCGTAGAGCGCGCCGAAGCCCAGCCGCGTCGAGATGTCGGCGAGCATCTCGTCGGGGTACAGCTCGACGTCGTCGAGCAGCGCACCCATGTCCATCGCGCCCATGCCGAGGTCGGCCACGATCGACAGGTCGCCGGCGGGCGCCGGGTCGTCGTCGTCATCGGGCAGCGGAAGCTCGAGCTCCTCCACCGCCTCCCGAGCGATCGGCCAGTCGGTCGCGGCGGTGATGTCGGAGAGCAGGATCTTGGAGCGCGCACCGAGCACGCGCACCAGCAGGAAGAAGTCCTCGTCCACGGAGACCAGGCCGAGGGACCCCCCGTCGCCGGGGTAGCGGCGCAGCTCCTGGGCGAAGCTCCCGAGGTCACCGACGGTGTCGTGGGCGAGCTCCTGGACCTGCCAGACGCCCTCCTCGCGGTAGGCGACCAGAGCGAAGTCAACGCCCTCGGCGTTGGCGTCGAACTCGGACATCCGGCCTCCCGGTCGCTGCATCACATGACTCGATGGCGGTTGGACCCTTCGCCTCGATGGTGTCAGAGTGCCCGCGCTCGCACCAGGATCCGTCCGCCACTAGATTTCAGCCCATGCGCATCCACGTCGCCGACCATCCGCTGATCGCCCACAAGCTCACCACGCTGCGCGACGAGCGGACGGACTCGCCGACGTTCCGGGGGTTGGCCGACGAGCTGGTGACGCTGCTGGCGTACGAGGCCACCGGCGACGTGCGGGTCGAGACGGTCACGGTCAACACCCCGGTCGCCGAGGCGCAGGGCGTGAAGCTGGCCAGTCCGAAGCCCCTCGTGGTGCCGATCCTCCGTGCCGGCCTCGGCATGCTCGACGGGATGATGCGGCTGCTGCCGACGGCCGAGGTGGGGTTCCTCGGCATGGTGCGCAACGAGGAGACCCTCGAGGCGTCGACGTACGCCGAACGGCTGCCCGACGACCTGAGCGGGCGCCAGTGCTACGTGCTGGACCCGATGCTCGCCACCGGCGGGACGCTCGCGGCGGCGATCCGGTTCCTGGTGGACCGCGGCGCCGACCACATCACCGCGATCTGCCTGCTGTCGGCGCCCGAGGGCTGCGCCCGGCTGGAGAAGGAGCTCGTCCGGTCTCGACATCCCGGTCACGGTCGTGACCGCGGGCATGGACGAGCGGCTCAACGAGAAGGGGTACATCGTGCCCGGCCTCGGCGACGCGGGCGACCGGCTCTACGGCATCGTCGACTGAGCTGGCCGGTGGTCGAGCCCACTCGCCGGTGGTCGAGGCTTACATCTCGACCACCGACGGTCACATGTCGAAGATCGGCACGGTCCCGGTGGCGATCAGCACCAGGATGACCGCGACGAGGATCCCGAGCAGGGCGTAGTCCCAGCTCTTCGAGCGGGTCTCCTCGGGGGACTCCGGCGCGTCGTAGCGATGCCCGTCGGGGCGCGCCATCCGCTGTTCGTCTTCGTTGTCAACCACTTGCAGGACCTCCAGCTGAGAGTCGAGTTGGGGTCCCTCCCAGTCCGGAGACTACCCACAACGCGGGAAGCCGTAACTCGGTGTTACGCGAGGTCCGTCACAGGCCGGCCGCCGTACGACGCCGGAGGCCGGGTCAGAGCGACTTCACCGCGCTGAGCAGCTTGCCCAGCGAGTCCTTGGCGTCCCCGAACAGCAGCGTGGTCCTGGGGTCGAACAACAGCTCGTTCTCGATGCCCGCGAAGCCCGGCCGCATCGACCGCTTCATGAAGATCACCTGCTGCGCCTCGTCGGCGTTGAGGATCGGCATCCCGTAGATCGGCGCGCCCGGACTGGTCTTCGCGGCCGGGTTCACCACGTCGTTGGCGCCGACGACGAGCACGACGTCGGTCTGCTTGAACTCGCCGTTGATGTCGTCCATCTCCTTGAGCTGCTCGTAGGGCACCTGCGCCTCCGCGAGCAGCACGTTCATGTGCCCCGGCATCCGACCGGCGACCGGGTGGATCGCGTAGTCGACCTGGGTGCCGCGTTCGCCCAAGACGTCGACGAGCTCGCGCAGGGTGTGCTGCGCCTGCGCCACCGCGAGCCCGTAGCCGGGCACGATGATCACCTTCGAGGCGTAGCCGAGCAGGATCGCCACGTCCTCGGCGCCGGCGGACCGGACCGGCCGGTCGGACGCCTCGCCCGCCCCCAGGGTCGAGCCACCCTTCAGCGCGCCGAACAGGATGTTCACCACCGAGCGGCCCATCGCCGCGGCCATCAGCTTGGTGAGGAACGTTCCGGAGGCGCCCACCAGCGTGCCGGCCACCAGCAGCAGCGTGTTGCCGAGCACGTAGCCGCCGGCCGCGACCGTGAGGCCGGTGAAGGCGTTGAGCAGCGAGATGACGATGGGCACGTCGGCGCCGCCGACCGGGAGCACCAGCAGTACGCCGACCAGCAGACCGAGCAGCCCGAGGATGATCCCGACCGCGATCGAGGGCGACGCGACCGTGACTGCCGACAGGGCCACCGATCCGAGGAGGGCGCCGCCGAACGCCACGGGCAGGCCGGGGAACACCACCGGCCGCGAGGTCATCAGCTCCTGCAGCTTGAGGAACGTGACCACCGAGCCGGAGAACGACACCGAGCCCACCACGATCGTGAACGCGGTCGCGGCGAGGTCGAACCAGCCGGCGCCGTCGACCATGTGCTCCAGCTCGAGCAGTGCCACCAGCGCGGCTGCGCCGCCGCCGACGCCGTTGAACAGCGCCACCATCTGGGGCATCTGGGTCATCTGCACGCGCCGGGCGCCGATCAGCCCGCCGACCGAGCCGATCGCGACCGCGCCGAGGATCTGCGGCACGTGCTCGAGGTCGAGGTAGAAGAACACGACGGCGCAGCCAACCACCGCGGCCGCGGCGCCGAGCAGGTTGCCCGCGCGCGCCGTACGCGGCCCGGACAGCCCCTTCAGCGCGAGGATGAAGCAGACCGCGCAGAGCAGGTAGACCAGCTGCACCCAGGTGGGGGTCACCGGCCCTCACCCGCCGGGCTCTCGGTGCGGGCGGCCGGCTTCTTGCGGGTGAACATCTGCAGCATCCGGTCGGTGACCACGAAGCCGCCGACCATGTTGACCGCTGCGAGCACGACCGCGACGAGCCCGACGGCCACGGCGATGGTCGAGTCGGCCGTGCCGGTCACGATGATCGCGCCGAGCAGGATGATCCCGTGGATCGCGTTGGCGCCGGACATCAGCGGCGTGTGCAGCGTCGAGGAGACCTTGGAGATCACCTCGACGCCGACGAAGACGCTCAGGACGAAGATGGTCAGCCAGACGATCGGCTCGCTCATGGGCGCTCCTCCGAAGTGGTCTCGACGGGGTCGACCTCCGGCTCCGCCGGACCCTCGATGACACTGCGGGTGGGCTCGTGCCGGATCGCCCCGCCGTGGGTGACGCACGAGCCGGCGACGATCTCGTCGTCGAAGTCGGGCGCGAACCTACCGCCCTCGTCGGACTCGGCGGTCATGAGCGTCACCAGGTTCACGATGTTCTGCGCGTACAGCCGCGAGGCCGGCGCGGGCATCTGCGCCGGCACGTTGGCGCCGCCCCACACCTGCGCGTGGCCGATCCGCACCACCTGCCCGGGCATCGACCCCTCGACGTTGCCGCCGCTCTCGGCCGCGAGGTCGACGACGACCGATCCCGGACCCATCTGCTCGACCATGCCCGCCGTCACCAGCATGGGTGCCTGGCGGCCCGGCACGGCCGCGGTCGTGATCAGGGCGTCGGCGGCGGCGATGTACGGCGCGAGCAGCTCCCGCTGCCGTTGCGCCCGGTCCTCGGTCATCTCGCGCGCGTAGCCACCCGCGCCCTCCAGCGTCTCGAGCTCGAGGTCGATCGACTGCGCGCCCATCGAGCGGATCTCCTCGGCGGCGGCGGCGCGCACGTCGTAGGCCTTCACGACGGCCCCCAGCCGCTTCGCCGTCGCGATCGCCTGCAGCCCCGCGACGCCCGCCCCGAGCACGACGACCTGGGCGGGCGGCACGGTGCCGGCGGCCGTCATGTTCAACGGGAAGAAGCTGCGCAGCAGCCCGGCCGCCACGATCGCGCAGCGGTAGCCGGCGACCAGCGCCTGCGACGACAGCGCATCCATCGACTGGGCCCGGCTGATCCGGGGCACCAGCTCCATCGCGAACGACGTGATGCCGCAGTCGCGGAGGTCGACGACCAGGTCGAGGCTCTGGTTGACCGGGAGGAACGACATCGTGGCCGTTCCGGCCGGCAGTGATCGCACGGTCGCGGCGTCGAGGGGTCCGACCGAGACCACGAGCGCCGCGTCGGACAGCGCGTCGTCGGACACCTCGGCGCCGGCCCCGGCGTACTCCTCGTCGCTGTGCAACGCACCCTCGCCGGCGCCGGGCTCGACCGCCACCCGGTAGCCCAGTGCGGTCAGCTTGCCGACCAGCTCGGGCACCAGCGCGACACGGGTCTCCCCCTCACGCGTCTCCCTGGCCACTGCGATCTTCACCTGGGCAACCTAGGGCACCGGTCAAGGCCGAGCCATGATTCGAGACCCGTGTCTCATCCCCCCGCACACGTGTCCGCACGGGCAACCTCTTGCCGTCCCCGAGACCCTGGCCATAACGTCTGTGCCTTCCTTTACCTTCTCGGACAAAGGAGTCTCGGGTGAAAAGACCTGTGCACCTCATCCTGGCCGCCGCCGCGGCCGCCCTCGCCCTGGTGGCGACGACCACTTCGGCCGTCGCCCACCCCACCCATGACGGCACCGGCAAGGAGGCCGGCTTCGACCTGGTCAGGGAGGACGTCAGCCCCGGCGGTGTTCCGCAGGAGCGGCAGTCCGATGTCCGCTGCGAGGACGGCATGGCCGGGATCTTCCCGTGCCACAAGGTCGACCTGAAGTCGTTCCTGCCGCTCAGCGAGTTCGACTCGATCTGGGCCAACGACGTCTGGGGCTGGACGGACCCGCAGACCGGCCGCGACTACGTGCTGGCCAAGCTGTTCGAGGGCACCGCGTTCGTCGACATCACCGACGTAGAGGACCCGACCTACCTCGGCACCCTGCCCTCGCCCGCACCTGACTCGAGCAACAACGGGCACATCTGGGGTGACATCAAGACCTACGACAACCACGCCTACATCGGCTCCGAGGCGACCGGGCACGGCGTGCAGATCTTCGACCTCACCCGGCTGCGCGGCGTCACCGAGCCGCAGGCGTGGACCCAGGACGGCCGGATCGCCGACCTCGGTCAGTCCCACAACATCGCGATCAACGAGGACAGCGGCACGCTGTACGTGATCGGTGCCTGGACCGGCGTCACCGCGGCCGAGCTGCGCGGACGTCGACGGCGGACCGCTCATGTACGACCTGTCGGACCCGGCGAGCCCGGAGCTGGCCGGGTGCTACGGCGGCGACGGCTACACGCACGACATCCACTGCGTCGACTACCACGGCCCGGACCGCGACTACAGGGGCAACGAGATCTGCGTGGCCTCCAACGAGGACACCGTGACCGTTCTCGACGTGACCGACAAGTCCGACGTGCGGATGCTGGCCCGCGCGCCGTACGAGACCTCCGCCTACACGCACCAGGGCTGGTTCACCGAGGACCACCGACACTTCCTGCTCGGTGACGAGCTCGACGAGCTCGAGGGCACCGTGGACGCCACGACGACGTACGTCTGGGACCTCCAGGACCTGGACAACCCGAAGCTGATCGGCCAGGAGGACAACGGGAACACCTCCATCGACCACAACATCTTCATCAACGAAGGTCTGGCCTACAAGAGCAACTACACCTCCGGGCTGCGCATCGACGACACCTACAAGGTGGACCGCGGTGAGCTGAAGGAGCGTGGCTTCTTCGACGTGTACCCGGTCGACGACGCTACGACGTTCGCCGGCACCTGGGGCAACTACCCGTTCTTCGACAAGGGCATCGTCGCGGTGACCGGCATCGAGGAGGGGCTCTTCATCCTGAAGCCGCGGGTGAAGTCCTCGAAGCACTGACGCTGGACGACGCCCCTCGCGGCCCGCGCTGCGAGGGGCGTCGTGCGTTGGCCGGTCCTTTACGCCGTCCACCCGAAGCGACACGCTGAGCACATGCGGGTCCGGTTCGTCGACGCCGACGGCGTGCACGACCGGCCGAGTGACGACGTGGTGACGCTGCTCGGCCGGGACGACGGCTTCGTCTGGGTCGACGTCCCCGTGTGGGACGACGAGGTGGACTCGTTCCTGCACGGGCTGGGCTGCCACCCGAAGGTGATCGAGGCGTGCAGCCGCCGCAACCACGTGCCCACCGTGCACAGCTATCCCGACCACTGGTTCATCACGATGCATGCCCCGCTGCTGGGTGAGGCCGGCCATGTGCACCTGCTGGAGGTCGACCTGATCGTGGGCGACCGCTACCTGGTCACCGTGCACGGACCGCTGAACCCCAAGGTCCCGGTCGAGGCGGCGCTGCAGGAGACGGACGGCGTGCGGCACCGGATCGAGCAGTCCCGGTTCGCCCCCAAGACACCGGCGGAGGTCGCGTACGCCGTCGCGTCCGGCGTCGCGCGCAGCCAGCGCGCGCTGATCGGCGACGTGGCCGAGCGGCTGCCGGGGCTGGAGCAGCACGTCATGCAGTCGCAGCTCACCGAGCCGGAGGCCGTCCTGGAGCGGATGTTCCTGATCCGGCACGAGCTGCTCACCGCGCGCACGATGGCCGCCCAGACCCACGACGTCTGCGCGCGGATCGGGTCGCTCGACCGGTGGGTGCCGGACCAGAGCCGGGAGCTGGCCCGCGACCTGGCCGACCAGTTCGACCGGGTGCGTTCGGTGGCCGACGGGGAGTCGCAGTTCCTGTTCGGCGTCATCGAGCTCTACCAGACCAAGGTCAACACCAAGATGACCGTGGCGATGGAGCGGCTCGCGGTGATCGCCGCGGTGACGCTGCCGGTGACGGCCATCGCCTCCGTCTACGGCATGAACGTCATCGTGAACGACGACACGGACGTGCTCCAGCTGGTGATCGTCCTGTTGGCCATGGTGACGGTCTCCACCCTGCTGCTGCGCTGGGCGCGGCGGCAGGGCTGGTGGTGACCGGTCTCAGCGGTACTCCGGGTTCTCGAAGCCGAACCGCGCCCCGGCGTCCCACGCCGCCCGCTGGTTGCCGTAGGCCGGGATCCCGCCGGCGTCCTCGAGCATCCGGGCGAGGTGCATGAGGTTCCACGTCATGAACGTGGTGTTGCGGTTGGTGAACTCGTTCTCCGGCCCGCCGCTGCCCTCGTCGAGGTACGACGGACCGGGGCCCGCCTCGCCGATCCAGCCGGCGTCGGCCTGCGGCGGGATGACGAAGCCGATGTGCTGCAAGGAGTACAGGATGTTCTGCGCGCAGTGCTTGATGCCGTCCTCGTTGCCGGTGATCAGGCACCCGCCGACGCGTCCGTAGTAGGCCCACTGGCCGGCCTCGTTGAGGTCCCCCGACGCGCCGTACAGCCGCTCGATGACCTGCTTGGTGATGCTCGAGTTGTCGCCGAGCCAGATCGGTCCGGCGATGACCAGGATGTTGCTGGCCATCACCCGCTCGTGGATGGCCGGCCAGGCGTCGGTCGCCCAGCCGTGCTCGGTCATGTCGGTGTAGACACCGGTCGCGATGTCGTGGTCGACCGCGCGCAGGACCTCGACGTCCACCCCCTGCTTGCGCATGATCGAGGAGCTGATGTCGACCAGCCCCTGGGTGTGGCTGAGCTCGGGAGAGCGCTTGAGGGTGCAGTTGATGTAGGTCGCGCGCAGGCCGGAGAAGTCGGTGTCCACGTCGGTCATGACCCGACTCTTCTCCGCGCTCGGTCCGCCCGACAAGACCCGACCGGGTCAGCGCCGGTGGACCGTCACGACGTAGCCCGCCCCCTCGTCGAAGGGGGCCGCCTGCCAGGTCGAGAACCGCTCGACGGGCGTCAGGGCGGTCGCTGCGTCGTCGTACTCCTCCAGCGGGGTGACCGGGCATCCTGGCGGCAGGTGGCCGGCGTCGAGGCCGAAGCCGGCGACCAGCAGCCCGCCCGGAGCGATCGCGTCGGCAAGCCCGGCCACGACCGCGGGCAGGGTGCCCTCGGCGAGCAGCGGGACGACGTTGCCGGCCAGCACGACCAGGTCGTACGGCGCGCGGTCGCGAACCTCGTCGGGCAGGTCGGCGAGGTCGCCCAGCACCCAGGTGATGGTGGGCGCCTCCCGTCGCGCGACCGCGAGCATCGAGGCGTCCGCGTCCAGGCCCACGCAGACGTGGCCGAGCTCGGCGAGCCGGATCGCGACCCGTCCGGTGCCGCAGCCGGCGTCGAGCACCCGGGAGCCGGGCTCGACGAGCCCGTCGACGAACGTCGCCTCGCCGTGCACGTCCTCGCCCCGTGCCGCGAGCGCGGCGAAGCGGGCGGCGTACTCCTCGCCGCTCGCTCCCCCGGTCAGCCGGTCCCAGCGGGTCATGACGAGCTCAGTAGTACCAGGGGAACGCCGACCAGTCGGGCTCGCGCTTCTCCAGGAAGGAGTCGCGGCCCTCGACGGCCTCGTCGGTCATGTAGGCCAGCCGGGTCGTCTCGCCGGCGAACAGCTGCTGCCCGACGAGGCCGTCGTCGATCAGGTTGAAGGAGTACTTCAGCATCCGCTGCGCCGTCGGGGACTTCCCGTTGATCTTGCGGCCCCACTCCAGCGCCACCTTCTCCAGGTCGGCGTGGTCGACGACGGCGTTGACCATGCCCATCCGGTGCCCGTCCTCGGCGGTGTAGTCGTCGCCGAGGAAGAAGATCTCGCGGGCGAACTTCTGCCCGACCTGGCGGGCGAGGTACGCCGACCCGAAGCCACCGTCGAAGGAGCCGACGTCGGCATCCGTCTGCTTGAACCGGGCGTGCTCCCGCGACGCGAGCGTCAGGTCCGACACCACGTGCAGCGAGTGCCCGCCGCCCGCGGCCCAGCCCGGCACCACGCAGATCACGACCTTGGGCATGAACCGGATCAGCCGCTGGCACTCCAGGATGTGCAGCCGGCCGAGCTTCGCCCTGTCCACAGACGTCTCGGCGGTCTCACCCTCGGCGCGGTGCTCATCTTGATACATATACCCCGCACGCCCCCGGATGCGCTGGTCGCCGCCCGAGCAGAACGCCCAGCCGCCGTCCCTGGGCGACGGGCCGTTGCCGGTGAGCAGCACGCAGCCGACGTCGCTGCTGATCCGGGCGTGCTCGAGGACACGCAGCAGCTCGTCGACCGTGTGCGGACGGAACGCGTTGCGCACCTCCGGCCGGTCGAACGCGATCCGCACCGTGCCGTGGTCGACGGCGCGGTGGTAGGTCAGGTCGGTCAGGTCCTCGAAACCGGGGATCGCCGCCCACGCCGCGGGGTCGAAGATCTCGGACACGGGGGCGGGGGTGTCGGACATGGCGGCAGGCTACTGGGCGAGGTTCGTCCGGTGGTCGAGCCCGTCGAGACCCTCCCGGTGGTCAAGCCGCGTCCGTCCGGTGGTCGAGCCCGTCGAGACCCTCCCGGTGGTCGAGCCGCGTCCGTCCGGTGGTCGAGCCCGTCGAGACCCTCCCCGTCGCGGGCCCCGTGGAACATCCGGGCCGCTCCCCCGGTTGTGTTGAACGTGCAAGCGTTCGACGTCATCGTGATCGGAGCCGGCCAGGCCGGGCTCTCCGCCGCCCACCACCTGCGCCGGCTGGCCGCCGGCGACCTGCTCGTGCTCGACGCCGACGAGCGGCCCGGCGGCGCGTGGCAGCACCGCTGGGACTCTCTGACGATGCGCGACGTGCACGGCATCGCGGCCCTGCCCGGGATGCCGCTGCCCGCGCACGACCCGAGCGACCCGGCCAACGTCGTCGTACCTGCCTACTTCGAGGCGTACGAGCGGGCGTTCGACCTCCCGGTACGCCGACCCGTGACGGTGTCCTCGGTCGAGCCCGTCGACGACGAGCCGGACGGGCCACTCCTGGTGCGCACCGACTCCGGCGACCTGGTGACGCGCTCTCTGGTGAACGCCACCGGCACCTGGACGGCGCCGTTCGTGCCGCACTACCCGGGCATGGAGACGTTCCGCGGCCGCCAGCTGCACACCGTCGGCTACGCCGGCCCCGAGGACCTCGCGGGGCTACGGGTGGTGGTCGTCGGCGGTGGCGCCTCCGCGGTGCAGATCCTCGGCGAGCTCGCGCCGGTGGCCGAGACCGTCTGGGTGACCCGGCGCGAGCCGGTCTGGCGGAGCGGGCCGTTCGACCAGGAAGCCGGCCGGGCCGCGGTCGCACTCGTCGAGGAGCGCGTCGCCCGGGGGCTGCCTCCGCAGAGCGTGGTCGGCGTGACCGGGCTGATGCTGCGGCCCCAGGAGCGGGCGGCGGCCGAGCTCGGCGCCTACCGGCGTCGTCCGATGTTCGCCCGCGTGGAGCCTGACGGGGTGAGGTGGGCCGACGGGTCGTTCGCGGCGGCCGACGTGATCATCTGGGCGACCGGGTTCCGGCCCGCGGTGGCCCATCTCGCGCCGCTGCGGCTGCGCGGTCCCCGCGGCGGCGTACCGCTGCTGGCGCCGTTCGACCGGCACACCTACACGACCGCCGCGCGGGACGGACGCGTGCACTTCGTCGGCTACGGCCCGTCGGCGAGCACGATCGGGGCCAACCGCGCCGGCCACGTCGCGGCGCGCGCTGTGGTGCGCCAGCTCGCCGAGTCGTCAGATCGTGAGTACGCCGTGGCGAACTGACGTCCTGTCGAGTCAGGCTCGCCAGACCGGGGCGATGTCGCGGTGGTAGCTGCGACCGAAGACCTTCGACAGCACCTTCACGACCGGCCCGGGGACGGCGCTCTTGAGGTAGTCGCGGCTGACCGGGTCCATCCCGTCGGTCAGCCAGGCGAAGAAGACGCCCGCCTCGCGGATCGGGCCCTTGCGCAGCTCCTTCTCCGTCTTCTTCCACTCCGCGCTCTCCAGGTGCGGCGCCATCAGGGGCTCGAGCTCCTGCTCCTCGTGGGTGAGATGCCGCTCCACCACCTGCTTGGTGGTGGCCAGCGAGTCCCGGGCGGCCTCGGCGTCGGCGGCCGACCCGGTGGCGCCGTAGGTGTCCATCGTCTTGGCCGTCTCGGCCAGCGCGTCGGCCATCGCGTGGTGCTCGCCGTCCATCTCCCCGACCAGCGTCTCGTCGATGCCGAGCCGCACGAGCGCGGGGAACACGAACGCGTCCTCCTGCTCGTGATGGCTCACGAGCTGCGCGTGCAGCTGGGCATAGGCGCGGTGGAGCTGACCGGCACGGGCGGTGTCGCCGTCGCGTGCGGCGGCGAGGGCCGCGTCGAGCCGGTCGATGTCCCGGCGTACCGCGTTGTGGATCACCCGGTTCATCGTCATGTGCTCGGTCATACTGTGACCGTAGCGAGGAACAAGCCGGCCGCGCACCGTGTTTGTGCAGGTATGCCCCTCATCGGAGAGTACGAACCCAGCCCCGCGAAGTGGGTCCGCGACCAGGTCGAGGCGTACGAGCGCTCGGGCGGCACCGAGGCGACGACGCTGCGCGACACCGGACTGCCGGTGGTGGTGATCACGTCGATCGGCGCACGCAGCGGGAAGCTCCGCAAGACGCCGGTGATGCGTGTCGAGCACGACGGTCGCTACGCGCTGGTTGCGTCGCAGGGCGGCGCCCCGAAGCACCCGACCTGGTACCACAACCTCCTCGCGCACCCGAAGATCGAGCTGCAGGACGGGCCGACCCGGCAGGACATGCAGGTGCGGCTGCTCACCGGCGAGGAGCGGCGACTGTGGTGGGACCGGTCGGTGGCCACCTACTCGAACTACGCCGACTACCAGCGCCGCACCGAGCGGGAGATCCCGGTCTTCCTGGCCGAGCCGCTCTAGTCGGAGCCCCGCAGCATGTCCGCCAGCGACCGGGGCCGCCGTCCTGTCAGCCGCTCGACGTCGTCGGTGACGCCGGCCAGCTCTCCGGCGGCGATCGCGGTGTAGGTGCTGACCCACGCGTCGACCTGCCAGTCGGGGGCGCCGTAGGACGCCCGCGACGCGTAGGCCTCGTCGAGCGTCTCCCGGTGGTAGACGACGTCGCGCCCGGTCTCGCGCGACAGCACCGCGGCCACGTCGTCGAGGCTGAGCGCCTCCGGACCGGTCAGCGAGTACGTCGCACCGGCGTGCGCGTCCGGGTCGAGCAGCACGGCGTGTGCTGCGGCGGCGATGTCGTCCTGCGCGACCGCCGCCACCCGCCCGTCGCCGGCCGGGCCGCGGATGACGTCGTCCGCGCCGGTCATCTGCGGGAAGAAGTCGAGGTACAGGTTGTCGCGCAGGAACGTCCAGGCCATCCCCGAGGACCTCACGTGCTGCTCGGTGTGGTGGTGGTCCCGGGCGAGCGTGAAGGTCGCGTCGGCGGCCGCCCCGTAGAACGAGACGTACACCAGGTGACGTACGCCGGCCCGGGCGGCCGCGTCCACGAACGACCGGTGTCCGGCGAGCCGGTCGGCCGACTCGGACGCCGAGACCATCAGCACGACGTCGAGCCCCGCGCAGGCGGCCTCGACGGCCGCCGCGTCGTCGTACGACATGGGTGCGGGGGTGGCACCGTCGAGCACCGGCGCCCGGGACGGGTCGCGCACGAGCAGTCGCTGTTGCACCCCCGACGCCGCCAGCAGCCTGGCGATCCGGCCGCCGAGTCGCCCCGTGGACCCGGTGACCCCGAGGCTCGTCATCGCGCGCTCCGGGTGGTCTCTTCGTGCGCGCGGATGGGGGTCATGGGGTGCACGGTAGCGAGGCGGCCAATTACCACGGGACCGTGGTGAACTGCCGCTCCCCGTGGTGAGTTCACCGCGGGAACGTCCCGATTACCACGGGACCGTGGTAATCGTCCGCCGGGACAGGTCAGCCGGCGCGGGTGATCGACACCGCGAGGGCGGCCAGATGCTCCAACCGGGCGAGCTCGGAGTCGAGTACGTCGGGCCCGCCGCGGCGGCCGAACACCACCATCTCGTCGTGGTCGTTGAGCGGCGCGCCGGCGACCAGCGTCGACTCGAGGTGCTTCCACTCCTCGGGCAGCGGGAGCCGGGCGGCGTGCGCACGGGGGAACCACGCGTCCGCGACCTCGAGCAGGTCCGGGGCGGCGGAGGTCCGGTGCAGCACCTTGGGGCCGGCGTCGCTGCTGCGCACCCGCATCGCCCAGTCGGCCCGGAACGTGAACGGCAGCAGGTCGACCAGCTCGTCGCAGGCGGTGCTCGGGTTCTGCGTGAGCGCCTCGACGGCCTCGAGGTCGAGGAACAGGTTGCCGCCCGCGGCGTACCGGGAGATCCACAGCACCTGCACGCCGTCGAGCTGGTTGCATGCAGACACGATCGAGTCGGGCATCACACCGTGCGCGGTCTCGAGGAGCACGTCGTCGACCGCGGTGCCGTCGCGGCGGTGCTCGACGATCTCGATGGCCTCGATGTCGCCGCCGGCCTCACCGATGGCGGTCGCGACCCGGCCCAGCGAACCGGGAACGTCCGGCAGCTCGACGCGCAGCAGGAAGGGCATCTACTCGATCCTTCCCACCCCGACCGGGTCGTGGAGGGCGACCCGGCCCGGACGTACGACGTCGGCGTCCACGCCGAACTCCGGCTCCCTCGCCGGCGGTACGGCTCCCTCAGCTCGACCATATCCCGCCAGTGTCCGCAGCACGGGCAGGTCCTTGCTCCCCGAGACGGGGTCGAGGTCCACGACCGCACAGCGGGGGATGACGCCGCGCACCCGGACCACCGCCGAACCGATGCTGAGCTCCCGCCCGACCCAGCGCTCCTCGACAAAAGGGCCTTCGTGGTCGGCGTCGACCACGAAGGTGGAGCGGAACCGGGCCCCGTCGACTGGTGCTCCGACTCGGGCGGACAGCCGGTGCAGCGAGGAGCTCGTCACCAGGCTCACCGAGCCGCCGTAGACCACCTCGCCGGCGTGGGCGGGACGGGCCAGCGCCACGTCATACCCGATGTGCTCAGCGAGTGGCCGCGCCCACGGCCCGTCGAGCAGCTCGACCTCGGCGACGCGACCCCAGTAGTCGACCTTGCGGACGTCACCGGTCGGCTCAGGGACCCCTGCGACCCGCCGGTCGGCCACCGTCACGCCGAGCCGGCCGTAGGACACCGTGGCGAGCACGCGCAGCATCGTGGGGTTCTCCACTGTGCGGAGCACCCGGTCGCGGGCGGGGTCCACCAGGCACAGCACCCGGTCGCCGACGGGGCCGTCCGGCGACAGCTCCACCGACGGATGCTCGACGTGCCGGGCGCCCTTCAACGGGGTGAAGCCGATCCGGGTCACTCGCACGAGCCGACCATCTCACGCGTGCGTTACGTCGCGGTTTCCGCCGAACGCGAAGGCCTCGACCACCTCGTAGCGCGGTCGGCGCCGCGGCCCCTCGCCGAGGTGGGACTCGACGAGGGCCATCTCCGTCGCCGTCCAGGCGGGTCCGCGGTACGGGTCCAGCACCCGGATCCAGCGCGTGGCCTCGATGGGCCGGCCGCTGCGGGCGAGCGTCACGTGCGGATGGAACCGGCCACCGTCGCCGCCCGCGCCCGACTTCGTCCCCGCGGCACGCGCGCCGGTCGCCATCCGGCGCAGCTCCTCGTCGCGGCCGGAGGCGTCGATGCCGGCGTACACCACCTTGGCCCGGCCCGGATTGGGGAACGCCCCGGCGCCGGAGATCCGCAGCTCGACGGCGGTACGTCGGGCCGCCGCCCGACCGAGCCGCTCCACCAGGTCGTCCACGTGCCGCTCGGCGACGTCGCCGAAGAAGGCGAGCGTCACGTGCCACTGCTCCGGGACCGTCCAGCGCAGCCCGTCACCGGCCTCCTGCCGCGGTGTCAGGAACTCCGCGAGGTCCTCGGCGACCGGGTCCGGGGGCAGCAGCGCGACGAACATCCTCACGATGCGACCGTAGCCCGATGCAGGCGGGAGCCCGACGGCCACCGGCGAGGTCGGCCGCCGGTTCGCGAGTCACCCCCGCCGACGCCGCGACCTTCCCCTGGCGATCTCCACCTTCCCGTGGTGAGTTCACACCGGGAAGGGGGCAATTCACTGGGTCCCCAGTGAATTGGCCACCCGCCCCACCCCCAAGAATCAGTCGCCGCCGGTCGGGTACACAGGGCACATGACGATGACCTGGAGCCGGCTGATGTCCGCGGCGAGCGCGACATACGGCGGCTACGCACTGTCCACGCCGAGACACCTGGGCCGGTTCCTCACCGACGACCGCAAGTCGCAGGGCGACTACGACCTGCTGGCGCGCACGTACGGCGCCCGCGACCTCGCGATCAGCGCGGTGGGCCTCCTGGGACGGTCGGAGCGCACGGTGACGGCCGCGATGCTGATCCGGGTCGCCTGCGACGTCTCCGACGGCCTGCTGCTCGCACCGCGGGCGAAGGACGAGGACACTCGCGCGCAGGTCCTCGCCATCACGTTCGGGTGGGCCGGGCTGAACCTGCTGGCGCTCGCCCGGGACCGCCGAGTCGCGAAGAAGAAGGCGAAGCGAGCGCTGACCGCGGGGTAGGTCCGCTACTTCGACGTCGGGAAGTGGAAGCTCGCCTCGCTGGCGTGGCTGACGTGCGGCCACCGCGCGGTGACCACCTTCGCGCGCGTGTAGAAGGACACCCCCTCGGGTCCGTGCACGTGCTTGTCGCCGAACAGCGAGTCCTTCCAGCCACCGAACGAGTAGAACGCCATCGGCACCGGGACCGGCACGTTGATCCCGATCATCCCGACGTGCACACCCCGCTGGAACCGGCGCGCGGCCTCCCCGCTCGAGGTGAAGATCGCCGTCCCGTTGCCGTAGGGGTTGGCGTTGATCAGCGCGATCGCCTCGTCGACGGAGTCCGTGCGCAGCACCGAGAGCACCGGACCGAACACCTCCTCGCGGTAGACGTCCATCTCCGGGCGTACGGCGTCGATGACGGTCGGGCCCACGAAGAAGCCGTCCTCGTGGCCGGGCACGGTGAAGCCGCGGCCGTCGACGGTGACGAGACCCCCCTGCGCCTCGCCGGCGTCGATCAGGCCGACGATCCGCTGCTGCGCCTCGCGGGTGACCACCGGCCCCATCTCGCTCTCGGCGTCGCGTCCCGCGCCGACCCGTACCGACCGGGCCCGTTCGTTGACCGCCTCGACGATGCGGTCGCCGGCGGCGCCGACCGCGACGGCCGCCGAGATCGCCATGCACCGCTCGCCGGCCGAGCCGAAGGACGCGGCGGCCAGGTGGTCGGCGGCGAAGTCGAGGTCGGCGTCCGGCAGCACGATCGCGTGGTTCTTGGCGCCCCCCAGCGCCTGCACCCGCTTGCCGTTGGCGGTGCCGCGCTCGTGGATGTAGCGCGCGATCGGGGTCGAGCCCACGAACGAGACCGCCGCGACCTCGGGGGCATCGAGGAGGGCGTCCACCGCGACCTTGTCGCCGTGCACGACGTTGAAGACGCCGTCGGGAAGGCCGGCCTGCTGCCAGAGCTCGGCCAGCCTCATCGAGGCCGACGGGTCGCGTTCGCTCGGCTTGAGCACGAACGTGTTGCCGCACGCGATCGCCACCGGGAACATCCACATCGGCACCATCGCGGGGAAGTTGAACGGCGTGATCCCCGCGACGACGCCGAGCGGCTCACGGAACGAGTACGTGTCGACGTCGGTCGACACCTGGTCGGAGTAATCGCCCTTGAGCAGCGACGCGATGCCGCAGGCGAACTCGACGACCTCGAGCCCGCGCTGGACCTCGCCGCGGGCGTCCGAGAGCACCTTGCCGTGCTCGTCGGTGATCAGGCCGGCGATCTCGTCGGCATGCCGGTTCACCAGCTCGCGGAACGCGAACAGGATCTTGGTGCGGGCGCTGACCGACGTCTGGCTCCAACCCGGGAACGCCTCGCTCGGCCGCGGCGACCGCCTCGTGCACGTCGGCTGGCGTGGCCAGGACGACCTCCGCCTGCTGACGACCGGTGGCGGGCTCGTAGACCGCCGCGGTCCGCTCCGACGTACCGCTCGTGGTCTTGCCCGCGATCCAGTGCTCGATCGTCCTCACGTCGTCCTCCTCGTCCGCCCCCGTGCTCAGTGTCCATCCCATCGCATCCCCCACCTCCGGCACGACCCGGTCAGCCGGGCACGCGCCCGACGACGCACCACGCGGAGGCCGCGAGCTCGAACGGCGCCGGCGGAAGCAGCTCCTCGCAGCGTGCCCGCAGCGCCGCACGCGCCTCGTCGCCGAGGCCGGCCACGTAGGCACCGGCGGGCCCGACTCCGAGCGTGTACGGCTCCCACCAGTCCTCGAACGTCGGGAAGCCGACGCGCACGGTCAGCGACGACGGCTGCACGTCGACCAGCCCGGCGGTCTCGACGAGCTCGGCCAAGTGTCCCTCGGCGGCCCCGGCCAGCCCGGACTCATCGCGGGCGCCCGGGTCGAGCTCGCGCACGGCGCGCCAGTACGTCGACAACGGGCCGGCGTCTCCGGCGTGGTCCCACACCGACGCCAGCACTGCGCCGCCCGGACGCGTCACCCGGGCCATCTCCCGCAGGCCCGCAACCGGGTCCTGCATGAAGTGCACGACCAGCTGGGCCATCGCCAGGTCGAACGTGTCGTCGTCGAACGGCAGGTCCTCCGCGGCCGCCCGGCGTACGTCGACGCCGGGACAGCGTTCCCGCACCGCCGCGACGAACGGTGCCGACGGGTCCACCGCCGCGACCGCGTCCGCGCCCAGCGCCGCGACCAGGCGACGCGTCAGGGCGCCCGGGCCGCAGCCGACGTCGAGCACCTGCTGGCCCGGGCGCAGGCCGGCCACTGCCACGAACTCGTCGGCCAGCGGCTCGGAGAACCGCCCCATGAACCGGTCGTAGGCGTCGGCGACGACGTCGAAGGTCACCGTGCGAACCTAGTCGGTGGCAAACCCTCCGTCGATCGCCCGCGCGGCCTATCCCCAGCCGGGCAGCACGACGGCCGCCCACACCAGCAGGGGGCCGACCGCGACCACGATCGCGGAGTAGCCCAGGATCTGCTTGTAGAACTTCTCCTGGCTGATGGTGTCCGGACAGTTGGCGAGCATGATCGCACCGTTGGTGGAGAACGGGCTGACGTCCACGATCGTCGAGGAGACGGCGAGCGCGGCGACGAGACCCACGGCGCCGACACCGCCGGCGTCGATCAGCGGGATCGCGATCGGGATGATGATCGGCAGCAATGCCGTCGAGGACGCGAACGCGGAGACGATACCGCCGACGTAGCAGAGCACGAGAGCCGCGATCACGGCCGTGCCGATGCCGGCGGCGAGCTCCCCGACGTACTCCGGGGTGCCCGCCTCCTCCAGCACGGCGACGAAGGTCGTGACCCCGGCGAGCAGCAGGATGGTGGCCCAGGCGATCTGCGACACGGCGTTCTTGTTGGACGAGGGGAAGAACGCGACCAGGAGGACGGCGGCGGTGATCGCGCAGAAGCCGATGTTGCGCTCGAAGACGAGGGCCAGCACCGCGACTGCCAGGAACGCGACGAGGGTGATGATCTGCTCGGTGTTGATGCGAGTGGTGGCAGGCGCCTCGACCTTGGTCGTGGTGCCGCCCGAGGTGCCGCCGCGCCCGCCGGCCGACCCGGCGGCCACGCCGCCCGACCCGGAGACGCCGTCAGCGTCGTCCTCCGCGGGCGGAAGGACGGTGGGGTCGATCCTGCGACTCATCAGCTCGCGCCCGCCGAGCACGGCGAACAGCGCGACCGCGATCAGGAGGTTGACGATCAGGCTGGTCAGAAAAATCGCGATCTCGCCGTTGGGCAGGTCGTTGTCGGCCATCACCGAGTTGGTGATCGTGCCGTAGATGCTGATCGGCGAGAAGCCGCCGGCCTGCGCGCCGTGCACGACGAACATGCCCATCAGCAGCGGGCTGATCCTGTAACGGCCGGCGAAGCCGAGGGCGATCGGTCCGATGATCGCGCAGGCCGCCGGGCTGGCGGCGCCGATGGCCGTCAGCACACCGGTGACGGTGAACATCACCCACGGGATCAGTCCCACCCGTCCACCGACGGCCTGCACGGCCTTCTGGACGATCACGTCGACGGTGCCGTTGTTCTTGGCGATCGCGAACAGATAGGTGATGCCGATGAGGGTGAGCACCAGGTCGCTGTTCATCCCGGCGATGATGTCGTCCTCAGCCATGCCGAGGGAGTACATGCCGACCAGCCAGGCGGCGACGAACGCCAGGGCACCCATGTTGATGGGGAGCAGGGTTCCGACGATGAAGAGCGCGACGAGGGCGAGGATCGACACCCATTCAGGGGACATGAGGCACTTCCTTGGTCCGAGACGTGACCGCTGTCACACAGACAGTTCCCCTCGCGTCCGAGCCTGAATCCCCGCGAGCCGTCCGACCTGATCGTCCCTAGACTCCCGCAGGTGGACTGGCTCGAGGTGCTCGCGGTCGTCGGCGCAGGACTGGGCGCCGGCATCGTCGTCACCGCGATCGGGGCCGGGTCCTTGGTGAGCTTCCCGATCCTGCTGGCGGTCGGGGTGAACCCGTTGGTCGCCAACGTCTGCAACAACGTGGGTCTCGTTCCGGGCGGGGTCACCGGGACCTGGGGCTACCGGCGGGAGATGGCCGACTACCCACACCTCGTCACGCGGGTCGCCCTGACCAGCGGTTGCGGCGGGCTGCTGGGCGCCGTACTGCTCCTCGCCTTCTCACCCGACGCGTTCGAGACGATCGTGCCCTACCTGGTGCTGCTGGCGGCGACGCTGGTCGGGATCCAGCCGCTGGTGTCGGCGCGGGTACGACGCGTGGCCGCACGGCGCGGCCGGCCGATCGCCGACGACCGTGAGGTGATGGGTCCGAAGCTGACCGGGGTGGCCTCCGTGATCGGCGTCTACGGCGGCTACTTCGGGGCCGGCCAGGGGGTCATGCTGGTCGCGTTCCTTGCGCTCGGGCTCGACATCCCGCTGCAGTCGATCAACGCGCTGAAGAACCTCGCGATCCTGGCCGCCAACCTCGCCGCGACGGTCGTGTTCGTCTTCGCGGCTCCGCTCGACTGGGTGATCATCGGCCTGATCGCGGTGGGGTCGATCGTCGGCGGCTGGCTCGGGGCTCATCTCGGTCGTCGGCTGCACCCGACGGTGTTCCGGACGCTCGTCGTCGTCTTCGGGTACGCCGTCGCGATCCGGTTGCTGATGGGCTGACTAGCCGCTGACCGGGACCTCCTCGGTGCCGTGCAGCAGCTGCTTCTGACCCAACGCCAGGAACTGGCGGGTGAGGTCGCCGAGCTCTCGAACCGTGTCGTCCCACGCCGGGTCGCCGGCGGTGGCCGGGTCCTTCACGAGGTCGACGGCCAGCCCTCGCACCTCCCAGCACAGCTGGCCGACCCGTTCGGCCAGGGCACTCGTCTTCTGGGTGCCGACGAGTCGGGCGTCGGCGGCCGCCGCCTGCGCGGACTCGTAGTGCGCGACCACGTCTGCGCGGTCGAAGCCATCGGGGAGACGACCCTCCTGGGCAACGTACAGCTGCACGTCTCGGAGGGCGACGCGCGCGGCCCGCGCCTGGCGCACCAGCTCGCGGTACGCGCTGCGTCGCTCCCGCTGGAGGTACTGCTCGCTGTCGTGCCGAAGCTGCTCGTTTGCGAGCCGGACCTGCGTGGTGAGCGTGCGTTCGGCCGTCGAGGTCGCGGTGACCTGAGCCCACATGCTGATCACCAGCGTGACCAGGATGGCCACGATCGCCGTACCGGCCTGCCGCGAGGCGGCGACCGCCTGGGTCCGAGTCGCCTCCGTTCGCTGGCGCTCGACATCCATCTCGAAGACCAGACGGGTCCTCTGCAGCTCGACCTCCTGCGCCCGTAGGTCGAGCTCCTCGCGCTCGGCGTCGTCCATGGCACACCTCCCCGTTGTGGGAGGCGACGAGAGGAACGGTCGGGAGTGCGGCATCGTCGGACGCCGGGTGCGAGCTCGGGAGACGTCTCGTCGTCGTCGCACCCCCGATGTCCACTCCTGGTCTCGCGATTGTCACCCCGCCGGCCCGCGGTTGTAAAGCAACCTGTCCCTTCACCTGAGCCGTCGTACTCCCCCAGGAGATCTCCCGCATCCCGTGGTGAACTCCCCACGGGAAGGGGTGGATTACCACGGTCCCGTGGTAATTGGGTCCCGCCCAACGCCGACCACCGGGGCCGTCTCACCACGTCGGGGTCCGCCCTGCGGGGTCGGCCGGTCGCCCTAGGGTGGCCGGGTGCTGAAGCGCTGGGTGCTCCTGCTGGGGCTCGTCGCGACGGCAACGGCGACGTTGTACCTGGTCGGCGCTCCGGCACCGTTCCTGATCGGCGCGCTGGTCGGCGGTCTCTTGGTCGCGGCGTTCGCGACGGCTCCCGACATCCCCGAGGTGGCGGGCACGTTCGGTCAGGTCATGATCGGGGCATCCGTCGGCACGCTCGTCACCGTGGACCTGCTCGGGGACCTCGCCCGCCACGGCTGGGTGATCGGGCTGGCCCTGGTCGGCACGCTGGCCACCAGCCTCGCCTGGGGACAGGTGCTCCGCTACCAGCCGGGCGTCTCCGCCGTGACCGCGAGCTTCGCCTCCATCGCCGGTGGTGCGTCGGGAGTGGTCGCCACCGCGCGCGACGTCGGCGCCGACGAGCCGGTGGTCGCCACCATCCAGTACCTCCGCGTGCTCGTCGTGCTGTTCACGATGCCGGTCGTCGCGAAGCTCTTCGACCCGGCGGCGAGCGCGTCCGGCGGTGGCCCGAGCGTGGTCGGTACGACGTGGGGCGCCTACCTGTTCACGGCGATCGCGGTCGTGCTGGGGTTCGCGGTGCTGCGGTTCGTCCACTTCCCCGGGGCCGCCGTGCTGGTCCCGATGTTGCTCACGGCGGTGCTGGTCGCCACCGGCTGGTTCGCCGACCCCGCGGTGCCGGACCCGCTGCTCAACGCGGGGTACCTCGCGATCGGAGCACAGGTCGGCCTCAAGTTCACGCCGGCGACGCTGCGGCATCATTTTGCGGCTGCTGCCGCTCGCCCTGGTCCAGGTGGCCGGCACGATCCTCACCTGCGCCGGCATCGGGTACCTGATGGCGCGGCTCACCGACATCGGCCAGCTCGACGCCTACCTCGCCACCACCCCCGGCGGGCTGTACGCCGTGGTCGCGGTCGCGATCTCCACCGGAGCCGACACCGGGCTGGTGTTCACCCTGCAGGTGCTGCGGTTGTTCGGGTCGCTGCTGCTGGTGCCGGTGCTGGCCCGGCTGCTGCGCCCACGGCCCGGTGAGGACCCGGACACTCGACCGGCGTAGCGCTCAGGTGAGCACGCGCAACGGCGAGCCGTCGAGCCAGCCGACGACGTCCTCGACCGCCTCGGTGTACCGCTGCGCGTAGGCCTGCTCCGTGACGTAGCCGATGTGCGGAGTGGCGATCACGTTCGGCGTGGTCCGCAGCGGGTGGTCGGCAGGCAGGGGCTCCTGCGCGAAGACATCGAGCGCGGCACCCGCGATCACGCCGTCACGCACTGCGTCGAGCAGCGCCTCCTCGTCGCAGATCGGCCCGCGGCTGGTGTTGACCAGCCAGGCCGTCGGCTTCATCAGACCGAGCTCGCGCCTGCCCACCAGGCCGCGCGACCGGTCACCCAGCACCAGGTGCAGCGACACGAAGTCCGACTGCACGAGCAGGTCGTCGAGGGACGCGGCCCTCCGGACCCCGACCTCGGCGCACCGCTCGTCGGTGAGGTTGTGGCTCCACGCCACGACGTCCATGTCGAAGGCGCGGGCGTACGCCGCCACCCGGCCACCCAGCCGGCCCAGCCCGACGACGCCGAGGGTCCGCCCCTGCAGCGCGGTGCCGAGCGTGGTCATCCACCCGCCCGCGCGGACGTTCCCGATCTCCACGTCGAGCCGGCGGGCGGCCGCCATCAACAGGGCCCAGGTGTGCTCCGCGGCCTCGTAGGCCCCGCCGCCGGTGCCGCACACCGTGACGCCGAGATCGCGCGCAGCGTCCAGGTCGATCGCCGCGTTGCGCATCCCGGTCGTGACCAGCAGCCGGAGGTTCGGCAGCCGTTCGAGCACGCCGCGCGGGAACGGCGTACGCTCCCGCATCGCGACCGCGACGGGGAACTCGGCGAGCCGGTCGACCACCGCGTCCTCGCCGCCGAGGTGCTCGTGCAGCACCGTGATGTCGGCGCGGCCGCGCAACGGGGACCAGTCCGCCACCGACATCGCGACGTCCTGGTAGTCGTCGAGCACGACCACGCCGACCCGGCTCCTGGTTCTCGGCTAGCATGCCGCCATTGTGTCGGCCGGCGGGCAGCCGACCTCGACGGGGTGACGCGCCGACGGGTGGTCTCGACAAGCTCGACCAACCGAGGGGTCGACTACTGCACGGTGGTCAGCGGCGAGGTCTCGACAGGCTCGACCAACCGAGGGGTCGACTACTGCAGGGCGGTCAACGACGGGGCGAGGTCGTCGAGCTGGCGCCGGGCGCGCTCCTCGCCGTCGGGGGCGAGGCCGGCGGCCGCCCGCGCGGCCCGGCCGAGACGCTTGTGCACCAGGTACAGCTCGAGCCGGGCGGGATCGGGCTCACCGGCCACCGAGCGGAACCCGTCGAGGACCGAATCGCGAAGGGCCGCACCCGAGGCACGTGCACCAGGCGTGGCGAGCAGCTCGACGACGAACGTCGCCAGGTCGAACTCCGGCTCCCCCATCGCGAACCGGTCGAAGTCGATCAGGCCCAGCCGCCCGGCGTCGTCGACGAGCCACTGGCCCAGGTGTGCCGCCCCGTGGATCGGGACGAGCGTTGCGGGGGCAAGTCCTTCATGCGCGCGCACGAGCGCCTCATACGCGCCCTTGAAGTCGTCGGCCAGCGCGGGCACGGCGTCCGCGCCCCGGCCGAGCTGGCGCCGGGTCCGGGCCAGCTGGCGGGCGGAGTCGTCGACCCGGCTCGGTCGCAGCCCCGAGACCGCCAGCTCGCCGAGCGCGGCCCCCACCTGGCGCGACAGGTGCTCGCCATCAGGTCCGGCCAGCAACGGCTCGAGCGGCGCACCCGGCACCACGCCGTACCAGCTCGACCGGGTCCGTTCGACCCAGCCGTGCGGCTCGGCGACCGCGAACGAGAGCACGCCCGACGTCGACGCCTCCCAGCGGTCGACCGCCTCCCCCTGGTCGTCGGCCTCGTCCGAGAACACCTTGACGAACCGCGCCGCGACACCCGTTCCGCCGCGCACCGTGCACCGGTCCCCTGGGTGGTAGCGCGCGACCCGGGGACTCTCCAACGACGCCAGCACCTCGGCGAGCCCGGGCAGCGCCGGGTCGTCCGCGCAGGCCACCACCTCGACGCGTCCGAGGTCGCCGCCGTCCACCACGCCGCCGGGGTCACCGGCAGCGCGGCCGTCGTCGCCCTCGAGCAGCCGGACCTGCACGGTCGGCACACCCGGTGCGTCGTACACCAGCAGGGCCCACGGCGACCTCTTCGGTCGGAGCTTCCCGTAGGTCCGGCGCCAAGGTCCGGCGACGTCGACGCTGCTGCGCGCCGCCCACGCGTCGAGATGCGGTTCGACGGCTCCGGTTGCGAGCAGCTCGAGGCGGTGCCGGTACGGCGCACGGGTGCTGGTGGCACCTGCGGAAACGACGTTCATGGCGGCCAGTCTTGCCCGGTTGCACCCGCTTCCGACAGTGCTAGCACCTTCGTCCAATGGCTGCTGAGACGAGCATCGCCGCATGATGAAAGCCGAGCTCACCACGACAGCACCCGGGGCTCTCTGTGACGAGCACTCCGACCGGCTCCGAACGCCCGGGCTGGCTCGACCGTCGCCATGAGAGGGGGCTCCGTGATCAGCACTCGCGTCTCCCCCGCCCACCACGCGCGTCGCCTCGTGGTGCTGCTGGCGCACTGGTTGTGCGGCCCCGTTCGGAGCGCGCGATGACCCGGGCACCGGCAGCACCAGCCACATCGGCAACACCGGCACCCCCGCGCAGCCCGGCGCTGCGGCTGCTGTGGGACCACGCCCGCCGGCACTGGCCGGCCCTCACCGGCGCGGCGGCGTCGACCGTTGCACTCACCGCCGCGCAGCTCGCGGCACCATGGCCGCTGAAGATCGCGATCGACTCGCTGGTCACCGACCGGGGCACCCGCTTCGAGCTCGACAGCGGCGACATCTCGCTGCTCCTGGGGCTGGCCGCTCTGGTGCTCGGCATCGCCGCCGTGAACGCCGTCGCCGCGTTCTTCTCCGAGTTCTGGCTGAACCGGTCCGGGGAGCAGATCGTCCACGACCTGCGCACCGCCACCTACGAGCACCTGCAGCGGCTGTCGCTGATGTTCCACTCCAGCCGGCACACCGGCGACCTGGTCGCCCGGGTCACCGGCGACGTGAACGCGGTCGGCGACCTGTTCGCCCAGACCCTCGGCACGCTCGCCTCCGCGTCGATGGTGCTGATCGGCATGTTCGCGGTGACGTTCTGGCTCGACCCGCTGCTCGCGTTCGTCGCGTTCCTCGTCACCCCGGCGTTGTTCGTGACGACCATGCACTACCAGAAGCGCATCCGGCAGATGGCGCGCAGCCAGCGGGCCAAGGAGGGCGAGATCGCGTCCCTGGCGACCGAGGCCCTGTCCGCGATGCAGGTCATCAAGGCGTTCGGCACCGAGCGGTTCGAGCACGACCGGGTGCAGCAGCGCAGCGCAGAGCGGCTCGAGGTCGGCGTGCAGAGCTCCCGTGTCGAGGCGCGGTTCGGCGCCTGGGTCGACATCCTCGGCGCCGTGGCCACCGCCCTGGTGCTCGCACTCGGGGTGCTCTCGGTCGCCGACGGCCGGATCACCCCCGGCGACCTCGTCGTCGTGGTGGCCTACACCAACAAGCTCTACAAGCCGCTGAAGGACATCGCCAAGCAGGCCAGCCGGGCCGCCCGGGCGCTTGCCCGACTCGAGCGGATCGCGGAGATCCTGTCGTCCGACATGGTCCTCGTCGACGGCAGCGACGGACCGATGCCCGACCATCGCGCCGCCGGCACCATCGACCTCGACGACGTGCACTTCCGCTACATCGAGACCCGGCCGGCGCTGAACGGCGTGACACTGCACATCCCGAGCGGGTCCCGGCTCGCCCTCGTCGGGGAGTCCGGCGCCGGCAAGTCCACCGTCGGGGCCCTGGTCGCCCGCTTCTACGACCCGAGCCAGGGCTCGGTCAGCGTCGACGGCCGCGACGCCCGCGAGTGGCCGTTGCGCTGGGTCCGCACCCAGGTCGGGGTGCTGCTCCAGGACACGATCCTGTTCAGCGGCACCGTGCGCGAGAACATCGCCTACGGCACCGACGCCGACGACGAGCAGGTCGAGGCCGTCGCGCGCGCCGCGGACGCACTCAAGTTCATCCGCTCCCTGCCCGACGGCTTCGACACGATGCTCGGCCCTGGTGGTCTCGGCCTCTCCGGCGGTCAGCGGCAGCGCATCGGCATCGCACGGGTGCTGCTCCGCGACCCGCCGATCCTGGTGCTCGACGAGCCCACGACCGGGCTCGACGCCGAGAGCGAGAAGCAGGTGATGGCCGGCCTGCAGCGCCTGATCGAGGGCCGCACCACGATCCTCATCACGCACTCGACCGCGCTGGCCCGCAGTGCCGACATGGTCGCGGTGATGTCGGACGGGATGGTCCTCGAGCAGGGGACCCCGGAGCAGCTGCTCGCCGACGACTCCGCCTTCGCCCGGCTGACGGGCACGCAGCAACGACTCGACCTCACCGGCACGGACGCGGCCTTCTTCGCGGCCCGGGTCCCCGACGACAAACACGTGGAGCGGACATGACCAACACACCTCGACGACGGGCGGTCGTGACCGGCGCCGCCGGCTTCATCGGCTCCCATCTCTGCGAGCGTCTGCTCTCCGACGGCTGGTCGGTGACCGGCATCGACTGCTTCACCGACTACTACCCGCGGCCCGACAAGCTGGCGAACCTCACGGTGCTGTCCCGGGAGCCCCGGTTCGACCTGCTCGAGCGGGACCTCGTCCGCGAGGGCTGGCAGGAGTCGTTCTCCGGCGCGCAGGCCGTGTTCCACCTCGCCGCCCAGGCCGGGGTTCGGGACAGCTTCGGTGCCAGCTTCGGCTACTACGCGAGCAACAACCTCGTCGCCACCCAGCGCGTGTTCGAGACCGCGGAGTCGGCCGGCGTCGCCCGGGTCGTCTGGGCGTCGTCCTCGTCGGTGTACGGCGACGCGGAGGCCCACCCGTGCCGCGAGCCCTCGACGCCGACCCGGCCCCGGTCGCCGTACGGCGTGACCAAGCGGGCCTGCGAGGACCTGGCCCGGGTCTACCGGAGCCACGGCCTGTCCACCGTCGGGCTGAGGTACTTCACCGTCTACGGGCCCCGGCAGCGTCCCGACATGGCGATGCGGCGGATCTGCGACGCGCTCGTCTCCGGCGGCACGTTCCCGCAGTTCGGCGACGGGTCGCAGTCGCGCGACTTCACCTTCGTGACCGACGCGGTCGACGCCACCGTGCGCGCGGCGCACGCGGAGACCACCAGCACGGACGTCTACAACGTCGGCGGCGGCGAGGAGGCGACCCTGTCGCGGGTGATCGCGACCCTCGAGCGGATCGCCGGGCGTCGTCTCGACCTGGACCGGCAGCCGGCGCAACGCGGCGACGTGGTCCGCACCTCGGCCGACGTGTCCCTCGCCCGTCGGGACCTCGGCTGGACTCCGGTGGTGTCCCTCGACGACGGCCTGGCCGCCGAGCTCGCCTGGGTGGAGGCCCGGCAGCCGATGAGGGCGGGAGCCGCGTGACGACCCGCCTCGCCGTGGTGATGAGCGGCTTCCCGCGGACCTCGGAGACGTTCGCCGTCGGCGAGCTCGTCGCTTTGGCACGCGCCGGGATGCTCGCGCGTCTCTACGCCACCAAGCCCGGCGACGGCGCGACGCCCCAGCCCGGTGTCGACGAGCTGCGTCCGCTGCTGCGGATGCTGCCGGAGGGCGACGCCGCCGAGCAGGCAGCGGCACTGGTCGCCGACCTCGGGGACGAACACGTGCACGGGGTGCACGGCTACTTCGCGCACCGCCCCGCCGAGGTGGCCGCCCACGCCGCGACCAGACTCGGCGTCGACTACAGCTTCAGCACGCACGCCCTCGACGCCCGCAAGGTCCCCGCCGACGAGCTGGCGGCCCGCGCCCGCGGCGCCGCCGGCGTGGTGGCGTGCAACCCCGACGTCGCGCAGCACGTCCGCGTGCCCGGGGCGGCGGTGCGGCTGCTGCCGCACGGTGTCGACCTTCGGCGCTTCCGCCCCGAGGCCGGACCCCCGGGCAGCGGACCGCTGCGGGTGCTGGCCGTCGGCCGGCTGGTGGAGAAGAAGGGCTTCCCGACGCTGGTCGACGCCGTCGCCCGGCTGCGGGTCCCGGTGCAGCTGCGGATCATCGGCACCGGCGCGGAGCAGGCCGCACTCGCCGACTCCGTGCGCCGCAAGGGAGTCGCCGGCCACGTGGTGCTGGCCGGGCGCCGGTCGCACGCGGAGCTGCCCGGGCACTACGCATGGGCCGACGTCGTGGCCGTGCCGTCCGTGGTGGACCGCGCCGGCGACCGGGACGGCCTGCCCAACGTCGCGCTCGAGGCGATGGCCTCAGGCCGGCCGCTGGTCGTCTCCGACGTCGCCGCGCTCGGCGGCACGGTGCGCGCCGCGCGCGGCGGCCTCGTCGTACCTCCGGGTGACAGCGCGGCGCTCGAGGCCGCCCTGCACCGGCTGACCGATCCCCGGCTGCGGGCCGCCCTGGGCGCGGCCGGCCGGCGCTATGTCGAGCAGCACTTCGACCTCGACACCTGCACCCGCCTGTTCGTCGAGCACCTCGCCGACCTGCACGCCCGCACCCCGGAGCACGCCGATGCGTGAGCCGATCGCGGTCGACGACGCCCCGACTCCCGGTCGGGTCGCCTACGTGCTCAAGGGCTACCCGCGCCTGTCGGAGGTGTTCATCGCCAGCGAGATCTACCGGGTCGAGCGGCTCGGGGTGCCGCTGCGACTGTTCGTCCAGAAGGCGGCCGACGAGGACGTCCACCACGACGTCGTACGCCGGGTCGAGACGGCCCCGGAGTACCTGCACCAGACGTCCTCGCTGTCCGCCGCCGGCGCGCCGCGCTGGCTCGCCGACAACCTCGCCACCTTCCGGCCCGCGCTGCTGCGGACGGCGCGTCGGCACCCGCTGCGGCTGCTGCGTGCCGCCGGCCGGGCGCTGGCGCAGGCAGTGCGGGCCCGGAAGGGCTTCCTGGCACCGCGCAAGATCTACCTCAAGGAGCTCCTGCTGGCGGTCGACCTCGCCGACCGGATCGACTCGGCCGGGGACGTGGCCACGTCTGCACGCCCACTTCGCGCACGGGGCGACCACCGTGGCCTGGCTCGCCGCCACGATCACCGGGCTGCCGTTCTCGTTCACCGGTCACGCCAAGGACATCTACACCGACGAGCTCAACCCGGCCGGGCTGCTGCGCCGCAAGATGGACGCCGCGTCGTTCGTGGTCACCTGCACCGAGGCCAACCGGCGGCACCTCGACGCGCTCGGCTCGCGGACCCCGGTGCACGTCGTCTACCACGGGCTGAACGCCGACTTCGAGAGGCTCGTCGCCGGCGGGGTACGCCGCGTCGAGCCCGACCGGGTCCGGCTGCTGGCCGTCGGCCGCCTGGTCCGCAAGAAGGGGCTCGACACCTTCGTGGACGCGTGTGCCCTGCTGCGCGGCCGCGGTGTCGACTTCGAGGCCGTGATCGCCGGGGAGAGCGGCGACCACGAGGCGGAGGTCCGGGCCCGGGTCGACGACGCTCACCTGGGGGACCGGGTCTCGTTCCTCGGCCCGCTGACCCAGGGCGGCCTGTTCGAGCAGTACTCCCGGGCCAGCGTGTTCGCCCTGCCCTGCCGGGTGCTCGAGGACGGCGACCGGGACGGCATCCCGAACGTGCTGATGGAGGCGATGGCCTGCGGTCTGCCGGTCGTCACCACCGGCGTCTCCGGCATCACCGAGCTGGTGCGCGACGGCGAGAACGGGCTGATCGTCGAGCCCGACCGTCCCGCCGAGCTGTCCGACGCGCTGCACCGGCTGGTCAAGGACCCCGACCTCGCCCAGCACCTCGCCGACGAGGGCCGCCGCACCATCGCGGAGCACTTCGACGCCTCGGCGACCGCGCAGCGGATGGCCGCGCTGCTGACCGGTTCCTCGCCGGCCGGCACGGAGCCGCGCCGATGAGATCTGCCGCTCCGGTCCCGGTGCGCGCCGGGGCCACGCCCCGCGGGCGGATCCGGCCCCGCCAGGTCTACTCCCCGATCGCGCACCTCTACCGCGACCCGAAGGTGGCCACCGACGCCGTCGCCGGCCGGTTCCGGTACGCCGGGGAGACCCTCGACCTGGGCATGCCACCGGACTGGCGCACCGGCGGGCTGGCCCACGACGAGGAGTGGCACATCGAGTGGAGCAAGTTCTACTTCGGGCTGGACCTCTCGCACGCGTACGGCGCCACGGGCGACCCGGCGTACCTCGACGCCTGGCAGGCCCTCGTGTCGAGCTGGATCGACCAGCAGGCGCCCGACGTCGACACCAGCGACGTCACCGCGCGCCGGCTGCAGAACTGGCTCTACGCCTGGCAGGGCTTCGACAGCGTGCCCGGCTTCCCGGGGCTCGACCCCGTCGTGCAGGAGCGCGTGCTCGCCAGCATGTCGGCGCAGCTCGACCACGTCGCCGCGGAGCTGACGCCGGAGCGCAACCACCGCACCCTCGAGCTGTTCGCGCTCCTCGTGGTGTCCCTCGGCCTGCCGGTCCTCGACCCCGACGGCGCCCGGCGCGAGCACGCCTGGACCGCCCTGCAGGACAACCTGCTCACCGACGTGTGGGCCGACGGCGTGCACCGCGAGCGGTCCACCCACTACCACCTCATCGCGCTGCGCTCGTTCCTCGGCGCCCGGGTCAACGTGACCCGCTTCGGCGGCGGGGTGCCCCCGGCGTACGACGAGCGGCTGCGCGCCGCCTGCCGCTTCGGCCTGCACCTGCACCGCCCCGACGGCCGGATCCCGGCCTGGTCCGACAGCGACTCCGGCAGCTACCTCGACCTGCTCGCGCTCGCGGCCGACGTGCTCGACGACGACGAGCTCCGCTACGTCGCGACCCGGGGACGGGCCGGGGCAGCGCCCGCCTCACGCTGCGCGGACTTCCCGGTCGCCGGCTACCACGTGCAGCGCAGCGGCTGGGGCGAGCGCGAGGAGTCCTACGCCGACGAGCGCTTCCTGGTGTTCGGCTGCGGACCCCTCGGCGACGGCGGCCACGGACACTACGACGCGCTGTCGGTCGAGGCCTACGGTCTCGGCCACCCGCTGGTCGTCGACCCCGGCCGCTACACCTACGCCGAGGGCGAGCCCAACTGGCGGCACTGGTTCAAGGGCACGGCCGCGCACAACACGGTGACCGTCGACGGCCTCGACCAGCAGCCCTACCGGCCCGGCAAGCCGAAGGGCGCCCAGCTCGGCTGCCGGTTGCTCGCCGGCCGCTCCCTCGACGGCGCGGACCTGCTGCACGGGGAGGTGGTCAGCCCGGCGTACGACGCGGTGCACCAGCGGGCGATCCTGTTCGTGGCGGGCGACTACTGGCTCGTCCTCGACCGGCTCCGTGGCGAGCGGCCGCACGACTACGCGCTGCGCTGGCACCTCGCGTACGACGACGCACCGACCGTCGAGCGGCTGCCCGGTGGCATCACCCGGGTGAGCACCCCGACCGTGCTCCTCGACCTCACCGGCACGCCCGGGTCGCCCCTGCCCGTCACGGTCGAACCCGGCTGGGTCTCGGCCGAGTACGGCGTCAAGACACCGGCGCCCGTCGTCGTCGCGTCCCCGAAGCGCGCGCATGAGGCCACGCTGCTCACCCTGCTGACGCCCCGCCGCGCGGGTCGCTCGCCACGGTTGCGGTCGGCGGACCTGGAGACGGGCGTCGTGGTCGTCGAGCGCACCGACGGGACGACCGACCGGATCGACTGGCACCCGGACCGCCCCGACGCCCCGCACCTCTCGCTGGCCCCACGTGCCGAGGCGGGCGCCTCGTGACGCACCACCCTGCGCACCGCACCCGGCCTGGCCCCGGACCCGGCTCTCCCCCGCCGCGACGACCTGCTCGACGAGGAGCTCGTCGCCGCCCGTCTCGACGGACTGCACGCCGACGCGGCCGCGCATCGCTCGCTGCGTGCGGGTCCGGGCGAGGTACCGCCCCGGCGAGAGCCTGCGCACCACCTACCGGATCAGCGACGAACGCGGCGACAGCCGGCTCGTGAGCGCCCGGATGTTCACCGCCGCCAAGGCGCCCGCGAAGTTCCTGCTCGCGCGCGACGAGGCGGCCCGGCAGGGCGCCGCCGGCGACTCGGTGCTTCTCGACGAGGCCATGAACACGGTCTTCTGGGTGTTCCCGCAGGACCGCAAGCTGCGCGGCCTCGACCGGCTCACCGACCCGCCCGATGCGCTCCGCGACGTGTTCGGCCGACCGTGGCTGCACAGCGAGCTGGTCGCCTACACCCCCGAGAAGGCCGCAACCGTGCGCTGCTCCGGCGACGGCGGTGTCACGGTCGGCTACGCCAAGGTGCACGTCGGTGACGACGGACGGCACAGCATCGACACGCTCGCCGCGGTGCGGCGCAGCCTCTCGTCGGCCGGTGGGCCGACCCTGCCCGAGCCCGTCGGCTACCTGCCGGACCTGCGGATGTCGTTGCTCTCCCCGGTGCCCGGACAGGCGCTGCACCAGCTGCCGCGCACCCAGGTGCCGGCGGCGATGGCGGCGCTCGGCGAGGCGCTCACCGTGCTGCATCGCGGGTCGGTCGACACGCTGCCGCCGTTCACCCGCCTCGACCCGGACCGGCTCGCCACGGCCGGCGTACTCCTGAGGACGGCACGACCCGACCTCGCGGACCTCGTCGCCGCCGTGGTGTCCGCTCTCCTGGCGACCCCGCCCGGCGCGGCTCCGGTCGCACTGCTGCACGGCGACCTGCATCCCAAGAACGTGCTGGTCCACGACGCCGGCATCGGTCTCGTCGACCTCGACCAGGCCGCGGCCGGGCCCGCCGCCGCGGAGCTGGGCGGCACCCTGGCTCGACTGTGGTGCCCGCGCCCGAACGACCCGATCGACCGGCCCACCGCAGCCGCCGCCGTCGACGCGCTGCTGGGCGCCTACGCCCGCCCGCCGAGCGCCGACGACCTGCGCTGGTACGCCGCGGCGGCGCTCCTGGTCGAGCGCGCCGTCCGGGCGGTCAGCCGCCTCGACATGGCGACCCTGGCCGAGCTCGAGCGGGTGCTCGACACCGCCCTGCGCTGGGCGACCGAGGGGACGGATCCGAGATGACGCGGCCGCGACTGCTCTTCTACTGCCAGCACTCGGTCGGCCTCGGACACCTGGTCCGCTCGGTCAACCTCGTCGACGGGTTGGCCGAGGACTTCGAGGTGACCCTGCTCAACGGCGGCCCGTGGCCGGCGGACCTGCCGCAGCCCGCGGGCGTCGACATCGTGCACCTCCCGGCGCTGGGCCTCGACGCGGACTACGCGCTGGTCAGCCGCGACGAGCGCTACACGGTCGACGAGGCGGTCGAGCTCCGCCGGTCGATGGTCCTGGACTCGTTCCGCGCGACGACTCCCGACGTGCTGCTCGTGGAGCTGTTCCCGTTCGGGCGCAAGAAGTTCCGCACCGAGCTGATGCCGCTGCTGGAGCTGGCCAGAGCCACGCGGCCGGCACCGCTCGTCGCGTGCAGCCTCCGCGACATCCTCGTCGGCAGCCGCCGCGACCAGCAGGGCCACGACGACCGGGCCAGCCGGATCACGAACGAGTTCTTCGACGCGGTGCTGGTGCACGCGGACGACCGGTTCGCGACTCTCGAGGAGACCTTCCACCCGACCGTGCCGCTGCGCACGCCGGTGCACTACACGGGCTTCGTCCGCGGTCCGGTCGACCGCGACCCGGCGCGCGCCCGCGAGCCACGGGTGCTGGTCTCGGCCGGCGGTGGCCTGGTCGGGCGCGCCGCTGTTCCGGGCCGCGGTCGACGCGCAGCCCCGGTGGCTGGCCGAGCACGGGCTGAGCACCGTGATCGTCACCGGGCCGTTCCTGCCCGAGCCCGTCGTCGCGGAGCTCATGGGCCGGGCCGCGGCGACCGAAGGGCTGGACGTCGTGCGCTACCTGCCCGACCTCGGTGGGGAGATGGCCGCCTCGGCGGTGTCGGTGAGCCAGGCCGGCTACAACACCACGATGGACATCCTCGGCAGTACGACGCCCGCGGTGGTCGTGCCCTACGGCGAGGGCCGCGAGGACGAGCAGGCCGAACGCGCCCGCCGGCTGGAGCGACTGGGCGCCCTGCGCGTCCTCGACCCCGACCTGCTGTCCGGCGACGCGCTCGCCGACGCGGTGCGCTCCGCGCTCGACTGGGCGCCGCTGTCCGTCCCGCTCGCCCTCGACGGCCGCACCCGCACCCCGCGGCTGCTCCGCTCGCTGCTCCCCGCCCGAGACGCGGAGCCGGTCCGGTGACCGGCTGGCTGGACCCGCTCCGGGCCGCCCTCGACTCGGCCGAACGGCCCGTGACCTTCTTCTTCCGCGACGACGACGCCGGCTGGGCCGACGAGGCGCTGGCGGCGCTGCTCGACGTGTTCGGCACCTCCGGCGTACCGCTGGACGTCGCCGCCATTCCCGAGGCGATGACGCCTCACACCGTCGACCTGCTCACCACTCGTCGGGACAGCGGACGCAACGACCTGACCGTCCATCAGCACGGCCTCGCCCACGTCAACCACGAGCCCGAGGGCCGGAAGTGCGAGTTCGGGCCGAGCCGGTCCGCCGCGCAGCAGGCCGACGACATCGCCCGCGGCCGCGACCTGCTGCGCTCGATGATGGGCGACGTGCCGGCGGTGTTCACGCCGCCGTGGAACCGGTGCGCGCCGTGGACCGCCGAGGTGCTGCGCGACCTCGGGTTCGCCGTGCTGTCCCGGGACCTGTCTGCCGGCCTGGCCGGCGTGCCCGGGCTGGTCGAGCTGCCGATCACCGTCGACTGGTTCGCCAAGCGCAAGAAGGTGCCGGTGGACCGCGCCGGCCGGGGCGAGCTGCTCGCCGAGAGCGCCGCCGGCCCGGGGCCGGTAGGGGTGATGCTGCACCACGAGGTGATGAGCGCGGACGACCGCGCCGACCTGGCGGACCTGCTCGACCTGGTGGCCGGCCACCCGGCCGTCGCCACCGACCACCTGGATCGGCTGGCGCTCACGCAGGTGCGCTGATCACCGGCCGGAACACGGCGCCCGACGCACCCCGACCTGGGTTCGACGGCCCGCCTCGCACCGAGCAGCGAGCGCTCCGGCAGCAGGAGTCGATGCCCGAGTGACCACTCGATCTGCCGGGCATCCTTGCAGGCGCTGCCGCCTGGGTGCCCGCGCGCGGCCGACGCGGAGCCTCCGCACGAGACAGATCCGGTCAGAGCCGGAACACGTGGTCGGCACGGTGTCCCGCCGTGAGGTTCCGGGTGTCGAAGAGCCGTCGGCTGTGCCGGACGATCAGCTCCGGGTCGTACGCCGCGTGGTCGGTGTGGACCACCACGAGGTCCGCCGCGGCCAGCTCCTCGACGGTCAGCTCGCCTTGCACCGCCACGCCTCCGGAGTCGGGGACCTGCTCGGCCCGCACGTGCGGGTCGTGCCACCGCACCAGCGCGCCGTGGCTCGCCAACCGTCGCATCAGCACCGGCGCGGGCGACTCCCGCATGTCGCCCAGGTCCTTCTTGTAGGCGACGCCGAGCACCAGGATGCGCGAGCCCGAGACGGACTTCTGCACGTCGTTGAGCAGGTCCGCGATCCGCGACGCGACGTACACCGGCATCCGGTCGTTGATCTCGCCGGCCAGCTCGACGAAGCGGAACGGGTACCCGAGACGGCGTACCCGCCAGGAGAGGTACGACGGGTCGACCGGGATGCAGTGTCCGCCGACACCCGGGCCGGGCGTGAAGGGCGCGAAGCCGAAGGGCTTGGTGGACGCGGCGCCGATCGACTCCCACAGGTCGATGCCGAGCTCCTCGCAGAAGATCGCCATCTCGTTGACCAGGGCGATGTTCACGTGCCGGTAGGTGTTCTCCAGGAGCTTGGCCATCTCGGCCTCGCGCGGTCCGGACACGCGGTGCACGTGGTCGATGAACGACGAGTAGAACGCGGTGGCGGCGTCGCCGGCCGCGGGTCCCAGGCCGCCGACGACGCGCGGGGTGTTCTCCAGGGAGTACACCGGGTTGCCCGGATCGATCCGCTCGGGCGAGAACACCAGGTGGTAGTCGTCCGGCGCACGCAGCCCGGTGGCCGCGGCCAGCCGCGGCGCCACCCGTTCCTCGGTGGTGCCGGGGTAGGTGGTGGACTCGAGGATCACCATGCCGCCGGGCCGGAGGGCGCCGGCGACGACGTCGACGGCGGCGTCGACCATCGAGAGGTCGGGGGTCTTCTCCTTCAGCGGCGTGGGCACGCAGATCACGAAGGTGTCGCTGCCCGTGACGTCGGCGGGGTCGTCGGTGAACGACAGCCGCCCGCTGGCGAGCACCTTCTCGAGCAGCCGGTCCTCCACGTCCTCGACCGGGCTCCGGCCCTGGCGCAGCCTGGCCACGCGGTCGCGGTCGGGGTCGTAGCCGACGACCCGGTGCCCGGCGCCCGCCGCCGCGCACGCGAGGGGCAGTCCGACGTACCCGAGACCGAGGACGCACACGGTTCTCGGCGTCATGCCACCACCTCCTGAGGACGGTTCGAGTCTCGCCCGGCCCCGTGGGTGCGGGTAGTGAACTTTGGTCCTAGGACGTGCGGTCTGCGCCCAGGTCCGTTGCAGAATGGGGCTCCCCGGTGGTCGGGGAGTCCGTACGACGGGAGACGCCCGGTGTGGCTGCCCAACCTGGCTGACGAGTCGTGGCTCGCCGACGTCGTTGCGGCACACGCACCCGCGCTGGGGGTCACCGGCCCGGTCGACTCCGTGCGGCTGCTCGACGCGCGGCTGACGCATCCGCACCGGCCCGAGTCGCCGCTGTGCCGGGGTTGGGCGACCTGCGTGGTCACTCCTCGCGTCGGCGCGCCGGTGCAGCTCTACGTGAAGGGGTTCCCGGACGGCGACGCCAGCGAGGAGGCGTGGCGACGGGATCGGTCGACCCGCCCCGGCGGACGAAGCGTGCGGTTGGCCGGCCTCGACGTCGTCGTGTGGCCGTTCCCCGACGACCCCCGGCTCCCGACGGTGCCGCTGCTCGTCGACCCGCGCCGAGTCGTCGACGTGCTGCCGCCGCGGGTCCGCGAGGTCCTCGGTGCGGGCGAGCCGCGGACGGCCGTCGTCCGCTACCAGCCGGAGGCCAGCATCACGCTGCGGCTCGAGGGCGACGGGGACGGCAGGTCGGCCGTCTTCGCCAAGCACCTCACCGACGGCGAGGTGGCCGCCGCCGGGGCGCGGCACGAGGCGATCTGGACCGCGGCGCTTGAGGACGACCGGCTCCGGGTGGCGGAACCGCTCGCCACCGACGACGACCTCGGGGTGCTGTGGACCCGCGGCGTACCAGGTCTTCCGCTGACCACCGCGGTGCCACCGTCCGGGCTCGTGGATCTGGCGGACGACGTGGGGCGCGCCCTGGCCGTCCTGCACGGCACGCCGACCGATGCACCACTACTCACCGGCGACGCGTTGCTGACCGAGATGGACAAGAAGGCGGCCAAGCTCTCCCGCGCCCATCCGGCCGTGGGTGCGACCGTCAACCGGATGGTGACCACGGCCGCCGGACGCCGAACCTTCGCGAGCGACGACACCGTCGTCACGCTGCACGGTGACTTCCACCTCGACCAGCTCGTCTCCTCGGCCGCCGGGCCGGTCCTCGTCGACCTGGACTCGATGGTGCGGGGAGTGCCGGAGGTGGACCTCGCCGAGTTCCTCGTCGACCTCGCCCTGCGCGGGCTGCCAGACGACGTCGTCCGCGGCGTCGGGCGTGGTCTGCTGACGTCGTACGCCGACGCCTCGGGCCACGAGATCGACCAGGCCTTCCTGGAGACGTGCGCCGACGCGGAGTTCGTGAACCGCTGCTACCGGCACCTGCGCCGGCACGCGAACGGGTGGCAGGAGGCGCTCACCGCCGAGCTCGAGCGGCATGCTGACGTGGTCGCGCTGCTGCGTGGGTGAGCAACCCGGTCAGCCGAGCCCGTCGTCGAGGTCGACGAGCCGGTCGAGCACCGCGTCCGGTTCGTCCGGCGCGACCCGCCCCTTCATCAGCCGCTTGCCGAGCTCGTTGAGCTGCAGCAGGGTGAGGTACCACCGCCAGCGGTCGCGGTCGATCGGCTGTCCGGCCCGGGCGGCGTACGCGTCGAGATAGGTACGTCGCGCGTGCTCGGCCTCGGCCGCGCCCAGTCCCAGCTCGCGCGGCATCCCGACGTACATCGCGGCGACGTCGGACAGCGGGTCGGCGTAGCGGCTGTCGTCGAGGTCGATGACCGACCACCCGCTCGGGTCGCACAGGATCTGACCGGGCAGGAAGTCGCCCTGGCAGAACAGCAGCCCCTCGTCATCCGGCGCGTTGCGCTGTCGAGGTCGGCCCGGATCGACTCGGCCCGGTCAGCGGCCGACGGCACGAACATCGCGATCCGGTCGACGGCCCCGCCGCGCGTCGCGCAGCCAGTCGGCCACCCGGCGCACCGGCAGCCCCTTGACCTCGAGCTCCTGGAACGAGCGGTGCAGCGTCGCCGAGCTGGCTCCATCGCGTCGCCGCAGGTCGAGACCGACGATCGCGACGTGCAACGGCCGGCCCGGCAGCTCCTCGAGGTAGAGGGTGTGCCGCGGAGGCTCGAGCCGGAGCAGGCGTGGCACGCGCAGCGCGCGGCCGGGCGCCGGCTGGCTGCCTGGTTGACGGCCAGGAACGCGACCGCTGCCCGGTTCAGGCCGCCGGTCCGCTTGGACTTCGCGATCACCCGGTCCGGCAGGCCGGCGCCGTCGAGCAGCCGGTAGGTGAGCCGACGCAGCGGGATGTACCGCAGGACCTCCACCTGCTCGGCGCGACCGTCGTGCCGGAGCGGCCCGTCCGCGGTCGTCGAGCCAGGACAACGCCGGCTCGGACGGGAACTCGTGCACCTGCAGGTCCGCGGGGTCGTCCCGGCAGTAGAGCGTGCGCGCCCCGAAGCCCCAGGTGGCCGTGGGATCGGCACCCTGCGTCGACCAGTAGAAGCGCTCCATCGCGGCTCCGCCGTCCGTCCCACGCACGGCCCGCAGCTCGGCGTGCACCGTCGAGACCGCGCCCGTCGTACCTTTCGATCTCGGCCTCCACGATCGGCCGCAGCCGCTCCAGCAGCGGCCGCACCGGCGCCTCGGGCTCGACGGCGCTGAAGAAGCCCGACGGCATCATGCCGGCACCGCCACGCACGCCGCGCTGGCCCATGCGCGGATGCTACGCCCGCGCCCCGTCGAGACCCCCGGTGGTCGAGCCCGTCGAGACCCCCGGTGGTCGAGCCCGTCGAGACCCCCCGGTGGTCGAGCCCGTCGAGACCCCCATCCCGAATCACCTCGTCCTGGTGATGCGCCCGCCCGCCGAATGTCGTGGGGTGAGGTGGTGACATCCGTCCAGGACCCGACAGGCGTGCTGACTCCGCCAACCTCCGCTGGGGAGCTCCGATCCGAGCCGCCGACGAGAGCGGAGCGAGCGGCGCAGGGGAAGGCCGTGCGCGCGAAGGTGCCCCGCGGCGTGCACGGTGAGTGGCGACCGGCCCCGGACCGCCCGGACCCCGTGCGGTTGCTGGAGGACCAGGCACGAAGCCGCCTGCAGGAGCTGGTCCCGCTCCGGTACTCGCGCATGCTGGTCTCCCCGTTCGCGTTCTTCCGCGGCGCGGCGTACCTGATGGCCTCCGACCTGGCCGACACCCCGCGCACCGGCCTGGACGTGCAGCTGTGCGGCGATGCGCACCTGTCCAACTTCGGGACGTACGCCGCGCCCGACCGCCGCCTGGTGTTCAGCCTCACCGACTTCGACGAGACGCTGCCGGGCCCGTTCGAGTGGGACGTGAAGCGCCTGGCGGCGAGCTTCGCCGTCGCCGGTCGGGACCGCGGCTTCGACGCCGGCCAGCGCGCAGTGGTCAACCGGGCCGTGGGCGAGTCCTACCGCCGGGCCATGCGCGAACTGGCGGCGATGAGGCGGCTCGACGTCTGGTACGCCCGCCTCGACGTCGACGACCTCGCCGTCCTGGTGCGAGAGCGGATGAAGCCGGGCCAGGTGAAGCGGTTCGAGAAGAACATGGCGAAGGCCCGCGCGAAGGACAGCCTCAAGGCGTTCGACAAGCTGGTCGAGGTCGTCGACGGACGTCCCCGACTGATCGGTGACCCGCCGCTGGTGGTCCCGCTCGAGGACCTGCTGCCCGATCACGACCGTCGCGAGATGGAGGCGGCCCTGCAGGGGGTGGTCCGCTCGTACGCCAGCACCCTGCGCACCGATCACCGCCGGCTGCTGGAGGGCTTCCACTTCGCCGGCGCCGCCCGGAAGGTGGTCGGCGTCGGGAGCGTGGGCACGCGCGCCTGGATCCTCCTGATGCTCGGCAACGACGTCCACGACCCGCTGTTCCTGCAGGCGAAGGAGGCGGAGGCATCCGTGCTCGAGCCGTTCCTCGGGCCGAGCGCGTACGACAACCACGGGCGACGGGTGGTGGAGGGCCAGCGGGTCATGCAGTCGGCCAGTGACATCTTCCTGGGCTGGATCCGCACCACCGGCATGGACGACCAGGATCGCGACTTCTACGTGCGACAGCTCTGGGACGGCAAGGGATCCGCGGTCGTCGAGGCCATGAGTCCGTCCCAGCTGGAGAGCTACGCCCGGCTGTGCGGCCGGACGTTGGCGGGCGCGCACGCACGGTCCGGCGACCCGGTCGCCGTGGCGGCGTACCTGGGCAGCGGCGACGCTTTCGACCGCGGGCTCGCGACCTTTGCAGAGGCGTACGCCGACCAGAACGAGCGTGACTACGCCGCGCTCGAGACGGCCGTCGCCTCCGGGCGGATCGAGGCCGCGGCGGGCGTGTAGCTCAGCGGCCTGGGTCCTCGGGCATCACCACTTGAGCTCGATCTCCAGCTCTCGCTCGTCATCACCGATCTCGACCTCGAGCTTGAAGTCGACCTCGTCCGGCACCCGCACCTTGAACTTCAGGCCGCCGCGCTCGAACTCGACCTCGTTGTTCTTGGCCAGCGCCTCACCCAGGGCGATCAGGCGGGCGGCGGCCTCCTCCCGGCCGAGCCGCTCGTTCTCGGAGATCTCCACCAGGTCCATTCCGGCCTCCTCGGTCACGTGAGTGTTGCGGGGCGGTCCGTGCATCTCGTGCGGTCCGTCCCGGTGGCTAGCACGCTACGAGCCGGATCCGCGGTGCGGCAACGCACAGAGCGGGTGAGGAGTGCTCAGCCGACCGGCGCTGTCGGGGCCTCGGCCACGCAGTCGTGCGCGTCCGCGCTGGTGCCACCACCACCCGACGACGATCTGCACCACGCCGATCGCGAGGAAGGCCAGGTCCCACGACAGCGGACCACCAAGGTCGTCGCGCACGTGGTGGATCCCGAGCAGCTGATGGTCGACCAGTCCCTCGACCACGTTGAACACACCCCAGCCGGCGAGCACCAGACCGAGGTGGAAGCCCCAGCTCGGCGCGAGCCGGCCCCGCCGCCAGGCGACCAGCGTCAGCGATGACGCCACGACCACGAGGATCCAAGCCACGACGTGGAACAGACCGTCGACGAGCGTGTTCACCTCGAGTCCGGCGACCGTCGTCATCGGGTACTCGGCCACGTCGCTGACCATGTGGTGCCACTGCAGCAGCTGGTGCAGCACGATGCCGTCGACGAACCCGCCCAGCCCGAGACCGTAGAGCAGCCCGATCGCCCGGGACGGCGGACGCGCAGCGGAACGGCCCGAAGTGGTCGACGACATGCCACCCCCTTACCCGTCCCGGCTCCGGCACAACCGGGTCCTGGGGCGCATGTGGACCGACCTTGTGGGCACACGAGTGGCACGACAGGAGGGAGCCTGGGATGAAGTCGATCGCGCAGCAGAGCGTCGAGGAGCTGGGTGGCGCGGGCAGCGTCCTCGTGCGGCAGAAGCGGGACCACATCGCGCTGGACGTGCTGCTGGAGCAGCTGTCTCGATCGTCGGGTACGGAGCAGCAGGCGGTGCTGAACCGGGTCTGTCGCCTGGTGTTCCCGCACGCGTTCGCCGAGGAGGCCGTGCTGTGGCCGGCAGCACGCAAGCATCTCCCCGACGGCGAGCAGCTCACGCTTCAGGTCGAGGAGGAGCACCAGGAGATCAACCAGCTCTTCGGCCGGCTGGAAGCAACCGCCCTCGAGGACCCCGCTCGGACGGGCCCTGATCGACCGGATCGTGGAGCTGCTACGGCAGGACGTCCGCGACGAGGAGGACGACCTGCTGCCGCGTCTGCAGGACAAGCTCACCGACGACGAGCTGCGCCGCCTGGGCAGTCGCTGGGAGCTGGTGCGCCGCACCGCCCCGACGCGCCCGCACCCGGTCGTGGCGCGACGACCCCCGGGCAACGTGCTCGCCGCCCTGCCGCTCTCGCTGATCGACCGGACCCGCGACCTGCTCGACCACGCCGCCCGGCACCCCCGCGTGCCGGCCGGCACCGCCCTGTCGACGGCCAGCCGGGGCCTCGCGCATGCGTCACGACGCGTGGAGCGAGTCGGGATGATGCGATCCGGGGAACGAGCCCAGACCCGCTTCGACGGCTGAGCGGGGCCACGCGACTCTCGCGGGAACACGAAAGCCCAGGCCACGGGGGAGGGACCTGGGCTTCGTGTGGAGCGCGCCTGACGGTGTCGAGGAGACACGACACGGTCTGGCACCATTCTCGTGACATAGAACGCGCTGGACGCCATTCTTGAACCCGGACACCTCGTCGGTGATCCGGTAAGTCGCGACCAGCTCGCGCTGCCCCGACGCCAGGTCGAGGGTGTCGGTGGAGAACGACATCGACTCCAACCGCGGCTTGACCGTGTCGGCGTTCGCGTTGACCACGGTGATGGTGCTGGGGATGGCCGGCGGCCGCTAGGTCGTTCTCGTTGAGGCTGGTCATGTTGCCCGCGGCGTCGCCGAAGTTGACCCAGTACAGGGCCCAGGTGCCGGGGGCGGCGTTCACCGGCCAGGTGAGTCGGGTCTCGTAGGTGCCGTCGTGGTCGTCGCCGGCAGTCCGGCGGCACGAGGAGCCCTCGCCCATCGATGACCGGTGTGAGGAGACGCAGCCGAACACCGGTCTGACCCGTTCGTCGTGACGGAAGTAGAACGCGCTGGACGCCGTTCTTGAACCCGGACACCTCATCGGTGATCCGGTAGGTCGCGACCAGCTCGCGCTGCCCCGCCGCCAGGTCGAGGGTGTCGGTGGAGAACGACATCGACTCCAACCGCGGCTTGGCCATGTCGGCGTTCGCGTTGGCCACGGTGATGGTGCTGGGATGTCCGGCGGCGGCGAGGTCGTTCTCGTTGAGGCTGGTCATGTTGCCCGCGGCATCGTCGAAGTTGACCCAGTACAGGGTCCAGGTGCCGGGGGCGGCATTCACCGGCCAGGTGAGTCGGCTCTCGTAGGTGCCGTCGTGCTCGTTCCCGGCAGTCCGGCGGCACGAGGAGCCCTCGCCCATCGAGGACGGTGTCGAGGAGACACAGCCGAACACCGTCTGACCCTTCTCGTGACGGAAGTAGAACGCGCTGGACCCATTCTTGAACCCGGACACCTCGTCGGTGATCCGGTAGGTCGCGACCAGCTCGCGCTGCCCCGCCGCCAGGTCGAGGGTGTCGGTGGAGAACGACATCGACTCCAACCGCGGCTTGACGGTGTCGACAGTGATGGTGGCGGGGGCCGAGAGTGAGGAGAACTGCCCGAGCGCGTCGACGGCGCGCACGGTGTAGGAGTAGGACTCGCCGTTCTTGACGGTGTCGTCGACATACCCACTCGAAGGGGCGTCGACGGTGGCAATGGTGGCACCGTCGCGGCGCAGGTCGTACCGAGTGGCCGAGGACACCGAGTCCCACATGACTTGAACGTGGGCTTCCTGCGGTTCCGCGGTCAAGCCTCTGGGTGCCGGTGGTACGTCCGGCAGGGGCGTCGTTGCGGGAGGCGCCGGGGTCGCCGGGGCCGGAGGCCCGGCCGGGGGCAGCGGGGTCGCCGCGAGGGCGGTGGCATGAACCGGACGCGAGCGGCGCGACTCTACCCCGCGCTTGCTCACGGCCGAAACTGCGTATGCGTGGCGGCGACCGTTCGTCGCGGCGACCGTTACGGAGCGGACTCGGCGAACCTTGGTCAGTCGTGTTCCGTCACGGTAGACGCGAAATCCTGCGAGGGTGGAAGGAAGCTTCGCCGCCCACGACAGCCGAACCTTGCCATCACCCGCGCGGGCCTTGAGGTTGGCCGGCCTATCCGCTCCTGCCGTACGCGCCGCCGCCGACGTGCCACCAGTGGTCGCCGCTACTGTCCGTGCAAGCCGCTCCGAGGCCGCGACCGACGTCGCGGAGCCGACTATCGCTACCGGAGCGGCGACGAGGGCAACGATGACGGTGGCGATGATGTGTCGCGGCTGGAACATAGACTTGCCGGGGTCCTGCATGAGACGTGAGACCTTTCAAGTAGTCACAATCTGTGGATTCATCGTCGATCCCGCCCGTTGAGCCTGCCGCCCGCGCATGTACCGAGGTCGATGCCAGGCCATACAGCGAACGAGACGCCACAAAAACGAGGCGCCAGGCATGAGGCTTGCAGCCGTCGCCACTCAGCCTGTCTGTGACAACCCAGTGGCGGCGGCACCCACGTCCCGTCCGTCCGCGCTTCGCACTGACGAGACGTGCGCAGCTAGACATCGTGACGAATTCCGAGGTGTGACTAGCGCCACGCAGCGCGGCCGTTCAACTCCGCCAAGCATCCGCATGGCTCGCGCCCGGGGACGGTGAAGTACTGGGCAGCAGAACTGTGTTCTCAGCCGGCTCTCACGTACACCCAATTGGTCGGGAACAGTTCCCCGGACACTCGCCAGTGGCCTCCAGCGATGGCGGTCGTGGGCACGGGTACGCACTCGGTTCCAGTGGCCGTGGCGCCGGCGAACATCTCACCCATGTCCATGACCTGATTTGGCACGACACCGCAGTACTCGTTGCTGACGCCTTCGTCGTACACGATCCCGTTGTTGCCGACGAACTCAAGTTCTGCGTCCCAGAAGGGCTCACCAGTGCCGGCGCCAAGGTAGGTGTACGTGACGGGAAGGGTGACGTAATTCCAGCCAAGCGCCGGGGGGTCGTTGAACATGTTCTCGGCCGCGATCTCCGGCCAGGCGTCGAAGTCCGCGGCGCCGAGGCGGAAACGCCACACATTGGACTGGAACGGTGTGTCGATCATCAGCGGGTGCTCGCGAGAACCCGGCGCAGGCGGCGCAGGCGGGGCCGGCGGCGGAGGAGGCGTGGGCGCCGGCGCGGGGGCGGCCACGGTGACGGCCGTGGTGGGCGTGGTGATGGCCTTGAGGACCTTCCGGCCATCTCGGCTCTTGGAAGCCTTGACCCGATAGGTGTACTTGCCGCTAGTGCTGGGGACCACCGTGGCTAACGCAATCTTCCCGCGCTTGTTCGTCTTCTTCTTCAGGACGGATGTCCAGCCGGAACCTGTCTTCCGCTGCAGCACGATTGGGCGGCGAACCTTTGTGGGCACCTTGCCCGAGAACTTGACGGTCGCTCCTGGACTCACCGAGGTGACGTTCGACCGGAGCGCGCCGGCCGTTTCTGCGGCGGTGGCCGATGGGGCTAACAGACTAAACGTGATCGCGGCTGCCGCGCTGGCGACACCGAAGATCCGAGACCGAGACATGGGACTCCCCCGAAGATGTGAGTGGTTGCGCAGCCAGAATAGATATCCATCTGTACCCAGTCAGCAGATTCGAGAAAGTTGATGGTTGCTCCGTCTGCGGCCCTAGGACGGATGATTTGGAGACACGAAAGCCCAGGCCACGGGGGAGGGACCTGGGCTTCGTGTGGAGCGCGCCTGAAGGGATTCGAACCCCTAACCTTCTGATCCGTAGTCAGATGCTCTATCCGTTGAGCTACAGGCGCACGGCCGATTGGCCTCGCACACTTTAGCGTGCGGCCCCATGCCTGACGAAATCGGCCGGATCGCCCCAGGCACTCCTGGTGCTCAGCCGGAGATCACCGGCAGCGGGGCGTCCTCGCGGGCCCGCCGGCGCCGCTGGCCGACCATCTTTCCCACCGCGCTCGGGGCGAACAGCGTGCGCACCGGCTCGTCGAAGCCCGTGACGTTCAGGAAGTGCCGCGCGAGTGCCGGGTCGGTCTCGGCGGCGGCCTGGTAGCGGTCGAGGTACGCGTTCACCACGCGCATCGGCAGTCGCCGCGCTCCTGGTACGACGTCCGGGGGCATCGCGAGATCCGCTCCGACAGCGAACTGCCAGGCGGCGCCCACCGGTCGGGCCGCGGCCCTGAAGAAGCGCCGCGCCAGGGCGTCCGTGCCGTGCGCGAGCACGTCGCGCAGCGCGAGCGCCTCGAGCGCGGCCACCGTCATGCCCTGGCCGTAGATCGGGTTGAAGGAGCACACCGCGTCCCCGACGACGAGGAAGCCCTCCGGGAACCGGTCGAGCCGGTCGTAGCGGCGACGCAGGTTCGACTGGAACCGGTACCGCTGGATGTCGGTCAGCGCCTGGCCCTCCCTGATCGCCCGCGCGAGCCGGGCCGGCGCGACGCGGTCGCTGAAGGCCAGCCACTCCTCCGGGTCCGTCGGTGGGTGATGGCCGGGAAAGCCCCCGAGCGTGACGACCCAGGTGTCGTGCTCCTGTGCGAACGCGCCGAGGCCACAGGGGCGCACCGGCGTCGGCCCCACGAGACAGAGTGCCATCGGCGCGACGAGAGCCTTGTCGAGCCGCATCGTCCGGGTGGCGTAGACGATGTCGACCCTCAGCTCCTCCTCGGGCGCCGCGTCGTACCCGAGCTCGGTGAGCCAAGCACCGACCCGGCCGTTGCGTCCGGTCGCCGCCACCACCAGGTCCGCGGTGAGGTCGCGCGGGGGCGAGGAGCCGTCCCGGCGTACGACGGTGGCGCCGATGACGTGCCGGCCCGACCGGTCGGCACGGATGTGCTGGATGTCGTGGCCGTCGAGCACGGTCACGTTCGGCAGCGCCCGGACCCGCCGCAGCACGTGCGCCTCGAGGAACGGGCGGCTCTGCTCGTAGACCGGCTTCTCCTCGCCGGTGTCCTCCTGGCTCAGCACGTGCCCGTTGATCTCGAAGTGGAGCTGGCTCAGCAGCGGCGCGAACGAGCCGCCGTCCGCGGTCAGCTCCGCGAGCAGTCCGGGCATCAGCTCGTCGAGGGCTGAGGCACCGCGCGGCAGCAGCACGTGCGCGTGCCGACCCTGGGGGACCCCACGGCGCGGCTCCCCGTCACCGAGGAGCGCGTCCCGCTCGACGAGAACGACGTTGTCGTAGGACTCGGCCAGCACGGTCGCGGCCAGCAGGCCGGCCATGCTGGCGCCGAGGACCACGGCGTCCCGGCCGACATGACCCGGGCTCGGCACGGGGCGACCGGGACGTGACGGACGACCGGACATGATGCGCCCTCCACCGGGGCAGACGTCGCCGGTGCGAGACACCCCCATGGCGTCGACGGGCCCCGCCCCAGTGAACCCCGTGGCGCCCGGCTCCGGCAGACCCGGACGGGTCAGATCCGACACCGGAACCGCCATGTGAGTCTGCGTGGGAATTGTCGACGCCTGCCGAACCGGCGGCGGCTGACCTGCGGAAACACGTTCCGATTCCCACACGTTCCCACCTGCTCGGGCACGGTCGGAGGAGGTCCCACACAACCTTGTTATCGCCCGTCACACCTTGGACCGATCCAATGGCAAGCCTGTCGACCTTGTGCGTAGATTCACCAGCACTCGACGGCGTACCCAGGCACGGAGTCGCCGGCGAGGCCCAGAAGTCGCCGCAAGGGTGCGGCGATCACATCTCCCCCGACCACACCACCGACACGCTCGGTGGCCGTCCGTCGTTGCGACGGTCGAGATGCGCGAGAGGACCCCGGTTGGCATGACCACCGACACCACGACCACCCCCACCGGCACGCAGGACGCCGTCGCCCCGACCACCCACCAGGGCATCCTGGCCTGGGTCCAGGAGATCGCCGAGCTGACCCGGCCCGACCGCGTCCACTGGTGCACCGGTGACGACGCCGAGTGGGAGTCGCTGACCACCTCCCTCGTCGAGTCCGGCACGTTCACGCGCCTCAACGCCGACAAGAAGCCGAACTCCTTCCTCGCCCAGTCCGACCCGACCGACGTCGCGCGCGTCGAGGACCGCACCTTCATCTGCTCGGTCGACGAGCGGGACGCGGGGCCCACCAACAACTGGATGGACCCGCAGGAGATGAAGGCCATCATGACCGACCTCTACCGGGGTTGCATGAAGGGCCGGACGATGTACGTCATCCCGTTCGTGATGGGCCACCTCGAGGCCGACCAGCCGATGTTCGGCGTGGAGATCACCGACTCCGCCTACGTCGTGGTGTCGATGAAGGTCATGGCCCGCATGGGCACCAGCGTGCTGCGCAAGATGGAGGAGACCGAGGCCACGTTCGTGCCCGCGCTGCACTCCGTCGGCATGCCGCTCGAGGACGGCCAGCAGGACGTCGCGTGGCCGTGCAGCGAGACCAAGTACATCGTGCAGTTCCCCGAGGAGCGCGCGATCTGGTCCTACGGCTCCGGCTACGGCGGCAACGCGCTGCTGGGCAAGAAGTGCTACGCGCTGCGCATCGCCTCGGTGATGGCGCGCGACGAGGGCTGGCTCGCCGAGCACATGCTCATCCTCAAGCTGACCAGCCCCGAGGGCGTCGTGAAGTACATCGCCGCCGCGTTCCCGAGCGCGTGCGGCAAGACCAACCTCGCCATGCTCGCGCCGACCATCCCCGGCTGGAAGGTCGAGACGCTCGGCGACGACATCGCCTGGATGCGGATCGGCCAGGACGGCCGGCTCTACGCCGTCAACCCGGAGTTCGGCTTCTTCGGCGTCGCGCCGGGCACCAACGAGCACACCAACCCCAACGCGATGCGCACCATCGACCTGGGCAACTCGGTGTTCACCAACGTCGCGCTGACCGACGACGGCGACATCTGGTGGGAGGGCATGGAGAACACCCCGGCCCACGCCCGCTCCTGGAAGGGCGACGACTGGACGCCCGACAGCACGGAGCTCTCCAGCCACCCGAACAGCCGCTACTGCACGCCGATCAAGCAGTGCCCGATCCTGGCGCCGGAGTACGACGACCCGCAGGGCGTGCCGATCGACGCGATCCTGTTCGGCGGCCGCCGCAAGACGACCGTCCCGCTGGTGACCGAGGCCCGCGACTGGACCCACGGCACCTTCATGGGCGCCACGCTCTCCTCGGAGACGACCGCCGCCGCCACCGGCGCCGTCGGCGTCGTCCGTCGCGACCCGATGGCGATGCTGCCGTTCATCGGCTACAACGCCGGCGACTACTTCAACCACTGGATCACGGTCGGCAAGGACAACGACGCCGCGAAGCTGCCCCGGATCTTCTACGTCAACTGGTTCCGTCGCGACGAGGACGGCGGCTTCCTGTGGCCGGGCTTCGGCGAGAACAGCCGGGTGCTGAAGTGGATCGTCGAGCGCATCGACGGCAAGGCCCAGGCCGTCGAGACCCCGATCGGCCACGTGCCGACCCCGGACGCGCTCGACACCGACGGGCTCGACATGTCCGCCGACCAGCTCGAGGCCGCCCTCGAGGTCGACGTCGAGGAGTGGAAGGCCGAGATCCCGCAGATCACCGAGTGGTTCGAGAAGTTCGGCGACGACCTTCCCGCCGTGCTCTGGACCGAGCTCGACGGCCTCAAGGCTCGCCTGGGCGATAGGGCCTGGGGGCCAATTCACCGGGGACCCAGTGAATTGGCCGCTTCCCGGCGTGAACTCACCACGGGAACCGCCAGAACGCCACGGGATGTAGCCGCATCCGCCCTACGACGAGGGCCCCATCCGACAGGGTGGGGTCCTCGTCATTGCGGCAGGCGGCATACTGGCGCCCGTGACCAGAGAGTCGGGAGCTCCCCGCGGCACGTACGGCGCCGAGGACCGGCACCTGCTCGAGACGGGTGCCGCCCGGATCTACAGCAACGCCGTTGCGCACGGCTGGCTGTCCGAGGACGACCCGCGCCTCGCCGACGAGGGGGCGCGGCCCGCCCTCGACCTGCTCCTCGACATCGGTTTGCTCCGTCACGACGAGACCTCCCGCCGCTACATGCCGACCGACCCGGCCGCGGTCCAGGCCCAGATCGTCGTACCGCTCGGCCAGCAGGGTGCCGACCTGCTCGCGGAGTCCGCCCGCTGGGCCGACGCGTTCAGCGAGCTCGGCCAGGTGTTCCGCACCTCGCCACGAGCCGCGGTCAACCCGATCACCGAGATCCACGGCCTCGACAACATCAACAACTTCATCGCCGCCGCCGTCAACGACACCCGCACCGAGATGCTCACCGCGCAGCCGCTGGGCCGACGGCCCGCCGGCATCCTCGCGGTCGCCGAGGAGCGCGACGTCAAGCTGCTCAACCGCGGCGCCCGGATGCGCACGCTCTACCAGCACTCCGCACGGCACAGCCCCGCCACCCGTGAGTACGTCGCCGACATCACCGCCCACGGCGCCGAGGTGCGCACGCTCGACGAGTTCTTCCGGCGGCTCATCGTCTGCGACCGCCAGGTCGCCGTCGTGCCCGCCTCCGACAACCACGAGGTCGCGATCGCGATCTACGAGAAGTCGCTGATCGCCTACCTCGTCGACATCTTCGAGCGCGCCTGGGAGCGCGCACAGCCGTTCACGGTCAGCGGCACCCAGGCCGAGCGGCACATCGCCGAGGACGTCCGCGCGATGACGATCCGGCTGCTCGTGGAGGGGCACAGCGACCCGGCGAGCGCCAAGCGGCTCGGTGTCAGCACCCGCACCTACGCCGGCTACATCGCCGCCCTCAAGGACGAGTACGACGTGCAGACCCGGTTCCAGCTCGGCTACGCGATGGGCCGCGACGACAGCCAGCGGTCCACACCGTCGACGGCCACCCCGGGCCTCGACGTGGAGATCGACGAGCTCGAAACCGCCCCCGACGGGGAGCGCTGACCCCACCTCTCTGAGCCAGCGCTGACCGGGATCACCCCTCGCCGCAGCCGAGTGGCCGGGGCCGGGGCCGGACATGCCACTCCCCCGTGTCGACGCCTTGGGAGATCGTCGGCACGGGGGAGGTGGACAGAGTGCGAGGGCAGTCACCCTGACGATAACTGCCCTCGCATCGCGGTTGAGACGGGCCGGGGGGATGGCGCTGGGATCGAACTGCCGGGGGGGTTGACTCGTTCGTCCTCGTCTCAGCCTCTGTGGCGATCAGGCCCGGGGGGGAGGTGGGCCAAACCGCGTTTATGGGGGTGACGCCGGTGAGGGCGTCTCCCGGACTACGTGCCGTTCCAGCCGGAGTCCGAGGTGGTGCCGACGCGGGTGCCGTTCCAGCCGCTGTCGGAGTCCTTCTTGACGGCGCGGCGTACCGTGCCGTCCTTCTGCTTCTTGTCCTTCGTGACCTTGGTGCCGTTCCAACCACTGTCGGAAGTCTTGGCGACGCGAGTGCCGTTCCAGCCAGAGTCTTCGACTGCAACAGCGGGGGTGGCCAGGCCGGCAACCACGCCACTCGACGCCAGCAGCATGCCAGCGGCGAACTTGGCTACGGTGCGCTTGGTCATCTTTACCTCGTGCTCTCAATCCCAGGGGTTCGACGGTTTCCCGTCTGTCACTAGTGTCGGCTACTTGATGCGACCCGGGCCACAAAAAGTACCCGCAGGAGTATGCACTGCACGTTTCTGCAAAACCGGCGATTTCGGGACGCGGGGCACGGGTGTAGGCGATACTGCACCGAGCGCCCGAGCCGGCCGTGAAATCGTCATGAACCGGACAATCCGGACCGACGGCCCGAGCGTGGAGCGGACTGAACGCCATCTATGGTTGCGTAATTGTGCAATCGGCGCCAGACCCCGACCGAGCCGGATCCCCCAGCGGCTAACTATGCTCGCCGCATGCGCTGGTCTGGACGGTTCCGCCGCCCGCGCACCAGCCGCCGGCATCTCGTGGCCCTCACCGTCTCCTGGCTGCTGCTCGCCGTCCCGCTGGCGGTGGTGCTGTTCCTGTCCGGCTCGCGGAGCACGGTGGTCGCCGGCCACAACGCCACCGTCCGGCCCACCGTCGACGGGTTCGCCACGCTGGACCTGGGGCCCTACATCCCGAGCTTCCGGCTGCCCACCGGCGGGCGGCTGGGCGCCTCGATCGACCTGGGCGCCACCGAGCTGAGCAGCTACGAGGCGCTGATCGAGCGCTATGCGTTCATCGCCAGCCAGCCGGAGGGCCAGGTCGCGAAGGTCCGATCGACGCTGGCCGACCTCGCCGTCGACAGCGCGATCTTGGGCGCCCTCGGCGGACTGGTCGCGCCGGCCCTGGTGCTGCTGGTGGGCCGCGAGCGCTGGCGCCAGCTGGCCCATCCCTGGACGGTACGCCGGGCGGGGTTCGCGCTCCTCGGCCTGGCCGTGGTGGCCGGGTCCGTCGTGGTGATCCGGGACGACGAGCCGGCCGTCGAGACCGGAGGCTGGGTGCCGCTGCAGGACGCGGTGCCCGACCTCGTGATCCCGGCCGAGGCCGCGGCCATCCAGGTGGAGTCCGGGCTGATCACCAGCGGCACCCGTCGACTGGTCGAGAGCGCCCTCGACACCTACCGCAAGAGCCTCGACTTCTACCGCGGGATCGTCGACGCCGCTCCGGCGCTGACCACGCAGCTGCGCACGCCGCAGGAGGGCGAGGTGGTGGGCCTGCTGGTGAGCGACCGCCACGACAACGTCGGCATGGACCCGGTCGCCCGCGCGATCGCCGACGCGGGCGGTGCGACGTTCCTGCTCGACGCCGGCGACGACACCTCGACCGGCAGCTCGTGGGAGGCGTTCAGCCTCGAGTCGCTGGACGAGGCGTTCGACGACATGGACGACCGCTACGCGATCGCCGGCAACCACGACAACGGCGACTTCGTGGTCGAGCACTTCGACAAGCTCGGCTTCACCACGCTCCAGGGCGAGGTGGTGGAGGGCCCCGGCGGCATCCGGCTGCTGGGCGCGAGCGACGTACGCAGCAGCGGCCTGGGCAGCTGGCGCGACGAGCGCGGCATCTCCTTCGCCGAGCAGAGCAGCCGTGCTCGCGGACCTGGCCTGCGAGCAGGACGCCGACGGCGAGCGGGTGTCCACGCTTCTGGTGCACGACGCCAACAGCGGACGCGAGGCGCTGGCCCGCGGCTGCGTGGACCTCGTCCTCGGCGGGCACCTGCACGTGCAGGTCGGACCGACCGAGGTCTTCGGCGAGAACGGTCGCACCGGCTGGACCTACACCAACGGCACGACCGGGGGCGCGGCGTACGCGGTGGCCATCGGCAGCAAGCTGCGACGCGACGCGCAGGTCACCCTGGTCACCTACCGCGACGGACGACCCGCGGGGGTGCAGCCGGTGGTGGTGCGCACGACCGGCGAGCTCGTCGCCGGCGACTACACGCGAGCTCACGTTCGACGAGCCGGAGCGTCGGGCTCGGAGTCGGAGGAGGCGGAGACCGCGGAGTGACGCGCGGCCCCGCACCCGGAGGGGACGAGGCCGCGCGTGTGACTGGCGGAGGTGGCGGGATTTGAACCCGCGAGAGGGGTTTGCCCTCAACCCGCTTAGCAGGCGGGCGCCATAGACCGGACTAGGCGACACCTCCAGACAGCGAGCACAGGCTACCGGTCACGTCGCGAGCGGAGCCAATCGGCCCGGCCCTCCCCGACGGGTCCCGAGAGCGCGGTCGTTCAGGCGACCGGACGGTAGCCGTGCCCCCGGTTGAGGTGCCGCTGCAGGTCGCGGACGAAGTCGTCCGCGGGCGCGGCGAGGATGTCCACCGGGATCGTGGTGGTGCGTCCGTCGCGGCGGCGCAGCACCACGCACCGGGTGCCTTCGAGCGTGGTCGCGACGACGTCCTCGACGTCCTTCCAGCGCCCGGACCGCACCCCGGCGCCGCGCACGAACCGCACGGTGTAGCCGGTGTCGTCGAGCCGTACGACGGTCGCCCGCCGGGTCAGCGCCAGGCCGGCGACGAGCAGGCCGGCAACCGCGACGACCAGCGCGACCGACAGCACGGCGGCGGGCCAGGACAGCAGCACCACGAGCGCCGCAGCGACGAGCACCAGGCCGCCCCCGACGGCCATGGCGATCCCCAACATCCGGACGGCGAACGGGCCCGAGAGCCGATAGTCGGAGGGCGCGGTGCTGGCCATGGCGTCGATTCAACCCGTCGCCCCGCGTGAGCGCCAAATGGAGCGATGATGGCTCTTGTCACAAGCAGGGGGGCGGGTTCACACTCGGAATCCCCCACACTTGCTTAGAGGTGGTCGCGATGACTGGTCTCGAGAGCGCGATCCAGGGGCTGCAGCAGGCCCTCGACACTCCTCGTCGTCAACACATGTGGCGCTGGCTGGTTCGGCATCGCATGTCGGCCGTCAAGGACGCCCTGTCCCCCGAGGGGGCCCGCGGCGGCGACGCCTGGCTGGCCAGCCGGGAGTCGGCGCTTCATCGCGAGCGCACCGTGCTGCTCCAGCGTCTGACCGACCTGGGACCGGCCGTGCTCGAGTCACCCGACGTCGAGGCCGTCCGCCTCGAGCTGACCAAGCTGGTCGGCGCCCTGGAGCGCTACCGGCAGCACCTCAACGACCTGGTCTACGACAGCGTCTCGCTGGAGCTCGGCGGCTCCGAGTAGCCAGCCGTGGCCTCCGGCCGGTGCGACGGCGGCACCCCGAGGAACGTCGCCTCGAGCGGCGTCTCGGTCACGCCGCTCTCCGTGACCTCGACCCGGTAGCCGTCCGCCCCGATGCGTGAGGACACCACGTCGACGAGCCGGCCGTCCTCGAACAGCAGGCCGCAGCCGTCGTCCGCGGCGTACCCCGACGGGAACCCGTTCGCGACCAGGTCCCGGTAGGTGCTGGCGCGCAGCTCCTCACCGTCGTAGTGCGGACAGGCGCTGCCGGGCACGAAGCCGAGACCGTCGTGCAGCGGGGCCAGGTCGGGCCCGAACGAGTCGGTCACGGACGCCTCGAACCAGCAGTTCATCCCGGCGCTGATCCCGGCGAGGACGGTCCCGTTGTCGGCGGCCTCGGCCAAGATCTCGGGCAGCCCGTGGGTGCGCCACACCGCCAGCAGGTTGGCGGTGCTGCCCCCTCCGACGTACACGATGTCCTGCGCGAGCACGAGTCGCCTCAGGTCTCGCTGCTCGCGGGCGAACAGCCACAGCACGCTGGTCTCGGCCCGGTCCCTCAGCGCGTCGTGGAACGCCTCGACGTACTCCGGTGAGTCGCCGCTCGCCGTGGGCACGAAGCACACCTTGGGTCGGGCCGCTCCGGAGAGCTTGAGCAAGTAGTCGTCCAGCACCGGGTTGTCGGGCTCCATCGAGAAGCCGCCACCACCCAGCGCGAAGATCCTGCGCCGTGCCATCTGGTCCTTTCCAGGCGCACTCCCCCGAGCCGCCAGATGCGCCGGCGTGGAGCCGGGCTGCGCAGAGGGGGCGGGATTCGAACCCGCGGCTGACATCTCTGCCAGCGACCGCTTTCAAGGCGGTTCCGATCGGCCACTCCGGCACCCCTCCGTGACACCGGTGGCCCGGTGCACGCGAGGGAGTGTATGCCCCGGCGGTGCCGGGGCGTGGGCAGGTCCGCCGGACGCCGGCCGTTCAGGCCAGGTCGAGGGAGACCAGGATGTCGCCCTCCTGGACGACGTCACCGGACGACACCTTGACGGCGCTGACCGTGCCCGGATGCTCCGCGAGCACCGGGATCTCCATCTTCATCGACTCCAGCAGCACCACGGTGTCGCCGGCCGCGACGGAGTCGCCGGGCTCGACGGCGACGGTCATCACGTTGGCAACCATCTCCGCGACGATGTCCGCTGTGCGAGGTTCACGCGCCATGGCGGCGACGCTACACCGCTGCCCCGGCGGTCACCCCGAGCGCCGTCAGAGCAGGGCGGCGGTACGGCGCGGCTCGGGGCGGTGCGCGGTGGCCTCCTCGGCGCGCCGGGCCCGCGCACCGCGGGTGCCGGAGAGGAACGCGTCGACGCGTACGACGAGGTAGCCGAGCACCAGTCCGATCACCAGGCCGTAGGCCAGCTGCAGCCCGGCCTCCATCAGCGTGACGCGTGGATCGAGCAGGCTGGTGGCGATGCCGGCCAGCCCGGCGGCGCCGAACGCGCACGGCCACCAGCCCTGCCGCCGGCGGGCGCGCGTGGAGATCCCCCACGCGAGTGCCGGGAAGCCCAGCAGCGCCTCGAGCGGTCGCGGCACCGCGCCGAAGGTGTCGCGCAGACCCGACCACGTCGTCTCCAGGCTCTCGATCATCTCCGTCGACCCCCACCGGGTCAGCGCCTCGGTGTAGGCGAGCGAGACCGCGAGCAGGCCGAGCCCGCCGACCACGACGACCGCTCCGCGGGTCCCGAGGCCCTGGAAGCCGGCACCGAGCCGGTAGACGAGGGCGAGGGTGCCGAGCAGGGCCAGTGCCAGGGCGAGGTACTCGCTGCGTTCGACGGAGATCCGGGCGCCGTAGGCGTTGGCGGCGAAGGCGGACACGGCCGCGACGAAGGTGGCGACCAGGCACTCGCGCACCACGGCGACGTACCTCGCCGCCGGCACGGTCAAGAGCACGCCGAGCACCGCACCCATCGCCGCGGTCACCACCGTCGCCCCCGCGAGGAGCACCGGCGCGCCGCTGACCACCGCGCCGGTGGAGAGCGCTCCGGCGAGCAGCAGGGTCAGCACCGGGCGGCCGCCGGTGCGGACGGCGAGCGTGAACGCGTAGGTCGTGGTCACGACGACCGCGCCGCCGAGGGTCAGCCAGGGCTCGAGCCAGGGGGGCACCGCGACGTCGACCCAGCCGGTGAGGAGCGCGGCGAGGGCCGCCAGCGTGACGACCAGCCAGGCGAGGGTCAGCCCGCCGTGCGAGATGGTCCGCCACCGGGTGCGCTTCTGGGTGTGGTCGGGGATCTCCGGCGCGGTGGTCGTCGGTCCGGGAACGAGCGGGACGTCGGGGTGCAGCTCGAGCGGCCGTGCGTCCGGCGCCGGGGCGGCCGGGGCAGCCGGGGCAGCGGCGTCGTCGGTGGCGGGGCAGGGTCGGCGAAGCGACGGGCGCAGGAACCGTGCCGCCCGAGGGGCGACGGGCCTCCGCGCGGCGCGGTTCGCGGGCGGCTGCCCGGCGGTCCAGCCGGCGTTTGGGCTCGGGGGCGCGGCGGCGACCAGGCTTCTGGTCAGGACGTGCCACGGTGAGACCCCTCGGGAAGTCGGTTGCTGGGAGGCCGGTCGGGGCCGGCCGGGCCCGCAGCGGACCCCCGCAGGATAACTCCCGGGCGGGGGCTCACATCCGGCGGTTGACCAGGGACGGGTTCGTGGACCGGGCCTCGGCGAGCAGCGTGCCACTGACCGACGCCGCGACCACCCGGCCGTCGGACTCGTCGGCCTCGTCGAGCACGTCACCGGTGGGCGCGACGACCATCGAGTGGCCGCTGTAGCGCGGCCCGGGCTGGGCGGCCGCCGCGACGTAGACGGTGTTCTCGACGGCCCGCGCGACGACCAGCGTGCGCCAGTGGTCCACCTTGCGCTCCCCCGCCACCCAGGCCGCCGGCACCACGACCAGCTCGGCGCCGCGGTCGACCAGCGCGCGGGCGAGCTCGGGGAACCGGAGGTCGTAGCAGGTCATCAGCCCCACCTGCAGGCCCTGGACCTCCACGACCACCGGGTCGATCGGGCCGGCGAGCAACCGGTCGGACTCGCGGTAGCCGAACGAGTCGTAGAGGTGGATCTTGCGGTACGTCGCCCGCAGGCCGTCGGGGCCGACCACGACCAGGGTGTTGTAGGGACGTTCGGGGTCCTCGCTCACCTCGAACATCCCGGCCACCAGCGTGACGTCGTGCTCGCCGGCCAGCTCGGACAGCCTGCGCACGAAGGGCCCGTCGAGCGGTTCGGCGTACGACGAGATGTCGGAGCCCGGCTTGCCGAAGTCGCGGGCGAAGACCTCGGGGAAGACCACCAGCACCGGTCTCGGACGACCGGCGACGACCTCGGCGACGACGTCGAGGGCGGCGCGGTTGTCGGCCGGTTCGAGCCCCGAGGCGCGCTGCACGAGGCAGACGGTCAGGTCTTCCGGACGCGGCGAGGCCATCACCCCAGCCTGCCAGACTTGCCGGCATGGAGGCTCCCGCTGCCGGCACCCCGCTCCGGCTCGGCGCCGTGGTGCTCGCCGGCGGCACGGCGGCACGGATGGGCGGGGTCGACAAGGCCTCGATCGAGCTCGGCGGGGTGACCCTGCTGGAGCGGGCCCTCGCCGCCACCCTGCCGGCCGTCGAGGTGGTGGTGGTCGGGACCGAGGTGCCCACGAGCCGCGCGGTCACCTGGACCCGGGAGGACCCGGCCGGCGGTGGTCCGGCGGCGGGTCTGCTCGCGGGGCTGGACGGGTTCGTGCGGCCGCCGGACCTGGTGTGCGCGCTGGCTGTGGACATGCCGAGGGTCAACGCCGGCACGGTGGCCCGGCTCACCTGGGCCGTCGAGGCCGACCCCGCGGCCGACGGGGCCGTGCTCGTGGACGCCGGCGGCCGCCGGCAGCCGCTGGCGGCGGTGTACCGCGTCTCGACCCTCTTGACGGCACGGCCGGCGTCCCGCGAGGAAGAGCACGGCCTGCCGGTGCGCCGGCTGGTCGGTGGGCTCGACCTCGTCGAAGTGCCGACGGTGGGAGACGAGGCGCGGGACATCGACTCGTGGGCGGACCTGCGCGACCTCGGCGGCTGACCTGGCGGGCCTGGTCCCTGCCGGGGAGCCGGCGCCGGACCCGCGAGTCCGACCCGGACGGACCTTGCAACTTGAGGATGCTCGTACGACGCTGGAACGCGTGACGCTCCACGACTGGATAGACGAACTGTGCGATGCGCTCGACATCGACGCCGAAGTCGACGAGGGCATCATCCTGGACCTGGCGCGGGACGCCGCCCACTCGGTGGAGCGGGTCGCGGCGCCGATCACCACCTACCTGCTGGGCTACGCCGCGGCCTTGGGTGGAGGAAGCCCCGAGAAGGTCGAGGAGCTGGCCGGCCGCGCATCCGAGCTGGCCGAGAAGTGGGGCGGCGAGAAGGACGAGCTGGCCGAGGTCGAGGTCGAGGTCGACGACGACCTGGTGGACGTCGAGTAGGACGTTGCAGCGCCTGGGTTAGCGTCTGCGGCATGCGTGCCGTCATCGTGTCCGAGCCGGGAGGGCCCGAGGTCCTCGAGGTCGTCGACCTGCCCGACCCGACTCCCGCGCCCGGTGAGGTCGTCGTCGACGTGGTCGCCACCGCCGTGAACCGCGCGGACACCTTGCAGCGCAAGGGCTTCTACCCGCCACCTCCGGGCGCGTCCGACGTACTCGGGCTGGAGTGCTCGGGCACGGTCAGCGCGGTCGGCGACGAGGTCACCGGCTGGTCGGTCGGCGACCGGGTCTGCGCGCTGCTGGCCGGGGGCGGCTACGCCAGCAAGGTCGCGGTGCCCGCCGGGCAGCTGATGCCCGTGCCGGGCGAGGTCGACCTGGCGACCGCCAGCGCGCTGCCGGAGGTGGCCTGCACGGTGTGGTCCAACGTGTTCATGATCGCGGGCCTGCGGGCCGAGGAGACGCTGCTCGTCCACGGCGGTGCCGGCGGCATCGGCACGATGGCCATCCAGCTCGCGCACGCCCTCGGCGCCCGCGTCGTCACCACGGCGGGCTCGGCGGAGAAGCTCGAGCTGTGCCGGTCCCTGGGCGCGGACGTCGTCGTGAACTACCGCGAGCAGGACTTCGTCGAGGAGGTACGCCGGGCCACCGACGGTCGCGGGGCCGACGTGATCCTCGACAACATGGGCGCGTCGTACCTCGACCGCAACCTCGATGCGCTGGCGACCGAGGGCCGTCTCGTCGTCATCGGGATGCAGGGCGGCGCCAAGGGCGAGCTCGACCTCGGCAAGCTGCTGCGCAAGCGTGGTGCGGTGGTCGCCACCTCGCTCCGGGCCCGACCGGTCGAGGAGAAGGCCGCGATCTGCGCGGCCGTCGTCGAGCACGTCTGGCCGCTGGTCGCCGACGGCAGCGTCAAGCCCGTCGTGCACACCACGCTGCCGCTCGAGCGGGTCGGGGAGGCGCACCGGCTGATGGAGGAGAGCGGCCACACCGGCAAGATCCTGCTCAGCACCGGCGCCTGACCGAGCCCTGACCGAGCCCGGTGCGGTCGGGAGGCCCGTCTAGGGTGGGTGGCATGACCGAGTCGCAGCCGCACCCCCAGGACTCCGAGACCGACGACCCCCGCGTGATCGTGGTCGGCCCCGACGGCATGGGCACCGCCGGTGGCCGGCACACCGCCGACATGTCGGAGGACGACGCCGACGAGGCCGAGCGCCAGATCACCGACCTGGTCGAGCAGCCGGCCAAGGTGATGCGGATCGGCAGCATGATCCGGCAGCTGCTCGAAGAGGTGAAGGCCGCTCCGCTCGACGAGGCGAGCCGCGCCCGGCTCGCGGGGATCCACCGCTCGTCGATCAAGGAGCTCGAGGCCGGCCTCGCCCCCGAGCTCGTCGAGGAGCTCGAGCGGCTGTCGCTGCCGTTCAGCTCCGAGACCCCGTCGGAGGCCGAGCTGCGGATCGCCCAGGCGCAGCTGGTCGGCTGGCTGGAGGGGCTGTTCCACGGCATCCAGACCGCGATCTACGCCCAGCAGGTCGCCGCCCGCGCGCAGCTCGAGCAGATGCGCCGCGCGCTGCCGCCCGGCATGGTGCCCTCCGAGGAGGCGCTGCGGGCCGCCCAGCAGGCGCACGCCGCCCGGGCCGCCCAGCAGGGCGAGGACGGCGAGGACCACGGCCGCAGCGGCATGTACCTCTGAGTTGTCAGGTCGTCGCTGCGCCCTGACGACCTGACGCTCTGACAGGTCGGCTCAGACGAGCTTGTCGATCGTCCCGGCCATCACCACGTCCTTGTCGGTGATGCCACCCTCGCTGTGCGTGGACAGCCGGAACGTCACGGTCCGCCACCTGATGTCGATGTCCGGGTGGTGGTCGGAGGCCTCGGCCGCGTCGGCGACCCGGCGTACCAGCTCGATGCCCTCGAGGAACGACGGCGCCTCGACGGACCGGACGAGGCTGTCGCCCTCCCGCGACCACTCGCTGAGGTCGCCGGCGAGGGTGCTGTCGATCTCCTGCGTCTCGAGAAGTGCCATGGCCCGACCGTACGCCGCCGCCGGCCGGGACGGCGAGGGGTCACCCGTGCAGCGACACGCCGCCCACGAGCCTGAGTACCTGACTCCTCGGCCTCACGGCTCGTCGCGGGAGCCGCGGTCGGAGCGCTTGAAGATCTTCTCGCCGAGCCAGACGACGGGGTCGTACTTGCGGTCCACGACGCGTTCCTTCATCGGGATGATCGCGTTGTCGGTGATCTTGATGCCCTCGGGGCAGACCTCGGTGCAGCACTTGGTGATGTTGCACATCCCGAGGCCGGCGGCCTCCTGGGCGAGCGCGCGGCGGTCGTGGGTGTCGAGCGGGTGCATGTCGAGCTCGGCGTACCGGAGGAAGAACCGCGGACCCGCGAAGGCCGGCTTGTTCTCCTCGTGGTCGCGCACGACGTGGCAGGTGTTCTGGCACAGGAAGCACTCGATGCACTTGCGGAACTCCTGGCCGCGCTCGACGTCGGCCTGCTGCATCCGGCGCTTGCCGTCGGGGTCGCGCGGGGTGAGCCGCGCCGACGGCACCTGCTTGGCCTTCTCGTAGTTGTACGACACGTCGGTGACCAGGTCCCGGATCACCGGGAACGCCCGCATCGGCGTGACCGTGATGACCTCGTCCTCCTCGAAGTCGGAGAGCCGGGTCATGCACATCAGCCGCGGCCGGCCGTTGATCTCGGCGCTGCACGACCCGCACTTGCCGGCCTTGCAGTTCCAGCGCACCGCGAGGTCGCCGGCCTGGGTGGCCTGCAGCCGGTGGATCGCGTCGAGGACGACCTCGCCCTCCTCGACCGCGACGTTGTAGTCGCCGAGCGCGCCGCCCGTCGCGTCGCCGCGCCAGACCTTCATCCGCAGGTTGTAGCCCATCAACTCTCCTTCAACGGGTAGGCCTCGACGGGTGGTTCCTGAGGAGCGAACGAAGTGAGCGTCTCGACGGGCTCGACCACCGATAGCGTCATTGGTCGAACAGCACCTTCAGGTCCTCCGGCATGACCGGCAGCGGCTGGTGCTTCAGATCGACTGTCTCCCCGTCGGGCAGGGTGAGCACCAGGTTGAGCGCGCCCCACCGGTCGTCGGGCTTCGGGTAGTCGTCGCGGGTGTGCCCGCCGCGAGACTCCTCGCGCTCCAGGGCCGCCTTCGCGATGCACTCGCTGACGACGAGCATGTTGGTCAGGTCGAGCGCGAGGTGCCAGCCGGGGTTGTACTGCCGGTGCCCCTCGACCGAGAGCTGCTTGGCCCGCGCCTTCAGCTTGTCGATCTCGACCAGCGACTCCTTCAGCTCGTCGGCCTTGCGGATGATGCCGACCAGCCGCTGCATGACGTCCTGCAGGTCCTTCTGGATGGTGTACGGGTTCTCCCCACCCTCCACCTCGAAGGGATGCAGCGCCGCCGCGGAGGCCGCCTGCACCTGCTCGTCGGTGACCTTCGGCCGGGTGTCACGGGCGCGATAGGCGTGGTACGCCGCGTTGTGGCCGGCGCGGCGGCCGAACACGAGCAGGTCCGACAGCGAGTTGCCGCCGAGCCGGTTGGAGCCGTGCATGCCGCCGGCCACCTCGCCGGCGGCGTACAGACCCTCGACGATGCTCTGCTCGGTGTCGGCGTCGACCTCGACCCCGCCCATCACGTAGTGGCAGGTCGGCCCGACCTCCATCGGCTCGGCGGTGATGTCGACGTCCGCGAGCTCCTTGAACTGGTGGTACATCGACGGCAGCCGGCGGCGGATGAACTCGGCGCTCGCGCCGGGACGCGATGTCGAGGTAGACGCCCCCGTGCGGTGACCCGCGGCCCGCCTTGATCTCGGAGTTGATCGCCCGCGCGACCTCGTCACGCGGGAGCAGCTCGGGCGGCCGGCGGTGGTTCTTCTTGTCGGTGTACCAGCCCTCGGCCTCCTCGATCGTGTCGGCCGTCTCCTTCTTGAAGTACTCGGGGATGTAGTCGAACATGAACCGCTCGCCCTCGGAGTTCTTCAGCACGCCGCCGTCACCGCGGACGGACTCGGTGACGAGGATCCCCTTCACCGACGGCGGCCAGACCATCCCGGTGGGGTGGAACTGCACGAACTCCATGTTGATCAGGCTCGCCCCGGCACGCATCGCGAGGGCGTGCCCGTCGCCGGTGTACTCCCAGGAGTTCGAGGTCACCTGGTAGGACTTGCCGATCCCGCCGGTCGCGAGGACCACCGTCGGCGTCTCGAACACGACGAAGCGTCCGGTCTCGCGCCAGTAGCCGAAGGCGCCGCTGATCCTCGTCGCGGTGCTCGAGCCCGCCGAGCCCGTGGAGCCCGTCGAGACCTCGCGGAACAGCTCGGTGATCGTGCACTCCATGAACACGTCGATGCCGAGGTCCACCGCCCGCTGCTGCAGGGTGCGGATCATCTCCAGGCCGGTGCGGTCGCCGACGTGTGCGAGTCGCGCGTAGCGGTGGCCGCCGAAGTCCCGCTGCGAGATCAGGCCGTCCTCGGTGCGGTCGAAGAGCGCCCCCCACTCCTCGAGCTCCAGCACCCGTTCGGGTGCCTCCTGCGCGTGCAGCTGGGCCATCCGCCAGTTGTTGAGCATCTTCCCGCCGCGCATGGTGTCGCGGAAGTGCACCTGCCAGCCGTCCTCGGCGTACAGGTTGCCCATCGCCGCCGCGATCCCGCCCTCCGCCATCACCGTGTGTGCCTTGCCCAGCAGGGACTTGCAGACGATCGCGACCCTGGCGCCGGCGTCGTGGGCGGCGATCGCGGCCCGCAGGCCGGCGCCGCCCGCGCCGATGACCACGACGTCGTACGCGTGCCGCTCCAGCCCCGAAGAGATACCCGCATCCATGCGGTTGCCGGTCATCGGGTGGCGCTGGTCGCCGGTGGTCGAGCCCGTCTCTTCGGTGGTCGAGCCCGTCTCGCCGGTGGTCGAGCCCGTCGAGACCCCGGGGGTCGTGGAATCCATTCAGAAAAACCTCAGGTCGGAGATGGCACCGGTGGCGAGCAGGTAGACGTAGAAGTCGGCGATCGCCACGGAGAACAGCGACAGCCAGGCGTAGCGCGCATGGTCGGCGTTGAGCCGCGACACCAGCGTCCAGGCCCGGTAGCGCATCGGGTGCTTGGAGAAGTGCCGGAGCCGCCCGCCGACGGCGTGCCGGCAGGAGTGGCAGCCGAGCGTGTAGGCCCAGATCAGCACGATGTTGACCAGGAAGATCAGCGTGCCGAGACCCATGTGGCCCCACTCGCCGTCCTCGTCGCGGAACGTGAGCACCGTGTCGAACGAGAGCACGAGGGCGACCAGGACGGCGGCGTAGAAGAAGTACCGGTGGATGTTGTTGAGGATCAGCGGGAGCCGCTGCTCGCCGGTGTACTTGCCGTGCGGCTCGGCGACCCCGCACGCCGGCGGGCTCAGCCAGAACGACCGGTAGTAGGCCTTGCGGTAGTAGTAGCAGGACATCCGGAAGCCGAGCGGGAAGATCAGGATGATCAGCGCCGGCGAGAGCCTCCAGAACTCGAACGGCGTACCGAAGTCGGCCGACCCCTCGACGCAGGTGCCGCCCAGGCACGGTGAGTAGAACGGCGAGAGGTACGGCGTGGAGTAGTAGAACTCACCGACGAACGCGCGCCACGTCGCGTAGACCACGAAGGCGGTGAACACCACGAACGTCGCCGCGGGGTAGAGCCACCAACGGTCCTGCCGGAGGGTCTTCTGCTCGATGCGGGCGCGGTTCGGACTGCGGACGCCTGTCGACATGGACGGAGCCTCTCAGAGTGCGTGCTGCGCCTCGGACTGGGCGTCTTGCCACATGCTCTCGTCGTAGGGGTCGTCGGGGATCGCGATCAGCTGGTCCTTGTCCACGCCGGGGGTGTGCCCGGGCTTCGGGTCGCCGAGCTCGTCGAGGTCGGCGTGCAGTCGGTCGATGTCGGAGGTCAGGCGTCGTACGCCGAGGGTGTCGCCGTACTCGTTGCGGACTCGCAGCACGGCCGCCGCCAGGGTGGTCAGCGCCTCTCGCGTCGCGCCGACCGCATCGTTCGAAGACATCCGAGGACCTCCAACAGGAAGGACGTGGCCTGGGCCACTTCGACTGGAAGGCCACTCTTGCGCGGAATCGGCGATATCGGAAGGGGCCACGCCCGAACCTCCCATCTGCGGCCGGCTCCCTAATCGCCGTCACGCCTCGCCCGCGCCCGCAGCACCGCGACGAGGCCGAGCAGCAGCGCCGCCACCACGGCGACGCCCAGCAGTAGCGGCCAGGCGCTCATGACCCGATTGAGCCACGACCAGGATCAATCCGTCCATCGGAAGTTCGCCCGTTGCGGGGGATGCCGTCGGCGTCCTCGGGGTCGCAACCTGACGGGATGGCCGACACGGGCAAGAGTCCCGGGACGGGCGGCGCCGGCGGGGAGAGCCAGGACAAACGAACGCTCTCGGTCCGGCAGGCGGCGTTCATCGGCGTCGGCTCCATGGTGGGCGCCGGCATCTTCGCCCTGCTCGGCGCGGCCGGTGAAGTCGCCGGTTCGGCGGTCTGGGTCTCTTTCCTCCTCGCCGGCGCCGTCGCGGCCCTGCAGGGGTACTCCTTCGCCAAGCTGGGTGCGCGCTACCCCTCCGGGGCCGGGTTCCTCGAGTACGTCATCCGGGGTTGGGGACAGGGCCATTTCACCGGCGTCATCGCCTGGATGCTCCTCGCGGTGAACGCGATCATCACCGCGATGGTCGCGGTCTCGTTCGGCAGCTACGCCAGCGCTGCGGTCGCCGACAACGCGGACTGGGTCACCGCATTCGCCATCCTCGTCCTGCTGGTGATGGCCGGCCTGAACGTCATGGGTTCGCAGGCGGTCGCGAGGGCTCAGACGCTGGTCGTGGTCGTCGTGGTCGGCATCCTCACCGTCTTCTCGGTCGCGACCCTGGCCAACCTGGACATCGACCTCCTGGCGTTCTCCGGTTACCCGTCCTTCCGGGACATCGTGTCCAGCGTCGCCCTCACGTTCTTCGCGTTCCTCGGCTTCGGCGTCATCACGTTCACCGCGAAGGAGCTCGAAGACCCCGGCCGGCAGCTGCCCAGAGCCGTGTACCTCGCGCTCGCCATTGCCACGGTCGTGTACGTCGCAGTCGCGATCGGCGTCTTCGGCACGCTGACGGTCGACGAGGTCATCTCCTCGGGTGGTACCGCGCTCGCCGTCGCCGCGGAGCCGGTGCTCGGCGCCGCCGGCTACTGGCTCATGACAGTCACGGCGCTCTTCGCCACGGCTGGTGCCACCAACTCGGGGCTCTATCCGGCGGCCGGCTTGGGGGACGAGATGGCCGCTGTGGGCCAGTTCCCGCCGGTGATGGGCCGGCGTGTCGGGGGGCGGGCACCGGTCGGCATCGTCGTCACGGCCATCGCGGCAGCCGTCCTCGCTCTCTCCTTCGACCTGAACGCGATCGCCTCCATCGGAAGCGCCGTCGCGCTCGTCGTGTTCACGCTCGTGACGTTCGGCCATTTCCGCATCCGCCACGAGACCGGCGCCCAAGCGTGGCTCCTGGTCCTCGCCGACCTCACGACTCTCGTGGTCCTGGTCGCCTTCGCCGCCACGACGCTGGTCGAGGAGCCCGGCACTGCGGTGGCCTTGGTCGCGATCCTGTTGCTCAGCGTGGTCCTGGATCTGGTCTGGAAGGGACGTCGCACAGCCACGCCCGGGACGCCTCATCAGCAGCCCGCAGGATCGTGACCGGCGTCGCCTGCCGCTCTCAGGACACGCCCTCACACGAGTCGCCGGCATCAAGGCCGAACAGGTCCTCCAGGACGGCGGCGACCCCGTCCTCGTCGTGACCGGGTGCGACGTGGTCGGCGAGGTCGAGCACGGTCGGGTGCGCGTCGGCCATCGCGAAGGACGTGCCGGCCCAGGCCAGCATCGGCAGGTCGTTGGGCATGTCGCCGAACGCCACCACCTCGTCGGGCGCCACCTGCTGCTCCTCGCAGAGCAGCTCCAGCGTGGACGCCTTGGTGACCCCGGCGGCGCTGATCTCCACCAGCGCGCCCACCGACGACCAGGTGGTGGTGACCAGGTCGCCGACGAGGCGGTCGGTGGCGAGCCAGAAGTCCTCGGGGTCGTGGTCCAGGTGCCGGGTGAGCAGCTTCACCGTGCGCTCGTCGAAGATCTCCTCGATCGGCCCGACGTCCAGGGAGTCCGGTGGCGGGTTCCGCTCGCGGAAGTCGGGCTCCTTGGCGAACCCGTCGGTGCGCTCCAGCGCGAACGTGCTGCCGGGGATCCCGTCGCGCAGCCGGGCCACCACCTCGAGCCCGACGTCGACCGGGATGGGCCGGTAGCTGCGCACCCGGTGCGTCGCGACGTCGTACACGATCCCGCCGTTGGAGCAGACCGCCAGGCCGTGCCCGCCGACGTGCTGCCACAGCGAGTCCATCCAGCGCACCGGCCGGCCGGTCACGAAGACGACGGTGACGCCCCGCTGCTCCAGCGCGTCGAGCGTCCGCCGGGTGCGTGGCGAGACCGTGCCGTCGCTGCGCAGCAGGGTGCCGTCGAGGTCGGTCGCGACGAGCTTGAGCACGGCGCAGAGTCTGTCACCCGCCGCCCCACCCCGATACGACGCGACGGGTTTGCTGTTTCACGGCCGGAAAACCGCAAGAACGTCGCGTCGTATCCGGGGGGTCGGGTCAGAACCAGCGGGACAGCTCGAGCGCGACGCCGTCGTTGTGGACGGTCTCGGTCACGTCGTCGGCGGCCTCCTGCACCTCGAGCGGCGCCTGCCCCATGGCGACGCCGCGGCCGGCCCACTCGAGCATCTCGACGTCGTTGCGGCCGTCGCCGATGGCCAGCACGTTCGCGCGGTCGACGCCGAGCCGCTCGGCGACGTCGGCGAGCGCGGAGGCCTTGGAGACGCCGTCGGGCGCGAGGTCGAGCCAGGCGGTCCAGCCGATGAAGTAGTTGGTGCCCTGCAGCCCGACCTTCTCGGCGAGCGCGACGAACTCCTCCTCCGAGGAGTGCGGGTCGCGGATGATGACGCGGGTGACGGGCTCGGCGACGAGGTCCTCGACGGGCTCGATCTTCATCTCGCCGGTGATCTCGCCGTCGGGGAAGGGCCGGTTGATCCGGTAGCCGACGCCGATCTCCTCGACCGCGACCGCGGCGTCGGGCACGTGCTCCATCAGCATCGAGACGATCTCGCTGGCGTCGAAGGTGATCGTGCTGAGCACCTCGACCGGCGGGTAGGAGAAGACCACCGAGCCGTTGCTCGCCACCGTCAGCACCGTGCCGTCGCCGTTGCGGGGCAGGCCGAGCTGGTCCCACACCTCGGTGATGCTGAACGTCGAACGGCCGGTCGAGAGCACGATGTGCGCACCCGCGTCGACGGCCCGGTCGATGGCGTCCTTCACCGCGGGGGAGATCTCCTCCGACACCACTCCGGTCGACGGCACGTTGGCGTAGAGGGTGCCGTCGATGTCGAGCGCGACCAGCTTCGGCGTGAACCCGGTCCAGTCGGCGCTCACTCGGCGTCCCCGCAGGATCGCGAGCCGTCAGCGCGGGGTGTTCAACTCGCCACCGGCTTGAGGACCTCGCGGCCCTGCAGGTAGGGCTGCAGCGCCTCGGGCACCCGCACCGACCCGTCGGCCTGCTGGTGGGTCTCGAGGATCGCGACGATCGTGCGGGTCATCGCGCACAGCGTGCCGTTGAGGGTCGCCACGCGGCCGAGTCGCCCTGCGGGAAGCGGCCCCGGATGTCGAGCCGGCGGGCCTGGAAGTCGGTGCAGTTCGACGTCGAGGTGAGCTCGCGGTAGCGGCCCTGGGTCGGGATCCACGCCTCGCAGTCGAACTTGCGCTGCGCGGACAGCCCGAGGTCGCCGGCGGCCACGTCGATGACCCGGAAGGCCAGGCCCGAGCTTGGTGAGGAACTCCTTCTCCCAGTCCAGCAGCCGCTGGTGCTCGGCGTACGACTCCTCGACGGTGGTGTAGGTGAACATCTCGACCTTGTCGAACCAGTGCACGCGGATGATGCCGCGGGTGTCCTTGCCGTACGAGCCTGCCTCCTTGCGGAAGCACGGGCTGAACGCGGCGTAACGGCGCGGCAACGACTGCACGTCGAGGATCTCGTCGGAGTGGTACGCCGCGAGCGGCACCTCCGACGTGCCGACGAGGTAGAGGTCCTCGCCCTCGATCCGGTAGACGTCGTCGGCGGCCTGGCCGAGGAAGCCGGTGCCGTCCATGGCGCGCGGCTTCACGAGCGCGGGCGGGATCACCGTGGTGAAGCCCGGCCTGCCGGGCCTGGTCCATCGCGAGGTTCACCAGCGCGAGCTCGAGGTCGGCGCCGGGGCCGGTCAGGTAGTAGAACCGGGCGCCCGACACCTTCGCGCCGCGGTCGAGGTCGATCGCGCCGAGCATCCGTCCGAGCTCGATGTGGTCGCGCGGCTCGAAGCCCTCGGCCGCGAAGTCGCGCGGGGTGCCGATCTGCTCGAGCACCACGAAGTCGTCCTCGCCGCCGGCCGGTGCCTCGTCGGCGGCCGGGTTGGGGATCGACATCATCGCCGCGCGGTAGGCCTCCTCGGCCTCCCCCTGCGCCTGCTCGGCCTTCTTGACCGCGGCCGAGAGGTCCTTGGTGCGCGCCAGCAGCTCCTGCTTCTCGTCGCCCTGGGCCTTCGGGATCTGCGCCCCGAGCTGCTTCTGCTCCGCCCGCAGCCGCTCGAACTCGGCGATCGACGACCGACGCTGCTCGTCCGCGGCCAGCGCCCCGTCGACCACGTCCGCGGAGAGGCCGCGCTTGGTCTGGGCGGCGCGGATGCGGTCGGGGTCGTCGCGGAGCAGTCGTGGGTCGATCACCCGCTCAGCCTATCCACGATGTCGGTAGCCCTACCGTGGCCTATGGATCACGGTGCGCATACCGATATCGGTGGGGGTCAGCGGGCGGCTCGCCACATGGTGCGGAAGTTGGCCAGGTAGTCCTGCACGAGGTGCGCGCCCGGCGATGCGGAACATGATCTCGTCGTTGCGCAGGGACCGGTCCGACCAGTTGTGCGACCCGGTCCACACGTAGTTGGCGTCGATCTGGTCGCCCAGCACGCCCGACAGCATCATCACCTTGTGGTGGACCCGGCGGCCGCCGTTGTTGCTGTCGCGCACGGGTACGCCGCTGGTGCGGAGGACGGTCGCGACGGCACGGCCCATCCCGACGCCGTACAGCACCTTCACGTCGCAACCACGACCGTGCAGCCGGGCGACGCGCCGGGCGAGGTCGATGCCTCGGTCGCCGTTCCAGGCGTGCATCGCCACCCGGACGACGGTGCGCCCGTCCCTCCCGGAGAGCAGGGACGTGCCCCGGCAGCGCACTCGGTCCAGCCGCCGCTTGATCGGGTCGCCGCCCGCGCCGGTGGTGTACGGCGCCAGGTCGGTCTCGAACCCCTTCGACGTCTCGCGGACCGCGAGCCGCCCCTGCGGACGGTCGTCGGCCATCCGCCGGAACACGTCCACGAGCTGGTCGTGCGCGCCCCGGTCGGAGGCGACGTACAGGTCGTTCCACTGCCGCTGCGAGCTGTAGTTCGTCAGGTTCAGCGAGCCGACCATCACCAGGTCGTCGCCCATCGACCCGGACGACACGGTGACGAACTTGGCGTGCTGGTTGCCGCGGCCGCCGCGGCAGGACAACCGGCACACCTTGACGAAGGACGCGGCGGAGGTGTCGGTGCCGAGGCGGTCGCGCAGCCGGCGCACCGCGCCCCAGTGCGCGGAGTGGTCGTCCACCACGACCTGCACGTGCGCGCCGCCGCGCGTGCGCGGCGAGGAGCGCGCGGGCCGTGGAGGGCATCGCGAAGGAGTACGCCGCGAGCCGGACCGTCGCGCCCGGCTCGGCGCCGCGGATCGCCCGGTCGATGCGGCGTACCAGCGAGAACTGTCCCGACCGGTCGCCGCGCGGGTCGTTGAACCGCACCGTTCCCCCGGTCTCGGGCGCCGGGTCCGACGCGGCGACCGCCGCCTCGACCGGGGCCGGCACGGTGGGTCCGGTCAGGGTGCCGTAGCCCGGGTAGGTGCCGCCCAGCAGCAGGGCGGGACCCGCCAGTGCGGCGCCGACCGTCGCGAGGAGGGTGGACATCGGCACCCCCGGTGAGCTCGCTCGGACAACGACTTGGCCACGAGGGCCACGACTGGATCGTGGCCGGATCGGGCACTGTCGAGTGTACGAACCGGTGCCTCGCCCGCCGCCCGGCCGGGTGCGGGCCACCGGTCATACTTGACGCCGTTCTGCCCCCCGACCCCGGAGCAACCCCCGTGCCCCTCACTGCCCGTACCCGCCGCGCCCTGTGGGCGTGGGCGGTGCTGTGCGCGCTGGTGGTGGCCGTGCTCGCGGTGGTCGTGCACTACGACCTGCTCGGAGGGGTCGACGAGCAGGTCGGGGACGCGGCGTTCGACTGGACCGCCGCGCAGGACGGGCTGGTGCGCTTCCTGCTCTTCGTCGACGCCGCGTTCGGCACGATCGCGATGACGATCTACACCGGAGTCGGCCGCGGTGCTGCTGCTTCGCGCGCAAGCACCGCCGGGCGGCGTACTGGACCGTCGGGGTGATGCTCGGCGCGTCGCTGACGACGTTCCTCCTCAAGCGCTGGATCGGGCGCGACCGGCCCGGTGTGGGAGGACCCGCTGCACCTGCTGACCAGCTTCTCGTTCCCCTCGGGGCACGCCTCGGGTATCGCCTCCGGCGCCGGGGTCGTCCTGGTGCTGAGCACGCATGCTGGTACGACGCGCGTCGGTACGCCGGGGCCTGATGGTGACCGCCCTGACGCTGGTGGTGCTGGTCGGCGCCGACCGGATCCTGCTCGGTGTGCACAACCTCACCGACGTGGTCGCCGGCTACGCGGTGGGCGCGTTCTGGGTGCTGGCCGGAGCGGCGGTGTACGACCCGTCCCACCGGCCGCGGACGCCCGAGGTGCTCAGCGGGTCGGTGCCGACGTCGAAGCGGCTGGCCGTCGTGCTCAACCCGATCAAGGTCGAGGACGTCACGGTCTTCAAGGCGCTGGTGGAGAAGCTCGCCGCCGAGGCCGGCTGGAGCCGCCCCACCTGGCACGAGACCACGATCGAGGACCCGGGCCGGGCGATGGCCGAGCAGGCCGCGATCGACGGCGCCGACCTGGTGCTCGTCTGCGGCGGCGACGGCACCGTGCGGACCGTCTGCGCCGAGCTCGCCGGCACCGGCGTCACCGTGGGCGTGCTGCCCGCCGGCACCGGCAACCTGCTCGCGCGCAACCTCGACGTACCGCTGTACCTGAACGCCGCGATCGACGTGGCCCTCAACGGGCAGGACCGGGCGATCGACCTGGTGCGGATCTCCGGTGACGGGATCGCCGACGACGAGCACTTCCTGGTCATGGCCGGGATGGGCTTCGACGCGGCGATCATGGAAGGGGCGAGCGAGGAGATCAAGGCCAAGGTCGGCTGGCTCGCCTACGTGGTGTCGGGCATGCGCAACCTGATGTTCCCGCCGGTGCGGCTGGAGATCTCGGTCGACGACGGCCCCTGGACCCGGCATCGCGCCCGCACCGTCGTGATCGGCAACGTCGGCTACCTCACCGCCGGGATGCCGCTGCTGCCCGACGCCGCGATCGACGACGGGATCCTCGACATCGTGGTGCTGCACCCGAGCCGGTTCCTGTCCTGGATCCCGCTGGCGCTGCGGGTGCTCCGCAAGGGCAAGCGCACCGACGAGCTGGTCAACCGGATGACCGGCCAGAAGGTCAGCGTCCGCGCCGGCGCCGAGACGCCGCGTCAGCTCGACGGCGACTCCATCGGGGCCGGCAAGGAGATGAACTGCGAGGTGCTGCACGGCCGGCTCCTGGTCCGCGTCCCGCGCTGACACCCCCGATGTCGGTAGCGGTGGCGTGAGCCATGGGTCACGGTCGGACTACCGATATCGGGGTGGATACCGTGGCCGGGTGACCCGCCCCGTGACGTTCACCTCCTCGGTCCTGCCGCCCCGCGAGCGCGGCATCGAGCTCGGCGAGCGGTTCCGCTCCGAGATCGCCGTACGACGGTCGCGGCGTACCGCCGGCTGTTCGCCGCCCGCGCCGGGCGGCCCTTCGACGTGGACCTGTGGGCCGAACGCGCCTGGGACTCGATCGCCCGGGTGGCGCCCGTGCACGCCGACGAGATCGCCGGCATCGCCGAGGGCGCCGGTCGCCCGGTGCGGGAGATCGCCGCGATCAACGCCCGCACCGAGATCCTCGTGGCGGCCAACCCGACCGGCGTCACCGAGTGCTCCTCGGTGATCTCCGCGCCGCCGGGCGGGCCACCGTTCGCCGTGCAGACCTGGGACTGGTACGACGCGATGACGGACGGCTGGTTCCACTGGCGGTTCCCGCACCCGGACGGCCGCGTCGTGGAGACGGTGACGGAGTTCGGCATGCTCGCCAAGATCGGCGTCAACGCCGAGGGGGTGGGCGTGATGCTCAACATGCTGCACCACGCCAACGACGCCGAGCGGGTCGCCGAGGGCACGATCGGCTACCCCGTGCACCTGCTCAGCCGCCGGATCCTCGACGAGGCGACCTCCCTCGACGACGCCGCGAAGATCGTGCAGGAGCCGACCTCGGCGTCGACGCTCGTTGACGGTGCTCGACCGCACCGGGGCGGGCGCCACGTTCGAGCTGTTCCCGGGAGGGCCGGGCCGGCTCGACACCCGCGACGGCCTGCTCGTGCGGACCAACAGCTTCGTCTCACCCGAGGGCCGCGACGGCTGCCTGGCCGCCGACGATCAGTACGTCGAGCGCGACCAGGCTCGACAAGCTCGCGGCGGCGTTCGCCGACGGCCCGCCCGCGACACCGCAGGACGTCCTCGACGCGATGACCGACCACGAGCCCGAGGGAGAGGTCGGCGGGATCTGCTGCCACCCGGACCGGTCGATGGACCCGGCGCTCTGGCACCGCACGCTGGCCACCGTCGCGATCGACGTGGCGACGTCGACGCTCGACGTACGCGCGGACGGACCCTGCGGGCACCGCCAGCACCCTGCGGCCTCGATGGCGGGTGCCTGACCGAGCGGGCAGGATCAGCCGCTGCTCACGGCTGCACGCGCGTGCGTGGCGGCCCAGTCGAGCGCCTTGTCCGCGACGGCTTCCCACCCCGGCTCGGCACAGGTCCAGTGCGACCGGCCGGGGAAGTCGTAGACCTCGGTGAGCGCCGCGGACTTGGCGTAGTGCTTCGCGTTCGACCGGTTCACCGAGGCCGGCATGATGTGGTCGTCCCCGCCGGTGATGAACAGCAAGGGCGCTCGGGCGTCGTTGCCGTAGTCGACCCAGGTCTCCTGGTGACCGGGCTTGAAGTTGGCGATCAGCCCGTAGGCCCAGACCCAGCTCCCCGGTGCCGGGATGTGGTACCGCTCGTAGACCTTGTCCGACTCCTCGCGGCTCAAGGTGTTCGTGAAGGCGTAGTGGAACTGCTCCGGGGTGAACCCCGCGGCCCGGTGCCGCTTGGCCGGGTTGTTCAGCACCGGGAAGAGCGACTTGATCTGCGAGGGCGGGTTGACCCGCACGCCCTCCGTCGGGGCCGAGTCGATCACCACCCCGGCGGCTGCCGAGCCCGCGCGCGAGCAGCAGCTGCGTGAGGGTGCCACCGAAGGAGTGGCCCATGATGATCGGCGGCTTGTCGAGGCCCTCGATCACGCCGGCCAGGTGGTCGACGGTCTCGGGCACGGTGGCATCCGCGATCACCTGCGGGTCCTCGCGCAGCGCCTCGACCTCCACCTCGAACCCGGGTAGGCCGGGGCCAGGGTGCGGTAGCCCTTGGCCTCGTAGTACGCCACCCAGTGCTCCCAGGAGCGCGGTGTCATCCACAGGCCGTGGACGAGTACGACGGTGTCCGGGCCGGCGCCGGGACGCTGTTCGGTTGTCATGGGTCTCCGCTCGGTCGGGGCGAGGCCGGTCGCCTCCCTGACCGCTCACGCTAGGGAGAGCCCCACGCTGCCGAACCGGCCGTGCGCGCCACGGCTCCGGCTGTGAGTGCCAGGTTGACGCCGAGGTCAATGGCCCGAACCTGTCTTGTTCCGCTGCGCCGCCCGCGCCTAGCGTCGCTCGAGGTGCCCCTTCCCGCAGAGGTGAGGCCAGTGGCGGTCCTGCTCGACACCGAAGACGTTCCCACCGGCGACCGGCCGGACGCGTTCCGCGACGCGATGCTCGCGGCCTCGGGGTCCACCCACGTCGACCTGGAGACCGAGACCGAGCGGGGTGTCGGCGCGGTTGGACCTCTGGGAGTTCGGCAGTGCCCGCCTCTTCACCGCACGCAGCACCGGCGTGACGCTGGTGCGCGACGCGAGGGCCGCCCGAGGTGCGTCGTACGAGGCGGTGGCGATCGCGGTGCAGGGCCTCGGCTCGGGGCGCCACGAGACGAGCTCGGGACAGCGGATCGTCCGCAGCGGCGAGCTCATGATGGTCGACATCACCCGGCCGTTCGACTTCTCCTGGAGCGGCACCGGCTCGTCCGCCTCGCTGCAGGTGCCCATCTCCGACCTCGGGCTCCCGGTGCGGGTCGTGCAACGGGCCGCGGGACGGCTGCGCGAGCAGCCCGCTGTACCGGATCGTCAGCCGCCACATCGTCGACCTGACCGCCGACGCCGACACCCTGAGCGCGTCACCGACGGCGGCCGACCTCGGTGAGTCGAGCACGCACCTCGTCCGGGCACTGCTGGCGGACGCGGCGGGCCCGGGCGACACCCGCGCCCGAGACGTCTTCGAGGAGACGCTCCTGAGCCAGGTGCATGCCTACGTCCGGCAGCACCTGCGCGACCCGATGCTGGCACCGGACTCCGTGGCGGCGGCGCTCGCCGTCTCCCGACGCCAGCTGTTCCGGGTGTGCCGGCGCGCCGGGCTCAGCCTCGAGCAGTACATCATCGGCAAACGCCTGGAGGGCGCCAGGACGGAGCTGGCCGCCCGCTCGGCTCGGCCCCGGCCGATCGCGTCGGTGGCCTACGGATGGGGCTTCAAGGACCCCGGTCACTTCTCCCGCCGGTTCCGGGCGGCGTACGGACTGCTCCCCAGCGAGTGGCGGCGGCTGGCCACCGAGGGGTCACCGTGAGTGGGACACGATCGCGGGCTCAGCCGGTGCGGGCGAGCTTGATCGCCTCTTCCTCCTCCGGGGAGAGCTGCTGGTCGCAGCTCCACTCGGTCACGCCCTTGGCGTAGGTGCGGGCGTCGCTGCGCCCGTGGATCGAGGTGAGCACGACGCCGTTGCCGGCGTCGTCGACCAGCGCCAGCGACCACGACAGGTGCCCGCCCATGTCGCCGAAGGCGTCGTAGCGGACGACGGACAGGTGCCGCAGCGCGTCGGACACCTCCGCACGCAGGGCGTGCACCTCGCCGCGCAGGCCCTGGACGTCGGTCGGCAGCTCGGGGGCACGGCGGGTACGCCGGGACGCGGCGGCCGGCCTGGCGCGACGCGGAGACCGCGACCAGCAGGGCGACCAGCGCCAGCACCAGGGCCAGCACGGCCAGCAGCGAGAAGGAGCGACTCGTTCATCGCTGCACAGGTTAGGGCCGGCGTCAGCCGCCGTTGCGGAGGCGCGCGAGCCAGGCGGCGGCGTCGAGGAACTCACGGTCCGACGTACCCGGCGCGGATCGTCGGGGCGACGCCGTCGTGGCGCTCGTAGGAGCCGAGGAACCGGACGTCGGCGCACACCCGCCGCAGCCCCATCAGCGCCTCCCCGACCCGGGCGTCGCTCGACGTGGCCCTCGCAGTCGATCGAGAAGCAGTAGTTGCCGAGCGCCGCACCGGTCGGGCCGCGACTCGATGCGGGTCAGGTTCACGCCCCGCATGGTGAGCTGCTCGAGGATCTCCAGCAGCGCGCCGGGGTGGTCGTCGCGCATGAACGCCACCAGCGACGTCTTGTCGCGGCCCGGTGGGCGGCGGCGGCGAGCCCGGCCGGGAGACCAGCACGAACCGGGTCAGCGCGTCCGGGTTGTCGGCGATCCCCGTCGGCCAGCGTGGCCAGCCGGTAGTGCTCGGCGGCGACCGGCGCGGAGATCGCGGCCGTCCCAGTCGGCGTCGTCGCGGGTGAGCATGAACGCCGCCTGCGCCGTCGACGTGGTGTGCACCACCTCGAGCGTCCGGCAGGTGCAGCGGCCAGCCAGCGCCGGCATCTGCGCCGCGGCGTGCGGGTGGGTCGCCACCCGGCGTGACTGTCGTCGGGCGTCGTGCCCGGCCGGGCCAGCAGGCTGAACGCGATCGGCACGGTCATCTCGCGGGTGATCATCAGCGGCTCACCGGTGGCCAGCTCGTCGAGGGTGACCGGCACCGACCCCTCGACGGAGTTCTCGATCGGCACGACCGCGCCGTCGGCCTCGCCGCCGCGGACCGCGTCGAGCGCCAGGGTGACGGTGGAGCAGGGCTGCAGCTCGGCCCGCGCCGCGGCCGGGAGGCTGCGCAGCGCCTGCTCGGTGAACGTGCCCTCGGGGCCGAGGTAGGCGTAGCGGGCGGGCGGGACTCCGGGCATGCCGATCAGCCTAGGGGTCGCGCCAGCCCGTCGAGCCCGGCACGCGGTCCCGCGGGGCGGATAGATTCGGGGCCGTGCCCGACCGCTCGCCGACGCGGATCCACGACCTCGGCTACGCCCGGCTCGACACCGGCCGCGCGGCCCGGACCGGGACCCCGAGGTCGTGTACGGCGCGGGCAAGACCCCCGAGCAGGTGGTCGGGATCCTCCACGCGCTCCGACGCGGCCCACCCCGAGCGGGCGGTGCTCGCGACCCGGCTCGCCGACGAGGCGCATGGCGGCCGTCGCGTCCGACGTGCCCGACGCCGTGCTCGACCCCGAGGCCCGCGCCGTCACCGTCGGACCGCTGCCCGAGCCCGCGCGGCCTCGTCGCGGTGCGTCTCCGCCGGCACGTCGGACGCACCCGTCGCCGCCGAGGCCGCGCTGACCGCCCGGGTCTTCGGCGCCGGCGCGATCCGGGTCAACGACGTCGGCGTCGCCGGCCTGCACCGGGTGCTGGCCGTGCGCGCGGACCTCGACGCGGCCGACTGCCTGGTCGTGGTGGCCGGCATGGAGGGCGCGCTGCCCAGCGTGGTCGGCGGGCTGACCGGCGACGCCGCTCGTCGCGGTGCCCACCAGCGTCGGCTACGGCGCCTCGTTCGGCGGGCTCGCCGCGCTGCTCGGCGATGCTCAACTCCTGCGCACCCGGCGTCACGGTGGTCAACATCGACAACGGCTTCGGCGCCGGCGTGTTCGCGGCCCGGGTGGCCCGCAACGCCCGCCCGCACAACGATTCGTCTGCGGACCGCCCGCGTGAATCACCCCAAACGTCGCAGACGAATCGGGGTTCGGCGCCGTGATCGGCTGGGTCGACGCGTCGTCGGGGGCGAGCGGCGACATGCTGCTCGGTGCGCTGGTGGGCGCCGGCGTCCCGGTCGGGGTGGTCGCCGACGCGGTCGAGACGGTGGCACCCGAGCACGTCGCGATCGTCCCCGAGCGCGTGACCCGCAACGGGTTCGCCGCGACCCGCTGCCACGTCGAGGTCGCGGACAGCGTCACGCACCGCACCTGGGCCGACGTCCGCACCCTGCTCGCCGAGGCCGGGCTGCACGAGGACGTCCGGGTGCGGGCGCACGACACGTTCGACCGGCTCGCGGTCGCCGAGGCGGCCGTGCACGGCACCGACCCCGACGACGTGCACTTCCACGAGGTCGGGGCGCTGGACGCGATCGCCGACGTCGTCGGTGTCTGCGCCGGCCTGGTCCACCTCGGCCTCGACCGGCTGGTGGTCTCACCGGTCGCGGTCGGCTCCGGCAGCGTCCGCGGCGCGCACGGCTCGATGCCGGTGCCGCCGCCGGCCGTGGCCGAGCTGCTCCGCGGCGTGCCGTCGTACGCCGGACCGGAGACCGCCCCGCGACTGGAGCTGTGCACGCCGACCGGCGCCGCGCTGCTCGTCGCCCACGCGACGGCGTACGGCCCGCAGCCGGCGATGACCGTCACGTCGATCGGGGTCGGAGCCGGCAGCCGCGACCCGGCGGGCCACGCCAACGTGCTGCGGCTGCTGGTCGGCGAGGAGATCTCGACGGGCTCGACTCACCGGGACGGCGCCGGCTCCTCAGGACAGCGACCGAGGCGCGCCGGCGCGCTGGTCCTCGAGACCAACGTCGACGACCTCGACCCGCGGCTGTGGCCCGGCGTCCTCGCCGCGCTGCTCGAGGCCGGCGCCAGCGACGCCTGGCTGACCCCGATCCTGATGAAGAAGGGCCGCCCGGCGCACACGCTGCACGCGCTGGTCTCGCGCCGAGCGGCGCCGACGCGGTCCGCGCGGGCGATGTTCCGGCAGACCTCCACGATCGGCGTCCGCGAGGTCGCGCATCGGCAAGACCGCCCTCGACCGGGAGATGCGCACCGTGCAGGTCGACGGCCACGACATCGCGGTCAAGCTCGCGCGGCTCGACGGCGAGGTCGTCAACGCCCAGCCGGAGTACGAGGACGTCGCCCGGGTCGCCGCGGCGACCGGGCGTCCGGTCAAGGACGTGCTCGCCGCCGCGGTCGCCGCCACCCGGGAGCGACGTGTGGACCTCACCGTCGCCGCCATCGCCTTCGGCACGATCTTCCTCGTCGAGCTGCCCGACAAGACCTTCATCGCGGCGCTGGTGCTGTCGACCCGCTACCGGCCGCTCGCGGTCTGGCTCGGCGTCGGGCTCGCGTTCGCCGTGCAGACCCTGGTCGCGGTCACGGCCGGCGCGCTCGCGACCCTGCTGCCCGACGCAGTCGATCCGCACGCGTCGCGCTGCTGATCTTCCTCGCTCGGCGCCGTGGTGCTCGTGCCGCACCGCCCCGGGCGCGGACGCGAGCGAGAAGGAGCAGGAGGAGGAGTACGCCGCGAAGGCAGGCGCCGAGGGGACGAAGTCGTTCGTGAAGGCGGCCGCCGCGTCGTTCCTGATCCTGTTCGCGGCCGAGTGGGGCGACCTGTCGCAGCTGCTGACGATCAGCCTGGTGGCGAAGTACGAGGACAACCTCTCGCGTGTTCCTCGGCGCCTGGGCGGCGCTGCTCACGGTGTCCGGGCTCGCGGTGCTCGCCGGACGGGTGCTGCTGCGCTACCTGAGGCTCTCGGTGCTGCACTACGTCGGCGCCGCCGTCTGCCTCGTGCTCGCGGGCCTCACGTTGTACGAGCTCGTGACCGCCTGAGCCCCGCGACCGGGCGGCCGGGGTGGCCCCGACCGGCCGATACGCTTCGCGCATGAGCACGGACGCCGCTGCACAGGACCGCCTCCAGGGAGCGGACAGCGAGGTCGGCCGGTTGCGCACGGTCATGCTGCACCGGCCCGGGCCGGAGCTGAAGCGGCTCACCCCGCGCAACAACGACAAGCTCCTCTTCGACGGCATCCCCTGGGTCGGCCGCGCGCAGGACGAGCACGACGCGTTCGCCGAGGCGCTGCGCTCCCGCGACGTCGAGGTGCTCTACCTCATGGACCTGCTCGCCGAGACCCTGCAGAGCCCCGACGCCCGCGACCGCGCGATCTCCGGTGCGATGGCGAGCCTGCACCTCGGCGACACGCTGCGCCGTTACCTCAACCAGGCGCTCCACGACCAGGCGCCCGACGAGCTGGCGGCGTTCCTCACCGCCGGCGTCCGCAACGACGAGGTGCGCGGCGGCCACGGCCTGGTCACCAGCCTGCTCGCCAGCGACGACTTCCTCATCGACCCGCTCCCCAACCTGCTGTTCACCCGCGACTCCAGCGTCTGGATCGGCGACCGGGTCGCGATCACCTCGCTGGCGATGCCGGCGCGCGAGCGCGAGACCCAGCTGACCGACCTGATCTACACCGAGAACGCCCGGTTCGCCGGTACGCCGAAGCTGCACGGCTGGCAGCGCGAGCACGTCGAGGGCGGCGACGTACTGCTGCTCGCGCCCGGCGTCATCGCCATCGGCGTCGGCGAGCGCACCACGCCCGCGGGTGCCGAGCGGCTCGCGCGCCAGGTGTTCGCCGCCGACCTGGCCCACACCGTGCTGGCCGTACCGATCGCGCAGGAGCGCGCCACCATGCACCTCGACACGGTGTGCACGATGGTCGACGTCGACAAGATCGTGATGTACCCCAACGTGGCCGACAGCCTGCAGGCCTACACCGTCACCTGCGTCGGGCCGGGAGGGCGACACCGACGCCGACCTGGTGCTGCGGACCGCGGCCGCGGAGCCGTTCCTGGTCGCTGCCGCGAAGGCCATGAGCATCGACACGCTGCACCAGATCGACACCGGTCTCGACCCGGTCACCGCCGAACGCGAGCAGTGGGACGACGGCAACAACACCCTCGCGATCTCGCCGCGGGTCGCGGTCGCCTACGAACGCAACATCGAGACCAACACCCGCCTCGAGCAGGCGGGCATCGAGGTCGTGGCGATCGCCGGTTCGGAGCTGGGGTCCGGCCGTGGCGGGCCGCGGTGCATGTCGTGCCCGGTCTCGCGGGAGTCGCTGCGGGCCTGAGCACGCACCTGCAGTCGATGCAGAGACTGGCGGGACGGAACTACCGGGCTACGCCGGCGCGGCGAGCCGGTACCACTGCGGGTGGGTCATGGTCAGCGGCCACCCGAGACCCTCGGTCTGTGCGGGCTCGACCGACAGCATCTCCCAGCCTGGGAAGGCAGCCTCGACCTCCTGACGCGACACCCCACCAACGAGAGAACGGAGCCGGGTCGCCCCGAACTCGAGCATCAGCAGCGTGGCACCCGGGTTGGCGAGTGCGGAGACACTGCGCCCCTCGGCGGCTCGCTGTGCGGCGTTCAGGTGCTGGAAGCAGCCCACGTCGAGGAAGAAGTCGAACGTGCCCAGGTCCACCGCGGTGAGGTCGGTGACGTCGGCCACGACGAACCTGGCCCCGGGTATGCGCTTCCGGTTCGCCGCCTCGATCGCACGGGGCACGTAGTCCACTCCGACGACGTCCCACCCGCGCCCGGTGAGCTCGGTGGTGTACTGGCCCCGGCCGCAGCCCAGATCGAGCGCCCTGCCCGGTGGCGTGTCACGGCCGGCCAACTCCCGGTCCAGCAGCCCGCTGATGTGCGCGGCGGCAGCTTCCCCGTATCTCTCCCACGGGGTGAAGCCGAACCGGTAGGGGAGGGTGTACCTCTTCACGTCCGGCCTCCCTCTGCGTGGCACGTCAGGAGTGACTCTGCCAGCAACGACAGATCAGAGGGGGAAGTGACCCGGAGGTAAGAATGAAAATGAAAACCCGGCCGTTGCTGACGGGGGATACAACAACGACCGGGCAAGAAGAAATCTACGTGGACGCGACCCGTCGATCAACTGAACCGGCGCAATATGGCGGGTGTCACGCCGAATCTCCTCGGGCGGTCTAGTCCGACTGCGAGGAATCCGTCGTCGGCGCTACCGGATCGTCAGCTGTCGGTTGGCCAGGCCGCTGCGCGCCGAGCGCTCCTCGGTCGTGAGTGGGCCGTCGTCGGCGAGCGCCGCGGCGAGGTCCTCGGCAAACCGGGCGGCCGGCTTCTCCAGCGCCTCGGCGCCGGTGCCCAGCGGCAGGTCCCAGACCGGCACCAGCACGCCCTGGGTGCGGAACATCCCCACCAGACGAGCACCGTCCACCAGCGAGTCCTTGCCGGCGGCGTGCAGCCGCGCGAGGCCGGTGAGCAGCTGCTCCTCGTCGTCGTGCGGCATCACCCACCGGAGGTGCTCCTTGGTGGTCACGTCGGTCCAGTACGCCGCATCGACGGACTCGAGCCGGACGCTGGGGTGAGCCGCCGCGTTGGCCGCCTCCAGCGACGCGGCGACCGCACCGGTCGGGTCGTCCACGTCGGCCACCCAGAAGTCGAAGCCGCTGTGCACGGTGACCTCGATCGGGTCGTCGGTGAGCAGGTCCTGCAACCGGTTGCCCTCGCCCGGCGACGTGGTCAGCCCGACGACCTCGCCCGGCTCGGCGTCGAGCGCCTTCTCCAGCACCGCGCCGAGGTCACGGCTCGGGTCGCCGAACGAGTGCTGCACCTGCAGGCCCAGCCAGACGGTGCCGTCCTGCCGGACCAGGGCGGGGGCGGCTCCCGGGAGCAGCGAGCAGAGCACCACCGAGCGGTCCCCGTCGCGCAGCCGCACGGGCGCGGTGGCGGCCGGCACGATCTCCCGCATCGCGATGATGTCCGCCTCGCCGGTCAGACCTTCGAACGGGCGGGCGACGTACGTCGGGGCCGGCCCGTCGGCGCTGCCGTGGCACGCCTTGTAGCGGCGGCCGGACCCGCAGGGGCACGGCTGACGGGGCCCGACCTGGCCCTCGGGGCGGTCGGCGTGCTCCTGGCGGTTCTTGACCCGTGACTTCTTACCCATGCGCCCGACCCTACTGAGCGGTGGTCGGGCCCGACGACGGCGCCCGAGCCGGAGTTCGGTGGCTCAGACGGCCAGGATGGCGTGCACGGTGGACCGGGCGCGGCTCTGGTCGGACCACCAGGTGTCGGCGAGGGACTCGACGATGGCCATGCCCCGGCCGGCCAGCGCGGACGACGGCGCCGCCACCTTGCGGGGGCGGGTGCCGCTGCCGCCGTCGCTGACGGTGATCACGAGACCACGTCGTTCGAGACGCCAGCTGATCTCGATGTCCCCGCCGGGCAGCGGCTGGGCGTGCCGCACGGAGTTGGCGACGAGCTCGGAGATGATGATTCGGGCGTCGTCGATCACCTCGGTGGGGGTGCCGCTCTCGGTGAGCCAGGCCTTGAGCCGCTGCCGCGCCACCGGGACCGAGGAGGCCGCGAAGGGCACGCGCAGCTTCACCGGCGCACGTCCGGCTCGGAGCGAGCTGGTGCCCACGGTCAAACCCCCAATGTCTGCTGGATCAGGTCGCACTCTCCCGACGACATCGTGCCCGCCCGGCTCGGCCGCAAACGCGGCGGGCCCCGTGGCTTTCCTCACCCCGAAGAGCTCGAGGCGGCGGTTCCCCCGTCGAGGTGCCGGATCGCCATCGCCGGCCGGTCGGTGATGACCACCTCGACACCGAGGTCCATGCACAGGTCGAGGTCCTGCTCGGTGTTCACCGTCCACACGTGCATCCGGCGTCCCAGGCTGCGCAGCCGCCTGCCGACGCGAGGGTTCTCCTTCAGGAAGTCGATCCCCGGCCCCGCGGCCCAGCCCTGCGACGTGACCTCCTTGGCCAGCAGCCAGGAGTGCTGGCGGTCGAGCAGGAACACCACGTCGAGGTCGGGGGCGAGCTTCTTGATCCGGTTCAGGGCCAGCCACGAGAAGCTCATCACCCGGGCCGGGGAGCCCGCTCCGGCCCAGCCGAAGTCGTCGAGGAGCTGCACCAGCCGGCGTTCCACCAGGCCGGCGTAGCGGGTCGGGTGCTTGGTCTCGATGGCCAGGTCGACCGGCCGGTCGTAGTCGCGGGCGGCCTCCACCAGCCGCCGCAGGGTCAGCACCCGTCGGGTCTGCTCGTCGATCTCCGGGGCCTCGTCGTCGAGGTCCGCCCACGGGTTCTTCCACGAGGCGAAGTCGAGCTCGTCGAGCTGGGCGAGCTGCATCGTCGAGACGACGCCGCGAGCGTTGGCGACCCGGTCGACGCGGCGGTCGTGGACGCAGACGAGGTGACCGTCCGCCGTGAGGCGTACGTCGCACTCGAGGCCCTCGGCCCCTTCGTCGAGCGCCTTCACGTACGCGCCCAGGGTGTGCTCGGCGGTGCTGAAGCTGGAGCCTCGGTGGGCGACGACCTGGGGGCGGCCGACGGCGTCGTGCATGCGCCCATCGTGGCAGGCCCCCGGTGTCAGGCGCGGGACGCGGTCGCGCCGTCCTGCGCGCGCCGGACGAGCGACGCCCCGTCCGGCGGGTCGACCCAGACCGAGGCCGCATCCACATAGGGACGCAGCAGGTCGCAGAGCACCGGGTCCGGGCGGCCGTTCCGCGCGTCCGAGGCGATCCGGCGGGCCGCCCCGGCCAGGAAGTCGACGAGCTGGACCCGCGGGTCGTCGCGGGAGTCCACGAACCGGATCCCGGCCAGCGCACCGTCCACGCCGCTCAGCCTCCGGAGGTGGCCGAGCCCGGCCTCCCGCAGCGCCCGGTGCTCGTCGTGGACCACCGAGACGGCGCGGCCGTCGGCGGCCCAGTGCCTGACGGCGGCGGCGAGGGCCGGCACCAGCGGGTCGAGCACCGTCACCCCGCGGGACTTGTCGACCAGGTGCATCAGTGCCGCGTCGTCGCGCGGACGGGCGGCCGCGAGCCCGGCCACGGTCGCCCCCACCGTCGTACCGTCGGCGGACCGGGCCACCAGCTCGGCCGCGCCGAAGAACGTGTCCGCGCACGACCGGGCGTCCTCCACCGTGCGGGCGCGCATCAGGTCGTTGAACGCGGCGAGCAGGCCGGTCCAGGTCTCCCCGACCACGGCGGTGGCCTGGTGATGCAGGAGCGCTACGTCGGAGGCGGCGCCGCCGCCGAGGAGCTCGACGAGCTTGCCGACGAGGTGCAGCTCCTTGTCGGTGAGGTGGACGTGGGCGTTGCCGTCGAACGGCCCCTCCGGGCCGAGCAGGTGCTCGAGGACGGCGCGGTTCTGCTCACGGAGCACGACGCTCGCCTTCAGCTCCTCGGCCGGCGAGCGGGCCCGGACGCGCACCTCGTCGATGCAGGCGACCGCGACGTCGTGGTCCACGTCGAGGCTGGCGTGCGCGAACACGTCGGTGGTGCCACCGATCAGCTTCTCGCCCTCGGAGCCCGACTCGTCGCAGGCGATCTCCACCACGGCACCGTCGTGGTCGGTCCGCGGGGGATGCACATCGCCCATGATCGTTCGGCGACCGGTGACCCGCCACCCGGTTTCACCGGGCCAGATCATGGGGCCGACTCGGCGGGATCGCTCAGGCCGGTCCGTAGCCGAGGTGTACGACGCCGTTGTCGTAGACGTCGTGGGCCTTGAGCGCGAGCCTGGTGGTGTCGACGCCGTCGTCCCAGAGCCGCCGGCCCTGCCCGAGGGCGACGGGGTAGACGAACAGGTGCAGGTCGTCCACCAGTCCCTCCTGGAGCAGCGCCCGGACGAGCCGGCCGCTGCCGCTGATGTAGATGGTCCCGTCGGTGTCGTCCTTGAGCCGGCGGATCGCGTCCGGGTCGTAGGCGCCGAGCCGGGTCGACGGGCCCCAGTCGGCGGAGGGCTCCTGGGCGCCGACGACGTACTTGTGCGTGTCGTTGAAGAACGGTGCCCCCGGGTCGTCCTCGACCGTGCGGGTGGACCAGGCGGGGGCGAACATCTCGTAGGTGCGGCGGCCGAGCAGGATCGCGGTGGAGGCGTCCGTGATGGCGGCGAGGGTCACCCCCATCCCGGGGTCGAAGCCGTAGTCGAAGGTCCAGCTCGGGTCCTCGAAGACGCCGTCGAGCGAGATGAACTCGTGGACTGCGATGGTGCCCATGGTGATGTGTCCTTCCGGTGGGTTCGGTGCCTGGCAGTCGGACCTCGACGGCGGCCAGGAGTCATCGGTCAGTCTGGTCTGCCTGGTCAGGCTGGTCGGCCGGGTCGGCCGCGTCGGCCTGGTCGGCCGGCGGCGCGAAGGCCGGCAGCAGGGTCTCGGCGATCAGCCGGGGCGCGTCGGCGGCCGCCAGCTGCCCGCGGGTCACGTCGGCGGCGGCGCCCTTCATGACGTGGTGCAGCACCCCGACCATCCAGGCGACCGGGAGGTCGCTGCGCAGCACCCCCTCGCGGCGGCCGCGTCGGATCAGGGCCTCGGCACGGCGGGCGGGCTTGGCGTGCAGCTCCTGTACGCGGCCGGGCGGCAGCGTCTCCAGGGCCGACTCGAGCACCGCACCGGCTCGCGCGGTGAGCAGCCAGCTCGCCCCGATCAGGGTGCGCAGTGCAGCTCGCGGGTCGCCGGACAGGTCGAGGTCGGCGAGCGCGGCGTCGCCCTGGTCGAGCAGCCGGGCCAGGGCCGCCTCGACGAGCGCCTCCCGCGACGGGAAGTGGCCGTAGACGGTCACCCGGCCGAGGCCGGCGGTGGCGGCGATCTCGCCCATCGTGGCGTGCGCGTCGCGACCCAGGCACGTGATGGCCGCCTCGAGGATCTTGTCGACGTTCTGGCGGGCGTCGGCGCGGCGTACCGGCGGACTCTCGGTGCGCTGCGTCATCAGGTCCTCCGCAAAGCTGTACATCGGTGTTCGAGTTATGCTACACCTGGTAACCCGAACAGATGTGTACGAGTTCCCGCGAGGGTGGGTGGTCCGGATGAGGGTGAACCGCACGTTCGTGCGGCACTACGTGGAGATGGTCGCCGCCATGGGCATCGGCATGCTGGTGCTCGGGCCGGTCTGGATGGTGGTGACGGATGCGCTCGGCTGGTCGGCGACATTCGACCGCACCGTGCCGATGGCGTTGGCCATGGCGACCCAGATGTCGGTCGGGATGGCGGTCTGGATGCGGTTCCGCCGGCACGGCTGGGCGCCAACCCTGGAGATGTGTGCGGCGATGTTCGTGCCGTTCCTGGTGCTGTTCCTGCCGTACTGGGCCGGTCTCCTCGGACGCGGCACGGTGATGCTGCTCGGCCACCTGCTGATGCTGCCGGCGATGTGGGCGGTGATGTGGCGCCGCCGGGAGGAGTACGGCGCGGCGCACCACCGCGCGACGGCGCGAGCGGTCGCGGAGTAGCCCGTTGCCGTCCTCGACGCTGCGCCTCAGACGTGCTGGGCGCGCAGGAACTTCCCGAAGTGCGGCACCGTGAACGCCACCGTGCCGCGCTCGGAGGAGTAGACGAGCCCCTTCTTGATCAGCCCGTCGCGGGCCGGGGACAGGCTCTGCGGCTTGCGGCCGAGCGAGCGTCGCGATGTCGGCGGTGGTGACCGACCCGTCGTCGTTGTCGGCGCCGAGCTCGGCCATCGTGCGCATGTAGTCGCGCTCGGCCGGGGTGGCCCGGTCGTAGCGGGCGCCGAAGAAGCCGACCGCGAGCTCCGCCTCGGCCTCGGGCGCCGCCTCGTGCACGTCGGCTCACCCGGATCGGCGACTCGACGGCGGCGTCCCAGGTGACCTTGCCGTAGGCCTGCACGAAGTAGGGGTAGCCGTCGGTGAGCCGGTAGAGCTCGTCGAGCGCCTCGGGCTCGTAGTCGACCTCCTCGCTGCCGGCCGGCACCAGCAGCGCACGGTCGGCCATCTCGCGGGGCAGCCGGTCGACGACGACGTAGCGGAACAGCCGCTCGGCGTACGACTTGCCGCGGCCAGCGCCACCGGCAGGTGCGGCAGCCCGGCGCCGACCACGACCAGCGGCGCGCCCTGCTGGCTGATCTCGTGGCAGGCGCCGCACAGCGCGGCCAGCTCGGCGGTGGCGATGTCCTGCATCTCGTCGACGAAGAGCGCCGACGCCGACGCCGAGGTCGCGGGCCAGCTCGGCGACGTCGGTGAACAGCTCGATCAGGTCGAGCTCGAGGTCGCCGGAGTCGGCGCGGCCCTTGACGGCGGGCACGTCGACCGGCGGCGACCACCGGATGCCCTTGCGGTCCTCCAGCGGGGTGCGCAGCGCGAACGACTTGAGCACCCCGGCGACCGCGTCGACCCGGTCGGGGTCGCGGTGCCGGTGGGCCACCTCGCGGACGGCGGCGTGCACCGCCTGGGCGATCGGGAGCCGGAACGACTGCTCCGGCCGGGCCTCGATCTTGCCGGTGCCCCAGGCGCGCTTGACCGCCTGGCCGCGCAGCGCGTTGAGCAGCACGGTCTTGCCGACGCCGCGCAGCCCGGAGAGCACCATCGACCGCTCGGGGCGGCCGGCGGCGACCCGCTCCAGGGTCACCTCGAACTGCTCCAGCTCGCGGTCGCGGCCGGCCAGCTCGGGCGGCCGCTGGCCGGCGCCGGGGGCGTAGGGGTTCCGGACCGGGTCCACGCGAGGAATCTATCCGCCCATCTAGGGGATTCCGTAGATTTCGCTAGCGAGTCGAATCGAGTGATCCTTGTCCTTCCAGACGGTGACAGGCGGGCCCCGGCGTGACCAGAATGTCGGCCATGTGGCGTCCGTCTCCCCTGCCGTCCGCCGGCGAGGTGTTCCTCGACGCGCGCGGCGACGGCCGCGGGCTGCGGGTCTCCTGGCACCCCGATGCGGAGGTCGTGGTGCTGTCGCTGTGGCGCGGCGGCACGTGCGCGGGCACGTTCCGGCTGCCGATCGAGGAGGTGCCCGAGCTGGTCCGGGTGCTGCGCGAGGGGCTGCAGTCGTCGTACGACACGCACCGCGGCCTGCTCGAGTCGGTCTTCGCCGACGACGCCGAGCTCGACCGCGACGGCACGCTCACGGGCTGACCCTGTTCGTAGACTGACGACGTGCCCGAACTGCCCGAGGTCGAAGGACTCGCGCTCGACCTGACCGGCCGGCTGACCGACCGGGCGATCGTCCGTGTCGACATCGCCACGTTCAGCGCGCTGAAGACCTTCGACCCGCCGCTGTCGGCCCTGAACGGGCTGATGGTCGACGGTGTCACCCGGCACGGGAAGTTCCTCGACGTCAGCGCCTCGGGCCTGCACCTGGTGATGCACCTGGCCCGGGCCGGCTGGATCAGGTGGCGCGACGAGGTGCCGGCGCTGCCGCCCCGGCCGAGCAACAAGTCGCCGCTGGCCGCCCGGGTGGTGCTCGACGACGGCTCGGGCCTCGACATCACCGAGGCCGGCACCAAGAAGCGGCTCGCGATCTACGTCGTCCGCGACCCGCAGGAGGTGCCCGGCATCGCGCGGCTCGGGCCGGACCCGCTCGACGACGCGTTCACGATCGACGCGCTGCGGGAGATCCTGGTCCGGGCCGGCCGCGCGCAGATCAAGGGCGTGCTGCGCGAACAGGGCACCATCGCCGGCATCGGCAACGCCTACTCCGACGAGCTGCTGCACGCCGCCAAGCTGTCGCCGTTCGCGCCCGCGTCGGGGATCGAGGGGGAGCGGCTGCAGACGTTGTACGACGCGATCCGCAACGTCCTCGGCGATGCCGTCGCGCGGTCACGTGGCCTGGCCGCCGCCGACCTCAAGGGCGAGAAGAAGAGCCACCTCGCCGTGCACGGACGCACCGGGATGCCGTGCCCGGTGTGCGGCGACGTGGTGCGCGAGGTGTCGTTCGCCGACTCGTCGCTGCAGTACTGCCCCACCTGCCAGACCGGCGGCAAGCCGCTGGCCGACCGCCGGATGTCCAAGCTGCTGAAGTAGCTTCGTGGCCATGCACGTGCCGACCGTCTCGATGTCCGGGGTCCCCGACCCGCTGCCCGAGGGGCTGTCCGTCGTCGACGTCCGCGAGCAGGTCGAGTGGGTGCACGGCCACATCGAGGGCGCCGTGCACATCCCGCTGGGGTCGCTGCCCGAGCGCACCTCCGACGTACCCGACGGGCAGGTGCTGGTCGTCTGCAAGGTCGGCGCGCGTTCGGCGCGTGCCGTCGCCTACCTCGCTCAGTCCGGGCACGACGTGGTGAACCTCGACGGCGGGATGCTCGACTGGGAGGCCGCCGGTCGGCCCATGGTCAGCGAGACCGGGCTGCCGCCGCAGGTGGTGTGAGCGCTGGTTTGCGGGGGGCCAATTACCACGGTCCCGTGGTAATGCACCCCTTCCCGCGGTGAACTCACCCCGGTAACCGGCAGATCGCCACGGGAAGGTGCCGCCGATCAGGTGAAGGCGCGGGGGAGCGGCAGCGCGAGGGCCTTCTCCAGCCGGGCCAGGTACGTCGGACGTGCGCACCTCGACGACGCCGAGCGACGCCAGGTGCGGGGTCTGCCACTGCACGTCCACGAGCCGCTGGTCGGCGTACTCGTCGGACAGCAGGTCCACCAGGGCGACCAGCGCGACCTTCGACGCGTCCCGCACGCGATGGAACATCGACTCGCCGGCGAACAGCCCGCCGATCGCCACGCCGTACAGACCGCCGACGAGCTCGCCACCCCGCCAGGTCTCGACCGAGTGCGCCCAGCCGAGCTCGTGCAGCCGCGTGTAGGCCTCGAGGATGCTGCGGTCGATCCAGCCGCTGTCCCGCGCCGGGTCGGCGCAGGCGGTGATGACGTCGTCGAACGCGGTGTCGACGCGGATCTCCATCCGCGAGACCGACTGGCGCAGGGAACGGGAGACCTTCAGGCTGCCGAGCGGGAGGATGCCGCGGGTCACCGGTGACCACCACAGCATCTGCTCGGTCGAGGCGTCCGGCATCGGGAACAGGCCGGAGCGGTACGCGGCGAGCAGCGTCCCCGGCTCGAGGTCGGCGCCCAGCGCGACGAGGTCGTCGGGCTCGTCCCTGGTGCCGGGCGTGTGCGCGCGCAGGTCGGGGAACATCCACGGCGACAGCGGCGGCTCGATCGGATGTCCCCGACGCGTGGAGGGACGAGCCTTCTCGGACACGGATCTCATTCTGCCCTCGTCCCGGGCGCCGCTCCGGACCGGTGCGCGGGGCCCGCGTTTGTGGGTTGGCTCTAGGGTTACCGGCAAGGAACATGCAGGAGGAACCACATGGGGATGGGCAAGGAGCTCGGTCGATGGCTCGGACCGCAGGCCCACAGGCTTGCGCCGGACCTCACCACGCAGCTTCATCCACGAGGCGCTGCACCGAGCCGTGCACGGCGTCGGTCCGCTCCCGCCTGCCGCATCCGTCGCGGACCGCAAGCTCGCCGAGTGCAACGGCGACACCAAGAAGGCGATCTCGGAGATCATCGAGCTGCACGTGCGGCTCGCCGGTGCGCAGGGCTTCGCCACCAACATCGGCGGCCTCACCCTGGCCGCGGTCACGGTCCCCGCCAACATCGCCGGCCTGGCGATGATCCAGTGCCGCATGGTCGCCGCCATCGCCCACCTGCGCGGCTACGACATCCAGGACCCGCGGATGCGCAACGCGATCCTGGGCTGCGTCCTCGGTGAGGACGACGTGCAGCGGCTGATCAAGAAGAAGCTCATCCCGGCACCTCCGATGGCGATCGCCACCGCGCCGGCCTACGACCCGAACCTCGACCGGTTGATGGCGGCCGAGGTCACCTCCGAGCTCCTGACCCGGGTCGCCGGCAAGCGCACCGCGAACGTGATCGCGCGTCGGGTGCCGATCATGGGCGGGTTCATCGGCGCCGGCACCGACGGGTACGCCACCTGGCAGATCGGCCGGTACGCCGACCGCGAGCTGCTGTCCCGCAAGCGCGGGTAGCCGCTCCGGCGTACGCCGGTCGCACGTCTCGCGGGCCGCGGCGCTTCCCGTGGGGATCTGCACCATCCCGTGGTGAACTCACCCCGGGAAGCGGTCAATTCACTGGGTCCCCAGTGAATTGGCGCCCCCTACTCCGGCACCCGACGCCCCCGCAGCCGCCGGTAGAACGCGAGCCCACGAGCGGCCATCGGGTGGGTGTCGGCGGCGCGGACCAGCCGCCTCTTCACCCGGAACCACAGCCCGCGGGCCCGGTCGAGCTCGCGTCCGAGGGCGTCCAGGTCCTCGCGCAGCTGGTGCTCCACGGCCTGCAGCCGGGCGGCCTCGCGCAGCAGCGTGACGACCGCGTCCAGCGACGCCTCGGCGACCAGCTCCTCGTCGGGCGCGTCCGGGTCGGCGAACACCGGGTCCTCGGCGGCCGGGACCGGACGCAGGTCGTCGAGGGTGCCGACCACGTCGTACCCGCGCGCCTCCGAGCACGTCGATCCACGTCTCCGAGAGCTTCTCCGCCCAGGCTGCGCACGTCGGGCGGGAGCATCAGCCGCGGCGACTCGGCCCGGTTGCTGAGGTTGCGGTGCGCGAGCAGCTCACGGACGAACTGGCGGTAGTCCTCGTTGGCGAGCACGCCGTTGTTGACCCGCTCGTTGATCCGCCGGATCAGCGCCGTCTCCGGTACGCCGAGCGACGGGTTGTGCCGGTCGGTCGAGATCGTGAACGCCGCGGGATCGAGCCCGAACACCGACGCGAACCGTTGCCACAGCAGCCCGCGCGGCGCGCCCGGCGGCGGCACGGTGACGCACGTGCACGTGCTCCGGGGGCAGCATCACGCCCCAGCGGTCGAGGATGTCGGGCACCTCCTGGACGCCCCAGAACCACGACGCCAGCGCGCCCCGCCGGGCCGGGTCGGTGACCTTGTCGAGGTACTCGCGGTACCCGACGGTGCGGCGGTGCTTGACGTTCTCCTGCCACTCGGCGGGGATCTGCCGGACCAGGTCGCGCGCCGACAGCAGCACGTGCACCTCGGCGTCCTCGCCGAACGAGTCCAGCGCCCGCAGGACCTGCGCCGGCGTCGCGGTCGCGAGGATCTCGTGGGAGATGATCGCCGTGCCCTCCCAGCCGGCCACCTGCTCGGCGAGCCGGTCCCACGCGCCGACGGCCTGCTTCTCCAGGCCGCCCCACTGCAGCTCCATCAGGTCGAGCGCGGCGAGGAAGTGCGCGTCGAACCGGTCGGCCGGGTAGAGCGTGCCGGTCTCGGCGAGCGCCTCGCGGTTGCGGAACAGCAGGTCCTGGACGTACGACGTACCGGTCTTCGGGGCACCGACGTGCACGATGACCTTGCGGCGCGTCACCGGCTCATCCTCCCGCCCCCGTCGTCTCGAGCTCCGCCGTCCGCAGACAGGTGGCGAGCACCAGGGTCAGCACGTCCGGGCGGCGCGGGGAGGCCGCTCCGGCGTGGCGGGGGGCGATCCTGGCCAGATCGCCGTGCACAGGGTAGCCGCCGGCGCCGAGCTCGCGGGCCACCTGCGCGGCCCGTCGCTCCGCCCAGTCGCGGTGCCGCGGCGGCAGTGCCAGCGCGCGCTCGTCGCCGACCGGCAGCAGGTCGATCGCGCGGCGGACCAGCCCGCGCTCGGGCCGCGTCGGCCACCCGCACGTTCAGCACCCGGTTGAGCCGCCGGACCACGTCGGTCGCCGTCGGGGACAGCCGGGCCGGGTCGACGCCCGGCACCGGTCGGGGCGGACGCCGGGTGCCGACCACGCCGAGCGGCCTCCGGGAGCGCCGCCTGCACGCCGTCGGAGACCACCACGTGCACCCGCGAGACGCCGACCTTCGCCGCCCAGAACGACGCGATCGCGGGCAGGTCCGCCGACGGCGGCAGCGCGTCCCGCCGGGCCCACCGGCCGGCGAACGTCTCCCACCGCACCGGGGCGCCGTGCTGCACGCGGGTGCTCCACACCTGGGCCAGCTGCTCGTCGAGGGGCTCGGCGAACAGCACCACCTCCGGCGACCAGCCGCCCTCGACCCGGCCGGCGGCCGCCAGCGACGCTCGTACGCCGGACGTGGTGACCGGGGCGCCGGCCAGGTGGAACGCGTGCCGGGCCAGCACCCGGCGGCGTCGCACGGAGGGCCGCGGCACCGGGCCGGCGTCGACCAGCAGGTCGGCGAGCAGCCCGACGCCGTGCCGGATCAGCTCGTCGACGGGGAGGCTGCCGGGGTCGGTGGGCGGTGCTCCGACCGGCGACGTCCGGTCCGACCCCGGCAGCGCCAGCGGCAGGTCCGGGAGCCCACGGCCGGGTCCGGAGCGGCTGAGCGCGCGGTCGGCCAGCGCGGTGAACGCGCCGCGGCCGAGGCGTCCCGGCGACGCGGCGTACTCCAGGCCGAGCCGGCGCACCAGCTCGAGCTGCCCCGCGCCCGGGAGCCGTCCGCCCCGCTCGGACGAGCCGGCGGGAGGGACGTCACCGGCAGACTCGCGGACCCAGTCGGCCCAGGTCGTGGTGCCGCCGGCCCGCAGGTGCTCGACCCAGGCGACGGCGACGGAACGAGGCGACGCTGCCGGCGTCACTGGCCGCGCAGCCGCCGCGCCGCCCGCCCGATCCTGGCGCCGATCTGGTCGTGCGGGTCGGGCCGGCCGGCGGCCTCGAGCGTCACCGCGACCAGGGCGTCGAGGGCGGAGTCGACCATGTCCCGGCGGCGCGGCCGGTCCGGGTTGACCCAGGCGACGTCCTCCGGTGGCCGCACCGGCCGGAGGTCCTCGACGTCACCGATCACGTCGACGCCGGCCCCCTCGATCCACTCGATCCACTCCTCGGCGATCTCCTCGGCCCAGGGGTACGCCACCGGGGGCAGCGTCGCCCGGGTCATCCCCTCGCGGTGGGCGAGCGTCTCGTGCACCATCGAGCTGCCGGACGATGCGGCGGTAGTCGTCGCCGGGCAGCCCGGCCTTCTTCAGGCGCCGGTTCAGCTTGCGCAGCAGGGCGGTCTCGGCGATGCCGATCGAGACGTTCTCCCGGCTGGACTCCTCGGGCGCCCAGGCCGGGTCGATGCCGAACGCCCGGCAGTAGCGCTCCCAGAGCAGGTCGCGCGGGGCGCCCGCCTGCGGCACGGTGACCACGTGGACCCGGTCGGGCGGCAGCCCGTCGCCCCAGCGGGTCAGCACGTCGGGCAGGCCCTGCGCCTTCCAGAACCACAGGTTGGGCTTGGTGCGCCGGGCCGACTGCACCTGGGTCAGGAACCGGGCGAACGAGCGGCGGCGGCGGTGCTTGATGCCCTCCTGCCACTCCGCGGGGATCTGCCGGGCGAGGTCGCGGGCGGAGTAGACCAGGTGCACCTCGTCGTCGCCGAAGCCCGCCATCGCCTTGCGGATCTGGGCCGGCCGGGCGCCGGCGAGGATCTCGTGGCTGATGATCACCGTGCCGTCGTGCCGGCGGACCCGGTCCACGAGCCGTCCCCACTCGCCGCGGGCGTCCTCGCGCTGGCCTCCCCACGACAGGTCGAGCGAGGTCGAGGGCGGCCTTGAAGTGGCTGGCGGCCAGGCCGAGCGGGTAGTGCACGTCGTGGCGGGCCAGCTCGGTGCGGTTCGCGGAGAGCCGGTCCTGGAGGTACGTCGTGCCCGTCTTCGGCGCCCCGACATGGAGGTACACGCGACGAGTCATGCGGGCGATTCTGCCCGACCCCCGAAAGGAGCGTGCAGCCGAGCCCGGTGCACTACCCGAGCGCCTGTACGACGCGCGACGGGCTGGGCCGGCCGAGCTGCTCGGCCATCCAGACGCTCGTCGCCACCAGGCTCTCGAGGTCGACCCCGGTCTCGACGCCGAGACCGTGCAGCATCCAGACCAGGTCCTCGGTGGCGAGGTTGCCGGTGGCGCTCTCGGCGTACGGGCAGCCGCCGAGCCCGCCGGCCGACGCGTCGAACGTCGTCACCCCGTGCCGCAGGGCCGCGGACGCGTTGGACAGCGCCTGCCCGTAGGTGTCGTGGAAGTGCATCGCGAGCACGTCGTCGGCCAGGCCGGCGGCGTTGAACGCGTCGAGCAGGGCGGTCACGTGGCCCGGCGTACCGACGCCGATCGTGTCGCCGAGCGACAGCTGCGAGGCGCCGAGGTCGAACAGCCGCTTGCCCACCTCGACCACCTGGTCGACGGGCACGTCGCCCTCCCACGGGTCGCCGAAGCACATCGACACGTAGGCGCGTACGTCGAGCCCCGCGTCGCGGGCGCGCACCACCGTCGGCTCGAACATCGCGAACTGCTCGTCGAGGCTGCGGTTGAGGTTGCGCCGCGCGAACGTCTCGGTGGCGCTGCCGAAGATCGCGATGTGCCGCGAGCCCTTCTCCAGCGCCCGGTCGAGGCCGCGCTCGTTGGGCACCAGCACCGGCATCTCGCGGGCGGTGTCGCCGAGGTCGGCGACGAGCAGGTCGAGCAGCTCGGCGGCGTCGGCGAGCTGGGGCACCCACTTGGGGTGCACGAAGCTGGTCGCCTCCACGACCGGCAGCCCGGCCTCGACCAGCCGCTTCACGAACGCCGCCTTCGTCTGCACCGGGACGACCGCCGACTCGTTCTGCAGCCCGTCGCGCGGGCCGACCTCGTAGATCGTGACCCGCTCGCGGGAGTCCCGGGTCCCGAACCACCTGCGGATCACGCATGAGGACCTCCCGCCGCTGAGTTGTCAGAGGGTGAGCCGGTCGGGGCCGTCTCAGGCGCTGACAAGTCGGCGGTGACCACGAAGAGCGTGGCGCCGAGCGCGACCTGGTCGCCGGCCGCAGCGCCGACCTCCGTGACCGTGCCGGCCACCGGCGCCTTGAGGGACAGCTCCATCTTCATCGCCTCCATCACCCCGAGCACGTCACCTTCTGCCACCTGCTGACCCTCGACGACGCGTACGTCGAGCACGGTGCCGGGCATCGGCGCGAGCAGGGTCCCGTCGCCGGCGGCCGCCGTCGGGTCCGCGAACGGGTCCGGCCGGGTGAACACGAAACGCTGCCCGCGGTGCACCACCTCGACGGCGTGCGCGTCGCTGTTGACCACCGCCTGCTCCCGGCGGCCGTCCACGAACGCGACGACCTGGTGGTACGCCGCGGACACCTGCGCCACGGGTACCCCGTCGACCGTTCCGCGGCCGCCGCCCTCGCGCACGACCGTGACCGCGCGGTCGAGGTCCACGACCACGGGCGCCGGGGTCCCCCCGTGGCGCCAGCCGTCGAGCTGGAACGGGTGCGGGTCGCCGCCGGTCAGCACCGCGCCGTCGACCCACGCCGCCAGCGTCCGCGGCACGTCGGCGCCGGGGGGCCGGATCGTCCCGGCACCCTCGTCGTCGAGCCAGGCCGTGTGGATCGTCGCGTCCCGGAACTCCTCGCTCGCCACCAGAGCGCGCAGGAAGCCGGTGTTGGTGGTGAGCCCGAGGACCGCGGTCTCGTCGAGCGCCCGGACCAGCGCCTGCCGCGCCGCCTCCCGGGTCTCGCCGTGCACGATCACCTTGCCGAGCATCGGGTCGTAGGACGTGGAGATGACCTGACCGTCCTCGAGCGCGTGGTCGTTGCGGGCGTGCGGCGACCAGCGGACGATCTCGGCGCGGCCGGCCTGCGGGAGGAAGCCGGCGAAGGAGTCCTCCGCGTAGATGCGGGCCTCGATCGCGTGTCCGGTCAGCACGACGTCGCCCTGGGCGAAGGACAGCGGCTCGCCGGCGGCCACCCGCAGCTGGTGCTCGACCAGGTCCAGGCTGCGCCCGGCGACCAGCGACACCAGCTCGGTGACCGGGTGCTCGACCTGGAGCCGGGTGTTCATCTCGAGGAAGTAGAACTCGCCGGTCGACTCGTCGAGCAGGAACTCGACGGTGCCGGCGTTGGTGTAGCCGACCTGCCGCGCGAGCGCCACGGCCGCGGAGGTGATCGCCTCGCGCTGCGCAGCGTCGATGGTCGGGGCGGGCGCCTCCTCCAGCACCTTCTGGTGCCGGCGCTGCGTGGAGCAGTCGCGCTCGAAGAGGTGCAGGACGTTGCCGTGCGTGTCGGCGAGCACCTGCACCTCGATGTGCCGCCCGCGCTCGACGTACCGCTCGACCAGGATCGTGTCGTCGCCGAACGCCGACAGCGCCTCGCGCTTGGCGGCGGCGACCGCCTCGTCGTACTCCCCGGCGTTGCGCACGATGCGCATGCCCTTGCCGCCACCGCCGGCGGCGGCCTTGACCAGGACCGGGAAGTCTCGGGTGGTCGAGCCCGTCGAGACCTCTCCCTGCGGCACGACCGGCACGCCGGCGGCGACCGCGATCTCGCGTGCGGCGTCCTTGCGGCCCATCGCGTCCATCACGTCGGCGGAGGGACCGACCAGCACCACGCCGGCCTTCTCGAGCGCGCGGGCGAACGGCGACCGCTCGGAGAGGAAGCCGTAGCCGGGGTGCACCGCCTGGGCGCCGGTGTCCAGGGCGGCCTGCACCATGGCGTCGACGTCGAGGTACGACGGCACGCGGACGGCGTCGTCGGCCTCCCGGACGTGGGGTGCGGACGCGTCGAGGTCGGTGAACACCGCGACACTGCGGATGCCGAGCCGGCGGCAGGTGCGGATGACCCGCAGGGCGATCTCCCCGCGGTTGGCGACTAGGACCGAGTCAAACATTTGGCTCACATTCTGAAGACGCCGTAGGACGGCTCGGGGATCGGGGCGTGGGCGGCCGCGGCCAGGCCCATGCCGAGGACGCGGCGGGTGTCGGCGGGGTCGATGACGCCGTCGTCCCACAGCCGGGCGGTGGAGTAGTAGGGCGATCCCTGGTGCTCGTACTGGTCGCGGATCGGGGCCTTGAACGCCTCCTCGTCGTCGCTCGACCACTGCTCGCCGCGCGCCTCCAGGCCGTCACGCCGGACCGTCGCGAGCACCGACGCGGCCTGCTCGCCGCCCATCACGGAGATCCGCGCGTTCGGCCACATCCACAGGAACCGCGGGTCGAAGGCGCGCCCGCACATGCCGTAGTTGCCGGCGCCGAACGAGCCGCCGATCACGACCGTGAACTTGGGTACGACGGAGCAGGCGACCGCGGTGACGAGCTTGGCGCCGTCGCGGGCGATGCCGCCGTTCTCGTACTCCCGGCCGACCATGAAGCCGGTGATGTTCTGCAGGAACACCAGCGGGATGCCGCGCTGGTTGCACAGCTCGATGAAGTGGGCGCCCTTCAGCGACGACTCGCTGAACAAGATGCCGTTGTTGGCGACGATGCCGACGTCGTGGCCCCAGATCCTGGCGAACCCGCAGACCAGCGTCTCGCCGTACAGCGCCTTGAACTCGTGGAACCGGCTGGCGTCGACGACCCGGCGGATCACCTCGCGGACGTCGTAGGGCGTGCGCGAGTCGGTCGGGACGACGTCGTACAGCCCCTGCGGGTCCTCCAGCGGCTCCTCCGGCGCAGCGGTGGTCGAGCCGGTGGCGGCGGCGGCCCGGTGGTCGAGCCGGCTCCGGTGGTCGAGCTTGTCGAGACCATGTCCCGACCGAACGTACCGACGATGCTCCGCACGATCCGCAGCGCATGTGCGTCGTCGTCGGCGAGGTGGTCGACCACGCCGGACTTGCGCGCGTGCACGTCGCCGCCGCCGAGGTCCTCGGCGGTCACGACCTCACCGGTCGCCGCCTTCACCAGCGGCGGCCCGCCGAGGAAGATCGTGCCCTGCTCCTTGACGATCACCGACTCGTCGGACATCGCGGGCACGTAGGCACCGCCCGCCGTGCACGACCCCATCACCGCAGCGATCTGCGGGATGCCCTGCGCGGACAGGTTGGCCTGGTTGAAGAAGATCCGGCCGAAGTGCTCCTTGTCGGGGAACACGTCGTCCTGCATCGGCAGGAACGCGCCGCCGCTGTCGACGAGGTAGAGGCACGGCAGCCGGTTGGCGCGCGCCACCTCCTGCGCGCGCAGGTGCTTCTTGACCGTGATCGGGTAGTAGGTGCCGCCCTTCACGGTGGCGTCGTTGGCGACCACCACGCACTCGCGGCCGCTGACCCGGCCGATGCCGGTGACGATGCCGGCGGAGGGCACCGTGTCGGGCCCGTCGGGATCGCCGTACATCCCGGTCGCGGCCAGCGGGCTGAGCTCGAGGAACGGGCTACCGGGGTCGAGGAGCCGGTCGACGCGGTCGCGGACCAGCAGCTTGCCGCGGTCGAGGTGCTTGCGCCGTGCGGACTCCGAACCGCCCTGCCGGGCGACGGCGAGCCGTTCGCGTAGCTCGTCGACGAGCAGCTTCATCTCCTCAGCCATGGTCCGAAGGTTAGCGAACGTTAACCTGAGGCGCTAGTCTGCCTCCGTGACCCGACGCGAGCAGATCCTGGCCACCGCCGCCGGCCTGTTCGCCGACCGCGGCTTCCACGGCGTCTCGGTCGCGGAGCTCGGCGCCGCCTGCGGGATCTCCGGCCCGGCGCTCTACAAGCACTTCCCCTCCAAGGACGCGATGCTCGCCGAGATGCTGGTGAGCATCAGCGAGGAGCTGCTCCGGGTGGGTCGAGAGCGGTCGGCGGGAGAGCAGGATCCGCACCGCGCGCTCAGCGCCCTGATCGACTGGCACGTCGAGTTCGCCCTGCACAACAAGCCGCTGATCGTCGTCCAGGACCGTGACTGGGCCTCCCTGCCGGCGGCCGCACGCGAGCGGGTGCGCACCCTCCAACGCAGGTACGTCGACCTGTGGGCCGACCGGATGCGCGAGGCCGACCCCGGTCTGGGCACCGCCGAGGCACGGGCCCGGGCGCACGCCTGCTTCGGCCTGATCAACTCCACGCCGCACAGCGCCCGGCTGCCCGAGCCCGAGATGCGCGCAATGCTGACGAACATGGCGGTTCGCGCGCTCGGCCTGGTCACCCCGACACCCTGAGGACGCTCGACCCGTCCCACCGGTGATCGACCCGCCCACGGTGATCGAGCCCGTCGAGATCAGGCCCCCACCGCCAAGGTCAGGCTCGACCGCGGGCCATCCCGATCAGCCGGTCCAGCACCTTCTCGCCGTCGACCCGCAGCCCGTTGTGCTCGTACTCGTTGGTGACCCACGGCCGCAGGGTGGGCATGAGCGCGGCGGTCTCGAGCGAGTACGCGCGGTCGACGTACGGGTCGTCGGCGTAGACCGCGGCGGCGCACGGTACGTCGCAGGCGGCGAGCACGTCCGCGTCGTACAGCCGCGGCCACTCCCGCTCGGCGAGCAGGTCGGCCGCCTCGCGCAGCGGACGCAGCGCGCTGTCGTCGTCGAACGACCACGGGAACACGTGCTCGCCGGTCAGCAGCGTCGGGTCCGCGCGGAAGTCGTCGGGCATCACCCGCTCGGCGGACCAGCGGGTCGCCTGCCCGTCGGCGTAGCAGGCCTCGTGGATCGCGGCGTACAACGGGTTGCGGCCCTGGAACGGCAGCATCGCGGCGAGGTCGTGGGCGAACGCCGGCGACGCCGGGTCGCGCTCGAGCAGGTAGTGCAGGTGGGCGGCGCCGTCGCTCATCCCGAGCACGTTGCCGACCTGGCGGAACCTGCGCGCGGTCATCACGTCGCCGTCGGGAAGCACCACCTCACCGGCCTCGCACCGCTCGAGCACGTCGCGGAGCCGGGCGCGGTCGGCGGGGTAGGTGCGGTGGTAGCGGGCGTTGCGCTCGCGCATCGTCGCGTAGGTCGTGGCGTAGACGTCGTCGACCGGCCGTCCCACCGGCGGGACCCCACCGGTGAACAGCACCTCGCGCAGGCTGTCGGGCGCGACCGAGAGGTAGTTGAGCGAGCAGAACCCACCGAAGGACTGGCCGAGCAGGCTCCAGGTGTCGACACCCAGAGCCGCGCGCAACTGCTCGCAGTCCCGCACGATCGCGTCGGCGCGGAACAGCGCCAGGTGGTCGGCCTGCTGCTGCGGCGTCATGCCGGGGAGTACGCCGATCGGGGTGGACCGGCCGGTGCCCCGCTGGTCCACCATCAGCACCCGGAAGTCCTGCAGCGCACGGTCCAGCCACGCGGGGCTGGTCGGCTGCCGGGTGGGCCGGGGCGCCTCGTGCCCGGGGCCGCCCTGCAGGTAGACCAGGAACGGCCGGTCGCGTCCCTCGGGGTCGGCGACCTCGCGCGCGAACACCGTGAGGGTCGGGGCGTCGGACCCACCGGTCGCGAACGGGTCGAGTGGCACGTCGAGCTCGTGCTCGACGAGCACCAGGCCGGGGACGTGCAGCGTCTGGGAACGGAGCGCGCTCACGACCGTCCGACCACCTCGAGCGCGTCGCGGAGCGCGGCCAGCGCGAGCAGGGCCCGGTCGGGCCGCGCGTTGGGTCCCATCAGGCCGATCCGCCAGACGGTGGCGGCGTAGGGACCCGCGCCGGCGCCGATCTCGATGCCGTGCCGCTCGAGCAGCACCTTGCGGACCGCGGCCGAGTCGACGCCCTCGGGCACCTTCACCGTGGTCAGCTCGGGCAGCCGCGAGCCCTTCTCGGCGAAGAGCTCGAGGCCCATGTCCTCCAGACCGTCCTGCAGGATCCGGCCGGCCTCCTCGTGCCGGGCCCACACGGTCTCGAGGCCCTCGTCGAGGATCCGGCCGAGCCCGGCGTTCAGGCTCGCGACCATGGCGGTGGGCGCGGTGTGGTGGTAGGTGCGGCCGCCGGACCCGCTGGCCTCCCCGACGTACCCGCCGAGCAGCCCGAGGTCGAGGTACCACGACCGCGGCCTGACGACGCGCCGCTCGAAGGCGCGGTCGTTGATCGTGAACGGCGCCAGCCCGGGTGCGACCCCGAGGCACTTCTGGGTGCCGGCGTAGCCGACGTCGACGCCCCAGTCGTCCGCCCGCAGCTCGATGCCGCCGATGGAGGTGACGGCGTCGGTGACGAGCAGCGCGTCGCCCTTGCCGGCCCCGAGTGCGGCGATGTCGGAGCGCACGCCGGTGGAGGTCTCGGCGTGCACGGCGGCGATGATGCGCGGACTCCTGTGGGCCGAGAGGACGCGGTCGACGTCGACCGGCGTACCCCAGGGATGGTCCACCTCGATGACCTCGGCGCCGCAGCGGGCGGCGACGTCGCACATCCGCTGCCCGAACAGACCGTTGACGGCGACCACGACGACGTCGCCCTCGTGCACGGTGTTGACGAAGGCGGCCTCCATCCCGGCGGAGCCGGTGGCGCTGAGCGGGAGGGTGCGCGCGTTCGTCGTACCCCACACGGTGCGGAGCCGTTCGCAGGCCTCGTCCATGATCCGCAGGAACTCGGGGTCGAGATGCCCCAGGAGCGGCAGACCGAGGGCGGCCGTCGCCTCGGGGTAGGGGTTCGTCGGGCCGGGACCGAGCAGCGTGCGTTCGCGGATCACTGGCATGGCCCGACCGTAGCCGAGCGTGCGGGACGTCACGTTCCCGGGAACCTTCAGATGTCGCGCCGCCCTGCCGATAACAGATGGGGGAGGGGTCGGACGGGAGGGTCCGGCGTCTCGATCCACAGGTCTGGGAGGACTGGAACGATGCGTATCACCCTGGGAGGACGGCTCGGTCGCGCCCTGGCGGGCCTGGTCACGCTGGGCGTCGCGGGAGCGCTGACGGTGACCACCGGAGCGGCCACGCAGGCCACCGCGGCGGCCAAGGTGCCGCTGGACATCCGGGTCGCGAGCTACAACGTGCAGAACGTCAGCCTCGACAAGACCCAGGGTGAGCAGCGCCCGTGGCGGGAGCGCCGGGCCGGCGTGATCGCGAACATCGTCGGCGAGAACGTGGACGTGCTCGGCGTGCAGGAGGTCAACCCCAGCTCGGCGTACAAGTCGCGGCTGGTCACCGGGAAGAACCAGTACGTCGACCTCAAGAACGGGCTCAACGCGGCCGGTGGCGCCTTCGCGCTGACCAACAAGTACGCGTTCAACTGCAAGAAGGCCCGCACCCAGTACCGCTGCAAGAAGAAGAACCGCGGCTCCTCGCACAGCGACCGGATCCTCTTCAACACCCGCACCCTGGTGCTGGTGGACCAGGGCAGCCTGAAGTACAAGGCGCAGCGCTCCACGACCAGCCCGCAGCACATGGGCTGGGCGGTCCTCCGGACCATCGCGACCGGCGCCGAGTTCCTGTTCACCACCACCCACCTCGAGCCCAAGGTGGAGTCGGTCCGCAAGGCCCAGTGGCAGGAGATGATCGCCAAGATCAACGCGATCAAGGGCGTCCGCCCGGTCATCGCGACCGGTGACTTCAACACCCACCGGTCCTCGTCGCTGGGCTCGCAGATGCTGCCGGCGATGAAGGCCAACGGGTACGGCGACGTGGTCGGCCAGGTGCCGTACGTCAACTCGCTCGACCACCCGCGCGCACAGTCACGGGTCAACCAGTGGATGAACACCGCCAACAAGCTCAGCCGCGACGTCCGGGTCTCGAAGTACTACAGCGAGCCGTGGCGGCCGGGTCACAACATCGACTGGATCTTCGCCAGCAACCACCTGCCGGTGCCGGAGTGGAAGGTGGTCGCGAACTTCGACCCGAACTCCTGGCTGATGAACGGCGTCATCCCGTCGGACCACAACATGGTGCGGGCCACGCTGACGCTGCCCTGAGGCCGACTAGACATTCCGCGCATACCGCGCAGGCGCAGGTGAACTGGGACAGCAATCTGTCCTACTCTGGGCGGGAGTGCCCCGGGATCGGGCCCGGGTCGCCGTATCTGGGAGTCCCGCGATGCGCACCGTCGTTGCCTTGGCCGTCACTGTCGTCACCAGCCTCATCACCGCCCTCGTCACCGGCACTCTCGGCGGGCCGCCGGGCGCCTCGGCCGCCCCGCCGGCCCAGTCCTCGGCTGCCGCGCAGTCCGGCCGGGCGGCCGCGAACCTCCGGGTCGCCACGTTCAACGTCCGCAACGTCAGCCTCGACGGGAGCGGCACGCTGGCCACCTGGGCCGAGCGTCGCGGCACCGTCATCGCGCAGATCCTCGGCCAGGGCGTCGACGTCATCGGCGTCCAGGAGGTCAACCCCAGCAAGAAGTTCGCGCCGCGGCTGGTCGACGGCCACAACCAGTACGTCGACCTCCGCAACGGGCTGAACAAGGCGGGCGGCTCCTACGAGCTGACCAACCGCTACGCCTACAACTGCAAGCGGCCCTCCACCAGCTGGAAGTGCAAGCCGAAGAACCGGAAGTCCTCGCACAGCGACCGGATCCTCTACAACACCGCGACGCTGACGCTGGTCAAGCAGGGCAAGCTGAAGTACCACGCGCAGGTCGCCAGCCACAGCCCGTCACACCTGGGCTGGGCGGTGCTCCGCTCGCGGGTCAACGGCGCCGAGTTCCTGTTCACCACCACCCACCTCGAGCCGAAGGTGAAGAAGGTCAAGAAGGCCCAGTGGCGGGAGATGATCAAGCGGATCGACAAGGTCCGCGACGGCCGCCCCGTGGTCGCGGTCGGCGACTTCAACACCACGAAGTACTCGCCGGTGGCGGCGAAGATGCTGCCCCGCATGCGCAAGCACGGCTACGGCGACGCGATCGGCCAGCGCTACAAGCAGAATCCGGTGCGCTCTCCCCGGGCCCGGGTCATGATCAACGGCTGGATCAACTCGCTCAACCGCGGCAGCCGAGACGTCCGCACGTTCGCCTACGAGACCGACCGCAGCCGCACCGGCGACCACGTGGACTGGATCTTCGCGTCCAAGGGTCTGCCCGTGCTCGAGCACGCGGTCGTCGTGGACTACGACCCGGCGACGCTGACGGTGAACGGCGTGGTGCCCTCCGACCACAACATGCTGCGCGCCACCCTGTCGCTGGGCTAGACCTCCAGCACCGCGCCCGGCCCCCGGTGGTCGAGCCGTCCCCCCGTCGAGCCTCGGTTCAGGATCCCCTCGGGGTCGAGCCGTCCCCCGGTGGTCGAGCCCGTCGAGACCTACAGCACCGCGCCCGGGTTCAGGATCCCCTCGGGGTCGAGCGCGGCCTTCACCCGCCTGGTCAGCTCCATCACCTCGGGGCCGAGCTGGGTCGGCAGCAGCTCCTTCTTCGTGCGGCCCACCCCGTGCTCGCCGGTGATCGTGCCGCCGAGGTCGATCGCGCGCCGCATCACCTCGCGGAACGCCTCCAGCGCGCGCTTCTCCGACTCCGCGTCGGTGGGGTCGAACACGACGATCGGGTGCGTGTTGCCGTCGCCGGCGTGCGCGATGACCGGGATCGGGACGTCGTACGACGACGCGACGTCGGCGATCGCGGCGAGCAGGTCCGGCAAAAGTGGGACCGGGGCACCGACGTCCTCGAGCATCAGCGCGCCCTGCGTCTCGATCGCGGGGATCGCGATGCGCCGGGCCTCGACGAACATCTCGCCCTCGTCCGGGTCGTCGGTCACGAACACCTCGGTGGCCCCCGCCACCTCGCACGCCGTGCGCATGAGCTCGACCTCGTCGGTGCGGGCCACCCCGGGCGCGTCCGACTGCGCGACCAGCAGCGCGCCCGTGGACCGGTCCAGCCCCATCGAGCGGTAGTCCTCGACGGCGTTGATCGAGGCGTGGTCCATCAGCTCGAGCATCGACGGTCGCATGGTCCGGCGTACCGCCACCACGGCGCGCGCGGCCGCGTCGACGGACGCGAACGACGCCACCATCGTCGAGCGGGCGGACTGCGCCGGCACCAGCCGCAGGATCGCGCGGGTGACGATGCCGAGGGTGCCCTCGCTGCCGACGAACAGCTTCATCAGGGACAGTCCGGCGACGTCCTTGATCCGCTTGCCGCCCAGCGTGACCAGCGTGCCGTCGGCGAGCACGACGTCGAGGCCGAGCACGTAGTCGGTGGTGACGCCGTACTTCACGCAGCACAGGCCGCCGGCGTTGGTGGCGATGTTGCCGCCGATGGAGCAGATCTCGTACGACGACGGGTCCGGTGGGTACCACAGGTCGTGCTCGGCGGCCGCGGCCTTGACCTCTGCGTTGAACGCGCCCGGCTCGACCACGGCGACCTGGCAGTCGGTGTCGATCTGCACCTCGCGCATCCGCTCCAGGCTCAGCACCAGGCCGCCGTCGACGGCCGACGAGCCGCCGCTCAGGCCGCTGCCGGCACCGCGCGGCACGACGGGCACCCGGTGGCGGGCCGCCCAGCGCACCGCGGTCTGCACCTGGCCGGCGTCCTCGGCGCGGACCACCGCGGCCGGCGTACCGGCGCCGCTGTCCTGGGACCGGTCGAAGCGGTACTTCTCGACCGTGTCCGCCTCCGTGACCACCACCCCGTCGGGCAGGGAGGCGATCAGCTCCTGGATGGCCTGGTCGTCCATACCCCCACCCAACCACCCGTCCCAACGATTCGTCTGCGGTCCCCCCGCGGGATTCACCCCATATGTCGCAGACGAATCGTTGTTCAGGCGTGGTGCCGGGCGCCGGTGCGCTCGGCGCCGATGCCGGCCACCACCACGCAGACGATGCCGAGCACGGGGAGGATGCCGGGCACCTGCGACAGCACGACCAGGCCGATGACCAGCGCGAACGCCGGTTCGAGGGCCATCAGGGTGCCGAAGGCAGCGGTGTTCAGCCGGCGCAGCGCCAGCAGCTCGAGCGTGAACGGGACGACCGGGAGCAGCACGGCCAGCCCGAGCCCCGCCAGCACGATCTCCCAGGTCAGCAGCCCCGCCACGGAGGGCGCGACGAACAGGCTGGCGACCAGGCCGGCCACCGGGATCGACACCGCGACGCCGGCGATGCCGGGGATCCGGTCCCCGACCCGCTGGGTGAGCAGGATGTACGCCGCCCAGCAGGCCGCCGCACCGAGGGCGTACGCCACCCCGACCGGGTCCGTGCCGCCGTGCCACGGCTCGGTGAGCAGCACGACCCCTACCGCGGCGAGAGCGGCGAACAGCCGCCCGCGACCGTGCCCGCGCCACACCGCCACCCCGAGCGGGCCCAGGAACTCCAGCGCGCTGGCGGTGCCCATCGGCAGCCGGGCGATCGCGGCCATGAACAGGATCGTCAGGCCGGCGGTGACGACGCCGAGCAGCACGCAGGCCAGGAACGACGAGCGGGTGAACTGGGACGGTCGCGGCCGGACGATCACGAGCATCAGCAGCCCGGCCCAGGCGAGCCGGATCCACGCCGCGCCGTCCGCGCCGATGTCGTCGAACAGCCCGACGGACGCGGCGATGCCGAGCTGCACGCAGAGCATCGAGCCGACGGCCATGGAGGCACCGGTGCGAGCCGCGGTCCGGGGGCTCCGAGCCTCCGGCGGGGTGGCGACGGTCGAGGTCATGGGTCAAGTACGCCATGGCGACACCGTTCACGTCCACGTGTCTTGTCTGGACGTACCGTTCAGGATCAGTGAACAATAGGGCGGTGGAGACCCGCCGCCTCGAGCTGCTGCTGGAGCTGTCCCGGCTCGGGTCGATGCGCGCGGTCGCCGAGGAGCTCGGCGTCACCACGTCGACGGTGTCGCAGCAGATCGCCGCGCTCGCCCGTGAGACCGGCGCCGCGCTCGTCGAGCCGGACGGCCGGCGGGTCCGGCTCACCCCCGCCGGTCGCCGGCTCGCGGACCACGCCGTGACGATCCTGGCCGCGGTGGACGCCGCCCGGCTCGACCTCGACCCCGGCTCCGACCCGGCGGGCACGGTCCGGGTGGCCGGGTTCGCGACGGCGATCCGGCGCTCGCTGATGCCGGTCCTGGCCGAGCTGGCGGCCGGCCACCCCGACGTACGCCTGCTGATCCGGGAGCACGAGCCCTTCGAGGCCTACGACCTGCTGGCCCGCGACGACGTCGACCTGGCGCTCACCTACGACTACGACCTCGCCCCGGCGGCCTTCGACCGCACGTTCGTCGCGACCCCGCTGTGGACGGCAGCCTGGAGCCTGGCCGTCCCGTCGGATGCCGCCGTCGAGGGCGACGCCCGGACGGTGTTCCGCGCGTTCGCCCGCTCCGACTGGGTGGTGAACTCGCGCAACACCGCCGACGAGGACGTGGTCCGCACGCTCGCCTCGCTGGCCGGCTTCGAGCCGTCCGTGACGCACCGGGTCGACAGCCTGGAGCTCGTGGGCGACCTGATCCGGGCCGGCCTCGGCGTCGGCCTGCTGCCGGCGGACCAGCCACCCGGCGAGGGCTTGGCCCTGCTGCCGCTGCGCGACCCCGACGTGAGCCTGCGTGCGTACGCCGTGACCCGCCGCGGCCGCTCGGACTGGCCGCCGCTCGCCCTCGTCCTCGACCGCCTGACAACGATTCGTCTGCGGTCTATGGGGTGATTCACGCGGGCGGATCGCAGACGAATCGTTTGGCGCCGATGCGACACTCGAGAGCGTGATCACCGTCGACCTCGCCGAGCGCCTCCGGGACGCCGGCCTGACCTGGACCCCGACGTCCGGAGACCGGTTCGCGATCCCCGACCGCGACCTCGACGGCCAGGTGTTCGTGGTCAGCGAGATGACGATCGAGACCCAGCAGCTGGCCACCGGCGGCGTGGTGAAGTTCAACGGCACCACCGAGTGGGCGCTCGACAGCATCGCCCAGAACGACGTCGTCTGGCTGCCCCACGAGGCCCAGCTGCGCGGCCTGATCGGCTCCGCGTTCCGCAAGCTGGAGCCGGCCGGTGACGGGTACGCCGTCGAGGCCGTCGCCGCCGACGGCGCGCACCGTGCGCGAGCTCGACGTGGACGCCGAGCGCGCCTACGCCCGGGTGCTGCTCACGCTGATGGCCTGACTCCGTCGCACCGGCGGTCGAGCCCGTCCAGACCCCTGGTTAGGCTCGACCCATGAGCCTGCTCGACACCAAGATCGCCCGACTCGACGGGACGCCCGCGACCCTGCGCGACCTCACCGGCGGGGCGCCCGCCCTGCTCGTCAACGTCGCGTCGAAGTGCGGCCTCACCCCGCAGTACACCGGCCTCGAGGCGCTGCACGAGCGGTACGCCGCACGCGGGTTCACCGTGGTGGGCATCCCGTGCAACCAGTTCGGCGGCCAGGAGCCGGGATCGTCGGAGGAGATCGCCGAGTTCTGCTCCGCGACGTACGGCGTCACGTTCCCGATGACCGAGAAGGTCGACGTCAACGGCTCCGACCGGCACCCGCTGTACGACGTGCTCACCGAGACGCCCGACGAGGAGGGCCGCCGCGACATCCAGTGGAACTTCGAGAAGTTCCTCGTCGACGCGGACGGCAAGGTCGTCGCCCGGTTCTCCCCCGGCGTCGTACCCGACGACCCGGCGCTGGTGAAGGCCGTGGAGTCGGTGCTGGCCTGACGCACCGCCGGATCCCGCCGCGGTCCTGGTGACCAGCGGCACACGCTCCGGACCGAAATCCGGGTGCGACCCGTCTCGGTGAACCCGTACCCTCGTCGGGTGACTTCCCAGACCCCCTCCACGGGCACCGCTGTGCCCGAAAAGCTCGACCGCGGCGTCTTCCTCGTCGCGGGCGTGGTCGTGCTCGGCGCGATCATGTCCATCCTCGACATCACGGTCGTCTCCGTGGCGCTCCCGACCTTCCAGAGCGAGTTCGACGCGACGCCGGCCCAGGTCGCCTGGACGATGACCGGCTACACCCTGGCGCTCGCGTCGGTGATCCCGCTGACCGGTTGGGCCGCCGACCGGTTCGGCACCAAGCGGCTCTACATGCTGGCGCTGCTGCTGTTCACGCTCGGCTCGGTGCTCTGCTCGATGGCCTGGGACGTGTCGTCGCTGGTCGGCTTCCGGGTGCTGCAGGGCCTCGGCGGCGGCATGCTGATGCCGCTCGGCATGACGATCATGACCCGCGCCGCCGGCCACGACCGGATCGGCCGCGTGATGGCCGTGCTCGGCATCCCGATGCTGCTCGGCCCGATCTTCGGCCCGATCCTCGGCGGCTGGCTGATCGACGCGGCCAGCTGGCACTGGATCTTCCTGATCAACCTGCCGATCGGCGCGATCGCCCTGGTGTACGCCGCGCTGGTGCTGCCGAAGGACAACCCGACGCCGTCCGAGACGTTCGACTTCGTCGGCATGCTGCTGCTCTCGCCGGGTCTGGCGCTGTTCCTCTACGGCGTCTCCACCATCCCCGAGACCGGCACGATCGCGGACGCGGAGGTGCTCGTCCCGGCGATCATCGGCCTCGCGCTCGTGGGCGCGTTCGTGCTCCGGTCGCTGGCCGGGCGTGCCGAGCACCCGCTGATCGACCTCGACCTGTTCCGCAACCGGACGCTGTCGATCGCGGTGGTGGCGATGGCGCTGTTCGCGATCGCGTTCTTCGGGGCGAGCCTGCTGTTCCCGTCGTACTTCCTGCAGGTGCGCGGCGAGACGACCCTGCAGACCGGCTGGCTGATCGCGCCGCAGGGCTTCGGCGCCATGCTGACCATGCCGCTGGCCGGCGTGCTCGCCGACCGGATCGGCCCCGGCAAGATCGTGATGACCGGCATCGTCGTGATCACGGCCGGGATGGCGATGTTCACCACGGTCGCGGCCGACACGTCGTACGTCTTCCTGCTCAGCGCCCTGTTCGTGATGGGTCTGGGCATGGGCGCGACGATGATGCCGATGATGACCGCGGCGCTGCAGACGCTGACCGACCACAACCTGGCGCGCGGCTCGACGCTGATGAACATCGTCCAGCAGGTGGCCGCCTCGATCGGCACGGCGCTGTTCTCGGTGCTGCTGACCAACGGCTTCAAGTCCAGCCCGGAGGTCGGCCAGGTCCAGCAGACGCTGGCCACCGGGGGCGACCCGGCCACGCTCGACCCGGCGGTGCTCGGGAAGGCGGCCGTCGACATGGCCGACGCGTTCGGGGACTCGTTCCTGGTCGCCACGATCCTGGTGGCCCTGTGCCTGATCCCGGCCGCGATGCTGCCGCGCCGGCGGCCGCCGGTCGCGTCGGAGCCGTCGCACGAGCCGATCATCATGCACTGACCGTCGTCGCCGACGTACGACGCAGGGCCCCCGCCGAGCACGGCGGGGGCCCTGTTTCGTGTTGCGTCTGAACGGGCTCGACCTTCCCGTGGCGATCTGCCCGTTCCCGTGGGGAGTTCACCCCGGGAAGGGGTGGATTACCACGGGACCGTGGTAATCCACCCCCCACCGTTCACCAGATGCGGACCCGGTCCTCCGGGTCGAGCCACAGGCCGTCACCGGGCTTGGTGCCGAACGCCTCGTGGAACTCGTCGAGGTTGCGCACGATGTTGGCGCGGAACTCGCCCGGGGAGTGCGGGTCGATCGTGAGCAGCTGGAGCAGCTGCTCCTTGCGGCGCTTGGTGCGCCAGATGTGCGCGAAGCTCAGGAACACCCGCTGCGCGCCGGTGAGCCCGTCGACGACCGGCGCCTCCTGGCCCTCGAGGCTGATCTCGTAGGCCTTCAGCCCGATGGTGATGCCGCCGAGGTCGCCGATGTTCTCGCCCACGGTGAGCGCGCCGTTGACCTTCTCGCCCGGCAGGTCGCGCGGCTCGAAGCCGTCGTACTGCGCGATCAGCTTGTCGGAGCGCTCCTTGAACGCCGCCCGGTCTGCCTCGGTCCACCACTCGTTGAGGTTGCCCAGCTCGTCGAACTGCGAGCCCTGGTCGTCGAAGCCGTGGCCGATCTCGTGGCCGATGACCGCGCCGATGCCGCCGTAGTTCTCGGCCGGCTCGGCGTCGGCGTCGAAGAACGGCTGCTGCAGGATCCCGGCGGGGAAGCAGATCTCGTTGGTGCCGGGGTTGTAGTAGGCGTTCACGGTCTGCGGCAGCATGAACCACTCGTCGCGGTCGACCGGCGACCCGATCTTGCGCAGCTCGCGGTCGGTCTCGAACGCGGCGGCCGCGCGGGCGTTGCCGATCAGGTCGTCGGACGTCACCTCGAGCGCGGAGTAGTCGCGGAACTTCTCGGGGTAGCCGATCTTGGGCCGGAACGTCTCGAGCTTGCGGAACGCCCGCTCCTTGGTCTCCTCGCCCATCCAGTCGAGCGCCGCGATGCTGCCGGCGGTAGGCCTCGATGAGGTTGGCGACCAGCTCGTCCATCATCGCCTTGGCCCGCGGCGGGAAGTGCCGGGCGACGTACTCCTCGCCGACCGCCTCACCGATCGCACCCTCGACGAACGCGACGCCGCGCTTCCAGCGGGCGCGCAGCTCGGGGGTGCCGTTGAGGGTCCTGCCGTAGAAGTCGAAGCTCTCGTCGACGAACGCGGAGGAGAGGTACGGCGCGGCCGAGCGGATCGACCCGGATCCCGGCCCACGCCCTCCAGTCCTCGAGGTCGATCTCCTCAATCGCCGTCGAGAGGTGCTCGAAGTACGACGGGCTGCCGCACGCACGACCTCGGCCAAGGTGCTGCTCGTCGGCACCGAGCGCCGCCGCCCACGCGTCCCAGTCGAACGCCGGCGCGGCCTGCTTGAGGTCGGCGAGCGTGCGCAGGTTGTAGGTCTTCAGCACGTCGCGGGTCGCGGCGCGCTCCCAGTGCCCCTCCGCGAGCCGGCGCTCGACGGACATGACCCGCTGGGCGGCACCGGCCGGGTCGTCGACGCCCGCCAGCTCGAACATCCGCTCCAGGTGCACGAGGTACTTCGTGCGCACCTCCGCGAACTTCTCCTCGCGGTAGTACGACTCGTCGGGCAGACCCAGCCCGCCCTGCAGGACGTTGACGAGGTAGCGGTCGGAGTTGCGGTCGTCGGTGTCGACGTACGCCGCGAAGAAGCCGCCGCCGCCCTGCCGCTCGAGCGCGCCCATGAAGGCCGCCAGAGCGGACGTGTCGGTGACGGCGCCGAGCCGCTCCAGGTCGGCGCGGATCGGCTCGGCCCCCAGCGCCTCCACCCGCTCCTCGTCCATGAAGCTGGCGTAGAGGTCGCCGATCTTCTGGGCGTTCGAGCCGGGCTCGTGCTTGCTCTGGGCGAGCTCCTCGATGATCTGGCGGACGTGCTCCTCCGCCGCGTCGGCGAGGAACGTGAAGGATCCCCACGCGGAGCGGTCGGAGGGGATCTCGGTCTCGTCGAGCCAGCGGCCGTTCACGTGGCCGAAGAGGTCGTCCTGGGGACGGATGTCTGGGTTCATGCCCGGTCGGGCGTCGTCAAGCATGGTCACGGGCTCACAGTATCCGCCCGGCCCCACGTGGACCGCCTGCCATGATCGAGCGCATGGATGTGACCGTGCGAGAGAACCCCGACGCGCACCGCTACGAGGCCGTCGCCGACGACGGCACCGTCGCCGGCTTCGTCGAGTACGTCGACCACCGCGACACGCGGATCCTGTTCCACACGGAGGTCCCCGACGAGCTCGAAGGACAGGGGATCGGCAGCACCCTGGCCGGCGACGTGCTGGAGCAGGCGTTGACCGGGGATCAGGCCGTGCGGGTCACCTGCCCGTTCCTGACGTCCTGGGTCGAGCGGCACCCGGAGTACGCCGACAAGGTCACGCTGGGCTGAGCCGAACCGGCCGGCGCGGCGGCTCAGAGCACGACCACGGACTTCCCCAGGGTCCGTCGCTCGGCCAGGTCGGTCAGCGCCCGGCCCATCTCCTCCAAGGCGTACGTGCGGCCGACGGCCGGGGCCACGATGCCGTTCTCCATCATCGGCACCAGCGCCTCCCACTGCTCGCGCATGAACCCGGGTCGGACCATCGCGTAGCCGCCCCAGCCGACGCCGCGGACGTCGATGTTGTTGAGGAGCAGCCGGTTGACCCGCACCTCGGGGATGCTGCCGGCGGTGAAGCCGACCACGAGCAGTCGGCCGAGCGGGGCCAGCGACCGCAGCGAGTCGGTCATCAGGTCGCCGCCCACGACGTCCACGACGACGTCGACCCCGCGACCGTCCGTCAGCTCCTTGACCGCGGCCAGGAACCCGTCCACGGGCACCACCTCGTCGGCGCCGGCGGCCCGCGCGACCTCGCCCTTCTCCTCGGTCGAGACCACGGCGACCGTGCGCGCGCCGTACCCCTTCGCGACCTGGATCGTCGCGGTGCCGACCCCGCCGGCGGCGCCGTGCACCAGCACGGTCTCGCCCTCGCGCAGTCCGGCCCGGGTGGCCAGGGCGAACTGCGCCGTGAGGTAGTTCATCGGCAACGCGGCGCCGGCCTCGAACGACACCGTGTCGGGCAGCGGGAACACGCTGTCGGCGCCGAGCGCGACGACCTCGGCCGCACCGCCCCACGGCAGCGCGCACGCGACCCGGTCGCCGGGCGCGAACCCGGATCCGGCGGGCGCGGTGCGTACGACGCCCGCGAAGTCGACGCCGAGCTGGAACGGCGGGTCCGGCTTCATCTGGTACTCGCCGCGCGACAGCAGCAGGTCGGGGAAGCTGACGCCGACCGCCTTCACGTCGACGAGGACCTCGTCGTCACCGGGCGTGGGTTCGGGGACGTCGTTGACCTCGAGGGCGACCGGCCCGTCGAGCCGGGTGACCTGCAGTGCGCGCATGCGGCGACCCTAGCCATCGGTCAGGTGGTCGGTGCCCGCCGCACGGTGGCCGAGACCGGCGCGGCCTATCCGCCGCCCGACACGCGCAGCATCCACTCGACCTCGCGCCAGTAGTCGTCCTTCTCATCGGGGATCGCCTGGGCCTCGGCGGACGTGACCGTGTCCTCGAGCCGCACCGGCTCGGGCAGGTGGGCGTACTTGCTCACGGGCGGGTCGACAGGCTCCACAACGTCGGTCACGGCGATCACCTCACCTCCAGCGTACGGCGCGGGTCAGCCCGGGCGCACGATCGAGGCGAGCTCGAAGTGCATGGGGTCGGTGTAGTTCCAGTCGCCGCCCCACGCGAAGCCCCACTTCTTGAAGATCGCCACCACGCCGCGGTCCATCTCGCCGACGGTTCCGCGCTGGTTGCCCGGCACGTTGAGGTCGACGGCGATGCCCCACGAGTGCAGCGAGAGGCCCTTGGCCGGGTCGTAGCCGATGAACCGCGGGAAGTAGCAGCCGGCGTACTCGTCGGGGTGGATCTCGTCGGCCAGGCCGCTCCGCACGACCTCGGAGAGCGCCGCCCGCAGCTGCGCCAGCATCACCTTGTGGCAGGTGACCGAGCCGAGCAGCGGCACCTCCTCGGTGCGGATGTTGGCGTCCACCCAGCCCTGCTCGGGCGTGATCCGACCGCTCGGGTGCGCGGTGTAGCGGAACGACCCGACCGCGTCGGCGGCGCTCGTTCCCGCCAGCACGGCGGTCTGCTCGACGTCGACGTCGAACTCGAGCGCCAGCACCTGCAGGGACGCGGAGTCACCGAGGATCCGTTGCATCCGGCCGGTCAGCACCGACGGGGTGAGCCGACCGGTGGACACCAGGAGCGCGTTGTCGCCCCTCATCCCGATCTGCTTGCCGCGCGGCCGGGTGACGACGGCGCTGATCCGCTTGGAGAGCGGGGCGTAGGCGCCGATGTGCACCTCCGGTGCGTCGCCCTGGGTGCCGAGGGTGAGGAAGCCGCGTGGCTCCTCGAGGCGCTTGCCGACGGCCGGGTCCACCGCGACCTCGCCACCGGCGAGCCGCTTCCACACCTCGTCGGCCGATGCCGTCTCCATGGGCGTGAAGTGCCGGTAGTCGTCGAGATCCACGGCCGCGATCGACAGCGTGCGGCCGTTGGACGACAGCGACGCCATCGACATCGGCATCGCGGCTCGCACGCCCTTCAGGGCGCGGATCCGGCGCTGCACGCCGCGGGGGATCGGGTCGGTGCTGGTGATGAGCACGTCGGCGGTCAGCAGCGGCGGCTCGAACGGACCGGGGTCGGCCACGGTGAAGTCGACTGCCGGCTCGGTCGTGGCCGGCGCCGGGGCGGAGGACTCCGGGGCGCGCGCGGCCGGTGCCTCGCGCACGGGATCGCTGGTGCAGGCGGCGAGCACGCACATGAGCAGCGCGCAGCAGCCCGCGGCGACGCGCGCGGCCGCTCGTTCCCTCCCCATCCGGGCTCCCTCCGAGTGCAGCTCCCAGTCTTCCCCCTGCGTCGAGCCGACACACGCCGTTTCACCCATCCGTGACCGGCGGCGTCCCGAACCACTGCCATGAGCCCGCGGCACAGCGACAACACGACCAGGGGGACCCGACTCGCGCTGGCCGGCGCCGGCGCCGGACTCCTCGCGGGAGCCGCGGGCGTGGCGGCGGCCGAGACAGTCTCCGTCGCTCTCGACGGGGTCACCTCACCACTGTTGGCCGTCGCCAACCGCGCGGTCGATGCCGCGCCACGGCCGGTCAAGGAGTGGGCGATCGCCACGTTCGGGACCGCTGACAAGGCCGTGCTGATCGGCGGCGTGGTCGGGACCGTGGTCGTGCTCGCGCTCGCGGCCGGGGCGGTCGGCGTACGACGCCCGCGCCTGGCCGCCGCCGCCTTCGTTGCGCTGACCGGGGTGGCCACCGCGGCCGCGCTCACCGACAGGGCCGCCACCGCCGGTCCGCTCGCCCGGTTGCTGCCGGCGCTCGCCCTGCTCCTGGTCGGGCTCGTCTCGCTGACCGTGCTGCTGCAAGCGCTGCGCAGGTCCGGCCGGGAGACGCCGCCCGACCGCGGCGACGAGCTGCCGGTCGCGTTCGACCGCCGTGCGTTCCTGAGGGCGGCCGCGGCGGTCGGCGCGGTCGCGGCCGCCGGGGGCGTGGCGGCGCAACGCCTTGGAAGTTCGGCCGCGGCCGCGGCCCGGGCCGGCCTGACCGTGCCCCGGCCGACCGTGCCGGCACCCCGCGTGCCACCGGGAGCGAGTCTCGGCGTCCCGGGCATCACGCCGTACCTCACGAGCAACCGGGACTTCTACCGGGTCGACACCGCGCTGCGCGTCCCCGACGTGCCGATCGACGGCTGGACCCTGCGCATCCACGGCATGGTCGACCGGGAGCTCGAGCTCACCTTCGAGGACCTGCTGAGCCGGCGGCTGGTCGAGGAGCGGATCACCCTGACCTGCGTGTCCAACGAGGTCGGCGGCGAGTACGTCGGCAACGCCTCCTGGATCGGCGTACCGATGCGCGACCTGCTTCGCGAGGCCGGCGTGCAGGCGGGCGCCGACGCCGTGAAGTCCACCAGCGCCGACGACTTCACCGTGGGCACGCCGCTGCAGGTGCTGCAGGACGCGGAGCGCAACGCGCTCGTCGCGATCGCGATGAACGGCGAGCCGCTGCCGCTCGAGCACGGCTTCCCGGCCCGGATGGTGACGCCCGGCCTGTACGGCTACGTGTCGGCCACCAAGTGGCTGGTCGACCTCGAGGTGACCCGGTTCGCGGACTTCCAGGCCTACTGGACGACCCGTGGCTACGCCGCGCAGGCCCCGATCAAGACGTCGTCCCGCATCGACGTACCCCGCTCCTTCGCCAGGGTGCGAGCCGGTCGTACGCCGATCGCCGGAGTGGCCTGGTCGCAGGACCGTGGCATCGAGCGGGTCGAGGTCCGCGTCGACGGCGGGCCGTGGCAGCGAGGCGGAGCTCGCCGACGAGGACAACGTGAACACCTGGCGCCAGTGGGTCTACCGCTGGGACGCCCCCGTGGGCGTGCACAAGCTCGAGGTCCGCGCGACGGACCGGTCCGGCTACACGCAGACCTCCGAGCGGGCGCCCATCGCGCCCGACGGGTCGACCGGCTGGCACAGCGTCGACGTCACGGTCGTGTGACGGGCTCGATCAATCTGCGCGGCCACCCATCCGAGCGACGTCGGGCTCCGAACGCCAACACAGCAAGGGAAATCCACACACCACCCCGAAGGGACGCACCACGATGCGCACCATGAAGAAGTTCGCCGCGACGGTCGCCGTCGTGTCCGCCCTCGCCCTGACCGCCGCCTGCGGCAGTGACGAGCCCGCCGCCGACGCTGCGTCCGGGGACACCGCCTCCCAGACGCCCACGGAGGAGGAGACCCCGATGGACGGAGTCCGAGCGCGATGGACCCGGCGGCCACCCTGGTCGGCCCCGGCTGCGAGGGCTACGCGGAGCAGGTCCCGGACGGTGCCGGCTCGGTCGAGGGCATGGCCGCCGACCCGGTCGCCGTCGCCGCCAGCAACAACCCGCTGCTCAAGACGCTGACCGCCGCTGTCTCGGGTCAGCTGAACCCGAAGGTCGACCTGGTCGACACGCTCAACGGTGACGAGTTCACCGTCTTCGCCCCGGTCGACGACGCCTTCGCCGCGCTGCCGAAGAAGACCGTCGCGTCGCTCGCGCAGCCGAAGAACGCCGACCTGCTGAGCAGCATCCTGACCTACCACGTGGTGCCCGGCCAGATCTCCCCCGACGAGATCGCCGACTCCACGCAGACGACCGTCCAGGGCGGCGACGTCGAGGTCACCGGCTCCGGCGACGACCTCAAGGTCAACGACGCCAGCGTGATCTGCGGCGGCGTGCAGACCGCCAACGCCACGGTGTACCTCATCGACGCGGTGCTGATGCCGCAGATGTGACCCCGCAACAACGATTCGTCTGCGGTCTATGGGGTGTTTCACGCGGGATGACCGCAGACGAATCGGGGTACGACGCCGTCATGAGCGAGTCGAGCAACGAGAGCGACACCCCCGAGGTGGGCCTGATCCCCGACGAGGACCTGCCGGAGGACCTGCAGCCGACCGACGACAACCCGCTGGCGAAGGACCCGTCCGAGACCGAGGACGACGACTCCGGCGACGAGACGGCGAGCGGCCCGAAGGTCGAGGGGATGCCCGACATGGGCGAGCCCGGCCCCGGCTGACCCACCTCCCGATACGACGCGACGGACTTGCTGTTTCACGGGCCCGTTCACGACAAATCCGTCGCGTCGTATCGGGGCGCGTCAGGCGCGGTGCAGGACGCGGGCCACGATCCAGGCCAGGTCGTCGGCGGTCTCGGCGGGCGCGGCGCCGGGCTGCATCACGTGGCTGAGCACCAGGCGCACGATCGAGTCGATGGCGACGGCGCGCTGGTGGGGCTCCAGGTCGAGCTCGGGGAACCGGCTCACCCGTTCGTCGATCACCGCGGTTGCCGCCTCGATCAACGGCTGCGCGTCGGTGGTGAGGAACGGCAGCAGGTCGGTGCTGGAGGCCGCCTCGTTGCCGCGCGACACGCTGTGCGCCGAGGCCAGCAGGGCGTGCAGCAGCGGGTTGTCGCCGGCCATCAACAGGATCTGCTCGGCCGCCGACCGAATCGCGGCGACCAGGTCGTCGTGGCTGTCCAGCTCTCGTTCGACGATGGCGAGGAACCGCTCCAGCTCACGCAGCACCATCGCCTGCCCGAGCGCCGGCTTGCTGCCGAGCTCGTTGTAGACGGTCTGCCGGCTGACCCCGGCCCGGGCGGCCACCTTGCCCATCGTCACCGCCGACCACCCCGACTCGCAGGTGATGTCGGCGGCGCTGGAGAGCAGCCGCTCGCGCACTCCCGTGGCCGTCAGTGTCATGCGGCCAGACTACGGAGCGGGCTCGAAGTCGACCTTCTCCCGCACCCCGCAGTCGGGGCAGCACCAGTCGTCGGGTACGTCGGACCAGGCGGTCCCGGCCGGGAAGCCCTCGCGCTCGTCGCCGACCGCCTCGTCGAACACGTAGGCGCAGCCGGGGCAGAGCCACCGCGCCACTAGGCGGCCGCCTCGCGGGCCGGGCGCGGACGACCCGGCGTACCGCGCCAGCACCCTGGCCCGCTTCGACGGCTGGATGTTCGCGCGGGTGATGTCGCCGCCGAAGTGCGCGAGCACCCGCTTGTCCATCACCCGGAACCACAGCGGCGGGACCAGCGCCAGGATGATCAGCCCGGCGTACCCGGTCGGCAGCACCGGCGACTCCTCGAAGTCGCGCAGCGTCTGGTAGCGCCGGGTGGGGTTCGCGTGGTGGTCGCTGTGCCGTTGCAGGTGGTAGAGCAGCACGTTGGTCGCGATGTTGTTGCTGTTCCAGGAATGGCTGGGGTCGACCCGTTCGTAGCGCCCGGTCTTGTCGGGCCCGGTGCGCTGGCGCAGCATCCCGTAGTGCTCGAGGTAGTTGACGACCTCCAGCAGCGAGAAGCCGATGACCGCCTGGATCACCAGGAACGGCAGGATCCCGACGCCGAAGGCCGCGACCAGCGCGCCCCACAGCACGGCCGACATCAGCCACGCGTTCAGCACGTCGTTGCCGATGGTGAACGGGTGCCTGCGCCGGCGGGTGATCCGGCGCCTCTCCAGGCCCCACGCAGAGCGCACCGACCCGACCACCGTCCGCGGCCAGAACGCGTAGAACGTCTCCCCGACCCGGCTGCTGGCCGGGTCCTCCGGGGTCGCCACCCGGACGTGGTGACCGCGGTTGTGCTCGATGTAGAAGTGCCCGTAGAAGCTCTGGGCCAGCGCGACCTTGGCCAGCCAGCGCTCGTGCGACTCCTTCTTGTGACCGAGCTCGTGCGCGGTGTTGATGCCGATGCCGGCGATCGTGCCGACGGTCATCGCCAGACCGACCTTGTCGACCGTGCTCAGCGTGCTCTGCGTGAACATCCAGCAGGCCCACACCAGGGCGGCGTACTGGATCGGCAGGAACAGGTAGGTGATCCAGCGGTAGTACCTGTCGTTCTCCAGCGCCTCGATCACGTCGTCCGGCGGGTTGCTGCGGTCGAGGCCGGCGAGCAGGTCGACGGCCGGCACGACGACGAAGACCACGATCGGGCCGAGGTACCAGAACCCGCTCCACCCGGTCAGCGCCACGAGTCCCCAGGCGAGGAAGGCGAGGGAGGGCACCACGAGGCCGAGCAGCCACAGGTACCTCTTCTCGTCCTTCCACTGTGTGGTGGAGCCCTCGGGAACGGTCGCGTTGCCGGCCATCTCGCCTCCGAACGTCGTGGTTTACAAGACCATAGATTTTGTAAAGAGAGCCGTCAAGGGTCGCGTCCGCGAGACAAGCCGGTACGCCGTCGTCGGCGACCGCGCAGGGCCCCGGGAAGCAGGCGTGCGGCAGCCGGGCATCACATAGGGTCGGCGTCATGACCAACGGGGAGGCGGCCGAGCCGAAGCGACGCCGGTCCGTGCCGCTCTGGCTCGAGACCGTTCTGCTGCTCGTGGTCGCGCTCGTTGTCTCGGCCGTGGTCAAGACGTTCTTCATGCAGATGTTCTTCGTGCCGTCCGGATCGATGCGTCCGCTGCTCACCAACGACGACCGGATCCTGGTGCAGAAGGTGTCCTACTGGGGCGACGGGCAGGTCGAGCGCGGCGACGTCGTCGTGTTCGCCGACCCGGGGGACCGCTGGCTCGGCCCCACCATCACAGAGCCGACGGCGGTCCAGAGGCTGCTGGCCCGGGTCGGTCTGTACCCGACCGGGGGACACCTCGTGAAGCGCGTGGTCGCCGTCGGCGGCGACCGGGTCAGGTGCTGCGACAAGCAGGGCCGCGTGCGGGTCAACGGGGTGCCGCTCGATGAGGAGGACTACCTCGCCGGCGACGCGAAGCCGTCGGAGCGGCGCTTCGACGTCGAGGTCCCCGAGGGGCGCATCTGGGTGATGGGAGACAACCGGCCCGACAGCGAGGACTCGCGGTTCCACCAGGACCTGCCCGGCGGTGGCGCGGTCCCGGAGAGCGCGGTCGTCGGGAAGGTCTGGGGCGTGGTCTGGCCGCTCGACCGCTTCGAGCTCCTCGACACCCCGGAGACCTACGAAAACCCGGCGCTCCAGGTCACCGGCGCCCGGCCATGAGCGGTGCCCGCGAGCCCGAGGGCGACGGCGTCGTGCTCGTGCGTCTCGACGTCGCGACGATGGCCGCGCTCCTCGAGGACGATCTCGAGCGCGCGTCGGCGCTGGCCGGCGTGCCCCTCACGCCGTACTTCCTGACCCAGAACTGGCTGTGGCGGATCCGACACGACCAGCTGCTCGCGGACCCGGATGCGGCCGACTGGGTGGCGCGGGTCGCGCTGGTCGACGGGGTGCCCGTCGGCCACGTCGGCTTCCACGGTCCGCCCGACGACGACGGCATGGTGGAGGTGGCCTACAGCGTCGACACCGAGCTGCGTCGCCGCGGGCACGCCCGCCGGCTGCTGGCCGCCGCCCTCCGGTGGGCCGCGGGGGACCCGGCCGTCCGCACGGTCCGGGCGAGCATCAGCCCCGACAACGTCGCCTCCCTGGCGACGTTGCGTCCGTTCGGCTTCGCGCAGGTGGGCGAGCAGTGGGACGACGAGGACGGCCTCGAGATCATCTACGAGCGGCCGGCGCGCCCGGTCTGACCCGCCGGCCGCGCGGCCGGCTCACTCGGCCGCGCGGCCTGCCCCGAGACGTGTCTCCTCGTCGGCGCTGCGGTCCGCCAGCGGCGAGTCCGCGGAGTGCCGGCGAGACAGCAGCCAGCCCACCGCCAGGGTGATCACCACGCCGATCGCGGTGTACCAGGTGAAGCCCACGAGCTCGCGCTCGAAGAGGAACAGGTAGGCCATCACGGCCACGGCGATGGCGAACCCGATCACCGCGTCGAGCTGCCGGGCCTTGCGCACCCAGAGGCCGAGGAAGAACGAGCCCAGCAGACCTCCGTACGTGATACCGGCGACACTCAACCCGAGCTCGACGACGGGGTTGTCGGTGCCGGTGAAGAGCGCCGCCGAGCCGATGAACACCAGGCCCCAGCCCAGCGTGAAGATCCGGCCCATCCGCAGGCCCTCCGCGTCGGAGAGCGAACGGCGCGCGAACTTCTCGTAGAGGTCGGCCATCGTCGAGGACGACAGCGCGGAGAGCGACGACGACAGCGTGCTCATCGCGGCCGCCATGATCCCGGCGAGCAGCAGGCCGGAGACGCCGGCCGGCAGCACGTCGACGATGAACGTCGGGAAGATCTGGTCGCCGGTCTGCAGGCCGAGGTCCTCCGGGGCCGCGCCCTCGTAGTAGGCCCACAGTCCCAGCCCGACGACGAGGAAGAGCGCGAACTGAGCGAACACGACGACCGCGCTGGCGATCACGGCCTTCTGGGCGTCCTGCAGCGTGCGGCAGGTCAGCAGCCGCTGCACGATGATCTGGTCGGCGCCGTGGGACGCCGTTGACAGCAGCGCGCCGCCGATGACCGCGGTGACGAAGGCGTACGGCGCGGAGATCGGGTCCGAGCTGAAGTCCAGGATCTGCGTCTTGCCGGCATCGGACGCGGCCGACAGGAAGTTCACGTCGAGGCTGGTGGCCAGGTACACCAGCGCGATCACGCCGCCCGCGACGTACACGCCCATCTGCATCACGTCGACCCAGACCACCGCCCGGATGCCGCCGATGAAGGTGTACGCGACCGTGACCAGGCCCATCGCGGCGATGATCGTGAAGAAGGACAGCTCGATGCCGAAGCCGTCGAGGATGACCTTCATCGGGATGGCGGCCGCGAACAGCCGGACGCCGTCCGCCAGCAACCGGGTGAACAGGAACGCGACCGACGCGGTGCCCTGCATGCCGCGGCCGAAACGCAGCCCGAGATAGGCGTACGCCGTCGTCATCTCACCGCGGTAGTAGCGCGGCAGCAGCACGAACGCCACCACCACCCGGCCGAGGAGGTACCCCAGCGCGACCTGGAGGAAGGTCATCGTGCCGAGGTAGGCCACCGTCGGCACGCTGATCACGGTGAGCGCGCTGGTCTCGGTCGCCACCACCGAGAAGCACACCGCCCACCAGGGCAGATCGCGGTTGCCGAGGAAGTACCCCTTCAGGTCGCGTTGCTTGCCCGAGAGCCGCAGGCCGAGCCAGGCGGACCCGACGAGGTAGGCGACGATGACGACGAGGTCGAGGGTTTGCATCTGGATCTCCGAGTTCCGACGCGGGTAGACCTTCGGTCCAAATCAGGCCAACCATCGGTCTATCTGGAGGGTGGTGGCCCTGTCAAGGGTGGACGGGGCGCGCGAAGGCCACCGTGTTGCTCTGGTAGTGCGCGCCGTCCCAGTCCGTGCACGTGATCAGCACGAGCCGGGCGGCCCGTTTCTGGCCGAAGAGCCGGCGCGCGTGGTCGGCCAGCTCCGCCCGCGAGTAGGTGCGGACCCTGGTGGTCTCGTAGCGGACCACGCCCTTCGGGGTCCGCACGCGCACCCGGTCGCCGGGGTCGAGCTCGTGGAGACGGTCCATCACTCCGCCGCCGGTGCTGACGGTGTGGCCGGTGAGCACGGTCTGGCCGCGATGGGCGCCGGGCTCGGCGCTGCGCTTCCACCAGCCGGTGACCTCGACGTCGTCGGGCGGGTAGAGCACGCCGGAGGTGTCCACCTCGATCGGGACGACCCGCGACCGCAGGTCGAGCGCGGGCACCACCAGCCGCACCGGCTGGGCGGGCTGCACGCTGGCGCCGGTCGCGTGGTCGTCGGACCCGCGAAGGAACATCAGCACGCCGACGGTGAGCGCGATCGCGAGGACGAGCAGCCGTGGACTGAACGCGTCCGCCGTGCTCCGGTTTGGGCTCGCGGTTGGGCTCACCGGTGAGCTCACGTGCCGGTGCTCCGTCGGTAGCCGAGCAGGCCGGCGGTCGTGGCGAGCAGGACGAGCCCGGCGGGTGCGGCCAGACCGTCGTACCAGGCCTGCTCCTCGCCGGCGACGCCGGAGGCGACGACCGTGGGCATCTTCGGCAGCTTGGGCTGCGGCCGGGGCCTCTGCACCGTGGCCGGCGGCGCGGCCTGCTCGACCGCCTGGCCGTTGGGGCCGCAGCTCACGCGGCCGATCTCGGCCGTGCCCAGCGGGAAGCCGGTGAACTGCCGGGCCGCGGGCAGCACCTCGAGGCTGAGCGCGGTGACCTGGATGCTGTCGGCGGTGCGGGTCTGCTTGTTGAGCACGACCCGCAGGACGTTGTCGTTGAGCGGGGCCAGCTGCGGAGCCACCTGGGCGACCACGTTGTCGACGATCTCCTGCTGCACCGGGTCGATGGCGGCGTTCAGCGGCGCGAGGTTGCCGTCCAGCGCGGTGTCGAGGTTCTTCCGCACTCCGGCGAGCACGGTGGTGGCGACGGTGTCGAGGTCCACCAGCAGCTCGGTGTTCGGCGGCGGGTCGACCGGGAGGTCGAGCACGTCCACCTGCGTGCTGGCGAGCGAGAGCGTCAGTCGTCCGTCGGTGATCGTCGCGGTGCCCTCCGCTGCCCCGGGCGTGGCCGTGCAGCGCGCCTCGACCGCTCCGAGCGAGCCGGCCAGCCCGGTCTCGCCGAGCGGCGCAAGCCCGGCGCTGACCGCGTTGGTCACGGGTCCGACGACCTGGTCCACGACGGGCTGCAGCGCGGACAGCGGCTCGAGTGCGGAGGTGGGGTCGACCAGCACCGAGCCGGTGAGGTCGAGGTTCGCCACGGAGACGCCGACCGGCGCACCGGGGGTGAGGCAGCGGGAGCTGCCGACCTGGGCCACGGAACCGCCGTTGCCGGCGATGCCGGCACAGGCGGCGGAGGAGCCGGCGCCTTCGGTCACCCGGGCGGTCGCCTCCTGGGCGAGCACGCCGATGTTGAGGAGCTGCTGGTTGCCGAGCACCCCGACCGGCGGGCTGGCCGCACCGGTGCGCTGCTCCCCCGTCCCGTCGTCGACCGCGCTGACCAGTCCCGAGTCGGTGCGGTTGCCGGCGATCGAACCGCTGACGGCGGTGGCCTCGGCCGTCGCCAGCGGCGCCGCGAAGGCGGGTGCCATGCCGACGACCGTGATGGTGACGGCGGCCGCGGCCGCGCCGACCCGCAGTGCGGATCGAGTCATGTCGTGCTCCTGCTGGGTCCTTCAGAAGGCCGCCGGACCCACGCCGTCCACCGGGACCCTCCGCCCGGCCTCCTGGGCCTTCGCGTGCTCAACGACCCAGTTCCGCAAAGGTCATGCCCGACTTCCCGCGTCCTCCAGAGGACCCGGGCGTGACGCAGGCCACTCCCCGAACTGTTGACGTTTCAAGTGTCCTGGGAGAGACTGTTTGTTGTAGCCACAATCTTCCAGAGGAGTTCAGATATGTCGCACGTGAGCATCATCGGCAGCGGGAACATGGGCCAGGCCATCGCCGGCATCGTCACCAAGGGCGGCAACACCGTCGAGGTGCTGAGCACCTCCGACGTGGCCCGCCCGGTCACCGGCGACATCGTCGTACTGGCCGTGCCGTACCCGGCCGTGTCCGACGTCATCGCCGAGCGCGGCGACCAGCTCGCCGGCAAGGTCGTCGTCGACATCACCAACCCGTTGGACTTCGAGACCTTCGACTCCCTGACCGTCCCCGCGGACGGCTCGGCCGCCGCCGAGATCGCCGCCGCGCTCCCGCAGTCGCGCGTCCTCAAGGCCTTCAACACCACGTTCGCCGGCACCCTGGTGTCGGGCAGCGTCGGCCCGGTCCCCACCACCGTGCTGATCGCCGGTGACGACGCCGACGCGAAGTCGCTGCTGGCCGGAGTCGTCTCCGCCGGCGGGCTCAAGGCCGTCGACGCCGGCTCGCTGCGCCGGGCCCGTGAGCTCGAGGCCCTCGGCTTCCTGCAGCTCACGCTCGCCGTCGGCGAGAAGGTCTCCTGGACCGGAGGCTTCGGCGTCGTCGCCTGAGACCAGTCGAGACCACCCTCGACACCCACCAAATGACGAAGGCCCCGGACATCGTCCGGGGCCTTTCGTTCACGTGCGCGAGGGGGGAGTTGAACCCCCACGTCCTTTCGGACACACGGACCTGAACCGTGCGCGTCTGCCTATTCCGCCACTCGCGCGTGAAGCCTGCTCAGGGTAGCCCAACGGCTCAGCGGCCACCAAAACGGTCGACGCCCGCAAAACACGGCCGTGGAAGGGGTCGCGGCGCCGGCGACGGGACGGCTCGGTGCTGCCCGATACGATGCAGGCAAGCCGTACCCGCACACGCCCGCGACGATGGTGACCTGTGTCATGCTCCGCTGCCGGGGTCGACCGGTTCGCCGCACCGGAGCCGGGTACACATAGTTGCGGACCCGACCAGGACCCGTTGTCGACGAGCGCACGAGGAGGTGGCGGATGGGCATCCTGCAGCGCTTCGAGAACCGACTCGAGCAGATGGTGTCGGGCGCGTTCGCCAAGGCCTTCCGCAGCGCGGTCCAGCCGGTCGAGGTCGCGGCCGCCCTGCAGCGCGAGGTCGACAACTCGGCGCAGATCCTGTCCCGCAACCGGCGGCTGGTGCCCAACCAGTTCCACGTCGAGCTGTCCCCGCAGGACTACGACCGCCTGGCGCCGTACTCCTCGACACTGTCCGACGAGCTGGTCGAGATGCTCCGCGAGCACGCCCACGAGCAGTCCTACGTCTTCACCGGGCCGGTGAGCATCGCCTTCGACGAGAAGGACGACCTCTCCACCGGTCGCTTCCGCGTGCGCAGCTCGGCGCTGGCGTCGGTGACCCCGTCGTCGGAGTCGGCCGTGACCGACACCGCCGTACGCCGGGCCAGCGTGATCCTCGAGGTCAACGGGATGAAGCACCCGCTCGACCCGCCGGGCATCGTGATCGGTCGCGGCACCGAGGCCGACCTGCGGATCAACGACCCGGGCGTCTCGCGCCGGCACGCCGAGATCCGGATCTTCGCCGGCGACCCGGCCTCGGGTCGTCCGCAGGTCAGCGTGCTCGACCTCGGCTCCACCAACGGCATGCTCGTCAACGGGCAGCAAGGTCGCGCAGGCCAGCCTCGACGACGGCGGCACCGTCAAGATCGGCAACACCACGATGACCATCCGCTACGTCACGTCCGCCCACGACGACGCTGGGCCGGGAGGTCACGGTGTCTGAGCTGACGTTGATGCTGATCCGGTTCGCCTACCTGGCGATCCTGTGGATCTTCGTGCTGTCCGCGATCTCGGTGGTCCGCTCCGACATGTTCGGCGCCCGCATCGAGTCCACGCCGCGAGCCGACCGCCGGGCCGACAAGCAGGCCCGCCAGCCAGGCCAAGGCCAGACCCAGCAAGCGGCCGCGTGGGGCGCCGACCCACGTCGCGATCACCGAGGGGGCCAATGCCGGCGAGACCATCTCGCTCGACCTGGCCCCGTTGCTCATCGGGCGCGGGAGCGACGCGGCGATCCGGCTCGACGACGACTACGTCTCCACCCGGCACGCGCGGATCGCCGCGTCCGGGGACCAGTGGTTCGTCGAGGACCTCGGCTCGACCAACGGCACCTACATCGGCGCCTCACGACTGACCCAGCCCACGACGCTTCAGCTCGGCACCCAGGTCCGGATCGGCAAGACGACGCTCGAGCTCCGCAAGTAGGCGCCGCCGCTGATGACTGACATCGACTCCTCGCCCCGGGGCCGGCTGGCCCTGCGCTACGCCGCCCTCTCCGACGTGGGCCGGGTCCGCAAGGACAACCAGGACTCCGGGTTCGCCAGCCCGCACCTGCTGGTGATCGCCGACGGCGTCGGCGGCGCCGCCCGCGGCGACATCGCCAGCAGTACCGCGGTGCAGATCCTCCGCCGCCTCGACGCGCCCGCGCCCGAGGACACCCACGAGGCGCTGGCCGGTGCCATCCACCGCACCCACGACCGGCTCGCCGAGCTCGTCGAGCACGACCCCGAGCTCGACGGCACCTCGACCACGGTCACCGCCGCGCTCTTCGACGGCAACCGGCTCACCGTCGGCCACGTCGGCGACAGCCGCGGCTACCTCCTGCGCGACGGCGTGCTCAGCCAGCTCACCAAGGACCACACCTTCGTGCAGAGCCTGATCGACGAGGGCCGGATCACCGAGGAGGAGTCACGCACGCACCCGCACCGCAACCTCATCCTGCGGGCGGTCGACGGCGTGCACGACACCGAGCCGGACCTCTTCGACGTCGACCTCGCCCCGGGTGACCGGATCCTGCTCTGCAGCGACGGCTGCTCCGGCGTCCTCGACTCCGACCGGCTGACCGACATCCTCAGCACGGGCACGATCGACTACGCCGTCGTCGAGCTGGTCCGCGCCTCGCTCGACGCCGGCAGCACCGACAACATCACCGTCGTCGTCGCCGACGTGGTCGACGGCGACGCCGCCGCACCGGACGCCGAGACGTCCGCGGCACTGACCACCGGTCCGATGCTGGTGGGCGCGGCGGCCGAGCAGCCGCGCAAGACGCCCGGCGGTGCGAAGAGCTTCTTCCGCGGGCACCGCAGCGGCGACACCGGAGAGATGGAGCCCGTGGACGGCGGCCCGGACGGCTCCGGTGACGGCAAGCCACTCGACCCCGAGGCGCTGCGCTACGCGCCGCGCCCCCCGCGCCGCTTCACCTGGTTCCGCCGCGTGCTGGCCCTCGTCGTACTCCTCGGCCTGGTGGTCGCCGGGGCCGTGCTGGCCTACAACTGGTCGCAGCGGCAGTACTACGTCGCGATCGCCGACGACCGGGTCGCGATCTACCGAGGCATCCAGTCCGACCTGCCCGGCCTCGACCTCAACCGGGTCTGGCGCACCAGCGACATCACCATCCAGTCGCTGCCGCAGGCCCGCGCGGCGCAGGTCCGCGACGGGATCGCGGCGGAGAGCATGGACGAGGCCGAGGAGATCGTCGCCAACATCACCGAGCTGGCGCGGGTCTGCCCTCCGCCGGAGCCCGAGCCGACACCGTCGGACGAGGCCTCCGACGAGCCCTCCGGCCAGCAGTCGGGCCAGCAATCGGGCCAGCAGTCGGGTCAGGGCCGCGACGGTCAGGGCAACCAGGACCGAGACCGGCAGGACCAGGACGGGCAGTCGTCGCCCGAGCCCAGCCCGAGTCCTTCCCCCACGATCGCCCCGCCCGACTGCATCGAGGCGTCCGACGGCGCCAGCCCGGCCGGGTCGCCGGCCGCGGAGGCGACGCCATGAGCACCCTGAACCCGCTCAACGCACTGCCCCTGGGCTTCACCCACCGGCGCCGGCGCGGTGCCGAGCTGTTCCTGCTCGTGCTCAGCCTGCTGGTCGGTGTCGGTGCCTACGCCGCGGTCGGGCTGGGCGTCGACGGGGAGATCCCGGTCGACATCATCGGCTACGGCGGCTGGCTGACCGCGCTCTGCGTGGTCGGCCACATCGCCGTACGCCTGCTGGCGCCGTACGCCGACCCGGTCCTGCTGCCCATCGTGGCCGCGCTCAACGGCCTCGGGCTCGCGATCATCTACCGGATCGACCTGGCCAACCTGGCCGCCGACAGCGACGCCAACACGTTCGCCCGCGACCAGCTGATCTGGATGACGCTGGGCGTGGTGCTGTTCGTGACCGTGCTCGCGGTGCTGCGCGACCACCGCAGGCTGCAGGCGTTCACCTACACCTCCGGGCTGGCCGCGATCGCGCTGCTGGTGATGCCGCTGCTGCCGGTGCTCGGCACCACCATCAACGGCGCCCGGATCTGGATCCGGCTCGGGCCGCTGAGCTTCCAGCCCGGCGAGATCGCCAAGGTCTGCCTGGTGGTGTTCTTCGCCGGCTACCTCGTGCTGCACCGCGACGCGCTCGCCCTCGCCGGCCGCCGGTTGCTCGGCATCGACCTGCCCCGCGGCCGCGACCTCGGCCCGATCCTGGTGATGTGGCTGATCAGCCTCGGCGTCCTGGTCTTCCAGCGCGACCTCGGCTCGTCGCTGCTGTTCTTCGGGCTGTTCCTGGTGATGCTCTACGTCGCGACCGAACGGCCGGGCTGGCTGGTCGTCGGCAGCGTCCCTGTTCGCGCTGGGCGCCTACGCCGGCTACCTGCTGTTCAGCCACGTGCAGGCCCGCGTGCTCGCGTGGACCGACCCGTTCGACCCCGACGCCAACGGCTACCAGATCGTGCAGGGCATGTACGGCATGGCCTGGGGCGGGCTGGTCGGCCGCGGGCTCGGCCAGGGCGACCCGACCCTGATCCCGTTCTCCTACTCCGACTTCATCGTCGCCTCGATCGGCGAGGAGCTCGGGCTCACCGGCGTGATGGCGCTGATCGTGCTCTACGGACTCATCGTCGAGCGCTCGCTGCGCACCGCGCTGGTGTGCCCGCGACGCGTTCGGCAAGCTGATCGCCACCGGTCTCGGCGTCGTGTTCGCGCTGCAGGTCTTCGTCGTCATCGGCGGCGTCACCAAGCTGATCCCGCTCACCGGTCTGACCACCCCGTTCCTGTCCTACGGCGGGTCGTCACTGGTCGCCAACTGGGTGATCGATCGGGCTGCTGCTGCGGATCTCCGACCAGGCCCGCCGGCCGATGCCGGAGCTCAGCTCCGACGAGTACGGCGACGACGGTGACGACGCCACGCAGGTGGTGAGTCTGCGATGAACAAGCCCATCCGCGCGATGTCGATCGTCTGCATGCTGCTCTTCGTCGGCGCTGCTGCTGAACTCCACCTACCTGCAGTACGTGCAGGCCGGCGACCTCAACTCCCGCGACGACAACAAGCGCGTGCGCGACGCGGAGTACTCCCGCGAGCGGGGCGCGATCCTGGCCGGCGGGCAGGCGGTCGCCGAGAGCGTGCCGGTCGACGACCAGTTCGAGTACCAGCGCGTCTACCGGCAGCCGTTCAAGTACGCCCACCTGACCGGCTACTACTCCTACACCTACGGTCGCGACGCCGTGGAGCTGACGCAGAACGAGATCCTGTCCGGTGCCGACCCGCGGCTGTTCGTCAACCGGGTCGTCGACATGATCGGCAACACCCAGCCCAAGGGCGGGTCGGTGTCCCTGACGGTCGACGCGGCCGCGCAGAACGCAGCCTTCGCCGGGCTGCGCAGGCTCGGTCGGGGCGTCGAGGGCGCGGTCGTGGCCCTCGAGCCCTCCACCGGCAAGATCCTGGCGATGGTGTCGAACCCGACGTACAACCCCAACGTGCTCTCCTCGCACGACTTCGGCGCCGTCTCCGACAACCGCAAGCGCCTGCTGGCCAACGAGCAGCGCCCGCTGACCAACCGGGCCACCCAGGAGATCCTGCCGCCCGGCTCGACGTTCAAGATCGTCACCGCGGCCGCCGCCCTGGAGAGCGGCCAGTACCAGCCCGACTCCCTGGTCCGGGGCGGCGACGTGCTCGACCTGCCGCAGACCGACAACGACCTGCCCAACTACGCCACCGGCGTCTGCGGCACCGGGCGGATCACGCTCACCCAGGCGCTGGCGCAGTCGTGCAACACCTCGTTCGGTGCGATCGGCATGCAGCTCGGCGACGACGCGCTGCGCGAGCAGGCCGAGGCGTTCGGCTTCGGGGACACCTACCTCGAGGACCTGCCCCGCCAGGCGGTGAGCCGGTTCCCCGAGCCCGACGTCGACGACCCGCTCACGGCGTACTCCGCCATCGGCCAGTACGAAGTGGCGGCCACCCCGCTGCAGATGGCGATGGTGGTCGCCGGCGTCGGCAACGGCGGCACGGTCATGCGGCCCTACCTCGTCGACGAGGTGCGCGCGCCGGACCTCTCGGTGCTCGACAAGACCAACCCGGAGCCGTTCCGCGACGCCGTCAGCTCGACCGTCGCGCGCGACCTCACCCAGATGCTGGTGGAGACCGTCGACAACGGCACCGCCGGCCCCGCCGCGATCCCCGGGATCAAGGTCGCCGGCAAGACCGGCACGGCGCAGAGCCAGGCCGACCGGCCGCCAACTACGCGTGGTTCGTCTCGTTCGCTCCGGCGGACAACCCCGAGGTGGCGGTGGCCGTCCTGGTCGAGGACGCCGGCGTCGCCGACGACCTGATCTCGGGTGGCGGCCTCGCCGCCCCGATCGCCAAGTCCGTCATGGAGGCGGTGATCAACCGGTGACGGAGTCAGAGACTGGCGGGGTCGACCCGCGCTACCGGCTGGAGTCCCGGATCGCCACCGGCGGCATGGGCGTGGTGTGGCGCGCCACCGACACGGTGCTCGCTCGCGAGGTCGCGGTGAAGATCCTCAAGCCGGAGTACGCCGACGACCCGTCCTTCCGGTCGCCGCTTCGAGAGCGAGGCCCGGCACGCGGCCGCCCTGCACCACCCCGGCGTCGCCTCGGTCTTCGACTTCGGCGAGTTCCCCGCCGACGACGGTTCCGGCCGGCCGCGGCCCTACCTGGTGATGGAGCTGGTGCCGGGCCAGCCGCTGTCGGCGCTGCTGCGCGGCGGCGAGCCGATGCCGCCGGAGACCGCCACCGACCTGTGCGCCCAGGCCGCCGACGCGCTGGCCGCCGCGCACGCGCCTCGGCATCGTGCACCGCGACATCAAGCCGGCCAACCTGCTGGTCACCCCGGACCGCCGGGTGAAGATCACCGACTTCGGCATCGCGCGGGCCGCCGACGCGGCCGGCATCACCCAGACCGGCCAGGTGGTCGGCACCCCGGCGTACATCTCCCCGGAGCAGGCCGAGGGCAAGCCCTCCACGGCCGCCAGCGACGTCTACGCCCTCGGCGTGGTGCTCTACGAGTGCCTCGGCCGGCGCGCGTCCGTTCCAGGGCGACAGTCCGATCGCCACCGCGCTCGCGCACCTGCGCGACGAGCCGCCACCGCTGCCCGACTCGGTCCCGGAGCACCTGCGGGACATCGTCGCCGTCGCGCTGTCGAAGAACCCCGCCGACCGGTTCGAGTCCATGGACGCGTTCGCCGCCGCCCTGCGCGGCGCGCCGGTGCGCGCGGCCGCCGGCGCGACCGCGGTCGGCGCCGGGGCCGTGGCCGCCGCGGCCGACCCCGACGACGGCGGCACCCGGGTGCTGACCGCCGCGCCCACGCGTGACGAGCCCGCGACCGCCGCCCGGTGGCCCGTCCCGCCGCCCGGCCTGGCTGCCGTGGGCGGGGGCCGCGCTCGCCGTACTCCTGCTGGTGCTGCTGATCGCGTGGCTCGGTCGCGGAGACGAGGGCGGGACCCCGTCGCCGGCGGGCAACGACGACACCGCGAGCGAGTCCGCGCAGCCGCGGAGACGCCCACGCGGGAGAGTCCGAGCGCCGAGGAGCCGACCTCCGAGGCCCCGTCGCCCGAGGAGCCGGCCGGCGTCGAGGTGGTCGCCGAGGACTACATCGGGATGCACAAGGACGAGGCGAAGGCGCGGCTCGAGGCGCTCGGCCTGAAGGTCAAGGAGCAGAAGGTCGACAACGACGGCAGCGTCGAGCAGGACACCGTGACCGACGTGGTGCCGGTCGGCACGCTCCAGGAGGGCGACGAGGTGACGCATCTTCGTCGCCGACAAGCCCCCGCCCGAGCCGCCAGCGGGGCCCACCGAGACGCCGCCGGGAGAGACCGAGGAGCCGCCCGGCCAGGGCGAGGAGCCACCCGGACAGAGCAACGGCAAGCAGGACTAGGAACCGAGGACTGAGGCAGTGAGCAACGGACCCGACGGGAAGACCGTGATCGGCGGCCGCTACGAGGTCGGCGAGCATGCTCGGCCGCGGCGGGATGGCCGAGGTCCGCAAGGGCACCGACACCCGGCTCGGCCGGGTGGTCGCGATCAAGCGGCTGCGCACCGACCTCGCCAGCGACCCGACGTTCCAGGCCAGGTTCCGGCGCGAGGCGCAGTCCGCGGCCTCGCTCAACCACCCCGCGATCGTGTCCGTCTACGACACCGGCGAGGAGGTCGGGACGGAGGCCCACGGCATCGGCAGCCAGGGGGTGCCGCAGCCCTACATCGTGATGGAGTACGTCGCGGGCCGGACGCTGCGCGAGATCCTCCGCGAGGGCCGCAAGATCCTGCCCGAGCGCGCGCTCGAGATCACCTCCGGCGTCCTGTCCGCGCTCGACTACAGCCACCGCGCCGGCATCGTGCACCGCGACATCAAGCCCGCCAACGTGATGCTCACCCCGTCCGGCGACGTCAAGGTGATGGACTTCGGCATCGCCCGGGCGATCGCCGACTCGTCGTCGACGATGACCCAGACCGCCGCGGTCGTGGGCACGGCGCAGTACCTCTCCCCGGAGCAGGCCCGCGGCGAGACCGTCGACTCCCGCAGCGACGTCTACTCCACCGGCTGCCTGCTCTACGAGCTGCTCACCGGGCGGCCGCCCTTCGTCGGCGAGAGCCCGGTGTCGGTGGCCTACCAGCACGTCCGCGAGCAGGCCGCGCCGCCGTCGTCGCTGGACCCGGACCTGCCGCCCGAGATCGACCGGATCGTGATGCAGGCGCTGGCCAAGCCGATCGACGAGCGCTACCAGAGCGCCGCTGCGATGCGCGCGGACATCGAGCGCTACCTCGCCGGCCAGCCGGTCGTCGCCCCCGCCCTGACAGCCGCCGCTCCGGCGTACGCCGCGGGCGCGGACGAGCAGACCTCGATCTTCACCGGCCAGGACGACGAGGAGGACGAGGAGCGCAAGAAGCGCTGGCCGCTGTTCGCCGCCGGCCTCGCGATCCTGGCGCTGCTGATCGGCGCCGTGGTGTTCGGTCCGGTGCTGTTCAGCCAGACCGCGGAGGAGAGCTCGGTGCCGTCGCTGATCGACATGACCCGCGACCAGGCCGAGCAGCGGCTCGAGGACGCCGGCCTCGCCCTGGGTGAGGTCAACCGGGAGGCGTCCACGGACTTCCGCAAGGGCCTGGTGATGGACCAGGACCCGGAGGCCCAGTCGCTGGTCGCGCCGGAGTCGGAGGTGGACATCACCGTCTCGTCCGGCGATCCCGACGTCGTGGTCCCGTCGGTGATCGGTGACGACAAGGACGACGCCGCGCAGGAGATCTCCGATGCCGGGCTCGAGCCGCGCCTGGTCCGCCAGCAGTCCGACGAACCGGCCGACACCGTGCTGCGCACCAACCCCGAGGCCGCGACCAGCGTCGCCGCCGGCAGCGTGGTGCGGATCTTCTGGTCGTCGGGCCCGCGCCGCGTCCCGAGCGTGGTCGGCCTGCAGGAGGGCGAGGCCACCCAGCGGCTGGAGGACGCCGGCTTCCAGGTCGACGTCGAGGAGGACCCCGACACCCCGGCCGAGCCCGGCCAGGTGCTGCGGCAGAGCCCCGAGGCGACCACCCGTCAGCCGCAGGGCACGACCGTCGTGATCACGGTGTCGACGTTCGAGCCCGAAGAGGAGGAGGAGCCGACGCCGACCGAGGAGCCGACTCCCACCGAGACACCGACTCCCACCGAGACGCCGTCGCCGAGCGTCACCGAGTCGCCGATCGTCCCGCCGCCGCAGTAGCCGCCGGGTCTCAGGTGCGGTCGTCGGGGAGCGGGTCGTCCTCGCCGACCGGGCGGGCGTAGTCGAGCTCGATCGACCCGGCGTACGCCGGCATCTCGATGACCGGGCTCGATGGCGACCTCCCAGCCGAGCTGGTAGGCGGCGACCGCCTCGAGGTAGAAGCCGATGAAGGGGCTGGCGTTGATGCTGTCGAGCATCGAGTCGGTGGGGCCGACGGCGCGGATGACGTACGGCGGGGCGTAGGGCACGTCGTGCAGCACGACCGAGTTGCCGACGCAGCGGATGCCGGTGGTGGACACGACCCGCTGGCCCTGGATGGTCATCGCCTCGGCGCCGCCGTCCCACAGCGCGTTGACCACGGCCTGGATGTCCTGCTGGTGCACGACCAGGTTGTCGACGTCCTCGCGTGCGACGATCGAGTCCTGAACGGCGTCGGGGGCGTCGTCGAGGGTGATCGTGACGCCCGGGCCCGACACGGCCTGCAGTCCGGCGGGTCCTTCCGCGCGCCGCGCCTCGGCCTGCGCCTCACGGGCACCGATCGAGCCGCTCAGCTCCTCGGTGAGCGCGTCCACCTCGGCGGCGAGCTCCTCCTGCTCGGCCCGGAGCTCCTCGAGCTGGCGGGTCTCGGCCGCGGCCAGCCCGGGCAGGTCGTCGTAGCGGCCGCCGCGCAGGTCGGTGCCGCCGGAGCTGAACCAGCTGGTGACGAACAGGGTGCCGGCCAGCACGAAGACGAACGGCGCGACGCCGCGCCACAGCCAGGACCGGCCGCGGCGCTGGCGCCCCCGTGCCGCGACCGCGGCCCGGAGCCGGACCAGCCCGCTAGGCCTAGCCTCGGGCCCTCCGCGGGGTCGCCAGGACCCGCGTGGCCGGACTCGGGGGAGGGCATGGGCGGTGTGCTTTCGTGCGTGGACCTGGTCGCGACTACGCTAGCCCAGGCAACAAGCGGCCGCGGTCCGGTCAGACGCACCGGCGTACCGCCGCATCACCCGAACTCGAGGAGCGATCCGACGTGTCCCAGCGCCAGCCCCGTGCCCAGCGCGGCGTCACCCCCGAGCCCACCGTCTCGGTGGCTCGCACCGTCGTCGCCGCCGTCCTCGCGGCGCTGGGCATCGCGTGGATGGTGATCTACATCAACGTCGCGCAGGACGGCCAGCAGCTGACCTGGATGGGCGAGCTGGAGCGCTGGAACTTCCTGATCGGCTTCTCGCTGCTGTTCCTCGGCCTGGCCGTCGCCGCGCACCCGGACACCCCGCTCGGCCGCGGCCGCGGCGTCGTGGTCGGGATGCTGGGCTGCTTCCTGATCGGGCTGATCTGGATCGTCGTCTACTACATGACCGGCCAGGACCTGGCGATCCCGCTGATGCAGAACCTCGGCCAGTACAACCTGGTGGTCGGCATCGGCTTCATGGCGGTGGGCTTCGTCTACGCCACCAAGTGGGAGTAGCGCCCCACCACTTCCGGCGGCGGGTCGCACCCGACCACGCCACCGATCTCCTGAAGCCCGGACGCTGCATGGCGCCGGTCGTCGATCCGTCGACGGCCGGCGTCGTTCTTTTACGCCCGTTTTGCGCCCTTGCGGCACGCTTCTGCACAGATTGTGGACACGACTGTGCATGAATCACAACGATGGGATTTGTCCACAGGAGTTGTCCCCAGTGTGGATAGCCGCCCGACCGTCGTGGGTATTCCCCCACTGGCCACCCCCCAAACCGGGGACCCAATTACCACGGGACCGTGGTAATCCACCCCTTCCCGGTGTGAACTCACCTGGGGAAGCGGAAGTTCGCCACGGGGAGCCGCGCGACGTGCCGGCCCCTGCACGCCCGGAGCCGTCCCCAGTCGCGGATCCGGTCGCCCTCGTCCCCAGGCACCGGGGCCGGGCGGCCGGGACAGCACTGGTGTCGGTCAGCCTGACGACGTGGACAGACTGAGGATCCTGGCCGAGGCGCACGGCTACTTCACGAGACCGCAGGCGCTGGCGAGCGGGTACGACGACAAAGCGATCCGGCGCACACTCCGTGCGGCGCAGTGGACCCGCATCCGCCAGGGCGTGTACACGTTCCCCGACCTGTGGGCAGCGGCGGACGTCCGGGGACGGCATCGGGTGCTGGCCCACGCGGTGGCGAGCCGCCTGGGCGACCGGGTGGTGCTCAGCCATGTCAGCGCCGCCGAGCGGCACGGCCTCGAGCTGTGGGACGTGGACCTCGACCTGGTCCACCTCACTCGGCTCGACGGCGCCACCGGCCGCACGGAGGCCGGGGTGGTGCATCACGAGGGCGTGTGTGCGGCCCAGGAGTCGGTCCCGCTGGGCGGCGTCCGCGTCGTACCCCGGGCCCGCGCCGCGCTGGAGACGGGACTGCTCGCGTCGACCGAGTCCGCCCTGGTCACCCTCGACTCGGTGCTGCACCACGGCTGCACGCGCGAGGAGCTCGCGTCGATGGCGGCCCTGATGGAGGAGTGGCCCGGCTCCCGACGGCTACGGGTGGCGCTGCGCCTGGCCGACGGGCGGGCCGAGTCCGTGGGCGAGTCCCGGACCCGCTACCTGTGCTACCTGCACCACCTGCCGGCGCCCGAGCTCCAGTTCGAGGTCCGTGACCAGCGCGGGCACGTGGTCGGCACCACCGACTTCGCGTGGCCCGAGCACCGTCTGCTGGGCGAGTTCGACGGCAAGGTGAAGTACGGGCGCCTTCGTCGCCCCGGGGAGGAGCCGGAGGACGCGGTCTTCCGCGAGAAGCGTCGCGAGGACCTACTCCGGGAGCTGACCGGCTGGTCCATGGTCCGCATCACCTGGGGCGACCTCTACCAGGGCGCCGCCACGGCGGCGCGGGTACGGCGCCTCCTCACGCGCGCGGCCTGAACGCCGGCACCGCCCCGCTTCCCCCGGAGATCTGCACGTTCCCGTGGGGAGTTCACACCGGGAAGGGGGCAATTCACAGGGGACCCAGTGAATTTGCCCCAGGCCCCCGGCGCCTCACACCAGCACGACGGTACGCGCGGCGATCGCGAGCACGAGCAGGACGCCGAGGGCGACGGCGGCGGCGAGCTGCCACCGGGAACGGTTCGCCTTCGGCGCGTAGACGAAGGCCGCCGCGATGAGCAGCCCGCCGATGAAGCCACCGAGGTGGCCCTGCCAGGAGATGAACGGTGCCAGGAACGTGATGACGAAGTTCAGCCCGATCCACATCAGGATCGACCGCACGTCGCCGTGCACCTTGTAGACGACGACCAGCAGCGCACCCATCAGGCCGAACAGCGCACCGGACGCGCCGATCGTCGGGGTGCTGATCCCGCTGAGCCAGTACACCAGCACGCTGCCGGCCAGCCCGGACAGGAAGTAGACGGCGAGGAACCTGGTGCGGCCCAGGACCGCCTCGAGCTGCGGGCCGAGCACCCACAGCGCGACCATGTTGAAGCCGATGTGCCAGAGGTCGACGTGGGTGAACGTCGACGTCACCAGCTGCCAGACCGCGCCGTTGGCCACACCCTCGAAGACCTGCGGCTGACCGTCGACGACCGCGACGCCGCGCCACGGCAGCAGCGCGAACCGGTAGAACCACGCGCTCGAGCTGCCACCGGTGACCTGGATGAGCAGGAACACCGCCACGTTGAGCGCGATCAGCACCTGGGAGGTCAGCGCCGGGTTGGCGGACCGCTTCCCGCCGTACGCCGTGCGCCCGGACCGGGTCGACTTCGTCCCCTCGCTGACGCAGGTCGGGCACTGGAACCCGACCGCGGCCGTGCGCATGCAGTCCGGACAGATCGGCCGGTCGCAGCGCTGGCACCGGATGTGGGTCTCCCGGTCCGTGTGCCGGTAGCAGACCGGCGCCTGGGAGGCGGCTCCGGACTGCCCGGCGGGGTCCTGGCCGGACGTGCTCAGCGCTGCTCCACCTGGACGGTCTCGATCACCACCGGCTCGACCGGACGGTCGCCCGGGCCGGTGGAGGTGCTGCCGATGGTGTCGACGACCTTGCGGCTCGCCTCGTCCTCGACCTCGCCGAAGATCGTGTGCCGGTTGTTCAGCCAGTCGGTCGGCACCGTGGTGATGAAGAACTGGGACCCGTTGGTGCCCGGGCCGGCGTTGGCCATCGCGAGCAGGTAGGGCCGGTCGAACTGCAGCTCGGGGTGGAACTCGTCCTTGAACGTGTAGCCCGGGCCACCGGTGCCGGTGCCCAGCGGGCAGCCGCCCTGGATCATGAAGTTCGGGATGATCCGGTGGAACCCGAGGCCGTCGTAGAACCTGCCCGTGGTGCGCTCGCCCGACTCCGGGTCGACGTACTCGCGGGTGCCCTCGGCCAGCCCGACGAAGTTCTCCACCGTCTTGGGGGCATGGTTCGGGAACAGGTGGACGACGATGTCGCCGCGGTTGGTCTTCAAGGTTGCGTACGTCTCGGCCACGAGGCGCCTTTCTCAGGAGGATCTGTGTCGGGGCCGACAGCGCATCGACCCGGCACCGATCCTCCCACGCTCGCCAAGTCGGCGCCTCCGCCGGGGACGGCCCGTGTCCGCGCCGGCCACACCGGGGTTTGACTCGTCGAACGCCTCGGGCATGATCGGGGCAAGAACGGGCACTGCGTTCCGTGAGACCGAGAGGGGCAACCGCACAGATGCCGAAGAAGTCGAAGAACTTCCTTGACCACGCGAACGACAAGGCGAGCGTGCTCGCCGAAAAGATCGCGCCCCAGGTGGAGAGCGCCGTAGGGACCGCACGGGAGAAGGCCGGGCCGCTGCTCACCGAGGCCCGCGAGAAGGCCGCACCCGCCGTGCACGACGCCCGCGACAAGTTCACCTCCGAGGTGCTGCCGGTGATCACCGCTGCCATCGCGGCCGCCGGTGAGGCGACCGAGGATGTCCGCGGCGAGAGCAAGAAGCGCGGCAAGGCCGCCGTCGCCGCCCTCAAGGGCGAGGTGGAGGCACCCAAGAAGAAGAAGAAGAAGCACCGGTTCCGCAACTTCCTGCTGATGCTCGGCCTGGGCGGGGCGGTGGCGTTCGTCGCCAAGAAGCTGTCCGACCGGCCGTCCACCACGACCTGGGAGTCCACGCCGACCCCGGCACCGGCCCCCGCCGCGCCGGCCGGTGCGCACAAGGCGGAGACCCCCGACGGCAACGACCAGGGCGGTGCGTCCCCTGACGTCGCCGCTGCGGACGCCGCGGCCGAGCCGCACGCCGCGACCACGCCCGACGACCCGGCGGAGACGATCGACGTCAAGAAGGACTGAGCGGCTCCCGACACCCGACCGGCCCGGTCGTCCGCGAGGACGACCGGGCCGTCGCACGTATCAGACCCATCAGCCGGTACGCCGACCGATCGCGTGGTGCCGCGGGGGCAGGTCCACCGGGCGGTGCTCGTCGATCCAGTCGTCGATCTGCTCCCACCAGGTGAACAGCCAGTCGATCCGGGCCTCGCGCTCCTCCGGGATCTCCTCGCGCGGCACCCGCCACCAGCGCATGATGATCTGCTTGTCCATGGGGATCTCGCGCCACACGTCGCCGACGGTGAGCATGTGGTCGAGCCCGGTGTGCGCCACCAGCACCACGTCGGCCTCGGGTGCGGCGTCGAGCGCGGCGAGCAGCCCGCCCGGGCGCGGGGCCAGCACGTTCTCCATCCGCTCCGCCCGCACGGCCATCGCCTCGAGGCCGAGCCGGCGCAGCTTGTCGATGGCCTTCTGCCGCCGCCCCGGCGTGAAGTTGCCGCCCTCCGGGAAGATCACGAACGCGTCGTTGTGGTCGAGGTTCCTGGCCAGCTCTCCGACCTGCAGCTCCAGGTCCTGGCCCGGCCGGCCGGGCGAGACGAACCGGCTGGGCAGCCGGTTCAGGATCACGTCGATCGCGGGGTCCCAGGCGAGGGTGTCCTTGAGGACCACCCGCGGCTCCCGGCCGTACCAGTGCATGAGCGCGTACATCAAGATGAACGAGTCGCCCGGTCCCGCGTGCCGGGAGCAGACCAGCAGCGGCGCCCCGGGGTGGGCGTCCGGCGCCGGCCCTTCGGTGAGGATCTTCAGCCGCAGCACCCGGCGGGCCTCGCGGACGAAAACGATCAGGTAGGTCTGCACGATGTCGTAGTGGATCCGCTCGAAGAACGGCCGGCGGATGAGGATCCCGAACCCCGAGGCGATCCAGAGCCCGAACAGCTCGATGAGCATGAGGCTCTCGAGCACGAGGTGCAACATCAGCAGGGACAGGATCCGCAGCGGGCGCAGCCGGCCCGGCACGATCGGCGACAGCACGGCCGCCAGCAGCAGCCACACCGGCACGGTCGTCAGCAGCACGACGGTGAGCAGGATCAGCACCGGCGCGAGCACCAACCGCCGGAACAGGCCGCTCACAGCGACGTGTCCAGGTAGGCGGCCGAGGCCTGGTACGCCGCGTCGATACGACGTACGACGCTCCGGAAGTCGCGGTAGGACAGCAGGCTGTCGTCCTTGGGCGTGAAGCCGGCACCGGGCAGCACGTGCGCCGTGACGTGCTCGGGGAGCGCCGCCATCTCGCGGTGGAAGCGATGCCGACGCGCGATCTCGAAGGAGACCCGGGCCACCTCCCACGGCTTGCGCGGCGGGTGCAGCGGCCTGTCGACACGACCGACCTGGAGCACGAAGATCCGGTCGGCCCCGCACTCGACCGCCCGCCCCACCGGGATGGAGTTCACGATGCCGCCGTCGAGGTAGTGCTCCCCGTCCACGACCGCCGGACGCAGCAGGCCCGGCACCGCGGCGCTCGCGACGACGGCGTCCACCACCCGGCCGGAGGTGAACCAGTGCTCGGCGGCTCTCTCGATCGAGGCCGCACAGACCTGCAGCTCGACGACGAGGTCGTCGAACGTGCGGTCGCCCAGCTCCTGGGCGAGCCGCTCGCGCAGCGGCCGGCTGGAGTGCAGGTGGGTGCCGGTGCGCACCGCCCGGCGCACCTGGCGGACCGCACCGTCGCCGTACACGTCCCGGTTGGAGACCGCGCTCTCCCAGAGCCCGACGAGCCGCTCGATCACGCCGTCGCCGGGGTCCGCCGCGACGAGCGCACCGTTGAGGGCGCCGACCGAGGTGCCGATCAGGACGTCGGGCTTGACCCCCGCCTCGAACAGCGCGCGCAGCATCCCGACCTCGACCGCGCCGAGCAGCCCGCCGCCGCCGAGCACGAACGCGGTCCGGCCGCTCATCTGCCGGCGCTGGCGCCCGGGGAGACCTCGGCGTCCGCATCGGCCGCGTCGGCCGCCATCCGCGCGCGGACCCGGGCGGTCGCCCGCCGCTCCGCCCAGAACGAGAGCACCGGGATGGTGCCGCAGGCCAGGGTGGTCAGCGTGAACGGCAGTGACCAGCTCGCCTTGCGGGACAGCAGGAAGGCGACCACCAGGAAGATCATGTAGAGCCAGCCGTGGGCGATGCCGAGGTACGTCGTGATCGCCTCGCCGACGGCGTGCGGGGTGCTGCCCTCGAGCCAGATCGCCGGGGTGCTCGGGAAGACCTGCCACATGGAGCTGCCGTCGAAGTTGGCGAGCGGGACACCGATGAGCACCAGCACGACCAGCAGGACACCCACGATCGTGGCCATCACCTGGTAGCGGAGCAGCGCGGCCTTCACGAGGAGGACGCTATCTCAGCGGTGGGCACGGTCTCGTCGGCGTCCCCGTCCGGCGTCGCCTGGCCCGCGTCGCCTTCGTCGGCCCGCTCGAGGGCGGCCACCCGGTCGAGCTCGTCGCGGCTCCAGCGCCACCAGAGGAACAGGGCGAAGCCGCCGAACACGACCCACTCGAGGGCGTAGAACAGGTTGCGCAGGGAGGTGAAGGCGTCCGGCTCGGGCAGCGCGTCGGGGGTCACCGGCGTCAGCGCGTCCCCGGTGCTCGACCCGGCCCCGGTGGTCGACCCGTCCCCGGTGGTCGACCCGTCCCCGGTGGTCGACCCGGCCCCGGTGGTCGAGCCCGTCGAGACCCGCGCGATCACGTAGCCGCCGTAGAGGTCGGTGTCCACGTGCTGCACGGCGCTCGCGATCCGCAGCTCGGGCAGCACGGCGTCGGTCGGGTCCGGGTCGGGGAGCCCCCGTCCCTCACCCGGCTGCAGCCACCCGGTGACGTCGGCCGGGCCGGTGGGCGCCGGGGGTACGTCGGCGCCGGCGGGGATCCATCCGCGGACCACGAGGATCGCCGGCGCGCCGGAGCAGTCGTCGGCGCACACCGCGACCGGCGTCACCACCCACCGCCCCTCGAGGCCGTCGAGCGCCCGGTCGCTGACCTCGACGGTGCTGTCGGGCAGCCACTGCCCCGACAGCCTCACCGGACGGCCGACCTGGTCGCCGGGATAGGCGTCGTCGGGGCCGAGGATGTCCGCCGAGCGGTGCCGGCCGGGCGCCCGCGAGGTCGCGTGCGGCCAGGGCACGGCCGGCTTGCCACGCGTCGTACTGCCAGAGCGCGAGCAGCACCGCGATGGTCACCGCCGCGATCCCGGTGGCATGCAGGAGCAGCATCCGGGGGGAGGTGAGCGTCCTCGCGGCGGACTGGGGCACGAGTCGAGCGTACGGCGCCCGACGCCGGGGCCGAGCGGGGCCGGCGACGGCTGTGCTGTGCGCCACGCGTGGTCTGCGGTGCGCTCACGCCCCGTTGAGGATCGCCTCGATCGCCTCGTCCACGAGCAGGTGCACCGACTCGGTGCTCGGGGGCACGAGCGCGCACATGTCGTCGACGAAGGGCTCGACGTCGCGGGTCCTGGCCTTCACCAGTGCCTCTCCCTCGGGGCCGACCAGCTCCATCAGGACGACGGCCACCCCGGAGCCTTCCACACTGGGGAACACGTGCACGTCACCGTCGCCGGCGGGCTCGTACATGCCCTCCATCAGCAGGTCGCGGCCGAACGTCCACCGCACCGATGGGTCAGCGGTGACGAAGCTCAGCGACACGGCGTACGGGTCATGCGGGTCGTAGCGGAACTCGACCTCCATCGGCGCCGCGTTACCGGCACTGTCGATCTGATCCATGGTCAGGGTCCGAGCCACCGCGACCGGTCCGGTGTTCCTCTTGCCGTCCATGACGAGCCTTCTTCGGCGCCCCCGCTTCGTTGACACCTCGATCATCGGCGCGGCGGGGTCGCCGGGGGAACGGCCGGAAGGGCCGTGTGCCTGGGACCTCAGTCCTACGACCGCGGACGATCCCGTGGCAGGATGCCCGGCTCGCTCGGGCATGACCGAAATGGCTACCCGGCGTCCTCGTCCTCGAGGGCGGCCTCGATGCGACGGTGCGCCACCCAGATCTCCTCGGGGAGGCCGTCGAACTGGCCGAGGTGCTCCCCCCGGTTGGCGAGCTCCTCCCGCCAGCGCTTGACGTCGATGGTGAGCAGCCGCTCGAGATCGTCGGGTGCGACCTCGGCGCCGTCGAGCTCTAGCTCCTCGCGGGTGGGGAGGATGCCGACGGGGGTCTGCCTGCCGCTCACCTCGCCGTCCTTCAGGCGCAGCAACCACAGCAGCGGACGCAGGTTGTCGCGGTAGCCCGGCCAGAGGAAGTGGCCGTCGTCCGGGTCCTTCTGGAACCAGTTGACGTGCGCGAAGATCGGCTGCTCGGAGGCCTGGCCGACGATCTTCAGCCAGTGCGCGGCATAGCGGCCCTCGGGGTAGGACATGAACGGCCGCATCGACATCGGGTCGTAGCGCAGCTGCCCGTCGACCCCCTCGGCGGCGAAGGTCGCCTCGGCCCCCAGGGTGAGGCCGTCGTACACGCCCTCCGCCAGGTCGGTGATCGCCCGGACCAGTGGCTCGCGGTCGCTGGTGCGGCCGCCGAAGATGATCGCGTCGATCGGCACCCCGCGCGGGTCCTCGAAGTCCTCGGCGACGTTGGGGACGTTGGCCAGCGTGGTCGTGAACCGGCTGTTGGGGTGCGACCAGGGCTCGTCCGCCTCGTCGCCGGTGCGTTCGGAGATGAGCCGCCCCCGCCAGTCGCGCCAGCCGGTCACGTCGGCGGGTGGTGTCTTCGTCTTCCCCTCCCACCACACCTCGTGCGTGTCCTCGTTGTAGGCGACGTTGGTGAAGATCGCGCCGGTGCCGGGTCCGACGGAGCGCAGACCGGTCGGGTTGGTGGACTCGTTGGTGTCCTTGGCGACGCCGAACACCCCGAACTCGGGGTTCATCCCGTACAGCTTGCCGTCCTCCGGGTCGACCCAGAGCCAGGCGATGTCGTCGCCGAAGAACGAGACGTGGTAGCGCTCGCCGAGCGCGTCCGGGGCGAGCATCATCGCCAAATTTGTCTTGCCCGAGGCGCTCGGGAACCCCCCGCAGACGTGGTACCTCCGGCCGGTCTCCTTGTCGGTGATGCCGATGAGCATGAACTGCTCGGCGAGGAACTTCCCCGAGGCCCAGCCGTCGTAGGCGGCCTGACGCAGTCCGTGCGCGATCTTGCCGAGCAGTGCGTTGCCGCCGTACGACGATCCGAAGTGCAGGATCGTGCGTTCGTCGGCGACCGTGACGAAGTAGCGCTGGTCGTCGTCGGTGCCCTGGCCGAGGTTCTCGAGGTCACCGGTCACCTGCACGGCGCGGACGAAGTGGTTGGGGTCGGAGAGGTTCTCCACGTGCTCGATGCCCACCCGGGCCATCCGGATCATGTGCAGCACCACGGGGCGGTGGTCGGTCAGCTCGACGCCGACGGCGTACTCCTCGAGCGGAGAGCCGGGCGGTGCCATGAGGTACGGCACGACGTACATCGTCTTGCCGGCCGAGGCGCCCCGCATGCGCTCCTTCAGCATCGGCGTCATCTCCGAGGCGGACCGCCAGTTGTTGTAGACGCCGCGGTCCTCGGCCTGGCTGGTCGCGACGATCGTGCGCTCCTCGGAGCGGGCGGTGTCCTTGTGGTAGCTGCGGGAGTAGTAGAGACCCTCGCCGGCCGGCTGCAGCTCGCCCGCCTCGAGTGCCTCCTTGATCAGGCGTGCGTCGTCGGCGGCGGTGACCACCTCGACGCGAGCGGCGCCGGTGAGCTCGGCCCAGTAGCTCACGTACTCCCGGACCTTGGGGTTCTTCAGTCCCGCCTCGTCCAACACCGCTTCCGCGTCGGTCATCGTCGTCAGGTCCTCTCGGGGTCAGCCGCCGGGTCAACCGCATCATCGCGCCTTTTGCACCTTGTGCACAGCGTCGTGAGCGTCCGCTCTACCAGTCCGGGACCGGGGTCCTCAAGGCCTGGGTGAGGGGCGGGGGGCGATGAGTTCGGGGTACGTCGACGGTCCTTCCATGCATGAGCGACCGGCTGGTGACCGTCGACGGGGTGGAGCTGTGCCTGGAGACGTTCGGCGAGCGGACCGATCCGGCCGTGCTCCTGATTGCCGGGGCCGCTGCCTCGATGGACTCGTGGGACGTCGGGTTCTGCGAGCGGCTCGCGGGGCAGGGCCTGCTGGTGATCCGGTACGACCATCGCGACACCGGGCGGTCCGCGAGCTCCCCGGCCGGCCGGCCGTCGTACTCGGCCGCGGAGCTGACCAAGGACCCGCTGCGAGTCCTGGACGCCCTGGAGATCCCTCGGGCCCATCTGGTCGGCGTCTCGATGGGCGGTGGGATCGCCCAGGAGCTGGCGGCCCGACATCCGGATCGGGTCCGCACCCTGACCCTCATCGCGACCAGCCCGGCGGGCGAGCACGACTTCGGGCCCCTGCCTCCGATGCGGCCGGAGCTCGCGGTCCACTTCAAGGATCCGGTCCCGGATCCGGACTGGGACGACCGCGCCGCCGTGGTCGACTACCTCGTCGAGGGCGAGCGTCCCTACGCCGGCACGCTCGGCTTCGACGAGGCGCGTGCGCGGGAGGTCGCCACGTCGGTCGTCGAGCGGACGCGCAACATCGAGGCGGCCGTGAAGAACCACTGGAGCCTCACCGACGACGAGGCGGTGACCTTCGGACTGGCCGACATCGCCGCGCCGACGCTGGTGCTGCACGGCACTGCCGACCCCGCCTTTCCGTTCGCACACGGTGAGGCGGTGGCCGCGGGAATCCCCGACGCGGCGCTGGTCAGGCTCGACGGGATGGGTCACGAGGTGCCGCCGCCGGAGCTCTGGGACGTCGTGGTGCCCTGCTATCGCGCAGCACGTGGCAGCCAACCCCGGGTGATCGACCCGGCCCATCGTTGGTGGAGCCAAGGGGACTCGAACCCCTAACCCCCTGCTTGCAAAGCAGGTGCGCTACCAATTGCGCCATGGCCCCGGTGCCGGCTGAGCCGGCTGTGCCTCAGGAGCTCTTGGTGACGTTGTCCGTCGCCTCGGCCCAGAGGGCCTGCTCCTGCTGACCGGCCTTGATCTTCCGGTTGGCGAGCACCGCGCCCGCGGCGGCCAGGGCGATGAGCAGCAGCTTCTTCACGGTGGAACCTCTCGATGCGGCGTACGACCGGCTGTGGCCGAGCGGAAACTCTAGCAACCCGGGACCGGCCCGAGGCCCGCGGAGTATGCGGATTCACCTCCCGAGGCAGGGCGCCCGACTTATCCTCGGTCGCCGAGCGGATCGCTAGCCGGGCGTCCCGTCGCGCTCGCGCCATCGGGCGACGCTCTCGGACTGCCCCGCGTGTATCTCGCTCACCCATTCCCAGCCAGGCTCGACCGACGGCCCGATCCGAGGGTCGCTGGGATCACGGGCGTCACGCAGGGCGTGCACATACGCTCGATCCAGCTCGATCCTGGCGCGTACCTCCTCGGCTCTGGCGACGGACCCGTGACCGGGGATCAGGACGTCGACGTCGGCCGCCACGCCCTCGAGCAGTCGCAACGCAGCGAGGTAGTCCTCGATCGGGTCATTGGTGCCGTTGAAGTCATCGAGCATCGGGATGAAGACATCGGAGAGCATGTCGCCGGCGACGAGCAACCCGCGTTCCTCGATCCACAGTGCGGCATGACCCGGGGCATGTCCCTGGTGCTCGAGGATCCTGACCGTCGGACCGTCCCAAGGGAGCTGGGGAGCCTCGGCGGGCAGACCCGTGATGAGGCCGAACAGGTCCAGCGGTGTCTCGTCGGCGACCTCCGGAGGCAGTCCCTCGGCGACGCGGGCCCTCCAGTCCGCGTCGGACCGCAGGTCTCGCAGGTACGCCGCGCAGCGGGCCGTGCCGTACCGAGGCGCCTCGCCGAGCTCGGGGTGCCAGAGCACGTGATCCCAGTCCGGGTGCGTCGCGAACCCTGCCGCCACGGGCTGGTCCAGCTCGCGAAGGTCGTTGGCCAGGCACGCCATCTCGTCACCCGTGATGCCGGGGTCCACCAGCAGTACGCCGTCCGTGCCCTGCACGACAGCCGTGTTGTTCCGGAGCAGCTCGCTCTGGTGGACCAGCACGCCCTCCGAGACCGGCTTCAGCATGGGGCTCCTCCCGCCTGTGGCCTGCACGGCCTGGAGACGACCGTAGTCATCGAGCGGCGGGGTGGTGGCAGGGGGCGGGGACGACAAAGCCCCCGCTGTCGCGGCTGATGCCGGCTCGCGGGGGCGCTGGGGCGATGCGGTGGTGGGCCTAAGAGGACTTGAACCTCTGACCTCTTCCTTATCAGGGAAGCGCTCTAACCGTCTGAGCTATAGGCCCGTGGTGTGCAGTGACGAGGCCGGCCGAACGGGTGTCCGCCGCGGCTGCCGACGGGAGAGATTACCCCATCGCGTCGGCGGCTCCCAAACCGAGACGGTGGCCCTGCGCCGACGCTGTCCGGGGAGCGCCTGGGCTCAGTGGTCGTCCTCGGCGAGCGTGACCTCGAGGCCGCCGAGCAAGGCAGCCGCGAGGTTGTAGAGGAAGGCGCCGAGCGTGGCGATCGCGGTGATCAGGATGACGTCGACCACGGCGACGATCATCGTGAAACCGAGCACGCGACTGGTGCCGACGTAGTTCTCGATGTCGAAGGTGTCGGCGGACTCGCCGCCCAGAACGTCGGTGACGGTGGAGTTGATGGAGTCCCAGACACCGGCCGCGCCGAGGACGGCCCACACCACCGCGACCGAGACCACGGTGACGATGCCGAACGCGATCGAGAGCAGGAACGACGTCTTCATCACCGACCACGGGTCGAGGTGCACCAGTCGCAGCCTGGCCCGCCGGGTGCGGGGCCGGCGCGGCGGCTGGCCGGACGGCCCCGGGGAGGGCCGGGCCGCGGTCGTCGTACCCGTGCCCGGACCGGACGGCGACGCGGCCTGCTGGACCGCGCTGCCCGCCGCGGACACGGCGGCCGAGACCCGCTCGCTCAGCGGGCGCCGCGACTCGTCGGTGGCCTGTCCGGGCGCACCGAGCGAACGTCGTGGTGCCAGCGGCGTGTCATCGGCACGTCGGTCGGCCATCAGGACTCCTCGGTGGTGGCTTCGTCGTCAGCCGGCTCGTCTCCGGGCCGGTCCGTCACGATTGTCGCATCCTCCTGGTCAGAGTCGCGATTCGTGACCGCGTCGGCCTCGTCGGCCCGGTCGACCGAGGGGGTAGCCGCGGCATCCTCGGCGGTCACATCCGCCTCGTCACCCACTGCTTCCTCCACCGCCTCCTCGATCTCGGTGGCGCGCTCCACGCTGCGGGCGACCTGGGCGACCCCGTCACCCTCGCTGACGCCGACGAACCGCACGCCCTTGGTGTCGCGGCCGGTCGGGCGCAGGTGCTCGTCGATCGCGCTGCGGGTGACCTGGCCGGACTGCTTGATCGCCAGCACCTCGTCGCCCTCGACGACGATGAAGGCGCCGACCAGGTTGCCGCGGTCGTCGTCCTGCTTCATCGCCTTGATGCCGAGGCCGCCGCGGGACTGCAGGCGGTACTCGGAGATCCGGGTGCGCTTGGCGAAGCCGCCGTCGGTGATCGTGAAGACGTACTGCTCCTGCACGCCCGGCAGGTCGCCGGGCTCCGTCGACGCCCCGGCCTCCGCGGCCCTGGCGGCCGCCGCCTCCTCGGCGGCGACCTGCTCGGCACGGATGACCGACATCGACAGCAGCTGGTCGCCCTCGCGGAACTTCATGCCGGTGACGCCGGACGTCGCCCGGCCCATCGGCCGCAGCTCACGTCGTCCGCCGGGAACCGGATCGCCTGCCCCTTGCGGGAGACCAGCAGGATGTCGTCGCCGTCGTTGACCAGCTCGGCGCCGATCAGCTCGTCGTCGTCCTCGCGGAAGTTGATCGCGATGACGCCGGCCTGGCGCGGGCTGTTGTAGTCGCCGAGCCGGGTCTTCTTGACCAGGCCGTTGCGGGTGGCCAGCACGAGGTACGGCGCCTGGTCGTAGTCGCGGATCGCCAGCACCTGGGCGATCTGCTCGTCGGGCTGGAAGGACAGCAGCCCGGCGACGTGACCGCCCTTGGCGTCGCGCGACGCCTCGGGGAGGTTGTAGGCCTTGGTGCGGTAGACGCGGCCGGCGGTGGTGAAGAACAGCAGCCAGTGGTGGTTGGTGGTCGCCATGAAGTGCTCGACGACGTCGTCGCCCCTCAGCGTCGCGCCGCGGACGCCCTTGCCGCCGCGCTTCTGGGTGCGGTACAGGTCGGCGCGGGTGCGCTTGGCGTAGCCGCCGCGGGTGATCGTCACGACGAGGTCCTCGTCGGGGATCAGGTCCTCCATCGAGAGGTCGCCGTCGGCGGCGATGATCTGGGTGCGCCGGTCCTTGCCGAACTTGTCGACGACCTCCTTGAGCTCCTCGGCAGATGATCCGGCGCTGCCGCGCGGGGTCGGCGAGGATGTCCTCGAGGTCGGCGATCTCGGTCTCGATCTTGACCAGCTCGTCGATGATCTTCTGGCGCTCCAGCGCAGCGAGCCGGCGCAGCTGCATGTCGAGGATGGCGTTGGCCTGGATCTCGTCGATGTCCAGCAGCTCGATCAGGCCGCGGCGGGCGTCGTCGACCTCGGGTGAGCGGCGGATCAGCGCGATGACCTCGTCGAGCATGTCGAGGGCTTTGGCCAGGCCGCGGAAGATGTGCGCGCGGCGCTCGGCGTCGGCGAGCAGGAAGCGGGTGCGTCGCTGGATCACTTCGATCTGGTGCGCGACCCAGTGGCTGATGAACTGGTCGAGCGTCAGCGTGCGCGGCACCCCGTCGACGAGCGCGAGCATGTTGGCGCTGAAGTTGGTCTGCAGCTCGGTGTGCTTGAGCAGGTTGTTGAGAACCACGCGGGCGACCGCGTCGCGCTTGAGCACGACCACGAGCTGCTGACCGGTGCGCGAGGAGGTGTTGTCCTTCACGTCGGCGATGCCCTGCACCTTGCCGGTGTCGGCGAGCTCGGCGATCTTCAGCGCGAGGTTGTCGGGGTTCACCATGTAGGGCAGCTGCGTGATGATCAGCGACGTGCGGCCCTTGGCGTCCTCGTCGACGTCGATGACCGCACGCTGGGTCACCGAGCCGCGGCCGGTGCGGTAGGTCTGCTCGATGCCCTGCCGGCCGACGATCAGCGCGGAGTTGGGGAAGTCGGGGCCCTTGATCCGCTCGAGGAGCGCGTCGAGCAGCTCCTCGCGGGTGGCGTCGGGGTGCTCCAGCGCCCAGGTGGCACCCTCGGCGACCTCGCGCAGGTTGTGCGGCGGGATGCTGGTCGCCATCCCGACCGCGATGCCGGCCGAGCCGTTGACCAGCAGGTTGGGGAACCGCGCGGGCAGGATCACCGGCTCCGAGGAGCGGCCGTCGTAGTTGGGCTGGAAGTCGACGGTGTCCTTGTCGATGTCGCGGACCATCTCCATGGCCAGCGGCGCCATCCGGCACTCGGTGTAGCGCATCGCGGCCGCGGGGTCGTTGCCCGGAGAGCCGAAGTTGCCCTGTCCGTGGATCAGCGGCGCCCGCATCACCCACGGCTGCGCGAGCCGGACCAGGGTGTCGTAGATCGCCGAGTCGCCGTGCGGGTGGTACTGGCCCATCACGTCGCCGACCACGCGCGAGCACTTCGAGAAGCCGCGGTCGGGGCGGTAGCCGCCGTCGTACATCGCGTAGAGCACGCGGCGGTGCACGGGCTTGAGCCCGTCGCGCACGTCGGGCAGCGCACGGCCGACGATGACCGCCATCGCGTAGTCGATGTAGGCCCGCTGCATCGAGGTCTGCAGCTCGACCGGCTCGATGCGGCCGCCGGGACCCGGGCCTTCGATCACGTTGTCAGTCATTCGTCTCAGTCCGTCTGAGCGTCGTGAGGTGCGTGCGCTGGCAAGGCGGACGATCGAAGGCGGGCTTCGAGCGGAGCGGCCCGTCGAGCGAGGACAACGCAGCCAGCGTGCGTGCATCGCGGGGCTCACTCAGATGTCGAGGAATCGGACGTCCTTTGCGTTGCGCTGGATGAACGAGCGGCGCTGCTCGACGTCCTCGCCCATCAGGATCGAGAAGATCTCGTCGGCCTGGGCGGCGTCGTCGAGCGTGACCTGCAGCATCAGCCGCTGGTCGGGGTCCATGGTGGTCTCCCACAGCTCGTCGGCGTTCATCTCCCCGAGGCCCTTGTAGCGCTGGACGGGGTTCTCCTTGGGGAGCTTCTTGCCCTCCTCGAGGCCGGCCCGCATCAGCGCGTCGCGCTCGGAGTCGGAGTAGACGAACTCGTGCTCGTGCGGCTTGTTCCAGCGCAGCCGGTACAGCGGCGGCTGGGCCATGTAGACGTAGCCGTGCTCGATGAGCGGCTTCATGAAGCGGAACAGCAGCGTCAGCAGCAGGGTGTTGATGTGGTGGCCGTCGACGTCGGCGTCGGCCATCAGCACGACCTTGTGGTAGCGCAGCTTGTCGAGGTCGAACTCCTCGTGGATGCCGGTGCCGAGCGCCGAGATGATCGCCTGCACCTCGGTGTTGGCGAGCACCTTGTCGAGGCGGGCCTTCTCGACGTTGAGGATCTTGCCGCGGATCGGCAGGATCGCCTGCACGCGCGGGTCGCGACCCGACTTGGCGGAGCCGCCGGCGGAGTCGCCCTCGACGATGAACACCTCGCACTCGGCGGGGTTCGTCGACTGGCAGTCGGACAGCTTGCCGGGCAGGCCCCCGCCGCCGAGCAGACCCTTGCGGGACCGGGCCAGGTCGCGGGCCTTGCGTGCGGCGATGCGCGCGGACGCGGCGGCCTGGGCCTTGCGGACGATGTCCTTGCCCTCGGCAGGGTTCTTCTCCAGCCAGTCGCCGAGCTGCTCGTTGACGAGCCGCTGCACGAAGCTCTTGGCCTCGGTGTTGCCGAGCTTGGTCTTGGTCTGCCCCTCGAACTGCGGCTCGCCGAGCTTGATCGAGATGATCGCGGTCAGGCCCTCACGGACGTCGTCGCCGGAGACCCGGTCCTCCTTCTTCTTGATCAGGCCCCACTCCTCGCCCCAGTTGTTGACCAGTGTGGTGAGGGCCGCGCGGAAGCCCTCCTCGTGGGTGCCGCCCTCGTGGGTGTTGATCGTGTTGGCGAAGGTGTGCACCGACTCGCTGGAACGAGGTGTTCCACTGCATCGCGATCTCGAGGCTCATGCCCTGGTCGTTCTGCTCGGCCTCGAACGAGATGACGCTCGGGTTGGCCTTGTCCTTGCGCCGGTTGAGGTGCTCGACGTAGTCGATCAGGCCGCGGTCGTAGCGGAACCGCTGCTCGAGCGCCTCGCCGTCGCCCTTGATGGCCCCGTCGGTCGCGGAGCGGCCGCCGTCGACGTCGTCGCTGACGGTGTCGTCGGCGACCGCGTCGGCGATGTCCTCGGCGTCCGCGCCGCTCGTCGCGGACGATGATCTCCAGGCCCTTGTTGAGGAAGGCCATCTCGCGGATCCGGTTGGTGATCGTCTCCAGCGAGAACGTGGTGGTCTCGAAGATGTCGGTGCTCGGCCAGAACGTGACCGTGGTGCCGGTCTCGTCGGCCGGCTCGAGCTGCTCCAGCGGCCCGTCGGGTACGCCGAGGCTGAACGTCTGGCGCCAGTGGTGCCCGCGGTTGCACACGTCGACCTGCAGCTTGCTGCTCAGCGCGTTGACCACCGAGACGCCGACGCCGTGCAGACCGCCGGAGACCTTGTAGCCGCCACCGCCGAACTTGCCGCCGGCGTGCAGCATGGTGAGCGCCATCGTCACGGCCGGCATGTCCTGGCCGGGCGCGGTGTCGGTGGGGATGCCACGGCCGTTGTCCTCGACCCGGATGCCGCCGTCGGCGAGCAGGGTCAGCCGGATCCGGTCGCAGTGCCCGGCGAGTGCCTCGTCGACGGCGTTGTCGACGATCTCCCAGACCAGGTGGTGCAGGCCGCGCTCACCGGTGGAGCCGATGTACATGCCGGGACGCTTCCGCACCGCGTCGAGCCCCTCGAGCACCTGGATCGCGGAGGCGTCGTACTTGCCGTCCTCGACGGCGTGCGAGTTGCCGGCCGGGGCGAGGGCTGCTGCGGTCTCGGAGACCGCTTCGGCGGAAGGTCTGGTGTCGGTCGCTGCGTCCCCGGCGGGGGTGGGCTGGTCGGCCACAAGCCATCCTTTGCACTTGGTCGCTCACCGGCGGGAGCCGGGCATGCCGAGACTGGAGCCGGCATGACGAAGGTCGACCCCTCAGGAGTTCGACCTCGACTCCCAATATACCCGCCAGGGCCTGATTCGAGGCATACCGACCCTGGGAAAAGGGGGGATCCGGACGCCAGAATGCCGATTCCCGGCCTCGCAGGGCATCAAGGACGCGACGCCAGGGCCGCTGCCGGGTCCCCATACGGCCGCGAGGCCGGCAGATCGCCCCTGACGGGGCTGCCGGATCCCGGCCACCGTCGCCCTCGCACCACGGGATCGGTCAGCCGTAGGTGTCCCGCGGACCGCGGCCGTCGCGCATCGAGCGGAGGCCCTTCTTCCAGCTCGGCAGGTGCGGTCCGAGCACCTCGACCAGGGTCACCGTGCCGTCCCCGAGCTCCTCGTTGAGCCGGCGGAGCGCGGTCGGGGCGAGCAGCTTCATCTGCGTCGCCCACGCGGTCGAGTCGGTGCGCACCACGAGCGTGCCTCCGTCGTCTGTGGGCGTGAACGACTCCGGCCGGCAGTGCTGCGCGACCTCGCGACCCACCAGCAGGTCCCACCGGCTGAACACGCCGTGCACCCGCACGTCGGTGCCCCAGCCCTGGTCGGCGATCAGCCGGCCGATGGTGGTGTCGAGCAGCTGCGGGTCGCGGTCGTCGGGGTGCGCCCCGGAGGCGGTGGGGTCCACGGCCGGCCGCCGGCCCCGGCGCGGTGGGTTCCGGCGCTTCGTCGTACGACGGGTGCCGGCGAAGCCGCGGGCGATGCTGCGCGCCAGGTCGAGCCCGGAGTCGTCGTGCTCGCCCCCCGCCGCCGAGTTGTCAGACCCTGAGCCGGTCCCGGCCGGTTCACGCCCTGACAAGTCATTTCCCATGGACGGCCACCTCCCCGTCGACGATGTCGATCCGGTGGCCGCGCAGCACGTCGGGCACGTCCGCGGCGACCGCCGCGGTCACCAGCACCTGCTCCGCGCCGGCCACCAGCTCGGCGAGCCGGTCGCGACGGTCGGTGTCGAGCTCGGCGAAGACGTCGTCGAGGATCAGGATCGGGTCGTCGCCGCCGGCGCGGAGCAGGTCGTACGACGCCAGCCGCAGCGCGAGCGCGAACGACCAGGACTCGCCGTGGGACGCGTATCCCTTCACCGGCAGGGATCCGAGGCCGAGCACCAGCTCGTCGCGATGCGGGCCGACCAGGCTGATGCCGCGCTGCAGCTCGTCGGCGCGACGCCGCGCCAGCTCGGCGAGGATCGCGTCGCGCAGCGGAGCGCGCTCCGGCACCACGCCCGGTTGGCCGAGCGCGCCGAGGTCGAACGACGGCCGGTAGGTCAGGGACGCCTCGGTGCCGTCCGCGCGGGTCGCCGACTGGGCGACCGCCTCGTAGGCCGTGCCCACCAGCGGCTCGCAGGTCCGCCACCAGGCCGATCCGGGCCGCGAGCAGCTCGGCCCCCACCGCGGCGAGCTGCTGGTTCCACACCTCGAGCGTGCTCTCGAAGTGCTCGTCGGGCCCGGTGCGCCGACCACCGCGCTGGCCGGCGTTCTTGAGCAGGGCGTTGCGCTGCGTAGCACCCGGTCGTAGTCGGAACGGACGCCGGCGAACCGCGGTGCTCGCTGCACGAGCAGGTCGTCGAGGAAGCGGCGACGGTCGGAGGGGTCGCCCTTGACCAGCGCGAGGTCCTCGGGGGAGAAGAGCACGGTCCGGACCAGCCCGAGCAGCTCGCGGGCCCGGGGGAGGGGCGACCGGTTGACCCGCGCACGGTTCGAACGGCCGGGGTTGATCTCGACCTCGAGCACCGCCTCCCGTCCGTCGCGGACCACGACCGCCCGGACCACGGCCTGCTCCGCACCGGACCTGACCAGCGGCGCGTCGCTCGCGACCCGGTGCGACGCCAGCCGCGCGACGTAGTCGACCGCCTCGACGAGGTTGGTCTTGCCCTGCCCGTTGCGTCCCGACGAACGCCGTGACGCCCGGCGGCAGCGCGACCTCGACGGCGGCGTAGGACCGGAAGTCGTGCAGGGACAGGTGGACGACGTGCACGTCGGGGTCGACCTAGCTCTCGCGGCGGCGGAGTCCGAGCCGGCGTCCGCGGCCCGCGCGGCGTCGCTCTGGTCCGGGGCCCGGTCGCTGCCGGCCTGGTCGCCGCCGGCCGGCGCATCGGTCTTCACGGCGTGGCCGCCGAACTGGTTGCGCATCGCGGCGACCGCCTTCATCGCCGGGCTGTCGTCCTGCCGCGAGACGAACCGGGCGAACAGCGCCGCGGCGATCGCCGGGGTGGCGACCGCGTGCTCGATCGCCGGCCTCGACGGTCCAGCGGCCCTCGCCGGAGTCCTCGGCGTAGCCGCGGATCTTGGACAGGCCCTCGTCCTCGTCGAGCGCCGCGACCAGCAGGTCGAGCAGCCACGAGCGGATCACGGTGCCCTCGCGCCACGAGCGGAAGACCTCGGTGACGTTGTCGACCATCTCGGCCGTCTGCAGCAGCTCCCAGCCCTCGGCGTACGCCTGCATGACGGCGTACTCGATGCCGTTGTGGACCATCTTGGAGAAGTGCCCGGCGCCGACGCCGCCGGCGTGCACCCAGCCGAACTCGCCCTCGGGCTTGAGCGCGTCGAAGATCGGCTGGAGCGGTCGCGATGTCCTCCGGGTCGCCGCCGGCCATCAGCGCGTAGCCGTTCTCGAGACCCCAGACGCCGCCCGAGACGCCGCAGTCGACGAAGCCGATGCCCTTGTCGGCCAGGAGATTCGCCGTGCTCCTGGTCGTCGGTCCACCGGGAGTTGCCGCCGTCGATCACGATGTCGCCCTCGCCGAGCAGCTCGCCGAGCGCCTCGACGGTCGTCGCGGGTCGGGTCGCCGGACGGGCACCATCACCCAGACGACCTTGGGCGAGGGGAGTGCCTCGACCATCGCCTCGAGGCTGTCGACGTCGCTGACCTCGGGGTTGCGGTCGTAGCCGACGACGGTGTGGCCGGCGCGGCGCAGCCGCTCGCGCATGTTGCCGCCCATCTTGCCCAGCCCGACGAGGCCGATCTCCATGCGTTCTCCTCCCGCGCGCGAACTGCTGGCGGTGCGAGCCTACGCCCACCCCGACGTGCCGGACGGGACGCTCAGGAGAGCAGCCGGCGCGGCATCAGCAGGTAGCGGAACGTCGGTGTCCGCCTCGCCGTCCAGGCTGTCGACCCCGGCGATCACCGCGGGCTTGGAGGCCTGGGTGAACGCCAGCTCGACGACCGGGGACTCGATGGCGGTCAGCCCGTCGAGCAGGAACTGCGGGTTGAAGCCGGTCGTGATGTCGTCGCCCTTGACCTCGGCGTCGATCTGCTCGGTCGCCAGCGCCTCGTCGCCGCTGCCGGCGTCGAGGGTCAGCACCGCCGTCGGTGAACGCGAGCTGGACCGCGGTGTTGCGCTCGGCGACCAGCGAGACCCGCTTGACCGCCTCGACCAGGGTGGCCCGGTCGACCCGCGCCACGGTCTGCGTGCTCGGCTCGGGAACAGCGTGCGCACCTTGGGGAACTCGCCGTCGAGCAGCCGGGTGGTGGTCCGGCGTACGCCGCCGCCGGCCGCGCCCTCGAAGCCGATGATGCCCTCGCCGGCGCCGGACGTGGACAGCGCGATGGTCACCTCGGCGCCGGCGGTGAGCGACTTCGCGGTGTCGGCGAGCACCCTGGCCGGGACCAGGGCGGCCGCCTCGACGTCGGTCGCGCCCGGGTCCCAGTCGAGCTCGCGCAGCGAGAGCCGGAACCGGTCGGTGGCGAGCAGCGACGATGGTCGGACCGTCGATCTCGATCCGGACGCCGGTCAGCACCGGCAGCATGTCGTCGCGGCCGGCGGCGGTGACCGCCTGGGCGACGGCGTTGGCGAACAGCGTCGCTGCGCACGGTGCCGGTGGCCTCCGGCATGTCGGGCAGGGACGGGTACTCCTCGACCGGCATCGTCTGCAGGCTGAACCGCGCGCTGCCGCAGGTCAGCGACACCTTCGCGCCGTCGATGGTCATCTCCACCGGCTTGGCGGGCAGGCTGCGGCAGATGTCGGCGAGCAGCCGGCCGGAGACCAGCGCCCTGCCCTCGTCTGGACGACGTCGGCGGGCACGGTGGCGCGGGCCGAGGTCTCGTAGTCGAACGTGCGACAGCTCCAGGCCGTCGCCGCCGTCGCGGTCTCGATCAGCAGGCCGGCCAGCACCGGGACGCTGGGTCGGACCGGGAGGCTGCGAGCGGCCCAGGCGACGGCGTCGGCGAGGACGTCGCGCTCGACGCGGAACTTCACGGGTGTTCGCCTCCTGCATGACTCCTGGGACCACGGTGTGCCGGCCGGAACCGCACGAATGACGCGGCTCGCTGCCAGGGGTGTGCATCCTGCCATGCGCAGGGGGTGCCGCACAGCGGGAGTACCGAAGTTGTGATTCGGTGCGGGTCGGTCCGCCGCGCCGTACGACGGGGGTGGCGGACGGTGCCGGAGCAGGTTGTCCCCAGGTCGGGCCGCGCGCGAAGTTCATCGAGATCTGATCCATGTGTAGATCCGTCGTACTCACAGGCTGCGGTGGAAACTGTGGACAACTGACGTTCGTGCAGGTCAGCGCGGATTTGTTCGTCCCGACGGGGCTGTGGACGGAACGTGGGACGAACGACGGGTGCCTGTGCCTCGTCGGCCGGCCGGCGCCGTCGTACACCTGGTTGTCCACACGTCGTGCACGACGAACGACAGCTCTGCACACCGCGCTCCCCAGGCCGGGTCTCGACGGGCTCGACCACGCGGCGACCGTCGCCGGCCGACCACCGGTCGAGCGATCGTCACGACTGGCGGGCCTGCTGCTTGATCCGGTTGGTGAGCTCGGTGACCTGGTTGTAGACGCTGCGGCGCTCGGCGAGCAGCTGGCGGATCTTGTTGTCGGCGTGCATCACGGTGGTGTGGTCGCGGCCGCCGAACTGCTGGCCGATCTTGGGCAGGGAGAGGTCGGTGAGCTCGCGGCAGAGGTACATCGCGATCTGCCGGCCGGTGACCAGGACCCGGCTGCGGCTCGGGCCGCACAGGTCGTCGATGGAGAGCCCGAAGTACGCCGCGGTCTGGGCGATGATCAGCGCCGCGGTGATCTCCGGCTCGCCGCCCTCGGGGATCAGGTCCTTGAGCACGATCTCGGCAAGGGTCAGGTCGACCGGCTGCCGGTTGAGGCTGGCGAACGCGGTGACCCGGATCAGCGCGCCCTCGAGCTCGCGGATGTTGGTCTGGATCTTGCTGGCGATGAACTCCAGCACGTCCGGCGGCGCGGTCAGCCGCTCGGTCGCGGCCTTCTTGCGCAGGATCGCGATGCGGGTCTCGAGGTCGGGCGGCTGGACGTCGGTGATCAGGCCCCACTCGAACCGGTTGCGCAGCCGGTCCTCGAGCGCCTCGAGCCGCTTGGGCGGGCGGTCGGAGGTGATCACGATCTGCTTGTTGGCGTTGTGGAGGGTGTTGAACGTGTGGAAGAACTCCTCCTGGGTCTGGATCTTGCCTTCCAGGAACTGGATGTCGTCGATCAGCAGCACGTCGACGTCGCGGTAGCGGCGCTGGAACGTCGCCGCCTTGTCGTCGCGGATCGCGTTGATGAACTCGTTGGTGAACTCCTCGCGAGCTCACGTAGCGGACCCGCGCGCCGGTGAACAGGCTGCGGACGTAGTGCCCGATCGCGTGCAGCAGGTGGGTCTTGCCCAGCCCGGAGTCGCCGTAGATCAGCAGCGGGTTGTAGGCCTTGCCCGGCGCCTCGGCGACGGCGACCGCGGCGGCGTGCGCGAACCGGTTGGACGAGCCGATCACGAAGGTCTCGAAGATGTACTTCGGGTTGAGCCGGGTCTCCAGGGCGGTGCCGGCGGACTTGCCGCCGGAGGACGAGACCATCGGCGTCGGTACGTCGAGTGGATTTGTCGACATGTCGATGGATGGATTGATCGACGGACGGGCGTCGATCGCGCCGTCGACGGCCCGGGCCTCGTGGGGGTGGCCGATTGCGTGGTCGCCGGTCGGCGCGCCACCGGTGGGCGCGGCGGAGCCCTCGAGCTCGGGGTCCACGGTCACCGCGATCCGCACCTGGGTGCCGAACGCGTTGCCGAGGGCGTCCTCGAGCCGGGTGCGCAGCCGGCCCTCGAGCTGGTTGCGGGTGAACTCGTCGGCGACCGCGACGATCGCGGTGTTCTCGTGCAGCGTGACCGGGCTGCTCGCGGTCAGCCAGGCCCGCTGGTTGGGCGGCAGGTCGTCGATCAGCGTGCGCCAGACGGTGCCGAGATCGGCCGCCGGTGTGGTGCTCGGCTGGCTCCCGTTCGGTGCGTCGTTCGGGCTGCCGGTGCCGGAACTGCCGGCGGTGTTGTCGTCCACGCGGGGTCCTCCCCAATCAATTCCTCGTGCGGTCCACACCTTTGTCCACAGGTTGTGCATCCGGAGCCAGCGTGAGTGCGGCACCGGGCCGAGGCCGGTGAGAACGCCCTGTTCTACCGTGGTTCGACCAGGTCACAGGCGGTTTTTCGAAGATCCGTCGACACCAGGGTCGCGCGGCTCGGAACCGGGAGGGCGTCCACCGTGGGGAACTCGGGAACGCCGCACGCTAACAAGGCCGGTGCCTGTGGATCAAGCGGTTGTCCACAGGTTCCGCGGAACACCCCGACCGGCGCGCCGCGCTCGGTTTGACCCCGTTCGGCGGCGCCCGTACCGTTGGGAGGTCGAACCGGAGTCGACCGGTGCCGCATGCCCACGTCTCGCCAGCCCCCGCCGTCACGGCGAACGGGTTGCCAGGCGCCTCTCGCGGGTGCGCGGTGTGGGTCGAACACCGCCGGCTCGAGACCGGGCGAATGTAGCCCGGCACCGCAGACCTGACCACTCCCGACACACCGGAGACAAGCTCGTGAGCAAGCGCACGTACCAGCCGAACAACCGTCGCCGCCACAAGGTGCACGGCTTCCGCCTGCGGATGCGCACCCGTGCGGGCCGCGCGATTCTCTCGTCGCGCCGCCGCAAGGGTCGCAAGAGCATCTCGGTCTGATCGTTCTCCCCGACCGGTGCTGACGCGGGCCCACCGGCTCACCGCGAGCCGGCTCTACGCCCCCACGATCCGACACGGAGAACGGGCCGGCACCCGGACGCTCGTCGTCCATCTCGCCGCCCCGGCGCCGTCCGGAGCATCGGCCGACCCGCGGGAGCCTGTCACAGGCCCGGTCGTGGGTTTCGTCGTCAGCAAGGCGGTCGGCGGAGCGGTCGTACGCAACCAGGTGAAGCGCCGGCTTCGACACCTCGCCCGGGAGCGACTCTCGTCGCTGCCGGGCTCCGCCGTGCTCGTGGTCCGGGCGCTCCCGCCCGCGGCCACCGCCTCGTCGGCCGAGCTCGGTGCCGATCTCGACCGTGCCCTCGACCGGGTGCGGCAGCGGCAGGCCGCGAGGGCCGGCCGGTGAAGTACGTCCTGATCGGGTTCCTCCGCCTGTACCGGCTGCTGATCAGCCCGCTCTACGGCCAGGTGTGCCGCTACCACCCGTCCTGCTCGGCGTACGCGCTCGAGGCGGTGACCGTGCACGGCAGCGTGCGCGGCAGCTGGCTCGCCGTACGCCGTCTCGCCCGCTGCCACCCGTGGGCGGCCGGCGGCTACGACCCCGTTCCCGCTGCTCCGGGCTCGATCGACCCGCGCAGCACCTCCCACCAGCCTCAGGAGCCTGAGTGATCGACTTCTTCGTCCAGCTCGGCAGCCTCATCATGACGCCGCTGTACTACGTCGACTCGCTTCGTCCTGCTGGCCTTCCACCGGCTCTTCGGTGACATCTTCGGCCCGGCCACCGGCGTCGCCTGGGTGCTGTCGATCATCGGCCTGACCCTGGTGATCCGGGCGGCGCTGATCCCGCTGTTCGTCAAGCAGATCAAGTCCAGCCGCAACATGCAGCTGCATCCAGCCGAAGGTCAAGGAGCTGCAGAAGAAGTACGGCCACGACCGGGAGCGTCTCACCCAGGAGACGATGAAGCTCTACAAGGACACCGGGACCAACCCGTTCGCCTCCTGCCTGCCGATCCTGGTGCAGATGCCGATCTTCCTGGCGCTGTTCCGGCTGATCGACCAGGCGGCGAAGCAACCCCGAGGTCGAGCGCGGGTTCATGACCGGTCACGCTGAACGAGCAGTTCGGCGACGCGGTGTTCCTCGGCGCGAAGATCTCCGACACCTTCCTGTCCACCGACGACCTGAGCGTCCGGATCCTGGCGGCGGTGCTGGTGATCGCGATGACCGCGACCACGTTCCTCACCCAGCGCCAGCTGATGAGCAAGAACATGCCGGCGGACGCGCTGACCGGTCCCTACGCCCAGCAGCAGAAGATGCTGCTCTACGTGCTGCCGCTGGTCTTCGCGGTCGGCGGCATCGCGTTCCCGATCGGCGTGCTCTTCTACTGGACCACCTCGAACCTGTGGACGATGGGCCAGCAGTTCTACGTGATCCGGAACAACCCGGCGCCCGGTACGCCGGCGCTCAAGGCCAAGGAGGAGCGCGACGCCGCAAGGCCCAGCGCCGCGCCGAGCGCAAGGGCGTCCCGCTCGAGGACACCAAGCCGACGACCCAGGTCCAGGAGCCGCCCGCGCCGCCGGCTCCCCCGCGGCAGCAGCCCAAGAAGCAGTCACGCAGCCAGCGGAAGAAGAAGGGCCCGGCCCCCAAGCCGCGGCCCGAGTCCCGCGAGGCCGGCGACGATCCCGAGCCCGGCTCGGCCAGCGCCTGACCCGCTGCCGACCCGCCGACAGACCCCATCAGCAACCAGGAGGACTCAGTGAGCGACCAGGCCACCGAGGCGCAGACCGCCGACGAGAATCTCGACAACGACCCCGAAGAGACCGGGCCGGACGACCGAACCGGAAGCCGGCCCGGACGCGGGGCTCGACGCTGGGCCGGACGCTGGCGGGCAGCGTCGACCGGCAGGAGCAGCTCGAGAACGAGGGCGACATCGCCGCCGACTACCTCGAGGAGCTGCTCGACATCGCCGACCTGGACGGCGACCTGGACATGGACGTCGAGGGCGACCGTGCGTCGGTCTCGATCGTCGGCGGCGACCTGTCCCAGCTCGTCGGGCGCGACGGCGAGGTGCTGGAGGCGCTGCAGGAGCTCACCCGCCTGGCGGTGTACCGCGAGACCGGCGAGCGGTCCCGGCTGATGCTGGACATCGGCGGTCACCGGGCCGACAAGCGGGCCCGGCTGGAGAAGCTGGCCGCGGAGACGGTGGCCCAGGTCAACGAGACCGGCGAGCGGGTGGCCCTCGCAGCCGATGTCGCCGTTCGAGCGCAAGGTGGTGCACGACGCCGTCGCGGCGGCCGGTCTGGGCTCGGAGTCCGAGGGTGAGGAGCCGCGGCGGTACGTCGTGGTGCTGCCCCGTTGACCGACCCCGAGCGTGACGCTGTTTCACGTGAAACACCCCCCGCGCCGCCGGCTCCGGCCGAGGCGCGGGGGGTGTTCTCTGCCGCGCTCCCGCTGGCCGAGCGGTTCGCGGAGCTGCTCGCCCACGACGGTGTCGTCCGTGGCCTGATCGGTCCCCGCGAGACGCCCCGGTTGTGGGAGCGGCACCTGATGAACTGCGCCGTGCTCGGGGACGCGATCCCCTCCGGCGTGACGGTGTGCGACATCGGCAGCGGCGCCGGGCTGCCCGGGCTGGTCCTGGCGTTGGCCCGACCCGACCTCGAGGTCTGCCTGGTCGAGCCGCTGCTGCGGCGTACCACCTTCCTGTCCGAGGCGGTCGACACTCTCGGCCTCGTCAACGTGGAGGTGGTCCGCGGCCGCGCCGAGGAGCTGCACGGCCGCCGGGAGTTCACGGTCGTGACGTCCCGCGCGGTCGCCCCCCTCGGCCGGCTCCTCGACTGGTCGATGCCGCTGGTGCGTCAGGGCGGTCACCTGGTGGCGATGAAGGGATCCTCCGCGCGCGAGGAGGTCGAGGCGGCCCGGGCGGCTCTCCAACGTCACGGCGCCGGTGCTGTGGAGGTGCTCAGCCTGGGGACGGGGCGGATTGATCCACCGACCACGGTGGTGCGAGTGGAAGCGACCCGTCCGTCCCGTCTAGGTTGGGACCCCTCAACGTCTCGTGGGTCGGCCGGCCCCGGCTCGACTGGTTCGAACCGGTCCCGTCGGCCGCGTTCGCGTAAGAAAGGCCGCCCGTCGTGACCCGTTCGTCTCGGACGCTCCCTGGGTTGGGCTGGCCGTCGCCACCGGGGCCGGAGTCGGATTCCGCACCCGCGGGCACCGCCGCGGCGCTCGGATGGCCGGGATACCCACAGAATCCACAGCCTGGTCCACAGGCATCAACCGACACGGATCCGGACGTTTCACGTGAAACCCCTGCCGACCCGGTTTCACGTGAAACAGAGTCGCCGTCCGTCGTCCCAGAGGAGTCACCGGTGTCCACCCCCTCCCGCTTCGGACCGCACCCGGCTCCCGGACCGGTTGCCTATCGCACGGCCGGTGACGTGGCGCGGGTGGTGGCCGACGTCGACGACGGCTCGACGCCGCTCGCCCGGTCGGTCGAGCAGGACATCCTGGTGCGCGAGACGCTTCGGCTGCGTGGTCCGCTGCCCCGCCCGGACCACACTCGGGTGATGGTGGTCGCCAACCAGAAGGGTGGCGTCGGCAAGACCACCACCACGGTCAACGTCGCGGCCGTCCCTGGCCCAGGGCGGTCTGCGGGTCCTCGTGGTCGACCTCGACCCGCAGGGGAACGCCTCCACGGCGCTGGCGATCGAGCATCACCGGGGGACTGCCTCGACGTACGACGCGATGGTCGACGCGAAGCCGCTGGTGGAGATCGTGCAGCCCAGCCCGGAGATCGACGGGCTGTTCGTGGTGCCGGCGACCATCGACCTCGCGGGCGCCGAGATCGAGCTGGTCAGCATGGTGGCCCGCGAGAGCCGGCTCCGGAAGGCCCTCCACGCCCATCCGCAGATCCGTCCCGACCGGACCGGCGCTGACGACAGCGGCGAGGACAGGTTCGACTACGTCCTCATCGACTGCCCGCCCTCGCTCGGGCTGCTCACCCTGAACGCTCTGGTGGCCGGCGACGAGATGCTGATCCCGATCCAGGCCGAGTACTACGCGCTCGAGGGCCTCGGCCAGCTGCTGGAGACCGTCGAGATGGTGAAGGCGCACCTGAACCCCGGCCTCGAGGTCTCCACGATCATGCTCACGATGTACGACGCGCGCACACGCCTGTCCGCCGGAGTCGCGGAGGAGGTGCGCAGCCACTTCGGTGAGCAGGTGCTCCGCACCGCCATCCCCCGCTCGGTGCGGATCTCCGAGGCGCCGAGCTACGGGCAGACCGTGATCACCTACGACCCGGGCTCGCCCGGCGCGCTCAGCTACCTCGAAGCATCTCGTGAGATGGCCATGAAGGTGACCGCAGGAGGCCCCCGATGACCCAGAAGCACCAGACCCGACGTGGACTCGGCCGCGGGCTCGGCTCCCTGATCCCGACGGCCCCGCGGCCGGAGGAGGCGCCGACCGAAGACGGGCACGGCACGGCAACGGACGGCACGGGGGAGGTCGCCGGGACCGTCGACCCCGGGCCGGACCACAACGGCACCGGGCCGGTCGCGGACGAGCCGGCGCGGACCGAGGACTCGCTGCGGCCGGTCGACGGCGCCTACTTCGCCGAGCTCCCGGTCACCGCGATCGCCCCGAACCCACGGCAGCCCCGCCAGGTCTTCGACGAGGAGGCGATGGCCGAGCTCGTCCACTCGGTCCAGGAGGTCGGCCTGCTGCAGCCCGTCGTCGTCCGACCGGTGGGCTCTGCGGACGAGCCGCGCTACGAGCTGATCATGGGCGAGCGGCGGTGGCGCGCCACCCAGCAGGCCGGCCTCGAGGTGATCCCGGCGATCGTCCGGGAGACCGGGGACGACGCCCTGCTCCGGGACGCGCTCCTGGAGAACCTGCACCGCTCGCAGCTCAACCCGCTCGAGGAGGCGGCCGCCTACCAGCAGCTTCTCGACGACTTCGGCTGCACGCACGAGGAGCTCGCCGGCCGGATCGGTCGCAGCCGGCCGCAGATCAGCAACACGCTCCGGCTGCTGAAGCTCTCCCCGGCCGTGCAGCGGCGGGTCGCCGCCGGCGTGCTGTCGGCCGGCCACGCCCGGGCCCTGCTCGCGGTCGACGACGCCGACATCCAGGACCGGCTGGCCGGCCGTGTGGTGGCCGAGGGGATCTCGGTGCGCGGCCTGGAGGAGATCGTCACGGTCGGTGACCTGGGGTCGGGTGCCCGCCCCGCGGTACGACGCAGCAGGCCCACCGCGCCGGGACTCGCGGACCTGGCCGAGCGGCTCTCCGACCGTCTCGAGACCAGGGTCAAGGTCGATCTCGGGCGCTCCAAGGGCAAGATCACCGTCGAGTTCGCCTCGATCCCCGACCTGGAACGCATCGTGGCGATCATGGACCCGAGCGCCGACCGGTCCGGCGACGGATCGACTCAGGCATAGGTCGATCTACCGACTTGGAGATTTGTCGACAAATCGACAAGGCGACTCATACCGGAGAGACGGGCGAGCAGGTCCCGCTCGCGTTCCGGGGAGAGCCCCGCGCGGCGGTCCCGGTCGAGGCCGCACTCCCGCTCCCACTGCAGGGCGGCGCGGACCGAGTCCGCGAGAGGTCGGAACGTCAGCCCCGCGACCCGGGCCGCGGCGTTGGATCGGGACATGAACCCGGCGTACTCGGGGCGGGGGAGCCACAACGGAAGCGAGTCCGGGCCCATCCAGGGCTCGACCCCCTGCGCCTGCAACCAGGCGTCGTCGGCCGCCACCACGTCGACGGGATGGCCGGCCTCCAGGGCACACAGGTCGATCAGCGCGCCGACGGTCTGCTCGATGCCGATCGCGTTGACGACGCCTGCCGTGCCCTCCTCCGCGCACCGGACCAGCCAGGCGGCGAGGTCCTCCACGTCGACGACCTGCAGCGCCTGGTCGCTCGGCGGAGCGAGGACCCGGTCCCCAGGGTGGGCTCGCGCGAGCCGGGCCGGCCAGTAGCCGAACCGGTCGCTGCGGTCGCCGTACCCCACGATCAGCCCGGCCCGCGCGACGAGCGCGTCGGGTGCGGCCTCGAGGACCAACTGCTCGCAGGTCACCTTGGCCGGGCCGTAGGCCTCGGTCGGGGCGAGGCCGTCACCCCGCCACGGCTCGTGGAGGGCGGCCGACTCGTCGGCGCCCGGCTCGCTGTCGTCGGCGTACACGCTGCAGGTGGAGACGAAGACCCAGTGCCCGGCGGACGCAGCCAGCGCGTCGAGCGCGCCGCCCACGTGCAGCGGCTGCCGGGCCAGGTCCACGACCGCGTCCCAGGGACGGTCCGCCACCTCACGGTAGGCGACGGACGGGTCGTCACGGTCGGCCACCACGTGCTTGGCGCCCTCGGGTACGGCGCCGGAGTCGCCCCGCGCGAGGCAGGTGACTCCGTGACCGCGGGCGAGGGCGTGCCGGGCGACCGTGCCGCCGAGCCAGGAGGTGCCACCGAGCACCAGGATGTCCAATGGGGCGGATGAGACGTCGTCGGTGTTCACCGGGTCAGCAGAGCACGGGGGCTCTCGGGAGCGCCAGACGGGTTCACCGACAGCGGAACGCCGGTTGAGCCGAGGTCAGGACTTGGCTGCCCGCTTCGCGGCCCGCTCCCGAGCCCGCCGGCGCTGCTCCTCCCGGTCGAGACGCTTGGCCTCCTCTGGCGTGGGCGCGCTCCCGCCGTACGACGCGGGCAGCCACCACGAGCCGGGCGGCTGCTCCTCCTCGGGATAGGCGCGGATCGCCTCGTCGAGCATGCGGGACATCTCGGACCGCAGCTGCGCCGTCTCCGCGACCGGGTCGGAGCCCGTCGGGTGCAGCGGCGTCGCCCGACGTGGATCGCGATCGTCTTGCCGCGGCCGAAGTCACGAGGGTGGTCCTTGGTCATCAGCCGCTGGGTGCCCCACAGGATCACCGGGATCAGCGGCACGCCGGCCTCCGCCGCCAACCGGGTCGCGCCGGTCTTGATCTCCTTGATCTCCAACGAGCGGCGAGATCGTCGCCTCGGGGAAGATCCCGACGACCTCGCCCTCGCGCAGGTAGCGGACCGCCCTCGTCGTACGACGCCGAGCCCCTCGGCCCGGTCGACGTTGATGTGGTGCAGGGAGCGCATCAACGGCCCGGCGATCTTGTGGTCGAACATCTCGCGCTTGGCCATGAACCGCACCAGCCGCTTGGACGGCTGCGCGGCGTAGCCCGCCGAGCACGAAGTCGACGTAGGAGATGTGGTTGAACGCCAGCACCGCGCCGCCGGTGCGCGGGACGTTGCTCGGTGCCGGCCACTGGCGAACGGAGGCCGAGCGCCCGGAAGGCCAGCTTGGCCGTCGCGATGACCGGCGGGTAGGTGAGGTCGCGCACGCGCCGATCCTGCCAGTCAGCCGGCGCGCCGGTCGAGCGGCCCGATCGCGGCGTGGACCAGGTCCGCCATCAGCCCCCCGAGGTCGAGCCCGGCGGCCTGCACGGACAGCGGCACGGTCGAGGTCTCGGTCAGGCCGGGCGCGACGTTGACCTCGAGGAACCAGACCCGGCCGTCGGCGTCGACGATCAGGTCCGACCGGGACAGGTCCCGCAGCCCGAGCGCCTCGTGCGCGACGACCGCGACCCGCGCGCACTCGGCGGCCAGGGCGTCGTCGAGCTTCGCCGGGCACCACGAACTCGGTGCTGCCGGCGGTGTAGCGCGCGGAGTAGTCGTAGACGCCGCCGTCGGGCAGGATCCCGACCGCGGGCAGGGCACGCGGCCCCTCGCCGGTGTCGACGACGGGCACGGCCACCTCGTCGCCCTCGACCAGTCGCTCGACCAGTGCGGTGTCGCCGTACGCGAACGCGTCGACCATCGCGCCCGGCAGCCCGGACGCCTCGCGCACGACCGTGCAGCCCAGCGCGGAGCCGCCCTTGGCGGGCTTCACGATCAGCGGGAGCCCGACCGCGTCGACCAGCGCCGCCATCACCGCGGCGGCACCGAGCTCGCGGAACGTCTCGGCCGGCAGGGTGACCGACTGCGGCGTGTGCAGCCCGGCGCGGGCGGCGACCACCTTGGCGACCGGCTTGTCGAAGGCGACCCGGCAGGCCGCGGGACCGGCTCCGACGTACGGCACCCCGACCAGCTCGAGGACCTCGCGCAGCGCGCCGTCCTCCCCGGTCTCGCCGTGCAGGAGGGGCACGACGCAGTCGGGCCGGTGCTCTCGCAGCCAGGGCAGCAGGATGCGCGTCGACGTCGCGCTCGTCGACCTCGAGCCCGGCGTCGCGCAGCGCCTCGGCGACCCGGCGGCCCGAGCGCAGCGACACGTCACGCTCGTGGGACAGCCCGCCGGCGAGCACCAGCACGCGCAACGTCCCGGCTCCGGTGGTTGAGCCGTCCGGTCCGGTGGTTGAGCCGTCCGGTCCGGTGGTTGAGTCGTCCGGTCCGGTGGTTGAGCCCGTCGAAACCATCCGTCTCCTAGCTGAGGTCGCTGTTGGGGGCTTCGTAGCCGCGGTGCACGCCGCGAGCGGTCGCGCCGAAGGTCTCGCGCAGCTCCAGCTCCTCCTCGATCACGCCGGCGAGCCGGCGTACGCCCTCCCGGATCCGCTCGGGCGTGGGGTAGCAGTAGGAGAGCCGCATGCTCTGCGCCCCGAAGCCGTCGGCGAAGAACGCCGTGCCCGGGACGTAGGCGACCCGCGCGGTGACCGCCCGCGGCAGCATCGCCTTCGCGTCGAGGCCCTCGGGCAGCGTCAGCCAGACGTAGAACCCGCCGTCGGGCACGTTCCAGCGCGCGGCCGCCGGCATCAGGTCGTCGAGCGCCTCGACCATCGCGTCGCGGCGCTCGCGGTACATCTCCCGGAACTGCTTGATCTGGCCCTGCCAGTCGTGGCTGGTGAGGTACGCCGAGACGGCCATCTGGCGGAACGCCGGCGGGCACAGGGTCGCCGACTCCTGGGCCAGCACGAGCTTCTCCCGGACGGCGTGCGGCGCGAGCGCCCAGCCGACCCGGAACCCGGGCGCGAACGTCTTGGAGAACGACCCGAGGTAGATCACCCCGTCGGCCTCGTCGGCGCGCAGCGCGCGGATCGGCTCGCCGTCGAAGCCGAGCAGGCCGTAGGGGTTGTCCTCGAGGACCAGCACGTCGGCCTCGCGGCAGATCTCGAGGATCTCGGTGCGCCGCTCGGCGGTCAGCGTCACGCCGGCGGGGTTGTGGTAGTTCGGGATCGTGTAGAGGAACTTGATCCGCCGGCCCTGCGCCTGGCACGTCGCGATCGCCTCGCGCAGCGCCGACGGCACCAGCCCGTCGGCGTCCATCTCGACGTGCACGACGTCGCACTCGTAGGCGCGGAACACCCCGAGCGCGCCGACGTACGACGGCGCCTCGCAGATCACCACGTCGCCGGGGTCGCAGAAGATCCGGGTGACCAGGTCGACCGCCTGCTGGGAGCCGACCGTGACCACGACGTCGTCGGGGTGGGCCTCGATGCCCTCGAGCCGCATCACGTCGCAGATCTGCTCGCGCAGCGTCGGGTCGCCCTGGCCGGAGCCGTACTGCATCGCGGTGGTGCCGTTGTGCTGCACCAGGTCGTGGATCGCCCGACCGACCACGTCGAGCGGGAGGCCGGAGATGTTCGGCATCCCGCCGGCGAGGGAGACGACCTCGGGCCGGCTGGCGACGGAGAACAGCGCGCGGATCTCCGAGGCGGTCATCCCCTGGGTGCGCGCGGCGTACCGGTCGACGTAGCTGTCGAGCCGGGTGCGGCCCGACCGCCGATCGGCTGATCTCGCTGGACATCACCACTCCTCGCAGGCGGGTCTAGGATGAAGCATCCTCCGCGTTCCCACCGAACAGGGGTCACGACATGGGACTCACCGTCACTCGATCGGGCCGTCGGCTCGCCCGGCTCACCCTGGACACGCTCGCCGACCTGCCCGACGACGTGCGCTCGTGCGTCTACTGGGAGCTCGACCCGGTGCGCCGCCAGCGCGCGATCGACTCCGGAGACGCCGCTGAGGAGAAGGAGGCCTGGCTCTCCCGGTGCTGCTGGAGTGGGGCTCCTGCGGGCGGGTGCTGTACGTCGACGGGAGCGCGGTCGGGTTCGTGCTCTACGCCCCGCCGCCGTTCCTCCCCGGCGCCGAGGCCTTCCCGACCGCCCCGGTCAGCGAGGACGCGGTGCTGCTCGTCGACGGCGCTGGTCTTCCCGAGTACGCCGGCGGCGGGCTCGGCCGGGTGCTGATGCAGGCGTGGTGCGGGACCTGGTGAAGCGCGGCGACATCCGCGCGGTCGAGGCGTTCGGGGACACCCGGGTCGAGCGCGGGGCGCCGATCGACCACGCTGTGCGTGCTGCCGGCCGAGTTCCTGCAGCGGGTCGGCTTCAAGACCCAGCGTGCGCACCCCGGTACCCGCGGATGCGGCTCGAGCTGAAGTCGGCGGTGACCTGGCGGAGGAGGTGGAGGCCGCGCTGGAGAAGCTGCTCGGCGTGGTGCGACCCGGTCGCGCGGCGAGTCCTGCGACGGAACGGCACACGCACTGACCCGCCGAGTGCTTGAGTTTGGTCGCGCGAGTGCAACGGCTGGGCGGGCGCGCCCGCCCAGTCGCGGCTCGCCGACACACCCTGCGGGCGAACCGGCCGAGTCCGGCGTGTCGGAGGACCAAACCCTGCGTGTCGGAGGACCAAACCCTGCGTGTCGGCAGCTTGCGGCGGGCTAGCGGAGGGCGGCGCGGATCTCGTCGAAGCGGAGCACGCCGGTGTGGGGGTCGGCCTCGGGGCTGAGGTAGAGCCGCTGGACGGCGACCACCACGGCCTCGGCGACGACGTCGCGGAACGCCGGGTCGGCCAGCCGGGCGGCGTCGCCGGGGTTGGTGAGGTAGCCGACGTCGAGGCGGACCGCGGGCATCCGGGTGTGCCGCAGCAGGTCCCAGGTCTTGGCGTGCGAGCGCAGGTCGACGAGGTCGGTGCGGGCGACGATCTCGCGCTGCACCAGCCCGGCGAACCGCTCGCCGACCGAGGACCAGGCCCCGTGGGCGTCGATGCCGAAGAAGTACGTCGAGACGCCGCCCGCGTCGGGGTTGCTCGGAGGCGTCGACCTGCAGCGAGACGCACAGGTGGGCGTCGGTGCGGTTGGCGAACGCGGCCCGCTCGCACCTCCGGGGCCTCCTCGGCGCCCGCCGGCGTTGGTCAGGTACGCCTGCACGCCGGTGGCCACCAGCCGGCCCTCGACCCGCTGCGCGAGGTCGGCAGTGATCGCGTCGGCGTCGTCGGCGCATCGGCCGGGTCGGCGATCCGGGCCACGGCAGGGGTCGATCACGACGATCTTGCCGCCGAGCTGCGGCCCGGCCTCGCGGATCCGCTCCTCGGCGCGCAGCGCGTTGGGGCGGCCGCCGCTCGACCATCGGGGCGAGCCGGGCCAGCGCCTTGAGGGTCGCCGGGCCGCAGGTGCCGTCGGGCGGGATGCCGACGTTGCGCTGGAACTCGCGCACCGCCCGCTCGGTGCCGGCGCCGAAGCGGCCGTCGACCCGGCCGACCTTGAAGCCGAGGTCGAGCAGCCGCCGCTGCAGGGCGAAGACGTCGTCGCCGGCCAGCAGGCTGCCGGGCAGGTGGGTCAGCATCCGGTCGCCGAGCCGCCAGCGGGCCTCGTCGAGCGCGCGGTAGGTCGGCGGGCCCGACGACGCCGTCGACGGTGAGGCCGCGCTGCTGCTGGAAGGCCCGCACGGCGCGCTCGAGCCCGTCGTCGTAGTCCGTCGGGTCGGGCGGCGTCGCGGTCGACGAGCCCGAGCGGTCGAGCAGGCCCGGATCTCGGCGACGGCCGGCCGCGAGTCACCGCGACGGTAGAGCGGGGCGGCGTGGGCCTCGGTCATGCCGCCTCCTGAGGCGGGCCGTGCGGTCTGCGACGGTCGCGGCGTCGGCATCGGTGCGACGTACCCGCTGGACGTCTACTCGAAACAGACGCAGCGGCGATGTCAACGGCCGTCGCACTGTCTGCGGTCGCAGGCCGGGACGCCCGGACGCAGACGCCCGGGCCGTGGGCACCGGGCGTCTCGTCAGCGTGACAGGGTCAGCCGATGAAGTCGGCGAGCTCCTTGAGCAGCGCGGCCTTGGGCTTGGCGCCGACGATCTGCTTGACGACCTCGCCGTTCTGGTAGACGTTGAGCGTCGGGATGCCGGTGACGCGGTACGTCGCCGGGGTGACCGGGTTCTCGTCGACGTTCATCTTCACGAACGTCGATCTTGTCGCCGTGCTCGGCGGCGATCTCGTCGAGGATCGGGTCGACCTGGCGGCACGGGCCGCACCACTCGGCCCAGAAGTCGACGAGCACGGGCTTGTCGGACTTCAGGACCTCGGCCTCGAAGTCGGCGTCGGTCACGGCCTGCATGTCGGCCACGGGATCTCCTTCGGTTCTGTCGATCTTGACGAGTAAGGACGAGTCAGTCTGTGCAGTGAACACCAGGCCGGGGACGTTTCTTCCCGGTCGCTGCACGGTGGGGCTGCGGTCAGGCGCCGGCGGTCTGGACCTGCTCGACGAGCGCCGCCGCCTCGTGGGCGGTCTCGTCGACGTCGCCGGCGGTGGAGGCGTGCGTGGTCGAGGGCGGCGAGGTAGCGCTCGGCGTCGAGGGCGGCCGCGCAGCCGGTGCCGGCGGCGGTGATCGCCTGGCGGTAGTGGTGGTCGACCAGGTCGCCGCAGGCGAAGACGCCGGCGAGGTTGGTGCGCGTCGAGGGGTGGTCGACGAGCACGTAGCCCTCGTCGTCGAGGTCGACCTGGCCGGGCAGCAGCTCCGAGCGCGGGTCGTGGCCGATCGCGATGAACAGGCCGGTCGCGTCGAGCTCCCGGGTCTCGCCGGTCACGGTGTCGACCAGGGTCAGGCCGGTGAGCTTGTCGTCGCCGTGGATCTCCGCGACCGCGGAGTTCCAGGCGAACTCGATCTTGGGGTCGGCGAAGGCGCGCTCCTGCATGATCTTGGAGGCGCGCAGCTCGTCGCGGCGGTGGATCAGGGTCACCTTGGAGCCGAAGCGGGACAGGAAGGTCGCCTCCTCGACCGCCGAGTCACCGCCGCCGACGACCGCGATGTGCTGCTCGCGGAAGAAGAACCCGTCGCAGGTCGCGCACCAGCTGACGCCGTGGCCGGAGAGCCGGTCCTCGTCGGGGAGGCCGAGCTTGCGGTAGCCGGAGCCCATCGCCAGGATCACCGCGCGGGCCTGGTGGGTCGTGCCGGCGCCGTCCTTGACGACCTTGATCTCACCGGTCAGGTCGATCGCGGTGACGTCGTCGGCGACCAGCTCGGCGCCGAACCGCTCGGCCTGGGCCCGCATCTCGTCCATCAGCGCGGGGCCCATGATGCCGTCGCGGAAGCCGGGGAAGTTCTCCACCTCGGTGGTGTTCATCAGCGCGCCGCCGGCGGTGACCGAGCCCTCGAAGACCAGCGGCGCGAGGTTGGCGCGGGCGGCGTACACCGCGGCGGTGTAGCCGGCCGGGCCGGAGCCGACGATGATGACGTTGCGGAGATCAGACGAGCTTGACGAGCTGGACGACATGGTGGGCGGTGCTCCCTGCGGGTGAGACGGGTCGCGGTGTGCGCGGTGGGTGCGGCGCGCGAGCGGTGGTCACGCGTCACTGGTGCAAACCGATCCTAGGTGCCGGTCATTCCCCGAGCATGCCCGGCTCGCCCACCCGTGACACGTGGTCCGGACGTCGTGACGGTCGTCGCTCAGCCGGCCGGAACGGTCGTCGACGCGAGCAGCGCCGCGGCGTCGTCACACGCGTAGATCTGCGCCTCGCGGGTCCCATCCGCCGCAGACCGGAGCACGAGCGTGGCCGGTTCGCCGTCGAGCCGGACGGGGGCGACGACGTCGCCCGCCTCCACCGCGGGTACGACGCAGGGGGCGATCGTGGCCAGTCGTCTGCGCGCCTCGCCGGGGCCGTCGGTGCCCCCGGTGTCGTCGGTGTCGGTGCTGTCGCCGGTGACGTCCTCCCGCGAGGACGCCGCCGAAGACCGGGCGGCCACTCGGGCCACGTCGCGGTCGAGGGACGCGGAGGAGATGTCCTGCCGGTCGCCGGCGAGCAGCCGCACGCCGTCGGGAACCACCCCGAGCGCGCCGGCGTCGGCTCCGCCGGCGGAGTCATCGGGGGCGGCCTCGGGTGCCGCCGCGCCGGAGTCGAAGACCGCCTCGCCAGACTGCGCGGAGTCCGAGCCGCTGCCGGTGAGGTCGCCGATCGTGCCGAGGGCGACACCGATCACCGCCACGCTGGCCGCCGCCACCAGGCCGGTGGTGACCCGCCGGCGCCGGCGTCGGGTCGCCAGCTCGTCACCGGACGGGTGGGTGGCGGCCGAGGTCCGTTCGGCCACCAGATCGGCGAGCCTCGCGTCGAGCCGCGTGGCCACCTCGGGCGGCAGCGGACCCTCCGGAGGCAACGAGCCCAGGACACGACGAACCTGCTCCTCCTGCTCGTGGGTCACGGGCTGCTCACCTCCTGGTCTGGCTTGTCGGGATCGGGCTCGGCGGGGGACGGGTCGGGCTCGGCGGGCGGCGGTGCGTTGGCCGCGGCCGGCGTGCCGGCACCCGGATCCGGTGTTGTCGATCTGACGCGTGGCGAGCCGGCGCGGTTCCGTGCGTCGGGCCCGGGGTCGAGGTCGGCGAGCAGCGGCGGCAGCCGGGCGCGGCCCCGCGAGCACCGGCTCTTCACGGTGCCCGGCGCGCACTCGAGGATGGCCGGCGGCCTCCTCGACCGAGTAGCCCTCCATGTCGACGAGCACCAGCGCCGCCCGCTGCTCGGCGGGCAGCGTCTCGAGCGCGGCCAGCACCAGCCGCCGGCGCTCCGCGGCGACCGCGCGGTCGGCCGGGTCCTCGGTCCCGGCGGCGCCCTGGGTGCTCGTCGACCAGCGCACCGCGGTCGGCGTGCTCCTCGAGGTCGTCGGGCAGCGGCTCGGCCAGCCGGACCTTGCCGTCGCCGCAGCCGGTCGAGGCAGGCGTTGACGACGATCCGGTGCAGCCAGGTGGTCACCGCGGCGTCGCCGCGGTAGGACTCCGGCGCGCCGGAAGGCCGCGACCATGGCGTCCTGGAGGGCGTCGGCCGCCTCCTCGGGGTCGCCGGTGGTGCGCAGCGCGACGGCCCACAGCCGGTCCCGGTGCCGGCTGAAGAGCACGCCGAACGCGTCGGGGTCGCCGGCGACGTGGGCGGCGAGCAGCGCCCGGTCCTCGGGGCCCGTCGCGTCGCCCGGGGCCGGGGATGCGGTCGGCTCGTTCACGAGCGGACGACGACCTCCGCGACCTGGCCGCGGAACCCGCCGTCGACGGCCGGCAGCTCGGTCAGCCAGACCAGCAGGAACTGCGTGGTGACGGGCCGGTCCGGCGCGAGCGTGACATCGGTGCCTGCCCCGGCCTCCTCGGCGACCACCCGCATCTCGTCCGGCGAGGTGGGCGCCGCGGTCGCGTCGGGGGCCGCCCTGAGCTCGAGGTCGGTGCCGGCACCGATCATCGTGAGGCGTACGTCGGCCGACCTCGGTCGGTTCGCCGAGGTCCACCATCAGGCCGACGCCGGACTTCTGCAGGCTCAGCGGGTCGAAGTAGGTGCTGGTGCGCCATGCGGTCGCCGGGTTGCCGTCGACGGCGAGCGGGACGGTGTCGGGGTTCTCCTCCTGGCCGTCGCCCTCGGGGTCGAAGTCGGAGAGGTTGCTCGCGTCGAGCGACAGGGCCTGCGGGGCGGCCTGTGACGCTTCGTCGGAGGGGCCGGCGGCGGCCTCCTCCTCGGGCGTCGTGGAGTCGCGACCCAGGTTGAAGGCGAAGACGATCGCGAGCACCAGGACCATCACGCCGCCGATCGCGAGCGCGAGCCGCATCCAGCTCCGGCCGGGCGGCTCGTCGACGTACGTCCTCTGGTCACCGTGGCCGCCGCCCGCCGTGTCGTCGACGTCGGGCCCCCAGACCTTCGGGATGGTGCCGCTGCCGAAGCCGGTGCTGCGCGGCCGGTCCTGCGGCCCCCGGGGCGTGCGCGGCTGCTCGGAGGCGAACAGCGGCCGGGGCTCGGGGTCGCGGAACGCCGGTGGCGGGGGTACGACGCGGGTGCGCTCGGTGCCGTCGCGCAGGTCGGCCATGGCCTCCCGCTCGGACGTGTCGCCGAAGCTCGGGTCGGCGGCCTGGGTGGCCTCGGGGTCCCGGTCCCCGGCCGGTGCGGGCCCGGGGGCGGCCTGGGTGGGCGGCCCACCGTCCGCCACCGTGGTCGGCTCCGCGAACTCGGCGTCGTCGAGCAGGCTGGGCGGTTCGCCGAGCGGCGCCGGGGTGTTGGGGTCGCCGATGTAGTCGCAGAGGGCGGCGTACACCTCGTGAGCGGTCTCGATCGGGGTCACGTGCGGGTGCCCGTCGGGGTTCAGCACCCGCTCGCAGATCGCGTCGAGCGGTCGGGGCACCCCGGCGCGCACCTGTCGCGGGCGCATCGGCCGGCCCTGGTCGACGGGGGCGTCCTGAACCGTCGAGCCGTCGGTGCCGGGCCAGCGTGCGACCAGACCGGCGTAGAGGAGCGCGGCCAGGTTGACGACGTCGGCCTCGTGCTCGGCGAGCGGAGGCCCACCGCCCACCCGGATGGACTCGCGGCCGTTGAGCACCGCGTCGACGACGAAGCCGATCAGCTTCACGCTCCCGGACTCGGTGATGACGACGTTCTCCGGCAGCAGCCGCCCGTGTGCGATGCCGTGCCGGTGAGCGGTGGAGATCGCCTCGGCGACCTCCTTGACCACCCAGGCGGCCCGGCGCGGCGGAAGCGGTCCCTCCGTGAGCAGCCGGTCGAGGGAGACGCCGTTGCCCCACTCGTTGACGACGTAGGTGTAGCCGTCCTCGGTGGCCGCGTCGAGCACCCGGAGCAGGTGGCCGTCGGTGACGGTGGCCGAGGTCCGGGCCGCCGAGACCAACGCCTCGGCGCGGGTGTCGTCGGAGGAGATCACGTGCACGGCGACGTTGCGGGCCAGGATCCGGTCGTTGGCGCGCCAGAACTTGGCGCCCTGCGTCTCGTCGAGGAGGTCCTCGAGCACGAAACGCCCGGCGAGCACGCTCCCCGGCCCGATCTCTGTCTGCGCCACGACCCTCTCTTCCGCTGCTCGTCGGCACCCGGCCATCCGGTCGCCTGGCCTGCTCGCCATGTTAGGGCGTGCGTGCCAACCGGTTCCTCACGACCAGATCACGGCTGGGTCGCGGCTGGACGGCGCGGTCACCGACGCAAGCGACCGGTCACCAGGCGCAGCACGGCGGTGACCTCTCCCAGGTGGAGTACCCGGCTCATCGCGAGGTACACGGCGGCGCCGACGATGGTGACGACGGTCACGACCAGTACGGCGTCGACCTTCCCGTCCGCGGGTAGCACCCGCTCGAGGCCCTGCCGGACCGCCCAGCCGGCCAGCCCGGAGACCCCGACGGCGACCAGCAGGCGGAGCACGAACCGGGCCAGCGCACCGGTCTCCAGCCCGCCGAGCACGTGCCGCAGCCAGAGGTAGGACACGAGCACGCCGGCCAGGTAGGCGCCCCCGTAGGCCAGCACCAGCCCGAAGGCCGTGCCCTCGGCGCCCAGGCTGCGCGTCAGCGCCAACGCGAGGACGATGTTGGTCCCGGCGATCACGCACTGGATCCAGAACACCGTGCGGGTGCGCTCGAGGGAGAAGAAGCCGCGCAGGATGAGGTAGTGGCTGGTGAACAGCACCAGACCCGGGGCGAACAGCGCCAGGGCGCGAGCCGTGTCGGGGTACGTCGAGGAGGCCGCGCCGTACCCCCAGATCAGGCTGGCCACGTCGAGGGCGACGATCGGGATCAGCACCGCGACCGGCACGATCAGGGCGAGCGCCTGGCGCAGCGTGGAGGCGACCCCCCGGGACACCGCGCGGAGGTCGCCGTCGGCGGCGCTGGCCGAGAGCCGGGGGAGCACCGCGGTCGCCAGCGACACCGTGATGATCGAGTGCGGGACCATGATCACCAGGAACGCGCTGGAGTAGATCGAGTAGCCGGTGCCGCTCCCGGCACTCGCCGCGCCGGCCACCGCGTCCGCCGTACCGCTGGACGCGAGGTTCACCACGACCGTGTAGGCGACCTGGTTGACCACCACGAACAGCACGGTCCACACGCCCAACCGCAGCGTGTGCCCCAGGCCGCTGCCACGGAAGTCGTAGCGGGGCCGGTAGCGGAACCCGACCGCGCGCACGTAGGGCAGCAGCACCAGGAACTGGGCGACGATGCCCAACGTCGAGCCGAGCCCGAGGAGCAGCTCCTGCCCGGGGGTGAAGCCGCCGGTGAGCTCCTTGCCCGCTGCCGGGCCGAACAAGAACAGGTAGGCGATCAATGTCCCGATCGAGAGGACGTTGTTGGCGATCGGTGCCCACATCATCGGCGCGAACCGGCCACGGGAGATCAGGATCTGCCCGAGCAGCACGAACATCCCGTAGAAGAACACCTGCGGCAGGCAGTACCGGGCGAACGCGATCACGGACTCGCGCTGCTCGGCCAGCTCGGGGGTGAAGTACGCGTCGCCGAGGAACAGTCGCATCAGCAGCGGGGCGGCGATCACGAGCACGGCCGTCACGCCGGCGAGGAAGAGGCCGGCGAGGGTGACGATGCGCTGGGCGTAGGCCTCGCCGCCGTCGGCGTCGTTCTTCATCGCGCGGACCAGCTGGGGCACCAGAACCGCGTTGAACAGCCCGCCCGCCAGCAGGATGTAGAGCATGTTCGGCACCGTGTTGGCGATGTTGAACACGTCGGCGTGCAGCTCGAAGCCGATCGCGGCGGCGAGCAGCGCGTTGCGCACGAAACCGCTGAGCCGGGAGACCACGGTGCCCGCGGCCATCACCGCGCTGGAGGACAGCAGCGTGGTGTCCTCGCGAGGCTCGGGGGTGGTGCCCGCGGCCTCGCCGGGTGCGCTGCTCACGAGGTCGCCCCCTCGACGGGGCGGTTCGCCTGCTGCTCCCCTTCGCCGCCGGGGCCGACGGCCGGGTCGTCGCCCTGCTCGTCCGCCCCGCCACCGCGCCGCGCCGCCGCACCGCGGATCCGCCGGACCAGCCTGATCACGATCGCCACCGCCAGCACCGCGAACCCGAGGCCGACGACGATCCACACGAACGTGCCGACGTTGCTGGTGCGCACCGTGAACTGGGTGGAGGCGCCCAGCCGCGAGCCCTGCAGGGTGGTCGCGGCGATGGTCACGGTGTGCACACCGATGCTGTTGGCGTCGGCCTGCAGCCGGATCGGCGCCCGCTCCCCGGGACCGAGGTTGATCGGCTCGGGGGTGTCGATCGTCAGCTCGGGGTCGCGGGTGGTCGCCTCGAGCCCGACCGTGACGGGCACGTCGAGGCCGTTCTCCACGGTGATCGAGATCGGCCCGGTCTGGCTGGTCATCCGCACGAACGGCGGTCCGTCGACGTTGACCTCCTGCCACGTGCGGCGTACCGACACGGCGGCGTTGCGGGTGCGGTTGAGCGCCGCGCCCGGACGGCGACGGACGAAGTACGACGACGCGAGCATCCCCTGCTTGGCGAGCTCGTCTGCGACCGAGTCGTTGTCGGACAACAGCTCGGCGTACACCCGGCCCGACGTCGCCCAGCTCCCGGGTGGCGAGCTGGTTGGCCAGCGGGACGTGCAGGTCGCGCTGGGAGGCCGGGTAGAGCGGCGCCTGGTCGCTGGGCGGGAACGACCCGCCCTCGAGCAGCTCGTCGAGGTCGACCTGCCGCAGCCACGGCTGGTCCAGCCCACCGAAGAAGTCGGCGTTCTGCCAGTCCTCGCCGGGGTCGAACCCCGGCGGCAGGGTGACCACGACGGGTTGACCGGTGTCACCGGCGATCGCCGTGAGTGCGATGTCGGAGAGGATCCGCTGCCGGAGCGCGAGCAGGTTGGTCCGGCTCTGCGGGCCGGGCCCACCGCTCGCGGCGGCGGTGTCGGTGAGCACCACCCGGGTGCCGTCCGGCCGGCTGACCACCGTGTCCTGAACGGTCGGCATCGCGAGGTCGCTCATCAGCACGGTGGTGTCCGGAGCCACGCGGGCGAGGGCCCGGGCGGGCAGGTACCCCGAGGGCGGTCCGACCGCGGGTGTCGTCTCCAGCTCGAGGCCGGTCATCGTGTCGGCGCTGAGCCGCTGCGCCTGGCGCACGGTGCCGTGCAGCTGGTTGCCGTTGAAGGCGGGGATGTCGACGTCGCCGTAGGGAAGGGCGAGCACGGCGTCGTCCTGCACGTCGGCGACGAACGCGTCGAGCCAGGCGCGGGCGTTCTCGGCCTCGGCGGACGGCTCGTCCGGCTCGTCGCCCTCGGTGCCCTCGGTGTCGTCGGTGTCGTCGGTGTCTTCGGGCGATTCCGTGGCGCTCGGGGACGGGGACGCCGACTCCGACGGCTCGTCCTGGCCGGGGCCGCTGCCGTCGGGACCGGTGAACCGGGCCGGGTTGTCGGCCGCGACGGAGCCCACCGCGTCGAGGACCGCGGGGTCGACCAGCCAGGACAGCGGTCCGCTGGACCCGGCCGCGAACTGCCCGATCCGGCCCAGACGGCCGTCACTGACCAGGGAGCGCTGCCAGTGACCGAGCCCGAGCAGGCTGCCGTCGGCGCCGCGTCGGACCCGCTCGCGCAGCGGCACCACGATGCCCAGGTCGGCGGTCGGGGCGGACGCGGGCACCAGGGGCATGAACGACCGGGCGCGGCCGGCCGCGAGACCGGTGCGGACCCCGTCCACGGCACCCAGCACGTGCGCCCCGATCCAGTAGACGCCCGGGTCGCCGGTGATCGCGAGGTCGCGGCGACGCACGGTGACGGAGTACGACGTGGTCTCGCCCGGCGCAAGGTCGCCGATCTCGTCGAAGCGCCCCTCGGGCGTCACCCGGGGCCCGACGTCCGTCTCGGGGTCGGTCGTGACCGCCTCGGCGAGCGAGGCTCGGGAGGTGATCGGCGCCTGGGAGTGGAACAGGTAGACCTGCAGGTCGGTGTAGGTGTCCCCGCTGCGGTTGGTGACCTCGCCGCGGATCGTGATCGGGCCGCGCGGCGGGAGCACCGACGGGGTCAGGGTGTCGAGCGTGACGCCGAGGGGGCTGTCGTCCACGGCCGCGCGGGGCAGCGCGCTCGCCCGGGGCGCCGCGGCCGGCGCGAGCCCGAGGGCGAGCACCAGCGAGATCCCCACGACCACCCCGGCCACGACGCCGCGCGCCAGGCATGCGGCAGCGCGCGAGAACACGGGGCGGGTCACACGGGCAAGGCTAACCATCCGGATCCGCGGCGACGTCGTACGGCCTGCGCGTCGCCGGCCCGGCGACCACCCCGGCTCGGACGGCCGCGATCGGGCGCGCCGCCGGTCCCGGACAGCTCACGGATAGAGTGGCCTCCCGTGTCCGAGCCCCCCTCCCCGAACGCTCTCGCGCCCGCGGTGACGCTGCCCAGCGTGCCCGAGATGCAGCAGCGGGCCCTCGCCGCGCTCGACGCGATCGCGGTGGTCACCGACGAGCTCGGTGCCCGGTTCGCCGCCGCCGGCGAGCAGATCGCCCTGGTCGGCGGCCCGGTCCGCGACGCGATGCTGGGCCGGCTGCACAACGACCTCGACTTCACCACCTCGGCCCGCCCGGACACCACCGAGCGGCTGCTCAAGGGCTGGGCCGACGCCACCTGGGACATGGGCCGGGCGTTCGGCACGATCGGGGCGCGCAAGGGCGACTACCAGGTGGAGATCACGACCTACCGCTCCGAGGAGTACGACGCCGCCTCCCGGAAGCCCACCGTGGACTTCGGCGACACCCTGGCCGGCGACCTCGGCCGCCGCGACTTCACCGTCAACGCGATGGCGGTGACGCTTCCGGGCAACTCGGTCGAGGACCCGTTCGGCGGGGTGGTGGACCTCGCGCACGGCCTGCTCCGCACGCCGGGGAGACCGGAGGACTCGTTCTCCGACGACCCGCTGCGGATGATGCGGGCCGCCCGGTTCGCCGCGCAGCTCGGGTTCGCCGTCGACCCGGCCGTGGTCACCGCGATGACCGAGATGGCCGGCCGGATCGACATCGTCTCCGCGGAGCGGGTGCGCGACGAGCTGGTGAAGCTCGTCTGCGCGCCGTACCCGCGTCGCGGTCTGACGCTGCTCGTCGAGACCGGCCTGGCCGACCACGTGCTCCCCGAGCTGCCCGCGCTGGCGCTCGAGCGCGACGAGCACCACCGGCACAAGGACGTCTACGAGCACACGCTGATGGTGCTCGAGCAGAGCATCGAGCTCGAGGAGCGGCTGCCGGGCGGCGGCCCGGACTTCGTGTCCCGCTTCGCCGCCCTCATGCACGACGTCGGTAAGCCGCGCACCCGCCGCTTCCAGGACGACGGCACCGTGACCTTCCACCACCACGACGTGGTCGGCGCCAAGATGACCCGTCGGCGGATGAAGGCGTTGCGGTTCTCCAACGACGAGATCGCCGCCGTGACCCGGCTGGTGGAGCTGCACCTGCGCTTCCACGGCTACGGCGCCGGTGAGTGGACCGACTCCGCGGTGCGCCGCTACGTGCGCGACGCGGGTGACCAGCTCGAGCGGCTGCACGTGCTGACCCGGGCCGACTGCACCACCCGCAACCGGCGCAAGGCGGAGCGGCTCCGGCGCACCTACGACGACCTCGAGACCCGGATCGAGCGGCTCGCCGAGGAGGAGGAGCTCGCCGCGGTCCGCCCCGACCTCGACGGCAACCAGATCATGGAGATCCTCGGGCTTCCGCCCGGGCGCGAGGTGGGCGAGGCCTACCGGCACCTGCTCGAGCTGCGGATGGACCACGGGCCGATGCCGGAGGACCGGGCCAAGGCGTTGCTGCTCGAGTGGTGGGCCCGGCGGCAGTCCCAGCAGGCCGAAGGGAACGCAGGGCGTCAGAGCTGACTGCCGTTGAGGTCGACGCTCTCCAGCACGTTGCCGCGCGCGTCGTACGCCGTCGCCTCGATGGCCTCGCGGGTGAGCGCCGCCCACCAGACGGTGTCGCCCGGTGACGCGGACTCGGTGGTGAACGCGGTGACCGTGGAGCCGTTGGCGAGCCGCACCACCACCCGGTCGGTGTCGGTGCCGGGCCGGCCGCCGATCACGACGTTGCCGCCGAGCACCTCGTAGATCTGTGCCTGCATGCCGGTGCCCGGCTCCAGGAACGTGGACGTGCCCCACGAGCGCGGGTAGGTGAAGTAGGCGTTGGGCTGGCGGGTCAGCAGCGTGGGCGTGCACTCGCCTCGTGGGTCGTCGTACCGGGGGAGGCAGCCGACCACGAGCGCACCGAGGTTGGTGTAGACCTTGTCGCCCGGCCACAGGCCGTCGGCGATCCCGGAAGCGGCGTACGGCGCGAGGTAGGGGTTCATCGGCAGCAGACCGCTGACCCCGAGCGGCACCAGCTGCCCCATCGACTCGCCGGGATCCGACCCGTTGTGAGGGCCGGAAGACCGGCGCGTGCATGTCGGGGGTGAGGAACAGGATGACCCGGTCCTGCAGGACGCTGGCACCCGGCAGCTCCGCGACCCGTTGCGCGCGCTCGGTGAGAGGGAAGCGGTTCGGCGGGTCGACGGGTGGGACCAACGTGAGCAGGTGCCCGACCAGCGGTGGCAGCCCGAGCACGAGCAGCACCGAGACCGCGGCCGCCACGATGGTCAGCCGCTGGTGGTCGTGCCGGTCGACCGGCTCGGTCACTGCCACGGGACCTCCCGGCCTCCAGCATCCCTCGTGCGCGGGCGGTTCGGAATAGGCTCGCGGACATGAAGAGCGAGCTGTTCGAGCAGTCCAACCTCGAGGTGGAGGGCCGGCAGCGGTTCGGCCTGCAGAACTCCCAGATGCTGCGGGTGTCCCTCGGCGACGACGTGCTCGCGGTCAAGGGCGCGATGGTCGCCTTCCAGGGACAGGTGCAGTTCCTGCACGAGAAGGCCGGCGGCATGAGCAAGCTGATCAAGAAGGTGATGACCAGCGAGGACATGCCGCTGATGCGGGTCACCGGCCAGGGCGAGGTGTTCTTCGCCAACGAGGCCGGCTACGTCTACCTGATCGAGCTCGCCGGCGACAGCATCAGCGTCAACGGCCGCAACCTGCTCGCGTTCGAGGCCGCCCTGCAGTGGGACATCAACCGGGTCAAGGGCGCCGGGATGATGGCCGGCGGGCTGTTCAACACCACCCTGACCGGCGCCGGGCACGCTCGCGCTGTGCACGGTCGGCAAGCCGGTCGTCCTCGACTGCTCCCAGCAGCCGACCTACGTCGACGTCCAGGCCGCCGTCGCCTGGTCGGCCAACCTGGTCCCCAACGTCGTCTCCAGCATGAAGTTCAAGTCGATGCTCCGCGGCGGCTCCGGCGAGGCGTTCCAGTACGCCTTCCACGGTCCCGGCTTCGTCGTCGTACAGCCGTATGAGTTCGTGGCGCCGTCCTCCGGCTCCGGCTCCGGTGGCCCCGGCGGCGTGATCGGCGACCTCTTCGGGTGACCGGGGGCTGGGGGCCAATTACCACGGGACCGTGGTGAACTGCCGCTTCCCCATGTGAACTCTCCACGGGGAGCGGGCGATTACCACGGGACCGTGGTAATCCACCCCCGCCTCAGCGCACCACCTTGAACTGGAAGTGCGCCGAGCCGAGCGTGCCCATCAGCCGCACCCACAACGGCAGCAGCATCTCCATGCCGCGTGCACCGGTGAGGTCGCCGAGGTCGATCACGTCCCGGTGACCGAGCTCGGCCAGGAGGTCGGTCACGACCCTCTTCGCCTCGGCGTCGTCGCCGGCGACGAACGCGGTGTGGTCACCGCCGGCCAGCGACTCGGGATGCACCATCAGCGCGTTGTTCATCGTGTTCAGCGCCTTCACCACCCGCGCACCGGGATGGGCGCGCTGCACCTGCTCGGCGAGCGAGTCGGTGTCCTTGACCAGCAGCGTCGGCGGCATGCCCTGGCTGAAGTCGAGCGGGTTCGACAGGTCGAGCACGACCTTGCCCTCGAGGTCGCCGGCCCGGGACAGTACGTCGAGCGTGGCGGCGCCGTTCGTCGCGTTGACGACCAGGTCCGCATCGCGTGCCGCGTCTGCGAACGCCGCGAGCCGGGTCCCCGGTACGTCGGAGAAGCCCTCCCGCGACCGCGTCGCCTCCGGGTCGCGCGTACCCAACGCGACGTCATGACCCAGCTCCGCCAGCCGCCCGGCGACGTTCCGCCCGGCAGCCCCGGTCCCCAGCACGGCGATCCTCATGAGCCCAGGATCCGCCCCGGGACCCCGCACGACCAGACCCCGATCGAGGGGTCACCCGTGCAGCGACACGCCGGTGAGGCAGCTGAATACCTGACCCCTCGGCCTGACCGGGCGGTGCTACCAGGCCGAGCCGAAGGCGACGAACGGGGCGGGAGCAGGGGCGGCGCCTGCCTCGGCGAGGGCGACCGCGAGGGCCTCCGCCGATGACGCGCCGCCGGCCATCTCCTCGTGCACGCGCTGCATGGTCACCGCCGCCACATCGTCGCGGACCCGCGCGACGCCCGCCACCACCGATCCGACGCCGACGTGCAGCAGCACGTGGGTGAGCCCGAGCCCCTCGTCGCCGGGCCGCAGCGTCGCCAGCCCGACCTCACACGCCGAGAGGGTCACGCAGCCCGGCACCCCCTGCGCCGGGTCGAGCTCGTAGGCGTACAACGGGCCGTCGGCCAGCCGCAATGAGCTGAACAGCGGGCTGTCGTGCCGGTGCGTGCCGTGCGCCGCGACATGGAGTACGTCGGACCGGGCGAGCGCGGCACGGGCCGCCGCCGTCGTGGCGTCCTCCCCGGCCAGCAGCTCCGCCCCGGCCCAGGTGGTGGCCACCGCCCGCGCCTCCTTCTCGGACTCGTGCAGGCCGGGCCCGGCGAGCGCGACCACCCGGGGCCGCTCCGGGCGGCCGACGCTCCGGCCCCGCAGCCAGGTCCCCGCCGACGGTGTCACCACGGTGGGCAGCCCGACCCGAGACGGCAACAGCGACCAGGGCAGCACCGCGAGCGGTCCACTGCAGGAGAGCACCACGGCCTCACCGGCGAGGCCCAGTGGCGTGAGCAGGAGGTCGTCGAGCCGGGCCAGTCCCGAGTTCAGGCTGCTGCGCACGGAGTCGGCGATCGGGCCGGGCAGGTGCGGCATCGCCAGCGCGTCGAGGTCGGCCCGGACCCGGCGTACGGCCTCGGCCACCGCGGCGGTCGGCGCGAGCGGCACCAGAGTCGCCCGGGACCGGCGCACGACCACTGCCAGCCACTGCTCCTGGTGCCGGGCGTAGCTGACGAAGACCGAGCCGGTGTCGCGCACCGCGGTCCGGATGGGGGAGAGATGGGGAGCATCGATCGCGCCGTCCCCGTCGTCTCCCTCGAGCTCCCAGGCCCGGGCCCGGATGTCGCGCTGCAGCGCGGCGGCGCGAGCGCGGAGCCGGGCCAGCGCGACCGCCGACTCCGGGTCACCTTCCAGTCCGCGCGCCTCCTCCTCGACGCGGCGCAGGTCGGTGAGCAGCGACGCCGTGCGTGCGTCGTCGGGCGGACGGACCTGTGGCAGCCGCGTGGAGATCGCCCGGGACCGTTCGACCATCGCCAGCACGTCGCCGGGTCGGTCGCGGGCGACGGTGATGTCGAGCCCGAGCCTGGCCAGCGCGACGCCGTGCACGGCTCCGGCGGTGCGGAGGTCGAGCGAGCCGAGGCTGCGCTGGAACGAGCCGAGCTCGGCCAGCCCGCGGCGCACCTCGGCCAGGGCCCGGCCGTCGTCCCGGTCCAGGCGCGCGGCCAGGGCCCGGACCTCGTGCACCTGCAGACGCACCGGGAGCGGGTCCGTGGCGCGCAGCCGGGTGGTCCCCGGGCCGACCGCCTCGCCGGCGGCGAGCCGGCACTCGGACGCCAGCACCTCCGCCCATCGGGCCAGGTCGGGGCGGCGCTCCTGCCGGCAGCTGGCGGCCAGTCCGTCGGCCCGCTCGGCCAGGGCCCGCAGGGCGGTACGCCGGCCGCGGACACCGCGGTCGGCGAGGACGGCCCGCTCGCTGCGCAGCACCAGGAGCTCGGCCCGGCGCTGCCACCGCAGGTTGCCGCGCCGCTCGAACCGGCGCCGCGCCGAGGTCGCGAACTCCCGTGCCCGCTTCGGGTCCTCGCTGGAGAGCGCGCAGTCGGCGCGCACCAGCTCGGTCTCGCCGAGGTCCTGGAAGAGCCGCGACTCGCGGACCCGGGCGCCGGCCTGGGCGAGCAGCTCGTCGGCGAACCGGACCAGTCCCGCCTCGCGCAGCGCCCGGGCGTGGTCGAGCTGCATGGCCGGGTGCGGTCCACCGGGGATGGTCCGGGCCGCCTCCTCGTAGGTGGCCAGCGCCCTTGGCAGGCGGCCGGCGAGGAAGTCGATGTAGCCGAGGTTGTGCCGGGCCATCGCGGCCACCCGGGGCTCGTCCGCGGCGTCGGCGTACTCGGCGGAACGCGCGAGGTCGTCGCCGGCACGCTCGAGGTCGGCCTGCTCGAGGTGCAGCACGCCCCGGTTGAGCATGATCAGCGCCCGGTCGCGCGGAGCGGCCCCGTCGATGAGCGCGACGGCCCGGTCGAAGGCGGCGAAGGCGGTGCGGGTGTCCCCGGACCGCAGCACGACCAACGCCCGCTGCCCCGCGGACCGTGCCAGCAGGTCGACCGCGCCGATCCCTTGCGCGATCGCGTCGGCCCGGTCGAGCAGGGCCAGGGCGCCGTCCATGTCGCCGCTGACGTCGAAGTGCGGGGCGGCCTCGCTGATGCAGCTGCGCGCGACCACGGCCAGGGCGCTCGGGTCGTCGCCCAGTCGCTCCGCCTCCCGGCGTACGACGCGGAGCAGGCGGGCGGCGGTCGCGGCCTGTCCGGCCAGGAAGATCGCGACGGCCCGGTCCACCTCACCGTCGAGCAGTGCGGCATCGAGCCCGGGTCCGGACACCACACCGGTCGCGGGCTCGGGTGCTCCGTCCGGACCCGTCGCCACCCGGGTGAAACTACAGCTTGAACAGGGGGGTGACCACCAAACCGCCGTCGTCCTCGGTGTCCGTCGGGTGGAAGACCAGCTGCACGAATCCCTCGCGCACGCCGTCGGCGACGAACCGGCCGCTCTCGTCGCAGGTCACCTCGCGGTCGGAGCCCTGCATCCGCAGGCTCACCTGTCGTACGCCGGCCGGGGTCACCCAGCCGTCGATCCGCACCAGCCCGGGGCGGGAGCCCGAGATCGTCACCATCGCGGTGAGTCGCTCGGCGGAGAACGTGAGCGTCTCGGTGCGCACGGCGTCCGCAAGGTCGGTGCGCACGGCCAGCGCGTCGTCGAGGACCCGGGTCATCTGTGCCACCTCGTCGTACATCGCGTCGAGGGCCAGCGCGAACTGCACCCGCTCGACGAGGTCGGCGGGCACCGGGTCGACGTCGTCGAGCATCGTGGCCACCTCGGCGAGCACGGCCTCGTCGGTCGCGTCGAGGGGTGCCTGGGCCGGGTCGGGTCCGACGTGCGGGGTCAGGTCGGTCATGACAGCTGTCCTTCCCAGTGGGGGTCGCCGGCGAGCAGGCCGCGCAGCTTGGCAAGGCACCGACCGCGGGTGGGTCCGATGCTGCCGACCGGCATCCCGAGCGACTCCGCGATCAGGGAGTAGTCGGGTCGGTCGGCGAAGGCGATGACGCTGATGAGCTGACGGCACCGGGCGGGCAGCTCCTGCACGTGGTGCCACAGCTGCCGCTGCTGCTCGTCGCGGAAGACCGCGTCCTCGGGCAGCGACTCGCGCTGACCGGGGAGGTCGATGGTCTCCTCCTCGTCGACGCCGAACACGGCGGCGGTGCGCACCACGTCGGTGCGGACCCGCTTGGAGACCCGCCAGGCCTCGCGGCGGGCGGAGGTGATCAGCCACTTCACCACCGAGTGCGGGTCGCGGATGGTCTCGGCCTTGCGGAGCAGCGAGAGCCAGACCGTCTGCACGACGTCCTCGGCGGCCGACGTGTCGAGCCCGGTCTCGCGCACCGTGCGCCACAACAACGGGGTGACCGTCTCGACCAGCTCGTCGAGCGCGGACCGCTCGCCCGCGCGGTAGCGGGAGAACGCGTCGGTCGCCCGGCCGACCAGGGTGCCCCCCTCGGGGTGTGCGGCGATCATCACGGCCTCCTGCCCTTGAGCTGCTCGAGGATCGTGCGAAGTCGCGCCACTGCCTTGCCGGTGGACGTGTCGCGCTCCCCATCGCTGTAGGCCGCGGCCAGCGCGGAGGCCACCTCGCCGGCGAGGACCGGCGCGGCGAACGACGTGCCGCTCCAGACGCCGAACCCGGAGATGAAGTCGTCCGGGTCGAGCGAGGACCGGATCTCGCGGCGCTTGCTGCGCACCTGGTACGTCGGCTCGGCCGAGCCGTTGTAGGTCTCGGGGAACGTGCTGACCAGCGCTGCGCCCGGGCGGAGGTACTTCACCCACGGGCCGTCGTTGCTGAACAGCGCGATGGTGCCGTCGGGGTTGAGGGCGCCGACCGTGCTGACCGGCACGACCGCAGGGTCGTCCTTGACCCGGCCGCGCGGGTGCGGGGCGAACGCGGCCGGGAACGCCGGCCGGCTCGTGGCGTCGTTGCCGGAGGAGACCACGACCGCGGCGCCGTAGCGGCCGAGCAGCCGCAGCGGGCCGAGCAGCAGGGCGTCGAAGGCACGGTCCCCCGGCTGCTCGTGGTAGTAGCCGAGCGAGAGGCACACGACGTCGACCGGCTCGTAGTCGCCGACACCCTTGCGGGCCAGGATCTGCCGAAGGGCCAGCCGTTGCAGGCATCCGAGCAGGTCCGCCTCGGCGACCTGGCCGTCGTTTCCGTAGGTCGGGATGTCGAGGATCAGCGCCTCCGGGCACTGCTGCCGGACCAGCCCGGCCATGAACGTGCCGTGACCGGCGTCGGGCGCGAGCTCGCCGGTCAGCTCGTTGTCGACCCCGCGGAGCCGCTCCTCGGCGGTCAGCACGTCCACCCCGACGTCGAGCCGCTCCACCTTGACGTGGTGCTTGACGTAGGTGGCGTCCAGCCACGGGTGCTTGCCGATGCCGGTGTCGAGGATGGCCACGACCGGGCGCGGCACGTCGGCACCGACGTCGTACGACGGGGTGGGCGGGCGGCCCAGCCAGTCGACCGGCTGCCGGCCGCCCCAGCCCGGCATGGCGTACTGGTCGATGCCGTGTCCACCCGTCACGGGATGACCGCCGGTGACCGGGTGGCCGCCGGTGACGGGGTGGCCGCCGGTCACGGGGTGCCCACCGGTCACCGGGTTCCCGGAGATCATCTCGGCGAACGCCGGGTGTTCCAGGGCCACGTCGTGACGCCGCGGGGAACGCTTGCCCACCTTGACGCGGTAGGCCTGGAGCAGCCGCCACGGGTCGATCGGCTGGAACACGGGCTTCTTCGGGTTGAGCGGAAGCAGACGGACCCGGCGCACCCAGACGGCTCGCAGCTCTGTGAGCTCCTCTTCGCTCAGGTGCCGTGCGGCGCGCTTGAGGGCCGCCTCCTCGGCCTTCGCGACCTGGTCGTCGAACTGGACCCGGAAACCGGCTTCGGCGGCGACCGCGGCCAGCGCGTCCTCGGTCTCCTTCGCGAAGCCCCGCACGAGCAGCGAGTCGGCGACGAACGCGGCGGGCTGGACGGTCGGCTGGCCGATCACCTGGTAGGCGGTCAGCGGGTCGAGCACGCGTACGTTGAGGTAGGCGCGGGGATACTCGCGCAGGTACTTCGGCGTCTCCGACAGCGCCGGAAGCTTGGGTCGCGGCCTGTCCTCGCCGGTCTTCTCCTGCATGCGTCTCCCCGTCTCGTGCGTCTGCGGCGGCCCGCCCTGTCGCGTGCCGTCGTCGGTCCCTCGTCCGGAGCATATTGACGCGCGGTCCGCGCGTCAGCCGAGCGGGCTCCCGGACCCGCCGGAGCCTCACCCCCGTGAAGGCTCCGGCGAGCAGCAGGTGGTCACCCGCTCACGTTGAGCGGAGACCCGTCCTGTCCGGTCCTGGCCCCCCCGACTCAGTTCCGGTTGTGACCCCTTGGGAGTTGTCGGTCACGTTGGGGAGGAGAGGGGTCTGATCTTCCTGATACGTCCCGCGGACAAGAAATCTCAGGCAGCCGTCAGGGCGGCCGGGCGCCGGGTGGCGCGGGCGTAGCCGACGGCGGTGACGACGTAGCCGATCGCGGTCGCGCCCAGCACGGCGTACGACTTGCCGTCCGCGGGCAGCACGACCGCGGCGACCGCGGCAGCGGCGACGAACGCGACGTTGAAGATCACGTCGTACAGCGCGAACACCCGGCCGAGGTAGGCGTCGTCGACGTGGGTCTGGACGAGGGTGTCGACGCAGATCTTGATGCCCTGCGAGGCCAGCCCGAGGAAGAACGCGGCGACCAGCAGGGCCGGCTGGGTGAAGAGCGCGGCGGGGAAGACCTGCGTCGCGGCCGCGCCGACGAGGAGACCCAGGATCCAGGTGCGCTGGCTGATCCGTTCGATCACCACGGGGGTGAGGAAGGCGGCGGAGATGAAACCGGCGCCGCTGACCAGCACCGCCACCGACAGCTCGTTGAACGCGGTGTTGCTGTCCTCGACGGTGTGGAAGTAGTTCCGGTACAGCAGGATCAGCGCGACGGTCCAGATCCCGTAGAAGAACCGGTGCGCACCGATCGTGGCCAGGCCGTACGCCGCGGGCCGGCGCTCGTCCAGGTGCCGCAGCCCGTCGACGAGGCCGGCCACGACGTGCCGGGCCGCCTCGCGCACGGCCGGGCGGGCCGGGTCGTAGTCGGGGCCGAGGTCGTCGCGGGGGATCCGCAGGGCGAGCAGGCCGGCGACGGCGTACAGCACCGCGGCGGTCAGCAGCACGCCCACGTCCGCGTCGACGCCGCCCTCCTCGAGCACGGAGCCCCACCCGCCGCGGGCGACGGTGCCCAGGCCGAGTCCGACCAGGAACGACAGCGTCCCGGCGGTGGGCGTGACCGCGTTGGCGGTGACCAGGTCCTCGGGAACGACGACGTGGGGGAGTGCGGCGGAGAGCCCGGCGAGCAGGAAGCGGTTCACCGACAGGCAGACCAGGATCAGCGCGAACAGCAGCGGTCCCCGGAGGTCGGCGAACACGGCGACCGCGATGACCACGACGACGCCGACCCGCACGAAGTTCGACCAGGCGAGCACCTGACGTCGCGACCACCGGTCGAGGAACACGCCGACGAACGGGCCCAGCACGCTGAACGGCAGCAGCACCACGGCCAGCGTGCCCGCGATCGCTGCCGGCGACGGCTGCTGCTCCGGGGAGAAGATCACGTAGGCCGCCAGCGCCACCTGGAACACGCCGTCGGTGAGCTGGCTGGCGACCCGCACGGCGAACAGCTTGCGGAAGCCGCGCCCACGCAGGAGGTGGGTCAGGTGGCGTGCGGCTTGCATACCGTGCATGCTTTCACCCGACCTGTCCTCGCGGGGGACGCAGGTCGCGACGCTCTACGGAAGTACAACGGGAGACTGATGGGCAGCTCGGTGCCACCCATTCCCGACTCGCTTCGGGAGAACCTCGCCTACGGGCTCGGGGTGGAGGAGAGCGAGCGCTGGCTGGCGTACGCCGTGACCCGGGCCGAGGCGTTGTTCGAGTCCTGGGAGCTGGTGCCGGAGCAGGTGCTCGCGGGTGGCTCGGAGTCGCTGTGCGTCAAGTGCACAGGTCCGGACGGCGACACGGTGCTCAAGATCCCCGCCAACGTGGCCAGCGGCGCGGCCGAGATCGCCGCCCTCCGCGCCTGGGCGGGCAACGGCGCCGCCCGGGTGCTCAGGGCCGATCCGGCCGACAACGCGATGCTGATGAACTTCCTCGGCTGGGTCGGCGTCGGCAGCTTCACCGCCGCCGACGTCCTGGACCTCGCCGACCGGCTGCACGGCGCGGACCCGTCGGGCCACGCCTTCGGCTCCGTCGCGCGCAACCTCGACCGTCGGGTCGCCTGGGCCGAGGAGCGGTTCTCCGACGCCGGGCACGCGCGCGAGCTGGCCGACGTGGCGGTGGCCGAGAAGCTCCTGGCCGAGCTGCTGTACGACGACGAGCAGGTGCTGCTGCACGGCGACCTGCAGCCGAAGAACCTGATCGTGTCCGACCACGGCCTCACCGTCGTCGACCCGATGCCCGCCCTCGGCCCGGCGCTCTTCGACGTGGCGCTCTGGATGGTCAAGTGCAGCGACGACCACGTCCTCGCCGAGCTGCTGGCCGAGATCCTCCGCCTGCGACCCGCCCTCGACGCCGACCGCCTGCTGCGCTGGGCCTGGTCCCTCGCCGTCCTCGAGAGCCGCCCCTACCTGGGCAGCAAGAACCACCACAGAGAGACGTTCATCACCGAGTTCCGCACCCAGGTCGCGTGACCAAGCCCCCGCCCCGCACCCGGGCAGCAACCCAGCCAGGACCCCGCACCCGGGCAGAAACCCAGCCAGCACCCCGCACCCCAGGCAGCAACCCAGCCAGCGCCCCGCACCCGGGCACGAACCCGGCCAGGCACAGACCAGTCACCTGCATGGACGGGCACGTCGAAAGCGCGTTCAGAACCGAGCGAGGGGTCCGCTAGTCACCGACACGCCGAAGGCGCACCTGACTAGCTGACCCCTCGCTCCGAACCAGCTTGACGTGATGTCCCACGACAGAGGTGTGCACCCGCGCGCCCAACCCAGCCCGAAAATCTCAGCGCCAAGTCCAGCCCAAGATCAGGCCAGCCCTACCGCTCCACGTCGCCGCGGATGAACGCCTCGACCTGGGCGCGGCCCTGGTCGTCGGGCATCTGCACCGGCGGGGACTTCATCAGGTACGTCGACGCGGACAGGATCGGGCCACCGATGCCGCGGTCCTTGGCGATCTTGGCGGCGCGGATCGCGTCGATGATGATGCCGGCGCTGTTGGGGGAGTCCCACACCTCGAGCTTGTACTCCAGGTTCAGCGGGACGTCGCCGAACGCGCGGCCCTCGAGCCGGACGTAGGCCCACTTGCGGTCGTCGAGCCACTGCACGTAGTCCGACGGGCCGATGTGCACGTTGCGGGCGCCGAGGTCGTGCTCGATGTTGGAGGTCACGGCCTGGGTCTTGGAGATCTTCTTGGACTCCAGCCGGTCGCGCTCGAGCATGTTCTTGAAGTCCATGTTGCCGCCGACGTTGAGCTGGTAGGTGCGGTCCAGCACGACGCCGCGGTCCTCGAACAGCTTGGCCATCACGCGGTGGGTGATGGTCGCGCCGACCTGGGACTTGATGTCGTCGCCGATGATCGGGACGCCGGCGTCCTCGAACTTCTTGGCCCACACCGGGTCGGAGGCGATGAACACCGGCAGCGCGTTGACGAACGCGACGCCGGCGTCGATGGCGCACTGCGCGTAGAACTTGTCGGCCTCCTCGGACCCCACCGGGAGGTAGGAGACGAGCACGTCGGCCTTGGTCTCCTTGAGCACCGCGACGACGTCGACCGGCTCGGCGTCGGACTCGTCGATGGTCTCGCGGTAGTACTTGCCGAGACCGTCGAACGTCGGACCGCGCTGCACGGTCACGCCGAGCGGCGGGACGTCGGCGATCTTGATCGTGTTGTTCTCGGAGTTGTTGATCGCCTCGGAGAGGTCGAAGCCGACCTTCTTGGCGTCGACGTCGAACGCGGCCACGAACTCGACGTCGGAGACGTGGTAGTCGCCGAACTCGACGTGCATCAGCCCGGGCACCGTGTCTGCGGCGGCGTCGTTGCGGTAGTACTCGACTCCCTGGATGAGGGAGGTGGCGCAGTTGCCGACTCCCACGATTGCTACTCGTACCGAACCCATCGGGCCCCACTCTCTCTTCTAATTCGGCTCAGCCGCGGTCGGTGCGGGCTGGGTCGTGCGGATGCTCTGGTCGACTGCTGGAATGCTGCGGACTCGTCGGGATGCGCTGTGCTGTCCTGCGGCTCGCGCTCGGAGGCACCGTGCGCCCCGTCGCGCTCGGCGTCGATCAGGTCGGACAGCCACCGGACCTCCCGCTCGACCGACTCCACGCCGTGGCGCTGGAGCTCCACGGCGTAGCGGTCCACCTGCTGCTGGGTCCGGTCGAGCTGCGCCTGGACCCGGGACAGCCGCTCCTGCAGGCGGGACCGCCGCCCCTCGAGGATGCGCAGCCGGATCTCCATGTCGGTGCGGCTGAAGAACGCGAACCGGACGTCGAAGTTGTCGTCCTCCCACGCCGACGGCCCGGCCTCGGCCATCAGCGCGGCGAACCGGTCCTGCCCGAGCGGGTGAGGGCGTAGACGATGCGCTGGCGCCGGCTGGCGGCCGGTGCCGCCGGGGCCACGACCTCGGCGATCAGCCCGGCCCGCAGCATCTTCTTCAGCGCCGGGTAGAGGGTGCCGTAGGACAGCACCCGGCCCCAGCCGAGCACGGTGTTGACCCGCTTGCGCAGCTCGTAGCCGTGCAGCGGCGACTCGTGCAGCAGTCCGAGGACCGCGAGCTCGAGGGTCTCCCCACGTCGGGTCACGGTCACCTCCTGCGCGTCGTCGTCGTCCCGCTGGTATCGGATCTCTCTATCGAAGGAACCTATCGTAACGATATATCGATCCTTCGTCACATGTCCGCGCGGGTGGCATAGGCCGCGTTTTCGGTGTCCGTGGGGTGCGCCCGTACCCTTGTCCGGGGTTTCCGGCGGTCGGCGCCGGGGCAACCCCATCCTGAGCCATGTCCCCGTAGCACCCGGAGTTCCCCACTTGAGCGCACATCGCAAGGCCACCGGCGCGGCCTCGTCCTCGACCGGCCGTCGCGCCGCTCGGGGGACCACCGGCTCCCCGACCGGCCGTCGACCCGCAGCGAGCGGCTCGGGCAAGGGCGGCGGGTCCGGCAAGCCGGGCACCGGCGGCGGCGCCGGGGACGGCCGCGGCATCGGCCGTCGGATCCTGAAGTGGGGTCTGCTGACCGCGCTGGTCTGCTTCCTGCTCGGTACGGCGGCCTTCGCCTACGGCTACATGTCGACCGACATCCCGGACCCCAACGAGGACTTCCAGACCCAGACGTCGATCGTCTACTACGCCGACGGCAAGACCGAGCTCGGCCGGTTCGCCGAGCAGAACCGGACCAGCGTCTCGCTCTCCGACATCCCGGCGCACGTGCAGGACGCCGTGATCGCCGCCGAGGACCGGACGCTTCTACACCAACCAGGGCATCGACCCCAAGGGCATCCTCCGGGCGGCGTTCAACAACGCCCAGGGCAACGCGACCCAGGGCGCCTCGACCATCACCCAGCAGTACGTCAAGATCTTCTACCTCTCCACCGAGCGCACCCTGACCCGCAAGGTGAAGGAGGCCTTCCTCTCGCTGAAGCTCCAGCAGACGCAGAGCAAGAACGAGATCCTGCAGGGCTACCTCAACACCATCTACTTCGGCCGCGGCGCCTACGGCATCCAGGCCGCCTCCCAGGCGTACTTCGACAAGGACGTCCAGGACCTCACCGTCCAGGAGGGGGCGGTGCTCGCCTCGGTCCTCAACTCGCCCAACAACCTCGACCCGGCCAACGGCAGGGACGCCAAGGACGAGCTGTTCTCCCGCTACCAGTACGTCATCGACGGCATGGTCGACATGGGCGAGCTCGATGCCGGCGAGGGCGGCCAGCTCCGCGAGCGGCTGCCGCGCTTCCCGCGGGTGGTGGAGAACGACTCCCTCGGCGGCCAGCGCGGCTACATGCTCGAGATGGTGAAGCGCGAGCTGCGCGACGAGGGCTTCGACGACGCCGAGATCCAGGGCGGTGGGCTCCGGGTCACCACCACGTTCACGCGCAAGGCGATGCGGGCCTCGACCCAGGCGGTGCTGGCCAACCGTCCGAAGGGGCTCAAGGGGCTGCACGTCGCGACCGCGTCGATCGACCCGCGCAACGGCGCGCTGCGTGGCTTCTTCGCCGGCCAGGACTACCTGCGCAGCAACGGCGGCACCAACTGGGCGGTCGCCGGCGGGGCTCCCGGGTCGACCTTCAAGCCGTTCGCCCTGACCGCCGGCCTCAAGGACGGGTTCTCCCTGGAGAGCACGTTCGAGGGCAACTCGCCCCTCGAGATCGGCGACACCGAGTTCGAGAACCAGGGCGAGGACGGCGGCTCCGACTACGGCTCCGCGGTCTCCCTGCTGAAGGCGACCGAGGACTCCATCAACACGGCGTACGTCGACCTGACCATGTCGATGGACAACGGCCCCCAGGCCGTCGTCGACACCGCCGTGGACATGGGCATCCCGAAGGACTCCACCGACCTGCGGCCGGAGGCGGGTGTCGCACTCGGCTCGGCGATCGTGAACCCGATCGACATGGCCAACTCCTACGGCACCATCGCCGACGGCGGGCTGGCCAAGGACTGGTACGTCATCAACAGGGTGCGCTCCGCCGACGGCCAGCCCCGCTACACCCACCAGGGCGAGAAGGAGCGCGTGGTCTCGGCCGACATCAGCAGCGACGTCAGCTACGCCCTGCAGCAGGTCGCCGCGGTGGGCAGTGGCACCAACGCCAACACCGTCGGGCGGCCCATCGCCGGCAAGACCGGCACCGCCACCAACGACGACGGCAACATCCGGTCCTCGTGGTTCGTGGGCTACACGCCGCAGCTCTCCACCGCGGTGATGTACGTCCGCGGCAAGGGGCAGGCCCCGCTCGACGGCTTCATGCCGACCTTCTTCGGCGGCGAGTACCCAGCACGCACCTGGGCGTCGGTGACCGAGGCTGCCCTGCAGGGCGCGCCGGTCATCGAGTTCCCGGAGCCGGCGTTCGTCGACGCGACCAACGAGGAGCACGTCCCGCCCCCGCCACCGCCTCCGGAGCCCACGCAGGAGGCGCCGAGCCCGACCAAACGCCCGAAGCCGACGCGGACGCCGCAGCCGAGCGCGGAGCCGACGCCGACCGAGACGCCGTCGCCGACGCCCACCGAGACGCCGTCACCGCCACCGCCGACACCCACCGAGCCGTGTGAGGGCATCTTCTGCGACGACGGCGGCGACAACGGCAACGGGCCGAACCCGACACCGGGCCCGCCACCCCCGCCGCAGTAGGGCTCGACCACCGCGGCCGCGGCGGCCGTCAGTAGGGTCGTCCGCGTGAACGTGGTGGCGCCGACCCAGGAAGACCCGCTGGCCCGGTCGGCCAGCGAGGGGATCGGTGGCCCGAGCGGACGCCGCTCGTCGGGCCATCCGTGGTGGACGCCGGTGCGGGTGGTCCTCGCGTTCGCCTGCGTGGCGCTGCTGCTCGGCATGGTGCAGAAGACGCCGTGCGTGCGGGCGGACTGGACGGGGGAGTCCTACCGGTACGCCGCGCTCTGCTACTCCGACGTCCCCTACCTGTACGTCGGACGCGGGCTCGCCGAGCGGAGCGTCCCGTTCTCCGACACCGGCGGCCGCTGGCAGGTCATGGAGTACCCCGTCGTCATCGGCTACTTCGCCTACGGCACGGCGCTGCTCACCCAGGCGCTCAGCGGGTGGCCCGACGTCGACGAGCGGGTCGGCCCTGCCCAGCGAGGCGGTCGGCGACGCCCCGGGCGTACGCGAGGAGTCCTGGCTCTACTTCCAGGTCACCGCCGTGCTGCTCGCCGGCTTCGGCCTGCTGGCGGCGTGGTTCCTGGCGGGCACGCACCGGCGCCGGCCCTGGGACGCGGCGCTGTTCGCGCTCAGCCCGGCGCTCGTGCTCACCGGACTGGTGAACTGGGACCTGCTCGCCGTCGCCGCCGTGGCCGGTGCGCTGTGGGCCTGGTCCCGGGGCCGGCCGGTGCTGTCCGGGGTGCTGATCGGCGTCGGCGCGGCCACCAAGCTCTACCCGATGTTCCTGCTCGGCGCCCTCCTGGTGGTCTGCCTGCGCCGCGGCCGGATGGCCGCGTTCGCCGCGACGATCGGGGCGGCGGCCGGTGCCTGGCTGCTGGTGAACCTGCCGGCGATGCTCTACGGGTTCGACCAGTGGAAGGTGTTCTGGTCGTTCAACGACGGCCGCGGCGCCGACCTCGGCTCGCTGTGGCTGGTCTGGCAGCAGAGCGGGCACCAGGTCTCCGCCGCCGGGATCAACCTCGCCTCCTGGATCTGGTTCGGCGCGGTCTGCGTCGCGGTGCTGGCGCTGGGCCTGCTCGCGCCGCGCACGCCGCGGATCCCGCAGCTCGCGTTGCTGGTCGTGGTCGGGTTCCTGCTGGTCAACAAGGTGTACTCACCGCAGTACGTCCTGTGGCTGCTGCCGCTCGCCGTGCTCGCCCGGCCGCGGTGGCGGGACCTGCTGGTCTGGCAGGCCGGCGAGGCGTTCTACTTCGTGGCGGTCTGGTTCTACCTCGGCGGCTTCACCGCGTCGGCGACCAGCGGGCAGTCCGACCACGTCTACTGGGTGGCCATCGGGGTGCGGGTCGCCGCCCAGCTCTGGCTCGCCGGCGTCGTCGTACGCGACGTGCTGGTGCCGTGGCGCGACCCCGTCCGCGCCGACGGCCTCACCGACGACCCGATGGAGCCGTCCGCCGCCGCCCCACCCGCCGCCGCCCCACCCGGATACGACGCGACGGATTTGTCGTCCACGCACGTGAAAAACAGCAAGAACGTCGCGTCGTATCCCGAGGGGGGCTAGGAGATGACGGTGTCGTCGAAGGCCGTCGCGGTGTAGCGCACCCGCACGTCGACCTCGTCGCCGACCTCCGGCACGGTCGCGCCGGACGGGAGGAACAGCATCGAGGCCTGCATGTGCGGCGGCTCGGCGAACAGCCGCTGCTTGCCGTCGATGGTGTACGGCGAGCGCACGAAGCCGGCCGCGTCGAGCCCGCCCTTGGCCACCCGGGCCGCACGGTCGCGCAGCGACGCGCCGCCGGTGGGGGACTCGAGCCCGATGCCGTGAGCGGTGCCGCCGGAGACGACGACGATGTGCCCGGACTTCGGCGCCGTGCGGCCGCGGTAGCCGAACACCTCGCCGCGCCCGACCGGGTGCACGTCGAGGACGGTCGCCTTCACCTGCAGGGCGTCGCGGTCGCCGAGCCACAGCGCGGTGCCGATGCGGGGCCGGAACTCGAAGTCGGCGTACTTGTGACCGAGTCCCGCGAGCTCGCTGTCGGTGAGGTGCGAGACCCAGATCCGCTTGGCCGGCATCCCGGCGGCCACCACGTCCGTCATCAGCCGCTCCACCTCGGCGACGTGCGAGCCCCTGGGCGATCGGGAGGTGGAAGGCGACCCCCTCCAGACGCACGCCGCCGACCTCGGCCCACAGGCGGACGGCCTCGCGCAGGTCGCGGGCGGAGAACCCGTGCCGGCGCATCGAGGTCATCCGCTCGAGGATCACCCGCGGGCGCTCGGTCCTGCGGGTCAGCGCCTCGAGGTCCTCCAGCCGGCCGACGGTGTGCACCACGTGCTCGTCGAGGACCGCCCGCCGCTCGGTCGGCCGCCACGGGGACAGCACCAGCACGGTGCCCTGGAACGCCTTCGACACCTCGGGGACCTCGGCGTAGGTGCCGACCGCCACGGTGTCGAGGCCGAGCCAGGTGGTCAGCTCGCCGAGCCGGGCGATGCCGAAGCCGTAGCCGTTGCCCTTGGCCACCGGCACGATGCCCGGATGGTCGTCCCGGACCCGGCGCAGGTGCGCGTGCCAGCGCTCGCCGTCGACGTACAGGGTGAGCGCCATCGTCACCGTCCTCCCGACCGACGGGCCATGTAGACCGAGAAGGCCTTGTAGAGCGGACCGTTCAGCGGCAGGTCCCACTCGCCGGCGTACTCGACCGCCTCGCCCCCGGTGCCGACCTTGAACTGGATCAGCCCGGCGTGCGGGTCGTCGGAGTCCAGGGTGTCGGTGATGCCGCGCAGGTCGTAGACGTCGGCGCCGGCGGCGAGCGCGTCCTGGATCATCCGCCACTGGATGGCGTTGGAGCCGCGGACGTCGCGCTTCTCGGTGGACGAGGCGCCGTAGGAGTACCAGGTGTGCGTGCCGACCCGGATCCAGATGGTCGCGGCGACCAGGTCGCCCTCGTGACGGGCGAGGTAGAGCCGGATCCGGTCGGGCTCCTCGGCGAGCAGCGCGCGGAACATGGTCTCGAAGTAGGACAGCGGCCGCGGCGTGAAGTGGTCGCGCTCGGCGGTGTGCACGTAGAGGTCGTGGAACGCCTTGAGGTCGCCTCCCTCGGCGGCGGTCACGTCACCGGCGGTGACCTCGACACCGGCCTTGTCGGCCTTCTTGATGTTGCGGCGCCACTGCTGGTTCATCCCGGCCAGTACGTCGGACTCGGTGCGCGGCTCGCCGGCGTCGCGGCCCTCGACCTGGCGCAGCGGGACCTGGAAGTTGAACCGGGGCTGCCCGGCGGCGAAACCACCCTCGGCTCCCTGCAGCCGCCAGCCGAGCTCCTGGAGCTGGGAGACGACGCGGGCGCCGTCCTGGGACCGCTCGGTCGGTGCGACGTCCGCGAGGGTGCGGACCGACTCGTCGGCGATGCCGGCCTTGAGGGCCGCCGCGGTCCAGCGGGAGACGACGACCGGAGGCCCGATCCGGACCCCGAACGCCCCCGCCCGCTTGAGGTGCCGGGCCAGCGGGGCGAGCCAGGCGCCGAGGTCGTCGGAGGTCCAGTCGATGACCGGCCCCTCGGGCAGGTAGGCGAGGAAGCGCTTCAGCTTCGGGAGCTGGCGGTAGAGCACCAGCGCGCTGCCGACGAGGTCCTGGTGGTCGTACCAGCCGATCGACTCGCGTCGCCACTCGCTCTTGACCTCGCCCCAGGCGGGGGTCTGCAAAAAGCTCGCCGACCGCTGCTCCTGGAGGTGCTCCAGGTGCGCGGCCGGCGTGATCGTGCGGACGGTCAGGGCGGTGGCGTTCACGAGGCCTGAGCCTACGCGGACGCCACCGCCCGTCACCGGGGGCTATCTGCTGGCGACGGCGTTGGACCGTGCCGACAGATCACCCTTACCGATGTCGTTGATGGCCATCACCTTGAACCGGTAGGTGCCGGCCGGCAGGCGCATGCTGAGCTTGCGCGCGTCGGCGTCGACCACCGTGGAGCGGATGACCTTCTTGACCTTGCCGTTCTGCCCGATCTTGTAGGCGACCACCCGGTAGCCGGTGACCTCAGAGCCACCGTCAGCGGCGGGAGCCCGCCACTTCGCGGTTGCGGTCGTCTTGCCACCGCGCTTGCCGGACTTGGCCTTGCGGACCTCCGGAGCATCCGGAGCCCTCAGCTGGCTGCCCGCACCCGTGCCGGGAGGAGTCCCCGTGCCCGGAGGCGTGCCCGTGCCCGGAGGAGTCCCCGTGCCCGGAGGCGTGCCCGTGCCCGGGGGGTTCCCCGTGCCCGGAGGGTTCCCCGTGCCCGGGGGGTTCCCGGTGCCCGGGACCGGACCTGTCGGAGTGACCGGGTTCGACAGCGCCGAGGCGGTGCCGATCCCTGCCGCGTTCACGGCTGTCACCGCGAGCCGGACCGGGACACCCGGCGTCAGACCGTGCACCGTGGCCGACGTCGCCGGCGCGGGGACGACGATCGTCCGGCTGGCCGTCGTGGACCCGGCCTCGAACACGCTGATCCGGAACTCGGTGATCGGCAGACCACCGTCGGCACCGGCGGCGAAGGTCACCGTGGCGCTTCCGGTACCGGCCGTCGCGTTGAGCACCGTCGTAGCAGCCGGGGCGTCCGGGGTGTCGCCACCCGCGGTGCCCTGGTTGAACAGGATGTTCTCGATGCCCCGCAGTGTGTCGGTGCCGTCGATGCCGGCGCCGCCGTCGTGCGTGACGGTCTGCAGTCCACCCGCGGGCCCGGTGACCGTGTACTCGTCCGCCGGGTTGGCGAACAGTGCCGTGTCGTTGTTGCCGGCCACCCTGTCGATGCGGCGCACGATGTCGATCTGGCCCGGGTCGATCAGGCCGTTGAGCACATCCTGCTGGACCTCGCGCATGGACCGGACGTTGACGACAGTCCCGGTCCTGTAGGTGACCCGCAGCTCGGTCACGAGCTGGGCGTCGCCGTCGATGATGTCATCGCCGCCGCGTCCTTCGATCACGTCCGCGCCGCCACCACCGAGGATGATGTTGCCCCCGGCGAACTGCGTGGTCCCCGGCCGAAGCACCGTGTCGAGCCCGGTGATCCGGTTGATCCCGGCCTGGTTGAGGACGTGGGAGTTGGCGGGCTCGCCGGCACCTGCGGTGAGGTCGGCCGCGGTGCGGTCGTCTCCTCGCAGGATGTCGTTGAACTGCGCACCCGACATCGCCTCGACCAGGTCCATCCGGTCGCGGTTGGCATCGATGGCCGGCACCTGCGGGAAGTTCACGCCCGTGAACAACATGTCCGCGTCGACCGGCAGCGGGTCGTTCTGGTGGGTGACCCAGTCGAAGCCGCGCATGCCCTCGGCCCGCTGGATGCCGGTGGCGAAGAGCATGATGTCGTCGCCACCCTCGGCGTCGAAGTCCTTCTCCCCGCCGCCCGAGGCCGAGATCACGTCGTGGCCGGCCTCGTTGAGGTCGTCCTGCGCGATGGCGCCGTTGTCGCCCATCAGCTGGTCGAAGGGGCCACGGCCACCCTCGATCCAGTCGTCGCCGCCGTCACCGAAGACCAGGTCCTCGGCGTCGCCGGCGTAGACGATGTCGTTACCCTCACCCGCGAAGGTCTCGGTGATGTCGTTGCCGCCGACGATGAAGTCGTCGCCGAAGCCACCCTGGTTGAGGTCGCCGCCGCCACCCTGGCCGGAGGAGATGGCGTCGTCGCCACCGCCGCCCTTCATGACGTCGTCACCGTTGAGGTCGGTGCAGGATGTCGTCGCCGAGGCCACCGACGTGGTTGTCGTTGCCGTCGCCGCCCTCGATCCGGTCGTCGCCGCCGTTGCCGCGGATTGTGTCGTCGCCCTCGCTGGACCAGATCCGGTCGTTGGCGGTGTCCGAGCCGTTCCAGACCGCGTGCTCGGGCCCGCTGAACCTCAGCGTTCCGTCACGCCATGGTGGTGATGAGTGACGCCTCGTTCAACGGCGTGGTCTCGGGGTTGTCGAGTACGGTCGTTGCCGGTCGCGTCGACGTTGAAGACGAGGTCGGGCCGCGAGAACGAGTCCGCGGGCAGTCCCTCGACGTCGGTGTTGCGCATGATCAGCTCGGCGAACGAGTTGCCCTCGAGCTGGGTCAGCATGTTGGTGCCGGGCAGCCGGTGCAGGTAGTAGAACCGGTCACCGTCCTGCAGGTCCTCCATCTGCAGCTCGAACACGTAGTTGAACGTCGGGCCGAGCAGACCGCCGAACACCATCTGCTTCTCCGCCAGGCCACCGACCCACAGGTCGATGTCCTCGACACCGGTGCTGGCCGCTGGGCCGTTGAGGAAGGCGTCAGCGTCCGCCGGCCGGGTGCCGGTCGGGTTGTCCGTCGCCTCGTTCACTGGCGTGTCGCGGGTCGTCGTCGAGGACGCCGTCGGCGCCCGCAGGACCGTACACGATCAAGCGTCGGCAGCGTTGCGCCGTGCAGCGAGGCCGCCGGTGATCGACGGGTGCGTGCCGTACGCCGCGATGAAGTTCACCAGCGACTCCCGGTGCTTCAGGCTGAACCCGAAGTCCACCCAGCTCCGTGTAGGGACGCACCTGAGTGTTGCCGGACTCGTTGAAGAACGCCCGACGTGCCGCGTTGAGCCGCGGCACACCGGTGTCGCGGGCCCGGGCCATGTTGATGCTGGCCAGATCCAGCGGCAGGCCGAGCAGGTTGTTGCGCAGCGCCTCGGTGACGAACTCGTCGATCTCGTTGCCGGACTGGCGAGTCATCCCTCGCACGACCGCGCCCGCGGCCGCATCGGGGTTGGCGTACCCGTTGAGGAACCCTTGCGGGTTCAGGAAGGCGGTGATCAGCGGCATGTTGTCGGCAGAGCCGTCGGCGCGTGTGCGGGCCACCGTCTCTGTCAGCATGGAGTGCCCGAACCGGTAGACCGCGTGCGCGAACTCCGCACGGATCGCGGCGTTCACACCCGGGTGGTAGCCACCCTCCTCACCGAACACGTTGACCATCGGCTGCACCTTGCGGGCGAACTCCTCGAACACCAGGTGCTGGTACTCCATCTCGGTGACGAACCGAGCGGCCTGGAACAGCCGCTCGCCGTAGTCCCAGCCGGCCTCCCCAGCGGCCTGCCAGGCGGCCGCCTCTTGCGCGGTCAGCACGGCGTTCGGTCCGGTGATCAACGAGTTGATGTCTTCCTGCAGCCGGTTGTGCTCGGAGTGGAACACGTGGTGCACGGTGGTCAGGCCGATGTTCTCGTTGACCCGGCCGTCTCCGGCCACGAAGTGCTGGCCCAGCAGCACCGAGTTGTGCGTGCCGGCGGCGTTGGGCGCCGCGGCGTGGGCGATGTCGTCGAGGAACGCGTGACCGCTCTTGCGTGCGTTGGTCACGTCCAGCGGGTTGGCCGGGGTGCCCTCGCAGAGGACGTTCCCACCGGCCGGCGCGGTGCACTGGGCGCCGGCGGGCTGGCTGCCCGCCGGGTAGACGACGCGCGGCCGCACGTTCGTTCCGCGCAGGAAGTGGCCGTACTGGTCGGTCACCAGCAGCGGCGCATTGAGGACGTCGATGTCATTGAGCTGGATGCCGAGCATCGAGCTGGCCTGGGCCTGGACGTCGTCCCAGGTAGCCATGCCGCCGCCGGGGCCGGTCAGCAGCCGACCCGTCTCGGCCGGGGCAGCGGCTCCTGTGTACTCCCTGATGAACACCTGGTGCGAGGGGTGTGAGGTGTAGGTCTGGTTCTGGTCGACGTACGACGTCGTGGTGTTGGTCGCCTCGCGGGCCCCTCCGGGCTGGTTCGTGGTACGGCTCAGCATCAGCGGCGTACCGGCGGCCACCTCGTCCCCGTTGCCAAGGATGCCGTCCCGACCGTGGGTCACGAGCGGGTCGTCGGCCGCGAGCGGCATCATGACGAGCCTGTTCGAGTCCTTGGTGACCAGGTCGAGGCCGTGGTCGAAGAACTGCCCGAACAGCGTGAACCACGAGTTGAACGGCGCAGAGAGGCCGGCGTCGGGCGCCACGTTGCCGATCGGCAGGCTGCGGTTGTCCTCAGGCGCCGCCATGTTCGGTGCCCGCCGCCGCGACAGCGGCCGGGTTGTTGGCCGTCTGGTCGACGATCAGGTTGCTGATCCGCCGCACCTCGATATCGGTCACGTTGCCTGCGGCCGACTCGTAGGGAGTTCGGAAGTTGGCCGGCACGAGGCGCGGGAACTGGGTGTCCGCCGCCCCCCACCGGGCGCGGCCCGGGAGCGGGAACAGGTTGTTGCAGGAGCCGTCCACCGTCCGCAGGCCGAACGGCAGCTCCTTGCCGTTGCCCACGTTCGGGAGCTGGTTCGGACCGGTACCGACCAGGCTGGCGCACGGGTTGTCCGGCGTGCCGGGGTTGGCGGAGTGGTGCTCCGCGATCTCGATCTGGTGGAAGATGAACCGCAGGTCCGAGGCGTTCAGCGCGAAGCCCTGCCCCTCGGGTGCGGCCGAGGCGGTCGGCGCCGTGAGCGCCGGCGTCATGCTGAGTCCGAGCAGAAGCGTCGTTGCCCCGGCAATACCTCGCCTGAGCAGCGTTCGATTTCGTGTGTGCTTGCTGTTCCCCGGGCTTCTCGACCGGGATCCCGTTCTACGAACAGGCTGGTTCATGGCGTCTCCCCATCCCACGTGAATGCTTGCGGCCCCCCCGCAAGTCATCTGTCAGTGTTCGGGCGCGCCGTCAAGATTCCGTGAAAAGCGGGATGAGGAGTGGATTAGGCCGGTTTGTCCCGGCGTGGCAGGCCGTCCGCGGCGAGCACGGAGTGGTAGCAGGTCAGACCCGCTCGCGCAGCCAGTCGAAGTCGGCCCGGTGCTCCTCGGGACCGCCCGGTGTCTCGCACACGACGGGCGCGCCGGAGCCGCGGACGACCCCGGCCAGCAGCTCGGGGTCGATGCGTCCGGCTCCCAGGCTGGTGTGCCGGTCGGCGCCGGAGTCGAAGTCGTCGCGGGAGTCGTTGGCGTGCACCAGGTCGATCCGGCCGGTGATCGCCCGCACCTGGTCGACCACCGTGGCCAGGTCGTTGCCACCGGCGTGGGCGTGGCAGGTGTCGAGGCAGAACCCGACCTGCTCGAACCCCTCGGCCCGCGAGATCGCCTCCCAGACGCCGGCGATCCGGTCGAGGTAGCGGGTCATCGCGTTGTCGCCGCCGGCGGTGTTCTCGATCAGGATCGGCAGCTTGAGGTCGGTGGCCTCCACCGCCTTGCGCCAGTTGTCGAAACCCTTCTCCGGGTCGTCCGCCTTGTTGACGTGCCCGCCGTGCACGATCAGGCCCTTGGCGCCGATCCCGGCAGCGGCGTCGACGTGCTGCTGGAGCAGCTTGCGGGAGGGGATCCGGATGCGGTTGTTGGTGGTGGCCACGTTGACGATGTAGGGCGCGTGGACGTAGAGGTCGATGCCGGCCGCGGCCGCGTCGTCACGGAGGCCCTCGGGGCCCCCGGCGTACCGGATCTCGGGGCCCTTGTAGCCCTGCGGGTCACCGAGGAAGAACTGCACGAGGTCGGCGCCGCGGGCCTTGGCCTCGGCGATCGGGTCGGTCTGGTCGACGTGCGCACCGATCTTCGTGGTCATGCCACTCACCCTAGGTCGTGGCACCGACGCCCGGACCAGTCACCGGTCGAGGTCGACGACGCCCTGCTCGGCCTCGTAGCGCTCGCCGGTGACCCGGGCCTTCACGAGGTTGAGGACCTGCGTGACCTTGCTGCCCGGGGAGTCCCAGTACTCCGCCGAGTGCGCCTCGACGTGGACCAGCACGTTCTCGGGGTTCTCCGGTCCGCCCTCCAGCCAGGCGTCGGTGAAGGTGTTCCAGTACTCACGCAGCCTGCCCGGGTCGTCGACAACGCGGGCCGTGCCGGACAGCGAGACCCACGAGCTGCCGCCGGCGTAGGCCACGTTGACCTGGGGGTTGGCCTGGAGCTGTCCGACCCAGGGCGCGGAGCGCTCGGTGACGAACCAGACGTCGCCGTCGAACTCGACGTCCTGCGTAGCCATCGGGCGGCTCACCAGCCGTTCGCCGTCGTGGGTCGTCAACATCGCGATCCGGATGCCGTCGACCAGCTCGGCGACCTTCCTGGTGTCGTGGTTCGCCTCGGGCGGGCTGTCGGCCATGGTTCCTCCGTCGGTACGTCGGTGTGCGTGAACCTGTCGCGTACCCGCCGGCACCCTCCTCAAGGCCTGGGGACGACGATTTCTTGGCGCCGGAACCCGCTGATACCCTGGGACGTCGTCCGGCTCGACCCCAGGACATGCTGGGATCGAGCCGCCGATGTGTCGGAGTCCGGCGCACGCGTCACGCGTGGTGCGGCCGCCGACGAACGCAACAGCCCTCCTGTCACGGAAACGCCGTGGCCGCCTGAGTCCGAAGGAGGTGGAGACCGCTTTGCGTGCCTATGAAGTGATGGTCATCCTCGACCCCGATCTCGAAGAGCGCACTGTCGCGCCCTCGCTCGACACGTACCTCAACGTCGTCCGTCAGGACGGTGGCTCGGTGGAGAAGGTCGACGTCTGGGGACGTCGTCGTCTCGCCTACGAGATCGACAAGAACGCCGAAGGCATCTACGCCGTCATCGAGCTGCAGGCCGAGCCGGCCACGGTGAAGGAGCTCGACCGTCAGCTCGGACTGAACGAGTCGGTGCTGCGCACCAAGGTCATTCGTCCCGACATCCGCTGACCGTTCACCACGATCCACGAGAAGTCCCCCGAGGACCGATTCCCCCGGTCACCGTCACTGACGTCGACTACTCGAGACTGGAGGCCTGACATGGCAGGCGAAACCCCGATCACCGTCGTCGGCAACCTCACCGCCGACCCCGAGCTCCGCTTCACCCCCTCGGGTGCGGCGGTGGCCAACTTCACCGTTGCGTCGACGCCCCGCACGTTCGACAAGCAGACCAACGAGTGGAAGGACCAGGAGACCCTGTTCCTCAACTGCTCGGTGTGGCGGCAGGCGGCCGAGAACGCCGCCGAGTCGCTGCAGCGCGGCATGCGGGTCATCGTCCAGGGCCGGCTCAAGGCGCGCTCCTACGAGACCCGCGAGGGCGAGAAGCGCACCGTCTTCGAGATCGACGTCGACGAGGTCGGCCCGAGCCTGAAGAACGCCACCGCCAAGGTCAGCAAGACCACCCGCAGCGGCGGCGGTCAGGGCGGCGGCTTCTCCGGTGGCGGCGACGACCCGTGGGCCTCCGGTCGGGAGCCAGGGCGGCGGCCAGCAGGGCGGTCCGGCGGCAGCTGGGGCGGCCAGCAGGGTGCCGGCCAGGGCGGTTACGGCGGCGGCTCCGGCCAGCAGTCCAACGACCCCTGGGCCTCCGGCGGCGCGGGCGGCTCCTCGGAGGAGCCCCCCTTCTGATCTACGGGTGGTCGAGCTTGTCGAGACCGCCCCCACGGGTGGTCGAGCTTGTCGAGACCACTCAACCCAATCCACTGACGACCATTCCGGCACCAGCCGGGCTTCACGAAAGGAAGCACCACAATGGCCAAGCCAGTACTCCGCAAGCCGAAGAAGAAGGTTTGCCAGTTCTGCAAGGAGAAGATGTCGTACGTCGACTACAAGGACACGACGCTGCTCCGCAAGTTCATCTCCGACCGCGGCAAGATCCGCGCGCGTCGGGTGACCGGCAACTGCGTGCAGCACCAGCGCGACGTCGCCACCGCGGTCAAGAACGCCCGCGAGGTCGCACTGCTGCCCTACACGTCGACGGCTCGCTGAGGGGGTTCGACTGATGAAGCTCATCCTGACCCAGGAGGTCTCCGGCCTCGGCTGCCCCCGGCGACATCGTCGAGGTGAAGGACGGCTACGGCCGCAACTTCCTCATCCCCCGCGGGTTCGCGATCCGCTGGACCAAGGGCGGCGAGCGCACCGTCGAGTCGATCAAGGCCGCCCGGTCCACCCGCGAGGTCCGCGACCTCGACCACGCGCAAGGAGATCAAGGCCAAGCTCGAGGGCACGACCGTCAACCTCCCGGTCCGCGCCGGCGAGGGTGGTCGCCTGTTCGGCGCCGTCACCGTCGGCGACATCGCCGCGGCGATCACCGAGGCCGGTGCCGAGGTCGGACAAGCGCAAGATCATCGTCGGCAACCCGATCAAGTCCCTCGGCACCGCACCAGGTGACCGTCAAGGTGCACGACGACCTCGACGCCACGGTCAACCTCAACGTCGTCCCCGCCTGAGGGCAGCACCACCAGACCACCACCAGACCCATGGCGGTCGACCGCTGAAGGACCACGAGGGCCGCTCCCGACGGGAGCGGCCCTCGCTGCGTTCCGTGCCGTTCGGGTGAGGGCCACGGGGGTCGGCACGGAGACGTGCGCGGGGAAGGGGGGCGCCGTGGGGACGTTTGGACGTGGGGGGCACACGTCCCCACGGCGGTGGGGGCTAGAGGTATCGGTTGTGGGATCCGATCCGGGGGGCTTCAGATCGGTGACCGCCTCCACCACAGACGATGACGGAGGGTGCCACCAGCGCAGTAGTGGACCATGGTCCTAGTACCGGACCCAGGCGTCCGTTTTGCTGCGCTGTGCACCCGTTGGGGCGCTTGTCAGGCCGCGCTTCGCGCGCCCGGGGCCGTCGGTCGTCGCGGCACCCACCACGTCGGAGCAGCGGAGGAGCAGGTAGACGAGGTACACCTGCACGGCCACCACCAGGAACGCGAGCGGCTGCTGGAGCACCTCGACCCCGCAGAGCCTGGGAGAGAGCCTCGGGCCTCAGCCGGCGCCGGTCACCATCCACCGGTCGCCGCGCGCCCGGTGCAGCAGGACCACGGCCCGGCTGCCCATGAAGCCGGCCCGAACGCGACCCACAGCCACAGCAGGCCGGCGCCGGCCGTGGCCGGGAGCAGCACAGCGGGCCAGGCGAGCGGAGCGAACGCGGCGAGCACGACGACCCCGCCCCAGGCCAGGTAGCGACCGTCGCCGGCACCGATCAGCACGCCGTCGAGCACGAAGACGACCCCGGCGACCGGCTGGAACACGGCGGCGACGAGCAGCACCGGCCAGAGCATGTCGTGCACGCCGGGATCGGCGGTGAACAGCGGGCCGAGCACGGCGCGGCCAGCGCGGCCAGCCGACGCCGGTCACCACGCCGGACCACGAGCCCCCAGCGCACCATCCGGCCGGGTCACGTCACGGGTGCCGCGGAGGTCGCCCGCCCCGAGGTAGCGGCCGGTGATCGCCTGGGCGGCGATCGCGATGGCGTCGAGGGCGAAGGCGAGGAACGTCCAGATCGTCATCGCGAGCTGGTGCGTGGCGGTCGCGGTGGCCCCGAGCGCGGCCGCGCCGTACGTCATCACCAGCAGCGAGGCGCGCAGGGTCAGGGTTCGCACGACCAGCGGCCACGCCGCGCGTGCGCGGCGCGGCGTACGCCGGGCAGGTCGGGACGCAGCGACGCGCCCTCGCGACGGGCGGCCCGGACCACGACCGCGACCAGGGCGACCGCCGAGCCGAGCTGGGCGAGGTCGGTGCCGATCGCGGAGCCGGCGATGCCGAGGTCGAGCCCGTAGACCAGGAGCACGTTGAGCACGATGTTGGCACGTTGCCGGCGACCGCGACGCAGCAGCGGGGTGCGGGTGTCCTGGAGGCCGCGGAGGACGCCGGTGGCCGCGAGCATGACCAGGAGCGGGGTGACCCCGAGGAACGCCCAGCGCAGGTACGTCGTGGCGTGGTCGGTGACGGTCGGATCCGGACCGAAGAGGGCCGACCAGCGGCCCGGTCAACGCGACGCCGATCACGGTGGTCGGCACGCCGATCAGGACGGCGAGCCAGATGCCGTCGACGCCCTGTGCGAGCGCGCCCCGCACGTCCCCGGCGCCGATCCGGCGGGCGACGGAGGCGGTGGTGCCGTAGGCGAGGAAGATGCACAGCCCCACCGCGGTCTGGACGACCGCGCCGGCGATGCCCAGCGCCGGCCAGCTCGGGGGTGCCGAGATGGCCGACGATCGCGGCGTCCGCGAGCAGGAACATCGGCTCGGCGACCAGCGCGAGGAACGCCGGGACGGCGAGCCGGAGGATCTCCCGATCGTGTCCCGCGGGGGTGCGGGTGCCGCTGGTGGCGGTCGCGGGCGGGTCGGGCCGGGTCACCGGGCCAGCATACGCGCTCAGTAAGGGACAGTCATGCCAGTTGACCATGACGATGACTAGTCCGTTCGGGCTGTGTGTAACTAGTCATCACCTGTGAATACTCCTGGCAGCCCAGCCCGTCCGAACGCGGTGCGAGGGCGCGAGCGGCGCCCGTCCGTCAGGTGGACGAAAAGGGCGGAGAGTTTCTGATGTGCACACCCCGAGGACCGCGTTTGCGCAGGTCAGCGCCCTATGCGCGGCTTCTGTGCCGTTGTTCTCCACAGTCGTGTCAACAGGCTGTGCACATGTCCGTCGGGCGTGTTCCACACGCGCGGGTCATTTGTCCACAGGACCTGTGGACGGCGGGCTTCCCAGCGCCCCGCGGCGCCCGTAGTGTCTGGGCTCGCGTAGTCACGACGCGGACCCCTGACACCCCCGGCACCCCGGCCTCCGGCATGCGCTCTCGCCTGCCTCGACCTCCCCTGCCGCACGTTCGGGCTGCCGCGACGCGCCCGCGCGCGGACGGCCCCCGATTCGGGGGTGGGTCTCCGTACAGTCGCACCAGGCCTTCGGGAGGCCGTCCGAGATGGGAGCACGATGAGCTCGAGCACCGACTTCTCCACCGCGGCGCCGCCGTGGGAGGAGCTCGAGTCCGCGGCCGCGGTCCCGTCCGGACGATCCGGCGGCTACGCCGACCGCACGCCGCCGCAGGACAACGACGCCGAGCAGTGCGTGCTGGGCTCGATGCTGCTGTCCAAGGACGCGATCGCCGACGTGGTCGAGTCGGTCCGCGGCACCGACTTCTACCGGCCGGCGCACGAGACGATCTTCGACGCGATGGTCGACCTCTACGGTCGCGGCGAGCCGGTCGACCCGGTCACCATCGCGGCCGAGCTGCAGCGTCGCGGCGAGCTGGTCCGGGTCGGCGGCGCGCCGTACCTCCACACGCTGTCGGCCAGCGTGCCGATCGCGGCCAACGCCGGCTACTACGCCGAGATCGTCCGCGAGAAGGCGATCCTGCGCCGGCTGGTCGACGCCGGCACCCGGATCGCGCAGATGGGGTACGCCGGCGAGGGCCAGGTCGACGACGTCGTCGACCGGGCCCAGGCAGGAGGTCTACGAGGTCACCGACCAGCGGACCTCGGAGGACTACGCGCCGCTGAGCGACGATCATGGAGGCCGACCCTCGACGAGATCGAGGCGATCTCCAACCGCGGCGGCGAGATGGTCGGCGTCCCGACCGGCTTCGCCGACCTCGACGAGCTCACCAACGGCCTGCACGGCGGCCAGATGATCATCGTCGCGGCGCGTCCCGCGGTCGGCAAGTCGACCCTGGCTCTCGACCTCTGCCGCGCGGCGTCGATCCACCACAACCTGACCAGCGTCATCTTCTCGCTGGAGATGACCCGCAACGAGATCACCATGCGGCTGCTGTCGGCGGAGGCGCAGATCCCGCTCAACCACATGCGCAACGGCCACATGAACGACGACGACTGGGCCAAGCTGGCCCGCAAGATGGGCGAGGTCTCGGCGGCGCCGCTGTTCATCGACGACTCGCCCAACATGACGATGATGGAGATCCGGGCCAAGGCGCGGCGGCTCAAGCAGCGCCACGACCTGCGGCTGATCGTCATCGACTACCTGCAGCTGATGACGCTCGGGCAAGAAGGTCGAGTCGCGCCAGCTCGAGGTCTCGGAGTTCTCCCGGCAGATCAAGCTGCTGGCCAAGGAGCTCGACGTCCCGGTCATCGCGCTCTCGCAGCTCAACCGTGGCCCCGAGCAGCGCTCCGACAAGCGCCCGATGCTGTCCGACCTGCGCGAGTCCGGCTCGATCGAGCAGGACGCCGACATGGTGATCCTGCTGCACCGCGAGGACGTCTACGAGAAGGAGTCCACCCGCCCCGGCGAGGCCGACCTGATCGTGGCCAAGCACCGCAACGGCCCGACCCGCGACGTCGTGGTCGCGTTCCAGGGCCACTACTCACGCTTCGTCGACATGGCCCACGGTTAAGCGCCGACTGCTGTCTGCGCGACGCGGGTGGCCGGCGGTGCGCCTCGGTGCGGAGGAGCGGGTCTGGGTGAGGGCTATCGCGAGCATCGCCAGCGCGCGGTCGTCGATGTCGGAGAGTCGACTGGAGACCTTGGTCAGGAGCTTCACCCGGGCGCGTTGAAGCATGCGGGCGCTGCCGTGGGCGGCGACCAGAACCTCGCCTGCGGCCGTCTCGACCGAGCGGGTCCGGTCCGCGGCCGCCTTGACGGCCGCGATCAGGACGAGATCGATGGGGCGGGTCGGTGCGGGTCGCCGGCGGCTCGTCGGTAGGTGGACGTAGTGCTCGGTCATGCGTGGGCCCTCCCAGGGGTGCGGCTGGCACCCTTCCGTCCGAGCGGCTGCGATGCGTGATCTCGGCCGCATGTGGGCGTCAGGGCGCCAGCGATGGTCACGTTAGGGCGACTACTTCGCGAGAACCAACTGCGGTTGAAAGCGGGATCACCTGTTGGGCACGAGCCCGCCCGGCACAAGGGACGATGCGGACAATCACCCGCGAATGGGCTCTGTCGACCGTCAGGTCGTGAACGCTACGACCGCCATCTGGATGGCGTGCGGGCAGCCACCGGGGAACGAAGTGCGCGCTCAGTCCACGATGACCGCCGGCACGCCCTCGTCGTCGAGGAGGTGGGACGCCTCCCGCTTGCGCGGGAGCATGAGCGCGGGGATCAGGGTCAGCACGACCAGGACCCAGGCGACCCAGTAGGTCTGCGCGAACGCCGAGGCGGCGTCGACCAGGCCCCGGGCGACGGCGGCAGGGTCGAGGCCCAGCTGGGCGAACTCGGCCGGGTTCGTGTTGGAGAGGATCGCCGCCTCGGTCTCGGTGAGGCCTCCGGGCAGGCCGGGGATGTTCTCGGTGCCGGGTATGACCGGTGAGTCGTTGAGATGGCTGGTCAGTAGCACCGACATCAGCGCCACGCCGCACGAGGACGAGACCTGCTGGGTGATGTTGAGCAGGGTGGAGCCGCGGGCCACCTCGTGGTTGGACAGCGTCTTCAGGGCCGACGTGAACAGCGGCATCATCGACGCGCCCATGCCGAGGCCCATGACGAACAGCATCGCGATGAGCTGCGGGTACGGCGTGGTCGCGGTGACCTGGGTGAGTCCGAACATGCCGATGATGATGCCGACCAGGCCGAACGGCACGATCCGGCCGACCGGCATCTTGTCGACCAGCCGGCCGGCGATGGGCATCGTCACCATCGCGCCGATGCCCTGGGGGGCGACGAGCAGGCCGGCCTGAAGCGTTGACTCGCCGCGGATCTGCTGGAAGTACGTCGGCACCAGCAGGAGCCCGCCGAAGAACGCCGCGGCGAACATGAACATCGTGATGATGGAGACCGTGAGGTTGCGGTTGCCGAACAGCCTCAGGTCGAGCAGCGGGTGGGCGGGACGGAAGGAGTGCCACACGAAGGCAGCCATCAGCAGAACGCCCACGAGCATCGACACCCACACCCGCGGCGCACCGAAGTCGCCGCCTTCGGCCGGCAGCGACGAGACGCCGAACAGGAACAGCGCCAGGCCGGGTGACATCAGGGCCATGCCGAGGAAGTCGAAGGACTCCGAAGGCTCGGGGGTGTCCTTCTCCAGCACGAACCAGGCGTAGACGATCGCTCCGATGCCCAGCGGCACGTTGATCAGGAAGATCCAGTGCCAGCTGGCGACGTCGATCAGCCAGCCGCCGACGATCGGCCCCAGGATCGGACCGAGCAGCATCGGCACGCCCAGGATCGCCATCAGTCGGCCCATCCGATGCGGTCCGGCGGCGCGCGTCATGATCGTCATGCCCAGCGGCATCAGCATGCCGCCGCCGAGGCCCTGCAGCACGCGGAACGCGATCAGCACGTTGATGTCCCAGGCGGTCGCGCACAATGCGGAACCGGCGGTGAACAGGAAGATCGCGGTCATGTAGAGCCGCTTCGTGCCGAACCGGTCGGCGGCCCACCCGGTGAGGGGGATCACCGTGGCCAGTGCCAGCGTGTAGCCGGTGACCGTCCACGCGACGTGCGAGTACGCGACGGGGTTGTCCGGAGTGCCGAACTCCTCCTGGAACGTCGGCAGCGCGACGTTGACGACCGTGATGTCGAGGATCGACATGATCGCGCCGAGCACGACCACGCCGGCGATCTTCAGGACCGCGCCGTCGATGTGATCGGGGTACCTGGTCTGCGGGCCGGGTGCGGACATGTTGGTGTCCCTCGAAGGCTGTAGGTCAACGGTCTCGGCGCGAGCCTACGCCGCCGCCGGGGCGCTGCCGACCGATGAGAATGTCAGCGCCCCCGGGTCAGCCCGTTGAGCATTGCGACATGATCGGCCTATCGACGAGGAGCACGCTGATGTCACTGACACGGGTCCACAACCTGTCCATCTCGCTCGACGGCTTCGCCACCGGCGAGCCGCAGTCCCTCGAGGCGCCGTTCGGCCATGCCGGCGAGCGGCTGCACGAGTGGATGTTCGAGACCCGGTTCTGGGACGCGGCCGGGACCGCCGGTGTCGACGACGCCTTCGCGCAGCGGAACGACTACGGCATCGGCGCCGAGATCATGGGCGCCAACAAGTTCGGCCCGCCCGGCTGGCAGGACGACCCCGACTGGAAGGGCTGGTGGGGTCCGAACCCGCCGTTCCACACGCCCACCTTCGTCCTCACGCACCGTCCGCGGCCCCCGGTCGAGATGGATGGTGGCACCACCTACCACTTCCTCGACGCCAGCCCGGCCGAGGCTCTGGACGCCGCCCGCGCAGCCGCCGCCGGCCAGGACGTCCGGCTCGGTGGCGGCGCCACCGTCGTACGCGACTTCCTCGCCGCCAGGCTGGTCGACCACATGCATCTCGTCCAGGTCCCGATCGTGCTCGGCCGCGGCGTCCGCATCTGGGACGGCCTGGAGGCCCTCGAGGATGCGTACGACGTCGAGGCGGTCTCCTCGCCCAGCGGCGTCACGCACCTCAACTTCACGCGCAAGGCCGACGCGTAGACCTCGAGGGGGCGTTCGGTCGTGCGCCTCGGCAGGACTCGGGGCCTCAGCCGGACGAACGGATCGGGCGCGGCTCCGGGACCTCCCGCGCGATGTTCTGGTCGGCGGCGGGGTGCTCCACGAGGGCGAGGATCCGGCTCGCCATGAACCGAGCCGTGCGCACCGGGGTGCCGCTGCGCGTCACCTCCGACACCGTGACGATGCCCCGCCCGGTCTCGATCTCGACCCGGCGGCCGTTGCGGGTGGCTTCGATGTCGTAGGTGCGGACCTCGCCACCCGCGTCGATCACGATCTCCACACGGTCACCACGCACACCTCCACCGTACGCCGACGGTCCCCGCCGAACGGTCGGCGGAGCGCGGCGGCGGTCAGTCCACGCAGAGGCAGAACGGGTGTCCCGCCGGGTCGAGGAAGACCCGGAAGGTCGTGCCCGGCTGGTGCTCGTGCTTCGTGGCGCCCAGCTCGAGGACGGCCGCCTCGCCGGCGTCGAGATCGTCGACGATCACGTCGATGTGCATCTGCTGGGGCACCTGCTGGCCGGGCCAGACGGGCGGGCTGTAGTCCTCCACCGGCTGGAAGCCGATGCACTGCCCGTAGTCGGCACGCACCTCCGCCCAGTCGTTCGAGAGCTCGACCTTCCAGTCCAGCAGGGCGCCGTAGAACGTCGCGAGGGCGCCGGGGTCGGGGCAGTCGATGACGATGCTCGGGAATCGCGCGATGGCCATGCCCGGCACCCTACGGGGTGTTCCGGACGGTCCGCGTCCGGAACCGAAGGGCGCCTACAGGAGTGGTCTCGACAAGCTCGACCACCCGGGGCCGGCCGGCGTCAGGGCGTACGCCGGCGGCGGCTGACGTCGGCGGGCACGGTCAGCACGGGCACGCCGCCGAGCCTGCGGTGGAAGCGGACGTGCTCGGCGTAGGAGTCCAGCACGCTCCAGAGCGTGGCGTGCGCCGCCCACGGCAACGGCTCGTCGCCGTCGCGCCAGCTGGACCCGAAGCCGACCCACACGGGCGTCCAGTCCGCGGCGACGTCCCAGTCGCCGCGGTGCTGCATGAGCAACCGGTTGCGCACCTGGAAGGCCATCCGGGCGCCGTCCGTGCAGATCGGTGCGGTCCGCACCGGCCACACCAGCAGGTCGAGCGCCATCAGCTCGAGCTCCACGTCGCGGAGCACGCGCGGGTCGACCAGGACCGTCGCGACGTTCTCGTGCGGGGCGCGTCTCACCCGGGCACGCTAACCCGGGAGACGCGGAGCCGTCAGCCCCGTGCCGCCCGTGCCCGCGTCCGTCAGCAGGCGTCGGCGTACGCCCCGGTGCGCGGCTCCGGTGCGTTGACCGACTTGCTGTTGGGCTTGCGCAGCGTGAAGTAGCGCAGCCAGTCCATCTGCATGCGGCTCTGGTTCATCCGGGCGCCGGGCTTGCCGACCATGGTGAACCGCACCGTGTACGGCAGCTTCGCGTTCGCGGGCGTGCGGCGGGTCGTGCTGATGACGTGGGCGTCGACGAACCAGGAGACCCGCTTCTCGGTGAGCTCGACGGCGAAGGTGTGCCAGCGGTCGGTGCCGAGGTTCACGCCGGTGTGCGCGACGGCCTGCCGGTTGGGAAGCGTGCGGATGTAGTGGTGGGCCCGGTTGCCGCCCAGCGTGTAGCTGTTGAGCGCGATGTTGCGCGCGCCGCAGTGCTGGGGACGCTTCGCGGCGGGCACCAGCTCCGTGCGCACCTTGTACGACGCGTGGGCGCGGGAGTACTGCCGCGAACGCAGCCGGATCTCCCAGCGGCCGTTCTTGTGACCGGTGCCCCTGAGGGTGGCGCTCGTGCTGCCCTTCTTGGCGGTGTTGAGCGTGAGCATCCCGTGCTGGTTGCGGACGTTGCCGCGGCCGGCGACCCGCCAGAGGTCCTTGCGCGGTCCGACGAAGTCGTCCTGCCAGATCGGCTTGCCCCAGTCGTACGTCGTCTGCGCGTTCACCGGGCCCGGAGGGTGCGCATGGTCGGCGTTCGAGGCCGGAACGGCGACGCTCAGGGCGAGCGCGGCGGCGCTGCCGAGGACGGTCAGACGGCGGAGGGGGCGTGAAAGCATCCGACCAAAGTACGCAAAACTCCCGCCAGCGTCACATCGGCGGACCAGGCCACCGGCCGCGCCGGAACCCGGCGGCGCAGCCGGTCACCGCCCTCGAGCCGGTGCCAGATCAGTGGTGGTCGTGCCCGCGGACCTCGATCTCGGCGTGCATCCAGGGGTGGATCATGCACTGGAACAGGTTGTGCCCCTCGTGCAGGTCCGTGGCCGGGACGGTCGCCGACTGGCCGGGCAGCAGAATGCCGGCGAACGCGGCGCCGCACACGGCGTCCGGTGCCGGGGCCAGGCCGAGCACGGCGTTGAGCTCCGGGACGCAGCCGCCGCCGAAGGCGTCGACGCGCGTGAACGTGTGCGCCTCCCCGCCGACGTTCTTGAGCTTGACGCGCTCACCCTCGTCCACGTGGGTGTCGTCGGGGTGGTTGCGCCACTTGCCGGCCTCGCCCTCGTCGAGGAGCTCGTCGATGAACTCCTCGAACTCGGTGTCCCCGTCGCCGACACAGGTCCCCGGCGCGACGGCCACGTTGAACGTCTCGGGGTCACAGTCGTCCTCGATCTCGATCGTCTCGGAGCCCCCGCCACCGCGGGATCCCGATCCTCTGTCGGCCTGCGCCGCCCCCGTCGTGCCGACGGCCGCCACCAGGGCGACGGTGCCGATCATTGCCATTGCGGTCCGGACACGCATGCTGCCTCCACGTTGCACTGGGCGTCAGGGGCCGGGACGAGGTCGTCAGCGTCCGGGGGTGCGCGGCGGCCGGCCCTCCTCGCACCCTTCTCCGGGCACGGCCGCGGTTCAATGACACCTTGGCGCTAGGACATTCGCGACCTCCCCCGAATCCGGGGGTGCGGAAAACGCCCGGAACGGGACGGATCGTTGCGCCGCGTCGGCTCAGGTGGTGGCGTCGGCTCCCGTCGGCGCCTCGGCGGTGGCGATGTTGACCATCCAGCCGACACCGAACTTGTCGGTGCACATCCCGAAGACGTCACCCCACATCTGCTTCTCCAGTGGCATCGTGACCGTGCCGCCGTCGGAGAGCTGGTCCCAGTAGCCCTGCAGGCCGTCGCTGGCCTCGCCGCTGAGGCTGATCGTGATCGCACTGCCTGGGGTGAACTCCATGCCCTCGGGGGTGTCCGAGGCCATCAGCACGAATCCGCTCGGCGACTCGAGCTGGGCGTGCATGACCTTGTCGGCCTCCGGCCCCTCGGCGGCTCCGAACTCGCCGAACGTGTTGATGACCAGCTCACCGCCGAAGACGTCCTTGTAGAACTCCATCGCCTGGCGGGCGTCGTCCTTGAAGCCGATGTAGGGGTTGAGTCGTGCAGTCATGGTTCCTCCTGGAACGGTTGTGGTCGGGCCGGGGATGCTCAGCAGGATGGACCCGACCACCCCCAGGAACTCCTCCGCACGGCCACAGAACCACGGCGGGGGCCGTGCGTCCAGACCGCGCGATGCGGCAGGGTGAGGGCCATGCACTTCGTCGGGGTCGACCTCGCCTGGGGACCCAACAAGCCCACCGGCGTGGCCGTCCTCGACGCCGACGGCCGGCTCCTCGAGGTGACCGCGGGTCTGCACGACGACGAGATCGTTGCGGCTCTGGAGCCGTACGTCGCCGGACCCTGCGTCGTGGGCGTCGACGCCCCGCTCGTCGTACGCAACGCCACCGGCAACCGGCCGTGCGAGGCCGCGCTCAACCGCGACTTCGCCCGGTTCGACGCCGGCACCCATCCGTCCAACACCGGCAAGCCCGAGTTCAGCGCCGTGCCGCGCGGGGCCCGGCTCGCCGAGCGGCTCGGCCTCGACATCGACCCGGACTCCGCCGCCGAGCGGCGGGCGATCGAGGTCTACCCGCATCCGGCGACCGTGGCTCTGTTCCGGCTGGGCCGGACGCTGAAGTACAAGCACAAGCCCGGCCGCTCGCTGACCCAGCTCCGCGTCGCCCTGCTCGACCTGATGCACCGGCTCGAGGGTCTCGCCGACGCCCCGGCGCCCATGCGGCTCACCCACCACCCGGCCTGGAAGGCGCTCGTCGCCCGGGTGGAGCAGGCCGAGCGCAAGGCGGACCTGCGGCGGGTGGAGGACCAGGTCGACGCGGTGGTGTGCGCGTACGTCGCGCTCTTCGCGACCCGTCGGCCGGAGCTGACCACGACGTACGGCGACCTCGAGACCGGCTACATCGTGACGCCGACGCTGCCGTCCGGACACCGGCCCAGCCCGCGCGCCCCGCGCGCCGACCCGGTGCAGCGTGCCGTGCAGACCTACGCAGCCCTGCAACCCGAGCTGCAGGACGCGACGGCCGGGTTCGCCGGCCTGGTGACCACGCTTCTCGACGACGCCGGCATCAACTACCTCAGCGTCGCGGGCCGCACCAAGAGCGTCGCCTCGTTCGCGGCCAAGGCCGACCGCACCGTCGACGGTCGGGCGATGTACACCGACCCGCTCGCGCAGATCACCGACCAGATCGGGATCCGCGTGATCACCTACCTGCACCGCGACGTCGCGGCGGTGGCCGACCTCCTGGCCGACCAGCTCCGGGTGCTCGACGACCGCGACATGGGCCAGGAGACCGCGAGCGAGGGCCGGTTCGGCTACGCCAGCCGGCACCTGCTGGTCGCGCTGCCGACCGCCGCCGAGGCCCCGGAGCCGATGCGCGGCCGCAGCGCACAGGTGCAGATCCGCACCGTGCTCCAGCACGCGTGGGCGGAGTTCGAGCACGACATCCGCTACAAGGGCACGATCCCCGAGGAGCACGCTCCCGACCTCGACCGCCGGTTCACCCTCGCGGCGGGGCTGCTCGAGCTCGCCGACCGCGAGTTCACGACGATCCGAGACCGGCTGCAGGAGTCGATGACCGACCAGCGGCCGGCGGCCGACGCCACCGACCCGCGGATCAGTGCCCAGGACCTGGCGACCTTCCTCGCCGGGCAGTACGCCGACGCGGGCTGGTCGCGCACCGACCACTACGCCTGGATCTCAGGCCTGCTGCTCGAGCTCGGCATCACGTCGCTCGACGAGCTCGCCGGCCTGCTCAGCTCGGTCGACAGCGCGGCGATCGACGCCCGGATGGGCTACAAGTACCCCGCCGGTGCGGTGCGCCGGCTCGACGACGCCCTGCTCGCGGTGTTCGGCACGCGCTACCTGGGGCTGCACGGCAACGCGCACCGCGAGGAGCTGCTGCGGGCCCGGCTCGACAAGCTCCGCACCCCCGTCGAGGGCAACGGCAACGGCGCACCCTAGGTGCCGACGCGGAACTGCCGGGGCGTGGGCGGACCGACCTCCTCGGCGCCGCGCTCGATGCAGAACTCGTTGCCCTCCGGGTCCTGCAGCACCACCCAGCCGGAGCCGTCCTCCTTGCGGTGGTCCGCGACCACGGTGGCGCCGGCGGCGACCGCGGTGCTGACGGCCTGGTCGCGGGTGCCGCGGTCGGGCGACAGGTCGAGGTGCACCCGGTTCTTCGCGGTCTTGCCCTCCGGCACGGGGATGAACAGCAGACCGGTGCCGTCGTACGGGAACCGCGGGACCACCAGCACCTCCGGGTCGTCGTCGTAGTAGACGTTCCAGCCGGTGAGCGTCGACCAGAACGTCGCGAGCGCGCGGGCGTCGGCGCAGTCGAAGGTGATGTTGTGGACGTGCAGGGCCATGCGCACACCCTGGCCGCGTCGGGCCCTGCCGGGCAACCGGATATGGTCTGGCCGCCACTGTCCAGACAGCTGGCCGTCGCCGGTTGGGGCACCGACGCCGTGGGAACTGTCAGGGCTGCGGGGCCGAGTCCGGGAGCGGTGCCAATGGAGCGAGAAGTAGCGAGTATTGCCGAGCGACTCGTGGAGGAGTTCTCGGGCGTACCGCCGCACGTCGTCGTCGACACGGTCTGTGACTGCGCCGGCGAGTGCCAGGAGGCGAGCCCGTTCTTCGTCGAGCAGGCCGCCCGGGCGACGCTGGTGCGGCAACCTCGGCCGAAGGACCGGGGAGCCGCGCTCAGCGGGTGACGCCGCTGCGGAACCCGCGCAGCCGCAGGCTGTTGCTGACCACGAACACCGAGCTGAGCGCCATGGCGGCGCCGGCGAGCATCGGGTTGAGCAGACCGGCCGCGGCCAGCGGCAGCGCCGCGACGTTGTAGGCGAACGCCCAGAACAGGTTGCCCTTGATCGTCGTGAGGGTGCGCCGGGCGAGCCGGATCGCGTCGGCGGCCACCCGCAGGTCGCCGCGCACCAGCGTGAGGTCCCCGGCCTCGATGGCGACGTCGGTCCCGGTGCCCATCGACAGACCGAGGTCGGCCTGGGCGAGCGCCGGTGCGTCGTTGACCCCGTCGCCGACCATGGCGACGACCCGGCCCTGCTCCTGCAGCCTGCGCACCTGAGCGACCTTGTCGGCGGGCAGCACCTCGGCGACCACGTCGGCCTCGTCGATCCCGACGTCCCGAGCGACCGCACGGGCGACGTCGGCGTTGTCGCCGGTCAGCAGGAGCGGACGCAGGCCGAGGTCGCGCAGCATGGCGATGGCCTCCCCGGAGGTGGGCTTCACGGCGTCGGCGACGGAGAGTACGCCGCGTGCGGCGCCGTCCCAACCGACCGCCACGACCGTGCGGCCGTCGGCCTCGGCCACTGCCCGCGCCGCCTCGAGGTCGGCGGGAAGGTGCTGCGACCACTCGGCGAGGAGCCTCGGTCGTCCGACCAGCACCGCATGTCCGTCGACGACTCCGCGCACGCCAAGGCCCTCGACGTTGGCGAAGTCGTCGACACCGGGCAGCGTGCCGAACCGCTCGGTCGCGGCGAGGGCGATGGCGCGGCCGATGGGGTGCTCCGACGCGGACTCGAGGGCGCCGGCCAGCCGGAGCACCTCGGTCGCGTCGACCCCGTCGGTGGTCGTCACGTCGACCAGCGTCATCCGTCCGGTGGTCACCGTCCCGGTCTTGTCCAGCACGACCGTGTCCACGCGGCGGGTGGACTCGAGGACCTCGGGGCCCTTGATCAGGATGCCGAGCTGGGCACCCCGGCCGGTGCCGACCAGGAGCGCGGTCGGGGTGGCCAGGCCGAGGGCGCACGGACAGGCGATGATCAGCACCGCCACCGCGGCCGTGAACGCCACCGACCAGCCGCTGCCGGTGCCGACCCAGAAGCCCAGGGTCGCGACCGACAGGGCGATCACCAGCGGCACGAAGAACCCGGAGACCCGGTCGGCGAGGCGCTGCACCTCGGCCTTGCCGCTCTGGGCGTCCTCGACCATGCGCGCCATCCGGGCGAGCTGGGTGTCGGCCCCGACCCTGGTGGCGCGCACCACCAGCCGGCCCCCGACGTTGACCGTCGCGCCCACCACCGTCGTACCGGCGGTGACCTCGACCGGCACCGACTCGCCGGTGAGCATCGACTGGTCGACCGCGGAGGTGCCCTCCTCGACGACCCCGTCGGTGGCGATCGTCTCGCCAGGTCGCACGACGAAGAGGTCCCCCGGGTGCAGCTGGTCGACCGGCACCCGCACCTCGGTCGACCCGTCGCGCAGCACGGCGACGTCCTTGGCGCCCACCTCGAGCAGGGCTCGCAGGGCCGCGCCGGCGCGGCGCTTGGACCGGACCTCGAAGTAGCGGCCGGCCAGCAGGAAGGTGGTGACGCCGGCCGCGGCCTCGAGGTAGATGTTGCCGGCGCCGTCACTGCGGGCGACGGTCAGCTCGAAGGGGTGCGTCATGCCGGGTGCGCCGGCGGTGCCGAGGAACAGCGCGTAGAGCGACCAGCCGAACGCGGCGAGGGTGCCGAGCGAGACCAGGGTGTCCATCGTCGACGTCCCGTGGCGGGCGTTGACCCAGGCGGCCCGGTGGAACGGCCAGCCGCCCCACACCACCACGGGAGCGGCGAGGGTGAGCGAGAGCCACTGCCAGTAGTCGAACTGCCAGGCCGGCACCATGGCCAGCGCCACGACGGGCACCGACAGGACGGCGGACACGACCAGGCGGGTGCGCAGCGAGCGCGCGGCCTCGTCCTGGGGAGTCTCATGCTGCGGCTCCTGGCTACGCGTCTCCGGAAGGGAGGCGTGGTAGCCCGCCGCCTCGACGGTGTCGAGCAGCGACTCGGCCGGCAGGTCGGGCGGGAACACGACGCGTGCCTTCTCGGTGGCGTAGTTGACGCTCGCCGTCACCCCGTCGAGCTTGTTGAGCTTGCGCTCGATGCGGTTGGCGCAGGACGCGCACGTCATGCCGGTGATGGCCAGGTCGACCTGGCGGCTCTGGGTCTCGTCGAGGGTGCTCATCGCTGCACCGCCGTCACGTCGAAGGAGGCGGTGCGGACCTTGTCCTCGTGCCGGAAGTCGAGGAACAGCCGGTAGCGGCCACGGCTGGGCACCTCCGCGGTGAACCGGATGTCCGGCCCGGCGCTCGTCGCTGTCATGGGGATGCACGTGCAGGTAGGCGAGATCCCCGTCGCGCAGCGCGACCAGGTGACCGTAGGCGCCGAGGTAGGGCTGCAGGTCGGTGACCGGACGGCCGTCGCGCGACACGGTGAGGGTCAGCTCGGCGTCCTCCTCCGCGACCACGTCGCCGGCCAGCTCCACTGTGTAGCCGTCGACCTCCGTCGTCGTGGTGTCCGCCTCGACCGGGCCGACCGGCGGGACCCGGCCGGGGACGGTGAGGTCGGTGCCGAGGGTGAGCGCCGGTCCATCGGTCACCGCGAAGTCGGCGAACACCCGCCAGGTGCCGGGCTCCAGGTCCACCTCGGTCGACCAGGTCCCGCTGCCCGTGTCGAGGCGGGGGTGGACGTGCTGGTAGCCGGTGAGGTCGCGGCGCACCACGATCAGGTGCAGGCGCTTGCCGTGCTCGACGTCGTACGCCGTGTGGGGCGAGCCGTCGGGTCCGGTGACCGTGAACGAGAGCGGCACGCCGGCACCGGGCTCGGCCGTGGACTCGGTCAGCTCGAGGGAGTACCCGTCCTGGCTGCGCATCAGGCCGCCTGGCAGGTGGTCCGCTGACGCGTCGGCGTCGGAGTCGTGTCCGGCCGCGGCCGCGTGCGCCGGCTCGTCGTCGTGGGCCACCGGGGTGGCCAGCGTCGGCCCCCACCAGGAGCCGGCCACGACCGCGGCGGCGAAGACGACGGCGAGACCGATGACGAAACCGGTGAGCCGACCGAGGGTGCCCATCAGGCCAGGGCGTACCCGGCCTCCTCGACGGCCGAGCGCACGGTCGCGTCGTCGAGGGGCTGGGTGCTGGTGACGGTGAGGGTGCCGGACTCGAGGACCACCTGGACGTCCTCGACCCCGGAGATCTCCTGGACCTCCTCGGTGACCGAGGCGACGCAGTGGCCGCAGGTCATGCCGGTGACGGTGTAGGTGCTGGTCGTGCTCATGGCTCCCCTTCGGTCGTCGTACTCAGTTCTCACTATACCCCACCTGGGTATCTGTGAAACCGGGGGCGGGATGGGGGAGGTCCCCGATGCGTCGTTTCGCCGAGGGGCGCAGGCTGGGGTCTCTCAGAGAGGAGCCGACGATGCTCGGGACGTCCACCACCTCCGTGCCCACGACCTTCCCCCGCCTGTCGCGCCGCGCCCGCAAGGTCGTGCTGCTGTTCCACGTGCTCACGTCCGTGAGCTGGATCGGCGTCGACCTCGTGATGGGGGTGCTGGCCTTCACCGGCCTGACCTCCGACGACCCGCGGACGCTCGCGACCGTCTACACCGCCCTCGAGCTCTTCTGCATCCCGCTGCTGCTGACGCTCGGGCTGCTCTCCCTGTCCAGCGGGGTCCTGCTCGGCCTCGGCACGAGGTTCGGGGTGCTGCGCTACTGGTGGGTGGTGGTGAAGCTGCTGGTCACCGTCGCCCTGGTCGTGCTGGTGCTGGTCCTGCTCCGGCCCACGCTGCTCGAGGGCGCCGCCGAGTCCGCCGTGGTCGACGCGACGCTCCCGGACCGGCTGCTCCAGGTGCGGCGCGGGATGCTGTTCCCGCCCGTGGTGTCGACCACCACGCTGGTGTTCCTCACCTGGCTCGCGGTCTACAAGCCGTGGGGTACGACGCCGCGCGGGCGCCGCTTCCTGCGCGTCCCCGCCCGCCCCGCCGAGGACGCCCGGGTCGACGCCTGAGCCTCACCGGCGAAATCGCTTGATCTCATGTCGGCTTCAAGTCCTACGGTGACGGCATGAGCATGGAGATGGCGGCGTGGAACTCGCTGTACCACATGATGATCGCCCAGCAGGAGCAGCGTCCGTTCACCTGGACGACGGTGCGGCGGATCATGACGTTCGCCCGTCCGCACCGGGTGATGCTCACCTGGTTCATGGTCACCAGCGTCGTACTCGCGGTGCTCGCCGTGGCCACACCGTTGCTGGCGGGCCGGGTGGTCGACGCGATCATCGACGGGGCGGCGTTCGAGCAGGTCCTCCAGGTCGCGGTGCTGATCGCGGTCATCGCCGTCGTCGAGGCCGGCGTCGGCCTGGTCTCGCGCTGGCTCTCGGCCAGCATCGGTGAGGGGCTGATCCTCGACCTGCGCCGGGTGGTCTTCGAGCACGTGCAGCGCATGCCGATCGCGTTCTTCACCCGCACCCGCACCGGTGCCCTGGTGAGCCGGCTCAACAACGACGTCATCGGTGCGCAGCGGGCGTTCTCCGACACGCTGTCCGGGGTGGTCGGCAACCTCGTCGCCCTGGTGCTGACGCTGGTCGCGATGCTGGCGTTGTCGTGGCAGATCACGGTGCTGGCCCTGCTGCTGCTGCCGGTGTTCGTGCTGCCGGCCCGTCGGTTCGGCCGCCGGCTGGCGCGGCTGGAGCTGGAGGCGGCCAACCACAACTCGGTGATGAGCACGCAGATGACCGAGCGGTTCTCCGCGCCGGGCGCCACGCTGGTCAAGCTGTTCGCGCAGCCGCAGCGGGAGACCGACGAGTTCGTGGCCCGGGCCAGCCGGGTCCGCGACATCGGCGTACGCACGGCCATGGTGCAGGTCCTGTTCGTCACCGCGCTCACCCTCGTCTCCGCCCTCGCGCTGGCCCTCGTCTACGGCCTCGGCGGCTGGTACGCCCTGACCGGCTCGCTCGAGCCGGGCGCCGTGGTCGCGCTGGCGCTGCTGCTCACCCGCCTCTACGGACCGCTGACCAACCTGGCCAGCGCCCGGGTCGAGGTGATGAGCGCGCTGGTCAGCTTCGAGCGGGTCTTCGAGGTGCTCGACCTGGAGCCGCTGATCGTGGAGAAGCCCGACGCCACGACCGTGCCCGACGGCGGGGTGTCGGTGGAGCTCGACGACGTGCACTTCGCCTACCCCTCGGCCGACAAGGTCTCCCTGGCGTCGTTGGAGGAGGTGGCCAGCCTCGACACCCGCGGCGGCGTCGAGGTGATCCACGGGATCTCGTTCCGCGCCGAGCCGGGGGAGGTCGTCGCCCTGGTCGGCAGCTCCGGCGCCGGCAAGTCGACGCTGGCCCAGCTGCTCGCCCGGCTCTACGACGTCGACGGCGGCGCGGTCAGGCTCGGTGGCGTCGACGTGCGCGACCTGAGCTTCGAGGCGATCCGCTCGACGCTCGGGATGGTGACCCAGGACGGCCATCTGTTCCATGACACCGTCCGGGCCAACCTGCAGCTCGCCCGTGCCGGCGCCACCGACGAGGAGCTCTGGGAGGCGCTCGAGCGGGCCCGGCTGGCCGACCTCGTGCAGTCGCTTCCCGACGGTCTCGACACCGTGGTCGGCGAGCGCGGCTACCGGCTCTCCGGCGGCGAGCGGCAGCGGCTGACCATCGCCCGGCTGCTGCTCGCCCGCCCGCGGGTGGTGCTGCTCGACGAGGCGACGGCGCACCTCGACTCGACGTCCGAGGCGGCCGTGCAGGCGGCGCTCTCCGAGGCGCTCTCGGGCCGCACCGCGATCGTGATCGCGCACCGGCTGTCCACGGTCCGGGCGGCCGACCAGATCCTGGTGGTGGAGGCGGGCCGCATCGTCGAGCGCGGCCGGCACGACGACCTGCTCGCCCTCGACGGCCGGTACGCCGAGCTCTACCGGACCCAGTTCGCGCGCGCCGAGACGGCCGGGGACACGGCAGCCGTCTGAGCGTCGTACCGCACTCCCCGTGGTGATCTGCACGTTCCCGTGGTGAGTTCACACCGGGAAGGGGGCAATTCACTGGGTCCCCAGTGAATTGGCCCCCGCCCCAGGGACCCGATTTGGCGGGCTCCGTCCCCGTCTGTCCGGGGCCGTCCTGGCCCGCCCTGGCCCGCTCGGGGGAGCAAATCTGACCCGTTCGCGGGTGCGGCCCGCAACTAGACTCGACCGGGTCGCGCATCCCTACCCAGGCGTCGTCCCCAGGAGTTCAAGGTGGGCAGAGCGCTCCACGCTCTCGGGATGATCTGTGCTCGGGCGCCTTGGCTTGTGCTCGCGGTCTGGGGGCTGCTGATCGCCGGCCTCGTCGGGGTGGTGCTGACCTACGGCACCGAGACCGGCAACGACCTGCAGCTGCCGGGCACCGAGAGCCAGCAGGTCCAGGACCTGCTCACCGAGCGCTTCCCGCCGCAGCAGAACGGCACCAACCCGATCGTCTTCCACGTGGACAGCGGGAAGCTCACCGACCAGGACAACAAGGACGCCGTCAAGTCCTCGGTGCAGGCGATCAGGAAGGCGCCGCACGTCTTCAGTGCCACCGGACCGTTCGGCAGCGCCGGGCAGACCGCGGGTCTGGTGTCGGACGACGAGCGGACGGTGTTCGTGCCGGTGCTGCTCGACATCGGGTCCGGAGACCTGGACGAGGAGACCGCGCAGGTCGTCTTCGACGCCACCGAGCCGGCCCAGTCGGCGGGGATCCAGGTCGCGGCGGCCGGGTCCATCGGGTCCGAGCTCTCGGCCGAGCCCACCGAGAGCAGCGAGCTGGTCGGCATCCTGTGCGCGATGCTGATCCTCACCCTGGTGCTGGGCAGCCTCGTCGCGATGGGCCTGCCGATCGTCACCGCCGCCGTCGGGCTCGGCATCGCCCTCGCGCTGGTCGGCCTGCTCGGTCACCTCATCGCCGTGCCCGACACCGGGGCCACCCTCGCCACCATGATCGGTCTCGGGGTCGGGATCGACTACGCGCTGTTCCTGATCACCAGGCACCAGGAGAACCTCGAAGCCGGGCTCCCTGTGCACGAGTCGATCGCGAGCGCGGTGGCGACCTCGGGCAGCGCCATCGTGTTCGCCGGCGGCACCGTCGTGGTCGCCCTCGTCTCGCTGCGGGTCGCCGGCATTCCGCTGCTGTCCACCCTGGGCCTCGCCTCGGCCATCGCGGTGCTCACCGCCGTGCTGGCCGCAATCTCGCTGATGCCGGCCCTGCTCGGCCTCCTCGGCAGGCGCGTCAACGCCGTGTCGGTCAAGAGGCTGCTGCCGCATCGCAGCGGTCCCGGCATCTGGACCCGGTGGGCGGGCTTCATGAGCCGGCATCCGCTGCTGGTCACCCTGGCGTCCCTGGCCGTCCTGGCGCCACTGATCGCACCCGCCCCGTCGTTGGAGTTCGGGCAGGAGGACATCGGTGCCACCCCCCTCGACTCGACCGAGCGGCAGGCCTACGACCTGATCACGCCGGCGTTCGGTGCCGGCTACAACGGACCGCTCCAGGTCGCCTCGCGGCTCGACCCGCCCGCCACGCCGAGCGACGAGTACACCCAGAAGCTCGACAGGGCGACCTCGCTCCAGCAGGACCTCGAGCGGCTCTCCAAGCAGCTGCCCCAGGAGCAGGCCCAGCTCGAGGCGCAGCAGGCGTCGTTGGAGTCGCAGCAGGCCGAGCTCGAGGAGGAGCAGCAACAGCTGCTCGCCCAGCAGCAGTCCCTGGAGCAGCAGGGGGCCACCCTCCAGTCCGAGGGGGCGGCACTCCAGACGCAGCAGACCCAGCTGGAGAACCAGGCGGCGCAGCTGCGCGAACAGGAGGCGCAGCTGCGCGCCGAGCAGCGCCGGCTGGAGCGCGAACAGGCACGCCTGCAGGCGCGCGCCGACCGGTTGCGCAACCGGGCCCGCGCACTCGTCCGCGAGGCGCGTCCCATCGTCCGCGAGCTGGCCAGGCTCACGACGCGCGAGCGGGTACTGGTACGCCGGATCGCCGAGCTCGCCGACGACCCGGTGCGGGAGGCGCGGCTGACGTCGCGACTGGACCGGGTCCGAGACCGGGAGGCACAGGTCCGCACGCGCCTGGTCCCCCTGGAGCGCCGGGCCGAGCGGCTGGCGGCACAGGCCCGACGGCTCAGGACGCAGGCCGGACGGCTGCAGGCGCAGGCGAACCAGGCGCAGGCGCAGGCCGACCGGCTACGGGCGCAGGGACGGCAGCTGCAGGCCGAGGCGGCCGAGCTGCAGCGACAGGCAGACCGGCTCCAGGCCCAGGCCGCCGAGCTCGACCGGCAGCGTGCCGCCCTCGAGAGCGAGGCCGCCGACCTGCAGGCCCAGGCCGACCAGCTGCAGGCCCAGGCCGCGGCGCTGCAGCAGCAGGCCGACGACTTGAAGGCCGAGCAGCAGAACGCGGAGCAGGAGAAGAAGGAGGCCGAGCAGCTCCAGGACGAGCTGACCACGATGCTCACCCAGGCCGGCGGGGACGACCGCAACACCGACACCCGCGTGGTCCGCCTGCAGAACCAGCTCTCCGCCACGGACGGCGTCGACCGGCTCACCCCGCCGCAGACCAACAAGCGCGGCGACGTGGTGCTGCTCTCCGCCGTGCCCACATCGGCCCCGGCGACCGACGCGACCTCCGACCTGCTGGCGGACGTGCGCAACGACGTGGTGCCGGCGGCCACGGCCGAGGGCGGGATCACGTCGTACGTCGGCGGCTACACGGCGTCGTACGTCGACCTCGCCACGCTGATCTCCCGCAAGCTGCTGCTGGTCATCGGGACGATCATCCTGCTCGGGTTCCTGCTCCTGATGCTCGCCTTCCGCTCCCTCCTGGTGCCGCTCCAGGCCGCGGTCACCAACGTGCTCTCGGCCGCCGCGGCGTTCGGCGTCCTCACCGCAACCTTCCAGTGGGGCTGGGGCATCGACCTGGTCGGGATCGACACGGTGCGAGACACCGTGCCGATCGCGAGCTACGTGCCGCTGATGATGTTCGCGGTGCTGTTCGGCCTCTCGATGGACTACGAGGTCTTCCTGGTCAGCCACATCCAGATGCACCACCTGGGCGGGGAACCGGCGCGCAAGGCGGTGGCATCGGGTCTCGCGTCGGCGGGCCGGATCACCACCGCCGCCTGCCTGATCATGACGTCGGTGTTCGCGAGCTTCGTCCTCAACGGCGACCCGACGATCAAGCAGTTCGGCGTCGGCCTCGCGAGCGCGGTCCTGCTCGCCGGGATCCTCGTGGTGACGCTGGCGCCGGCCACGATCGCGCTGATGGGAGAGGCCGCCTGGTGGCTGCCGAGCTGGCTGGACCGGTTCCTGCCGCACGTCGACATCGAGGGCACGGGCAGCGCACCGGATGCACCGGAGCCGGCACCGAGGCCCGAGCCCGAGCCGCCGCCGGCACCGACACCCGCACCGGCGCCCGTGGGCAGACACGTGGCGGCCGAGGTGCCGCCGAACCCGGTCGCCGAGGGCTGACTACTCGCTCGCGGGCGGAAGGCCGTCCTGGCCGTCGAGCGTGGCGGTGGCCCGGATCATCGGGTGGTCGCTGGTGCGGCGCACCAGCGGGCCCTCGTCGCGCACGTAGTTGCTGAAGTCGACCATCTGGTGGCCGAAGATCCAGTCCACCGGCATCGGGTACGGCGGCGGGTTGCAGCCGCCGTCGTTGCTGCCGCCGTTGGCCGCGACCATCGGGGCGCCGCCGGTCATCCGGCAGAAGTAGGCCTCGCGGTCGTTCATGTCGCCGGTGATGAACACCGGGTAGCCGGTCTCGTCGACCAGCTGGTTGGCGAGCGCCACCTCGACGCGCCGCCGCGGCGGCCCGGTGCCGGTCGTTGTTGCCGCGCTTGGAGTTCGTCGCCGGGTTGTGGAAGTTGGCGACCCAGATCCTGCGGCCCGTCTCGTTGTGCTCGAGCAGGACGGCGGGCATCGGGCGCAGGTTGCCACCGAAGTAGGGGATCGGCACGGTCCGGGAATCGACCAGGGTCCACTCCGCCGTCCGCCAAGCGATGGAGTTGTCGACGCCGAGCGGGCCCGCGGCGAGACCCGGGTAGACGTTGAAGGCACCGCCCGCGGCACCGAGGAAGGACCGGTACTGGTCGGGCTGGAGCTCCTGGAAGCCCACCACGTCGACGCCGTGCAGGTTGAGGAGCTGGGCCGCGGTGCGGACCCGGGAGACCCCGGAGGCCATCCTCGACTTGCCGGTGGTGTGGCTGCTCCCGAGCACGTTGAACGAGCTGATGACGAACTGGGCGGGATCGGGGAGCTGGGCCTCGAGCTCCTCGGCGCGCTGGGCGAGCAGCTGGGCGCGGGACATCTTCTGGATGGTCACCGCGCGCGCGACCTTCTGCTCGTCGGGAGCCTTGCTGATCGTCGTCTGTGCCTCGGCCGTCGCCTCCGGTGGTGCCGGCGACCCGGGGGACTCGGTGGCGCCGGCGTCCGTCGTGGGCTGCTCGATGTCGCGGGGCTGGGAGGCCGCGGCCCCGGCGAGCCGGGAGTTGTCGGCGGCCGGGCTGACCGGCTGGAAGGAGACGCCAAGCGCCACCACGACGGTCGTGGTGGCGGAGGCGTAAGCGAGCATGCTCACGCGACTTGGCGTCCGTAGCATCGGACAACCGTACCCCGACGACGACACGCCCACGCGGCGGTTGTCGACATCCGTGCAGGTCAGCGGCCTGCCGGCGGTGCCGCAACGTGAGCGGGCTCACGGTCTCGCCGCCGGGCCCGACTTGCCACGTGCGGCGCCGTCGGCGTGCGCGGGGCTCAGACCCCGATCGTCAGCGCCCCGACGTAGCCGCTGTCGGTATCGCCGGACATCGTCGCCAGCTGGTGCACGCGCGTCGTCGTCGGCGAAGACCAGGTCGGTGGCCAGGCTGGTGCCGGCGAGGGTGTCCACGCTGGCCTCGTAGCCGGGAGTGCGGTACGCCGCGGCGCAGGCCTCCTCCGGCAGGGCGATCTGGGAGGTCTTCACGATCGGCCCGGACGCGACGGCGTCGTCGAGTCCGGCGTACACCTCGAAGTGGATGTGCGGCCACCGGCCCGGGTAGCAGCCGGGGAAGACCGTCACGAACTCCGCCGTCCCGCCGTCGTCGGTCTCCTGGACCCCGCGCAGGTAGTTCTCGCCCTCGTGGCCCGGGCTGTAGAGCGAGTAGCCGCCGTCGGCGGTGCAGTGCCAGACGTAGACCGCCGCACCGGGCATCGCCTTCCCCGTCGCCGCGTCGCGCACGGTGATCCGCACGGTCAGGGGTACGCCGTCGGCGCGCGTCGTCGAGCTGCCGAACGACGAGCGGATGTCGGTGCGGACGATCCCGGAGTCGTCGAGCACGTTCGGGCCGTTGGACCCGTCACCGGGGAACGGGCCACCGGTCTCGTCCGGCACCTCGGTCACACCGCCGGCACCGGTCGGCTCCTGGGTGGACGGCCCGGACTCCCCGGTGCAGGCGGCCAGCAGCGCGGCCGCCCCGATCCCGCCGAACAGCCCGAGCAGCCGCCGCCGGTCGACGAGCGTGCCGATGTCGTAGACGAGGCCGCGGTCCTCCTCGGGCAGCGGCCTGCCGTCGCGGTCGAGCCAGCGCAGGTCCCGGGCCGAGGGTCGTGTCATGGGACGAGCGTGCTCCCGACTGCCGAAGGAGACGCGTGACTCACTTGTGCGTTCCCGGTGCGCGGCGGCCGACGAAGGCGAGCAGCCGCTCCGAGGCGGTCGCGGTCGGCGGGACGTCGTACGGCGCGGCGAAGCGGCCGGGCCGGTCCTCGGCACGCACCACCAGCGGGGCGACCGCGAGCAGCGTCGCCGCGAGCGACTCGGGCAGCGGGCGGTCCTCGCCGCACGCCTGCGCGACGTCCCAGCCGTGCACGGCGATCTCCAGCGCACCGGCCGCGGCGAGCACCGTCGTGTCGAGGTCGTGCCCGGCGACGGACACGGCCGGGCGACCGGGCTCGTTGGCCCAGGCACCGAGCAGGCGGCAGGCCCGCTCCCGCAGCGACGCCGCGAGCAGGGCGGGATGCTCGTCGGCCGGACCGTCCGGTGCGACGTACCCGGACTCGGCGGCCTCGGTGAACGCGGCCAGGGCGTCGTCCATGTGGCGCAGCAGCCGGACCAGGTCCCAGCCCGCGCAGGGCGTCGGCGCGTCGGGGGCCGCCCGGGGCAGCAGCGCGAGGCTGGCCCGCGTGTAGCCGACCGCCCGTTCGAGCAGGGCGGGTGCCTCGAGCAGCGCCGCCTCCAGGACGGCGCCGGCCGAGGCGGACATCAGACCGAGGGGACGGGCTCGGCCGTCGGATCGGTCGAAGTCGGCGGGCAGCCGCTCCGGGAGCCCGAACTTCGCGAACAGCCGGTCGTCTCGAAGAACGCCGCGACGTGCTCGACACCGCGGTCGCCGCGAGCGTCGAGCACCTGGAGGTGGAAGGGCGGAAGCTGCCGTCCTGCGTGGCGCATGTAGAGCCCGAACGCGGGCTGGCCGTTGGCCCAGGTCGGCCAGCATCCGCATGTCGTGGCCGCCGCCCGGGCACTGGGTGTCGATGAGCGCGGCCGATGTTCTCGGCGCCCTGGTACCAGCCGGCGAACGGCGGCATCTCCCAGATCGCGTCGCGGGTGAGCATCGCCACGATCGCGTCGATGTCCTTGTCCCAGAACGCCTGCACGTAGCGGTCGAGCAGCTGCCTGCTGCTCCGGCGTGGGCTCGCCGACGGTCGTCCTCGCTGGCGCTTGACCTTCTGCCAGCTGCGCGTGGGCCCGCTGCAGCGCGCTGTTGACCGCCGCGGTGGTGGTCTCGAGGCGCCTCGGCGACCTCGGCGGCCCTCCACCGCAGCACGTCGCGCAGGATCAGCACCGCCCGCTGCCGCGGCGGGCAGGTGCTGCAGGGCGGCGACGAACGCGAGCCGGATGCTCTCGCGGGTCCTCGGCGGCCGCCGGTCGGGCCCGGTCGACCATCGCGTCGGGCACCGGCTCCAGCCAGGGACCTCGCCGCGCTCGTCGAGCGGGTCGCCGGCGGTCGCTGCCGGGCTGCGCCGAGCCCGGTCGGCAGCGGCCGTCGGTCCTTGCCCTCGAGCGCGGTCAGGCAGACGTTGGTGGCGATCCGGTAGAGCCAGGTGCGCACCGAGGAGCGGCCCTCGAACGCGTCGTAGGCGCGCCAGGCCCGCAGGTAGGTCTCCTGCACCAGGTCCTCGGCGTCGTGCACCGAGCCGATCATCCGGTAGCAGTGCGCGAGCAGCTCGCGGCGGTACTGGTCCGCCGACGACGGGAACTCCTCGGTGGGAGCGGCGGACTGTGTCGGTGCCTCGATGGTCATCGGTTCTCCCGGAGCTCTGGCGGGTCGCCCCCACCCTAGGACGGAACGGGACAGGGCGGAACGCCGTCGTACCGCCTCATCGTGCAGACCGGGCTCGGCGGCGGAACTCATCGCACCGAGCTCGTCGTCTTGGGCGGGGCACTTTGACTCGCCGCGGTCGTGGTGGTCGGATCGTCCGGTGAGACGACTCGGGGGACTCCTTGCACAGCTGGTCACCGGCGCGCTGCTCTGCGGCACCGTCACCGCTTGTACGTCGGACGGCGGCGAGGACGGCCCGGCGCCCGACGACACGGCCGCGGCCCTGGCCGAGGCGCTGACCCGGGGCCGCCTCGACAGCGCGCTGTTCGACGGGGAGCCCGGCCGCGCACCGCAGCGGGCGTGGGAGCGCGCCACCGACGGCATGGGCGGGGCGGAGGTCGAGGTCACGGCCGGCGAGGTCACCGAGGACCAGGACGCCGGGACGGCGACCGCGGTCCTCACCTACGCCTGGGACCTCCCGCGGACCGAGGCGACCTGGGAGCACGAGGGCACGGCCCGCCTGGTCGAGGCCGAGGACGGCACCTGGGCGGCCCGGCTCGAGCCGCGGTTGTTCGGGCTGCGCGCCGGCGAACGGCTCGACCTCGGCACGACCGGGGCCGAACGCGCCGGGATCCTCGGCGCGGGCGGCGAGGAGATCGTGAGGGAACGACCGGTGGTGCGGTTCGGTGTCGACAAGGCGCAGGTCGGCGAGGCAGGGCAGGCGCGGGCCGCGCGCTCCCTGGCGGGCGTCGTCGACGTCGACGCCGCCTCGTTGGTGAAGCGCGTGCGAGGCGGCCGGCGACAACGCCTTCGTCGAGGCGATCGTGCTGCGGGCGGAGGAGGCCGGCCGCGCGCTGGCCGCCGTCGAGCGGATCGAGGGCGCCGGTGCCGTGCAGGACACCCTGCCGCTGGCCCCGACGCGGGAGTTCGCCCGGCCGATCCTGGGCACCGTCGGCCCCGTGACCGCCGAGATCGTCGAGAAGTCCAAGGGTGGCTACGAGGCGGGCGACGAGGCCGGACTGTCCGGCCTGCAGGCGCGCTACGACGACCGGCTGCGCGGTACGCCGGGGCTGGAGGTCGCCGCGGTCAAGGGAGACCGGCGCCGCAGCCTGTTCGCGACCGACCCGGTGCCGGGCGAGCCGCTGGCCACCACCCTCGACGTCGAACTGCAGGCCGCCGCCGAGCGGATCCTCGCCGGCGTCGGCCCGGCCGCGCGCTGGTCGCGATCCGGCCGTCGAACGGCGACATCCTCGTCGCGGCCAGCGGGCCGGGCTCCGGCGGGCTGAACACCGCCACCTTCGGCCAGTACGCCCCCGGGTCGACGTTCAAGGTGGTCAGCAGCCTCGCGCTGCTCCGGGCCGGACTCACGCCGACCAGTCCGGTGCAGTGCCCGACCGCGACCGTCGTCGACGGCAAGCGGTTCGAGAACTACGACGACTACCCGGCCGGCGCCAACGGGCGGATCACGCTGGCCGACGCGGTCGCGAACTCCTGCAACACCGCCTTCATCGACGCCGCGCGACCGCGCCGACGACGTCGCCGGCGCGGCCGCGGCCCTCGGCCTGGGCGTCGACCACGACCTCGGGTTCCCGGCCTACTTCGGGTCCGTGCCCGAGCCCGAGTCCGAGACCGCAGCGCGCCGCCGCCATGATCGGCCAGGGTCAGGTGCTCGCCTCCCCGATGGCGATGGCGGCGGTGATGGCCTCGGTGGCGGAGGGCCGCACCGTCGTACCCCGGCTGCTGCCGGACCAGCCGACCGACGAAGCCGCTCCCGACGCAAGCCGCTGAGCAAGGCAGAGGCCGCCACCCTGCGACGGCTGTTGCGCGGCGTGGTGACGCGCGGCAGCGGCACCGCCCTCGCTCGACGTACCCGGACCGCCGGTGATCGCCAAGACCGGCACCGCCGAGTTCGGCGACCAGGAACCGCTGCAGACCCACGCATGGATGGTCGGCGCCCAGGGTGACCTCGCGGTCGCGGCCTTCGTCGAGCTGGGCGAGTCCGGCTCGCGCACCGCCGGGCCCGCTGCTCGAGCAGCTGCTCCGCGCCGCGCGGTGACGGCGAACCGGGCCGTTCCGGACACTGTTACCCAAATGTGGAGTTGACGAGCATTCCGGTTTGCCAGGGCGTGGTCGAGGTCTCCCTACCTTCGTAGTCACAAGCTGACACACGAACTGGGAGACCCTCACCATGAACGGCACCACCTCACGCAAGGTTCTCGTCCCGCTCGCCACCTTGCTCGCCGCGGGTGCCGTCGCCGTCGGCTCGGGCGCGACCTTCACCTCGCAGAGCGCAAACGCCGCGAGCACCGTCACCTCCGGCACCCTCCTGCAGTCGAACAGCAAGGCGGGTGCGCAGATCTTCGGGCTCAGCAACCTCAAGCCGGGTGACGTCGTCAACGGCACGGTCACGATCAAGAACACCGGCACGCTGCCCGGCACCTTCACCCTGCGTGAGACCGCGTCGGCGAACGCGTTCGCGGCGGACATGCTGAAGCTGACCATCAAGGACGGCGGCACCACGCTGTACAACGGCGACTTCGGTGGGCTCGCCGACGACGAGCTCGTCGCCCTCGGCGAGTACGCCGCCGGTGCCTCGAAGACCTACACCTTCTCGGTCGCTCTCGACGCGGCCGCGTCCGACACCCAGCAGGCCAAGACGGCCAGCGCGACCTACGAGTGGGTCGCCACCCAGCTCGGCGGCGAGACCTTCAACCAGTAACACCCCCTCCCAGTCCCCCTGGCAGGGGCCCTCCCCCGAGCCCCTGTCAGGGTCCTCCTCCACTCGAAGGTCCGCCTCATGTCCGCTGCCGCGCGTCTGCCCCGCTTCCTGGGCAACGCCGTGATCGCGCTCGTGATCGTCGGCTCCGTCGCGTTCATGCTGCCGAGCCTGATGGGCTACGAGCGCTACGTGATCACCGGCGGCTCGATGTCGGGCACCTTCGAGATCGGGTCCGTGGTCTTCGAGGAGCCGGTGCCCGTCGAGGACCTCCGGGTCGGCGACGTGATCACCTACATGCCGCCCGCCGAGGCCGGCATCGACAACCTGGTCACGCACCGGATCCACAAGATCCGCGAGACGGCCCAGGGCGAGACCGTCTACCGCACCAAGGGCGACGCCAACGCCGACGTCGACCCGTGGACGTTCCGCCTCGCTTCCGACCGGCAGCCGCGGATGTCCTTCGTCGTACCCGCGGTGGGACACGTGTTCATCGCTCTCGCGGACCGCTCCACCCGGATCCTGGTCATCGGCCTCCCGGCCGCACTGATCGCCCTGGCCAGCCTCGTGCAGCTGCTCCGCGCGCTGCGTCCCGCGCCCCGCCCGACCGGCCCCGCCCGCCGGGTCGCCGCCACCCGGAGCGCCTGACCCCGTGGGTACCTCCGGACTCCGTCTCCTCGCCGCCGCCGGACTCGTCCTGGCGGCGGCCGGCGCGCCCGCGTTCTCCTCGGCGACCTTCACCTCCACCACGAGCGCCCCGGCCGGTGTCACCTCCGCCGCGGACTGGACCGCGCCCACCGTCGCCGTGACCAGCCCCGGCACCGTGAGCGGCACCATCGTGGTCACCGCCGACGCATCCGACCAGCACAGCGCGATCGCGAGCGTGACCATCCAGCGCTCGGCCGGCGGGACCTGGACCCCGCTGTGCACCGACGTCACCGCGCCGTACGCCTGCTCCTGGGACACCACCACCGTCAGCGACGGAACCCACCAGCTCCGCGCCGTCGCCGTCGACACCGCGGGCAACGCCGCGACCTCCGCCGTCGCCACCGCGACCGTCGTCGAACGCGGCGTCCGTGACCCTCGGCCCGCTGGCGGACGCCGTGCGCGGCAACGTCGCCCTGAGCGCGTCCGTCTCGGCGCCGGCCTCCGCCTCGGTCAGCCTGAAGATCCAGTACGCACCCGCCGGTACCACGAGCTGGACCGACGTCCCCGGCTGCACCACCACGGCCCGGACGCTCGGCTGCACCTGGAGCACCGGACAGCTCGCCGACACCTACGACGTGCGCGCCCGCGCGGTCGTCGGCGCCCAGGAGATCCAGGACGTGCGAGAGGAGGTCGTCGTCGACAACGCGGCGCCGACGGGCAGCCTGACCGTGCCGTCGGGCACGCTCTCGGGCACGGTCGTCCTGGCCGCCAGCGCCGACGACGCGCTCTCGGGCGTGGACACCGTCACCTTCCAGAGCGCGCCCGCCGGCTCCCAGACCTGGACCACACTGTGTGCCGACCAGCTCGAGCCCTACCGCTGCGACTGGCGGACCACGACGGTCCCCGACGGCGGCTACACCGTCCGCGCGGTCGTCACCGACCTGGCCGGCAACACCACGCTCACCTCCACCCAGCAACGGACCGTGAACAACACGGTGGCCAGCGTCTCCGTGGCCGACCCCGGCAGCCCGGTCAGCGGCACCGTCACGGTCGGCGCCGACGCTGCCTCCACCAAGGGCGTCAAGAACGTCGCGCTCCGGTGGGCGCCGCAGGGCAGCTCCGCCTGGACCACCCTGTGCACCGACGCCAGCGCGCCGTACTCCTGCTCGTGGAACACCGCCGGCGCGACGTCGGCCACCGGGAGCTTCGACCTGCAGGCCGTGATGACCGACGGCGTCGACGCCATCTACACGTCGGCCAGGCTCACCGTCACCGTCGACAACCGACCGCTGCGGGCGCTGGACGTCCAGGCCGTCGACGCCGCCGGTCCGGGCAGGATCCAGCCGGGCGACCAGCTCGTGCTGACCTACAGCGCCGTCGTCGACCCCGCCACCGTGGTCGCCGGCTGGGACGGGAGCGGCAGCCGTGCACTGACCGTCGACCTGAGCCAGTCCGGCAAGCAGGACACGGTCGGCTTCACCGGGGCGAACCTCGGCCGGGTCGACCTGTTCCGGGACTTCGTCTCGGACAGCGTCACGGTTTCTGCGTCGATCTCGCACTCGCTCAGCACCACGGGAGGCGCGGCCCGCAGCGTCGTCACGGTGATGTTCGGTGCCGTGTCGGACCCGGCAGCACTGAAGGTGGCGCCGTCCAAGATGCACCTGGTCTGGAGCCCTTCGCCGGCCGTGCGGACACCCGCGGGAGCCGGGTGCGCTGCCACGCCGGTCACCGAGACCGGCGCCAAGGACAAGGACTTCTGATGGCCGAACGAGTCCGCTCCGTGCGCTCGCCGCTCACCGTGGCGGCCAGCACCGCCCTCGGACTGGTGTTCCTGCTGCGGCTGCCCGACCTGGCCGAGGCGGCCGGCTATCTCGCGATCGTCGGCGCCGCTATCGCGGTGGTGTCGCTCGCCGGTGCCGTCCGGACCCTGGCCGGTCGCGTGGACGGCCGGGTGCTGGCCGCCGGCGCGGCGTCGGTCGCCTTCGTGGGCCAGGCACTCAACGCCTTCGTGGGCCTGCCCGCGGCGCAGGATCTTCGCGGTGACATCGGATGGGCAGGCGCGGTCGCGCTCGTCTGCGAGATCGTCATCGCGTTCCTCGCCGTGCGCAGCCTTCGGAGGAACGAGCAGTCGGCGCCACGGCGATGACGGACGAGGCCACTAGCCTGTCCGTTATGCCGGGAAACGTGCTGGTCGTGGAGGACGACGACGGGATCGCGGCACCCCTGTTGCGCACCCTCCAGCGCGAGGGGTACGACGTCGTCCGGGTCGCCGAGGGAGAGCCGGGCGTCGAGCGGACCCGCGCCGGCGACATCGGCGTGGTGATCCTCGACCTCGGACTGCCCGACATCGACGGCCTCGACGTGTGCCGCCGCATCCGCGAGTTCGACCCCCGGGTCGGCATCCTGATCCTCACCGCCCGTGACGGCGAGCTCGACCGCGTGGTCGGCCTCGACGTGGGCGCGGACGACTACCTTGCGAAGCCGTTCGGGCTGGCGGAGCTCCTCGCCCGGGTGCGCGCGCTGATGCGGCGCGCGACGCCGGTCGGCACGCCACCGCCCGGGCCCGCCCCGGACGCCGGTGGGCCGGCGGCTCTCCGCGTTGACCCGCGCTCGCGCCGCGTGTTCGTAGCGGACCGAGAGGTCGCGCTGACGTCGAAGGAGTTCGACGTGCTGGCGATGCTCGTGGAAGCGCCGGGGGAGGTCGTCACACGGGGACGACTGATGGACGAGGTCTGGGACGAGAACTGGTACGGCTCGACGAAGACGCTCGACGTCACCGTGGGCCGCCTGCGGCAGAAGCTCGAGGACGGCGACAGCCCGGCGCGGGTGGTCACCGTGCGTGGTGTCGGGTTCCGCATCGAGGGCGCCACCGCCGATGCGTGAGCGCATCGTCGGGGCCTTCGTGCTGCTGGCACTCGGGATCCTCGTGGTGTTCTCGGTGGCTCGCGCGTACAGCGTGGACGACGTCGTCACCGCGGCGGAGGAGCGCAAGCTCGAACGGTCCGTGGTGCTTCTCGCGGAGCTGGTGGCCGCCCGGCAGGCCGCCGGCGACGCGGTCGACGCGGCGTACCTCTCCCGGCACCTGAACCAGGCCGAGCGGATCGACTACGTCGACGCGGACGGCGCCGATGTCACGGCGACGGCCGCGGACTACCGCTTGGCCGACCAGGCGTCCGACCTCTCCGAGTCGGCCCCCGTCGACGGCGGCGGCGAGGTCACGTTGCGGCGATCGGCGTTCCTCGTCGACGAGCGGGTGTCCAACGCGCTCACCCCGATCGTGGTGCTCGGCATGCTGCTGGTGGCGGTGGCGGCCGGGCTCGCGTACGCCGCGGCGGTGGTGCTGGCGCGGCCGTTCCAGCAGCTCGCCCACTATGCGGTCGAGCTCGGCCGCGGCAGGTTCGAGCTGGGCATCCCGCGCTACGACGTACCCGAGGCGGACACGATCGGTCGGGCCCTCGAGCAGAGCGCCGGCCAGCTGCACGACCTGGTGCAGCGCGAGCGGGAGTTCGCCTCCAACGTCTCCCACCAGCTGCGCACGCCGATCACCGCGCTGCGGCTCGAGCTCGAGGACCTGTCGCTCTGGCCGGAGACGCCGAAGTCGATCGCCGACGAGCTGACGCGCTCGCTCGCGCAGGTCGACCGGCTGCAGGAGACGGTCACCGACCTGCTGGACCTGGCTCGCGCCAGGCGGATCGGTCGTTGGGAGGACATCGACCTCGCAGAGGTGGTGCGGGCGACGGGGGAGCGCTGGCGCCCCGTGGCCGGCACGCGCGACATCGCCCTCGCGGTCGCCGGTGAGGTGCACGTGCACCAGGCCCCGGGGCCGGTGGAGCAGGTGCTCGACGTGCTCGTCGACAACGCCCTCCGGCACGGGACCGGCACGGTCACGGTGGCGCTCCTCGAGGAGAACCGCCACATCGACATCCGGGTCAGCGACCAGGGCCGGGACCGTCCCGGCGACGAGGTCTTCCATCGCAACGTCGGCAGCACCGGAGCGGGGCTGGGGATCGGCCTCACCGTCGCCGCCGAGATCGCCGAGGCACTCGGTGGCCGGCTCACCGCTGGCGGACGCGCCCTGCACCACGTTCCTGTTCCAGCTGCCACGAGGCACGGACGCCGGCAGCCACCGCAACTAGGTACGACTACTCTGTCGCCCGCCGTTGCCAAGGCGGGATCCTGGTGCCATGACCAGTAGCAGAGCCTCCGCCGTCGTCGACGGCCTCGTCGGAGCCGGCCTCCTCGACCCGGCGCACGCGGGCGAGGCCGAGTCCGTCGTACGCAACGCACTCGCCGACGAGCCGGCGTCCGCCACCCCGCTACGACGGCGGATGGCCGAGATCGCCGGCTACGTCGGCGCCGCCTTCGTCGTGGGTGCGGCCTGGCTCTTCCTGAGCGAGACCTGGGACGCGCTGGGCCTCGGCGGTCAGGTCGGTCTCCTCCTGACCAGCGCGCTCGTGCTCGCCGCCGGCGGGCTGGTGCTGGGCCGCCTCGTGCGCCGGACCCCGGACCCGCACGACGACATCCGCGGCCGGCTGGCCTCGGTCCTGCTCGCCGCTGCGGCGGCCTGCGTGGCGTTCGGAGCGGGTCTCTGGCTGGGCGACGCGCTGAGCGATCCCGACGTCGTGCTCCTGCTCGCCGCGCTGGTCGGTCTCGTCGCCGCGCTCGCGGGCTACGTCGTGATCCCCTCCCCGATCGGCCAGCTGGCCGCGGCTGTCGCCGCCTTCGTGACGGTGACGGCCGGGCTCACCGCCCTGCCGTCCGACTCCACCAGCATCGTGCCGCTCGCGCTGACCGTCCTCGGGCTCGGCGGGGCCTGGCTGCTGCTCGCCGAGAGGCACGTCTGGCGCGAGCTCACCCTGGGCCGCGTGCTCGGCTGCGTGATCGCCTTCATCGGTGCGCAGCTGGCGATCGGCGACGCGCACTCCTGGGTCGCCTACGTCGCCACCGCCGCCCTCGGGGTGGTCGCGTTCGGGCTGTACGTCGTGACCCGGTCCTGGCCCTACCTGGTCACCGGCGTGCTCGCGGTGACGGTCGCGGTGCCCGAGGCGCTCTACGACTGGGCCGAGGGTTCGCTCGGGGCGGCCGGCATCCTGCTCGTCACCGGCGTCACCCTGCTCCTCGCCGCCCTGGCCGGGCTGCGGCTCCGGCAGGAGGTCACCAGCTAGGGCTCGCCGGCCTCGACCACCGGGGCAAGCAAGAGGGGGTGGCCCACCGGGCCACCCCCTCTCGTCGTTCATCCCTGGATCAGGGCTGCGTCTCGATGCGGTCCTCCGCGGTCGGGACATAGGGGTTGTTGGCGGCCAGGTGCGCCGCCAGCGCGTCGATGTCGAGCCCGCCGAAGAACTTGTTCGTCCCGGCGGCCAGCGTCGGCATGCCGTCGCCGCCGTCGGAGAGGAACGAGTTCGCCACGACCCGGTAGGTCGCGGCCGGGTCGAGGTCCGTCTCGTAGGAAGCCGTCGCGGTCGAGGTCGAGCATCGGCGTGCCGACGACGGCGTTGCCGGCGCCTGCGGCGTCCGAGCGGTCGTAGGTGTACTGGATGCCCGAGACCTGCAGGATCACGTTGGACGTCTCGTTGCGGCCGTTCCACTGGTCGTTGAGGACGGCACAGGACCTGCGCACCCGTCAGGTCCATGGAGACCACGTAGTTGTTGAACGGCTGCACCGAGAACGCGGCCCCGTAGGTGACGTCGCCGGCGGCGTTCTCGACCAGGTTGGCGCGGATGCCGCCCGGGTTCATGAACGCGATGACCGGACGCGTGGCGCCCGTGGACGGGTCGAGCTTCTGGCTGTCCGCGATCAGGTTGCCGAGCGCGAAGTCCTCACCGTTGTCCGCGGGCACGTTGGCCGGCGTCCGGGGCAGGCTCTGGTTCGGCGTCTCTGCGGGGGCGATCTTGCCGAGCACCTTGTTCTCGATCGGCGCCACGAGCGTCTTGTAGCGCGCGATGAGAGCGGTGAGGGCGGCGTCGGCCGCCGTACCGTCGCTGTTGGTGACGATGTGGTTGATCGCGCGCGACTTGCCGCGGATCACCTCGCCGTTCTTGCCCTTCAGCTTCAGCCGCACCTCGGTGATGACCCGGCCGGTGGAGTAGGCGCTGGTGACCAGACGCTTCTTGCCGGCGGGGTCGCGCACCGTGCAGTTGTAGGGCAGGTGGGTGTGACCCTCGACGACGACGTCGATCTCGGGGTGCAGCGCCTTGGCGATGTCGATGCCGGGACCGGTCACCTGGTCGCAGCCGCTCGGCTCGGTCAGGCTGACCGGGACGCCGCCCTGGTGCAGCAGCACGACCATCGCGTTGACCCCGCGGTCACGCAGGCGCGGCACCAGCTTGTTGACGGTCTTGACCTCGTCCTTGAAGAACAGGCCCTCGACGCCGGCCTTGGTCACGATGTTGGGCGTGTCCTTGAGGGTCATGCCGATGAAGGCGACCTTCTTGCCCTGCACCTTCTTGACGTTGAACGGCGCGAGGATCGGCTTGCGGGTGTTCTCGAACTTCACGTTCGCCGCGAGGTACTTGAAGTCTGCGCCCTCGAACGGGTTGGCCGCGTCGGGGCAGGAGTTCTGGTTGTTGGCGCCGGCGCCGTCGTTGAGGCACTTGCCCTTCTGCAGGCGCTTGAGCTCGCGGTAGCCCTCGTCGAACTCGTGGTTGCCCACGGAGGAGACCTGCAGGCCGATCTCGTTCATGGCCTCGATGGTCGGCTCGTCGTGGAAGGCCGCGGAGAGCAGCGGCGTCGCACCGATCAGGTCGCCGGCGGCGACCGTGAAGCTCTTCGCTCCGCGGTCGGCCGAGTTGGCCCGCAGCCGCTTGAGGTGGGTGGCGAGGTACTCCACGCCGCCGGCCGGGAAGTCGATGCTGCCCTTGAGGACCTCACCGGTCGACGTGCGGCCCGGCCGCGTGTCCGGGGGAACCGTCTCGAGCTGGCCGTGGAAGTCGTTGATCGCGAACAGGTCGACCTTGACCCGCTTCTTCTTCGCCTTCTTGGCCTTGTCGGCCTTGGGGGCCGCGGCGGTCGTTGACGTCGTCTCGTCGGCCGTGGCGCCCGACGTCAACGCGAGCGGACTGGCGACGAGCGCGAGTCCGGCGGCGGCCGCGACGAGCGCGAGGCCGCGCTTTCTGGGTGTGGCTGGCAAGGTTTCCCTCCGGGATTCATGAGCCCGCCGCCCCGGTGGATGAGGCCGGGTCGCTCGGGCTTGTCGTGCAGACGGAGCCCGAGTCGACCAGGTCGGGGACTGCTCTGTACCGAAGGCGAACATTCCGCCCCCCGGGCCCCCTCGAGCCAGATGCTTCGGCACCTTAGCCCAGAAACGGGACGATGTTGAGAGCCGTTGACAACGATTCGTCTGCGATCTTTGGGGTGAATCCCGCGGGGGGATCGCAGACGAATCGTTGCCTAGGGTGGGCGGCATGCAGCTCGGCTCCCTCGCCACCGTGCCCGCGCTCGACCGGCCGGACCTGCTCGCGCCCCCGGTGCGGGACGGCGCTCGGCGCTCTCCCGACGGCGGACCGTGTTGGCGTCGTCGAGATCGACCCGGACCTGGCGGACACCGCGGCCCTCACCGAGGCCTACGGCCTTCCCCTCGACGCGAGCGCCAACTGCGTGGTCGTGTCCGGCAAGCGTGCCGGCGAGGAACGGGTCGCCGCCTGCGTCGTACGCGCCGACACCCGGGCCGACGTCAACAACGTGGTGAAGCGGATGCTCGACGTGCGCAAGGCGTCGTTCCACCCGATGGACCGGGCGGTCGAGGAGACCGGCATGGAGTACGGCGGCATCACGCCGGTCGGACTTCCCGCCGGCTGGCGGCTGCTCGTCGACGCGGCCGTCGTGGACATCGACGTCGCGATCATCGGCAGCGGCGTACGACGTTCGAAGCTGCTGCTCCCCGGCTCCGCCCTCGCCGAGCTCCCCGGCGCCGAGGTGGTGGACGGCCTGGCCTCCTGACCCCAACCCCCGATACGACGCGACGTTCTGGTGGTTTTCACGGCCGGAAAACAGCAAATCCGTCGCGTCGTATCGATGGGGCCGGTCAGGCGACGGGCGGGAGCCGCCGGCTCAGTGCCGCGAGGCCGTGCCGGATCCACGGGTCCGCGCCGGGCAGCGAGTCGACGCACAGCCGCCCCCGCGGGCACTCGCCCTGCCCGCTCTGCAGGAACGACGTGACCTGCCACTTGTACCCCTGCCGGCCCGGTTTGCGGACCTGCCGCTTGCGCACCGTCACCGTGACGGTGCGGCCGTCGGGCCGGTCGAGCGCGACGTCGTCGGAGCAGTTCACGAGCTCGCCGCCGGCGAGTCGTTCGTCTCGGCAGATCGTGGCGACCAGGTGCCGGCGCCGGTAGTCGATCTCGATGGTCCGGTAGCGCGACCCCGACTTGAACATCACCGTCAGCCGGCCCTTCCTCAGCACCCGCGCCTTCCAGCCGGTCTGCATCCGGATGGTGTGCACGAGCCGGTGGTGCACGTGCGTGTGCGCGACCCGCGCGACGTCCAGCCGGCCGTGGGTGTCGTCGGCGTCCGCGACCTTCGCCGTGTCGGCGTACGACGACGCCGGCAGGAGCAGGAGGCCGACCACCGTGGCTACAGCGAGCCGGACGGAGCAGCGGTGCGGCATCACGGTCCCCGGGGTCGGCGGCGGTGCACCTCCACCGTAGGACCTCGGCGTCGGCTCCTGTCAGAGGCGGTGCCGCACCCAGCGGTCGTCGTTGCGGACCTGGTCCAGGCAGACCGTCTCGGTGCAGCCGGACTCGCCGTTGTCGAGCAGGGTGACGATGCGCCACTGGTACGACGACAGCTGCCGACCCAGCAGGCGTCCGGCCAGCGTGACCTGCAGCGTGAACCGGTCCGGCCGGGTCAGCTCGACGTCCCGGGTGCAGTTCCTGAGGGCGCCGCGCGGGGTCTCGGTGCAGAGCTCGCCCACCAGCCCGCTCCTGCGCTGCTCGATCTCGAGGGTGCGGTAGCGGTCGCCCATCCGGAACACGATCGTCACGGCTGCCCTCCGCGAGCACCGCCGACGGCCACCGGCGCTGCATCCGGATCGTGTGCACCAGCAGCCGTCCGTCGTGGCCGTGCGTAGCGGCGGCGACGTCGAGGCGACCGGTCGCGTCGTCGGCGTCGGTCACGGTCCTGGTGCTCGCGGCCGCGGCGCCGGGCAGCAGCAGGAGCACGGTGGTGACGGTGCTGACGAGCAGGCGCAGCGACGTCGTCATGGCAGGACCCCCGCGATCATGTGGCCGACGTACTCCCAAACTACCTCCCGCGGTGCATCTCCCAGACGAGCACCTCGCACGGCCCGGCCGCGGTCAGCCGGACCCCGCCGGCGGCGGTCAGCCGGGCCGCGTCGCCCTCGTCGAGCCGGCCGGCGGCCTCGAGGTCGGCCGACCCGCGGGCCACGAAGACATGGAGGTACGGCGCGTCGGGCAGCTCGACCGAGGCCCCGCTGCGGAGCCGGGCCACGTGCAGCGTCGCGTCGCGGGTGTGCACCGGCACGGCCGCGTCGACCGACAACCCCGGCCGTCCGGACGCGACCGGCACCAGGTCGCCGCCGTCCAGCAGCGCGCCGACGTCGCGCTGGGCGTACGACGGGGTCAGCCCGGGCTCGTCGGGCAGCACCCACATCTGCACGAACCGCACCGCCGGACCGGATGCCCGGTCGTGGCGCTCGGAGTGCCGGACCCCGCTGCCCGCGCTGAGCCGCTGCAGCAGCCCCGGCACCACCACGCCGGCGTGACCGTCGGAGTCCTCGTGCCTCAGCCCGCCCTCCAGCACCCAGGTGACGATCTCGAGGTCCCGGTGCGGGTGGTCGGGGTAGCCGGCGCCGGCGCGGATGTCGTCCTCGTTGTGCGCGACCAGCACCGCGTGGCCGACGTTGGCCGGGTCGTAGTGCGGCCCGAACGAGAACGAGTGCCGCGACACCAGCCCGTCGGCCGACGTGCTCGGCCGGGATGCGGCGCGTCGTACGTCGACGGTCATGCGGGCATCGTCCCAGCCCGGCCCGGGCCGGCGAGGCGCCAGGGTCAGAGCGGGTCCGCGACGACCGCCGTACGACGGCGCTCCCGCTTGGCGACGTAGAGCGCGCGGTCGGCGGCGACGAACACCTCCGACGGCGTCAGGTCCTTGCCCGCGGTCAGCACCGCCGACGCGACTCCACCCGAGAGCGCGGTGGTCGGGTCGGTCTCCCAGCTGCGCGCGATCACCTGGTCGGTGAGCTCGACGAGCGGGGCGGTCGACAGGTCCACGCTGAGCACGGTGAACTCGTCGCCACCGACACGACCGACGACGCAGGCCTTGAGGTCCGCGAACGACCGCACCAGGTCGTGGGCGACCCGCTGGATCAGCTCGTCGCCGGCCTGGTGCCCGAGCCGGTCGTTGGTCTGCTTGAGGCCGTTGATGTCCAGCGCGACGACGCCGACGTCGCGGCGCATGCCGGGCGGCACCTCGAACGCGACCCGGGCGTGGTCGTCGATGGCGCGCCGGTTGAGCAGCCCGGTCAGCGGGTCGTGGTAGGCCAGCTGGGCCAGCGTCTCCTCGCGGTCGGCCCGCGCCAGCGCGCCGCCGAGGATGGCCAGGAACGCCTCCAGGTAGGCGATGTCGTCCTCGTCGAACGGCTCGTCGCCGATGTGCCGGGTGGCGTACACCTCGCCCCACAGCGCCCCGGAGACGACCAGCGGCGCGGACAGCGAGGAGCCCTTGCCGAGCCGCTCCAGCAGCATGCGCTCGCAGTCCGGGATGCCGGGTTCGCCGCGGACCCAGTGCCAGGTGACCGGCTCGTCGGCCGACAGGTTCAGGCTGGCGAACTCGTCCATCTCGTAGGTCTCGTCCTCCGGCCAGCGCACCTCGTCCGGGCCGAGCTCGCCGACGTTGACGATGGTGCGGACCGAGACGCCGTCCGGCTCGATCCGGGACACCGAGACGCTCGCCGCCTGCAGGGTCCGAAGCGCCTCCTCGGCCGCGTGCTCGAGCAGGTGGGGCAACGAGTCGGACCGGCTCAGGGCGCGTGCCAGCGCCGCCAGACTCCTGATCCGGCCCTGGTCGTGTTCGCGGCGCATGCAGTCACCCCCCTGGTCCTGCTGACCCCTCCCCGCGGACGATTGTGGACGAATCGACCACCCGGCGTGGCGATTCGGCGAACCTTTCACCTCGACGCCCGCTCCTGACAGTGTTGCGCCGTGACCTTGCCGCGCCTCGACGCCCTGCCCGCGACCTTCCTGTTCGGGGCCAGCACCGCGTCGTACCAGATCGAGGGAGCGGTGCACGCCGACGGCCGCGGGCCCAGCGTCTGGGACACCTTCTGCGCCGAGCCGGGTCGGATCCGTGACCGCAGCAGCGGTGCGGAGGCCTGCGACCACTACCACCGGTACGCCGAGGACGTGTCGCTGATGGCCGGCCTCGGGCTCGACGGCTACCGGTTCTCCGTCGCCTGGCCGCGGGTCCAGCCGACCGGCTCCGGAGGCGTGAACCCCGCCGGGCTCGGCTTCTACGACCGGCTGGTCGACCAGCTGCTCGCGGTCGGCATCAGGCCGATGGCGACGCTGTTCCACTGGGACCTCCCGCAGCCGCTCGAGGACGCCGGCGGCTGGCTGCAGCGATCCACCGCCGAGCGGTTCGCGGAGTACGCCGCCGTGGTGGTCGAGGCGCTCGGAGACCGGGTGACCCACTGGGCGCCGGTCAACGAGCCCAACGTGGTCACGATGCTCGGCTACGCCACCGGGGTGCATGCCCCTGGCCGGACACTGATGCTCGACGCGCTCCCCGTCGCGCACCACCTGCTGCTCGGGCACGGACTCGCGGTCCAGGCGCTGCGGGCCGCGGGCGCCCTGTCGGTCGGCTCCGCCAACAACCACACACCCGTCTGGCCGGCGACCGAGAGCGCCGCCGACCGGGACGCGGCCGCGCTCTACGACACGCTGTGGAACCGGCTGTTCGCCGACCCGATCCTGCGGGGCGAGTATCCCGCCGGGTTCGGCGACCTGATGCCCGGACCGGTCGCCGACGACCTCCGACTGGTCTCCGCGCCGCTGGACTTCTACGGGGTCAACTACTACAACCCCACCCGGGTCGCCGCGCCCGGCACGGACCTGACGCCGATCGCCCAGGCCCCGAGCGGGGACCTGCCGTTCGTGCCGGTCGAGATCGACGGCTACGAGCGCACCGGCTTCGACTGGCCGGTCGTTCCCGAGGCGCTGCGCGACCTGCTGGTGTCGCTGCGCGACGACTACGGCGAGCGGCTGCCGCCGTTGCTGGTCACCGAGAACGGCTGTGCCTACGACGACCCGCCGGACGCGTCCGGCGCCGTGCACGACGACCGCCGGATCGACTACCTGCGGCGGCACCTGCAGGCGGTGGCGGACGCTGCCGCGGCCGGCGTCGACGTGGGCGGCTACTACGCCTGGTCGCTGCTCGACAACTTCGAGTGGGCGGAGGGCTACACCCAGCGGTTCGGCCTCGTGCACGTCGACTATGCGACGCAGCGTCGTACCCCGAAGGCCTCGTACGACTGGTTCGCCCGGGTGATCGCGGACCACCGGAGCCGGCGTTGACGACCCCACGGTTCGTCGGTGACGACGCGGCGGGGGCGGACGGGTCGACGCGCCGCCGGCGGGTCCCGGGCTGGCGGAGCCCGTCCAGCGGGTCGGGCGCGGCTGGGTCACCCGCGTCACGCTGGCCGGGCTCGGTGTCTGGGCCGGGTTCTTCGGGCCGATCCAGGTGCTGCTCGCCCAGCAGGCCGAGCTGGTCGCACCCGGCGACAAGGAGTTCGTCTTCGGTCTGGTGACCGGGCTCGGGTCGGCGGTCTCGGTCGTGGCGAACCCGCTCTTCGGCGCGTTGTCGGACCGCACCACGTCGCGGTTCGGCCGCCGGGTGCCCTGGGTGCTGGGCGGGGCGCTGGTGGGCGCGGCGGCCCTGCTCGTGCTGGCGGCGGCCGACTCGGTCGCGGTGATGGTGCTGGGCTGGTGCCTGGCGCAGGCGGCCCTCAACGCGATGTACGCGGCGCTGACCGCGACGATCCCCGACCTGGTGCCCGTGCGGCAGCGCGGCGTGGTCGGCGGCTGGGTCGCGGTGTCCCAGACGCTCGGCATCGTCGGTGGGGTCGGGGTGGCGACCGTGACCGGCGGGGTTCGTGCGGGGTACGTCGCCACGGCCGCCGCCGTCGTCGTACTCGCGGTGCCGTATCTGCTGCGCAGCCTCGACGTGCCGCTGCCCGCGTCGCTGCGCCCGCTGTGGAGCCTGCGCGGGTTCGTGAGCGGCTTCTGGGTGAGTCCCGCGCCGGCACCCGGACTTCGCGTGGGCGTGGCTGACCCGGTTCCTGGTCAACCTCGGCAACTCGCTGGGCACGCTGCTTCTGTACTTCTACCTCGACGACGCGGTCGGGCTACGACGACCCGGAGACCGGGGTCTTCGTGCTCACCGCGGTCTACGCGCGTCTTCATCGTCGCGAGCACGGTCGTCTTCGGGCAGCTGGTCGGACCGGCTGCGCCGCCGCAAGGTCTTCGTCATCGCCGCCGGCCTGGTCACCGGTGCCGCGGCGCTGACGCTGGCCCTGTTCCCGACCTGGACCGGTGCGCTGGTCGGCGCCTGCGTGCTCGGCATCGGCTACGGCGTCTACCTGTCGGTCGACTTCGCGCTGTGCACCGAGGTGCTGCCGGCCGCCGACGTCCCGCGCCACGGACCTCGGCGTGATCAACGTCGCCAACGCGCTGCCGCAGGTGTTCGCGCCGTTCCTCGGCGCGCTGCTCATCACCTCGGCCGGCGGCTACGTCAGCCTGTACGTCACCGCCGCGGTCGCCTGCGTGCTCGGCAGCGTGCTCGTCACCCGGATCCGGTCCGTCGCCTGAACAACGATTCGTCTGCGATCCGCCCGCGTGAATCACCCCAAAGACCGCAGACGAATCGTTGTCAGCGGCGGTTCTCCAGGGTGACCTCGAGCGTCCCGGCGTTGTCGCGGTGGTCGAGGTCGAGCACGGCGAGGCGGATCGGCCCGCTCTTGTCGGCGACGTACGTCGTGACGTAGGTGTGGTCGTCCGCGCACGGGCTGCTCGGACCCGAGGGCCGCCAGGCGAGCAGCTGGCCGTCGACCCAGAGCTCGAGCGGGTCCTGCTCCACGAGGACCGTCGGGTCGCGCGGCACCCAGCCGGCGGGAGTGGCGACGCAGGTGGCGTCGGCGGTCACGCCGTGGGAGGTGTAGGTGCCGCGGGCGATCACGTCGACCCGCTCGCCCTTGCGCAGCCTCATCGTCGACACCGTCCCACCCGGGTCGGCGAGCGCGACCGCGAAGAAGTCGCGCGGCTGCGTCCACGACCCGTCACCGGTCGGCGCCTCGCCGCGCACCTGGCGCGGGTTCGCGAGCCCGGTCAGCCGCTGCACGGTGACGGTCAGCGCGCCGGCGTTGCCCCCGGGACCGAGCGGGTCCCAGAGCGCGAGGTGCAGCCGCCCGGTGCTCGTCGCGGTGATGTCGGAGACGTGCGTGCGGGTGCCGCAGTCGGCCGGTCCGCCGGCGAACGGGACGCCGCCGACGTACAGGTTGCCGTGGTCGGCGCCGGGCTGGCGCAGGTCGAGCGAGGCCTGCGGGTACCACTGCCCGGCGACCGCGACGCACTGGCCGTCGGACTGCACGCCGCCGCCGAGGTCGGCCACCCCGGAGACGGTCACCCGGTAGCGCGCGCCGGCCTCGACCTCCTGGCTGGTGGTGACGCCGTCCGCCGCGGCGGCCGGCACCTGCACCGTCTCGGTCAGCAGCCCGAGTCCTCGTTCGGTGGTGCGGGCGGCGGGCGCGGCGGTCAGCGCGGGGTAGGTGGGCAGCGCCCGGGTCACGTCGGTGCGGCGCTTGGAGACCGTGAGCACCAGCGCGCCGCTCGTGGCCGGCGCCTTGGTCTTGAGCTTCACGCGCAGCCGCTGCGCCTTCCGGGGTACGACGACGGCGGCGTAGGTGTGGCTGTCGGCGCAGGTGTCGCCGAGCACCGCCTTGCCGTTCACCCGGACGTCGAGCGCGCCGTACTGCTGCGCGGTCGCCGCGTCCGGCGTACCGACCCAGGCGCCGGCGGCGGCCGACCAGGTGCACGTGGCGTCCGCGACCTGGTCGGGGCGGCCGAGGCCGACGAGCCCGGAGACGGTGACCTTGTACTTCTTGCCGGCGCGCAGCCGCCACTTCTTCGACTTCCAGGTGGAGCCGTCGAGCGGCACCCGGACCCGGTGGTACGGCTTCTTGCGGCTGAGCTTGATCTCGTCCGCGATCGGCGGGCCCTTGGGGACGGTCGGCTTCGGCTTCGACGGCACCGAGGGAGGGGCCGGGGGCGCGGGTGGCGCCGGGGTCGTCGGAGGGGGCGGCGTCGGCGCCGGGGCCGGGGTCTCGCCGCGCTGGTACCAGCTGGTCCGGGCGTGGCCGCCGGCGCGCGACAGCGAGATGTGCACGTGGTTGCGGTGCCGCAGCGTGACCGAGCAGCGGCTCCTCGAGCGGCATCCCGAGCTGAGGTACGGCTTCTTCTCGAACTGCCGGTAGGACGCGTAGATGTGGTCGTCCCAGATCAGGTACATGATGCCCATCCGGCGGGCCAGCGCCGCCGGGTTGCCCTCGGCGTCGGGGGCCAGGACGGTGGCGAGGAAGTCCTTGACGAAGCCGCGGTCGCGCGACGAGGAGTGGTTCACCGCCCAGTCGAAGGCGCGGCCCTCCTTGTGCTCCGACACGCCACTCGAGCCGCAGCCCCGGGAGATGCCCAGCGAGCCGCTGCCCGGGTAGCGCTTCAGGAGCCACTCGGACAGCGCGACCGTGCCGGGCTTCGGGCTCGGGCTGCACCGGCGCTGCGGCTGGTACCCGGCGAAGTCCTCGATCGGCACCGCGGAGGCGACGGCCGGCGTGAGCACCACCAACGAGACGACGAGCCAGGCCAGCTTGCGCGCCCGCGCGCGGCCGCCCGCCGGTGCGGACCGGGTGCGGGGTCGGAGGAGTCGTGCGACGGGCGATGCGGCAGGCATGAGACGGGTCCCAGGTGGCAGGTGGTGCTGGTGCGGTCGAAGGGGTCATCGGCAAGGATGGCCGACCTGCTGAGGACTTCGCCGGGAAACTCCGCGAAAACTGCGTGTCGGCCTTGACATGGCCGCCGGTGTCGGTCGAAGGGCGCGCGGCCGGACCTGTGCCGTGGTAGGGCACGGGCCGACCGGGTGCTCGCCCTAGCATCGAGCCATGAAGCGCACGCTGCCGATCACGCTCGGCGCCCTGATGTTCGTCGTCGGTGCCGTGTGGACGTTCCAGGGTCTCGGGTATCTGGAGGGCAGCCCGATGACCGGGGTGGCGTTCTGGGCGATCGCGGGTCCGCTGCTCGCCGGGCTGGGCGTCGCGCTCGTGCTCGTCGGCGTCAAGCGCAACAGCGGCTGACCGGCGGCGCGACCCTCAGGCGGCCGACGTACCGAACGAGAACGTGGCCAGCGTCCGGCTCGACCCGGGCTCCCACCAGAACAGCGCGGCCTCGCGGGCGTGCGTCGTCAACGGGAACCGCTGCGACAGCTCGAACTCCAGCGCCTCCACCGTCTCCCCCTCGGGGATCGGCACGCTCAGGTGCGGGATCACCTCGTCGAAGGCGTCGCCGTACGGCGGGTGCTCCGGGAACAGCCGGAACAGCTCGTGGGTCAGGTGCCGGAACGGCGCGGCGGGGCTCGGGGACAGGTACACCGTGCCGCCCGGGAACCGGTGGATGCCGGTCAGCGCGAACTCGAACGGCGTGACGTCGGCGAAGAAGCGCTCGAGCTCGTCGAGCACGCCCTCGGTGAGCTCCGACAGCGACACGAACGGACCGAGCAGGGTGATGTGCGCGACGGTGTCGTCGGGGTCGGCGGGCACGTCTCGCGGGGCCGAGCGCTCGAGGCGGGGACGCACGACGGCCTCGAGGTCGGGGACCGGGATCGTCACCAGCGAGTGCGGCATGCGCCATGCATACCGGAACCGTGCCGCGGACGCGACGCGCACGGCCGCCCTACGCTGAGCGACATGGGCGCAGGGCACGGTCACGGACACGCCACCGGGCGTGCGGAGGACCGCACCCGGCTGTGGCTGGTGCTGGGCATCATCGGCGTGTTCGTCGTCGTGCAGGTCGTGGGCGCCTTGGTGAGTGGCTCGCTGGCGCTGCTCGCCGACGCCGGGCACATGCTCACCGACGGGGCCGCGGTCGCGCTCGCGCTCTCGGCGTCGTACGTCGCGTCGTTGCCGGCGAGCGACCGGCGCACGTTCGGCTACCACCGGGCCGAGATCCTCGCGGCCCTGGTGAACGCCGTGGTGCTGCTGGTGGTGTGCGGGTACCTGCTGTTCGAGGGCGTACGCCGGCTCCGCGAGCCGCCGCGAGGTCGAGGCCGGCCCGATGCTGGCCTTCGCGGTGGTCGGCCTGCTCGCCAACGTGGTGTCGCTGCTCGTGCTGCGCGGCCGGCGCGACGAGTCGCTGAACATGCGCGGCGCGTACCTCGAGGTGCTCAGCGACCTGCTCGGCTCGGCGCTGGTCGTGGCCGCGGCCGTCGTACTGCTCGACGACCGGGTTCGAGCGGGCCGACCCGATCGCGACGCTGGCGATCGCGGCGTTCGTGCTGCCGCGGTCCTACACGTTGCTGCGCGACGCGGTGAACGTGCTGCTGGAGACGACCCCCGCGCACCTCGACCTCGACGACATCAGGCACCACCTCGCGCACGTGCCCGGCGTGGTCGACGTGCACGACCTGCACGCGTGGACGCTGACCAGCGGCATTCCGGTGCTCTCCGCGCACGTCACGGTCAGCGACGACGTACTCGCCGCTCGCGGTGTCGGTCCGCTGCTCGACGAGTTCAGCGGCTGCGTCGCGGCGCACTTCGACGTGGAGCACGCGACGTTCCAGATCGAGCCCGCCGGCCACCGCGCCCACGAGGACCTCGGCCCCGCCCACCGCTGACCCCATCGCCGAGTGCTGGACTTTGGCTCCGCGAGTGCTGGGGTTTGGCATGCGCGAGTGCTGGGGTTTGGCTGCGCGAGTGCTGGACTTTGGTCGCCCGAGCCGCAGAGTTCGGTGCCCCGAGACGCAGACCTTGGTCAAGGACCGCCGAGGCGTGCGCGTCGCACCGCCAGAGCTTGCGTGTCGAGGGACCAGACCCTGGCACTCGCGGGGCCAAACCCTGACACTCGGCGGTCAGAGGGTGGCGGCGGTGCGGGTGCCCTGCTCGATGGCGCGCTTGGCGTCGAGCTCGGCGGCGACGTCGGCACCACCGACGAGATGCGCCTCGACGCCGGCGGCCACCAGCTCGTCGTACAGGGACCGCACGGACACCTGGCCGGCGCAGACGACGACGTGGTCGACGTCGAGCACCCGAGTTTCGGCGTCGTCGCCGTCCCCGACCGTGACGTGCAGTCCGTCGTCGTCGATGCGGTCGTAGCGGACACCCGGCACCAGGTGTACGCCGGAGTCGCGGAGCACGGCGCGGTGCGCCCAGCCGGAGGTCTTGCCGAGCCCCTTGCCGATCGACGACGCCTTGCGCTGCAGGAGGTGCACCTCGCGCGGGGACGTGCGCGGCTTCTTCTCCCGCAGCCCGCCGCGGTCGACGGCCGGGTCGCCGACGCCCCAGTGCGCGAACCAGTCGTCGTCCCCGTCGCCCGGCTGGTGCGTGAGCAGGTGGCTGACGTCGACGCCGATGCCGCCGGCGCCGACGACCGCGACCTTCGCCGCCCACCGGCACCGCGCCGGTGATCGCGTCGGGGTAGGACACCACCTTCGGGTGGTCGATGCCCGGAAGGTCGGGGACCCGGGGCTCCACACCGGTGGCGACCACGACCGCGTCGTACCCGCGCAACGCCTCGACCTCGGCACGGGTGCCGAGCCGCACGTCGACGCCGAGGACCTCGAGCCGGCGGGCGTAGTAGCGCAGCGTCTCGGCGAACTCCTCCTTGCCCGGGATCCGCATCGCCAGCCGGAACTGGCCGCCGATCTCCGGGCCCGCCTCGAACAGCGTCACCCGGTGTCCGCGCTCGGCAGCCGTGACCGCGCTCGCGAGTCCGGCCGGCCCGGCGCCGACGACCGCGATGTCCCGAGCCCTGCGGGTCGGCGCGAGCACGAGCGTGGTCTCGCGGCCGGCCCGCGGGTTGACCAGGCACGACGCGCGCTTGGTGGCGAGAACGTGTGGTCCAGGCAGGCCTGGTTGCAGCCGATGCAGGTGTTGATCTCGTCGGCCCGGTCCTCGGCGGCCTTGGCGACGAAGTCCGGGTCGGCCAGCAGCGGACGCGCCATCGACACCAGGTCGGCCTGGCCCTCGGCGAGGATCCGCTCGGCGACCTCGGGAGTGTTGATCCGGTTGGACGCGCACACGGGGATGCCGAGCTCGGGCCGCAGCCGCTCGGTGGTCCAGGTCCAGGCCGCGCGCGGCACCTGGGTGAGGATGGTCGGCACCCGAGCCTCGTGCCAGCCGATGCCGGTGTTGATGACGGAGGCGCCGGCCTCCTCGAGGGCCTTCGCCAGCGCGACCGTCTCGTCCCAGGTCTGACCGTCGGGGATCAGGTCGAGCAGCGACATCCGGAACATGACGAGGAAGTCGTCGCCGAGCGCCTCGCGGGTACGCCGGACGATCTCGACCGGGAAGCGCATCCGCTTCTCCGCGCTGCCGCCCCACCGGTCCGTGCGCCGGTTGGTGTGCGGGGCGAGGAACTGGTTGATCAGGTAGCCCTCGCAGCCCATGATCTCGACGCCGTCGTAGCCCGGCCCGCCGCGCCAGCCGTGCCGCGTCGACGTAGTCGCTCGATGGTCCGCTCGACCGCGCGACCGCTCAGCGCGCGAGCCTTGAACGGCGTGATCGGGCTCTTGGTCGCGGAGGCGCTGACGTTGAGCGGGGTGTAGCCGTAGCGGCCGGCGTGCAGGATCTGCAGCGCGATCGCCGCCGCCCTCGGCGTGCACCGCGTCGGTCACCTGGCGGTGCCGGTCGGCGTGCCGGCCGCGGGTCATCATCGAGCCGAACGGCAGCAGCCAGCCGCGCACGTTGGGGGAGTAGCCGCCGGTCACGATCAGGCCGACGCCGCCGCGGGCGCGCTCGGCGAAGTACGCCGCGAGCTCGGGGAGGTGCTTGGCGCGGTCCTCCAGGCCGGTGTGCATCGACCCCATCACGACGCGGTTGCGCAGGGTGAGGCCGCCGACCTCGAGCGGCGCGAGGAGGTGCGGGTACGGCGTCATCGGGGCAGTCCGGTGGTCTCGACAGGCTCGACCACCCGGAGCTCAGGCTCGACCATCCGGGTCGCTCCGTGGGCCTCGCAGGTACTCGGCGAGCCAGTCCACCCAGAACTGCTCGAGCCGGATGCCGCCGCGCAGCACCAGGTAGACGTCGAGGCGCTGCGGCGACAGCCCCGCGGCGGCCGTCCGGGAAGTCGCGGGCGGCGAGCTGCCTCGTAGTGCGCCAGCCGGGTGCGGTGGTCGGCCAGGTGGTCGGCGACCTGGTCGAGCACGGCTCGCCGGTCGCCGTACGACGCGGCGCGGAGCTTCACCGCGAGCTCGCTGCGGAACGCCTCGACCGGGCCGGGCTCGGCGAGCCAGCGGCGCAGCTCGTCGTGGCCGGCCGGCGGCCACGGCGTACACCTTCTTGTCCGGCCGCCCGGACTGCGCGACGTCCTCGCGGCTCACCCAGCCGGCGGCCTCCATCCGGGCCAGCACCCGGTAGATCTGCTGGTGGGTGGCGCTCCAGAAGAACCCGATCGAACGGTCGAACCGGCGGGTCAGGTCCAGGCCGGACGCGGGTCGTTCGCTGAGCGAGACGAGGAGCGCGTGCTCGAGGGCCATGGGGACCACTCTGTCCGCTGCGGCGCTGCCTATGCAACTAGTTGCAGTGGTGAGGTGGCTCACGGGTCTCCACCACCGGAACGACGGTCTCGACGGGCTCGACCACCGGAACGCGGGTCTCGACGGGCTCGACCACCGGAACGACGGCTCGACCACCGGAACGACGGGCTCGACCACCGGAATGAGCCGGTGCTGCACGCCGGACGGTTCTAGCATCAAGCCATGCGCCTGCCGGACTCCTCCCCGCTCTCGCCGCCTCGGTCCTCCTGCTCGCGGCCTGCGCGCCGGTCGAGGAGGACGCCGAGCCGGCCGCCGCCCGAGACGACGGCCGCGGAGGAGTCGCCGTCCGACGACGCCTGCGCCACCGACGCGCTCGCGCTGAAGAACCCCGGCCGGCTCACGGTCGGCACCGACTGCCCGGCCTTCGAGCCCTGGTTCTCCGACAACGACCCGACCAACGGCAAGGGCTTCGAGTCAGCGGTCGCCTACGCCGTCGCCGAGGAGCTCGGCTTCGGCGACGACCAGGTCGACTGGGTGAAGGTGCCGTTCAACAACTCCTACGCCCCGGGGGCGAAGAGCTTCGACTTCGACATCAACCAGATCTCGATCACGCCCGCCCGTGCCGAGGTGGTCGACTTCTCCGACGGCTACTACGAGGCGTCGCAGGCGTTGATCGCGTTGAAGGGCTCGCCGGCCGCGGGCGCCACCACCGTCGAGGAGCTGTCCGGCCTCAAGCTCGGCGCGCAGACCGGCACCACCTCGCTCACGGTGATCCGCGACGTGATCCAGCCCGAGCAGCAGGAGCGGTGTCTTCGACGACACCAACGCCGCGAAGCAGGCGCTCAACAACGGCCAGATCGACGGCTTCCTCGCCGACCTGCCGACGGCGTTCTACATCACCGCGGTCGAGATCCCGAAGGCGACCATCGTCGGCCAGTTCCAGCCGGCCGAGGGGGAGACAGGAGGAGTTCGGCCTGCTGTTCGAGAAGGGCAGCGAGCTGGTCCCGTGCGTCAACGAGGCGCTCGGCGTCGCTGCGCGGACTCCGGCACCCTGGCCGACCTCGAGCAGCAGTGGCTGTCCGACGTGGTCGACGTGCCCGTGCTGCAGTGACCGCGGCCCGCCAGGGCTGGACCCCGAGCGAGCGGCAGCTGCGAACGGCAGGCCGTACGCCGCCGGCTGCGGCTGCGCTCCGCGCTGGTCGCCACGGTCGCCACGCGTCGTGGTGGTCGGCCTGCTCGTCCTGGTCGTCACCTCGTCGCCGGGGTGGCCGACGTTCAAGGAGACGTTCCTGTCGTGGGAGGACGCCCGTGCGGCGCTGCCGACCATCTGGGAGGGGTTCGGCAAGAACGTGCTGATGTTCCTCGTCGCCGAGCCGCTGATCCTCGTCCTCGGAGCGCTGGTGGCGATCGCCCGCAGCACGCACGCCCCGGCACTGTTCCCGGTCCGCGCGCTGGCGGTCGTCTACACCGACGTGTTCCGCGGCATCCCGACGATCCTGCTGGTCTTCGTGTTCTGCTTCGGCATCCCCGCGCTCCAGCTGCAGGGGGTGACGAACAGCCTGATGTGGCTCGGCGTCACCGCCCTCGTGCTGTCCTACGGCGCCTACGTCGCCGAGGTGTTCCGGGCCGGCATCGAGTCCGTGCACCCCTCACAGGTGGCCAGTGCCGACGCGCTCGGGCTGTCCTCCACGCAGAGCATGCGGTACGTCGTGCTGCCCCAGGCCGTACGCCGCGTCGTACCCCCTCTCCTCAACGACTTCGTCTCGCTGCAGAAGGACACCGCGCTCATCGGCGCGGTCGGCGTGTTCGAGGCGCTGTTCGCCGCGCGCGACTACGCGAACTTCAACTTCAACTACACCCCGTACCTCGTCACGGCAGTGTTCTTCATCGTGCTCACGGTCCCGCTGGCACGGTTCACCGACTGGCTCGGCCGGCGGTACGCGCGCCGCGAGCGGGCGGGCGCGCGATGACGGCCGCCCCGTCGGACGCGCCGTCGGAATTGGTGCCCGGCACGCCGCTGTTGCGGGTCAGCAGCCTGCGCAAGGCCTACGGCGCCAAGGTGGTGCTGCACGACGTCGACCTGACCGTCGAGAAGCACGACGTGGTCTGCCTGATCGGTGCGTCCGGCAGCGGGAAGTCCACGCTGCTGCGCTGCCTCAACCTGCTCGAGCCGGTCGACGACGGCGAGATCTGGTTCCAGGGCGACGAGGTCACCGACCCGCGCGTCGACGCCCGGCGGGTGCGGGCCCGGATGGGGATGGTGTTCCAGTCGTTCAACCTGTTCCCGCACATGACCGTCCTCGACAACGTGACCCTGGCACCGCGCAAGGTGCAGGGGCTCGCGCGCGGCGCCGCGGAACAGCGGGCGCGGGACCTGCTGGCTCGGTTCGGTCTCGCCGACAAGGCCGACGAGCACCCCGACCGGCTCTCCGGGGGCCAGCAGCAGCGGGTCGCGATGGTCCGCGCCCTGGCCACCGGGCCGGAGCTGGTGCTGCTCGACGAGGTCACCTCGGCGCTCGACCCCGAGCTGGTCGGGGAGGTGCTCGACATCATCCGCGACATGGCCGAGGCGGGTACGACGCTGGTGCTGGCGACGCACGAGATGGCGTTCGCCCGCGAGGTCGCCAGCACGGTGTGCTTCCTCGACGACGGCGTGATCCTCGAGCAGGGGCCGCCCGAGCAGGTCCTGGTCGAGCCCACGCAGGAACGGACCCGGCAATTTCTGCGCAGGGTCTTGTGAACCCATACCCCCTAGGGGTATAACGTCAGGCATGGATCACCAGCACAGTCAGCACGCAGCGACCCACCAAGCGGCACACGAGCACGGTCACGCCTCCGTCACGGCGACCTGGGGGGTGGCGGCGAGCGCCACCCTGCACTGCCTCACCGGTTGTGCGATCGGCGAGGTGCTCGGCATGGTGCTCGCCACCTGGTGGGGCTGGTCGACCTGGCCGAGCGTGGCGCTGGCCGTGGCCCTGGCCTTCTTCTTCGGCTACCTGCTGACGATGCAGTCGGTGCTTCGGTCCGGGCTCGCGTTCGCGGCGGCCGTCCGGGTGGCGCTGGCCGCGGACACCGTCTCGATCCTGGTGATGGAGATCGTCGACAACGCGGTGCTCGTCGGCGTACCCGGCGCGATGGAGGCCGGGCTGACGTCGTTCCTGTTCTGGGGGGCACTCGCGTTCTCGCTGGCGGTCGCCTTCGTGGTCACCGTCCCGGTCAACAAGTGGATGATCGGCCGCGGGCTCGGCCACGCCGCGGTGCATCAGTACATGCATCGATAACACCTCGAAGTCGGATAAACGAGACTCGGAACCCGCTTTTGCGTTCTCTTCACGCCGCCTTGGCAGCGTTGCGCGAAATCTGAACCGAGGGGGTCCGGTTATGGAGGTGTCGCGTCGAGGCGTGCTCCAGCTAGGTGGTCTGGGGGCGTTGGCCGTGGGGGGCCTGACCGTGCCCTGGAGCAGTGCGGTGGTGGCGAAGTCGGCCAGTGAGCTCGACGAGAGCCTGCTGCCGCGACCGTACCGTCGCGGGTTCGTGCCGCCGCCGGTGCTCGCGCCGAGCCAGATGGGGGAGGACGAGTTCGGCAGGTTCGCGACGTACGTCATCAACCAGAAGCCGGCGATGGCCCAGGTGCTGCCGTCCGGCCAGATGATGCACGGCTTCGGCTACAACGGGAGCATCCCGGGGCCGACGATCCACGTCGACCGCGGCGTCCGGGTGGTGGCCAAGGTGCGCAACCTGCTGCCCGAGGTGCACCCGATGTTCGGGCACCGGTTCGTCACGTCGACGCACCTGCACGGCAACCCGTCGCTGCCGGAGTACGACGGCTACGCCAGTGACGTCACGCCGCCGGGGAGCAGCAAGGTCTACCAGTGGACCACGGAGCACACCACCGCCCGCACGCTCTGGTACCACGACCATGCGGTGCACCACACGGCGCAGAACGCGTACACCGGCCTGGCCGGTCAGTTCCACGTGCACGACCCGGCCGAGCGGGCGCTCCTGCCGACCCAGTCGCCCTACGACGTACCGCTGACGGTGACCGACGTGATGTTCGCGGCCGACGGTCGCCTCGCGTACGACGACCGCGGCACGTCGGGCCTGTGGGGAGACGTGATCCTGGTCAACGGCGTGCCGTGGCCGGTGATGCGCGTCCAGCGGCGGGTCTACCGCTTCCGGATGCTGAACGCCTCGATCTCCAGGTCCTACCGGCCGACGCTGTTCCCGGCCGGTTCTGTGCACATGGTGGCGACCGACGCCGGCCTGATGCCGCGCTCGCGGGAGGTCGGGTCGTGGCGGCACGGCTCGGCGGAGCGCTACGAGTTCCTGATCGACTTCCGGAACTACTCCGCCGGTCAGCGCGTCGAGCTGCGCAACCTCAGCAACGAGAACAACCGCGACTTCGACAACACCGACAAGATCATGGCGTTCGACGTCACCGACGACCCGGTGGACGTCGGCGACCCGACCTGGAACCTCATCCCGGACACCCTGGTCACGCACGACGTGATGACGCTGACCCGGGACATGGCCAAGCGACGCCGCCGCTTGGAGTTCAAGAAGGACGGGCTGGACGACGAGTGGACGATCAACGGCCGCACCTGGGACGACATCGTGGCCAGCGGGTTCCGCGAGGTGGTGGCCAACCCCGACCTGGGTGACATCGAGGTGTGGACCCTGGAGACCGGTGGCGGCGGGTGGTTCCACCCCGTGCACACGCACCTGGTCGACCAGCAGATCCTGTCCCGCGACGGGCGCGCGCCCTTCGACTACGAGCTGGGCCCCAAGGACACCATCTACGTCGGCGAGAACGAGTCCGTCGACGTCGTCATCAAGTTCGGTCCCCATCGTGGCCGCTACATGATCCACTGCCACAACCTGCCGCACGAGGACCACGACATGATGGTCCAGTTCAGCATCGGCCTGGGCCCCGACGAGGTCGACCCGCACGACCCGATCGGCAGCGACCCGGCCGGCCGGGACGACGACGGCGACGAGGGCACCTCACCCGATCCCTGGCCGCCGTGGGAGCCGCGGCGGCCCCGGGGCGACGACGACGATGACGACGATGATGATGACGACGACGACGAGGACGACAGGTCGGACCACGGCTCCGGCGACGTACGTCCCGGCGCCCCGGCGGTGCCGGCCGCTCCGGTCGCCCCACCCCGGACCCGGAAGAAGAAGCCGAAGAAGAAGCCCCGACCCAAGAAGGGCAAGGGCAAGGACAAGCCCAAGGGCAAGGGCAAGGCAAGCCCAAGGGCAAGGGCAAGCCCAAGGGCAAGGGCAAGGGCAAGCCCAAGGGCAAGGGCAAGCGACCGAGGAAGCCGAGGCGCAACTGAACCCGATTCGTCTGCGGTCCGCCCGCGGAAATCACCCCAAAGTCCGTGGACGAATCGTTGTCAGGCCTGGACGGCGGCCCCGGACTCGATCAGGTCGTCGACGTCGGGGACCCCCCAGGCGGTGAGCGCCTCGCGGGTCTGGCCACCGGGCACGCTGGGGCCCGTGCCCAGCGTCGCCTCGGTGCGGGAGAAGCGCGGGGCCGGCGCCGGCTGCAGCAGCCCGTCGCGGTCGACGTACGTGCCTCGCGCGGCCAGGTGCGGGTGCGCGGCCGCCTCGGTGAGCGGCAGCACCGGCGCGACGCACGCGTCGGTGCCGTCGAAGACCTCGGTCCACTCCGCCTGGGTGCGCTCCCTGAACCGGGCCGCGAGCCGCTCGCGCAGCTCCGGCCACCGCTCGACGTCGAGCTGGTCGGGTGCGTCGTCGAGCTCGAGCAGCCGCACCAGGTCGGCGAAGAACTGCGGCTCGAGGGCGCCGACCGACATGTGCCGCCCGTCGGCGGTCTCGTAGAGGTCGTAGAACGGCGCGCCCCCGTCGAGCAGCCCCGAAGCGCGCGCTTCGGGGACGGCGCCCCCGGCCAGCATGCTCGCGAACATCGCCGTCAGGTGCGCGGTGCCGTCGACGATCGCGGCGTCGACGACCTGGCCCTCCCCGCTGGTGCGGGCCTCGAGCAACGCGGCGAGCACCCCGATGACGAGGTACGTCGAGCCGCCGCCGAAGTCGCCGAGCAGGTTGCTCGGGAACTGCGGCCGGTCGGCCGTCTGGCCGAGCCCGTGCAGGGCGCCGGCCAGCCCGATGTAGTTCAGGTCGTGCCCGGCGGATCGCGCCAGCGGGCCGTCCTGCCCCCAGCCGGTCATCCGGCCGTAGACGAGCCGCGGGTTGCGGGCGAGCGCGGCGTCGGGCCCGAGGCCGAGGCGCTCGGCCGCCCCGGGACGCATCCCCTCCAGCAGCACGTCGGCCGTCTCCGACGAGCGTCAGCACGGTCTCGACCGCGCCGCGGGTGCTTGAGGTCGAGCGCGACGCTCGGTCGCCCGCGGGTGAGCAGGTCGGTCTCGCGGGGCCCGGCGCTGGGCGCGCCGCCGGGCCGCTCCACGCGGACCACGTCGGCGCCGAGGTCCGCGAGCAGCGTCGCGGCGTGCGGTCCCGGGCCGATCCCGGCGATCTCGACGACGCGGACCCCGCGCAGCGGCCCGGTGCCGCGCCCGAGACCGGCGCCGTCCGGGCTCACCGGACCCGGCGCGCGACGGTCTCGCGCTTGGTCTCGTCGACCGCCGACTCGTACGCCGTCACGAGCGCGGCGACCGTGACGGGCTTGAACTTCTCCACGACCTCGCGGAGCTGCTCGGGCGTCGCGCCGCCCTCGACGTACGCCGGCCAGACCTTGGTGCGGAACAGCTCGGTCAGCTCGTCGGCGATCGCGCGGCCGTGGGCCTGGAAGATGTCCTGCGCGGCCAGCGCGGCGTCGAACGGCATCCCGAGGTCGAGCAGGCTGACGCCGACGGACAGGTGCGCCAGCGCGACCTGGAACTTCCCCTGCTTGGTCGGGAAGACGATGCCCAGCGCGTTGAGGGTGTCGAGCTCGTCGTCGGTGAGGTCCCGCCCGGCGCGCCGGCCCAGCTCCTTGCGGGACAGCGTCTCGGGCAGCTCGGCCATCCAGGGCGCGAGCAGGCTGCGGTGCAGGGCGATCGTCTCGGGCGTCGCGTCGGCGGGGATCCGGGCGACGTACTTCTCGATCGCGGCCAGCGTGAACCCGTGGGCCTGCAGCTCCCGCACCAGCTCGAGCCGGGCCAGGTGGTCGGCGTTGTAGTAGCCGGACCGGCCGCGCCGGATCGGCGCCGGCACCAGGCCCCGGCTGGTGTAGAACCGGATGTTGCGCACGCTCAGCCCGCTGCGAGCGGTGAGCTCGTCGAGCGTCAGCAGGTCGGCCTGGTCGTCGCCGGGGCCGCCGGTGGGGTCGGGAGCCGACAAGGAAGGTGCTCCTTCGCGGGGAGATGCCAGTCACATCGGTTTGACGACGCTAACAGTAGGAGTGTCACAATCGAAGTGCACTCCCGCCCCCGACCAGATGAGGATGCCCGACATGGCGCACGAGCCCCAGGCATTCGTGTACGACGCGATCCGCACCCCGCGCGGCAAGGGGAAGAAGAACGGCTCGCTGCACGAGGTGAAGCCCGTCGACCTCGTGGTCGGGCTGCTCGACGAGGTGCGGACCCGCAACCCCGGCCTCGACCCGGCGCGCGTCGACGACGTCGTCCTCGGCGTGGTCTCCCCGATCGGCGACCAGGGCGGCGACATCGCCAAGACCGCGGCGCTCGCCGCCGGCTACCCCGAGACGGTCGCGGGCGTGCAGCTCAACCGGTTCTGCGCCTCCGGTCTCGAGGCGGTCAACCAGGCCGCGGCCCGGGTCCGCTCCGGCTTCGAGGACCTGATCCTCGCCGGCGGCGTCGAGTCGATGTCGCGGGTGCCGATGGGCTCCGACGGCGGCGCCTGGGCGATGGACCCGGCGACCGCGCTCGACCACCTCGTTCGTGCCGCAGGGCATCGGCGCCGACCTGATCGCCACGCTCGAGGGCTGGACCCGCGAGGACGTCGACGCCTACGCCGCCGAGTCGCAGGCCCGCGCCGCCAAGGCCCAGGCCAACGGCTACTTCGACGGCTCGGTGATCCCGGTCCGCGACCGCAACGGGCTGACCGTGCTCGACAAGGACGAGTTCATCCGGCCCGGCACGACGGTCGAGACGCCTGGCCGGGCTGAAGCCGTCGTTCGCGGCGATCGGCGACCAGGGCGGCTTCGACTCCGTGGCGCTGGAGAAGTACCACTGGGTCGAGCAGATCGACCACGTCCACCACGCCGGCAACTCCTCGGGCATCGTCGACGGCGCGTCGCTGGTGGCGATCGGCACCGAGCAGGTCGGCACCGACCTCGGCCTGACGCCGCGCGCCCGGATCCTCGCCGCGGCGGTGTCCGGCGCCGACCCGACGATCATGCTGACCGGCCCGGCGCCGGCGTCACGCAAGGCGCTCGCCAAGGCCGGTCTCACCGTCGAGGACATCGACCTGTGCGAGATGAACGAGGCGTTCGCCGCGGTGGCCATGCGGTTCATGAAGCGACCTGGGGATCTCCCACGAGATCGTCAACGTCAACGGCGGCGCGATCGCGATGGGCCACCCGCTCGGCGCGACCGGGGCGATGATCCTCGGCACGCTCGTCGACGAGCTCGAGCGCCGCGACCTGCGCTACGGCCTGGCCACGCTCTGCGTCGGCGGCGGCATGGGCATCGCCACCGTCGTCGAGCGGATCTGAGCTTGTCTGACCGAGGAACGAGGTCAGGCAAGCTGATGGTGGTCGAGCGAGCGGCACGGCTGAGCCCGCGAAGCCGTGACCCGCGTGTCGAGACCCGGCGAGCCGACGCACCGTTCCAACCACGTACTCCAGCCGCACCCACTCCGACAACGGGAGCACCATGACTGACATCCAGACCGAGGTCTCGACGGGCTCGACCACCGCCGGCGCCGCGGTGCGCTACGACAAGGACGCCGACGGCATCGTCGTGCTCACCATCGACGACCCCACGTCGAGCGCGAACACGATGAACCGGCTCTACAAGGAGTCGATGGGTGCAGCCGTCGACCGGCTCGAGGCCGAGATCGCCGACGGCGACGAGGTCGCGGGCGTCGTGGTCACCAGCGCGAAGAAGACGTTCTTCGCCGGCGGCGACCTGAAGATGATGGTGCAGGCCGGTCCCGACGACGCCGGCACCATCTTCGCCGAGGTCGAGGAGATCAAGGCCCAGCTGCGCCGGCTCGAGACGCTCGGCCGGCCGGTGGTCGCCGCGGTCAACGGCACGCGCGCTCGGCGGCGGTCTCGAGATCGCGCTCGCCTGCCACCACCGGATCGTGCTCGACGCGCCCGGCGTACAGCTCGGCTTCCCCGAGGTCACCCTCGGGCTGCTGCCCGGCGGTGGCGGGGTCACCCGCACCGTGCGGATGCTCGGCCTGTCGAGCGCGCTGATGGACGTGCTGCTCCTCGGCCCGCGCCTGAAGCCGGCCGCGGCCAAGGAGAAGGGCCTCGTCGACGCGCTGGTGCACGACCCCGACGAGCTGCTGCCCGCGGCCAAGGGCTGGGTCAACGCGCACCGCGACGACGAGGACGCGGCCACCCAGCCGTGGGACCGGGCCGGCTACAAGATGCCGGGCGGCACGCCGTCGTCACCCGAAGCTCGCGGCGTTCCTGCCCGCGTTCCCGGCCAACCTGCGCAAGCAGCTCAAGGGCGCCGACTACCCGGCCCCGCGGGCGATCCTGTCCGCGGCCGTCGAGGGCGCGCAGGTCGACTTCGACACCGCCACCCGCATCGAGTCGCGCTACCTGGCCGGGCTGGTCACCGGGCAGAACTCCAAGGACATGATCCAGGCGTTCTTCTTCGACCTGCAGGCGATCAACGCCGGATCGCTGCGTCCGCAGGGCTTCGAGAGGTTCGAGCCCACCAAGGTCGGCGTGCTCGGCGCCGGGATGATGGGCGCCGGGATCGCGTACTCCTGCGCCCGCAGCGGCATCGAGGTCGTCCTCAAGGACGTCTCGCGTCGAGACCGCCGAGAAGGGCAAGGCCTACTCCCGGAAGCTGCTCGACAAGCAGGTCGCAGCGCGGCAAGCTGACCGAGGAGAAGGCCGCCGAGGTGCTCGCGCGGATCACCCCGACCGGCGACCCCGCCGACCTCGCCGGCTGCGACCTCGTGATCGAGGCGGTCTTCGAGGACCCGAAGCTCAAGGCACAGGTGTACGCCGAGGTGCAGGACGTCGTGAACGCCGACGCGCTGCTGTGCTCCAACACCAGCACGCTGCCGATCACCGAGCTCGCCGACGCGGTCAACCGCCCGGCGGACTTCATCGGGCTGCACTTCTTCTCCCCGGTCGACAAGATGCCGCTCGTCGAGATCATCCGCGGCGCGCAGACCTCCGACGAGACGGTGGCCCGCGCGGTCGACGTGGTGCAGAAGATCAGGAAGACCCCGATCGTGGTCAACGACAGCCGCGGCTTCTACACCTCGCGGGTGATCGGCACCTTCGTCAACGAGGGGCTGGCGATGCTCGCCGAGGGCTTCCACCCGATCAGCGTCGAGCGGGCCGCGACGCAGGCGGGCTACCCGGTCGGCACCCTGCAGCTGTCCGACGAGCTCAACATGGAGCTGATGGCCAAGATCCGGAAGGCCACCGTCGACGCGCTCGAGCGCGGCCGGCCAGGAGGCGCCGTCCCACCCCGCGGACCGGGTCGTCAACGACGATGATCGAGGTCGGGCCGTCCCGGCCGGCTGCGCGGTGCGCGGCTTCTACGACTACGACGAGTCCGGCAAGCGGCTCGGGCTCTGGAAGGGCCTCGCCGACACGTTCCCGGTCAGCCGACCGGGCGCCGCGGTTCGACGACCTGGTCGACCTGAAGGACCGGATGCTGTTCATCGAGGCGATCGAGACCGCGCGCTGCTTCGAGGAGGGCGTGATCGACTCCGCGGCCGCCGCCAACATCGGCTCGATCATGGGCATCGGCTACCCCGCCAACACCGGCGGCGCGGTGCAGTTCATGCAGGGCTACCAGGGCGGTCTCGCCGGCTTCGTCGCCCGGGCCCGTGAGCTCGCCGCGACCTACGGCGAGCGCTTCGAGCCCGCCGGCGTACCTCGTCGACCTCGCCGAGACCGGCGGTCGCTTCCCCGCCTGACAACGATTCGTCTGCGGTCTATGGGGTGAATCACGGAGGCCGACCGCAGACGAATCCGCTGTTTCCGGGCACCCCGGCGCGCCCGCGGGGGAGAATGGGCCGGTGAACGCACCGCTCGTCCAGGTCAACGCCCTGTGGGTCAGGTTCGGTCCGGTCGACGCCGTGCGCGGGATCGACCTCTCCGTCCCGGCCGGCACCGCGACCGCGCTGCTCGGCCGCAACGGCGCCGGCAAGTCGACGACGATGCGCGTGCTGGCCGGCGTCATCCCGCCCACCGGCGGCGTGGTGACCGTCGACGGCCACGACATCCGCGACGCGACACCCTCGGCGGTCAAGCGGGTCACCGGCTACTGCCCCGACGTCGGCGGCCTGGTGCCCCGGGCCACGCCCGTGGGAGCACCTCCAGCTCGCCGCCCGGCTGCGCCGGCTCGACCGACGGCTGGGAGGACCGCGCCCGGGAGCTGCTCGAGCGCTTCGACCTCGGCGCCGCCGCGCACCGGGTGACCGCCGGGCTTCAGCCACGGCATGGGCCGCCGGATGTCGGTGATCCTGGCGGCCTTCCACCGAGCCGCGGGTGCTGCTGCTCGACGAGCCCTTCGACGGCGTCGACCCGCTCGGCGTCGAGGCCACCATGGAGGTGATCGCCGACGCCCGCGCCGAGGGCAGCGCGGTCCTGGTCTCGACGCACCTGCGCGAGCTCGCGGTCGAGGCCTGCCAGGACGCGATCGTGCTGCGCGGCGGATCGGCGGTGGCGGCCCTGCCCGCCGCACGAGATGGCCGGGGAGGCGGGTGCCGGTGCCTACCGCGCTCTCCTCGACTGAACCTGCCCCCGGCTCCGCACGCCGCCCCGGCGTCGGAGACGTCCTGCGCGGCTGGCGGACCGAGACCCGTCGCGCGGTCGGCGACGTCGGCCCGCTGCTGCGGTTCCGCTCCTCCGGCGTACGCGGCCGCTCCCGCACCACGCTGATCCTCGCGCTGGCGTTCCTGCTCGCGTTCACCGTGATCGCCTGCTGGCTGCCGGCGTACCTCCCCGAGGGCGACGAGCGCCGCTCCGACGTGCTCCTGCTGCTGCCCTCGGCGTACATCGGCGTCCTGGTGATCTCGATCGATCTCCGCGGCCGCCTCCGGCGGCGGCCGCGAGCTGCTGCCGCGCGACCAGGGCGTCGCCTTCCCGGTCAGCCCGACCACCGACCACCTCGGCGCGCTGCTGATGGCGCCGCTCAACATCGCCTGGCTGCTCCAGTCGTGGACGCTGCTGGGCGCGAGCGCGTACGTCGTCGGCCCGCGCTGGACGCTGCCGCTGGCGCTGCTGCCGGTGTTCCTCTGGCTGTTCGCGGCGACGGCGATCGCGCAGGCGCTGGCCTGGTTCGTCGAGTGGGTACGCCGCGGCGCCTTCGGCGTGCTGACCGTGCGGCTGCTGACGATCTTCATGGGCCTGGTGCTGGCCATCCTCATCGTCACCGACGAGCTGGTGCCCCTGCTCGACGAGAGCCCCACGCTCACCGTCGCGCTGGGCCTGCTGTACGGGTCCGAGGCGCAGATGCTGCCGTGGCTCCGGGTCGTCCTCGGCATCGCCGCCGTGGGACTCGTGGGCGTCGTCGTGGGCGCGCTGACCGCGGGCGCGGTGGTACGCCGGCCGCCGCGCGACGAGCTGCGCGAGGAGACCTCGTCCCGGCCGCCGCGCGCCAACCCCGCCTCCGACCTGGTCGCGCTGCTGCGCACCGACCGCGCCGCGATCTGGCGGTCGGTGCCGCTGCGTCGCGGCCTCGCGGTGCTCGCGGTGCTGCCCGGCCTCGTCGCGCTGGCCGGCGGCCTCGACTGGGTGATGCTCAGCATCCTGCCCGGCCTCGTGGCCTCGGGCGGCGCGCTGCTGTTCGGCGTGAACTCCTGGTGCCTCGACGGGCGCGGCGCGCTGTGGCGCGACAGCCTGCCGGTGAACCCGCGGCTGGCGTTCACCTCCCGCGTGATCGTGCTGACCGAGGTGCTGCTCGTCGTCACCGCGCTGACCCTGGTGATGGGGGCGCTGCGGGCCGGGCCGCCCACGACGTCGCGGGTGGTCGCGGTCGTCACCTGCGCCGTCGTCGTCACGCTCCAGGTGGTCGCCACGTCGCTGCGGTGGTCGGTGCGCTCGCCGTTCTCCGTCGACATGCGCAGCGCCCGCGCGACACCGGCGCCGCCGGTCGTGATGGTGGGCTACTCGGCCCGGCTCGCGCTGTCGACGACGCTGACCGGGATGGTCTTCGGCGGCGCGACGTTCGCGCCGTGGCAGTGGTCGGTGATGATCGCGATCCCGTTCCTGCTGTTCTCGTCGTACAAGCTGGTCGGCACCGCGGGCGCCTGGGCGCTCCCGGAGGTCCGCTCGCGGGTCGTCGCCGTCGTCGCGAGCTGACCGCCCGGACCCGGGCTACTGCGTCGGCGCCGCGCACTCCATCAGGGGGCGGACGACCTCCTGGTTGGCCTGGTCCTGCTTGCCGCTGAACATCAGCGTGAACATCGTGCGCAGCTTGTCCTCGGTGAGCACCTCCTCGAGGCACTCGCGGGTCTTCTTGTCGACCTGCTGGCCGGCGGCCATCGCCTCCGACATCAGCTCGGTCACGTCGGCGCAGTCGAAGAGGACACCCGTCGCCGCCTCGGCATCGGCTGTCTCCATCTTCACGCTGGTCATCGGCTCGGCCTTCAGGTCCTCGGTGATGAAGCCGTACTCCTGGAGCTGCTCGACGCCGATCTCGTCGACGAACCCGTCGCCGATGCAGTCGGCCTCCGAGCGCTTCATGGCGAACACGTCGGTCGCTCCGCCGCCGTCCTGCTCGTTCATGATGGAGTCGGAGATCGCCTTCGCGGCGGTCTCGTCGTCCTCCGAGCCGCCGCCGCAGGCGGACAGCGCGAGGGTCAGGGCCGCGATCGCGGTGGCGGCGAGAGTCCTTCTCATGACGGAAGCCTAGGACCCCGGCCCCACCCGGCCACCCTCTAGGGTCGACCGCATGGACTTCAGCCCCTCCGCCCGGGCCGCCGATCTCGCCGCGCGGGTCCGGGAGTTCGTCGACACCGAGGTCGAGCCGGTCGAGGCCGGCTACCAGGCGGAGATCACCCGGCTCCGCGAGTCCGGGGGCGATCCGTGGACGCCGCTGCCGGTCATCGAGGAGCTGCGGGCCAAGGCACGCGCCCGGGGACTGTGGAACCTCTTCCTGCCGGCCGGGCACGAGGGGGAGTACGCCGAGCGGTTCGGCACCGACGGGGGCCGCGGGCTGACGAACCTCGACTACGCGCCGGTCGCCGAGCAGACCGGCCGCTCCTTCCTGGCCCCGCTGGTGCTCAACTGCAACGCGCCCGACACGGGCAACATGGAGGTGCTGCTCAAGTACGGCACCGACGAGCAGAAGGAGCAGTGGCTGGAGCCGTTGCTCGACGGGCGGATCCGCTCCGCGTTCACGATGACCGAGCCCGACGTGGCCTCGTCCGACGCCACCAACATGGAGGCGACGGCGGTCGTCGACGGTGACGAGGTCGTCATCAACGGACGCAAGTGGTGGTCCACCGGCGCCGGCAACCCGGAGTGCAAGATCCTCGTGTTCATGGGCCTCTCCGACCCCGAGGCCGACCGGCACGCCCGGCACACGATGGTGCTCGTGCCTCGCGAGACGCCCGGGGTCACGGTCGTCCGCAAGCTGACCGCGATGGCGATGTACGACGAGCCGCTCGGGCACGCCGAGGTGCACTTCGACGACGTCCGGGTGCCGCTCGCCAACGTCCTGCTCGGCCCCGGCCGCGCCTTCGAGATCGCCCAGGGCCGGCTCGGCCCGGGCCGCGTGCACCACTGCATGCGGCTGGTCGGGCTGGCCGAGAAGGCGCTCGAGCTGGCCTGCCGGCGGGCCACCAGCCGCGTCGCCTTCGGCCGCCCGCTCGCGAAGCTCGGCGGCAACGCGGAGCGGATCGCCGACGCCCGGATCGCGATCGACCAGGCCCGGCTGCTGGTGCTGCACGCGGCCTGGAAGCTCGACACCGCCGGGTCGCAGGGCGCCTTGTCCGAGGTCAGCCAGATCAAGGTGGCCGTGCCCAACATGGCGCAGCAGGTCATCGACATGGCGATCCAGCTGCACGGCGGCGGCGGGATGTCCGACGACTTCCCGCTGGCTGCGGCCTGGACCAGCGCCCGGTCGCTGCGCCTGGCCGACGGTCCCGACGAGGTGCACCGCGGCGTGATCGCCAAGCTCGAGCTGAAGAAGTACTCATGAGCCACGCTTCGCTCGTGCCGCGCGCGGGGACCCCGGTGACCCGTCGGGTCCTGGTCACCGGCGCCGCCTCCGGCCTCGGCGCGGCGCTCACGGCTGCGTTCCGGGCCCGCGGGGACCGGGTGCTGGCGACGGACCTGGGGAGTGGTCTCGACAGGCTCGACCACCCGGAGCTCGGGCTCGACCACCCGGAGCTCGGCTCGACCACCCGGAGCTCGGGCTCGACCACCCGGAGCTCGGGCTCGACCACCCGGGCTCGCGCTCGACGTCACCGACGACGACGCCTGGGCCGAGGCGGTCGCCTGGGTCGAGCGGCAGTGGGGCGGGCTCGACGTGCTGGTCAACAACGCCGGCATCGCCGGCGGCGGCCGGGTCGACGTCTGCACGATCGAGGAGTGGCAGCGCCTCCTCGACGTGAACCTCCTCGGCGTGGTCCGCGGCAGCCGGGCCTTCGCGCCCCTGCTCAAGCGTCAGGGCAGCGGCCGCATCGTCAACATCGCCTCGCTGGCCGGGCTCGTGCACCCGCCGGGCATGGGCTCCTACAACGCCGTCAAGGCAGCGGTCGTCGCGTTCTCCGAGACGCTGTCCCACGAGCTGGCGCCGTACGGCGTGGGCTGCACCGCCGTCTGCCCGTCGTACTTCCGCACCGGCCTGATGCGCGACGGCGCCGGCTCCGACACCGACGTCGCCGCCAAGGTCGCGCAGCTGGTGGAGCAGTCGCCGATCACGGCCGACGACATCGCCGCCGCGGTGCTGCGGGGCATCGACGAGGGCGCCGACCTGGTGGTCCCGGACGAGCCGGCCCGACAGGCGGTCGCGCTCAAGCTCCACGACCGGGCGGCGTACGACGCCGAGATGCGGCGCACCGCGGAGCGGCTGAGGGAACGGGAGGAAGCGTGATCACCCCACCACGCTGCTCGCTGCGCTCGCACCGCGTCGGAGACCCCGAATGACCGCCCACAATCCCGCCGGAGCCGTCCGGGAGGAGGACGCGTTCGACGTCGCCGCGGTCGCGGCCTGGCTGCGCGAGCACGCCGACGACCCGACCGGCCTGGACGGCACCCCCGAGGTGCGGCAGTTCCCCGGCGGCGCCTCCAACCTGACCTTCCAGCTCAGCTACCCCCGACGCGAGCTGATCCTGCGCCGGCCGCCGGGGGGCACGAAGGCGCCCGGCGCCCACGACATGGGCCGCGAGTTCACCATCCAGTCGCGGCTCGCGCCGGTGTTCGACTACGTGCCCGCGATGGTCGCGTTCTGCCAGGACGAGTCGGTGATCGGCTCGGACTTCTACGTGATGGAGAAGGTGCCCGGCACGATCCTGCGCGCGCGAGCTGCCCGACGACCTGTCGCTCACCGAGGGCGACGCGCGCGCCCTGTGCGGCCAGTTCCTCGACGTCCTCGTCGAGCTGCACTCCGTCGACGTCGAGGCGGCCGGCCTCGCCGACCTCGGCAAGGGCACCGGCTACGTCGCCCGGCAGGTCGGCGGCTGGTCCGGCCGCTACCGCAAGGCCCGCACCGACAACGTCGGCGACCTCGAGACGGTGATGGCCTGGCTCGACGCGCACCAGCCCGACGACGTGGCGAACTGCGTGATCCACAACGACTTCCGGCTCGACAACGTGGTGCTCGACTGGCAGCAACCAGGCGACCCGCTGCGGATCCGCGGCGTGCTCGACTGGGAGATGGCCACGCTCGGCGACCCGCTGATGGACCTGGGCGGCGCGCTGGCCTACTGGATCCAGGCCGACGACGACGCCGTCTTCCGGCGGCTGCGGCGGCAGCCGTCCGACCTGCCCGGGATGCTGACCCGCGAGGAGATGGTGCGGGCGTACGCCGAGCGCAGCGGCCGCGACGTCAGCCCCGAGCAGTGGCGGTTCTACGAGGTGTTCGGGCTGTTCCGGCTCGCCGTCATCGCCCAGCAGATCTACTACCGGTACCACCTCGGGCAGACCAGCAACCCGGCGTACGCGGAGTTCCTGCCGATGGTGCGCCACCTCGACGAACGCTGCACGCGTCTGGTCAGGGAAGCGTCGTGAACCGCGGATGAGCGTGCTCCTGCTGGTCCGGCACGGCCAGGCGTCGTGGGGTGCCGAGGACTACGACCGGCTGTCCGAGCTCGGGGAGCAGCAGGCGTCCGTGCTCGGCCGGGCCCTGCGGAACCGGGGCGTCCGACCCGACCTGCTCGTGCACGGCCGGATGACCCGGCAGCGCGAGACCGCCCGCCTGCTCGGCGAGGCGGCCGGCTGGTCGGGCTGGCAGGAGGACGACGCCTGGGACGAGATGAACCACGAGGAGGTGCTGCAGCGCCAGCACCACACGTTCGCCGGTGACAGCCCGACACGCGCGGAGTTCCAGGCCTGGTTCGAGGCCGCGACCGACCGCTGGACCGCCGGCCGGCACGACCACGAGTACACCGAGTCCTTCTCCGCCTTCGGCGACCGCGTGCTCGGCGCCCTGGACGGCCTGGCCGGCCGGCTCGACCCCAGCGCCACCGCGGTGGTGGTCACCTCCGGGGGTCCGATCGCCCGGATCACCGCCGAGCTGCTCGGCGGCGGTGCCGACCTGCACCGGCGGATCGCCCCGGTGGTCGTCAACGCCTCCGTGACGAAGGTCGTGGTCGGCCAGCGGGGCACCACGCTCGTCTCCTTCAACGACCACAGCCACCTCGAGCTGCCGTCCGCGCAGCTCACGACCTACAGGTAGGGGCCACCAAGCACATGGCGAAGACGATCCTGATCACCGGCGCGTCCTCCGGCCTCGGCGCGGAGATGGCGCGCCAGTTCGCGGCGCGCGGGCACGACCTCGCGCTGTGCGCGCGCCGTACCGACCGGCTCGAGTCGCTGAGGGCTGAGATCGCCGGCGCCTCCCCCGACGTCCGGGTCGAGGTGCGGGCGCTCGACGTCAACGACCACGACGCCGTGTTCGAGGTCTTCCGCGCCTTCCGCTCCGACTTCGGGCGGATCGACCGGGTGGTGGTCAACGCGGGGCTCGGCAAGGGCGCACCGCTCGGCACCGGTCGGTTCGCGGCCAACCGGGACACCGCCCTGACCAACTTCGTCGGCGCGCTGGCGCAGACCGAGGCGGCGGTCGAGGTGTTCCGCGACCAGGGCTCCGGCCACCTGGTGATGATCTCGTCGGTCTCCGCGGTGCGCGGGATGCCGAAGGGAGTCACGACGTACGCCGCGACCAAGGCGGGGGTCGCGCACCTGGCCGAGGGGGTCCGGGCGGACCTGTACGGCACGCCCATCAAGGTGTCGGTGGTCTACCCCGGCTACATCCGCTCGGAGATGAACGAGTCGGGCCGCAACATCCCGTTCATCGTGCCGACCGAGAAGGGTGTGGCGGCGATCGTGGAGGCGGTGGAGAAGGAGAAGCCGCGGGCGTACGTGCCGCCCTGGCCCTGGGTGCCGGTCGCCTTCGCGTTGCGTCATCTGCCGCTTCCGCTGGCCCGTCGGCTGATGGGATAGTCGAAAGCATGAACACCCCACGAAACTGCTCGCTTCGCTCACACTTCCGCGGGGACCCCGAAAAGCCATGAGCGGACGCGTGGTGCACTTCGAGATCCCCTTCGACGACGGCAACCGGGCCCGGGCCTTCTACAGCGAGGCCTTCGGGTGGGACGTGTCGGAGATGCCGGAGATGGACTACACGATGGTCTCGACCGGCCCCACCGAGGACGCGGGGCCGACCGAGCCGGGGTTCGTCAACGGCGGGATGGCCCAGCGCGGTGACTCGTTCACGGCCCCGACCGTGGTGATCGACGTCGAGGACATCGACGAGGCGCTGAAGAAGATCGAGAGCCTCGGCGGCGCCACGCTGCTGACCAAGACCCCCGTCGGCGACATGGGCTTCTCGGCGTACTTCCGCGACCCCGAGGGCAACGCCGTCGGCCTCTGGCAGAACGCCTGACCGGACCGTAGGCACCCCCTTCGGACCGGCGGCCACGGGCCGCCGGCCCCGGCTCACTCGCGGGAGCGCCAGTTGGCGGCGCCGACGACGATCATCCGCAGCTGCAGCTCGGCCGTGCGGACGATCTCGCGCTCGGTCTCCGGACGCCCGGCGGGCGCGTCGAGCACGGCTTCGGCGGTGGAGACCATCACGGTGACGATCAGGTCGGCCATCACGCGCAGGTCCTCCGAGGACCACGAGGCCGAGCGGGGCAGCCGGGCCAGGTCGGTCGCCAGCTCGCGCTCGAACAGCTCGAGCCCGTGCCGGATGGCCGTCCGCACCTCCCGTGGTCCGCTGACCCGCTCGCGGGCGATGAACCGGAAGTGCGCCTCCTGCCGGTGCGCGTGCTCGACGAGGATCGCCACCGAGCTCCGGATCACGTCGGAGAGGTCCGGGCTGCCCTTCCGCACGTCGCGCAGCATGTGACGCAGCGAAGCGAACGACTCGTCGACCAGGGTGAGCCCCACCTCCTCGAGGGAGGAGAAGTGCCGGTAGAAGCCGGTCGGCACGATCCCGGCCTCCCGGGCCACCCGCCGCAACGACACCGTCGACAGGCTGCCCTCGCCCGCGGCGGCCAGGGTGGCGTCGAGGATCGCCCGCCGGGTGCGCTCCTTGCGGGCGCCGCGGGTCTCCGCCGGCCCCTGTCCTACCGCCTGCTCGGCCACCCCCGCAGCCTAGCCGGGTGCACGCCCGTACCTCTGACCCGCCGAGTGTCAGGCGATGGCGGCTCGACACGCGGTGTTCGGTCGGCCGACACGTACGTGTCGGCGGGTCTGTCGCCGCGGGGTGGCGTGGGACACGTTGACATACCGACGGTACGGATGACACGGTTTGAGTGCACGGTTGTTCACTGAAAGGAATGACCTGAATGAGCATCACCCAGACACTCCTCCGGTCCCCGGTGCTGGCCGCGCTCACGTCGCCGCACGGGGTGGACCGCTACCTCGAGCAGGTGAACCCGATGTGGGCCGCGCACGACGTGCGCGCCCGCATCGTCGACGTGCACCGCGAGGTCGACGTTCCCGGCCACCCGCCCGTGGTCACCCTGACGCTCGAGCCGACCTGGACCTGGCGCGGTCACACCGCCGGCCAGCACGTGCGGCTCGGCGTCGAGGTGCCCGGCGGGCGGCGCAGCACCCGGGTGTTCACCGTCTCCAGCCCCGACTCCGGTCCGGGTGACCGGTTCACGATCACGATGCGGGCCAACCCCGACGGGGTCGTCACCCGCTACCTGGCCGCCGCGCCACCCGGGCAGGTCGTGCACCTCTCGCAGGCCGAGGGCGACTTCGTCCTGCCGCACCACGTGCCCGACCACGTGCTGATGATCTCCGGCGGCTCCGGCATCACGCCGGTCATGTCGATGCTGCGCAGCCTGCAGCGCCGCACCCACCGGGGCCGGGTCACGTTCCTGCACTACGCGCGCGGCCCCGAGCACCAGATCTTCGCCGAGGAGCTCGAGACCGTGCGGCGCTCGGGGTACGGCGTGGACGTGCACGTGCTGCACCCCGGCGCCGGCGACCCGTACCTCAGCCCGGCGTACCTCGAGAGGCTCGTCCCGGGCTACCGCGACGTGCTCACCTACGCCTGCGGCCCGGCCCGGCTGATGGAGGCCGTCCGGGCGGCGTACGACGGCTCCGACCGGCTGCGCCTGGAGTACTTCAAGACGCCCACGCTCTCGACCGGTGACGCGGAGGGCGACGTGTCGTTCTCGCGCAGCGGGACCGTCGCCGCGAACACCGGTGCCACCCTGCTCGAGCAGGCCGAGGCGGCCGGCCTGACGCCGGAGTACGGCTGCCGCATGGGCATCTGCTTCACGTGCACCGCACGCAAGAGCGAGGGCACCGTGCGCAACGTCGTCACCGGCGCCGAGTCCGCGCTGCCCGACGAGGACATCCAGATCTGCGTCAACCAGCCCGTCGGCGACTGCGCCGTCGAGCTCTGACCTTCCCGCACTCCGACAGGAGGACCCACCATGACCACGACATCGTCCACACCGTCCACGCACGTCACCCTCACCGCCGAGCAGATCGAGGAGTTCGGCGCCGAGATGGATGCGCTGCGCACCCGCCTCGTCGAGAGCCTCGGCGAGGAGGACGCGGCGTACATCCGCAAGGTCGTCAAGGCCCAGCGCACCTTCGAGGTCGCGGGCCGGGCGCTGTTCTACCTGCCGCCGGCGTGGCCGCTCGCCGTCGCCGCGCTGAGCATCAGCAAGATCCTCGACAACATGGAGATCGGCCACAACGTCATGCACGGCCAGTACGACTGGATGGGCGACCCGGCGCTGAACTCCAGGATGTACGAGTGGGACACCATGTGCCCGAGCGAGCAGTGGAAGTACTCGCACAACTACATCCACCACACCTACACGAACATCCTCGGCAAGGACCGCGACATCGGCTACGGCGTGCTGCGGATGGACGAGGACCAGGAGTGGCGGCCGTACTACCTCGGCAACCCGCTCTACGCCACGCTGCTCATGCTGTTCTTCGAGTGGGGGGTGCTGCTGCACGACCTGGAGATCGAGGAGATCGCGGCCGGCCGGCGCACCTGGGCCGACACCAAGCACCTGCACCGCGGGATGATCCGCAAGGTGCGCAACCAGACGCTCAAGGACTACGTGCTGTTCCCGGCGCTGACCGGGCCGCTGTTCGTGCCCACGCTGGTCGGCAACGCAGCGGCCAACCTGGTCCGCAACGTGTGGGCGTTCGGCATCATCTTCTGCGGCCACTTCCCGGCCGGGGTCGCGACCTTCACCGAGGAGGAGACCGAGGACGAGACGCGCGGGCGCTGGTACGTCCGGCAGCTGCTCGGCTCCGCCAACATCACCGGCGGCAGGCTGTTCCACGTGCTCACCGGCAACCTGTCGCACCAGATCGAGCACCACCTGTTCCCCGACATCCCCGCGCGGCGCTACCCGATGATCGCGCCCGAGGTGAAGGCGATCTGCGAGAAGTACGGCCTCGCCTACAACACCGGCCCGCTTGTCGCGTCAGCTCGGCAGCGTGGCGCGGAAGATCTGTCGGCTGGCGCTGCCGGGCCGTCGTACGCCGGACCCGGTGCCGGCCGGCCAGGACCGCGTGCCGGCGGCCGCCTGACGTTGCGCCACCCCGACCCGCTGTAACGCGGGGTTATGGACGCTCAACAGAGGTCGCGCCGGTTGTTGAGCGTCCATAACCCCGCGTTACACGGGGAGGGGTTCGGCCGGATCACCCGAACCTGAGCCGTACGTCGGACAGCCGGAACGACACGACCGGCCGGCGCCCGTGCAGGAACCCGAGCGGCCCGTCGGCGGCGAAGTCCCAGGAGCCCAGGGCCGGGAGCGTCCTCGCGCTGCCACGGATCGGCGTGACGACCTCCTCGCCCGACTCGCGGAGCTGCGACGTGGTGGCACCGAACGGCGTGCGCAGCAGCGCGGCACCCGGCGCACCGGCGAACTGGCCGGACGCCACCTCCGTCCCGGCGACCCGCGCGGCGAACGACGTGTGCGACGTCGGCCCGACCCGGGTCTCCTCCAGGTCGAGGTCGGCGAGGTCCTTGGGGATCGCCCACAGCACCCGGCCGCCGTCGCGGGAGGTCGCGGAGTCCACCCAGATGTCGGTGATCCGCAGCCGCCGACGGCGCGCGTCGAGCAGTCGCGCGACGACGAGCTCGCGGTAGGTGAGCGGCCCCGGCTCCTCGTAGGAGACGAACGCCGCGCCGTACACACCCGGCGGCCGGTCGGGTCGACCCGTCTCGCCGACGCGGAACACCGAGAGCCACATCTGCGCGGACAGCTGCCAGGGCGGGGAGGGGAACGGCACGCCCGCAGGATACGCACCGGACCTGTTCCCCTAGAACCAGTTCTGGCACCCTGGGGAATCGTCCGTCCGCGCACCCAGGGAGCCCGCATGTCCGAGCCGGTCTGCATCATCGGAGCCGGCTCGTCGGGCATCACCGCCGCCCAGGTCCTCACCGCGCGCGGCGTCGACGTCGACTGCTACGAGATCGGCAGCGAGAGTCGGCGGCAACTGGCGTTACGGCAACGACAACGGCCTGTCCTCGGCGTACCGCTCCCTGCACATCAACACCTCGCGGCAGCTGATGGAGTACGCCGCCTACCCGATGCCCGAGGACCTGCCGGACTACCCGAGCCACTGGCAGATCGCGCAGTACTTCGACGACTTCGTGGACCACTTCGGCCTGCGCGACCGGATCCGGTTCCGCACCGAGGTCGTCAAGGTGGAGCCGCTCGCCGAGTTCGCGTACGACGTCACCGTCCGGGGCCGCAACGAGCACGGTGAGTGGTCCGAGCCGGAGACCCGCCGCTACGCGCACGTCGTCGTCGCCAACGGCCACCACTGGGACCCGCGCTGGCCGGAGCCGTCGTTCCCGGGAGCGGAGGACTTCCCCGGCGCGCAGATCCACGCGCACTACTACAAGACGCCCGACATGTTCGCCGGCAAGCGCGTGCTGGTGCTCGGCATCGGCAACTCCGCCACCGACATCGCGGTCGAGTCGTCGCGGGTCGCGGAGCGCACCTACCTCGCGATGCGACGCGGCGCGCACATCGTGCCGAAGTTCGTGTTCGGCGTGCCGACCGACCACCTCACCGACGGCCCGCTCGCGCGGATGCCGACGGTCGTCCAGCAGGCCGACGCTGGCCGCGATGCTGCGGGTCACCCAGGGCAGGGTCACCGACTACGGCCTGCCCCAGCCCGACCACGCGGTGCTGCACGCACACCCGACGGTCAGCGACGACCTGCTCACCCGGCTCGGCCACGGCGACCTCACCGTGCTGCCCAACATCGACCGCTTCGAGGGCTCGAAGGTCTTCTTCGTCGACGGGTCCGCCCACGAGGTCGACGTCGTCGTCTACTGCACCGGCTACAAGGTGAGCTTCCCGTTCCTCGACCAACGCGTCGTGCGCGCGCGCCGACAACCACGTCGACCTCTACCGCCGCGTGGTGGACCCCGACCACCCCGGGCTGTACTTCGTCGGGCTGATCCAGCCGATCGGCGCGATCATGCCGCTCGCCGAGGCGCAGTCGGACTGGGTGGCCGACCTGGTCACCGGCGAGGCGGCGCTGCCGACGTACGACGAGATGCGCCGTCAGATCAGGCAGTACGACGAGGCGATCCGCGCAAGCGGTTCGTCGCGTCGAAGCGGCACACCATCGAGGTGGACTTCCACAAGCTACCGCTCCGAGATCGCCCGGGAGCGCGGGCGCCGGACGGGCCCGGGTCGCGGCGCGGGCTACGGCGCGGTCTACGGGGCAGCCGGCGACGGCTGCCGGGCGACTCCGGTCGTTCGCCCGAGCCCGACGAAGGTGATCACCCCGCCGGCGACGAGCAGGGCCGCGGAGACCAGCATCGCGCTGCGGTAGCCGGCCTCGAACACCTCGGGCCGGGCGTAGTCCGCGCCGGAGAGCCCGACCAGGGCGGGCAGCGCCGCGACCGCGAGCAGCGAGCCGGTGCGGGCGACGGCGTTGTTGATGCCGCTGGCGACGCCGGCGAACCGGTCGGGCGCGGCCGCCAGCACGCTCGTGGTCAACGGCGCCACGAGCGCGACGAGCCCCAGCGAGAACACGGACATGCCCGGCAGCACGTCGAGCCAGTAGCTCGCGTCGGCCCCGAGGCGGCACCAGCATCAGCGCGCCGACGCCGCAGACCACCGGACCCAGCGACATCTGCAGCCGCGGGCCGATGCGCGCGGCGAGCTCGCCCGACTTGGAGGAACCGAACAGCATGAACAGGGTGATCGGCAGCGTGGCGAAGCCGGCCTGCCACGGCGTGTAGCCGGCGACCACCTGCAGCTGCAGCACCAGGAAGAACGTCATCGCGCCGAGCGCGCCGTAGACGAGCAGCGTCATCGCGTTGGCCACGCTGAACATCCGGGACCGGAACAGGTGCAGCGGCATCAGCGGGTGCGGGCTGCGCGACTCCACGAGCAGGAACCCCGCGAGCGCGACGGCGCCGCCGACCCCGAACCACACCGCGTAGGGCGAGGACGACCTCGATCAGGGCGAAGGTCACCCCGCCCAGGCCGAGCACCCCGAGCGCCGAGCCGGTCACGTCGTAGCCGTGGGGCGCGTCGGGGTCGAGGCTCTCCGGGACGTGCCGCGCCCCGACGTACACGATGAGCGCCGCGATCGGGACGTTGACCAGGAAGATCCAGCGCCAGGTGGAGACCTCCACCACCCAGCCGCCGAGCACCGGCCCCACGGCCGCGGCGACGCCGCCGAGGCCGGCCCACTGGCCGATCACCTTGCCGCGGTCCTGCGGCGCGAACGACGCCTGGATGATCGCGAGGCTCCCCGGCGTGAGCAGCGCGCCGCCGACTCCCTGGGCCAGGCGCGCCAGCACCAGCTGGTCGGCGGTCTGGGCGACCGCGCAGAGCAGGGACGCGGCGCCGAACCAGGCGATCCCGATCAGGAACACGCGGCGACGCCCCCACCGGTCGCCGAGGCCGCCGCCGACGAGGATCAGCGAGGCGAGCGTGAGCAGGTAGGCGTTGACCACCCACTGCAGCTGTGCCATCTCCGCGCCGAGGTCGGCACCGATCGCCGGCAGCGCGACGTTGACGACCGAGCCGTCGAGGATGGCGATGCCGGAGCCGAGGATCGCGGCGAGCAGGACCCACCGGCCCGCGGGCGTGCCGGCTCGGATGAACGGCTCACCCGTGCCCTGGCAACCCCCGGCGGTCACGGTCATGGCGAGCTGCCGACCGGACGGGTGTAGCGCATCTCGGTCGGGTGCGGCGGCCACGGCGCCTCGCGGCGCTCGGGCTCGGGGCGCCAGCCGAGGTGCTCGTAGAGCCGGCGGGCCCGGTGGTTGTCCTCCAGGCACCACAACGAGGCGGTCGTGCAGCCGCGCCGGTCCAGCGCCCGCAGCACGGTCTCGATCGCGGTCGACGCGAGGCCGTTGCCCCAGTGGTCGGGGTGCACCGCGAGGTGCCGCAGGGTGCTGTCGTCGTACGCCGCGAACACCAGCAGGGTGTTGCCGTCTGGCGCCGGAGCGACGAGCACCGTCACCGAGGGGTCGTCGAGCACGAGGCTCCACCGCGCGAGCACCGCGTCGTCGGGGAACGGGTACCGCTCGGGCGGGAACACGTGACCGAGCGCGGCCAGGTTGGCCTCGCGCTCGAGGTCGCGGAGCGCGGCCAGGTCGTCCGGGGTCGCCTCCCGGAATGCCGTCGACACCGGGTCATCGTGACACCCGGCGCCGACGGCGGTCGAGCGGGATTCCGGCGCGCTGCGCAGACGCGACAAAACAGTCAGGCTTGACTGTTTGTTTCCGGGGCGATCAGGATGGCCCGGTGACCACCGCCCAGGCCAACGGCCGCACCCCGCAGGGTGAGCGCAGCCGGGCCATGCGGCAGCGCCTCCTCGACGCGACGGTCGAGTGCCTGGTCGAACGCGGCTGGAGCGGCACGTCGACCACGCTCGTGTCGGAGCGGGCCGGGGTGAGCCGCGGCGCGCAGCTGCACCACTTCCCGAGCAAGAGCGCCCTCGTGCTGGCCGCCGTCGAGCACCTCTCGGAGGCCCGGGGGGCCGAGCTGCGCGCGGCCGCCGACGGGCTGCCCACGGGCCGGCGTCGTACCCGTGCCGTGCTCGGCGTCCTCGCCGACCACTTCACCAGCCCGGTGTTCACCGCCGCGCTCGAGCTGTGGGTCGCCGCCCGCACCGACCCCGCGCTGCACCAGGCCGTCGGGCCGCTCGAGCAGCGGATCGGCCGGGAGACGCACCGCTACACCGTGGAGCTCCTCGGTGTCGACGAGTCGCAGCCGGGCATGCGCGAGCTCGTGCAGGCCACCCTCGACCTGGTCCGCGGGCTCGGGCTGGCCAACACGATCACCGACGACGCCGCACGACGTGGCCGGATCCTCGACGAGTGGGCCCAGGTGCTGGACAGCCGGTTGTCCGGCGGTCGAGGTCGGGACTCGTCTGCGACGGCCCTCCGTGAATCACCCCAAAGGTCGCAGACGAATCGTTCGAGGAGCCGTGGATGAGCAGGCTGGAGGAGGTGCTCGCCGACCTGCGGGCCGAGGGCGACCAGCTCGAGGCGCTGGTGGCCGGACTCGACGACGGCGACACCAGCGGCTGGCGTACGCCGACGCCGGCGGCCGGCTGGGACGTCGCGCACCAGATCGCGCACCTGGCCTGGACCGACGAGTCCGCGGTCAAGGCGGCCACCGACAAGGAGGCGTGGGACGCCACCGTGCTGGCCGCGCTCGCCGACCCCGACGGGTTCGTCGACGTCGAGGCCGCCCGAGGTGCCGCGGCCCCGCGCGACGAGCTGCTGCAGCGGTGGCGCACCGCGCGGGCCGAGCTGGAGAAGACGCTGCGGGACTACCCGAACGGGGAGAGGATCCCCTGGTACGGCCCGCCGATGAGCCCGACCTCGATGGCGACGGCGCGGTTCATGGAGACCTGGGCGCACGGGCGCGACGTCGCCGACGCGCTCGGCGTCGAGCTGCCCCGCACCGACCGGGTGCGTCACGTCGTGCACCTCGGGGTGCGCACCCGCGGGTTCGCGTTCGCCGGCCGCGGCCTCGAGCCGCCGAGCGAGCCGATCCACGTCGCCCTCGTCCTGCCCGGCGGCGGGGTGCACGAGGACGGTCCGGCCGACGCGGCGCAGTCGGTGCGCGGTTCGGCGTACGACTTCGCGCTGCTCGTCACCCAGCGCATCAACCGCGCCGACACCGACCTGGTCGCGGTCGGCCCCGACGCCGACCGGTGGCTGGACATCGCCCAGGCGTTCGCCGGGCCCAGCCGGCGAGGGCAGGCCGCCCCGTGCCGACCGGCGGGACGCCCGATGACGCTCCGGATCGGGAACTGCAGCGGCTTCTACGGCGACCGGCTCTCCGCCATGCGCGAGATGCTGGAGCCCGCGACGGGGCCGGACCTCGACGTGCTCACCGGCGACTACCTCGCCGAGCTCACGATGCTGATCCTCGGCCGGGACCAGCTGAAGGACCCGACGCTCGGCTACGCCCGCACGTTCGTGCGCCAGGCTCGAGGACTGCCTCGGGCTCGCGCTGGAGCGGGGGGTCGCGCATCGTCGCCAACGCCGGCGGCCTGAACCCACGCTGGTCTCGCCGAACGGGTCGCCGAGGTCGCGAAGGGGCTCGGGCTGTCGCCGGCGGTCGCGTACGTGCAGCGGCGACGACCTGCGCTCGCGGATCGACGACCTCGGGCTGGTCGACGACCGGTTCGGCCGGCCGCTGACGGCCAACGCCTACCTCGGCGCAGGGGCGATCGCGGAGGCGCTCGTCGCGGGCGCGGACGTCGTGGTCACCGGCCGGGTCACCGACGCCTCCGTCGTCGTCGGGCCGGCGATGGCGCACTTCGGCTGGGGCGCCGACGGAGTACGACGCGCTGGCCGGGGCCACCGTCGCCGGGCACGTCCTCGAGTGCGGCACCCAGGCGACGGGCGGCAACTTCTCCGGCTTCCGCGCCCTGGTCCCGCCCGCCGGGACCCGGCCGCTCGGCTTCCCGGTCGCCGAGATCGAGGCCGACGGCTCCTGCGTCATCACCAAGCACGCGGGCACCGGCGGCGCGGTCACCGTCGACACGGTGACGGCGCAGCTGATGTACGAGGTGCAGGGTCCGACCTACCTCGGCCCCGACGTCAGCACCCACCTCGACAGCATCCGGCTCGACGACGACGGTCCCGACCGCGTGCGGGTCTCGGGCGTGCGCGGCTCCGCGCCGCCCGAGACGCTGAAGGTGTGCCTGAACTTCCTCGGCGGCCACCGCAACACCGCCGAGCTGGTGCTGACCGGGCTCGACATCGACGCCAAGGCCGCATGGGTCAAGACGCAGGTCGAGACCGCGCTCGAGGGCCGTCGGCCGGCCGACCTGGAGTGGTCGCTCGCCCGCACCGAGCACGCCGACGCCGACACCCAGGAGGCCGCCTCCTGCCGGCTCCGGGTGACCGTGCGCGACGCCGACCCGGCCGTCGTCGGCAAGGGGTTCACCGCCCCGCTCGTGGAGCTCGCCCTCGCCTCCTACCCCGGCTTCACCCTCACCGCCCCGCCCGCCCCCGCGACCCCCTACGCCGTCTACCGCCCCGCCTACGTCCCCCGCGACGCCGTCGCCCCGAGCGTCACCTTCGTCACCGGCCCGCCCGGCGAGGAGTCAGAAACTCAGGCCCCTCACCGGCGTGTCCCTGCACAGGTGCCTGTCCTGAGGAGCGAACGGAGTGAGTGTCTCGAAGGGACCCCTCGCCCGGCGGGCGACCGGGTGCCGACGGCCGACGTCCCGGGCGGACCGGCGAGACGGGTACCGCTAGGGCTCGTCGCGCACGCCCGCTCCGGCGACAAGGGCGGCGACGCGAACGTCGGGCTGTGGGCGATCGACGCCGCCCACCGCCCGGACCGGGTGGCCTGGCTGCTCGCGACGGTCACCCCCGACGTCGTACGACGGCTGGTGCCGGAGGCCGCGGAGCTCGACGTCGAGGTGCACCCGCTGCCCAACCTCGGCGGCGTCAACGTGGTGCTGCACGGCCTGCTCGGCGACGGGGTCGCGGCGTCGAGCCGGTTCGACCCGCAGGCCAAGGCGCTGGGCGAGTGGCTGCGGTCACGGCACCTCGACATCCCGGAGGTGCTGCTGTGAGTGCGTTCTGGACCGCGGAGCAGGAGGCGCTGCGCGAGACGGCGCGGGCCTTCGTGCGCAGCGAGATCGCCCCGCACCTGCAGCAGTGGGAGGACGCCGGGGAGGTCCCGCGCGACCTGCACGTCAAGGCCGCCAAGCTCGGGCTGCTCGGGCTCGGCGTCCCGGAGGAGTACGGCGGCAGTCGGCGGCACGTTCCTCGACGCGCTCGCGGTGTCGGAGGCGTTCACCGATGCCGGCGCGTCGAGTGGGCTGCTCGCCGCGCTGTTCACCGGCGGCATCGCGCTGCCGCACATCATCGCGTCGGGCAACGCCGACCTGATCGACCGCTTCGTGCGGCCGACCCTGGCCGGTGAGGCGATCGGCGCGCTGGCGATCACCGAGCCGGGCGGCGGGTCCGACGTCGCCAACCTGCGCACCACCGCCCGACGCGAGGGCGGCGCCTACGTCGTCGACGGCGCCAAGACGTTCATCACCTCCGGGGTGCGCGCCGACTTCGTGACCACGGCGGTGCGCACCGGCGGCCCGGGCTACGGCGGGATCAGCCTGCTGGTGCGTCGAGAAGGGGACGCCCGGCTTCGAGGTGACGCGCTCGCTGTCGAAGATGGGCTGGCACTGCTCCGACACCGCCGAGCTGTCGTTCACCGACGTGCGGGTGCCGGCCGCCAACCTCGTCGGCGAGGAGGACTCCGGGTTCGCGCAGATCGCGCAGGCGTTCGTGGTCGAGCGGCTCGCGCTCGCCGCGCACGGGTACGGGATCGCCCAGCGGGCGCTCGACCTCGCCGCGTCGTACTGCCGCGAACGGGAGACGTTCGGCCGCCCGCTGCTCGCCAACCAGGTGGTGCGGCACCGTCTCGTCGAGATGCACCGTCGCGTCGACGTTGCACGCACCTACACCCGCGAGGTCGCGCGCCGCTTCGTCGACGGGCAGGACCCGCTCGCCGAGGCGCTGCACGCGAAGGCGACCGCCGTCGAGTGCGCGGAGTGGGTGGTCAGCCAGGCAGTCCAGCTGTTCGGCGGCAGCGGCTACATGCACGGGACCGAGGTCGAGCGGCACTACCGCGACGCCCGGATCCTCGGAATCGGAGGAGGAGCGACCGAGGTGCTGACCGACCTGAACGCGAAGCTCCTGGGGTACGCCGATTGGTCCCCAACGACACGTCGCGAGCCCGGAAACCTGTCGTTGGGGACCAAACCGCAAGCAGCGGAGGCCGGGTCATGAGCAACCGGACCGCGATGCTCGAGAAGCTGGCCGCCCTCGACGCCGAGCACGCCAAGGCGGTCGCCGGCGGCGGTGAGAAGTACGTCGAGCGACACCGCAGCCGCGGCAGGCTCACCGCCCGGGAGCGCATCGAGCTGCTCGTCGACGAGGGCTCGGCATTCCTCGAGCTGTCCCCGCTCGCGGCCTGGGGGTCCGACTTCGCGGTCGGCGCGTCGGTGGTGACCGGCATCGGCGTCGTGGAGGGCGTCGAGTGCATGGTGATCGCCAACGACCCGACCGTGCGCGGCGGCGCGAGCAACCCGTGGACGCTGAAGAAGGTGCAACGCGCGGCGCAGATCGCCCGCGAGAACCGGCTGCCCAGCATCAACCTGGTGGAGTCCGGCGGCGCGGACCTGCCCACCCAGAAGGAGATCTTCATCCCGGGCGGTGCCCTGTTCCGAGGCCTGACCCAGGCGTCAGCGGAGAAGACGCCCGACGATCGCGCTGGTGTTCGGCAACTCCACGGCGGGCGGCGCCTACGTGCCGGGCATGAGCGACTACGTCGTGATGGTCAAGGAGCAGGCGAAGGTGTTCCTCGGCGGTCCGCCGCTGGTCAAGATGGCGACCGGGGAGGAGTCCGACGACGAGTCGCTCGGCGGTGCCGAGATGCATGCGCGCACGTCCGGGCTCGCCGACTACCTCGCGGTCGACGAGCCCGACGCGATCCGGATCGGCCGGCGGATCGTGGCCCGGCTCAACTGGCGCAAGGCGGTGGTCTCGGCGGGCTTGAGTTGGGCCGAGCCGGACGCCGACCCGGAGGAGCTGCTCGACCTGATCCCCGAGGACCTGAAGGAGCCGTTCGACCCACGCGAGGTGATCGCGCGCATCTGCGACGGCGCCGGTCCCGGCAACGAGGTCGCGTTCGACGAGTTCAAGCCGCTCTACGGCCCGTCGCTGGTCACCGGCTGGGCCCGGCTGCACGGTCGCCAGATCGGCATCCTCGCCAACGCCCAGGGCGTGCTGTTCAGCGAGGAGTCGCAGAAGGCGGCGCAGTTCATCCAGCTCGCCAACCAGATCGACGTACCCCTGCTGTTCCTGCACAACACCACCGGCTACATGGTCGGCAAGGAGTACGAGCAGGGCGGGATCATCAAGCACGGCGCGATGATGATCAACGCGGTCAGCAACTCCACCGTGCCGCACATCTCGATCATGATGGGCGCGTCGTACGGCGCCGGCAACTACGGCATGTGCGGCCGCGCCTACGACCCGCGCTTCCTCTTCACCTGGCCCTCGGCGAAGTCCGCGGTGATGGGGCCGGCCCAGCTCGCCGGCGTGCTGTCGATCGTCGCGCGCCAGGCGGCGGAGGCGAAGGGCAAGCCGTACGACGACGAGGGCGACGCGCAGATGCGGGCCTTCGTCGAGCAGTCGGTCGAGGAGCAGAGCCTGCCGTTCTTCCTGTCCGGGATGGTGTACGACGACGGCGTGATCGACCCGCGCGACACCCGCACCGTCCTCGGCATCTGCCTGTCCGTCATCGAGAACGCACCGATCGAGGGCACCGACCGCTTCGGTGTCTTCCGGATGTAGCCCGGTGGTCGAGCTCGTCGAGACCTGCCAGGAGAGGGAGATCGTGACCATCAGGAGACTGCTCGTCGCCAACCGCGGCGAGATCGCCTCGTCGCGTCTTTGCCACCTGCCGCCGCCTCGGCATCGGCACCGTCGCCGTGCACTCCGACGCCGACGCCGACCTGCCCTACGTCGCCGAGGCAGACCTCGCCGTACGCCTCCCGGGCGACAGCCCCGCGGACACCTACCTGCGCGCCGACCTCCTGGTCGAGGCCGCGCACGCGGCGGGGGCGGACGCCGTGCACCCCGGCTACGGCTTCCTGTCCGAGAACGCCGCCTTCGCCCGCGCTGTCATCGACGCCGGTCTCACCTGGGTCGGCCCGGATCCCGAGTCGATCGAGCTGATGGGCTCGAAGGTCGAGGCCAAGAAGCGGATGGCCGACGCCGGCGTCCCCCTCCTCACCGACCTCGACCCGGCGGCCGTCTCCGGTGCCGACCTGCCGGTGCTCGTCAAGGCGTCCGCGGGCGGAGGTGGGCGCGGCATGAGGGTCGTGCGCGACCTGGCCGCCCTGCCCGCCGCGGTCGAGGCGGCGTCGGCCGAGGCGCTCTCGGCGTTCGGCGACGGGACGGTCTTCGTCGAGCGCTTCGTCGAGCACGGCCGGCACGTCGAGGTGCAGGTCGTCGGGGATGTCGGGGGAGTCGTCGTCCTCGGCGACCGGGACTGCTCCGTGCAGCGACGCCACCAGAAGATCGTCGAGGAGGCGCCCGCGCCGGGCCTCACCGACGTGACGCGCCGCGCGCTCCACGACGCGGCCCGCGCCGCGGCCGAGGCGATCGGCTACCGCGGCGCCGGCACCGTCGAGTTCCTGCTCGACCCGGCCGACGAGCGGTTCTGGTTCCTGGAGATGAACACCCGGCTGCAGGTCGAGCACCCGGTCACCGAGCTGGTGCACGGTGTCGACCTGGTCGAGCAGCAGCTCCGCGTCGCCGAGGGGTCCCTTCGAGACACTCACTCCGTTCGCTCCTCAGGACAGGCACTCGTGCGGCGACCCGCCGGCGAGAGCCCTGAAGTTCTGACTCCTCGCGGGCATGCGGTGGAGGTGCGGCTGTACGCCGAGGACCCGGCCCGTGACTGGCAGCCGCAGAGCGGGGTGCTGACCGGGTTCGACATCCCGCTGCTGCCGGGCGTGCGGGTGGATGCCGGGTACGTCGCGGGCAGCACCGTGACGACGCACTACGACGCGATGCTGGCCAAGGTGATCGCGCACGCGGCGACTCGCGGCGACGCCGTCCGGCTGCTCGCCAGTGCGCTGGCCGGCGCCCGGATCCACGGCGTGGCCACCAACCGCGACCTGCTGCTCCGCGTGCTGCGGTCCGACGCCTTCGCCGCCGGCGACGTGAGCACCGACTTCCTCGACCGGCACCGGCTGGTCGACCACGAGACCGACCCGGACCACGTGTCGCTGAGCGCCTTCGCCGCGGCCGTCGCGCTCGCCGAGCACGGCGCCGCTACCCGCACCGTGCAGCGCGGCGTACCCGTCGGCTGGCGCAACGTGGTGTCCGCACCGCACACGACCCGGTTCGACCACCGGGGCGCAGAGGTCGTCGTGCCGTGGCTCGGCGGCCGCGGGGGGTACTCCTCGGCCGACGGCACCATGACCGTCGTCGCCGCGGCCCCGACGGTGGTCGTCGTCGAGCGCCAGGGCGTGCGGCACCGCTGCGAGGTCGCGGTGACGGAGCGGTCCGTCGACGTCGACTCCGTCGCCGGGCACGTCGCGTTCCGGCGTACCCCTCGCTTCGTCGACCCCGCCGACCAGGTCGCGTCGGGCTCGCTGCTCGCGCCGATGCCCGGGTCGGTCGTCAGCGTCGCCGTCGCACCGGGCGCCGAGGTCGACGCCGGGCAGCCGGTGCTCGTGCTCGAGGCGATGAAGATGCAGCACACCGTCACCGCACCGCACGCCGGCGTGGTGTCCGAGATCAACGTGACCGTCGGTGACCAGGTCGCCGGCGGGGACGTCCTGGCCGTCGTGGAGGAAGAGGACTGATGACCGAGACAGTGCAGCCCGCGTTCAGCGAGAGCGACGAGCGTCGGGCGCTGCGGCAGGCAGTGGCCAAGCTCGCCGGCGGCTACGGCCGCGACTACTTCGTGCAGCAGGCACGCAGCGGCGGGAAGACCACCGACCTGTGGCTGGAGATCGGCAGGCACGGCTACCTCGGGATCAACATCCCCGAGGAGTACGGCGGAGGCGGTGGCGGCATCGGCGACGTGGCGGCCGTGTGCGAGGAGCTCGCCGCGCAGGGCTGTCCGCTGCTGATGATGGTGGTCTCGCCCGCGATCTGCGGCACGGTCATCAGCAGGTTCGGGACCGCCGAGCAGAAGCAGCGGTGGCTGCCCGGGATCGCCGACGGCACCGCCACGATGGCGTTCGCGATCACCGAGCCGGACGCCGGCACCAACTCGCACAACATCACCACCACCGCGCGCCGTACCCCGTCCGGCTGGGTCCTCAACGGCCGCAAGATCTACATCTCCGGCGTCGACGAGGCCGACAACGTGCTGGTGGTGGCCCGCACCGAGGACGCGCGCACCGGCCGGCTGAAGCCCTGCCTGTTCGTCGTGCCCACCGGGGCCGACGGCTTCGAGTACCAGCCGATCGCCATGGAGATCGTCAGCCCGGAGCAGCAGTTCACCGTGTTCATCGACGACGTGCGAGCTCCCCGCCGACGCGCTGGTCGGCGACGAGGACGCCGGACTCGTCCAGCTCTTCGCCGGGCTCAACCCGGAGCGGATCATGGCGGCGTCGTTCTCCACCGGTCTCGCCCGATACGCGCTGGACAAGGCGGTCGCCTACGTCAAGCAGCGCGAGGTCTTCGGCGCCCCGATCGGCACGCACCAGGGGCTCGCGCACCCGCTCGCGCAGTCGAAGATCGAGATCGAGCTGGCCCGGCTGATGACCCAGAAGGCGGCCGCGCTCTACGACGTCGGCGACGACCTGGCCGCCGGTGAGGCCGCGAACATGGCGAAGTACGCCGCCGCCGAGGCCGCCTGCGACGCCGCCGACCGGGCCGTCCAGGCTCACGGCGGCAACGGGATCACCCAGGAGTACGGTGTGGCCGGTCTGCTGGTCGCCGCCCGCGCCGGCCGGATCGCGCCCGTCACGCGGGAGATGATCCTGAACTACGTGGGCATGCACTCGCTGGGCCTGCCGAAGTCCTACTAGAAGCCGTCGGGGAGGACGCGTGAGCGAGGAGTACGACGAGCTGGTCCACTACCGCGTCGACGACCACGTGGCGAGCCTGGTGCTCGACAGCCAGCACAACCGCAACGCGCTGTCCAGGCAGCTCGTCGCTGAGCTGTTCGCCGGTCTCGAGCGTGCCGAGGCCGACGACGACGTGAAGGTCGTGCTGATCCGGGCGGAGGGCCGCACGTTCTGCTCCGGCGCGGACCTGTCCGAGGCCAGCGGTGAGGGCATGGAGAAGGCCGCCGGCGTGCTCGTCGACCTGCAGCGCCGCATCGCGACGCTCGGCAAGCCGGTCGTCGCGCGGGTGCACGGCAGCGTCCGGGCCGGCGGCATCGGCATCGTGGCCGCCGCCGACATCGCGGTCAGCGCGAGCGACGCGACGTACGCCTTCACCGAGGTCCGGCTCGGCCTGACGCCCGCCGCGATCTCGCTGTCGGTGCTGCCGCGGATGACCGACCGCGGCGCCGCCCTGACGTTCCTGACCGGCGAGGTGTTCGACGGGCGGGCCGCCGAGCGGCACGGCCTGGTCACCCTCGCCGTGCACGAGGACGAGCTCAACAGCGAGGTCGACGAGATCTGCGCCGCCCTCGCCAAGGGCAACCCGCAGGGCCTGCGCGAGACGAAGGCCCTGGTCGGCCGGCCCCTGGTCGAGCGGATCGACGCGCACGGGGCGGATCTCGCTGCCTTGTCCGCGCGCCTGTTCGGGTCCGACGAGGCGAAGGCCGCGATGCTCGCCTTCCTCAACCGCAAGAAGGGTTGACCCACCCCCGATATCGGTAGTCCTACCGTGACCCATGGCTCACGCCAGGACTACCGATGTCGGAGGTCCGCGTGATACTGGGCGCATGAGAAGCGATGCCTCCCTGGTCGAGGAGTACCTCGACGAGCTGCCCCCCGAGCGCCGCGAGGCGATCAGCGCGGTGCGCGACGCGGTCAACGAGCACCTCCCGGAGGGGTACGACGAGGTGGTCGCCTACGGGATGATCAGCTGGGTCATCCCGCTCGAGGACTATCCCGAGACCTACAACGGGGAACCGCTCGGCGTGGCCGCGCTCGCCTCCCAGAAGAACTACATGTCGCTCTACCTCATGGGCGTCTACGCCGACGAGGGCCTCGAGGACTGGTTCCGGCAGCAGTACGACGAGCGTGGGCTCAAGCTCGACATGGGCAAGTCGTGCGTGCGCTTCAAGCGGCTCGACCAGGTGCCGCTCGACGTGATCGGCGAGGTGATCCGCCGGGTGCCGCCCGACGCCTACATCGCGCACTACGAAGCCGCCCGCGCGGCGACCGCCAAGGGCCGCTGACCCCGTCCTCCACCGATATCGGTAGCGCAACCGTGATCTGGGGACCACCCCCGAGCTACCGATATCGGTAGTCCGACCGTGACCTGGGGACCACGCTGCGCATACCGACATCGGAGGGACGGGTCCCCTCAGGGGCCGAGCTCCTTCTTCTCGTAGGACCGGATCTCGTCGATCACGATCGTGGCGAGCGGGGAGTCCAGCTCCCGGTGGTCCCAGGCGGTGTCCTTGATCCGGGACACCAGCTCCCGCAGGGCGGCGGTCTCGTGTCGCATCCGGTCGAGGGCGGCGGCGTCGACCACGGACTGGCCGGCGGCGTTGCGGCCCATCGAGAAACCGGCGACGCCGGCGACGACCACGAGGAGGAGCAGGATCATCGGTGTCATGGCGGGCTCCCTGCGACACAGCACCCGGACGGTGTACTCGCAGGTTATCCGAGCCCCGGTCACCCCAACCGTGTCGCGGAAAGCCGGCGAGGGCGCTCGGTCACGGCGGTAGGATTACCGACTTGCCTGATTCGCACACCCGCAGCACCCAGGAACGGTGAACGACTTGTCCGTCGATGTCGCACGCGACGACGTAGCCCAGCAGGAGATCGCCTCCGAGCAGGAGTTCGTCGACCGCGTCTACCGGCAGCTCGAGCTGTCGACCCAGCAGGCCCAGGCGCTCGCCAAGGAGGGCTACGGCCGCGGCCGCCTCGGCCACGAGGGCGGTCTCGTCGAGCGCGACGCGATGGTGTTCCAGGCGGCCAAGCGGATCGCGACCCTCAACGCCGCCCACGAGGGCCTGGTGTTCGGGCGGCTCGACCTCGACGACTCCATCACCCAGGGCGACGGTCCGCGCTACGTCGGCCGGATCGGCCTGCGTGACGAGAACCGCGACTCGATGCTGGTCGACTGGCGCGCGCCGGCCGCGGCCGTGTTCTACCAGGCGACCGCGGCGGACCCCCAGGGCGTCGTACGACGACGCGTGCTGCGATGCGCCGGGGCCAGGGTGACCGCCGTGGAGGACGACCTGCTCGACCCCGACCACCCCGCCGCCGACGGGCTGCCGGTCGTCGGCGAGGGCGCCCTGATGGCCCAGCTGTCCCGCGCCCGCGACCGCACGATGCACTCGATCGTCGCCACCATCCAGGCCGAGCAGGACCTCGCGATCCGGGCGCCCAGCAAGGGCGTCGTCACGATCACCGGCGGCCCGGGCACCGGCAAGACCGTGGTCGCGCTGCACCGCGCGGCGTACCTGCTCTACTCCGACCGTCGCCGCTACGAGACCGGCGGCGTGCTCGTGGTCGGGCCGTCCGGCGTGTTCATGCGCTACATCGAGCGGGTGCTGCCCTCGCTCGGCGAGACCGCGGTCGCGCTGCGGTCGCTCGGCGAGGTGGTCGACGGCGTCGAAGCGGCACGCGCCACGACGCCCCGGCCGTCGCCGACGTCAAGGGCGCCGCCCGGATGGCCGAGCTGATGCGGCGAGCCGCCCGCCAGGCGGTCCCGGGCGCGCCGCGCGAGTTCCGGGTCTTCTACCGCGACGACACGCTCGTGCTCTCCGGCCGCGACCTCGCCCGGCTCCGCCGGCAGCTGCTGTCCCAGGGCAAGCGCAACCGGCAGATCCCGCGCGTGGCCGCCACCCTGCTCGACGCGCTGTGGCGGCAGGTCCGCGGCGAGCGTGGCCGCGAGCGCGGCAAGGAGGAGTTCGTCGACACGATGCTCGGCGACTCGGCCTTCGTCGAGTTCGCGCTCGCACTGGTGGCCGCGCGCTCGACGCCACCGACGTGCTCGGCTGGCTGCGCGACCCCGAGCTGCTCGGCCGGGTCGGCGAGGGGTGCTCGAGCCACGACGAGCTCGCCCTGCTCAGCAAGTCGTGGGAGGACCGCCCGCAGGGTGACTGGTCGGTCGAGGACGTCGCGCTGCTCGACGAGCTGCGCTACCTGCTCGGCGACGCCCCGGAGCACGCCCACGAGGACGACCCGCTGGCCCACCTGGTCGACGAGAACATGCCCGAGCTGACCACGGTCACCGACCGCGAGTTCACCCGCGGTCGCGGCCATGACGCGCACCGAGGACGACGGCTACGCGCACGTGCTCGTCGACGAGGCGCAGGACCTGACCCCGATGCAGTGGCGGATGGTCGGCCGGCGCGGCCGCACCGCGACCTGGACGATCGTCGGCGACCCGGCGCAGTCCTCCTGGCCGGTGCCGGCCGAGGCCGCGGCGGCACGCGAGGAGGCGCTCGGCGACAAGGCCCGCCACGACTTCCACCTGTCGACGAACTACCGCAACAGCAAGGAGATCTACGACTTCGCCGCGGCGTACGCCGAGCGGGTGGGTCTGGACGCCGACCTGCCCAACGCCGTGCGCTCGACCGGCATCGAGCCGGAGGAGCGCCGGGTCGACGACCTCCACGACGGGGTACGTGCGGCGGTCACCGAGCTCGCCGGCGGCAGTCGAGGGCACGATCGCGGTCGTGGTCCCGGTCGACCGGCGCGCCGAGGTCACCGGCTGGCTCGAGTCCTGGCCGGAGTTCGCGGGCGCCATCCGCGGCGACGCGCGCAACGACGCCCGGATCGCGGTGCTCACCGGGCTCGACACCAAGGGTCTCGAGTTCGACGGCATCGTCGTGGTGCAGCCCGACGAGATCGAGCGCGAGTCGGCCACCGGCCGGGCCACGCTGTACGTCGTGCTGACCCGCGCCACCCAGCGGATGGTCACCGTCAGCGCCTGATACGCCGGGCCGAGGAGGCGACGTCGCGTCGTAGGCTTCCGGCCATGGCCGATGCCGCGAGCAACCCCCGGGCCGCACTCGACGCGGTGATGGGCCACGAGGCCTGGGCGGTGATCCGACGGTCGACCCGGGTCGGTGACCGCGACACCATCGGGCTGGTGGGCGGCCGGCCGTGGGTGGCCGAGTCGATCCTCGACATCCCGCTCGAGGAAGGACCGCCGGAGCCGGGCCGTCGGTTCGACCGGCTGGTCGCCGTACCCTTCCGCCAGGTCGCCGAGCGCGGCTTCGAGGCCCACGACGACGGCGCCCCGCTCGTCGTGGTCGACGTCGAGGACGAGTGGGAGATCCCGGTCGCCGAGCTGCTCGCCGTGCTGCCCGACGTACCCGTCGAGTTCACCGACCGGGGCGGCTTCGAGACCGACGACGACGACTACGCCAAGACCGTCGCCGCGATCATCGACGACGAGATCGGCAACGGCGAGGGCGCCAACCTGGTCGTCGGCCGGCACTACCGGGCGCAGCTCGCGCGACTGGGACGCCCGAGGCGCGCTGACCGTGCTCCGGCGGCTGCTCGAGCGTGAGCGCGGCGCCTACTGGACCTTCTGTTCTTCACCGGCGACCGCTACCTGGTCGGCGCCAGCCCCGAGCGGCACGTCAGCGTGCACGGCGGCCCGGACGGCGGCGACGTCCGGATGAACCCGATCAGCGGCACGTTCCGGCTGCCGGCCCGTCCGGTCACCAGCCCGGACGGGGAGCCCGCCGCGGACCTCAGGCGCGGCTGCTGGACGTTCCTGCCGACGAGAAGGAGATCTACGAGCTCTTCATGGTCGTCGACGAGGAGCTGAAGATGATGTGCGACATCTGCCACGAGGGCGGCCAGGTGCTCGGGCCGTTCCTCAAGCCGATGACGCACCTGGTGCACACCGAGTACCTGCTGGCCGGCCGCACCCGCCGCGACGTCCGGGAGGTGCTGCGCGACACGATGTACGCCGCCACCGTCACGGGCAGCCCGGTGGAGAACGCCTGCCGGCTGATCAAGCAGTACGAGCCGAGGGGCCGCGGCTACTACGGCGCCGCGCTGGCGCTGCTCGGCCGCGACGCCGAGGGGTACGCCGACCGCGGACAGCCCGATCGTGATCCGCACCGCCGACGTCGACCTCGACGGCCGGCTCACGGTGACGGCCGGAGCCACCCTGGTGCGCGACTCCGACCCGGCGTACGAGGTGGCCGAGACGCACGCGAAGGCCGGCGGCATCCTCACCGCGTTCGGCCTGCGACCCGCCGCGCCCGCGCAGGGCGCCGACGTCGCCGAGCTGGCCAGCGACGAGGACGTGCTGATCGCGCTGAACAACCGCAACCAGCGGCTCTCGACGTTCTGGCTCACCGACCAGGCGCGGTGCGCCGCCGGACCCGAGGCTGCGCGGCAAGCGGGCGGTGATCCTCGACGGGCGAGGACGACTTCGTCAACATGCTGCGGCACGTGCTCTCGGTGCTCGGCATGAGCAGCGACGTGGTCCGCCACGAGCGACTACGTCGCCGGCGCGCTCGACGGCTACGACCTCGTCATCGTCGGGCCCGGACCGGGCGACCCGCGCGACGGCGACGACCCCAAGATCGCGCGCGCTGCCGGGCGGCGGTGGCCGAGCTGCTGGCGTCCGGACAGCCGTTCCTCGCCGTGTGCCTGGGGCACCAGGTGCTGTGCGACCGGCTCGGCATCCCGCTGGCCTACAAGGACATCGTCTTCCAGGGCACCCAGTCCTCGGTCGAGATCGGCGGCCGGGTCGAGGAGGTCGTCGGCTTCTACAACACGTTCGTCGGCCGGGTCGCGCCGCGACGCCGGCGAGGCGCCGGCGACTCTGCCGGCCGGCGTCTCGGTCGAGGCCGACCCGGCCACCGGCGACGTCCACCTGGTCGCGCGGTCCGCACTTCCGCGGCATCCAGTTCCACGCCGAGTCGATCCTCACCGAGAACGGCTTCGACCTGATCCACGACCTGGTCCTCGAGCTGCTGGCATGAGCACCCCATGACCGCCGAGGGGTCACTTGTCGGGCCTGACCGGCGTGTCGCTGCACGAGACTCCTCGCGTGCTCGTCGTCGACCACTACGACTCCTACACCTGGAACCTGGTGCACCTGGTCGCCGCGGTCGACCGGGGCCTCCCCGACGTCGTCGAGCACGACGAGGTCGACGCGGCCGACGGTGCTCGGCGGGTTCCTGGACCCATCGTCGTGCTCTCGCCCGGGCCCGGGCACGCCCGACGACGAGCGCGACTTCGCGGTCGGCCGACGGCTGCTGCTCGAGTCACAGGTGCCGGTGCTCGGCGTCTGCCTGGGCATGCAGGGCCTGGTCTCGGCGTACGGCGGCCGGGTCGGCCAGGTCGAGCCGGCGCACGGCGAGGTCGCGGCGGTGACGCACGACGGGCACCGGGCTGTTCGCGGGGATCCCGTCGCCGTTCGAGGCGGTGCGCTACCACTCGCTGGCCGCGGTGGACGTCCCGGACGCGCTCGCCGTGACGGCCTGGTGCGACGGCCCGGACGGGGCGGGTCGTCATGGGCGTCGCGCACCGGACGAGGCCGCTGTGGGGCGTGCAGTTCCACCCGGAGTCGGTGCTGACCGAGCACGGGGCGCGCTGGTCGCGAACTTCCTGGCGCTGGCGTGAGCGGGGGCGTCGACCCGGCCGAGGCGTTGCTCGCCGAGCGCGCGGCCGCGCCACGAGCGGATGTTCTGGCTCGACGGCGGCGGGTCGCGGCCCTGGTCGGGACGGCGCTCGTTCCTCGGCTTCCTCGACGACGACGACGTCTCGCTGACCTACGACGCCGGCGCCGCGAGGTGCGGCGGCACCAAGGCCGGCCGAGCCGACGTCGGTCGGGGACGACATCTTCGAGGTGCTCGAGGAGGAGATCGCGTCGCGACGAGGGCGACCCGGACGTGTCAGCTGGGTCGGCTACCTCGGGCTACGCCTGCCGCCCGGACCTCCCCGCGCCGGCCGCGCCCGGCCGACGTGCCCGACGCGGTGTGGATGCGGGTGCGCGACGCCGCTCGCTCGGTCGAGCGACCCGCCCGCGGTCGAGCGCACCCGAGGCGCCCCGGCGTGACCGACGCGGGCGACGATCCGCGCAGCCACGAGACGCCCGGCGGCTGGTACGCGGACGGCGTTCGACGAGGTGCAGCGCCGAGCTCCGGCCGCGGCAACTCCTACGAGGTCAACCTGACCTACCGCGAGCGGGTCGCCGTCGCCGAGCCGACCCGGTCGCGGCGTACCTCCGGCTGCGGGCGAGCAACCCGGCGCCGTACGCCGGCTACCTGCAGCACCACGGCGTCGCACCTGCTCAGCTCGAGCCCGGAGCGCTTCGCCACCGTCGACCGGCACCGCCGGCTCGAGACCAAGCCGATCAAGGGCACCACCCCGCGCGGCGCGACCGCAGGAGGACGACGAGGCGCAGCGCCGAGCGACTGGCCACGCGACCCGAAGTTCCGCGCCGAGAACCTGATGATCGTCGACCTGCTGCGCAACGACCTGTCGATGGTCTGCGAGCCGGGCACGGTCGACGGTGCCGGCGCTGATGGAGGTGGAGTCCTACCCGTCGGTGCACCAGCTGGTCTCGACGGTCCGCGGCCGGCTGCGCGACGACGTCACGACCGTGGCGGCGCTGCGCGCGCTGTTCCCGGCCGGCTCGATGACCGGCGCGCCCAAGCTGCGCACGATGGAGATCATCGACGCGGTCGAGGCGACGCCGCGCGGCGTCTACGCCGGCGCCTTCGGCTGGATCTCCGGCGACGGCCGCGCCGACCTCGGGGTGGTGATCCGCAGCCTGGTGGCGCGAGCGGACGAGGGGCAGTGGGCGCTACGCGCTGGGCACCGGCGGCGGCATCACCGTCCGGTCCGACGTGGACGAGGAGTACGCCGAGACCCGTGGAAGGCCGCCCGGCTGCGCGCGGTGCTCGGCTGACGGAGACGAAGGAGGCCGGTGCACCCGCGCGCGGGGGTTCGCGCAGGTGCACCGGCCGGTCTTCTCGGGGTGCGAGTCTGTCGCCGAGGAGTCAGTCGTGCAGCGACACGCCGCCGAGAGGCCTGAAGGAGTGACTCCTCGCCGGTGAGGTCAGGAGGCGGGCTGGCCCTCGTCGCTGTCGAGCGTGACGGTCGAGGGTCTCGGTGTCGCCGTCGCCGCGGACGACGGTCAGGGTGACCTCGTCGCCGGGGCGGTAGCCGCGGATCGTGGCGACCAGCGACTCGGCTGTCGGTGATGACGCTGGTCGTCGACCTTGGTGATCACGTCGCCGTCCTCCAGGCCGGCCTCCTCGGCGGCGGAGCCGGCGCTCGACCGTCCTGCACGCCGGCGCCGGTGAGCAGGCCGTCGTCGCTGGTCGCGTCGGTGACGGAGACCCCGAGCCGGGCGTGGGTGGGGGTCTCGCCGTTGCGGAGCTGGTCGACGATCGGCAGCACCTTGTCGATCGGGATCGCGAAGCCGAGGCCGATCGAGCCGCCCTCGCCGCTCGAGCCCGCTCGCCGCGGTGCGGATCGAGGAGTTGATGCCGACCACCTCGCCGCGCATGTTCACCAGCGGGCCGCCGGAGTTGCCGGGGTTGATCGCGGCGTCGGTCTGGATCGCCGGGTACGTCGTGTTGGTGCCGGTGCCGCCCTCGCCGACCGACACCGGCACGGTTCAGCGCGCTGACGATGCCGCTGGTCACGGTCGCCTCGAGGCCGAACGGCGAGCCGATGGCGACGACGTCCTCGCCGACGTCGAGCTGGCCGGACTCGCCGATCGTCGCGGGGGTCAGGCCGGACACGTCCTCGGCCTTGATCACCGCGAGGTCGGTCATCGGGTCGGTGCCGACGACCTCGGCCGGCGCCGTGGTGCCGTCGTTGAAGTTCACGGTGATCCGGCCGCCGCTCTCGGCGACCTCGACGACGTGGTTGTTGGTGAGGATCTCGCCGTCCTCGCTGAGGATGATGCCGGAGCCGGAGCCGGCGCCCTGCGCGCCGGTGACGTTGATCTTCACGACCGAGGGCAGCACGGACTCGGCGACCTGCTCGACCGAGCCGTCGGCGGCCGGGATGTCCGGGCTGTCGGAGACGGCGGTCTGGGTGGAGCCGTCGGGACCCGACGAGGACGACGCCTGGCCGGCGTCGTCCCCGACGAGGTCATCCAGTGCGGAGTACCCGGCGGCGCCAGCCAGGCCGCCGAGTCCTCCAACGACAAGGGCGCCCGCGAGCACTGCCGCGGCGAGACCCTTGCCCGGCCGGGAACCTGCCGCTGGGCTGGCTCGGCGCAAACGCCGGCTGCTCGTAGCGATGCGTGACGCCGGTCACCGGGTCGGGCATGCGGAGCGTGTCGTCACCGGTCTCGGGTCCGGTGGGGGGCGTGTTCTCGGTCATGGTTCGAGCATGGGGGACCAGGCTTAACCGGCGCTGAGAAGCCTCTGGGACCTCTCCGTGAAGCCGCTCGGCCTCAGTGCGAGGTGAGCGTCTCCCGGGCCGGTTCGCCCTCGGTGGTCGACGTCCCGGGCAGCTCCGAACCAGAACGCCGCGCCGCCCTCGGGCTCGGCCCGGCCGGCGCGCACCGACCCGCCGTGCCGCTCGGCGACCTGCCGGACGATCGAGAGGCCGAGGCCGGAGCCGGGCATCGTGCGCGACTCGGTCGACCGGTAGAACCGGTCGAAGACGTGCGGCAGGTCCTCCTCGGCGATGCCCTGGCCCTGGTCGGCGACCGCAGGCGTCCCGTCGCTCCAGCCGGACCGTCGACGGTGCCCAGCGGCGGGCTCCACTTCGCGGCGTTGTCGAGCAGGTTGGTGACCGCCCGCTCCAGCGGCGGCGGCGTCGCCGGTGACCCACCAGGGCTCGAGGTGTACGTCGAAGTGCAGGCTGGTGGCGCGCCGGCGTACCCGCTCCACGGCCCGCGTCGACGACCTCGGACGAGGTCGACCGGCTCGAGCGGCGACGGGGGCGGTGTCGTCGCGGGCCAGCTCGGTCAGGTCGCCGATGAGGGTGGTCAGCTCCTCGATCTGGAAGCGGACGTCGTCCAGCAGCTCCGCCCGCGACTCCGGGGACAGCCCGCCTCGCTGGTCGGCCTGGGCGAGCAGGTCGAGGTTGGTGCGCAGCGAGGTGAGCGGGGTGCGCAGCTCGTGGCCGGCGTCGGCGACGAGCTGGCGCTGCCGGTCGCGCGACGCCGACAGCGCGGCGAGCATCGCGTTGAAGGCGGTGGCCAGCCGGGCGATCTCGTCGTTGCCCTCGACCGTCGATCGGGTCGAGCTTCTCGGTGCGGGCGATCTCCTCGGCGGCGCGGGTGAGCCGGCGCACCGGCCGCAGCCCGTTGCGGGCCACCGCCCAGCCGGCCAGGGCCGCCGCGATCACGCCCAGGCGCGCCGAAGACGACAGCACGAAGCCGAGCTTGTCCAGCGTGTAGCGGTTGTTGTCGAGCGACTGGGCGAGCACCAGCGCGACGCCGGGCTCGCTGCGTGGGCACGGCCGCGACCCGGTAGTCGCCCTCGGCGTTGCTGATCGGTGCGGGCGGAGCTGGCTCACGATCCCGCGGGCCACCTCGAGCCTCCGGACGGCCGAGCTCGATCGGCTCGCCGTTCGTCCTCGGCGGCGCGCGACCCGGCGCGTCCGGAGCGGTGACGAAGCCGATCCTGCACGTCGGCGGCGCCGAGCATCCACGACGGCGACCTCGGCGTCGGTGAGCCGGTTGACCGTGCTCGACTGCGCGGCGGCGTACGCCCGGTCGGTCAGCGAGCGGTCGAGGGTGTCGAGCAGCTGGTGCCGGACCGTGAAGTACGCCGCGGCGGCGACGAGCGCCACGGACAGGCCGACCGCGATGGTGGCCAGCAGCGTGACCCGGCTCGCCAGCGACCGCCGGTGCACCCAGTCGAGAGGCTGCGCCATCAGGTCTACGCCTCCTTCAGGACGTAGCCGACGCCGCGCACGGTGTGGATCAGCCGGGGCTCGCCCTCGGCCTCGGTCTTGCGGCGCAGGTAGCCGACGTACACCTCGAGGGAGTTCGCCGTCGTCGGGAAGTCGTAGCCCCAGACCTCCTCGAGGATGAACGACGCGCTCGAGCACCCGCCGCGGCCGGCGCAGGAACATCTCGAGCAGGGCGAACTCGGTGCGGGTCAGCTCGATCGCCGCGCTCGCCGCGGCGCACCTCGCGGGTGGCGAGGTTCAGCGACAGGTCGGAGAAGGTGAGCCGGGACCCCTCGAGGTCGTCGGCGTCGGCTGGCGACGTGGGCGCGGCGCAGCAGCGCCCGCAGCCGGGCCAGCAGCTCCTCGAGCGCGAACGGCTTGGTGAGGTAGTCGTCGGCGCCGGCGTCGAGCCCCTCGACCCGGTCGCCGACCGAGTCGCGGGCGGTGAGCACCAGGATCGGCAGGTCGTTGCCGGCCGTGCGCAGCGCGCGCGTGGTCTCGATGCCGTCGAGGCGCGGCATCATCACGTCGATCACCAGGGCGTCGGGCGCGATGACCGGCGATGCCGGCCAGCGCCTCGGCGCCGTCGCCGGCCAGCGCGACCTCGTAGCCGTTGAACTCCAGCGACCGGCGCAGCGACTCGCGCACGGCGCGGTCGTCGTCGACGACGAGCACGCGCGCGGCGGGGTCGGGACCGGTCGGCACGGTCCAACTGTGCCACTCACACCTGAGTCCGTGCTGAGAGTCGGGGCACGCGCGAGTGTCAGGAGATGGTCGCCCGAGTGCCGGACTTTGGTGGTGCGAATGCCGCGTTTTGGCTGTGCGAGTGCCGGACTCGGCGGTCCGGTGCGAGGCGTACGTCTCGGAGGGCCAGGACCTGCGTGTCGGGCGACCGCAGCCTGCGTGTCGGGCGACCAAGACCTGCGTGTCGGGCGACCAAGACCTGGCACTCGGCGGTGGAAGCCTCAGGACTCCGACCGCGCCAGCACCGCGAGCTGCTCGACGACGCGTTCCATCCGGACCATCCCGACGTACGCCCCGGTGGAGTCGGTGCACAGCAGCGGGTCGAAGCGCCGGGGCTCCTCGCGGTTGAGCGCGCGGTGGGCGGCCTCGGCGAGCCCGGTGTCGACGTGCAGCCGCAGCGACGTCCGCTCCTCCGCCCGGCTCGGGCCGAGGCCGCGGCCGGCTCCACGAGCAGCCGCAGCGTCGGGCCGGCCGGCTCCGTGGCGAGTGCCCGCAGGTGCACCTCGGCCTCCGCGGAGAGCTCCTGCCAGTCGCAGGCCGGTCGGGCGAGGAGGAAGCCCTGAGCCAGGGGTACGCCGAGCCGGCGCAGCGTCGCGAGCTCGGCGGGCGTCTCGACCCCCTCGGCGACCACCCAGGCATCGAAGCGGTTCGCGAAGGCACGGAACATCTCCACGAGTGCTTGCTGCGGGCGGTCCCGGTCGATGCCGGCGATCAGGGTCCGGTCGAGCTTGATCATCTCGGGGCGGATGCTGAGCAGGTGCTGCATGCCGGCGTACCCGGCGCCCGTGTCGTCGACCGCGATCACCGCGCCGGCGGCCCGCAGCCGGTCCAGCTCGGGGGCGAGCGACCCGTAGTGGTCGACCTTGGAGTGCTCGGTCAGCTCCACCACCACACCGGTCAGGCCGGCCGGGTCTCGGAACGCCTCGCGGACCGCGGGGTGGGAGAGCACGGCCGGTGCCACGTTGACCGACAGGAACGCGCCCGCCGGAAGGCGGCTGCGGGCCGCGAGCGCGCTGCGCAGCGCCGCCGCCTCCAGCTCGGCTCCGCAGCCGTGGAGGTGCGCCGCCTCGATCCAGGCCGCCGGCGACGAGACGGTTTCCCCGGGGAAGCGCAGCAGCGCCTCATGGCCCACGACGGTGCGACGCTGCAGGTCGACGATCGGCTGGAAGTGCGTGGTGAGCCCGTCGCCGGCGAGCACCGCCGGGAGCGCGCGCGCCAGCCCGGTCGCCGCGGGGGCGGACCGGGTGTGCAGGCGGGGCGGCATGAGGAAGGGCTCCCAGGGTCGTCGGCGGCCCCTCGCGGGCCTTCGGCTGTCCCCACAATGGTCACAGTTCCGGTCGGTCACCGCAGACATTCGGTACCAAAGGTTTATCGCGTGGGCCACATCGTGCTCAGCCCAGGGCGCGGGCCGCGTCGCCGGCTCGGCCGCCGTAGCCGCCGCCGAACAGGCAGGCGTGCACGAGCAACGGGAACAGCTGGTGCAGCGGCACCCGCTCGTCCCAACCGTCCGCGAGCGGGGCCTCCTCCGCGTAGGCGTCGAGCACGCGGGGCAGCTGCGGGCAGCCGAACAGCGCCAGCATGGCGAGGTCGGTCTCCCGGTGCCCGCCGTGGGCGGCCGGGTCGATCAGCCAGACCCGCGCGTCGGTGCCCCAGAGCAGGTTGCCGGCCCAGAGGTCGCCGTGCAGCCGGGCGACCGGCTCGTCGGGTCCGGCGAGGTCGCCCACCCGGCGTACGACGGACTCCACCGCCGCGGCGTCCTCGGGCGCGATGTGTCCCCGGTCGGAGGCCAGCTTGAGGTAGGGGAGCACCCGCCGGGTGACGTAGAACTCCGGCCAGCTCGGGGCCGGCCGGTTCGGCAGGGGCAGGGTGCCGATGAAGCCGTCGCCGGTCTCCAGGCCGAAGCCCGGGGCACCGGCCCGGTGGGTGACGGCGAGGGCCCGGCCGAGCTGCTCGGCCGCCTCCAGGCTCGGTTTGCCGACCTCCACCCAGGCCAGCACCAGGCAGTCGTCCTCGACCGCCAGCACCTCGGGCACGGCGGCACCGCCCGCCTCGGCGAGCCAGCGCAGCCCGTCGGCCTCGCGGGCGAAGAACCCCTCGGGTGCGTGCGGACGGGTCTTGACCAGCGCCGAGCGCCCGTCGGAGAGCCGCAGCCTGGTGGAGGTGCAGATGTCGCCGCCCGCGACCGGGGTGGTGGCCACCACGGCCGTGCCGAGCAGCTGCTCGGCACGGTGCGCGACCGCCCCCATCCGGGCCATCTCAGCCGCCGGCGCCCCGGGCCGGGTCGAGGTCGAGCACCTGGCGCAGCGCGCCGACCAGCGCGTCACAGGTGCGCTCGACCATGGCCAGCACGGTCTCGAAACCGTCGTCGCCGCCGAAGTACGGGTCGGGCACGTCGCGGTCGTGGGCGCCCGCGCTGCGCGGGTCGAAGTCGCGGAACATCATCAGCCGGCCGGGCTCGAGGTCGGCTCGCACGGCGCCGAGGTCGGCGTGGTTGCTGGCGTCCATGGCCAGCACCACGTCGCAGTCGTCGAACCAGGAGCTCTCGAACCGCTCCGCCCGGTGCCGGCTGGCGTCGTAGCCGTGCGCGGTCAGGAGCGCCGCCGCGCGCCGGTCCATCGGGTTGCCGACGTGCCAGCCGCCGGTGCCGGCGCTGACCACCTCCACCGTGCCGTCGAGCCCCGCGTCGGCGAGCCGCTCGGTGAGCACCACGTCGGCCATCGGAGAGCGGCAGATGTTGCCGAGGCAGACCAGGGCGACGCGGTACGGCGCCCGGGCGCGGCGAGGACGGGGCAGCGCGGGGGCCACGGTCACCTCAGTCGCCGTCCGGCAGCACGAACTCGAGCACCCAGGTGGCGATCGTGATGATGATCGAGCCGAGCACGGCGGTCCAGAAGCCGTCGACGCTGAAGCCGAGGCCGAAGGCCCGCGAGATCCACTCGGTGAGCAGCAGCAGCAGCGCGTTGATCACGAACAGCAGCAGGCCGAGCGTCAGCACGATGAACGGCAGCGACAGCAGCTTGACCACCGGGCCGACCACAGCGTTGACCAGACCGAAGATCAGGCCGACGCCGACCAGCGTGAGCACCTCCTCGGAGGTCGTGCCGCCGGTCAGCTCGATGCCGTCGAGAAGGGCGACGGCAGCGCCGACCGCGAGCGCGTTGACGACGACCCAGATGATGAACCTCACGGTCCCGATACTGCCAGGTCACGAGCGGGGCCGGAATGCCGCGGCGCCCGGCCCGGTCCACGCCGGTGCTCGGACCGTCAGGGGGCAGGCGAGAGGTGCAGCGCCTGCAGCATCGACCGCTCGGCGTCCTCGAGGTGGTGGGCGAGCTCCTCCGCCGCGGTCTCGACCTCGCCGCTCCTCGAGCAGGACGAGCAGGTCGTGGTGGGAGTGCACCTGGTCCTCGGCGTTGCGGCGGATCCGGTCCACCTTCGCGAGCCCGAGCCGCACCTCGGCCGAGAGCGACTCGGCGAGCGCGACGAGCCGCGTCGACTCGGTGAGCCCGACGAAGGAGCGGTGCACGGCCAGGTGGGCGGCGGTCAGGTCGGCCGGGCCGGCGTCACCCCGCGTGGTCGCCCGCGCGACCTCGGTGAACGCGGCGAGCGCGTCCCGGACCGCCTGCCGGGCCTCCGCGCCGGCCTGCCCCCAGCGTCGTACGCCGGCGATCTCGAGGACCGCGCGCGCGACGCACACGTCGTGCACGGATGCCGGATCGAGCTCGGTGACGTGCACACCACGGTTGGGCTCCCGGGTCGCCAGGCCCTCCGCGACCAGCACGCCCAACGCCTCGCGGATGGTCGAGCGGGAGACGCCCATCGCGTCGGCCAGGGCCACCTCGCGCAGCGCGATGCCGGCCTCGAGCTCGCCCTCGAACAGCGCCCGCCGCAGCTCCTCGGCGACGCGGTCGACGGTCGAGGAGTGCTCCAGCGACAGCGACCCGTAGAGGTCCGTCGGCCCGCCCGCGTCGGACGGGGTTGGTGACGGCGTCGGGGACGGGGACGGCGGTTGGCCGGTCATGCCCCGATTGTCCGACAAGAACTTGACCCGCGGCACCCCCTGCCGCACACTGCTCTTGTCAGATTGTCGGACAATCCGACGAAACCGAGACTGGAAAGACAGGGAGGCGAGACGAACATGGGACAGCAGCTGCAGTGGGGCCGCAGGTACCTGATGGTGCAGCCCGACCACTTCCGCGTGGACTACGCGATCAACCCCTACATGGACCTCGCCGACCAGCCCGACCCGGTCCGCGCCCGGGAGCAGTGGCTCGCCCTGGTCGACGCGATCCGCGCGGCGGGCGCGCAGGTCGAGGTGCTGCCGCAACGGCCGGACGCGCCCGACATGGTCTACGCGATGAACCTCGGGCTCGTCGTCAACCAGCCCGAGGGCGAGCGCGTGGTGATGTCGCACATGCGGTACGCCGAGCGGCGCATGGAGACGGGCTCGGCGCAGCCCTGGTTCGCCGACCACGGCTTCGCCACGGCGTACGTCGGACGCGACGGGGTCGGTGCGCACTTCGAGGCCGGCGACGTGTTCGCGTTCGGCGACGCCCTGGTGGCCGGCTACGGGCCGCGCACCGAGGAGCTCGGGCTCAAGCACCTCGCGACCGAGCTCGACGTGCGGGTCCGCGGCCTGCGGATCACGCACCCGGGCATGTACCACCTCGACCTGGCCTTCTGCCCGCTCGACCAGACCCGTGCCATGGTGTGCCCGGCGGCGTTCGACGACGCCTCGGCCGCGGCGGCGTTGGCCATGGTCCCGGAGCCGCTCGTGCTCACCGAGGAGGAGGCGCTGACCTTCTGCGCCAACTCGATCGTGGTCGGCCGCACCGTGCTGATGCCGACCTGCCCCGACCGGGTGCGCGCCCGGCTGGAGGAGTGGGGCTTCGAGGTCGTCCTCGTCGACGTCAGCGAGTTCCACAAGGGCGGCGGCTCGATCAGGTGCATGACGAACCCGCTCGACGTACTCTCGGGGCGTGACCTTCCGCGCGTGCTGGGCGGCGAGGTCGTGATTCCCTGAGCCGTGGGCTCGAGGGCACCGGAACCACAAGACGCAGGACCCCGGGGGAATCCCGGCTGGGGACGGCCGGTCGGAGACGGTGGGCGACGGGCCCGGGCGACGTGAGTCGCGCGGGCCCGTCTGTTCCCCCACCCAGTTCCCCCCAGGTGACGGCCGGCCCTGGATACCCCCGCCGACCGGTTCCATCGTCGCGCGCTTTACCCAGGCATGTGGGGAGGATCCGGGCTATTCGGACATTCCGCCGTGAAATGACGCCTGTGGCGGTGTTCGGGTGACCCGTCCAGACCAACCGGGGTTGGCCGAACGGATGGTCTCAGCCCAGGCCAGCCCAGGGAGTCAGCCCGAGAAGTCGGGCCGGACGTCAGGCCAGGAAGTCGTGGAGGGACGGCTGGAACGCACGCGCGACGGCGCCCACCGCCAGGTCGCGGGCCAGCACCTGGAGCTCGCGGTCGACCGCATCGTCGGTGAGCACGCCGCCCGGACGGGACCTGCCCGCCGCGGTGGCCTGGAGCGGGACCGGCACCGGGTCCTTCCGGCCGACGAGCAGCTCGTGGACCCGGGCCGTGCCGGCGGTGATCTCCGCGGTGACGGTCAGCAGTGCCGACCGGTGGTCGAGCCAGATCGTTCGCCACGGCTCCGCGCTGGCGACGGCGATGTCGTGCAGGGTCGCCCCGGAGGTCAGGCCGAGCTCCCCGACGAGCACGTCCACCTCGAGGGCACGCAGCACCTCGAGCGCCCGGATCCGGTCCACGACCGTCTCGACCTCCCGCGCCGCGGTCGCGAGCCGGTGCGCCCGACCGCAGTCGAGGACGAGCTGCTCCACCTCGAGCTTGTACTGGAGTGTCTCGAGCAGGTCGCGCTCGCACCAGAGCACCGAGGACAGGTCCTGCATCGGCATGGTGCCTCCGGACGTGACGGGTGGCTGGCGCGGTCGCAGCATCCATCGGCCCCGACCCGCATGACCTGAGTGGTTCCGTCGGCGGCCTCGCCACCCCGAACGGCCGGACCCCTGGCCCGCCCGGACTAGGACGACGATGACCCCGCGGTGGCATGCCCGGAATCGAACGGTCCGAAGGTGCCCGCCGTCGTCAAGGGCGGTCCGGGGGCGACCGACATGACTGGCGTGCTCCCTTCCGCCGCCCCCGCCCCCGACGTCGACGAGCTGGTCCGCGAGACCCTGCCGCTCGTCGGCCACGTCGTACGCGAGGTGGCGTCGCGGGTGCCGGCGCACGTGGACCGCGAGGACCTGATGTCCGCCGGTCTGCTCGCGCTGGCCCAGGCGGCGCGCTCCTTCGACCCGGCGCGGGGCGTGAGGTTCACCAGCTATGCGGCCACCCGGGTGCGCGGCGCCCTGCTCGACGAGCTCCGCAGCCTCGACTGGGCGAGCCGGTCGGTACGGCGCCGGGCCCGCCAGGTCGACGAGGCCCGCAGCTCGCTCGCGGTCACGCTCGGGCGGGCGCCGACCGACCTGGAGGTCGCCTCCGCCCTCGGCATCGGCGGCTCCGAGATCGCCGCGCACCGCGACGACGTCGCCCGGGCCTCCGTGGCGTCGCTGGACAGCCTCGACGGCGGCACCGTGGACGAGCTGCTGCCGTCCTCGGGTCCCACCCCGCTCGACTCGCTCGTCGACCGGGAGCGTGTCGCCTACCTGCGGGACGCCGTCGACGAGCTGCCGGAGCGGCTGCGCGTGGTCGTCCGCGGCTACTACTTCGCCGAGCGCCCGATGGCCGAGATCGCCGCGGAGCTGGGCGTGACCGACTCCCGTGTCTCGCAGCTGCGCGCCGAGGCGGTGAAGCTGCTGCGCGGGGCGCTGACCGCGTCGCTCGACACCGAGGCGTCGCACCGACCCGTTGCCGCTCGCTCCTGCGCCACCCGCCGCAAGGAGACCTACTACGCCAAGGTCGCCGGCCGTCGTACCTTCGCCGCCCGGCTCAGCGACGCCGGCCCGGTCGCCGTACCCGCCTGATCGGGCGAGGGGTCAGGTAGTCAGGCTCCTCACCGGCGTGTCGCTGCATCCGTGACTCTTCGCCGCCGGCGTTCACAGGTGCGGCGGCTCGACGACGACAGCGGCACGCCGGGCCGACTGCGCCAGCACGATGCCGACGACGACCGCGGCGGCCCCGACGACGGCGACCGCGCCCAGGGACTCGTGGAACCACACCCAGCCGAGGACCAGGACGCCGACCGGTTCGAGCATCGCGACCATCGTCACGGTGGTGGCGCGCAGGTGTTGCAAGGCTGCGAGCTCGACGCCGAACGGCACCAGCGTGCCGAGCACCATCACCCACAGCAGCAGCGACCAGACCGGCATCTCCAGGTGGTCGAGCCGGCCGAGCATCGACGCCCGGTCGTCGAGCAGGGAGGTGTCGAACGACGTCAGCGGGGACACGACGTTGAGCGCCACGGCCGCGACCAGGAACGACCACAGGATCACCCGCAGCGGGTCGAGCAGGCCGACGCCGTGCTCGCCGATCAGGAAGTACGCCGCGAAGCAGACCGCCGCACCGAGGCCGGCCGCGATGCCGACGGCGTCGAAGGCCAGCCCGCGCCAGATGCCGGTGGCGGCCGCCAGTCCGGACACGGCCAGCCCCAGCCCGAGCCACATGCGGCCGCGCACCTGCTCCTTCTGCACGACCCGCGCCCACACCGCGACCAGGATCGGCGCCTGGTACTCCAGCAGCAGCGCCATCCCCACCGGCAGCCGGTCGATCGCGACGAAGTAGGTCCACTGCAGCGCGGCGACCCCGACCAGGCCGTGCGCGACGAGCATCCCCGCGAGCCGGCCGCGCGGTGGCCGCAGCGCGCTGCGCTTGAACACCGCGGCGAACACCAGCAGGACCAGCACCGTGCCGGTGACCCGGATCGTGGTGAGCGTGATCGGGTCGACCCCGGCGCGCAGCACCACCCGGGAGACGCCGGCGTTGACGATGAACAGGCTCGCGCCGAGGACGACGAGGCCGAGGCCGAACGCCGGGTTCCGGTGCGGGGGTGCGTGCATCCGCGCCAGCGTAAGGGCTGAACCGCGTCTACACCCCTGTCGTCTCACCCCCGATGTCGGTAGTCCGGGCGTGACCCATGGGTCACCCCAGGCATACCGATATCGGTGGTCAGGGGGCGAACTTGGCGGTCACCTCGAGCAGCACGTCGTTGCCGGCCGGCTCCCCGATGGACACCCGGGCGCCCTCGCCGGCGAACGGCCGCACCATCACGCCGGCGTCCTCGGCGGCGGCGGCGAACTCGACCGTGCGGTCGCCGAGCCCGAGCCAGACGAAGTTCCCCTGCGGATCGGGTACGTCGAAGCCCTGGCCCCGGAGCGCCTCGGCGACCCGGCCGCGCTCGGTGACGATGCCGTCGACGCGCTCGAGCAGCTCGGCCTCGTGGGCCAGCGAGGCGACGGCCGCGGCCTGCGCCACCGAGGACACCCCGAACGGCAGAGCACAGGCGCGCACCGCCTGGGCGATCGGGGCCGCGGCCACGACGTACCCGACCCGGAACCCGGCCAGCCCGTAGGCCTTCGCGAAGGTGCGCATCGCCACGACGTTGGGGTGGCGGCGGTAGAGGTCGACGGCGTCGGTCGGGTCGTCCCGGCGGACGAACTCCCGGTAGGCCTCGTCCACCACGACGACCACGTGCGGCGGCACCTTGGCGATGAACGCCTCGAGCTCGGCCTGGCCCACGGACGGGCCGGTGGGGTTGTTGGGCGTGCAGACGATGACGACCTTGGTGCGGTCGGTGACCGCCGCGGCCATCGCGTCGAGGTCGTGCCGGGCGTCCGCCGTCAGCGGCACCTGCACCGACACGGCACCGGTGACCGCCACCGCGATCGGGTAGGCCTCGAAGGACCGCCACGCGTAGACGACCTCGTCGCCGCTCTCGCAGAACGCCTGCAGCAGGTGGTAGAGCACGGCCACCGACCCGGTGCCGGCGGCCAGGTCCGCGGTCGGCACGTCGAGACGCTCGCTGAGGGCGGCGTACAGCGCGGTGCAGCCCATGTCGGGGTACCGGTTCATCGCCGCGGCCGCCTCCACCGCCGCCGCCAGCACCCCCGGCAGCGGAGGGTTCGGGTTCTCGTTGGAGGAGAGCTTGTACGTCGTCACGCCCGGTCGCGGCGCGGGCGGCCGGCCGGGGACGTAGGCCGGGATGTTGGCGATCGCAGGGCGCACCTGGGGGCCGGTCGTCGTCATGGCGGTCACCCTAGCCGGAGCGCGGCGGCGGCCGACCCGGCGTACGGCGCGCCCTCGGGAGCACCCGTCCGGGCGGCAATCCGGTTTGGTTCGTCAGGAGCACCGGGTAATCTGCGTCTTACAAACTCCGTCGCGCCCCAGTCCCCGCGCGCGGAACCGACGAGGGGATCCCGCCACCTGTATGTCTGACGCCGCGACGACGCCCACCGGACCCGACGACCACCCACCGGCGGGCGTGCACTCACTGTGGCGCCTGCGCGGCTACCTCCGCCCGCACCTCGGGGCGCTGGCCATCATGCTCACGACCGCGCTCGCGGGCGTCGGTCTCTCGATCGCGATCCCCCTGGTCACGAAGGCGCTGATCGACGGGCCGATCACCGACCAGGAGATCGGGCCGGTCCTCCCGCTCGGCCTGCTGGCGCTCGCGCTGGGCATCGTCGAGGCCGCGCTCATCTTCTGGCGGCGCTGGGTGCAGTCCAACACCGTCCTGCACGTCGAGACCGTCATGCGGCACGACCTCTACGAGCGGCTGCAGCAGCTGCCGATGGCGTTCCACGGCCAGTGGCAGTCGGGCCAGCTGCTGTCGCGGGTGACCACCGACCTGTGCAGCATCCGGCGGTTCTTCGGGTTCGGGATGCTGTTCCTGGTCATCAACGTCGTCCAGCTCGTCGTGGTCACCGCTCGTGCTGCTGCACATGTACTGGCCGCTCGGCCTGGTCGTCGCGGTCACCGCGGTGCCGATCATCGCGCTGTCGAAGCGCTTCGAGAGCCAGTACGTCGTGGTCTCGCGCCAGGTCCAGGACGAGCAGGGCGACCTCGCCACCCTCGCCGAGGAGGGCGCGGTCGGGATCCGGGTGATCCGCTCCTTCGGCCGCAGCGAGCACGTCTCCGAGCACGTACGACGCCGTCCGCCCGCAAGCTCTACGGGACCTCGATGGACAAGGTGCGGCTGTCCGCGAAGTTCTGGACCTTCCTGGAGGTGATCCCCAACCTCGCCGTCGTGGTGGTGCTGCTGCTCGGCGCCCTCGGCGTCGGCCGCGGCGACCTCACGCCCGGCACCCTGGTCGCCTTCATCACGCTGATGCTGTCGCTGGTCTGGCCGATCGCCGCGCTCGGCTACATCCTGGCGATGGCGCAGGAGGCGATGACCGCCGCCGCCCGGATCAACGAGATCTTCGACACCGAGCCCGTCGATCGTCGTCCGGCGACCGGGTGCTCGACGGCACCGCGCGGACACCTGCGCTTCGAGGGCGTCGGCTTCGCGCTTCCCGGACGCAGCCCGACGAGCCGGTGCTGCGCGACGTCGACCTCGAGGTCGCAGCCCGGCGAGACGGTCGCGGTCGTCGGCGCGACCGGCTCCGGCAAGACCACGCTGACCGCGCTGGTGCCCCGGCTGTACGACGTGACGGCCGGCCGGGTCACGCATCGACGGGGTCGACGTGCGCGACCTCGAGCTGACCAACCTGCGCTCGGTCGTCGCCACCGCCTTCGAGGAGCCGACCCTGTTCTCGATGAGCGCCCGGGAGAACCTCACGCTCGGTCGTCGCCGACGCCACCGAGGAGGAGATCCTCGAGGCGGTCGAGGTCGCCCAGGCCGGGTTCGTGCACGACCTGCCGTGGGGGCTCGACACCCGGATCGGCGAGCAGGGCATGTCCCTGTCCGGCGGCCAGCGGCAGCGGCTCGCGCTGGCCCGGGCCGTGCTGGCGCGGCCCAAGGTCCTGGTGCTCGACGACACCCTGTCCGCGCTCGACGTACACACCGAGAAGCTCGTCGAGGAGGCGCTGCGCCGGGTGCTGGCCGACGCCACCGGCATCGTGGTCGCGCACCGGGCGTCCACGGTGCTGCTGGCCGACAAGGTCGCGCTGCTCCAGGACGGCACGATCACGCACGTCGGCCGGCACAGCGACCTGCTCGCCGACCGTCCCGGCCTACCGCGAGCTGCTGGCCGCCGACGCCGAGACCGACGCCGAGCTCCAGGAGGTGTCGGCATGAGCACGCCCGAGAGCACCGTGACCACCGACGGCCGGGACCAGCCAGGACCGAGCCCGCCGAGGAGGCCTCGTGGCGCGGCGTCGCCGCCGACGGGCAGGAGATCACCGACCAGGTGTCCGGGCTGCTGCAGGCCCGCTCCCGCCGGCTGCTCGGCGACCTGCTGCGCCCGCACCGCCGGTGGCTCTGGCTGCTGATCGCGATCGTGCTCGTCGAGAACGCCGCCCGGCTCTCCATCCCCTACCTGGTCAAGGAGGGCATCGACGAGGGCATCCCGCCGATCCGCGAGACCGGCGACACCACGCGTGCTGTTCACCGTGGTCGGGATCGCGCTGTTCGCGACCCTCCTGCAGGCGGTCACCCGGCGCACCTTCCTCGTGCTCGCCGGCCGGATCGGCCAGGACATCCTGTTCGAGATCCGGCGGCGGGTCTTCCGCCACTTCCAGAAGCTCAGCCCCGTCGTTCCACGACGACTACACCTCGGGCCGCGTGATCTCCCGGCAGACCTCCGACATCGACGCGATCGACGAGATGCTCGAGACCGGCTTCGACGGCCTGGTCACCGCGGTGCTCACGCTGCTCGGCACGGCGGTGCTGCTGCTGGTGCTCGACGTCCAGCTCGCCCTGGTGGCGCTGCTGTGCTTCCCGTTCCTGGTGTGGCTCACCAACTGGTTCCGCAAGGCGTCGTCGGCCACCTACCGGGTCACCCGCGAGAAGGTCGCGCTGGTCATCGTGCACTTCGTCGAGTCGATGATCGGCATCCGCGCGGTGCAGGCGTTCCGCCGGGAGCCGCGCAACCAGGAGATCTTCGACGACGTCAACGACCAGTACCGCGACGCCAACCTCCGCGCCTTCCGGCTGGTCGCCTGGTTCATGCCGGGCATCAAGCTGATCGGCAACGTCACGATCGCGATCGTGCTGCTCTACGGCGCGCTACCTGGCCTTCCACGGCGAGGTCACCGTCGGCGTGCTGGCGGCGTTCCTGCTGTACCTGCGGCAGTTCTTCGAGCCGATGCAGGAGATCTCGCAGTTCTACAACACCTTCCAGTCGGCGAGCGCCGCGCTGGAGAAGCTGTCCGGCGTGCTCGAGGAGGAGCCCGTCGGTGCCGGAGCCGTCGTCGCCGGTGCCGCTCTCCGACGTGCGCGGCGAGGTCCGGTTCGAGGACGTCGCGCTTCGAGTACGTCGACGGCGTACCCGTGCTGCCCGGCCTCGACCTCGACGGTCCCGGCCGGGCAGACGCTCGCGCTGGTGGGCACGACCGGTGCCGGCAAGACCACGATCGCCAAGCTGCTGTCGCGCTTCTACGACCCGACCGCGGGCCGGGTGCTGCTCGACGGCGTCGACCTGCGCGACCTCGACGAGACCGACGCTGCGGCGGTCGGTCGTGATGGTCACGCAGGAGAACTACATGTTCAACGGCACCGTCGCCGACAACATCCGGTTCGGCCGGCCGACGGCCACCGACGCCGAGGTGCGAGGCGGCGGCCAGGGCGATCGGGGCGCACGACTTCATCAGCCGGTTGCCGCGACGGCTACGACACCGACGTCGCCAACAAGGGCGGCAGGCTCTCGGCGGGGCAGCGCCAGCTCGTGGCGTTCGCCCGGGCGTTCCTCGCCGACCCGGACGTGCTGATCCTCGACGAGGCGACCAGCTCGCTCGACGTACCCTCCGAGCGGCTGGTGCAGCACGCGCTGCGCACGATCCTGGCCGACCGCACCGCGGTGATCATCGCCCACCGGCTGTCCACCGTCGAGATCGCCGACCGGGTGCTGGTGCTCGAGCACGGGCGGATCGTCGAGGACGGGACGCCGGACCAGCTCATCGCCGCCGGTCAGGGCCGGTTCTCGGCGCTGCACGAGGCCTGGGTCGACTCGCTGGCCTGAGCCGTTTCGTAACGGTTCGGGGACATCCGGGTTTCGTCGATCGCCATCCCCTCGGTCGTGGTTTGATGCGATGCCCGTCCGGTCGACCTACCCCTCTAGCCGAGAACCCGGCGACGACCGGGCGCCAACGGAGGAAAGCATGCGCAAGTCCCTGACCGGCTCCTGGCCGGCTGCCGCCGTCGCCCTGGCAGCAGTCACGGCGACCACCCTCATCACCGGCGTGGCGCACGGGGAGGCGACCGTCGACCGCGTCTCGGTCGCGACGGGCGGCGCGGAGGCCAACAACATCAGCGACCACGGCATCCCGTCCGCCGACGGCCGGTTCGTCGCGTTCTTGTCCCTCGCCAGCAACCTGTCGCCACTGGACACGAACCTCACCAGCGACGTCTACGTCCGCGACCGTGTCCTCGGCACCACGGAGCTGATCACCGTGGACATCAACGGCGCCCCCAGTGGCGGAACGCTGGACGACATCTCCGCCGACGGCCGCTTCGTGGTCTTCACGTCGCACGGCACCAGCGTGGTCGCCAACGACTTCAACGGCGTCGGCGACGTGTTCATCCGCGACCGGGTCGCCGGCACCACCCAGCGCGTGTCCGTCGACAGCGACGAGACGCAGGCGGCCGACCGGAGCCTCGCCGGCAGCGTGTCCAGGGACGGCCGCTACGTGGCGTTCACGACGTACGCGCCGCTTTCCGACGCCGACCGCGACTCCGACAGCCTGGACGTCTACGTGCGTGACCTGATCGCCGGCACCACCGAGCTGGTCTCCGTCGGGCGCGACGGCTTCGAGGCGGGCGGCCAGCGGCCGAGCATCTCCGACAACGGGCGGTTCGTGGCCTTCCTCTCGGGGAGCAAGCGGCTCGTGAAGCGCGACACCAACAAGAAGCACGACGTCTTCGTCCGGGACCTGACCAGGGACCGGACCCGGCGTGTCTCGGTCACCAGCAAGGGCGACGAGGCAAGCAAGCGCAGCTTCGGACCGCAGATGGCGGGCTTCGGTCGCTACGTCCTCTTCACGACGGCGGCGAAGCTCTCCAGGAAGGACACCAACGCGAAGCTCGACGTCTACGTCCACGACCGTCGCAGGGACAAGACCGAGCTCGTCTCGGTCGACAGCGGCGAGCGGCAGGCCGGTGGGCCCGCGATCACGCCGTCGATCTCGGCCGACGGTCGCTATGTCTCGTTCAACGCGGCTGCCGACCTCCGCGACGGTGGCCGGACCACGGACGCGCTCTACCTGCGCGACCGCACGGCCGGCACCACCGACCTCCTCGTGAAGAAGGTCGGCGACGGCGCCGTGCTGTCGGGCAACGCCAAGGTCGTCGTCTTCGACGCCTTCCGCCACAACGTCGTCACCCCGGACACCAACGGCCTGCGGGACATGTTCGCCCTCGTGCGCTGACGCCGTGGTGTGACGGTACGAGAACGTCACCGTCGTTCCGTCGTGTCTCGCCGGCGGCGAGGCAAGCGCCCCTTACCTTTACGGTGCGCCAGCACGTCCGCCCGCACCCGGCGGCCCGGCGGGGACTGGCGCGAGGGAGAACACCATGCCTACACCCCGTACCCGCCCCTGGCTCGTCGGCGTCGCCGCCCTCGGCCTCGTCGCGGGCACCGCTGCACTGACCACCACCGCCGGCGCCGCGATCTCGGTCATTCGCGTCTCGGAGAGCACCACCGAGACCCAGGCCCAGTCGTTCAGCCAGGACGGTGTCGTCTCCGGCGACGGGCGCTACGTCGCGTTCACGTCGGCGGCGTCCGACCTGGTGGCCGAGGACGCCGACCAGCGTCTGGACGTCTACCTGCGCGACCTCGTCAACGGCACGACCGAGCTGGTCAGTGTCGGCACGACCGGCAAGGCGGGGGGCGGGACCGTGAACGACGTGTCCGCCGACGGACGGTACGTCGTGTTCACCTCCCGGACCGCCGACGTGGTGACGAACGACGTGAACGGCGTGGACGACGTGTTCATCCGGGACCGCGTCGCCGGCACGACCGAGCGGGTGTCGGTCGCCGACAACGGTGAGCAGGCCCGGCAGCCGAGCACCGACGGGTCCGTCTCCCGCGACGGCCGCTACGTGACCTTCACGACCTTCGCCCGGCTGGTGCCCGAGGACCGCGACTCGTCGAGCCAGGACGTGTACGTGCGCGACCTGGTCTCCGACTCGACCGAGCTGGTCTCGGTGACGCGCACGGGCAACGAGGGTGGTGGCAAGGAGGCGAGCATCTCCGACAACGGTCGGTTCATCTCCTTCACGTCCAAGGGCAAGCTCGTCAAGGGGGACAGCAACAAGGCGCACGACGTGTTCGTCCGCGACCTCCGCAAGGACAAGACGGTGCGGGTCTCGGTGAGCAGCAAGGGCGAGCAGGCGGGCAAGCCCAGCTTCGAGTCGGAGATCGCCGGGAGGGGCCGCTTCATCGTGTTCTCCTCCAACGCCGGCAACCTGGTGAACAACGACAAGAACAAGAAGCTCGACGTCTTCGTCCACGACCGGAAGAAGGCCAAGACGGAGATGGCGTCGGTGAACAGTCGGGAGAAGCGTGCCGGCGGTCCGACTGTCGCGCCGACGATCTCCGCGGACGGTCGTTACGTGGCGTTCCACAGCTCTTCCAACCTGGTGAAGGGCGGCGGCAACGTCAGCTCGCTCTACCTGCGCGACCGCGCGGCCGGACGGACCGAGCTGCTGCTGTCGAACGTCCAGAACGGGGCGTCGATCTCCGGCGACGGGCACGCACTGTCGTTCTCGACGTTCAGCGGCGACTTCGTCACCGGAGACACCAACGGCACGACGGACGTGTTCCTGTACACCTGGTGAATCCCCTGGGTACCCAGTGAATCTCCCGCTCCCCGTGGTGAACTCACCACGGGGAGCGGCCGTTTACCACGGGACCGTGGTAATCCGCCGGCGCCGCCGTCACACCCGGCGCAGCCACCGGACCTGGTACGCCGCCATCGCGACCCGCCACTCGAGGTGCTCGCCGGTGACGAGGTCGACGACCCGGTCCCAACCCGGCGGCAGGGTCGCGTCGAAGGCGTGCGGCGCGACGTTCGCGAGGATCAGCACGTCGCCACGGGCGCTGGTCCGCAGCAGCATGAACAGCCGCGGGTCGTCGTGCCAGATCGCCTCGGCGGCGGCCTGGGCGTGCAGCTCGGGGGTCGCGGCGCGCAGTCGGACGAGCCGCCGCAGCTCGGTGAAGATCCACCCCTCGATGCTGTCCGCGTCGGCACGTCGCGCCGCGGCCGTCCAGTCCATCCGCGGCCGGTGCAGCCACCTGTTGTCGCCGGCGAGGTCCGGGTCCTCGGCGTACGCCGGGTCGTTGCGCAGCCCGATCTCGTCGCCCATGTAGATCAGCGGGATCCCGCCGAACGTGAGGATCAGGTGGTGCAGCAGCAGGATGCGTCGTACCGCGAGCGCGGCGGCTTCGTCGTCACCGCGTTCGAGCGCCTCCTCGAGCCCGGCGAGTGAGGCCAGCGAGCCGCTGATCCGCCGGTCCCCGGTCGCGGGGTTCGCCTGGAACACCGCCCCGCGGGCGAACGACCCGGGGAACTCCCCGGAGTAGAAGTCCGACAGGAACGCCCGGTGGTCGTAGCCGCCGAGGCCCACGGCGCCGGCGTTCTCGTCGGTCACCGCCCAGCCGATGTCGTCGTGCAGCCGCACGTAGGTCAGCCACGCGGCCGACGGCGGGATCGGCGGCATCGCGCGCAGCGTGTGCGTGAGCAGCGTCGCGTTCTGCTCCGCGAGCGCGCTCCACAGGCTGACCATGAGCACGTTGTGGTAGGCCAGCTCGCACTCCTTGCCGGCCCCTTCGCCCTGCCCGAGGTACCCCACCAGGTCGTCCGGCGACACGATCGCCTCGGCGAGCAGGATCACCCCCGGCGCGACGATCCGGGCCAGCGCCCGCCACGCCTGCAGCAGCAGGTGCACCTCCGGCTGGTTCTGGCAGTTGGTGCCGAGCCGCTTCCACATGAACGCCACCGCGTCCAGGCGCAGCACCTCCACGCCGACGTTGGCCAGATGGCAGATGACCCCGAACATCTCCGCGAACACGTCGGGGTTCGAGTAGTCGAGGTCCCACTGGTAGTCGTTGAACGTCGTCCACACCCACCGCTCGCACTCCGGCACCCAGGTGAAGCTGCCGGGCGCGAAGTCCGGGAACACCTCCGGCAGCGTGCGCTCCCAGCGGTCCGGCTCGGTGCGGTCGGGGTAGCTGCGGAAGTAGGCGAGGTACGTCGGATCGCCCGCCCGGGCCCGCTCGGCCCACTCGTGCTCACGCGCCGTGTGGTTGCAGACCAGGTCCAGCGCCAGCGAGATGCCTCGCGCCCGCAGCCCGTCGGCGACCGCGCGCAGGTCGTCCATGGTGCCGAGCCGGGGATCGACCGCGTGGTAGTCGGCGACCGCGTAGCCGCCGTCGTTCGGTGCCGGCCGCGGCTTCAGCAGCGGCATCAGGTGCAGCAGGCTGACGCCGAGCTCGCGGAGGTAGTCGACGGGTGTCGGCCGACTGTCCGTCGGGTCACCGAGCAGGTCACGCAGCGTGCCCGCGAAGCGGTCGACGTAGCAGACGTAGCCGAGCATCTCGGTGCGCTGGAACCAGTCCGGTGCGACCAGCCGGCGCTCGTCCAGGGCGCGCAGGTCGGGGGAGCGCTCGGCGTACGCCGCGGACGACCTGGTCGCGCAGTCGGTCGAGCAGCGCGTCGAAGTCGGAGCGGTCGCCGTACAACCCACGCATCGGCCGGACCACGTCGGGCCACAGGGCGTCGAGCCGGGCCGGCAGGGTCCGGTCCTCCGGGGGCACCGACGCGCTCGCGCGGGCGGGCCGTCGGCTCATCCGGTCAGGCTAGACGCACGTCGTGCTCGGCGGCCTCCTTCAGCCGCACCAGGGTGCCCTCGATCCCCTGCCGGTTGCGGGCCGGGAACCCGGTCACCTCGATGAACGTGCGCCACGCCCGGTTGTAGCGGGAGTAGTCGAAGGTCTCGGTCACCCGGGTCCCCGAGCCGGTCGGCTCCAGCTCGTAGCGCCACCGGTGGCCGCCGAAGTGCCGCCACGCGATCCGGCGGTTGGGCTCGTACTCCACGACGGTGTTGGCGATCGTGTAGGGCACCCCGAACAGCCGCATGCTCACGTGGAACCGGTCGCCCAACGTGGCGTGGTCGGGCCCCTCGATCACGCCCTGCACGGACCCGGAGCCGTCGATACGCGGGTGCTGATGCGGGTCCGCCACGATCGCGAAAACGACCGCGGGCGGGGCGGCGATCGTGAGGCTCGCGGAGACCCGGTGCTCGCTCATGGCTGGAAGTTACCCATGAGTCACTGCGCCAACCGCCCGGGGCCGCGCCGCTGACGTGGGACAGCCCCCATCCCGGGGAAGATGGGGGCCGCCGTTCGTCAGTGCGTCCCGAGGTGCGTCGCGGCGTGGGATGCCTGACGAGTCCTCACCCGGCGGTACGAGTGTGCTGAAGCCCCCGTGAGCCCAGCGTGAAACCGCGGGAGCGCAGCGTAAAACCAGCGTAAAACGGCTGGTGATTGACCCCGATGGGGGCTGGCACTGGTCAGTTCGGCGGCAAGACCCCTGACGCGAACGGACTAACCGACCGTGCGCAGACGGAGGGTTTCGAAAATATGCCTACCTCGGCCGGCATCCGACCCGTACAACTAAGGGGAAGTCGCTCGGGGGCGGGATCTTCAGGCAGGGCTGGGGACACGTCACGAGGGCCGGGGGGCCGGGGAATGGACATCGTCGAACTGCGGTTGCTGGGGCCGCTGCTGGTTCGTCGCGCGGACGGCAGCGTCGTCACGTCCGACGAATGGCGCTCGGCAAAGACGCTCGACCTGCTGAGACTGCTGGCGCTCAACGGGGGCCGGCCGATGTCGGTGGCGTCGGTGGTGGACCAGCTGTGGCCGTCCGTGGACTGGGACCACGGACGGGCCAGCCTGCGAACCGCTGCCAGCCAGCTCCGCAAGGTGCTCGGGACGGACTGCCTGGCCCGCCCTCCGGGGTGCCTGGCGTTGGCCGACGTCTGGGTGGACACCTGGGCCTACGCCCGCCGCGTGCATGAGGTCGACGAGGCCCGCCGGGTCGGGGACTGCGAGGCGGTGGTGGCCCTCGTCCGGGAGGCCGAGGTCCTGTACGCAGGTGACGTCCAGGTGACCTCGGGCGAGTGGGACGCCGAGGCGCACGAGTGGTTCCGGAGCCAGCGGCTGCGGACCCTGGTCGCCGGGGCCGAGGCGGCAGCGGCCCGCGGCTGGTTGCGCGACAGCCTGGACCTCGCCGGCCGCGCGCGCGACATCGAGCTGACCGAGGAGGTGGCGCGCGCCCTGATGCGGGCGCACGCGATCCTCGGCGAGACCGACAGCGCGCTCGGGGTGTTCGAGCAGCTGCGTCGGGACCTCGCGGACCGGTTGGGTGTCGACCCCTCACCGCTGACGAAGGCGTTGCACCTGCTGGTGCTGAGCGGATCCTCGGCACCCCAGGACACGTGGCGGCACATCGGTGTCGAGACGCCGGTGAGGGAGCTCGTCGCCGCGGCCCGCCGCGTCCTGGACGGCACCGCGGCAGGATCGGTCGTCTGGCTGTGCGGACCCGAGGGCTCCGGTCGGCGTACCGTCGCCGAGCTCGCCGCCAAGGAGCTCGACCTCCCTCTCTACGACCTCTCCACGCTGCCACTCGAGGTGTACTCGCCGGAGGTGCTCGAGGGTGGTGATGACGCCGCTTCCCCTGGCGTGGTCCTGCTCCCGTCCCGCAGCCTGCCGCCGTCCTGGGCGGTGAACATCGTGCACGCCCTCGCCAAGCGCTGCCCCGGCGTCGTGGTGGTGCGGGCGACCGAGCCCCCGCCCGGCGTGGTGGCCGGGGAGGAAGGCGGCGACGCGCTGGTCCGGTTGCAGCGGCTGGGGGTCGGTGACTTCGCGGAGCTGGCCGCGCTCCTGCTGCAGGGGACGCCGAACGTCGCCCTGGTCGACGAGCTCTGGCAGCAGTCCTCCGGTTTCGCGGGCGCGGCCTGCCGGTTGGCTCGCGAGTGGGTGACCGAGGGGCGGGTCATGTGGGGCCCGGACGGCCTGCACGTGGTTGACCGGCCGGAGCGCGCATCGACCCCGGCGGGGGCGGCCGGCTCGCTGGCCGCCGTGCTGCGGAACATCGACGGCGCAGCGCTCGACGTCCTCTCGGTGCTCGGGGTCGCCGGCACCACGTTGAGCTGCGTCGCGGTGGAGCGCGCCCTCGACGCGCTGGGCAGGCCGGCTGCGGTGGACGCGGTGCTCGCCGGTCTCGTCGACAGCGGGCTGGTCGAGCGACGGGTCGGTGGCTTCCGGCTCGGCAGCGAGCTGGTGTCCGAGGCGCTCGGCTCGTGGGTCCGGCCGTCCGTCGCCGCAGACATCACCGACGCGCTGCAGGCCCAGGCCCGGCAGGACGTGGTGGTGCAGGCACAGCGGCTCTCCGCCCAGGGCCAGACCGCGCTCGCGCTGGCTCTGGCGCGAGACCAGCTGCGTGCGGCCCGCGCCGGCGGTGACCTCGACGGCGTCCGCGAGATGGTCGACCTGATACGCGAGCTGCGCAGCCTGCGGTCGGTCGACGTCGCGGTCACGCACCGGCGGAACGCCCTGGTGCCGATGGGCACGATCCCGACGCCCCGGTCGGTGTCCGCGGGGGGCGGCCACCCGGGACGACAGGCAGGGGGGATCGCGGCGGCACCCGCGCACGGGTGACGTGGCGAGACGAAGCGGGGCCCAGGCGGATCGCCTGGGCCCCACTCGTGTCGCGCTACGTCGTGCTCAGCCCACCGTCAGCTGGCGGTACATGCCCATGAACATGTGCGGCATGAAGTCGTGCTCCGGCATCGGCCAGAAGCACACCATCACGTACTCACCCGCGGGCAGGTCGTAGTTCATCGTCATCGCCTGGCCGGGGCCGACCACTCCGGACTCGAAGCCGACGCCGAAGCGGATCGGCGACTTCCCGGGGTTGTCGCCGTTGGTGATGGCCTCGACGAAGGCGTCGACGTCGGCCATCGTCTTCCCGGCCTTGAGCCGCGCCACCCCGAAGAAGTGGTTGGCGTTGCTCTCGTTGCGCAGCGTCACCTTGCCGCTGGCCGGGATCGACGCCGGGTCGGGCGCCCAGGCGGCGTTGCCCGACGCCGTCAGCGTCGCGGCCTCGGGCAGCGAGCCGCCCTGGTTCTGCCCGCGCACCTTGACGGTGAGGATCTGGCTCGGCCGGAGGTTGCTCGGGTCGGTGTCCAGCGCCCAGTAGGTGCCGCGCTTCAGCTTGGCCCACATCACGCCCTTCTGACCCGAGTCGGCGGTGACGCCACCGGCGAGCTGCAGGTTGCGCTCGAACCGCTTGAAGGCGCGCACGTCGCCGTTCTCGAAGCCGGCGTTGAGGTCGCTGATGAGCTGGCTCTTGGCGTAGCCCGCGTCGGGCCGGACCAGCTGGAAGGCGGACCCGCCGACCGAGCGGACGGCGAAGCGGTGCACACCCGGCGCCAGCGTGGTCGGCATGTCGACGAAGTTGCGCTTGGTGACCTTGACCTTGACGGTGTCACCCGGCGCGGCGGTCGCGGACGAGGACGTGGCCACGGCCAGCCCCGTGGACGCCAGGGCGATGCCGACGGTCGCGGCGAGCAGCCGCACGGCAGGACGGTTCGATCTGATCAAGATGGATCCCCCTTGGATGAGGCGGCGGCCAGTCCCGTCGACGGCCGCACGCACTGCCCACCAAAGCGACAGGGCGCGCATATGGGAAGTTCCGACACCGGAAACCACCCGTTCGGGCCATCTCAAACAGCACAAACCGGTCAGCCGACCGCCCGCCGGACAAGGGCAGTCAGGCGCGGGTGAGCGCCTCGTCGTCGAGATCCGGCCCGGGCTCGCCCGCCGCGGCCGCCGCGGCCTGTCGGGTCCGACGCGGGCGTTCGGCACTGATGACGAGGGCGACCGCGGCCACCACGATCCCGCCGCCGACGATCACGGCCGGCGTGACGGCCTCGCTGAGCACCAGCCAGCCCAGGAACACGGCGACGACCGGGTTCACGTAGGCGTAGGTCGCGACCAGCGAGATCGGGCGCGTTGTCGAGCAGCCACACGTACGACGTGAACGCGACCACGGAGCCGAAGACCACGAGGTAGGCGAGCGCCACCCAGGTGCGGGTGTCGTAGGCCGACGGTGAACCGCTCACCGGCCAGCAGCCCGAGCACGACCAGCATCAGCGCCGCCGAACAGCATCTCGTAGACGGTCGTGACGAACACGTCCTCGGGCAGCGAGCAGCCGCGGCTGCATGAAGGAGCCGAAGGCCCAGCAGGTCGACGGCGAACAGCACCAGCAGGCCGGCACCGAGCGGGAAGCCGTCCTCGCGCCGAGCTGCCGGCCAGCACCAGGCCGGCGAGACCCACGAAGCCGGCCAGTACGCCGAGCAGGGTGAGCGCCCGCGGCCGGTCGCCCGCGGCGAGCCGGAACACCACGATGATCAGCGGCGCGATCGCGATCAGCAGTGCGGTGACCCCGGACGGGGCGCCGAGGTTCTCGGCCACCGACACCATGCCGTTGCCGAGCACGGGCAGCATCAGGCCGAGGAAGCCGGCACCGAGGGCCTGGCGGCCGGTGATCCGCAGCCGACGGATGCCGCCGCGCACGGTGAGCACGGCACCGAGCAGCACGCCGGCGGTGCCGTAGCGCAGCCCCATCGAGGTCAGCGGCGGCGCCTCCTCGACGACGATGCGGATCGCGAGGTACGTCGAGCCCCACACGACGTACACGATCACGAGCGCACCCAGCACGATGCCGAACGTCGGTGCCGCCTTGGTCGCTGGTGTCATGACCGTCCCTCCTCGATGCCCCTGACAGGCTAGGGGTCGATCGAGGGGGCTGTCGCGCGGTTTTCGGACGTGCATCCGTCGATATCCGGCCACCTCGGCGAAGCCGCCCGTGCGGCCACCGGATTAGGTGCGTCGCGGCGCTGCCCGGTACCTTATGCAGCACGAACGACCGGTGTGGCACCGGTCACAGCGACGGCCGACACGGCCGCGTCGCCGTCAGCACTGCCGCACCACCCCCGCGACGGTCCTGAGGCGTCACGGCACGAGCCGTCAGCTCCCAGAGCCGGCAGCGGAGACCCCGCGGCGCCGACGAGACGAAGGAGTGCAGGTGAGCCAAACACATCCGGGGGACCGCGACACCGGGGACTTCGGCCCCGACCTCGGTGAGGTCTTCGGCCCCAACCAGGCCGACGGCGGCCCCGAGCTGGTCCAGCTGCTCACGCCCGAGGGCGAGCGCGTCGAGCATCCCGACTTCTCGCTTCGACCTCGACGACGAGGCCATCAAGGGCTTCTACCGCGACATGGTCCTGACCCGCCGCATCGACACCGAGGCCACCGCGCTCCAGCGGCACGGCGAGCTCGGCATCTGGGCCCAGCTGCTCGGTCAGGAGGCCGCGCAGATCGGTTCCGGCCGTGCGCTGCGTCCCCAGGACTTCGTCTTCCCGACCTACCGCGAGCACGGCGTCGCCTACTCCCGCGGCATCGACCCGCTGCGGCTGCTCGGCCTGTTCCGCGGCGTCGACCAGGGCGGCTGGGACCCCAACGACGGCAACTTCGGCCTCTACACGATCGTGATCGGCGCGCAGACCCTGCACGCCACCGGCTACGCCATGGGCCTGCAGCGCGACGGCGTGGTCGGCACCGGCGACCCCGACCGGGACGCCGCCGTCGTCGCCTACTTCGGCGACGGCGCGAGCAGCCAGGGCGACGTCAACGAGTCGTTCATCTTCGCCGCGTCGTACAACGCCCCGGTGGTGTTCTTCTGCCAGAACAACCAGTGGGCGATCTCCGAGCCGATCGAGCGGCAGACCCGGATCCCGCTCTACCAGCGCGCGCTCGGCTTCGGCTTCCCCGGCGTCCGCGTCGACGGCAACGACGTGCTCGCGACGTACGCCGTCACCCAGGCCGCGCTGCAGCGCGCCCGGGAGGGCCAGGGCCCGACGTTCGTCGAGGCCTACACCTACCGGATGGGCGCGCACACCACGACCGACGACCCGACCCGCTACCGGCTGTCGGAGGACCTCGAGCACTGGAAGCTCAAGGACCCGATCCAGCGGGTCCGGGTCTACCTGACCCGCAACGGCCTGGCCGACCAGGACTTCTTCGACGAGATCGACGCAGGAGGCCGAGAAGCTCGGCGAGCACCTCCGCGAGGGCTGCCGGGCGCTGCCCGAGCCGCACGTCCTCGACGTCTTCGACCATGGTCTACGCCGAGCAGACCCGGAGCTCGACGAGCAGCGCGACGGGCTACGCGGCCTACCTCGACACCTTCGAGACCGCCGGAGGAGCGACCGATGAGCAAGATCACCCTGGCCAAGGGCCTCAACGCCGGCCTGCGCAAGGCGATGGAGGACGACCCGAAGGTCCTCGTCATGGGCGAGGACGTCGGCAAGCTCGGCGGCGTCTTCCGGATCACCGACGGCCTGCAGAAGGACTTCGGCGAGGACCGGGTCATCGACTCCCCGCTGGCCGAGTCCGGCATCCTCGGCACCGCGGTCGGCCTCGCGATGCGCGGCTACCGGCCGGTGTGCGAGATCCAGTTCGACGGGTTCGTCTACCCGGCGTACGACCAGATCGTCAGCCAGGTCGCGAAGATCCACTTCCGCAGCCAGGGCAAGGTCAAGATGCCGATCGTCATCCGGATCCCGTTCGGCGGCGGCATCGGCGCGGTCGAGCACCACAGCGAGAGCCCGGAGGCGCAGTTCGCGCACACCCCGGGCCTCAAGGTGGTCGCCTGCTCCAACCCGGTCGACGGCTACTGGATGATCCAGCAGGCCATCGCGTGCGACGACCCGGTCGTGTTCCTCGAGCCGAAGCGGCAGTACCACGCCGACAAGGCAGAGCTCGACGAGTCGGTCAGCCCGCAGCCGCTGTTCACCTCGCGCGTCGTGCGTGAGGGCACCGACCTGACGCTGCTGGCCTACGGGCCGATGGTGAAGACCTGCATGGCCTCCGCCGAGGCCGCCGCCCAGGACGGACAGAGCATCGAGGTCATCGACCTGCGCACGCTCTCCCCGCTCGACATGGGCCCGGTCCTCGAGTCGGTCCGCAAGACCGGCCGCGCGGTCGTCGCCCACGAGGCGCACGTCAACCTCGGCATGGGCTCGGAGGTCGCGGCCCGGATCACCGAGGAGTGCTTCTACTCCCTCGAGGCGCCGGTGCTGCGCGTGGGCGGCTTCGACACCCCCTACCCGCCGAGCCGGATCGAGGAGGAGTGGCTCCCCGACCTGGACCGCGTCCTCGACGCCGTCGACCGTTCCCTCGCCTACTGACACTGCCGGTGGTCGAGCCCGTCGAGACCATGCCGGTGGTCGAGCCCGGCCACGGTGGTCGAGCCCGGCCACGGTGGTCGAGCCCGTCGAGACCAAGGAGTAACCCGTGAACGAGTACAAGCTGCCCGACGTCGGTGAGGGGCTCACCGAGGCCGAGATCGTCACCTGGAAGGTGAAGGTCGGCGACGTCATCAAGGTCAACGACATCGTGGTCGAGATCGAGACCGCCAAGTCGCTGGTCGAGCTGCCGTCGCCGTACGCCGGCACCATCCAGGCGCTGCTGGTGCCGGAGGGGGAGACCGTCCCGGTCGGTACGCCGATCATCCGGATCGGCGAGGCCGGCGAGACCCCGGCCGAACCGTCCGGAGTCGGACCCCTACCGGGCATGGCCGAGAAGGCCGGCAGCGAAGGCGACGACCCCGCCCGCCGAGATCGACATGTCCAACCCGGCCGCCACCGGCGGTGGGGAGAACCAGACCCTGGTCGGCTACGGCCCGCGCGAGTCCGCCGCGAAGCGCCGCCCACGTCGCGGTGGCGCCAGCCCGGCCTCCGACGCCGGAGCGGCCGCGCAGCTGCAGCTGCAGGGCGCGTTCGCCCCGGGCGGTGCCGCGTCGGCCGACGTGGTCGAGGCCGAGGAGACCCCGGTGCCGGCCACGCCCGGCCGCCCACCACGACGGTCCGGTCCCGACCCGGGTGCTCGCCAAGCCGCCGGTGCGCAAGCTGGCCAAGGACCTCGGCGTCGACCTGCTGTCGCTGACCCCCTCGGGTCCGCAGGGCACGGTGACCCGCGAGGACGTCCAAGCGGCTGCCGGTTCAGTGGTGGAGCCCACCTCGGTGGTTGAGCCCACCCCGGTGGTTGAGCCCGTCGAAACCCGGCAGGCCGTCCGCGACGGGCTCGACGGGCGAGCGGGAGACCCGCGAGCCGATCAAGGGCGTGCGCAAGATGATGGCGCAGGCGATGGTGGACTCCGCGTTCACCGTCGCCGCACGTCACCGAGTGGATCACCGTCGACGCGACCCGCACGATGAAGCTGGTCGAGCGGCTCAAGGCGCACCGCGACTTCCGCGACGTCAAGGTCTCCCCGCTGCTGGTCCTCGCCAAGGCCGTGCTGCTGGCGATGAAGCGGACCCCGGAGATCAACGCGGCCTGGGACGACGCGGCGCAGGAGGTCGTGTTCAAGCACTACGTGAACCTCGGCATCGCCGCGGCCACGCCGCGCGGCCTCGTCGTACCCAACGTCAAGGACGCCGACGCGATGTCGCTGCCCGACCTGGGCCGGTCGATCAACGAGCTGACCAAGGTCGCCCGCGACGGGCAAGACCCAGCCGGCGGAGATGGCCGGCGGCACGTTCACGATCACCAACGTGGGTGTGTTCGGGGTCGATGCCGGTACGCCGATCATCAACCCGGGTGAGTCCGCGATCCTGTGCTTCGGGACGATCCGCAAGCAGCCGTGGGTGACCGCCAAGGGCAAGATCAAGGTCCGCGACATCACCACGCTCGCGCTGTCGTTCGACCACCGGCTGATCGACGGCGAGAAGGGCTCCCGGTTCCTCGCCGACGTCGCCGCCGTGCTCGAGGACCCGGCGCAACGCGCTGCTGCACTGAGCTGCCGGGGGGGGCGATTCACTGGGTCCCCAGTGAATTGGCCCCTTCCCCCAGTGAACTCTCCCCGGTAAGGGGAAGTTCGCCCCGGTATGTGAGCCATGCCGGAACCCGGCGACCCGGATCCTCTCCGCATCGGCGATGATGTATGCAACATGAGAGAGTCCGTGCCGTCCCCCGGGTCCGCCGCGCGCCGTGCCTACGACTTCGCCAAGTGGGCGATCCTGTCCGCCGTCTACGAGGCCGGCGACGTGATCACCGAGGGCGGCCTCGCCAACGAGCTGGGCGTGAGCCGTACGCCGGTGCGCGAGGCGCTGCTCCGGCTCGAGGTCGAGGGGCTGGTCCACCTTCGGCCCAAGAAGGGCGCCGTGGTCGCGACGTTCTCGATGCACGACGTCGAGGACGTCCTCGAGGCGCGGGAGCTCGTCGAGATCCACACCGCGCCCAAGTCGTACGCCGCCCGCGACACGCTGCTGCCCCAGGTCGAGGCGGTGCACGCGGAGATGCGGCAGCGCCGCAACGAGCACGACACCGCCGGGTTCACCGACGCGGACCGGCGCTTCCACGAGCTGATCGTCGACGCCGCCGACAACGCCGTGCTGTCCTCGATCTACCGGATGATCCGGGAGCGGCAGACGCTGTTCACCTCCGTCATGATCCGCGGCCGCGTCGACCGCATGGACGAGGCGATCGCCGAGCACGACCGGATCATCGCCGCTCTCAAGGGTGACGACGCGGGTGAGTTCTGCGAGGTCGTGAGGTCGCACCTGCAGTGGTCGATCGCGCTCGCCCGGGAGTCGCATTGACCGGAGCCGCCGCGGTCGAGCCGCAGGGCGGACGGCGCGCGATGGTCGTGTGGCTCACCGCCGTCGGCGTGTACTTCCTCGCGATCTTCCACCGCTCCTCCCTCGGCGTGGCCGGCCTCGCCGCCACCGAGCGCTTCGACATCTCGGCCTCGCGAGCTGTCCACGTTCACGGTGCTGCAGCTGCTCGTGTACGCCGGCATGCAGATCCCGGTCGGGGTGCTCATCGACCGCTACGGCCCGCAGCGGCTGCTGTTCACCGGCGCGGTCCTCATGACGTGCGCCCAGCTCGGCTTCGCGCTCACCACGTCGTACGCCGGTGCGGTCGCCGCCCGCGTGTTCGTGGGCATGGGCGACGCGATGGTGTTCATCAGCGTGCTGCGGCTGATCGCGTCGTGGTTCCCGCCGATGCGCAGCCCGGTGCTCACCGCCTGGACGGCGCTGCTCGGCCAGTGCGGCGCCCTGGTCGCCGCGGTACCGCTCGCCCGGTCCCTCGAGGACTTCGGCTGGACGGCCACGTTCGCGGCCAGCGCGGCGGTCGGCGTGGTGCTCGGCGTCCTGGTGCTGGTGCTGGTGCGCGACGTGCCGCCCGGTGCGCCGCCGTCCCGGACCAGCAAGGACGTGCGCACCGTCGGCCGGGACCTGAAGCTGTCCTGGCGCGACCCCGGCACCCGGCTGGGGCTGTGGTCGCACTTCACCACCCAGTTCGGCGCCAACGTGCTCGGCCTGCTGTGGGGGTACCCGTTCTTCGTGCACGGCCAGAACACCGGGACGGCCGCCGCCGGGCTGCTCCTGTCCCTGCTCGTGGTCACGTTCATGATCGGCGGGCCGCTGGTGGGCGGCTTCATCGCGCGACACCCGTGGCACCGCTCCACGCTGGTGCTGGCGATCATCGTCGCGACGATGGTGTCGTGGGCGGCGGTGCTGCTCTGGCCGGGGGACGCGCCGGTGTGGTTGCTGGCCCTCATGGTCGTGTCGACGGGACTCGGCGGACCCGGGTCGATGATCGGCTTCGACCTCGCCCGCACGTTCAACCCCGCGGACCGGTTGGGCTCCGCGACCGGGATCGTCAACGTGGGCGGGTTCATGGCATCGCTGCTGATGATGCTCGCCATCGGGGTGCTGCTCGACGTGCTCACGCCCGGCGCCGGCACCGACTACCCGGAACGCGCGTACACCCTGGCGATGTCGGTGCAGTACGTCGGCTGGTCGCTCGGCCTGGTGCTCATCTGGCGGTACCGCCGCCGCGCGCGGGCGCACCTCGAGCGCACCCAGCCCGAGACGTTCCGGGACATGACGGGCCGCTGACCCGGCTGTTACGCCTGGTCGGTCTCCCGGCGTCGTCGTACGACGAGCAGCAGCGCGCCGCCCGCGAGACAGGCCAGCCCGAGCCCGGTGATCGCCCCGGTGCCCAGCGGTGCGCCGCGTGTCGGGCAGGTCCCCGGCCGTGTCGAGGGTCTGCTCGCCCTTGATCTCGGGACAGCCGACGTCGCCGACGACCGCGAGCACGACCTGCGACGGGTCGTCGCATCCGGCAGCAGGGTCGGCCCCCTCCTCGGCGCCGCAGATGTCGGTCCTCCCGTGAGGTCCGACCTGGCTGAGAGTCACGACCAGGCCGACGTCGGCCTCCTGGGCCTGAGCGACCTGCCCCGCCACGTCGTCGAGGTGCAGCGTGACATCGACCTTCTGGACGCCGCGCGCCGGGATGCTCGGACCCGAGACGTAGGCCGTGCAGTCCGAATCGGCGCCGTCGGGGAGCGGCATCCCGGACGTCAGGCCGCCCAGCGCTGCGCTGACGGTCAGGTGCCGCTCGAGCTCGTTGCGCTCCGGACCGCTCGGCACGGACAGGGTGGCCCGCGCGGCCTGCGGCGAGTCGTTCTTGACGTAGAACGTGTCCGTGACCGAGTCGTCCGGGACCAACGCACCGGCGCCGTCGAAGAGCGCGGTGTCCAGCTGGTCGGTCCACGGCCCCGCCGCGCTCCTGCTCACCTTCAGCTTCTGCGGCTCCGCCTGGACCGGTGAGGACAGCAGCAGCACGGGTGCCAACGTGGCGAGCACCGCGAAGGCGGTGGCGGTCGCGACCCGTGATCCCCTCACGACGACACCTCCAGCCGACGTCGGCGGCTGTCCAGCGCACCCGCGGTGACGAGGTACCCGCCGTACACGAGCAGCCCCCCGGCCGCGACATTGATCAGCAGCCGGAGTGTGCCGCCGGCCGCCCAGGTCGCGGCGTACCCGACGTAGGGCACCGAGTACCACACCGTCCCGCGCACCTGCTCCGGCTTTATCGGCGCCGGGTCGACCGCGCCGTTGGCGTCGCCCTGCGTGACGTACTGGCGGCCGTCGCTCGTCAGCACCACGCTCTGGATCCGGTGCGTGGTCAGCCGTGGGTCGTCGGACACCGCCTGGAACGTGATGACGTCGCCGATCTGCAGGTTGTCGGCGTCCGTGGGCCGGACGATCACCACGTCGCCGGGCATGTACGTCGGCGTCATCGAACCGGTCAGCACGGTCAGCGGACGAGAGCCGGTGGCCTTGGGTACGACGATGAGGGCCAGCCCGGCCAGCACGACGGTGCCGAGCAGTACGACGCTGAGCACCTGCGTGATGAACTGCCGCGCTGCTCTCACGGGGCACCACAGTTGACGTTGTCGGAAGCTCCCGTTCCGTCGAATCTTGATGATGTTGCTGTCGGGGGACTCGACGCCCCGTTGCTCGGTGGCGCGGACCTTGAAGTACCTAGGTCGCGTTCCTGTCCTGGAAAAGTCCGTCCGTGCGATGTATTGATGTCGAAGCTCGTCGTGGTGATCGGTTCGCTGTCCGAACGCCAGTCGCGGTCTGGCTCTCGTACACGTTGTATGGGCCAGCGCGCGGCATCCCAGATCGATCTTCATGCCGCTTGTCTGAGTCACGTTTGACCGGAGTGACACACGAAGCGTCGGCGGGCGACGGCGGGCCTCCGACTGTCACCGTCGAACGCCGACAGCGGTTGTGCTGGCCGACGTCCAGCCGGCGGGCTGTCCTCCCGGGCGCACCTGCTCGCCTGAGAATGCCAGCACGCAGGGTCCCCGTCGAGGACGGAGCACCGGTCTTCGCGACGATCGTCACGCAAACGTCGATGCTGGCGTCGGGCCCGCCGGGCGCGGTGCGCCCGAGATGCGCGTCCTCGCCGGCGGCTGCGTCGGTGAAGTTGGATGCGCAGCCGGACGGAGGCCTAGGCGTCACGGCGACCCCAAGGTGCGACAGCTTCAGCTGGTCGGTGGCATCGCTCAGAACCACGTCCGTGACAGAGATGTCCTGGCGAAGGTTCCTCGCGCCCGGGCTGGACGTGTCGCGGACGGTGCCTTCGATGACCGCCGCAGGTCCTCCTGCCACCAGAGCCGGGATCCCGGTGGTGCCTCGCCGTGCAGGGACACCGCGTGGCTCATCGTGCCGGAGGTGACGCTGCTGCCCGGCATCAGTTGCCTCGTCGCGCCAAAGAGCATGCGTCGTCCCCGTGGTGGCGCCCCCGACGAGGAGGGCGCCGACCACGGCGACGGCGAGTGGAGTCCTGCGGCTCACGATGAGTCCTGGCCGAGTCCGGACCGGCAGCTCGGTCAGCGGGTCTGCGCGATCGTGATGGTCGATTTCGCGATCGAGGCGGCGACGTTCTGGCCCGCCTGACCTGCCGTGTCGCGCGGCAGCGTGTAGGTGCACGACCGCGTTCATCGTCCCGGTGCTCGAACGGCGCGTCGAACGCGAAGTTGGTAGACCCGGAGTCGGTTTCGGTCACCTCGGCGTCGTCCGACGTCACGTCGACGTCGACGTTGACGGCGTTGTTGGTCGCGGCGCCAGGGCGCGAACGTGCGACCGTCCCCTGCAGGTTCTTGCCGGTGCCCTTGACGGCGAAGGTCTGGGTCCGCGTGATCGTGTCCCCGGGGACCACGAGGTGGTTCGAGTTGTTCGGCTCCCAGTCGTCGGTCCGCCGGCGTGCGCACGTCGTCCCAGTGCACCGCGCCCGGCGGCGATGTCGAGCTCACCGGACGTGACCTCGCTGGCCTCCATGTCGCTCGCTGTCGCTCCAGAGCGCGTACGTGCCGAAGCCCCCCATGAGAAGCACGATGCCGGCCGCGCCGGCAACAGAGCCCTTGATCATCTTGTTCATTCGGATCCCCACCCGTTCTTCGAGCCTCCCCCCGGAGGCACCTGTGTTGGTGAGAGGAACGTAGAAGCGCCGACCGGTGGTTGAAGGCGAAAGCGTCCAGGTTTGGCCGGTCGGGGACTCAAGGGGTGGCCGAACGGATGAGTTCCACGTCTAGACCACCGACCAAAACGGGCATCGTGGGGCATTTTCCAGTAAAGATTGCCCGGTTTTGGGCCGTTCGGGCACGAATTCGTGCGTCAGCCCAGCCCCAGGGCGCGGTACCGCTGGGCCCGCTCCACCGCGAGCGTGGCCCGGTCCCGGTGCAGGAGCGTCGCGAGCTCGTAGCGCAGCACGTCGCCGAGCCGCCGGCAGAACTCCTCCGGCTCGTCCGCGGCGTCGGGTCGCTCCGCCACGATCCGGTCCACGATCCCGGCCTCGCGCATGTCGAGCGACCGCACCCTCTGCGCCCGCGCCATGTCCGGCGCGTGGTCCAGGTCGCGGTGCACGATCGCGCTCGCCCCCTCGGGCGGCAGCGGGGACAGCCAGCCGTGCTGCGCCGCGATCACCCGGTCGGCCGGCAGCAGCGCGAGGGCGCCGCCACCGTTGCCCTCCCCGAGCAGCAGGCACAGGGTGGGCGCGGGCAGCGTGACCAGGTCCGCCAGGCAGCGGGCGATCTCGCCGGCGAGCCCGCCCTCCTCGGCCTCCACCGACAGGGCCGCCCCGGGTGTGTCGATCACGGTCATCAGCGGCAGGTCCAGCTCGGCGGCCAGCCGCATCCCCCGTCGTGCCTCGCGCAGCGCCCCCGGGCCGAGCGGGTGCGCCTCGGTCTGCCCGCGCCGGTCCTGGCCGAGGAACACGCACGGCGACCCGCCGAACCGCGCCAGCGCGATCAGCAGTCCGGGGTCCGACTCGCCTTGTCCGGTGCCGTTGAGCGGGATCACGTCGGTCGCGGCGTACCTCAGCAGCCGTCGTACGCCGGGTCGCTCGGGCCGGCGCGAACGGGTGATCGACTCCCACGTGTCGACGTCGGGGATGTCGTCGACAGGCGGGTTCGGCGGGGTCGGGGGAGACGTCGCGCGGGGAGAGCAGCACGGTCAACGCACGGTCGAGGATGGCGGCGATCTCCTCGGGCGGTACGACGGCGTCGATCAGGCCGTGGGCGTAGAGGTTCTCCGAGGTCTGCACGTCTTCGGGGAACGGCCGGTCGTACAACGCCTCGTAGACCCGCGGCCCGAGGAACCCGACCAGCGCCCCCGGCTCCGCGACGGTCACGTGCCCGAGCGATCCCCACGACGCCATCACCCCGCCGGTGGTGGGGTGCCGCAGGTACACGAGGTAGGGCAGCCCGGCCGCCTTGTGCGCCGCGATGGTCTGGCTGATCTTCACCATCTGCACGAACGCGACGACGCCCTCCTGCATCCGGGTGCCGCCCGAGACCGGCGCGGCGAGCAGCGGCAACCCCTCGGCGGTGGCCCGCTCGATCGCTCGGACCAGGCGCTCCGCCGACGCGACGCCGATCGACCCGGCCAGGAACCTGAACTCGCACGCGACGACCGCCACCCGGCGCCCGCGCATCAGACCCTCACCGGTGACCACCGACTCGTCGAGGCCGGTCTTCTCCTGTGCGGCGGCCAGCTCGGCGGCGTACTCCTCCGACAGCGGGCCGCGCTCGGGCGGGGTGTCCCAGGACGACCAGGAGCCCTCGTCGAGCACCAGGTCGATCAGCTCGGTGGCGGAGAGCCGGGCCGGCCTCGGATCAGCAGCCATGACGCCATCGGACCATGCGGACCCCCGGGAGTGCGACGGACCCGGCCGTGCCCCGGCCCGCTGGGACAGGGCCGGGGACGGGGGTCCGTGTGGTGATGATCTTGTCATTCCCCGGCCGGGACCGCATCCAACTCGATTCCCGGGAGTTTCTCGACCGGCCCAGACCGGGTGTCCGGTGGCGCTACGCGGAGGACCCGGTCCCGTCCAGCCAGGCCCGCACGGCCTCGTCGTGCTCGCCGAGCCGCGGCGGCGGGAGGTGCTGCTCGCGGGCACCGGCGTACCGGTTGTCGTCGAAGCGCAGCGGCGGCCCCGGGAGCTCGACCTTGCCGAGCGTCGGGTGCTCGACCTCGACGACCAGCCCCTGCGACCGGGTCTGCTCCCAGTTGTAGACGTCGTCGAACGTGCGCACCTTGCCGGCCGGGATGCCGAGGTCGGCGAGCCGCTGCAGCCAGGACTCGGCGGCATCGGACGCCAGCGCCGACTCGAGCGTCGCGATGAGCTCGTCGCGGTGCCCGACCCGTTCGCGGTTGGAGGCGAACCGCGGGTCGTCGACCCCGAGCAGCCCGGCGAGGGCGCGCCACTGGTTGTCGTTGCCGCAGGCGATCTGGATCGGCGCGTCGGCGGTGTGGAAGAGGCCGTACGGCGCGATGGACGGGTGGTGGTTGCCGATGGCGTGCGGCACCTCTCCGGCCACGGTCCACCGGGTCCCCTGGAACGCGTGCACGCCGACGATCGACGACAGCAGGCTGGCCCGCACCACCCGGCCGCGGCCGGTGCCGGCCCGCTCGTGCAGCGCGGCGAGCACCCCGTAGGCGCCGTACATCCCGGCCAGCAGGTCCCCGATCGGTACGCCGACCCGGGTCGGGTCGTCCGGGCCGGGGCCGGTGATCGACATCAGGCCCGCCTCGCCCTGGGCGATCTGGTCGTAGCCGGCGCGACCGCCCTCGGGGCCGTCGTGGCCGAAGCCGGTGATCGACAGGATCACCAGGCGGGGGTTGAGCTCGTGCAGCCGCTCGACCGAGAAGCCGAGCCGGTCGAGCACCCCGGGCCGGAAGTTCTCCATCAGCACGTCCGCCCGCTCGACCAGCCGGGCCAGGAAGTCCTTGCCCTCCTCGGACTTGAGGTCAGCGGTGACCGACTCCTTGTTGCGGTTGCAGGACATGAAGTACGTCGAGACCGGCTCCTCGTCGGGACCGACGAACGGCGGCCCCCATGACCTGGACTCGTCGCCGCCACCGGGCGACTCCACCTTGATGACGCGCGCCCCGAGGTCGGCGAGCATCATCGCGGCGTGCGGGCCCGCGAGCGCGCGGGTGAGGTCGACGACGACGATGTCGGTCAGCATCACCCCACCCTAGGCCGCCGGTGCGGCTACGAGGAGGGCGTGGTGGCGCCGTTCAGCCAGGCCTCGAACCAGGGCCGCAGGTCCTGGCCCGACTTCGCACTGAGGAAGTCGATGTAGGTGGCCCGGCCCCGGCTGCGGTCCTTGTGCTGCGCCGGCCACTCCGCGAGCGCCGCGTAGAACAGGTCCGTCCCGATCTTCGCCCGGAGCTTCTCCATCAGCAGCGCGCCGCCGTAGTGCACGTTGCGCTGGTCGAAGTGCTTCGGGATGAAGGCGCCCGGCGGCCCGTAGATCTCCCGGTAGAAGTCGTCGTTGCGCGAGAACTCCCGCTTCCAGAACTTCCAGCCGTCGAAGTGCTGCGCCACCGAGTACTTCGCCTGCAGGAACGTCGCGACGCTCTCGCCCATCCAGTTGTCGCGCCAGTCGTTCGGCGTGACGGAGTTGCCGTACCAGGCATGTGCGAGGTGGTGCGCCACCTGCTCGCGCACGTCGGTCTTGCCCTGCCGCCAGTTGTCCCGCGCCAGGGTGATGAGGGTCTGCGTCTCGGCCGATCCGAGGCCGGGGGTGACGACGACGCCGGCGCGGTCGAACGGGTACGGACCCAGCCGCGACTCCAGGAAGGCGATCGTCTCGGGCGTCTTCTCCAACGGTTCGAGCAGGTCCTTGCCGCCCTTGGGCAGCCAGTAGGTCAGCGGCAGGTCGTGCGGGCCGACCTGGGTGTAGCGCTTGTACGGTCCGATCGCAACGGTCACGGCGTACGACGCCATCGGGCTGGTGTTCGCGAAGCGCGTCCTGGTCTGCCCGCCGGCCGTGGTCTTCTCCTCGAGCCGTCCGTTGGAGACGCCGACGAACTTGTCCGGCACGGCGAGCTCGATCTCGTAGAGCGCCTTGTCGGCCGGACGGTCGTTGACCGGGTACCACGTGTAGGCGCCGAACGGCTTCTGCGTCGTCCAGGCCTGGCCGCTCTTGGTGGTGTGCCAGCCGACGCCGTCGTCGTCCGCGCGGGAGGTGGGTGCCTTCACCGCGCGCGGCTTGCCGGCGTAGGAGATCTCCACCTGGTACGCCGTGTCCGGCACCACGGGGGCCTTCACGAGGAGGTCCTGGCCCTCGTGGGTGAACTTCGACGCTGCGCCGTTCACGGTCACCTTGGAGACGACCAGGCGCTTGTGCAGGTCGAGCGTGAAGCTCGGGGCGGGCGCCTCCGCCTGCAGGCGCAGCGTCGCGGTGCCGGCGAGCGTGCGCTTGCCCGCCTTCCAGGTGAGGTCCAGGTGGTAGCGGCCGACGTCGACGCCCGGGTTGCCCTTCGAGGCGTAGTAGGTCCCGGACTCCGCGCCCTGGGCGGAGCCGGTGAGCACCGTGAGTGGCGCGCAGCAGAGCGCGAGGGCGAGGGTGGCGGAAGCGGGCCTACGAAGCACGCGAGGAGTGTAGGTCCGGGAGCCTCCCTAGCCGGGGACGCTCGCCCTCACCCTCCCGCCGAGTGTCAGGCCTTGGTCGCGCGAGTGTCAGGCTCTGGTCGCGCGAGTGTCAGGCTCTGGTCGCGCGAGTGTCAGGCTTTGGTCGCGACGAGTGTCAGACCCTGGCACTCGAGGGCCAAACTCTCGCACTCGCGCAACCAAACTCTCGCACTCGCGCAGCCAAACTCTCGCACTCGCGCAGCCAAACTCTTGCACTCGCGCAGCCAAGACCTGGCACTCGCGGCATGGGCGGGTCAGGGGCGGCGGCGCTGGTCGCTGATCCGCACCGCCTTGCCGAGCGAGCGCTGCAGCGAGCCCGGCGCCAGCACCTCCACGGCGACGGTGATCCCGATCCGGTGCTTGACCATGCCGGACAGCTGCTTGCCCAACGCCGGCCGGTCGGACTCCGCCACCGACGCGTGCGCCTCCACCTGCACGGTCAGCTCGTCGAGGTTGCCCGGCCGGGTGAGCACGCAGAGGTAGTGCGGGGTCAGCCCCTCGATCTCGAGGACCAGCTCCTCGATCTGGGTGGGGAAGACGTTCACGCCGCGCACGATCATCATGTCGTCGGTCCGCCCGGTGACCTTCTGCATCCGGCGGAAGGCCGGGTACGCCGTGCCGGGGAGCAACCGGGTGAGGTCGCGGGTGCGGTACCGGATCACCGGCATCGCCTGCTTGGTCAGGCTGGTGAACACGAGCTCGCCCTCCTCGCCCTCGGGCAGCACCTCGTGGGTGACCGGATCGATGATCTCGGGGTAGAAGTGGTCCTCCCACACGTGCAGCCCGTCCTGCGTGGCGGCCGCCTCCTGCGAGACGCCCGGGCCGATCACCTCCGAGAGCCCGTAGATGTCCACGGCGGTGATCGCGGAGCGCGCCTGCAGGTCGCGGCGCATCTCGTCGGTCCACGGCTCGGCGCCGAAGACCCCGATCTCCAGCGACGTCGAGCGCGGGTCGACGCCCTGGCGCTGCATCTCGTCGAGGATCGCCAGGAAGTACGACGGCGTCACCATGATCACGCGCGGCTCGAAGTCGAGGATCAGCTGCACCTGACGCTCGGTCATCCCGCCGCTGACCGGGACCACCGTGCAGCCGAGACGTTCCGCGCCGTAGTGCGCGCCGAGCCCGCCGGTGAACAGCCCGTAGCCGTAGGCGACGTGCACGATGTCGCCCGGCCGGGCACCGGCGGCGTACAGCGACCGGGCGACGACCTCGGCCCACATCTCGATGTCGTCGGCGGTGTAGCCGACCACCGTCGGCTTCCCCGTCGTGCCGCTCGAGGCGTGCACGCGGGCGACGTCGGAGCGGGGTACGGCGAACATGCCGAACGGGTAGTTCTGCCGCAGGTCCTCCTTGGTGGTGAACGGGAAGCGTGCGAGGTCGGCCAGCGACGACACCTGGTCGGGATGCACCCCGGCGTCGTCGAAGGCGCGGCGGTAGTGCGGGACGTTCGCGTAGACGCGGTGCAGCGTCGCCCGCAGCCGTTCGAGCTGCAACGTCCGGAGCTCCTCGGGTGTCGGGTCCGGCATGGTGAAACCCCCGGTGGTCGAGCCCGTCGAGACCATCAGACCTCCTCGAACAGCGTGCCGCGGATCTCCTTGCTGCGCCCCACGAACTCCGCGACCACCACGTCTCCGCACCGCACCGTCACGTCGTACACCCCGTCGCGTCCTGACCGCTCCCGCTCGACCGCCTCGGCCACCAGCACGTCGCCGAGCCGGGTCGGGGCCAGGAACCGGATGTCCGCGGCGGCCGCGACGGTGCTCCGGTTGTAGGAGTTGCAGGCGAACGCGAACGCCGAGTCGGCCAGCGTGAACGTCAGGCCGCCGTGACCGATCGCGTGCCCGTTGACCATGTCGTCGCGCACGGTCATCTCGAGGGTCGCGCGTCCCGGGCCGACGGACACGATCCGCATGCCGAGGCCCTGGCTGGCCCGGTCCTCGGCCCACATCGCGTCCGCGCTGCGCCGCGCGATCTCCTCGGCCGTCATGCGTCGTCGTCCCAGGTCTTCTCCAGCAGGGACACGAGATGGTCCTCGTCGCCCAGCCGCCCCACCTCCACGTATCCGCGCGCCCGGTGGAACGCGAGCGAGGCGTCGTTGCGCGGCACGAGGTTCACCTCCAGCGCCATCCGCCCGTGCTTGCGGGCGATCGCCTCCACCTCGTCGTACACGAACCCGCCGAGCCCGCGCCGCCGGAAGTCCTCGTGCAGCACGATCCGGTCGAGGTAGTAGAAGCCGTCGCCGTGCCGGTCGGTGAACCAGCGGTAGTTGTCCGAGTCGTACGTCGTCCCGGGGCCGAAGGTGATCACGAAGCCGCCGAAGCCGCCGTCCACGTCCACCACGTCGACGCGGTCGGCCAGCCCGCGCAGCTCGTCGAGGCGGGCGGCGTCCATCGGGGCGAGCTTGACGACGTTGCGGGCGTTGAGCGCCAGGATGGCGGCTACGTCGGCGTCGGTGGCCGGTCGAAGGCTGGGCACCCGGTCAGACTAGGACGCGCTGGTTGTCCGGGTCGTACGGCGGTCGCAGTCCGACGGTCACCGGCGCCACGACACCCCCGACGTCCACGCTGTAGGAGCCCGAGCGGATCCAGTCGGGACGGGTGACGCCGTCCGGGTCGGCCACGTACGCCAGCCCCACGGATGCGCCGACGGCGGCGCCCCAGGCCGCGCTGGTCACCTGCCCGACGGGCTGCCCGTCTCGCAGCAGCAGCTCGCCGCCCCACAGCATGGGATCGGGCTCGTCGACGACGAACGACACCAGGCGCCGGGCCGGACCCTGCTCCCGGGCCCGCTCGACCGCCTCGCGGCCCCGGAAGTCGTGGTCGGTCTTCAGCTTGCAGGCGAACAGCAGACCGGCCTCGACCGGACCGTAGTCGGGTGTCAGCTCGCGGCCGAACGCCCGGTAGCCCTTCTCCAGGCGCAGCGACTCGATCGCGTAGTACCCGGCGTCCCGCAGCCCGAGGTCCTCCCCGGCCGACCACAGGTCGTCGTAGACGGCGGCGGCGAGGTCCACGGGCACGTACAGCTCCCAGCCGAGCTCACCCACGTAGGTGATCCGGGTGGCGCGCACCGTTGCCCGGCCCAGGGTGACCTCACGACTGGTCGCGAAGGCGAAGTCGTCGAACGACGTGCCCGACAGCCGTCCCAGCAGGGCCCGCGACGACGGGCCCATCACGCCCAGGACGGCGTACGCCGACGTCACGTCGACCACGCTCGCGTCCGTCCCGGCCGGGATGCCGCGCCGGAGCAGGTCGGCATCGCGACGCGTGGTCGCCGAGCTGCTCACCACCAGGAACCGGTCGTCGGCCAGCCGGGTCACGGTGAGGTCGGACTCGTAGCGTCCGCGGGCGTTGAGCAGCCCGGTGTAGACGACCCGTCCGACGGGGACGGCCACGTCGTTGGTGCACAGCCACTGCAGCACTTGCTCCGCGTCGCGTCCGACCACGAGGTGCTTGGAGAACGACGTCTGGTCGAAGACCGCGACGTGCTCACGCGTGGCCTGCTGCTCGGCGACCACCGACGACAGCCAGGACGGCTTGTCCCAGGTGTAGCTCAGGTCCCGCTCCGCGGCGGTGGCGGCGAAGAACAGCGGCCGCTCCCAGCCCATCTTCGATGCCGAAGCACGCATGCCGCCGGTCGAGCCGGTCGTGCAGGGGGGACGTCCGCAGCGGCCGGGCGGTCTCGAGCTCGCGGTTCGGCCACGGCACGGCGTAGTGCAGCCCGAGCACCTCGCCCACGCGCTCCCGCAACCACCGGCTGCTGCCGTGGAACGACGCGAACCGGCGCAGGTCCACCGCGGTCAGGTCGGTGTCCGGCTCGCCCTGCACGATCCACTCCGCGAGCGCGCGTCCGGCGCCGCCGGCGGTCGCGATGCCGACCGAGTTGAAGCCGGCGGCCACGAAGAAGCCGGGCAGCTCCGGCGCCTCGCCCATGAGGAACTGGTTGTCGGGGGTGAAGGACTCGGGGCCGTTGTAGAACTTCCGGATGCCGGTGTCGCGCAGCGCCGGGATCCGGTGCAGCGCACTCTCCATCAGCACCGAGAAGTGCTCCCAGTCCTCGTCGAGGAGCTGGAACTCGAACGGGTACGGGATCTCCTCCGGCGGCAGCCACGGCTTGGCGACGGGCTCGAAGCCGCCGACGACCAGCCCGCCGACCTCCTCCTTGAAGTAGGTGTAGCCGTCGGGGTCCCGCAGCACGGGCAGGTCCGGGCGCATCCCCTCGAGCTGGTCGGTGACCACGTAGAAGTGCTCGGCCGAGTGCATCGGCAGTGTGGTCCCGACCAGGTCGCCGAGCTGTTTGGCCCACTGACCGGCGCAGTTGACCACCACCTCGGCCTCCACGTCGCCCCGGTCGGTGCGGACGCCGGCCGCCCGGCCGTCCCGCCGGAGCACGTCGGTCACCCGGGTCCTCTCCACGACGGTGGCGCCGCCGAGCCGCGCACCCTTCGCCAGTGACAGCGTCAGGTCGGTGGGGTTGGCCCGGCCGTCGCCGGGCAGCCAGATGCCGCCCACGAGGTCGTCGCTGCGCATGGCGGGCCAGCGCTCCTGGGCCTGGCCCGGGGTGAGCAGCTCGCAGTCCAGTCCGAACGCCGCGGCGGTGGCCGCGGTGCGCCGCAGCTGGGTCATCCGGTCCTGGGTGCGCGCGACGATCACGCCGCCGCACTGCTGGTAGCCGGTGGCGAGACCGGTCTCGCGCTCGAGGTCGGCGTACAGCTGCGCGGAGTACTGCACCAGCCTGGTGCCGCTCTCGCTCGCGCGCAGCAGCCCGACCAGGCCCGCGGCGTGCCACGTGGTCCCGCTCGAGAGCCGGCCCTGCTCCAGCAGCAGCACGTCGCGCCAGCCGAGCCGGGTGAGGTGGTAGGCGACGCTGGTGCCGATCACGCCACCACCGATGACCACGACGTGGGCGCGGGCCGGCAGCTCAGTCGGCACGTTGCACGTCCTCGAGCAGCGTGGGGAAGTCGCCGCGGGTGAAGGCGGCCGCCGCCTTCTCGAACCGCTCCAGCCCCCAGCCGCGGAAGTCGAAGTCGATGCTGCTCCGCGACGCCTGGATCGCACCCCACAGCGCCCAGCCGTACTGCGAGACCAGCGCCTGCAGCCGAGCCCGGGCGATCTTGTTGCGAAGCGGCCGCCCGTAGTACGCCGTCACCAGCACCTCCAGCTGGTCGTTGTCGAGCCCGCACTCGGCCGCGGTGTTGCCGAGCTCGAAGCAGGCGTCGTTGTTGCCGGAGTACTCGTAGTCGATCAGCCACAGCTTGGTGCCGTCGTCCACGAAGTTGCCGGCCAGCAGGTCGTTGTTGCACGGCACCGTCGGCTCGCCGGCGTACGTCGAGCGCCGCGCGCACCTGCTGGAACGCCACGTCGTACGACGCGTAGCCGTCGGGCAGCCAGAACCCGTGCTCGCGCACGGTGTCGAGGTAGCCGCGCTGTCGCGTGAACATGTCGAAGTCGCCGACGAAGCGCGGACCCGCATGGAGGGCGCGGCAGGCGACGCCGGCACGTGCGACGACGTCGGGGTCGGAGAAGCTGTCGTTGTCGAGGGTGGTGCCCTCGATGTAGTCGATCACCATCAGGCCGAGGTCGGGCCGGTAGCTCACCACGTCGGCCGCGACGCCCGCCTCGGCCGCTGCCCGGGTGTTGTGCGCCTCCGCGTCGCGGTCGATGCCGAGCAGCTCCGCGTCGCCCCGGAACACTCGCACGACGTAGACGTGGTCCGGGACGGTCACCTTCAGGTTCAGGTTGGTGAGCCCGCCGGGCAGCTCCTCGACCTCACGAGGTCGAGGAGCCAGCTCGGGTACGTCGTCGAGTCGGGTGTCCAGGCCGGAGGTCACTTGTCGTCGAACGTCTCCACGACGACCGGGTCGATGTTGTGGATCGGGCCCTTGAACCAGTGCTTGGCCGAGGCGTGCCACCAGATCAGGAGGAGCAGCAGCATGCCGAGCGTGACGATCGGTGCGTAGTTGACGAACTTCCAGGCGAAGTCGTCGCTGAACGGCACCGCACCGGGCACGAACGGCATCATCAGGTAGAGCGACACGATGATGATCTCGGCGACCGCGATCGGGTTCATCCACTTGTACTTGCTGCCGTTGTTCCAGGCACCCACCTCGAAGTCGTCGCGCTTGCGCCAGCGCAGGTAGATCGGGACCGCGAACGAGAGGTACAGCCCGATCACGGCGATCGACGTGACCGCATAGAAGGCCACCGGGATGATCAGCGGCTCGTCCGCGGTGCCGATGTTGACCTCGATCAGCGCGGGCAGCGTGATCAGGGCGCTCACCACACCGACGAGCATCACCGCCTTGGCCGGCACGCGCTTGGCGGTCAGCGACGACCAGTGCGACGAGCCCGGCACAGCGCGGTCCCGGCTGAACGCGAACAGCATCCGCGACGCCGACGTCTGGCACGAGGTGGCGCAGTAGAACTGCGCCGACGCGGAGATGAAGAGCACCACCGTGGCCCAGTTGGTGCCGAGCGAGTTCACGAAGATGTAGGCCACGCCGCCCCCGCCGACGCCCGCGTTGTCCGGGGATCCGTCGGCCGCGTTCGGTACCGCGAAGACCACCGTCAGCAGCAGGATGTAGCCGCCCAGCGCCGAGTAGAAGATCGAGCGCCAGATGCCCTTGGCGGCGGCCATGCTGGCCGACGACGTCTCTTCCGAGAGGTGGGCGCACGCGTCGAAGCCGGTGATCGTGTACTGCGTCAGCAGGAAGCCGAACGGGATCACCGCGAAGAAGAAGAACAGGTTGCTGGTGCTGCCGTCCGCGAAGCCGGAGTTGTTGAACCGCTCGGTGAAGACGTAGTTGAACGACTGGTGCTGGTCGGGCACGAAGATCAGGATCAGCACGATGATGCTCGCCCCGACGACGTGCCACCACACCGAGACGTTGTTCATGATCGCCATCAGGTGGCTGCTGAAGATGTTCAGCACCGACGCCAGCGCGAGCACGACGACGAAGATGCCGAAGACACGGGTCAACGAGTAGCTGGCGGCGTAGGACTCCGAGTAGGTGCTGATCGTCAGGTCGATGAACGTCGCGCAGCCGTAGGAGACGCCGGCGGTCACCGCGAACAGCCCGATCAGGTTGAGCCAGCCGGTGAAGAAGCCCGCCGCGGGCCCGCCGAGCTTCGAGGCCCACCAGTAGATGCCGCCCGAGGTCGGGAACGCCGACACCAGCTCGGACATCGTGAACCCGATGATCAGGATGAAGAGGCTGAGGATGGGCCAAGACCACGAGATCGAGATCGGGCCACCGTTGTTCCAGCCGGCGCCGAAGTTCGTGAAACAGCCGGCGAGGATGGAGATGATCGAGAACGAGATCGCGAAGTTGGAGAAGCCCGACCAGGAGCGGCTGAGCTCCTGCTTGTAGCCGAGCTCTGCGAGGCGACGTTCGTCGTCACTGAGGTGAGTCGTGTCAGCCATGCGGATGTGCTCCTCGAAAGGCGAAGTTGGCTCAACGTAGCGCCGCCCGAGAATCTTCGTAAAGACCTTTCCGGCAAAGGTTTGAAGTCGAACCATTGACGCGGGTCCTCGCAGGTCACAAGACTGTCGTCGTGTCCGCAACCTCCGTTCTGAGCGAGTCGGTGCTGCGTCCGGTGCGCGGGCACCACGCGTTCGAGGGGTGCGTCGAGCAGCTGGCCACGGCGATCCGGCTGGGCGTCTACCCGTACGGCAGCACGCTCCCGCCGGAGCGGGACCTGGCCGAGCTGCTGGGGGTCTCCCGCGCCACTCTCCGCGAGGCGATCGCCGCGCTGCGTGCGGCCGACCTGGTCACCACCACGCGCGGACGGGGCGGCGGGACCGTGGTCCGGCACCGCCCCAAGAAGCCGTCCTCGCGCGGCGCCCGGGCGCTCGTGCCGCGCAGCGACGCACCTGCGCGACACCCTCGTGTTCCGCCGGGTCGTCGAGCCGGGCGCCTGCCACATCGCGGCGAGCCGGGACGCTGACGCGCCGACCAGCGCGCGCTGCTCCAGACGGCGCACGACGAGGTGGCCGCGGCGACCGACCCCGGCGAGCACCGGCAGGCCGACTCGCGGCTCCACCTGGCGATCGCCTCGGTGACCAGTCGCCGCTGACCGTGAGGCCGTCACCGGGTGCAGGCCGACCTGCACGACATGCTCCGTGCCATCCCGGTGCTCGACGTCAACATCGCGCACTCCAACCGCCAGCACCACGCCATCGTCGACGGCCATCCTCGAGGCGATGCCCCGACCGGCCCGGCGCGTCGATGGAGAGCACTGCGACGACACCGCCGCCCTGCTGCGCGGGCTGCTCGGCTGAGCACCCGCAGTGACGACCCGTCAGAGAGGAACCGATGACATCCGCAACGACCGGCACCTGCACGCTCGAGCGACCTCAGGCGCCGATCGACGACGGCGAGCATCGACACCGTCGTCGTCGCCTTCACCGACATGCAGGGCCGGCTGCAGGGCAAGCGGCTGCACGGGCGCTACTTCCTCGACGTCGTCGCTCGAGCACGGCACCGAGGGCTGCAACTACCTGCTCGGCGTCGACGTCGACATGAACACCGTCGCCGGCTACGCGATCACCTCGTGGGAGCGAGGGCTACGGCGACATGGAGTTCGTCCTCGACCTCGACACGCATCCGGCTGCTCCCGCACCTGCCGGCGACGGCGATGGTCCAGTGCGACCTGGTCTGGCCCGACCACGCCCCGGTCGCGCCAGTCACCCCGGGCAGATCCTCAAGCAGCAGCTGGACCGCGCCGCCGACGCGCGGCTACGTCGCGCTCGCCGGCACCGAGCTGGAGTTCATCGTCTTCGACGACACCTACGAGGACGGCCTGGGACGCCGGCTACCGCGGACCTCACGCCCGCAACCAGTACAACGTCGACTACTCGATCCTCGGCACGACCCGGGTCGAGCCGCTGCTGCGCGACATCCGCAACACGATGTACGCCGCGGGCATGAACGTCGAGGGCGCCAAGGGCGAGTGCAACCTCGGGCAGCACGAGATCGGCTTCCTCTACGACGAGGCGCTGATCACCGCCGACAACCACGCGGTCTACAAGACCGCCGCCAAGGAGATCGCCGCGCTGCACGGCAAGTCGCTCACGTTCATGGCGAAGTTCAACGAGCGCGAGGGCAACTCCTGCCACATCCACCTGTCGCTGCGCGGCGACGACGGCGACTGCCGTGTTCTGGGACGACGAGGCCGGGGCGCGCACGCCGCTCTACGACCAGTTCGTCGCCGGCGTGCTCGCCACGATGCCCGACTTCACGCTGCTCTACGCGCCGAACATCAACTCCTACAAGCGGTTCGCGGACGGGCTCGTTCGCGCCCGACGACGATCGCCTGGGGGCAGGACAACCGCACCTGCGCCGTCCGGCTGGTCGGGCACGGGCCGCCGCGCCCGGATGGAGAACCGGCTGCCCGGCGGCGACGTGAACCCCTACCTCGCGCTGGCCGCCATGCTCGCCGGCGGCCTGCACGGCATCGAGAAGGAGCTCGACGCTCGAGCCGCCGCTCGAGGGCAACGCCTACGCCTCCGACAAGCCCAAGGTGCCGCACACGCTGCGCGACGCCCGCGACGCGTTCAGCGCGTCCGCCGTGGCCCGCGCGGCGCTCGGCGACGAGGTCGTCGACCACTACACGAACATGGCCGACGTCGAGCTGGCGGCGTTCGACGCCGCCGTCACCGACTGGGAGCTGCGCCGCGGCTTCGAGAGGATGTGACGAGGTCGACCGACACCGCACGTCGTGGTCAACCCGGCCACCGACGAGCCGGTCGACCGAGGTCGCCCTCGCCGCCGTCGGCGAGACCGACGCGCTCGATCGAGCGCGGCGCACGCGGCGTTCCCGGCCTGGCGCGACGTTGCCGCCGGGGGAGCGGGCCGCGGCTGCTGCGCCGCTTCGCCGCGGTCGTCGACGCGCACGTCGAGGAGCTCGCCGAGCTCGAGGTCGCGCAACGCCGGGCACACCTGGGCAACGCCCGCTGGGAGGCCGGCAACGTCCGCGACTGCCTCAACTACTACTCGGCCGCGCCGGAGCGGCTGTTCGGCCGGCAGATCCCGGTGCCGGGCGGCGATCGACGTCACCTTCCACGAGCCGCTCGGCGTGGTCGGCGTCATCGTGCCGTGGAACTTCCCGATGCCGATCGCCGGGCTGGGGCTTGGCGCCCGCGCTGGCCGCCGGCAACACCGTCGTGCTCAAGCCGGCCGAGCTCACCCCGCTGACCGCGATCCGGCTCGGCGAGCTGGCGCTGGAGGCCGGGCTGCCCGAGGGCGTGCTCACCGTGATCCCCGGCAAGGGCTCGGTCGTCGGCGAGCGGTTCGTCACCCACCCGCTGGTGCGCAAGGTCTGCTTCACCGGCTCCACCGAGGTCGGCAAGCGGATCATGGCCGGCTGCGCCGACCAGGTGAAGCGGGTGCACCCTCGAGCTCGGCGGCAAGAGCGCCAACGTCATCTTCGCCGACGCCGACCTCGCAGGCCGCGGCCGCCGCGGCGCCGTACGCCGTCTTCGACAACGCCGGCCAGGACTGCTGCGCCCGCTCCCGGATCCTGGTCGAGCGGTCGGCGTACGACGAGTTCCTCGGCTGCTCGAGCCGGCGGTCGACGGGCATGGGGGTGCTCGACCCGCGCCGACCGAGCCAGCGAGATGGGGCCGCTGATCTCCGCGCAGCAGCGCAGCTCGGTGCAGGGGTACGTCGACGAGCGTCGAGGTCGCGTTCGCCGGCTCGGCGCCCGACGGCGCCGGGCTTCTGGGTGCCGCCGACCGTGGTGCTCGCCGACGACCCGCGAGCGCCGATCTGGCGCGAGGAGGTGTTCGGCCCGGTGGTCGCGGTGATGCCGTTCGACGACGAGGCCGACGCGGTCGCGACTGGCCAACGACACCGAGTACGGCCTGTCCGGGCTCGATCTTCACCCGCGACGTCGGCCGGGCGCTGCGGGTCGCCCGCGGCATCGAGGCGGGCAACCTGTCGGTGAACTCCAACTCGTCGGTGCGCTACTGGACGCCGTTCGGTGGCTACAAGCAGTCCGGCCTCGGCCGCGAGCTCGGACCGGACGCGCCGCACGCGTTCACCGAGGAGAAGAACGTCTTCATCGCCCACTGACGATCGGCTGGCGAGCTGTCGAGACCACTGACCGTCGACGCGACCACGCTCCCGACACGGAGGAGGAGTCCATGGCAGGACGGCTCGACGGCAGGTCGCCGTCGTCACCGGGCGGCTGCTCCGGCATCGGTCTCGCGACCGTGCGCCGGTTCGCCGAGGAGGGCGCCCAGGTCGTGGTCGGCGACCTCGACGACGAGCGCGGTCCGGTGGTCGCCGAGGAGCGTCGGCGGTCGCCTACGTGCACTGCGACGTGACCGTCAAGGACGAGGTCGACGCGTTGTACGCCGCGACCCGAAGGACACCTACGGCTCGGTGGACGTCGCGTTCAACAACGCCGGCATCTCGCCACCGGAGGACGACTCGATCCTGGACACCGACCTCGACGCCTGGCGGCGGGTCCAGGAGGTCAACCTGACCAGCGTGTACCTCTGCTGCAAGGCCGCGCTGCCCTACATGCTCGAGCAGCGCCGAGGCTCGATCATCAACACCGCGTCGTTCGTCGCCGTGATGGGCGCGGCCACGTCGCAGATCTCCTACTCGGCCTCCAAGGGCGGGGTGCTGTCCATGTCGCGCGAGCTCGGAGTCCAGTTCGCCCGCGAGGGCGTGCGGGTCAACGCGCTGTGCCCGGGTCCGGTGAACACGCCGCTGCTCCAGGAGCTGTTCGCCAAGGACGCCGAGCGGGCACAGCGCCGGCTCGTGCACGTGCCGATGGGCCGCTTCGCGGAGCCGGAGGAGATCGCGAACGCCGCGCTGTTCCTGGCCTCCGACGAGTCCAGCTTCATCACCGCCAGCACCTTCCTGGTCGACGGGGGCATCTCCGGCGCCTACGTCACGCCGCTGTGAACGACGCGTCGGCGGCCCCGCTGATCGGGCTCAGCACCTACCGCGAACAGGCCCGGTGGGGGGTCTGGGACGCAGCGTGCCGACGTGCTGCCGTCGTACTACGCCGACGCCGTCGCAGGGAGCCGGCGGCGTGCCGGTGCTGCTGCCACCCCTGGAGCCCGACGCGGCCCCGACGGCCGTCGCCCGGCTCGACGGGCTGGTGATCTGCGGCGGGGCGGACGTGGAGCCCCGCCGGTACGACGCCGAGCCGCACCCGCGCACCGCGGGCTGGCGCGCCGACCGGGACGAGTGGGAGCTGGCCCTCCTCGACGCCGCCGACGCCCGCGAGCTGCCGGTGCTCGGCATCTGCCGCGGGATGCAGCTGATGGCCGTCCACGCCGGCGGGGTGCTCGACCAGCACACGCCGGACCGGGTGGGCCATGACGAGCACTCGCCCGGCGGCGACGCGTTCGGCGACATCGAGGTGAGCACCGTCGACGGGTCGGTGCTGCAGTCCCTGGTCGGCGAACGGCACCAGGTCTCCTGCCACCACCACCAGTCGGTCCGCAGCCATCCCGGGTTCACCGCGTCCGCGAGGGCCGAGGACGGAACGCTCGAGGCGATGGAGGTGAGCCGGCCCGCGGTTCCGGGTGGCGGTGCAGTGGCACCCGGAGGTACGCCGGGACGCGGGGCTCTTCGCCGGCCTGGTGGCCGCCGCCTCGGCTGGTCGGAGCCGCACCGACCCTGCGTGACAGGATGGCGACAGCACTGCACTGCACCTGTCACACGTGAGGATCCGCGATGCCGACTCCCGACTCCGCTGCCAAGGCCACCGACGCCGCCGAGCTGTTCGCCGCCCACCAGGAGACGCTGGCGAAGGCCACCCAGGCGATCCGCACCCGGGAGTACTTCTCCGCCTACAACGAGTCGCCCTCCCCACGCGTCTACGGGGAGAACGCCGCGGCCGACGGCAAGGCGGCCTTCGAGGCGTACGCCGGGACGACGTTCCCGCTCGACACCCCGGGCGCCGAGGGCACGGTCGCGACCGAGAAGTCCCCGTTCGGGTTCGCGCTCGACGTGTCCTACCCCCGCGTCACCCCCGCCGGGGTCGAGGCGCTGATGGCGGCCGCCTCCGCCGGACTGAAGGCGTTCCGCGACGCCGGCCCCGACGCCCGGGTCGGCGTGTGCATCGAGATCCTGCACCGGCTGCACGGACGGGTCTTCGAGCTCGCCAACGCCGTGCAGCACACCTCCGGCCAGGCCTTCGTGATGGCGTTCCAGGCCGGCGGCGCGCACGCGCTCGACCGCGCGCTGGAGGCGATCGCCTACGCCCACGTGGAGATGACCCGCACCCCGCGCACCGCCGTCTGGGAGAAGCCCGGCAAGGGCGAGCCGCTGCGGATGGAGAAGACGTTCACCGCCGTGCCGCGCGGAGTCGCTCTCGTGATCGGCTGCAACACCTTCCCGACCTGGAACTCCTGGCCCGGCCTGTTCGCGTCCCTGGCCTGCGGCAACCCGGTCGTGGTCAAGCCGCACCCCGGGGCCGTGCTCCCGCTGGCGATCACCGTGCAGGTGGCGCAGGAGGTGCTCGCCGAGGCCGGTTTCGACCCGCACCTGGTCACGCTGGCCGCCGAGGACCCCGCCGACGGGCTCGCGAAGACGCTGGCGGTCCGGCCCGAGGTGCGGCTGGTCGACTTCACCGGCAGCAACGCGTTCGGCGACTGGCTGGAGGACAACGCCCGCCAGGCCACGGTGTTCACCGAGAAGGCCGGCGTCAACACGGTCGTGGTCGACTCGACCGACACGTTCAAGGGGATGTGCTTCAACCTGGCCTTCTCGTTCGCGCTCTACACCGGGCAGATGTGCACCGCCCCGCAGAACGTGTACCTCCCCGCCGACGGCATCGAGACCGACGAGGGGCACAAGTCGGTGGCCGACGTCGCCGCCGGCATCGAGGCCGCGTTCGGCAAGCTGCTCGGCGACGACGCCCGCGCCGTCGAGCTGCTCGGTGGTGTCGTCAACGACGGCGTGCTCTCCCGGCTCGACGCGGCCGGGTCGGCCGGCAAGGTGCTCGTGGAGTCGCGCGTGGTCCGGCACCCGGCGTACGACGACGCGGTGGTGCGCACCCCGACGCTGATCGGGCTGACCGCCGAGGACGGCGACGTCTACGAGTCGGAGTGCTTCGGGCCGGTGGCCTACCTGATCGAGACGTCGGGCGACCGACCAGTCGATCGACCTGTTCCGGCGCACCGTCACCGAGCACGGCGCGATGACCGCCGCCGTCTACAGCACGTCCGACGACGTCGTCGCCGCGATGCGCGACGCCGCTCTCGACGCCGGGGTGGCGCTGTCGGAGAACCTCACCGGCCAGGTGTTCGTGAACCAGTCGGCGGCGTTCAGCGACTTCCACGGCACCGGTGCCAACCCGGCCGCCAACGCGTCGTACACCGACGGCGCGTACGTCGCGAGCCGGTTCCGGATCGTGCAGTCCCGCCGGCACATCTAGGGTCTGCGGTCCGGTCGCACTTCCCCAGGGGATCTGCACGTTCCCGTGGTGATATCACCCCGGGAAGGGGCCAATTCACTGGGTCCCCAGTGAATTGGGGCTACCTCCCCCGCCCGAACGCACCCCCGAGCAGCCCCACGACGAACGCCACCGCGGAGCCGGCCGCGACGACCAGCATCAGCTGCCGCAGGTCCTCGGTCAGGATGTCGTAGTACGCCGCGCCGGCGGCCTCGGGCACGGCGGGCGGCAGCTCGTCGAGGTACGCCGACCGCCCGGCGCCGAGGCCGAGCCACAGCAGCCCGAGGCCGACCAGCGCCACGACGGCCGTCAGGGCGAGGGCCGGCCCGCGCCGCCGGGCGAGCACGAGACCCAGCACGATGAGAACCCCGGCCACGAGCGGCAACGCACGGCCGTAGTCCTCGAGCAGCCGGTAGGCGGTCTGGGCCCGGCCCAGCTCCTCGGTGCTGCCGATCGGGTACGTGGTGTCGGTGCGCGGGATCGCGCCGCCGAACGGGATGCCCGCCTTGTCGACCTCCTCCCGCACCGCCGCCGCGAGCGGTCCGAGCCGCAGCTCGACGGTGTCTCCCGCGCCTACGCCGACCGAGTCGGACTCGCCCGCGAGGGCGCCGATGATCTGCCGGTGCGCGGCACGGTTGGACTCCCGCCACGCCTCCTCGAACGCCGGACCCTCGACGACCACCCGGGTGGCGCGACGGACCAGCGGCTCGACCTGGTCGGCGATGCCCGGCGGGAGGGCGCCGAGGGAGTCGGTCGTCTCCCGCTCCAGCTTGGCGGCGACGGCCTCCTGGACGTCCTCGTCGGCGGCGAGCGGCGCGACCGTGTCGACGTACGCCGACTGCGGGACCACCGTGTCGCGCAGCCACCAGCCGGCGGTCGCGGTCGGCACCATCAGCCCGCCCAGCAGGAGCAGGACGAAGGCCAGCAGCGACCGCATCAGCCGGCCGACGCGCGCGTGACGAAGTCGGCGAGGTCCTTGCTCTGCCGGACCCGGCTCGGCTCGTGCACGTACATCATGTGGCCGGCCTCGTAGTAGGCGTGCTCGATGTTGGCGCGCAGCTCCTCGGGGATCTGCAGGTGCGCGATCACGTCCTCGGCGGCGAAGTGCGGCGTCGCGCCGTCGTAGTAGCCGTAGGCGACGTGCACCTTGAGGTGCGGGTTCTGCCGCATCGCCCGCTCGAGTCGCGGCGTCACGTCGATCGGCCGGCCCTCGAAGTCCTTGTAGGACCAGGGCTGCACCCGCCGGGAGATCTGCTCGTAGGGCAGGTCGTTCTCGTAGCCGAGCTCGTCGCGCACGTAGTGGTTGAACGCCGCCGCGTAGGGCCCGAGATCGCGTCGTGCGAGGGGTCGGCGTCCATGTGCTCGGCGATCGCGCTCGCGGCCGGCCCGCTGAACCGCCCGTCGAGCCGGCCGGCCGTGCGCCGCTGGTCGCGCAGCAGCTCGCCGAAGAACCGCCAGTGCTCGATCCGCAGGTCGGCGCGGTCGACGTAGTCCTCGGTCAGGCCGGTCAGCGACGCGATCCTCTTGACCGCGGCCGCGCGCTCCTTGCGGGTCAGCCGGTCGCCCGCGCGACAGCACCCAGGGGTAGTCGCTGCGCGGCGTACTCCTCGGCCTCCGTGAGCACCGACTTCAGCGACCCGCGGCCGAGCTTGCCGTGGTAGTGCGCGATGGCGGCGTACGTCGGCAGGTAGAGCGCGTGCGCCCGGTCGTTGCGCTGGTTCTCGAAGTCGATGGACGACACGTCGAGCACGCTGGAGATCAGGATCAGCCCGTTGAGGTACATCCCGTGCCGCGACTGGAGGTGCTCGACGAGGGCGGCGCCGCGCAGCGTGCCGTAGGACTCGCCGGCGACGAACTTCGGCGACATCCAGCGCTTGTGCCGCGCGGTCCAGAGCCGGATCACCTCGCCGACCGACTCGATGTCGCCCTGGTAGCCGTGGAACGGCTCCGGGCTTGGTGCCCTCCAGCGCCCGGGAGTACCCGGTCGACACCGGGTCGATGAAGACCAGGTCGCGAGACCGCCAGGAGCGACTCGGGGTTGTCGGCGAGCGCGTACGGCGGCGGCAGCAGGTTGCCCGCGTCGCCCATCAGCACGCGGCGCGGACCGAACAGCCCGAGGTGCAGCCACACCGACGACGAGCCCGGCCCGCCGTTGAACGCGAACGTGACCGGACGGTTCGTGCCCTCGGTGGTGTCGAGCGTGTAGGTCGTGATGGAGACCTCGGCCTTGGGCTTGAAGCCCTTGAACACGCCGTCCTCGTAGACCTCGTCGCGCAGCACGATGCGGCCGGTGGTGGCGGTGTAGTCCAGGGTGCGCCGCCCGACCTTGAGGTGGTGCTTGGTGGCGACGAGGTCGTCGACCGGGTCCGCGGGCTTGGTCTCCTTGGCCGTGTCCGAGGGCTTCGGCGTCTCGGAGCTGGGCGTCTTCTCGTCCGTCACGCGGCCACACTAGCCACGGGCCCCCGCCGAGTTGTCAGAGCGTCAGGCGGTCATAGCCGATCCACGCCCTGACAACTCAGTGGATCTGGCGCTCCTGGCCCTTCCAGAACGGCTCGCGCAGCTTGAACTTCTGCAGCTTGCCGGTGGCGGTCCGGGGTAGCTCGTCCACGAAGTCCACGCGCTTCGGGCACTTGTAGCCGGCGAGCGCCGTGCGGCAGTGCGAGATCAGCTCCTCGGCGGTGACGTCGTCGCCGTCGGGCACGACCAGCGCGGTGACCAGCTCGCCCCACTTCTCGTCGGGGATCCCGATCACCGCCACCTCCTTGACCGCGGGGTGCGACATCAGCGCGTCCTCGACCTCGATCGAGGAGACGTTCTCGCCGCCGGAGATGATCACGTCCTTCTTGCGGTCCGAGATCACCAGGTAGCCGTCCTCGTCCAGGTAGCCGCCGTCCCCGGTGTGGAACGTGTTGCCCGCCTGCACCCGCGCGGTCTCCTCCGGCTGCTCCCAGTAGCCGTCGAGGTTGTGGTTGCTCGAGGTGAGCACCTCGCCCTGCGGGTCGATGCTGACGCGTACGCCGAGCGCGGGGGCACCGGCCCGGCCGAGCCGCTTGGCCTGCTCGTGCACGGAGAGGTCGTCCCACTCCGCCCGCATCCGGTTGACGGTGACGATCGGGGACGTCTCGGTGAGGCCGTAGATCTGGTTGAACTCCCAGCCCAGCTCCTCCATGACCCGTTCGATGGTGCGGGTCGGGGGAGGCGCGCCGGCCACGATGATCCGCACCCGGTCGCGCCCCGGGATCTCACCGTCCCAGTCGGCGGCCGCCTCGAGCGCCGCGCTGACCACGGCCGGCGCCGCACACATCAACGTGACCCCGTGCTTGTCGATCCGGCGCAGGATCTCCGCACCGTCGACCTTCCGCAGCACGACGTGCTGCACACCGAGGCCGGTCGTCACGTAGGGCATCCCCCACCCGTTGGCGTGGAACATCGGCAGCGTGTGCAGGTACACGTCGCGGTCGTTCACCCCGGCATGCAGCCCGAACACCGTGGCGTTGAGCCACAGGTTGCGGTGCGTCAGCTGCACGCCCTTGGGCCGGGCCGTCGTCCCGGACGTGTAGTTGATGGTGCCGGTTGCGCCCTCGTCGGGCTCCTCCCACGGCTCCGGCTCGGTGTCGCGCAGGAACAGGTCGTCGTCCTCGCCGAGCACGAACTTGTGCGGTACGTCGAGCGCGTCGAGCTTGTCCTTGAGCTCCGGGTCGGCGTACACGACCTGCGACCCGGAGTGCCCGACGATGTACTCGATCTCCGCCAGGCTCAGCCGGAAGTTGATCGGCACCAGGATCCGGCCCCAGCCGCTGACCCCGAAGAACGAGGTCAGGAGTCGCGCGGAGTTCTGCGAGACCACCGCGACGCGCCCGCCGCGGGGCACGCCGAGCCGGTCGAGGCGGGCCGCCTGCGCCCTGGCCAGGGTGGCCAGCTCCCGGTAGGTGACGCTGCCGAGGCTGGGGGCGGGCTGGTCGGGCTCGTCGACGACGGCGACCCGGTCGGGATAGACGGTCTCGGCGCGGTCGAGGAAGTCACGCACGGTCAGGGGGTAGTACACGGGCCCTCCCTGTCGGCTCGGGGCGGTGTCGGACTCTCGACCGATTTCACCCGGATCCGGGCGGATGCGCCACCCCCGGGTCCGTCGGACCGGCCAGCGGACGGGCGAATGCGATCAGCGACCCCGGTGGTCGAGCCCTCGAGACGCTCACTTCGTTCGCTCCTCAGGAACCACCCTTCGAGACCCTAGGCTCGGTCCCATGCTGCTCGCCGAGGACCTGCTGCTCCTGCTGACCGACGACGACACCGGCAGGCTGCTGGTGTCGGGCTCCGAGGTGGACGTCGCCCTGGGCGGCGCCCGGCTCATCGAGCTCACGATGGAGGGCCGCGTCGACCTCACCGGCGAGGGGGAGGGCCGCAAGGGCCGGCTCGTCGTCCGCGACAGCACGCGTCTGGCCGACCCGCTCCTCGACGAGGCCCTCGACCTGGTGGCGGCCAAGGAGGGAAAGAAGCCCGACACCGTGGTGGGACCGCTCGGCAAGAAGCTCCGCGACCGCCTCTACGCCCGGCTCGCCGAGCAGGGGGTGCTGCGTTCCGAGCGCGGCAAGGTGCTCGGCATCTTCCCCACCCAGAAGTGGCCGGCCGCGGACGCGGCGCACGAGCGGCAGCTGCGCGCCGAGCTCGAGCAGGCCCTGCTCATCGGCCTGCAGCCACGGGAACGGGTCGCGGCGCTGGTCTCCTTGCTGCACGCGCTGGGTTCGGTGCACAAGGTGGTGCGGCCCAAGGACCACGCCGTCTCCAAGCGCGACCTCGACCGCCGGGCCAAGGAGATCGCCGAGGGCGACTGGGGATCCGCCGCGGTACGCAAGGCGATCGCCGCGATGGCGGCCGCCACCACGGCAGCGGTGACGGCGGCCACTGCGGCGTCGGTGTCCGGCTCTAGCTGAGCGCGGCTCCCACGACCTCGCGCGCCTCCGCCTGCACGCGGGCGAGGTGCTCGGGACCCTGGAACGACTCGGCGTAGATCTTGTAGACGTCCTCGGTGCCCGACGGGCGGGCGGCGAACCACGCCGACTCCGTCACGACCTTGAGCCCGCCGATCTTCGCGCCGTTGCCGGGCGCCTCGGTCAGCTTGGCGGTGATCGGCTCGCCGGCAAGCTCGCTCGCGGTCACGTCGTCGGGCGACAACGCCGCCAGCTTCGCCTTCTGCGCGCGGTCTGCCGGTGCGTCGATGCGTGCGTACGCCGGGTCGCCGTGCCGGGCGACGAGATCGGCGTAGTGCCGGCTCGGGGACGTCCCTGTGGTGGCGATGATCTCCGAGGCGAGCAGCGCCAGGATGATGCCGTCCTTGTCGGTGGTCCAGGTGGAGCCGTCTCGGCGCAGGAACGACGCGCCGGCCGACTCCTCGCCGCCGAAGCCGAACGAGCCGTCGATCAGCCCGGGCACGAACCACTTGAAGCCGACCGGGACCTCGCTCATCGGCCGGCCGACCTGCTCCGCCACCCGGTCGATCATCGACGACGAGACGAGGGTCTTGCCGATCCGGGCACCGTCGGGCCAGTCGGTACGGGCCCCGCCGAACAGGTAGCCGATCGCCACGGCCAGGAAATGGTTCGGGTTCATCAGCCCCGCGTCGGGGGTGACGATCCCGTGCCGGTCGGCGTCGGCGTCGTTGCCGGTCGCGACGTCGTACTCGCTCCTGCGGCCGATCAGCGACGCCATCGCGCTGGGGGAGGAGCAGTCCATCCGGATCTTGCCGTCCCAGTCGAGCGTCATGAATCGCCACGTGGGGTCGACGAGCGGGTTCACCACGGTCAGGTCGAGCTTGTGCCGCTCGGCGATCGCGGCCCAGTAGTCGACGCTGGCGCCGCCCAGTGGGTCGGCGCCGATGCGTACGCCGGCAGACCGGATCGCGTCGAGGTCGAGCACCGCCGGAAGGTCGTCGACGTAGCTGCCCAGGAAGTCGTAGGAGCCCACCGTTGCGCGGGCCCGCGTGAACGGCACCCGGCGTACGTCGGACAGGCCGCCCCGGATCAGCTCGTTGGCACGTGCCGCGATGGCCGACGTCGCGTCGGTGTCGGCCGGACCGCCGTGCGGCGGGTTGTACTTGAAGCCACCGTCGGCGGGCGGGTTGTGCGACGGCGTCACCACGATCCCGTCGGCCAGGCCCGCTCGACCTGCCGGAGTTGGCGCGGATGATCGCGTGGGACACCGCCGGCGTCGGGGTGTAGCCGTCCTGCTCGTCCACGAGCACCGTCACGTCGTTGCCGACCAGCACCTCGAGCGCCGTCGCCCACGCGGGCTCGGACAGGCCGTGCGTGTCGCGGCCGACGAACAGCGGACCGTCGTACCCCTGCTCCCTGCGGTAGTCACAGATCGCCTGCGTCGTGGCCAGGATGTGCTGCTCGTTGAAGGACGTCCGGAGGCTGCTGCCGCGGTGCCCGCTGGTGCCGAAGGCGACCTGCTGGTCGACGTCTTCGGGATCGGGCACTCCGGTGTAGTACGCCGTGACGAGGTGGGCGACGTCGACGAGGTCCTGTGGTTCGGCGGGCTGTCCGGCACGGGACTCGCTGGGGCTGGTCATGGTGGACATCCTGCTGTCCGGTGGCCGGGCCGTCGAGACCCGTCTTGAGCCGAGCGTCAGACTGGGACCCGTGCCCACCACTCCTCGCGTCCGCGCGCCCGAGCTCCGTGGCCGCGGCTGGCTGAACACCGACGGGCCGCTCACCCTGGCGGACCTGCGCGGCCGGTTCGTGCTCCTCGACTTCTGGACCTTCTGCTGCATCAACTGCCTGCACGTGCTCGACGAGCTGCGTGAGGTCGAGGAGAAGTACGCCGACGAGCTCGTGGTGGTCGGCGTGCACTCGCCGAAGTTCGAGCACGAGGCGGATCCGGACGCCTTGGCCGCAGCGGTGGAGAGGTACGACGTGCGTCACCCGGTGCTCGACGACCCCGAGCTCGTGACCTGGCAGGCCTACACCGCACGCGCCTGGCCGACCCTGGTGCTGGTCGACCCGGAGGGGTACGTCGTCGCGCAGTACGCCGGCGAGGGCCACGCCCACGCGATCGACGCCCTGCTCGCCGACCTCCGCGAGGAGCACCGGGCGAAGGGCACGCTGCAGCCCGGGGACTCGCCGTACGTCGCGCCGCCGGCACCGGAGGGTGACCTGCGGTTCCCCGCCAAGGCGGTGCGACTCCCGGACGGGCACCTGCTGGTCGCCGACGCGGGCCACGGCGCGATCGCGGAGGTCGACGCCGACGGTGCCCTGGTGAAGCGTGTTGCCGAGGGGCTCCGCGAGCCCAACGGCCTGTGTCTGCTGCCGCCTGACGTGGCCGCCGAGGTCGGCTACGACGTGGTCGTCGCGGAGACCGTCGGCCACCGGCTGCGCGGGTTGTCCCTCGCCACCGGCGAGCTCCGCACCCTCGTCGGCGACGGTCAGCAGTGGATGCAGGGCGACGGCACCGAACGGCTGAGCAGCCCTTGGGACGTCGCGTGGCACGACGGCCGGGTCTGGGTCGCGATGGCCGGCATCCACCAGCTCTGGACGTTCGACCCGCTTTCCGGCGCGACTCGGGTCGCGGCCGGCACCACCAACGAGGGGCTTCTCGACGGACCGCTCGACGAGGCCTGGCTCGCGCAGACGTCCGGGCTCGCCTCCGACGGCGACCGGCTGTGGCTGGTCGACTCCGAGACCTCCTCGCTCCGCTACGTTCACGGTGATCAGCCCGGCGGCCACGGTGATCGAGCCCGTCGAGATCTCCGCATCACGACCGCGTTGGGCCGCGGGCTGTTCGACTTCGGTTTCGTGGACGGCCCCGCCACCGACGCACGGTTGCAGCACCCGCTCGGCGTCGCCGTGCTGCCCGACGGCTCGGTGGCGGTCGCGGACACCTACAACGGCGCGGTCCGTCGCTACGACCCGGTGACGGACTCGGTGAGCACGCTCGCCACCGGGCTGGCCGAGCCCAGCGGCCTGGTCGTGGACGGCGACCAGCTGGTCGTCGTCGAGTCGGCCGCGCACCGGCTGACCCGGGTCCCGCTGGGCGCCAGCGCGCAGGCCGTCGGGCACGTCGCGCTCCACGCAGCGGCCGGTCACCGACGTGGCGCCGGGTCGCCGTGGAGCTCGTCGTGTCCTTCGAGCCGCCGCCGGGCCAGAAGGTCGACGACCGGTTCGGGCCGCCGTCCCAGCTGCTCGTGGGGGCGACACCACCCGGGCTGCTCAAGGCCGGCGACGGCCGCGGCACGGACCTCGTCCGCACCGTCACGGTCGACGCGGCCGTCGGGTCCGGCGTACTCCATGTCGCGGCGCGGGCCGCCTCCTGCGACGAGGGCGGCGGCGAGGGAGCCGCCTGCCACATGCACCAGCAGGACTGGGGCGTGCCGGTCCGCGTCGTCGAGGGCGGTGCCACCCGGCTCGTCCTCCCCCTCTCCGGCCGGAGCTGACCGATACGACGCGACAGGTTTGCTGTCGACACGCGCTTTCAACGACACAAACGTCGCGTCGTATCCGGATGCTGGACAGCGCACCGATCCGGCGGCAGGGTTCAGGCCATGCGCATTCTTCTCGGGGCAGCTGGCCTCGCACTCATCGTTCCCCTCGCCCTCGCCGGAGCGGCGTCCTCGCAGACCGCGGCGGTCACCGACCCCGCGACCTGGAGGTGGCAGAAGAACAAGATCGACGCGACCCAGAGCTTCCGCGGTCTCGACGCGGTCGGCCGCAACACGGCGTGGGTGGCCGGCGAGAACGCCACCGACGACGGCGGCAAGGGCACCGTCTACCGCACCACCGACGGCGGACAGACCTGGCAGGACGTCAGCCCCGACGTCGGTGCCGAGCTCGCCTTCCGCGACGTCGAGGCCGCGAGCGCCCGGGTCGCCTCCGTGCTCGCGATCGGGCCCGGCAAGAAGTCCCGGATCTACCGGACCACCGACGGTGGCCGCAGCTGGACCAAGACGTTCCAGAACACCAACGAGAACGCCTTCTTCAACTGCATCGACTTCTACGCCGGCGGCAAGCGCGGGCTCGGCGTGAGCGACCCGGTCAACGGCAAGTTCCGGATCATCCGCACCACCGACTCCGGCAGGTCGTGGGACGTCGTCGGGCGCAGCGGCATGCCGCCCGCGGCGGACGGCGAGTTCAACTTCGCCGCCAGCGGCACCTGTCTGACCATCACCGGACGGCACGCCTACATGGCGTCGGGTGGCGCAGCGTCGCGGGTCTACCACTCCGACGACTCCGGCAACACGTGGGACGTGACGGAGTCGCCGATCCCGGCCACCGAGGCCGGCGGCGTCTTCTCGATCGCCTTCAAGAACCCACGGCTCGGCGTCGTCGTCGGCGGTGACTTCGAGGCCCCCGACAACGGCGTCGACGCCTCCGGCTGGAGCCGCAACAAGTCGGCGTTCCGGCCCGGTGGCGACCTGGGCGGCTACCGCTCCGGCGCCGACTGGGTGGACGGCTCCCGGCGCACCTTCGTCGCGGTCGGCCCCACCGGCAGCGACGCCAGCACCGACGGCGGCCGCACCTGGGCGACCTGGAGCAGGACCGGCTACCACTCCGTCGTCTGCGTCCCGACCGTCTGCTGGGCGTCGGGGTCCGAGGGCCGCACCGCCCGAGTCACCACGCAGTAGCCGGGCAGTAGTCCTGCAGTAGTCGGGCACCCGCACGACATGTCGTACGACGACCGTGGCGGAGGTCTCCTCCGCATGGTCGGGAGCACGCCCCTCGACCCGGTAGACTTGGTGTCAGCCGAGGTCGAGGGGCTTGCTGCTCCCCGGCCTTCTTTGTCGCCCGGTGTGGTGCGCTCCTCGTGAGCGCAAGACCAGTAGTCGGGCTCGAGGAACGCACTGCGTCCTGCTGGCTCGCCGGTCCACACCGTGGTCCGGGCCAGGTCGCGCCCGTCACACCACCACCGGAGCATCACCTTGTCGTCTTCCGACACCCAGTCCACCCTGCCCGCGGCCTCGACGCCCCCGGCCGGTCCGTCCTTCGCCGAGCTCGGACTGCCCGAGAAGGTCGTCGAGGCCCTCGCCGGCATCGAAGATCACCCACCCGACCCCCGTCCAGGCGGCCGTCATCCCCGACGCGCTCGCCGGCAACGACGTGCTGGGCCGCGCGAAGACCGGCTCGGGCAAGACGCTCGCCTTCGGCCTGCCGATCCTCAGCCCGGCTCGCCGGCACGCGCAGCAAGCCCAAGCATCCCCGCGCGCTGATCATCGTGCCGACCCGCGAGCTCGCCACCCAGGTGCGCCGCTCGCTGGAGCCGCTGGCGTTCGCCGCCCGGCTCAAGCTGGCCACGGTCTACGGCGGTACGGCGTACGACCGGCAGATCAAGCAGCTGCGCGCCGGCGCCGACATCGTGGTCGCCACGCCGGGCCGTCTCCAGGACCTGATGGACCGCGGCCACTGCCTGCACCGACGACATCGAGGTCACCGTCCTCGACGAGGCCGACCACCTGTGCGACCTCGGCTTCTACCCGGCGGTCGACGCGCTGCTGCAGCAGACGCCCGGCCGGCAGCCAGCGGATGCTGCTCTCCGCGACCCTCGACGGCGACGTCGACCGGCTGGTCCGCACGCACCTGCGCGACCCGCAGCTGCACGAGCTCGACCCCAACGCCGGCGCGGTCACCACGATGGACCACCACGTGATGGTCGTCGGCGGCTTCCGCGACAAGGTCGACGCGGTCACCGCGCTGGTCGAGGCCAACGCCCGCTCGATCATCTTCACCCGGACGCGCGAGGGCGCGACCGAGCTGCGCGACGCGCTCGGCCGAGCGTGACATCGAGGCCGTCGACCTGCACGGCAACCTGTCCCAGCGGGTCCGCGAGCGCAACCTGCACAAGTTCTCCTCCGGCAAGGCCCGTGCGGTCGTCGCCACCGACGTCGCCGCGCGCGGCATCCACGTCGACAACGTCGGGCTGGTCGTGCACTTCGACGCGCCGACCGACGCCAAGGCCTACCTGCACCGCTCCGGTCGTACGGCGCGCGCGGGCGAGTCCGGCACGGTGGTCACGATCACCACGCCGCGCCAGCTCGACGAGGTCGCGCGCATGCAGTCACGGGCCGGCGTGCAGTCGCGGCACCACGACATCCGCACCACCCCGCGCCCGATGACCTCCGAGGCGCTGGCCGAGTCCGGCACCGAGGCTCCCGCTGTCCGCGGGTCCGGCGGCTCCGGGCCGCGCAACGGCCGCCCGGCCGGCCGGTCCCAGGGTGGCTACCGCGGCAAGCGTCCGACGTACTCCGACCGCCGTCCGCGCCGCGACCGCGACGACCGGCCCGCCCGCACCTGGGAGGACCGCCCGGCTCGCACGACCCGGGACGAGCGGCCGGACAGCGGGATGTCCGCGGAGCGCCGCACCCGCCCGGGGGCGACCCGCCCGGACGGCAAGAAGGCCCGCTGGACCGCCGACAAGAAGCGCACCACCGGCAAGGGTGCCCGCCGCGGCTGACCGCGTCCACGCACAGACGAAGGCCGCCCCACCATGATGGTGGGGCGGCCTTCGATGTCATGACCCCGTTTGGTCTCGACGGGCTCGACCGCCGAGTTGGTCTCGACGGGCTCGACCGCCGGGTTGGTCTCGACGGGCTCGACCACCGGGGTCCGGTCGACGACCGGGGTCCGGTCAGCGCGGCGGACCGTCGTAGCGGCGTTCCTCCACGTGCTTGGTCTGCGACCGCTGCTTGTTCATCACGAGCGCGAGCACGATGGCCAGTGCGCCCACGATCACGAGGATCCAGCCCAGCCCGGCGTCGTCGATGAAGCCGATGTCGATCTGGACCACGCCCATGACCAAGATGAGCCCGATGACCAGCAACACGACGCCCAGTCCGATACCCATGGTGTCTCCTTGCGGTTGGGGCGACCGGAGCCGCCTCGTTGGCACAGCGAACATGCCCTCCCGTCCATGGAGTACCCCGAACGACGCGCGGTCAATCAGCGGTGCGTGTGAGTCCGGTGAAGTTGGGTAACACTGGGGGGCGCCCGGTCACCACGGCCGGGCTTTCATGACCCTCGAGGTTGGGAGGAGGCCCAGTGAACACACGGACCATCGCCATCGCGGCGCTCGTGATCGCCGTCATCATCTTGCTGATCTTCCTTCTCTGACGTGTCCGGCCGGGCCACCGGTCACCTGACATGACGAAGGGCCGCCCCGTCTGACGGGGCGGCCCTTCGTGCGTCGCGACTGGCTCGCTGCGATCAGAACGCGCTCTCGTCGAGCTGCATCAGCGACAGGTCGGTCGACTCGGCGATGGCCCGCTCGGCGGCCGATCTTGGGCAGCACGTTGCGCGCGAAGAACTGCGCGGCAGCGACCTTGCCCTCGTAGAACGACTTGTCCTTCGCCGACACGTCGCCGCCGAGCTTCTCGAGCGCCACCTCCGCCTGGCGGAGCAGCAGCCACGAGCACACGAGGTCGCCGAGCACCATCAGCAGACGGGAGGTGTTCAGCCCCACCTTGTAGATGTTGCGCGAGGTCGCCCCCCTCCGCGCTCGGGTCGGCCGACATCAGCTGCTCGATCAGCGTGCCGACGATGGCCTGGCCGTCCTCGAGACCCTGCGCGAGCAGCTCGCGCTCGACCTTCAGCCGACCGTTGCCCGCCTCGCTCTTGACGAACGACTCGACCTCGCCGGCGACGTAGCCGAGCGCCTTGGCCTGGTCCTTGACGATCTTGCGGAAGAACAGGTCCTGGCCCTGGATCGCGGTGGTGCCTTCGTAGAGCGTGTCGATCTTCGCGTCACGGACGTACTGCTCGATGGGGTACTCCTGCAGGAAGCCGGAGCCACCGAACGTCTGCAGCGACTCGGTGCCGAGCAGCACCCAGGAGCGTTCCGAGCCGTAGCCCTTGACGATCGGGAGCAGCAAGTCGTTGACCCGCTCGGCGAGCTCGTCCTTCTCGCCGTTGAACTCCGCGACCTGCACGCGGTCCTGCCAGGACGCGGTGTAGAGCACAAGCGCGCGCATCGCCTCGGCGTACGACTTCTGCGTCATCAGCGAGCGGCGTACGTCGGGGTGGTGGGTGATCGTGACTCGCGGGGCGGTCTTGTCGGACGCCTGCGTGAGGTCGGCGCCCTGGACCCGCTCCTTGGCGTAGTCGAGGGCGTTGAGGTAACCGGTCGACAGCGTGGCGATGGCCTTGGTGCCGACCATCATCCGGGCGTTCTCGATGACCTGGAACATCTGCGCGATGCCGTCGTGCACCTCGCCGAGCAGCCAGCCCTTGGCCGGCTCGCCGCCGCCGACGGCCGGGTCGCCGAAGGTGACCTCGCAGGTGTTGGACACCTTGATGCCCATCTTGTGCTCGACGTTGGTGACGTAGGCGCCGTTGCGCTCGCCCGTCAGCTCGCCTGTCTCGTGGTCGAAGTGGTGCTTCGGCACGATGAAGAGGGAGAGGCCCTTGGTGCCCGGGCCCCCGACGCCCTCGATGCCGACGGGTCGGGCGAGCACGAGGTGGACGATGTTCTCGGCCATGTCGTGCTCACCGGAGGTGATGAAGCGCTTCACGCCCTCGATGTGCCAGGAGCCGTCGTCCTGCAAGGTGGCCTTGGTGCGGCCGGCCCCGACGTCGGAGCCGGCGTCGGGCTCGGTGAGCACCATCGTCGCGCCCCACCGCCGGTCGACGATGTGCCGGGCGATCCGCTTGTCGCGGTCGATGCCGTTGTCGTGCACGATCGAGGCGAAGCTGGGGCCGCACGCGTACATCCACACCGGCGCGTTCGCGCCGAGGACGAGCTCGCCGATCGCCCAGTTGAGGGACGACGGGGCGGGCTGCCCACCGAGCTCGGCCGGCAGCGCGAGACGCCAGTACTCCGCATCCATCCAGGCCTGGTAGCTCTTCTGGAACGCCTCCGGGACCGGTGCCGAGCTGGTCTCCGGGTCGAAGACGGGCGGGTTGCGGTCGCTGTCCACGTAGGACGCGGCGAGATCCTCGCGGGCGAGCCGGTCCACCTCGGCGAGGATGGCCTTCGCGGTGTCGGTGTCCACGTCCTCGAACGGGCCGGTGCCCAGCACCTGGTCGCGACCAAGCACCTCGAAGAGGTTGAACTCGATGTCTCGGATGTTGCTCTTGTAGTGGCTCACAGCTCCACCTTCGCCAATCTCGGGACCGGGGTCCGCGGGTGCGTCCGGGCGACTCGCCCGTGGCCTACTCGTCGGTAACTTCCATTATGCTACCCACGAGTAGCCAACACAACCCTCGGATGACGCATGTCACCGAGGTCGTACCGGTCCTGGGTGACCGCTCGCGTGGCTGTGAGGGTGGTGTCCGCAGAGGGCGCTGCCGTCGTGGGTGCAGGGCATGGCTACTTCACCTCCGAGCGAAGCAGGTTGACGACGGCGACGGCGAGAGGCAGGACGAGCCACACGGCGGTGGTCGTGGCGAGCTGGGTCCACTGCTCGCCGGTGAGGTCGCCGGCCCGGAGCAGCAGGTCCTGGTTGTACTTGGGGTCGACCCAGCCGCGGGCGTCGCGGAACCAGGCCTGGTTGAAGGCGAGGAACGCCAGCAGCCCGGGGGCGATGAACGCGTAGACCATGTAAGCGACGATGGCGCCGGGGCTGTTGCGGATGAGCGCACCGAGGGTGAACCCGACCAGGAGCAGCAGGATGTTGCCCAGGGCGAAGTAGCCGACGTCGGTGAGGTCCTGGTCCCAGACGGTGTCGATGCCTGCCATCGCTGCGCCCACGATGTTGCCGACGGCACCGACGGCGAACGCGACGCCGGTGGCGGCGACGGCGACGAGCACGGCGCCGACGCCTTTCGCAAGGAGAACCCGACCGCGGTGCGGGAGCAGGGTGAACGTCGTCAGGCCGGTGCGCTGGCTCCACTCGGCCGTCACCGAGAGGACAGCGATGATGGGCAGGATGACCGTCATCGGGACACCGATGGCCAGGGTGAACTGGCTGTAGGCGAACTCGGTCTCCGGTGCCCAGGCGACGACGGCGCCGGTGGTGAGCAGGGCGGCGATGCCGATGCTGGCGAGCAGCCAGAGGCCGGCGCGGGTGTCGAACGACTTGCGCAGCTCGACGGTGACCACCCGGCTCAGCGGGATGCGGCGGGGTGCATCGGTCGCCGGTTGCCGGTCGTGCCGTGCTGGGTGCTCGGTCGGCGATGGGTGGGGACGCTGGGCGTTGTTGGTGACGGGTGTGGTGGTCATGCGACTGCGTCTTCCTGGGAATCGGTCGCGCCGGTGCGCGCGCCGGGACGGGACGGGTGGTGTTCGCGCTGGGTGTCGGCGGTGAGCTCGAGGAACATCTCCTCGAGACCTGCGCCTTCGGCGTCGCGGAGCTCCATGAGGGCGACGTCGGCCTGGTGGGCGATGCGTCCGACGAGCTCCGGGTCGGCCTCGACCCGCAGCGTCCGGCAGGTTCCGCAGTCGGCCCGCTGGTCGGCTGTGGACGGGACGCCGGTCTCGGTGTGTGCGACGCCGGCGCTGGTGAGGGCGGCGGTGAGCTCGTCGGGGTGGCGGGTGCGGACGTGGGTTCCGGCGCGGGTCAGGAGCTCGGCCTTGGTGCCGTCGGCGACGATACGGCCGTTTCCGATGACGACGAGGTCATCGGCGACGACCTCGATCTCGTGAAGCAGGTGAGAGGAGAGCAGGACGGTCGCGCCGCGGTCGGCATGGCCGCGAAGCAGGTCGCGCATCCAGCGGATGCCGGCGGGGTCGAGGCCGTTGGCGGGCTCGTCGAGGATGAGGACCTCGGGCTCACCCAGGAGGGCGTGGGCGATGCCGAGTCGTTGCCGCATCCCGAGCGAGTAGTCGCGGACCCGTCGGCCGGCTTCGTCGTCGTTGAGGCTGACCAGCTCGAGCATCTCGTCGACGCGACGGGTCGGGAGCCCCATCATCCTCGTAGCGAGCGTGAGGACTTCGCGCCCGGTGCGGCCGGCGTGCTGTGCGGAGGCGTCGAGGAGGACGCCGACCTCCAGTCCGGGGTTGGGCAGGTCGACGAAGCGGCGGCCCAGGACGTGTGCGGTGCCGTGGGTGGGTGGGGTGAGACCGACGACAACGCGCATCGTGGTGGACTTCCCGGCGCCGTTCGGGCCCAGGAATCCGGTGACGCGGCCGGGTCGGGCGATGAATGTGACGTCGTCGACGGCGGTGTACTCGCCGTAGCGCTTGGTGACTGATTCGACGGTGATCACGGGTCCTCCAGGTGTCTTCGGCGGTCGGATGGTCGACTCGCAGGTGCGACGGGGGCGGTTGTCGAGCCGGCCGGGGCGGGCAGGGTCGGGTGAGCGGTCCGGTCAGCCGACCTTGGTGAGGCCGGCGGTCACGGGAGAGGGGCGGAAGCCCTTGAAGGTGAGGTAGAACCCGACGCCGAGCTCCCAGAACGCGATGGGCAGGGTGGCCAGCATCGTGACGGTGGAGGTCTGCTCGTTGTAGCCGAACATCGTGGCCACGTTCGCGGCGAACAGCAGGGGGGCGCCGATGAGCCCGACCGTGGGGATGACGCGGGGAATGAGGCCGGACTTGTACATGATGGTGCCGAGCATGAGCGCGTTGAACGTCGCCATGAACCCGGGGCCGAACAGGAACGACCAGTCGCGCACGGCGACGAGGCCTTGGCCTACCGCGGTCACGGAGGCGGGATCGCTTCCTGCGGTCCCAGCAACGTCCTGCAGGGTGACGACGGCCAGCAGGGCACAGACCCCCACCATGATGACGGCGGCCTCGACGAGTCGGGTGGTGACGTAGCCGATGGCGAACGCCTGGCTCTGCCGCTTGACGACGGGGTAGAGGGCGACCGCGGCGCCGACACCGGTCATGGCGGTGGTCCAGTCGCCGATGCCTGCCCAGAGCAGCTGGGTCTCGTGGCCGGGGATGAAGCTCAGGTCGTCGTTCACCGACGAACGGATGAGCACCCAAGCGGGGATGGAGGCGGCGAAGGTCAGGATGTAGAAGATGCCGCCGGCGAGGGAGTGCCGTCGGGTCGGGTCCTTCACGGGACGACTGGCGGCGCCGCGGCGGGGGATGGTCGTGGTCATGGCTTGTCTCCTGGGTCTAGTCGGTGCAGGGGTGTGTCGAGGGGGAGTCCGGCTCCGCGGGCGGCCCAGCCGGGTCGGCCCGGTCAACGGGGTGAGCGGGGTGCGTAGGGACAGGTGTTGGGCTGGGTTGTAGCTGGGTCACAGCGATCAGCGGGATGCCGAGGTCGCGGAGTCTTTGGAGGACGCCGTGGAGCGCGGCTTGGTCGATGAGGGGGCCGCGCAGGGTGGTGCTGCCGTCCTCGTTGGCGGTGAGGTTCATGCCGTCGAACCAGGCGGCCCACCGTTGCTCGAGCACCCCTTGGAGGCGGATCTCGTACCAGTCGCCTTCGGGCGGCTGGGTGGCGGGCGGGGTGTTCACCGGAGGCTCCTTGGACGACGGCTTGACCGTTGAGGGGGGCCATTCGGTGGCCCTGGCGGTCGTTGTGTTGGTGCCGTGAACCTAGGAGCGGATGTGGTGAGCTGACTTCACATCATGTGGTGAATTCGGTGGTGAACCTTGGGGCCGGAACGGCCGGCGCCGTTTCGACGCCGTGTGGGCTCGCGGAGACCCGGGGACTGGCGGGACTCGGTGGGAGTCAGTGGGTCCGGTTCACGCGCAGCAGGTCGAGTTCCTCGGCGCGACGGACTGCGGCGCGCCGGTTGGTGACGCCGAGCTTGGCGTAGAGATTCTTGGTGTGCGTCCTGACCGTGTTGAGTGACACGACGAGTTGGCGAGCGATGTCGGGACCGTTCAGGTCCGTGGCGAGCAGTCGTAGGACGTCGAGCTCACGCTGACTGAGTCGTCCAACGACCTCTGACTGTGCAGGCCGGCGCGATGTCGAGCGGGGTTGGCTGGTGTGCGGTTGCTGGTTCAGGAGCGTGGTGACGTACTCGGTGTTGAGACCGGCCCGGCGAGCGTCACGCAGGAGGTCGGTGACGGCCGGGCCCTCGTCCAGGAAGGTTCGGGCGTACCCCTCGGGCTCGGCCAGGTCGAGGGCACGCTGGAAGGTTCGCAGGGACTCGTCGGCACCCTGGCCGGGGCGGTCGCCGCGGGTGCTCGAGACGAGCCGGAGCGCGATGGCCCGCTGGACGAGGGCGTCGATGACGGTGCCTGTTCGTCCCCCGGCTTCGGCATGGGTCAGAAGCCGGTCGAGGAAAGCGAGAACCTCGTCGACGACGCGCGTGCGGTCCGGGTCGCCGGCGGGGTGGCCAACGGTTCCGTGGTTGCGACTGAGGTCGGCAAGGTGGGCGCGGACGAGCGTGAGGTGCTCGTACTCCGTTGTGAAGGTCGGTTCGTCGGCGAGGGCGAGTCCGCGGCCTCGTGCCCACGCGAAGACGTCGTCGAGTCTTCCCTGTGCCACCCAGACACGGGCGCGTGTCCCTGCGACGGGTGCCACGTCGGGGTGGAAGTCGTCGACGTACAGCCGTTGTGCGTTCTGGAGCAGCTGGTCCGCCCTTTCCAGGTCACCGTCGGCGCGTGCGATCTGAGCCAGGACGACGTGTCGCCGGTACTGGGCTTGGGGCAGGCCGGCGGACTCACCTGCGTTCTCAGCGAGCCTCAGGAGTCGTGTCGCTTCGGTCAGGTCTCCGCGTTCGCGGCAGATGTCGGCGATGCCGACGTACGTGTCGACGATGCCCCTGAGGCGGGCCAGCTCCGCTGTGGCCGTGTCGGCCGGCCCCTGCCCGGGGAGCGACTCGGCTTCGGCAGTGAGCATGGTGGTGGCGTGGCGAAGAGCCTCGACGTGCGTGTCGAGGGCTGCTTGCAGGCGGCCTTGGGTCTTCCGGATGTTGGCGAGGACGACCGCGCAGCCCAGGACGTCGGTGAGGTGACCGGTCGCCTTGAACGCGCTCTGGGAGGCCGCGTAGGCGTCGTGGGCACCCTCGAGGTTGCCGGTGGCCCACGAGGCGAGGCCGAGCAGCGCGGAGGCGGCGGCGTGACCGACGCCGTCCTCGGGGTCGAGAAGTTCGAGCGCGAGACGTGCGTGGCGCAGTGTGCCGCGCGTGTCGTGCTGGGCTTGCGCGAGCCCGGAGCGGTAGACCTCGACCCAGCCGGGGAGCCGGCCGGTTGTGGCTTCGCGGGCATCGCCGTGTGTGTCGAGCCGTTCCTCGGCCTGGTCGAGCAGCTGCGCCACGCCGGGGGTCTCACCGATGGCGAGTGTCGCTCCGGCCAGGGCGACGCCGAGGGCCGGCCGCGCGGCAACAACGTCCGTGGGCAGCTGCGTCAGCCAGGCGCGCATGCCGGCCTCGGTCCGTTCCCGCCGCGACTGCTCGATGGCCTGTTCGATGAGGTCGGCGGCATGGTCCATGTCGGTGCCGGCGAGGGCATGCCGGATGGCGTCGTCGAGCTGGCCGTCGTCGGCGTACCAACGGCTGGCTGCCAGGTGCAGGCGTGGGATGAGGGCCGGCTGCTGGTCGAGCAGGTGAGCACGGAGTACGTCGGCGAAGAGGTGGTGGTAGCGGTACCAGTGCCGCTGGTTGTCGAGGGGGACGAGGAACATGTTGGCGCGTTCGAGCTGCTCGAGCGTGCGTCGGCCGTCACCGCGACCGGTCAGTGCGTCACACAGCGCGCCGGTGAGCCGGTCGAGGACGGCGGTGTGCAGGAGGAACTGCCGAGTCTCCTCGGTTTGGCGCGCGAGGACCTCTTCGGCGAGGTAGTCGACGATGTAGCGGTCGTCGCCGGTGAATTCAGCGATGAAGGCGCCGACGTCGTCGCGGCCCTGCATCGAGAGGGCGGCCAGCTGGAGGGCAGCGATCCATCCTTCGGCGCGCGAACCGAGGGCGGCGATCTGGGACTCGGTGAGGCCGAGCTGCATCAGGTCGTTGAGGTAGGTGTCGGCCTCGGGTGCGGTGAAGCGCAGGTCGGCGGCGCGAAGCTCCGTCAGGTCACCGCGGACCCGCAAGCGTGCCAGCGGTAACGGCGGGTCGACGCGAGTGGCGACGGCGACGTGTAGCTGCGGCGGGGCGTGCTCGAGGAGGTAGGCGACCTGGGCGTGCACGTCGGGGGACTCGATGACGTGGTAGTCGTCCAGAACGAGGACGACGTCGTGGGCGAGGTCGGCGATGTCGTTGAGCAGCTCGGCGAGCAGGGCTGTCGCTTCGGTCGCGGTCGCGGCGGCATGCTGCTGGAGCCGTTGCAGCTGGTCGGCGCCCAAGCCTGGGGACGCGTACTGGAACGCGGCGAGCACGTAGGCACAGAACCTGCCCGGCTCGTTGTCCGCGGGGTCCAGCGACAGCCACGCGACGACCGGGCGGGACTCGGGGCGGATGGTCGTCGTGACGCTGGTCGTGGCCTTCGCGGACAGCGTCTGCACCCACTGGGCCAGGGTCGTGGTCTTTCCGAACCCGGCGGGGGCGGAGATGAGGAGTAGCCGGCCGCCGGTCGCGAAGCTCGTCAGGTGCTCGGTGAGCCGAGGGCGCGGCACGGTCCGGCTGCGTACGCGGGCCGCGTACAGCTTCGTCTGCAGTAGCGGGCTGCGCATCGCCGACTCCAGTCTGACGCCGATCTGGCGAGCCAACTCCCGGAAGCTGTACCGCCCGGCGCGGACTTGTCCCCTCTCGTCGGCGTCAGAGTCGCACACTTCCGGCGGCTGGTGTAGAGGCCTCTGACGTCAGCGCGGAGCTCCTCCACCAAGAGCCGGAGTTCGCCCACGGCCTGCTGAGGGTCCTGTGTGCGCGCCTTCGTGAAGCGGACGCCCGCGCGCAGATGCGCACTCAGCCGGTTCGCCCCGGACTCAGCCGACATCCCAGCGGCCCCGTCGCGGCTGATCGCCAACGGGAACCACGCGGCGGGCTCCCGCCCCGCGAACCAGAAGCTCCTCGCTGACCAACCTGTCAGTGGCCAGGTCGTACCTCCTGCATCCGCGACTCCTGGACCCCCGGGCGTCCATACGTCGAATACGACGCGGAAGCCTAGGACCGCCGACGGTGGCGACACCGACCTGATACCGCTGGGCGACCGTTGCGACACCGGCGTGGCGCACAACGGAAGGGCCGGGACCACTTGGTCCCGGCCACCTCCGAGAAAGGACAGAACGATGTCGCACACAACGATGTCGATGACGCGGATGGCGGTCGCTTCCGGCGCTGCCCTCGTGATGATGCTGGCGCTGCCGGCGGCGCAGTCCGCCGCCGCGCTTGACGGAAGAGTGAACGTTCGCACCTGCCTGGCGCCCCTTGCCGACGTCCCGCGCAGCCCGGACGTGCTGCAGGGCTGGATCGACGGTTGCCGGCGCGAGCAGGTCGCGCGCGCGGCGGTCTCGCTGGGCAACTACCTGTGAGCGGTGCCTTCGGCGGCATGCTCACCCACCGACGGCCGCGGCAACGCGGACCGCTCGGAGGACCCGACCGGGACGCGACTCGGGGTCGCAAGAGTCGTGTCCCGGTCGGGGAGCCGAGGGAAGCGCACCCGGACCGCACTCAGGTGCGGGCCGGGTCGTCCTCCGGCAGGTAGTCGCACGCCCAGTCCGCGCGCTTCCAGTCCGGCACCGGCGTCGCGCGGTCAGGTCGGGGGACGAACGTCGAGCGCCGGACCAGCTGGTACCGGTGGATGTAGCGCGGGCAGTTCGGGAACACCTGAGTCACGTGGACCCGGACCACGAACTGGGCGCCTTCGTAGTCGGACAGCAGCGGGTCGTCCAGATGTACGGCGGCCCGACCCTGCACGCGCAACCGGTTGCCCTTCACGAAGTCGATGAACAGCAGCCCGACCTCGGGATTGGCTGAGATGTTCCCCATCGAGAGGTACATCCCGTTGCCGTCGTAGTTGGGGAACGCCAGGGTGTGGTCGTCCACGACTCTGACGAACCCCGGGTCTCCGCCCTTGTACGAGCAGGTCGGGCTTCCGGCCTGGTCGGCGGTGGCAAGGAAGAACATGTCGCGTGCCTGGATGAAGGCCGCGGCGTCCGGGCCGACGGTGTCGGTCACCAGCACGTCGGCGATGCGGTCGGCGATGCGCCGGGTGTCGAACAGGTCCTGCAGAGCGCGACTCTGCGCTTGGAACATGACCTCAGACTCCGCTGGTGGCGCGCGCGGCGCAAGAGGTTGGCGAGGCACCTGAGCCGGGTCTTTACGCGACCGTAACGCCTGCCTGGCACGTTTTCATCGAGGAGGAGCAGCCCATGCAGGTGTCCCGACGAAACGTGATCCAGCTCGGGGGACTGGGAGTGCTCGCGGTCGGTGGACTGACCGTTCCCTGGAGCGGAGCCGTGATGGCGGAGTCGGCCAGCGAGCTCGACGAGGGCCTGCTGCCGACGCCGTACCGGCGTCCCTTCGCCGTCCCGCCGGTCCTGCTGCCGCGGGAGACCGGGGAGGACGAGTTCGGCAGGTACGCGACCTTCGTCATCAACGAGCAGCCGGCCACCGCGCAGGTGCTGCCGTCGGGCCAGCTGCTGCACGGCTTCGGCTACGAGGGCTCGATCCCGGGGCCCACCATCCACGTCGAGCGGGGAACCCGCGTCGTCGCCAAGGTGCGCAACCGGCTCCCCGAGATCCATCCGCTGTTCGGGCATCGCTTCGAGACCTCGACGCACCTGCACGGGAACCCGTCGCTGCCGGAGTACGACGGCTACGCCAGCGACGTGACCGGTCCCGGCAGCAGCAAGGTGTACCAGTGGACGACCGAGTTCACCGGCGCCAGGACGCTCTGGTACCACGACCACGCCGTCCACCACACCACCGAGAACGTGTACAGCGGGCTGGCGGGGCAATTCCACGTCCACAGCCCGGTCGAACGCGCCTTGTTGCCGACGCAGTCCTCCTACGACGTACCGCTGACCGTCTCCGACGTCATGTTCGCCGAGGATGGCGGCCTGGGCTTCGACGACCGCGGCGAGTCGGGTCTGTGGGGTGACGTCATCCTGGTCAACGGCGTGCCCTGGCCGGTCATGCAGGTGCAGCGGCGGGTCTACCGCTTCCGCTTGCTCAACGGGTCCGTCGGACGGTCTTATCGGCCGACGTTGTTTCCGGCGGGCTCGGTGCACATGATCGCCACCGACGGCGGCCTGATGCCGCGATCCCGGGAGGTCACCAGCTGGCGGCACGCGTCCGCGGAACGGTACGAGTTCCTGGTCGACTTCTCCCAGTACGCGGCCGGCACGCGGGTCGAGCTGCGCAACCTCAGCAACGAGAACAACCGCGACTTCGAGCACACCGACAAGATCATGGCGTTCGACGTCACGGACCGGCCGGTGGACACCTCCGATCCCACCTGGAACTTCATCCCGGACACGCTGGCCATCCACGAGGTCATGCACCTCACGCCTGCGATGGCGGTCGCGCGGCGACGGCTGGAGTTCGAGAGAGACAGCGGAGAGTGGACCGTCAACGGGCGGACCTGGGCCGACGTCGTCGCCAGCGGCTTCCGCGAGGTGGTGGCGAACCCAGGGCTGGGCGACGTCGAGGTGTGGACCTACGAGAACGGAGGCGGGGGCTGGTTCCACCCAGTGCACATGCACCTGGTCGATCAGCAGATCCTGTCCCGCAACGGGAGCCCGCCGTTCGACTACGAGCTCGGCCCCAAGGACACCGTCTACGTCGGCGAGAACGAGACCGTGGACGTGATCATGAGGTTCGGTCCGCACCGCGGCCGTTACATGATCCACTGCCACAACACCTCGCACGAGGACCACGACATGATGGTCCAGTTCAGCGTCGGGCTCGGTCCCGACGAGGTGGACCCACACGACCCGATCGGCGCCGACCCGGCCGCCCGGGACGACGACGACGACCGCGGTCGGTCCCCCGACCCCTGGCCGCCCGGCGTGCCACGGCGACCACCCCGCGACGACGACGACGACGGCGATGACGACCGTCCTCGTCCCGGCGCCGGCGGGTCGAGCGGTCCCGGCACTGTGGGCGACGACCCGCCCAAGAAGCCGCGGAAGAAGAAGCCCAAGAAGAAGCCCGGTAAGAAGGGCAAGGGGCCTAAGGGCAAGAAGGGCAAGGGCCCCAAGGGCCCCAAGGGCAAGAAGGGCAAGAAGGGCAAGGGCCCCAAGGGGAAGGGCCCGCGCGGCCGGCCGCCGCGCCGGCCTCGTCGCGGCTGACCTAGGTGGATACTCGGGGGCATGGCGGGCTGCTGCGACCCTCGCGGGTGCGACGACATGTTCGGCGCCGGGTTCGCGCGCCGCACGGCCAAGCGGTACCGCCGACGCGGACTGGACCGGGCGGCTGAGCACATCGTCGACTTCGTGGCCTCGGACGGGCTGGCGGGCGCGTCGGTGCTCGAGATCGGCGGCGGGGTCGGTGAGCTCGGCCTCGAGCTGCTGCGCCGTGGCGCCGCGTCTGCCACCACGCTCGAGCTGTCACCGGCGTACGACGACGAGGCCGAACGGCTCGCCCGGGAGGCCGGCGTCGCCGACCGGGCCCGCCGGCGGATCGTGGACATCGCGGCGACGCCCGACGAAGTGGAGCCGGCCGACATCGTGGTGATGCACCGCGTCGTGTGCTGCTACCCCGACTACCGACGCCTGCTCTCCGCCGCGGCCGACCACTGCCGGGCGCGGCTCGCGTTCAGCCGGCCACCGCGCAACCTGGTCAGCCGGAGCCTGCTCGCGACACAGAACACAGCGTTCGCCCTGATCGGCAAGGAGTACCGCGCCTTCGTGCATCCACCGGTGGCGATGCTCGAGGTGCTCGCCGACCGGGGGCTGCGGCACGTGAGGACCTATCCCGGGCGCGTGTGGCCGGTGGAGGGTCTGGCCCGCTGACCCTCCTCAGCGTCGCCGGAACCGCCCCGCCGCGCGTCGGGCCAGTGCCCGGGCTCGGGACCGGGTCCGTCCGGTGCTGCGGGCCTGCAGCTCGCGCACCTCGGCGCGCAGCGCAGCCACCTCCTTGGTGAGCACGGCGACCGCGTCGATCGCGAGGTCGCGAGAGGCCCGCGGGGTGACCCGGTGGTCGGCGGGCGCGCCGCCGGACACGAGGTGCGGGCTCAGGTCGGCGAGGTCGCCGACCACGTCGTAGCCGGCCGCCTCGATCCGGCGTACCCACTGCGCGGTGATCTCCTCCAGCCTCGGCACGAGCGACTCAGGGGTGCTCACCCGTTCCGAGCCGTCGGAGCGCAGGGCCTCGTTGACCAGCACCTGCTTGACGGTACGACGAAGGTGGGGCGGGGCGTCGCCCTTGCGGAGCCGCCGGTTCACCCGGGCCAGGACGTCGACGGCGGTGACGCCGAGCGACGTGTTCGCGCCGACGTCGGGGAACGCGGCGGCTGACGGGTCGACCCCGACGACCTCGCAGAACCGCTGCCACAGCAGGTCTCTCGGCGCCCCGGGCGGGGGGCACGTGACCAGGTGCACGCGGTCCGGCGAGAGGTGCCGACCCCAGCGGTCGAGGATGTCGGCGAGGTCCTGGTGCCGCCAGAACTTGGTGGCGTGACTGTGCGACCGGTCGGGGTCGAGCACGCGGGAGAGGAACTCGTCGAAGCGCAGTCCTCGACCGTGCTTGACGCCCTCCTGCCACTCCGCGGGCAGCTGGCGCGCCAGGTCTCGGGCGGTGACGACGACGTGCACCTCGAGCCCGTCGAGGTGGGCGAGCGCCGCGGGCACGTCGGCTGCCTTCACGTTGCTGAACAGCTCGTTGCTGAACACGCTCGTGCCGCCGCGACGACGCGCCTGCGCACAGAGGCCGGCCCAGCTGCCCGTGACCCGCTGCTGGGGAACGCCCCAGCCGGGGTGGTTGCCGGTCAGCTCGAGAGCGGCGTGGAACAGCCCGCGGTGCTGCTGGGTGGGGTACCAGACACCCCGCCCGGCGAGCCGCTCGGCGTTGGCGCGCAGCGTCGCCTGCAGGAACGACGTACCGCTCTTGGGGACGCCGACGTGCAGGAAGACGCGTCCCCCCGGCTCGCTGGTCATGCGCCGAGGATAGAAGGCGCCGTCCGGTCCGGGCCGACACGGGCGCGACACGCAAGGCGATCGACTTAGTTGACTTAGGCGGAGTTGGGCGTTTAGCGTAGTGAACTACTCAAGAAACAAAGTCAGTAGACAAAAGCGGAACACTGTCCGTTCCGCTGTCGAAAGGGTGCAACCTTCATGCGCAGTCTCCTCGTGCTCGGCCTGGTGGGCTTCATGGCCCAGCTCGTCGACGGATCGCTCGGCATGGCCTACGGCGTGACCTCGTCCACGCTGCTGCTGGCCACCGGCGTCGCGCCGGCGGCCGCCTCGGCCGCCGTCCACTTCTCCGAGATCGGCACCACGCTGGTGTCCGGTATCGCCCATCACCGCCTGGGCAACGTCGACTGGCGCACCGTCTCGATCATCGCCGTCCCCGGTGGCATCGGCGCCTTCGCCGGAGCGACCGTCCTGTCCAACATCGACGGCGACGTGGCGAAGCCGTGGGTGGCCGGGCTGCTGCTGGCGCTCGGTGTCTACGTGCTCTACCGCTTCCTCCGTCTCGGCGGCCGGCGCATCCAGTTCCGCGGCCGGGTGCCGGCGCCGCTGCTGGTCCCGCTCGGCGCCGTGGCCGGTCTCATGGACGCGATCGGCGGCGGTGGCTGGGGCCCGGTGGGGACACCGACCCTGCTGGCCTCGGGCCGCATGGAGCCGCGCAAGGTGATCGGTTCGATCGACACCTCCGAGTTCGTGGTCGCGATCGGCGGCTCGCTCGGCTTCATCCTGGCGCTCGGCAGCCAGGGCATCCCCTGGGACGTCGCCGCCGCCCTGCTGATCGGCGGCGTGATCGCCGCACCGGTCGCCGCGTGGCTGGTCCGGCACCTGGCGCCTCGGGTGCTCGGCGTCGCCGCCGGCGGCCTGATCATCCTCACCAACTCCAAGACGATCCTCGAGTCCCTCGGTGCCACCGGTTCCATGGTCGCGGTCACCGCGGCGGCGATCTTCGTGGCCTGGATCGTGCTCATCGTCTGGGCCGTCAAGCAGGAGCTCATCGCGCGCACTCAGTCCGAGCAGGAGGCCGTGCCGGTCTGAGCCCCGATCGCGGGGTCCGGTGGTGCGCACCCGCCACCGGACCTCGTACCTACCAAGAGGTGCACAGGCTCGGTCCCGGGCCGTCCGCTCTCACGCAGAGCCGGCGGCCCGGGACCGAGCGGCCCGCCGTGGGGCATTTTGTGTACTTGTCTGACAGACTTTCCCCATGCGCGTCTCCGCCAAGTCCGACTACGCCCTGCGAGCGCTCATCGAGCTGGCCGGTCGCGGCGAGGGTGCCCCGGTCAGTGCCGAGGAGCTGGGGCGTCTCCAGGACATCCCGCACGGCTTCCTGCAGGCGATCCTCGCCGACCTGCGCCGTGCCGGAGTGGTGATGAGCCAGCGCGGCCAGTCCGGCGGCTGGCGGATGGCGCGCGACCCGGCCACGGTCAGCGTGGCCGACGTGATCCGCGCGGTCGACGGCCCGCTGGTCAGCGTCTACGGGCTGCGCCCGGAGGCGGTCTCCTACAACGAGTCCGCGGACGTCCTCCAGCACGTCTGGATCGCCGCGCGCAGCAGCCTGCGCGACGTCTTCGAGCACGTCTCGATCCGTGCACTGGCCGACCACAAGCTGCCCCGGGCGGTCACGTCGCGGACCCAGTCCGAGGACGCCTGGCTGCCGCACTGACGGTTCCGCCTCCCGGCCACCGGGCGCGACCTAGGAGGGTGCTGAGGAATCCGCTCGTCGCGCAACAGAGCATGATTCTTCAGCAGTCTCCTAGGCTCTCTCCATGGTGGGCGAGCTGTTCAGGGCGGTGCTCGCGCTCATCATGTCCGCCGCCGTCGCGACGGCCGAGGCGCCGGTCGCGCGTCCCGAGACCGCGGCGCCGGGCCCCGGTCCGGTCGTCGGCGCGGACATCAGCTGGCCCAACTGCCCGCGCGGCATGGGGATCAGGTCACGCCCCACGTTGGGCAAGCCGCTGCCTCGTCGTACCGCGCGCTTCGTGGTGATCGGCCTGACGAACGGACCGGCCTTCCACCCGAACCCGTGCCTCGACGCGCAGGTTGCCTACGCCCAGGACCGGCGCATGTGGGCGTCGGCGTACGCCGTAGCGACGTACCCGACGCGCAGCCAGCTCCGGGGCTTCGGCAACGACGGCCCGGCGGACCCGTCCGTGCGACGCGGCCGATTGTTCAACACCGGCTACGCGCAGGCGAGGCTCAACGTCGGCTGGATGCGGGAGGCCGGGCTGGACTCGCCGGCGGTGTGGGTGGACGTCGAGCCGGTGAGCCCGCCGGCGCCCTGGTCGAGCCGCCCGCGGGAGAACAAGGCCGTCGTCGACGGCGTGCTGCGGGCCTACCGGGAGGAGGGGCTCGAGGTCGGGTTCTACTCGGTGGGCACGCTGTGGCGGCAGATCATGGGGACCGTGAGGTACGGCATCCCGGAGTGGCGCAGCGCCGGCCCCACCAACCGCAAGCGGGCGCTCGCGATGTGCACGTCGGGCCGGTTCCAGGGCGGCCCCGCCGTGATCGGGCAGTGGTGGGACGACGACCGCGACTACAACCTGCTCTGCCCCCGGACCCCGGCCGAGGACGTGCTGGCCCGCTGGTTCACCAAGTTCTAACGCCACCAACGATTCGTCTGCGGTCTATGGGGTGATTCACACATGCGGATCGCAGACGAATCGTTGTCTCAGGCGGGGTGGGCGGCGATCCAGTCGAGGAACGGCCGGGCTGCCCGCCAGTCCTCGCGCACCCTGTCGACGAGCTCGGCGGAGTGGATGACCGGCGCGAAGCCGTACTTCTTGCCCAGCGTCAGCGACTTGTGCCGCAGCAGCCCGATCCGTGGATGGTCGGCGTCGTACCCGCGCGGGCTGGTCTTGAGCGTCTCGCCACCGACCTCCCAGCCGGCGTCGGTGAGCCCGGCGAGGATCCGCTCCAGCTCGGCGCCGTCCTTGTCGTCGGCGATGCCGGCCCGGATGGCGGCGAGCTGGGCCGCCTCGGCCGCGTAGAACCCGGCGCCGACGCGGACGCCCGGTGCCGCCACCTCGACGTACCACCCTGTCGCGGGGCCGCTCGCAACGAACGCACCCTGGTGGGTCTTGTACGGCGTCTTGTCCTTCGCGAACCGGACGTCGCGGTAGGGCCGGAACACCTTCGCGGGGCCGAACTCGTCCTCGAGCGCGGCGACCAGCGCGACCATCGGCGCCTTGACCGCGGTGTCGTAGGTGTCCTTGTGGGCCGACCAGAACGACTTGGTGTTGTCCATCTCGAGGTCGTCGTAGAAGTCGAGCGCGGCGACCGGGAAGCCGGTGAACGAGGACATGGGGCCGACCGTATCCAGCCGGTGGTCGACGCGGCGCTCGGTGGTCGAGCCGGTGCTCGGTCGTCGACGCGGCGGCTCGGTGGTCGAGCCCGTCGAGACCCGTCGTACGTGGAGCGGATGACGAGACTCGAACTCGCGACATCGACCTTGGGAAGGTCGCGCTCTACCAACTGAGCTACATCCGCAGGGCGGCCGTGGCTGCCGCTCGCAGATAGTACCCGAGACGCCGCACCGACCTTGTAGGTTCTCCCTGTGCTGCTCTCCGACCGCGACATCCTGGCCGAGCTCGACGCCAGCGGGTGGCTCTCGACCCGTTCGAGCCCGCGATGGTGCAGCCGTCCAGCATCGACGTGCGGCTCGACCGCTTCTTCCGGGTCTTCGAGAACCACAAGTACCCGCACATCGACCCCGCGGCCGACCAGCCCGACCTGACCCGCGAGGTCGAGCCCGACGGCGAGGAGCCGTTCATCCTGCACCCGGGCGAGTTCGTGCTCGGGTCGACCTACGAGGTCGTCACGCTGCCCGACGACGTCGCGGCCCGGCTCGAGGGCAAGTCGTCCCTGGGCCGGCTCGGCCTGCTCACCCACTCGACGGCCGGCTTCATCGACCCCGGCTTCTCCGGCCACGTGACGCTGGAGCTGTCCAACGTCGCGACGCTGCCGATCAAGCTGTGGCCCGGCATGAAGATCGGCCAGCTGTGCTTCTTCCGGCTCTCGTCGCCGTCGGAGAACCCGTACGGGTCGGCGAAGTACGGCTCGCGCTACCAGGGCCAGCGCGGCCCGACCCCGTCGCGTTCGCACCAGAACTTCCACCGCACGCCGATCTGAGGGCGCGTGCGGGCGGGGTGGATTACCACGGTCCCGTGGTAATCGGCCCCTTCCCGGGGAGAGTTCACTGCGGGGAGCGGGAGATTCCCTGGGGGAGTGGTGCAGATGCCACCGCCTCGCCCGGCGTCACGAACGTCGGGTAGCGCGGCATCAGCCCGTCGCCGGAGGAGGTGCCGCGCAGCCGGCGCTGCACCCACGGCGCGGCGTGGGCGCGGGCCCAGGCGAGGTCGGCGTCGCGGCGCTGGCGGCGGTCCATCTCGGGCAGCGGGTCGAGCTCCGCCGGCGTGATGCGGTGCGGGACGTCGAGCACGTCCAGCACGATGGCCGCCATCCGCTCGTGGCCGGCGGCGGACATGTGCATCCGGTCGATGTCCCACAGCCGCGGGTCCCGGTACTCCCGGCGCCGCCAGTAGTCCACGATCGTGGCGCCGTGGTCGTCGGCGGCCTCGCGGACCAGCTCGTTGTACGTCGCGACGCGGCCGCGCAGATGCCGGAACACCGGAGCGAAACCGAGGTCGAAGCCGGTGAACACGAGCAGCCTCGCCCCCGTCGAGGCGAGCCGGCCCATCGCCTCGGCGTACCGCTCGACCAGCCCGTCGATGTCGACCCTGGGGCGCAGGATGTCGTTGGCGCCGGCGTAGATCGTCACCAGGTCCGGCTCCAGGGCCACGGCCGGCTCGATCTGCTCCGCGACGATCTGGTCGAGCTTGCGGCCGCGGATGGCGAGGTTCGCGTAACCGAAGTTCGTCGCTCCGCTCGGCGAGCACCTCGGCGACCCGGTCGGCCCAGCCGCGGACGCCGTTGGGACGGTCCGGGTCGTGGTCGCCCACGCCCTCGGTGAACGAGTCGCCCACGGCGACGTACCGGTGGAAGGTCATGTGCACCATTGTCGTGGGCGCCCCGAACCAGACGCGGAAGGGCCCGTTGCCGGTGGTGGTGCGGCAACGGGCCCAGGCCCGGGAGGACGGCCGTGACGGTCGTGTCAGCGGCTCAGGAGTCGAGCCGGTCGGCGAGCGCGTGCAGCCGGTTGGCCCAGCCGTGCCGGCCGCGGGGGCGGTGTCGGGTGGGCGGCTGCCGACGCGCGCCGTCGGCGACGCGCTCGCGGATCTGCTGGTGGGCAACGGTGTCGAACATCGGGTTGAGGTCGAACATGGTCTGCTCCCTTTCGCGGGGCGGTGCTGACGGAAGTGTGTTCTCAGGTTGGTGCCGGCACGGGTCTGCCGGCCTGACCGTTCTTGCGGACCGTGGGCTCAGCGTTTCTCGAGGACGATGTCGCCGCTCACGGTCTTGGCGCGCAGCTCGAGGAACTCCTGTCCCTCCTCCGGCTGGCCGGCGCCGGAGAGGTTGGAGCGGACGGAGCCGCTGAGGGTCGAGATGTCGGTCCAGACGGGTACGCCGTCCGGGACGCCGACGCGGATGTCGCCGGAGACGTTCTTGGCGGCCAGCTGACCGGTCCCCATCACGTCGACGGTGAGGTCCCCGGAGGCGGTGGACAGCGCCACGTCGCCCTCGGGGTTGTGCACCCGGAGGTTCCCCGAGCCGGTCTTGACGTGCACGTCACCCGACGCGTGGTGCACGTCGACGTCGCCGGACCCGGTGGAGATGGTGCCGGACCCGCCGAGCTCGCGGACCGAGACGTCGCCCGAGCCGGCCTTGGTCCGCAGGTCGCCTCCGACCACGCCGAGGCTGACGTCGCCCGAACCGGACTCGATCTGCACCTCCGAGTTGGCGGTCTCCATCCGGATGTCGCCGGAGCCCGACTTGAGGGCCGCGACGCCCAGCGCGCCGCTGGCCACGAGGTCGGCGGAGCCGAGCTTGGTGGTGAGGTCGGTGCCGTCGGGGACGGTCGCGTGTACGTCGAGGCCGCGGTTGCCGCTGAAGAAGCCGCCGCGGCGTTGCGGGCCGATCACGACGATCTTGTCGCCGCGCTGCTCGACGGTGGTGTCGTCGGCGTCGTCGCCGTCGACCCGGATGAGGACCCGGTCCTCGGCGTGGGTCTGCACCACGACGTCACCCGAGCCGATCTCGACGTACAGGGAGACGTGGCCGGTGGTGTCGAAGGTCCTGTCCATGGTGCTGCTCCTGTCTGAGGGTGTGCGCGTCCAGCCGAACGACCGGGCGGCCGTCGGTGGGGTGCCTGTGCTGGTGTCGGTGGTCGAACCTGGTGAGACCTGCGGGTCAGACCCAGCCGGTCATCCGTTTCCCACCGCGCCGTCCGGAGGGGGCGGCCTGGTCGAGGAACGGGATGCTGGAGAGGTCGACGTCGATGTTGATCGCCCGCTCGCGGGTGGCGGTGCGGACCACGTTGACGATCCAGCTGTTGAGCGAGTGCCCGCTCTTGGTGGCGAGCTCCTCGGCCTTGTACTTCACCGACTCGGGGAGCCGGAGGGTGATCCGGGCGATGCTGTCGTCCTCGTCGACCTCGACGTCCTCGGGGCTCGGTGGCGCGGGGGGCGCGGGCGGGGCCGCGGCGGCCGCCATCGGCATCGTGGGCACGTCGACCACGAACTGCGGCTCGCGGCCCTTGAGCCGGACGTCGACGGAGCCGGCGGGCAGCTCGCTGGTGATCTCGGCCGCGGCCTGGCTGAGCGCGTCCATGAGCGCGAGGCGGACGGCCGGGTCCAGCGCGAGGGCGAGGCGCTCGGCTGCCGCCCGGGCCTCCGCACCGCCGGCCTCGGCCGCGGCGGCGAGGTCGTTGCGGAGGTTCTCGACGTAGGGGGTGATGTCCATGTGCACCACGATGACACCACGGTGACGTCATGTCAACACCATGTGACGTCATTTCTGACATCAATTGACGTCACGTGACGTCAGGTGGTGTCACGCGACGTCAGCGGCGGCGTCGGCCGCGCCGGACCTCTCAGAACAGCGTGTCGTCCCGCTTCTCCTGGTCCGGCTCCGCGTCCTTGCCGGCTGCCGCCTCGTGCTGGGTCTGGACCGCGGCGTCGTCCGCGGGCTCCGTCGAGGCGTCCGGCTCGTCCGTGCTGGCCGGGTCCGGGAGGGTCGCGTCGGCGGGCTCGGTCTCCTCGGCGGGGTGCTCGGGCGTCACCGGCGTCGGGTCGGTGCTCGCCGCGGCGCCCGCGCCCACGTCGCCCGGGTCGGTGACGGTCTGCTCCGTCTGGGTGGCGTCGCCGGCATCGGGCTCCGCCTTCACCGCGTCGGGCTGCGGGGGCTCCTCGGTGGGCTTCTCCAGTACGGCGGTGGCCGTGCCCGCACCCGCGGCGGCCGCCGCGCTCGGCGTACCGTCACCGCTCGCGGGCTTCGGCGCCGGCGCCCGCTTGACCGAGGCCAGCAGCAGCTGCGCGACGTCGAGCACCTCGACCTCCTCGCGCGCCGAGCCGTCGGCCTGCTTCGCGGTGAGGCCGTCGGAGAGCATCACCCGGCAGAACGGGCAGCCGGTGGCGATCTGGTCGGCGCCGGTCTCGACCGCCTCGGTGGTGCGGTTGAGGTTGATCCGCTCGCCGAGCGTCTCCTCCATCCACATCCGGGCACCGCCGGCGCCGCAGCAGAAGGACCGCTCGCTGTTGCGCGGCATCTCCTTGAGCTCGGCGTCGGGGATGACGTCGAGCAGCTCGCGCGGCGGGGAGTAGACCTGGTTGTGGCGCCCGAGGTAGCAGGGGTCGTGGTAGGTGATCGAGCGACCACCGGCACCGTTGGTGCGGTCGCCCGGCTGTGAGACGGGGGTCAGCTTCCCTTCCCGGACCAGCCGGTTGAGCAGCTGGGTGTGGTGCACGACCTCGAGCTCGACGCCGAACTGGGAGTACTCGTTCTTCAAGGTGTTGAAGCAGTGCGCGCAGGTCGAGACGACCTTCTTGACCTTGGTCTCCTTGAACACCTCGGCGTTCTGCATCGCGAGCTGCTGGAAGACGAACTCGTTGCCCGACCGGCGGGCCGGGTCGCCGGTGCAGGTCTCGCCGTCACCGAGCACGGCGAAGGAGACGCCGGCCAGGTCGAGCAGCTCCGCGACGGCCCGCGTGGTCTTCTTCGCGCGGTCCTCGTAGGCGCCCGCGCAGCCGACCCAGAACAGCCAGTCGACCTCGTCGAGGTCCTCGACGTCGGTCCCGACCTGCTTGACCTCGAAGTCCAGCCCCTTGGCCCAGTCCATGCGCGCGTTGGGCGACATGTTCCAGGGGTTGCCCTTGTTCTCCAGGCCCTTGAAGAGGCCGTTGAGCTCGGAGGGGAAGTTCGACTCGATCAGCACCTGGTAGCGGCGCATGTCGACGATGTGGTCGACGTGCTCGATGTCGACCGGACACTGCTGCACGCAGGCGCCGCAGGAGGTGCACGACCACAGCACGTCGGGGTCGATCACCGCGCCACCGCTGGGCATTGCCGGGTCGCCCTCGGTAGCGCCGACCAGCTCGCGCTCCGCCTCGGCCTTGACCTCGGCCGGCAGCGCGTCGCGCTCCTCGGGGTCGGCGAGCAGGTACGGCGCCTTGGCGTAGGCGTGGTCACGCAGGTTCGTGATCAACAGCTTGGGGGACAGCGGCTTCTCGGTGTTCCAGGCCGGGCACTGCGACTGGCAGCGGCCGCACTCGGTGCACGAGGTGAAGTCGAGGATGCCCTTCCAGGCGAAGTCCTCGATCTTGCCGACGCCCATCGCGGCGTCCTCGTCGAGCTCCTCGATGTTCTCGAAGTCGATGGGCTCGCCGGCGACCATCATCGGCTGCAGCCCGCCGAGCGCCGTACCCCCGTCGGCCCTGCGCTTGAAGAAGATGTTGAAGAACGCAGTGAACCGGTGCCAGGCGACGCCCATCGTGGTGTTCAGGGCGAGCACGATCATCCAGGTGAACGAGATGACGATCTTGATCATCGCGACCAGGTAGATCGCGTTCACCAGGGCGTTCTCGGACATCCCGCCGAACGCCTCGCCGAGCCAGAAGGTCAGCGGGAAGTGGAAGGCCGAGGCCTCGTCACCGGTCGCGTTCATGCAGTGCGTACTCGAGGCCGCGCAGCGTGAGGATGCACAGGCCGACGCCGAGGATGACCAGCTCGACGAAGTACCCCTGCCACATCGTCGACCCGTAGAACCGGCCGCTGGTGCCGCGCGCCCGCTCCTTGGGGCGGGACAGGCGGTAGCCGATGAAGGCCACGATCGCGACGAGCATCGCCCACGTGAACAGCTCGGTGACCCACTCGAAGAGGAAGAAGTGCCCGATCAGCGGGAGCGCGAAGTGCGCGTCGAACAGCTGCCCGAACGCCGTGAGCAGGGTGAAGAACAGCAGCCCGAAGCCGACGAACACGAACCAGTGCCCCACCCCGACCGCGGTCCACTGCAGCATCCGGGTGTGGCCCAGGGTCTCCTTCAGCAAGGTGACCGTGCGCGCCTGGGGCTGCTCGGTGCGGCCCGCGGTCGGCTGTCCCAGCTTGACCACCGCGATGATCTCGCGGATCGCCTTGACGAACAGCGCGATCCCGACGGCGGCGATCGCCAGTGACACCACGATGGCGAAGATCTGCATCAATGCTCCTCTTGCGGGGGCTGCCCGGCCGGCCGTGCGCTCGAGCGCGTCGATTGAGCCTAGTGCGGACGGGTACGCCGCGTCAGCGGCCAAGGTCACACGTCGGACCGCAACCTTACCAACGGGTAACTTGCCGACGGACAGACGCCGCCGAGGGGTCACCTGTGCAGTGACACGCCGTCCAGGGCGCTGAAGTTCTGACTCCTCGCGGGGCTTGACGAGTATATGCCTGGTGAGGCATATTTCGAGGCGTGACGACGACGGCGTTCGATGTGCTGGCGGAGCCGACCCGACGGCGGATCCTCGACCTGCTGCTCGAGGGGGAGCGGCCGGTCGGCGAGCTGGTCGAGGTGCTCGGGGTCGCGCAGCCGAACGTCTCCAAGCACCTGCGCGCGCTGAGCACCGCAGGCCTGGTGCGAGTTCGGCCGGAGGGCCAGCGGCGCTTCTACGCGCTGCGTCCCGAGCCGCTGCGCGAGCTCGACGCCTGGCTCGCGCCGTACCGCCGCGCCTGGGCCGACCGGCTCGACGCCCTCGAGCGCCACCTCGAGGAGATGGAGGACTGAAATGCACGACACGACCGAAGCACGGATGGGACGACTGCTGCCCGACGGCGGGGTGGAGTTCGTCCGGCATCTCGCGCACACCCCCGAGAAGGTGTGGCGCGCCCTGACCGAGAGCGAGCACCTCGAGCACTGGTTCCCGACCGACATCGTCGGCGAACGCCGCGCGGGCGCACCCCTGGAGCTACCGTTCTGGCCGCGGCAGGTAGAGCGCTGGTCGATCGAACAGCCCGTCACGAACGGTGAGCTGGTCGCATGGGAGCCGCCGCGCCTGTTCGAGTGGATCTGGGAGGGCGACCGGCTCCGGTGGGAGCTCGAGCCGGAGGCGCAGGGCACCCGACTGGTGCTGTCGACGTGGTTCGCCGACGCCACCGCGGAGTACCGCACGAAGTCCGGAGCCGGCTACCACCTGTGCCTCGACCAGCTCGAGGAGCTCCTCGACAACGGCTCGGTCGGCTACCTCGAGGACGAGACGATCGCCTCGGTCGAGAAGGAGTACGCCGGCCTCGCCTGATCGCCGAGGAGTCACCTCTGCGGCGACACGCCGCCCGGAGCCCTGAAGTTCTGACTCCTCGCCGGCTCACCAGAGCAGTGGGACGAAGGTCTGGTCCTGCATGGGGGCGCGGACGTAGGCGGTCTCCCTCATCGCCGGCAGCTGCACCACGGGTCGGTGGGGTGACGTCCTCGAAGTCGAACCGCGACAGCAGGTGGTTGATGCAGTTGAGTCGCGCCGCCCGCTTGTCGTCGGACGGGACGACGTACCAGGGCGCCTGCTTGATGTCGGTGTGCTGGAAGGTCGTGTCCTTGGCCTGCGAGTAGTGCACGTAGAGCTCGTGCTCGGCGAGGTCCATGTCGGAGAGCTTCCAGCGCTTGACCGGTTCGGCGTTGCGGGCCTCGAAGCGGCGGCGCTGCTCCTCGAAGCTGACCGAGAACCAGTACTTCAGCAGCACGATGCCCGACCGCACCAGCATCCGCTCGAACTCCGGGCAGCTGCGCAGGAACTCCTCGTGCTCCTCCTCGGTGCAGAAGCCCATCACGCGCTCGACGTTCGAGCGGTTGTACCAGGAGCGGTCGAACAGCACGATCTCTCCAGCGGCCGGGAGGTGCGCGACGTAGCGCTGGAAGTACCACTGGGTGCGCTCCCGCTCGGTCGGCTTCGGCAGCGCGGCGACCCGGACGATGCGCGGGCTGGTGCGCTCGGTGATCGTCTTGATCACGCCGCCCTTGCCGGCCGACCCGCGACCTTCGAAGATCACCAGCACCTTCATCCCGGTGTGCTGCACCCAGTGCTGCAGCTGCACCAGGCGTTCCTGGAGCACCGCGACCTCGCGCTCGTAGACCTCGGAGCGCAGCTTGCCCTTCCGGTTGTAGCTCTCCGGATGCAGGTGGTGGGGCGTGGCCGGTTCGTCGTCGGCACCCTTCGGCGGACGCTGGTCGATCTGTTGCGACACGGTGTCTCCCGTCCTGGCCCTGCATCACCGGGGTCTGCATGACCCGCCACCAGCATCGTCGGCCGTCCGGGGTGCGTGGGCAAGGAGTCAGCACACCCGCGCGAGCCGTCCTCGCTGGGTGAAGTCGACCTTGACCCGTGTCGTGCCTGCGTCCGCGGTGCTCGCACAGTAGGTGAAGGTTGTCGTCGAGCCGGGTGAGGGACATCCAGTCGGCTACGAAGGTGAAACGAGTTCCATCCGGCCGGGTTACGTCAGGCGTGCCCGCCCAGGCGGCGGGTCAGCACCCCCGCCGTACGACGGACGTGGCCGGCCAGCCGGGCGACGTCGGGGGTCTCGTCGACGGGATAGGTGACCGCGAGCCCGGCGACGGGGTGCCCGTTGTGGTCCAGCACCGGGGCCGCGACCGAGGCGAACCCGGGCGTCACCTCACCGTCCTCCAGCGCGTGGCCCCGCTGTCGGGTCTCGCCGAGCAGCGCCCGCAGCGCGCTCGGTGACGCCGGCCCGGAGCCGTGCCGGTCGGCGAACGCGGACCGGTCCGGGTACAGCGCACGCACCTGGTTGGCCGGCAGCGCTGCCAGCACCGCCCGCCCGCTCGCGGTGAGGTGCGCCGGGAGCCGCACGCCGACGTCGGTGACGAGCGGCGGCCGTCCCGGAGCGCGCTCCTCGATCACGTACAGCACGTCGCGGCCGTGCAGCACCGCCAGGTGCGCGCTCTGACCGAGCGCGTCCGCCAGAGCGGCGAGCGGCCGGCGGGCGATCCGCTGCAGCGGGCCCTGCCGGCTGTAGCCGCTGCCCACCTCGAACGCCGCCACCCCGAGGCCGTAGCGGTGCTCGTCGGCGAGATGGGTGACGAAGCCCTCGGCCTCCATCGCGCGCATCAGGTGGTACGCCGTGGAGCGGGGCAGCCCGACCGCCGACGCGAGCCGGTCGAGGCTGACCGGGTCGGGCTGGCTGGCGAGGTAGCGCAGCACCCGCAGCGCCCGGGTCGCCGCCGGCACGTTGCTCATGACGGGTGGTCCAGGTTCGGGTGGTCGAGCTTGTCGAGACCACTCCCGCGCAGGGGTCCGGTCCAGTCGGTGGCGACGAAGTGCTCGAACGAGACGCGGGTGGTCAGGCCGGACGGGTCGTCCTGGGCGGTGGCGTCATGGCACTCCCACACCGCTCGGGGCCCGACCTCCTCGAGGGTCCGCACGTGCATGGTCGGCGGTGGGGCGTCAGGGGCAGGGACGCTGCGCGGGTCGGTCGACGAGACCCTGTGCTCGCGGACCCTCGAGAAGCCCCATGCCTCCGCCACCGCGAGCGACCGGTCGTCGCCGTTGACCAGGGAGTCGACGTCCTGCGGACCGATGACCTGGACCAGTCGGTCGAGGAGGAGCCGTCCGACCCCGCGGCCCTGGTGCTCGGGGTGGACCATGACCATCACGTCGGGGGTGGTGTCGCCCCGCTGCCGCACCCGGCCGATCCCGAGGACTTCGCGGTCCTCGACGACCACGTACCTGGCCAGCGTGTTGGTGTCGTGCTCCATGTCGTGCAGCACGGACGCCTCGGTGCCCAGTAGGTACGGCGCGGCCGCCACCCGCACGCGGGCCCACCCCTCGGCGGCGCCTCCCGTCGCGAACCTCAGCTGCATGCCCCTCCCTTCGCGACAACGATTCGTCTGCGATCGGGATGTGTGAATCACCCCAAAGACCGCAGACGAATCGTAGTGCGAGTCTCGGATCCGAGACAGTCGAGGGGGCTGCGTGGTGGTCCCGCGGACCCGGGTGCGGTGGGATGGCGACATGGCTTCGACAGGCTCAACCACCGGCGTCGGCTCTGCCCACCCGATCGCGACGAGTACGAGCGGCGAGGTGGTCACCGTGGGCATCGGCCCGCTGACGCTCGACGAGGTGCTCGCCGTCGCGCGCGGCGGCGCGGGGGTCGAGCTCGGCGCCGACGCGGTCGCCGCGATCGAGAGGTCCCGCGCCGCCGTCGAGACGCTGGCCGCCGCCCCGACCCCGTCGTACGGCATCTCGACGGGGTTCGGCGCCCTCGCCACCCGGCACATCCCCACCGACATGCGCGCCCAGCTGCAGCGCTCACTGGTCCGGTCGCACGCCGCCGGCAGCGGCCCGGAGGTCGAGCGGGAGGTGGTCCGGGCGCTGATGCTGCTCCGGCTCTCCACGCTCGCCACCGGGCACACGGGCATCCGGCTGGTCACGGCGCGCACCCTCGCGGGCATGCTCACGCACGGGATCACGCCGGTCGTGCACGAGTACGGCTCGCTCGGCTGCTCCGGCGACCTGGCTCCGCTGTCGCACTGCGCGCTCGCGCTGATCGGCGAGGGCGAGGTGCTCGATGCCGAGGGCGTACGCCGGCCCGCGGCGGTCGCGCTGAGCGAGGCCGGCCTGGCGCCGGTGGAGCTGGCCGCGAAGGAGGGACTCGCCCTCATCAACGGCACCGACGGCATGCTCGGGATGCTGCTGATGGCGCTCGCCGACCTGCGGATGCTGCTCAAGGCAGCTGATGTCACCGCCGCGATGTCGGTGGAGGCGCAGCTCGCCACCGACCGGGTGTTCGCCGAGGACCTGCAGGCGCTCCGGCCACATCCCGGCCAGGCGGCCAGCGCCGGGAACCTGCGCCGGATCCTCGCGGACTCCGGGGTCGTCGCGAGCCACCGCGGACCCGACTGCAACCGGGTGCAGGACGCCTACTCACTGCGCTGCTCGCCGCAGGTCCACGGCGCCGCCCGCGACACCGTCGCGCACGCCATGACGGTCGCGGAGCGGGAGCTCGCCAGTGCCGTGGACAACCCGGTCGTGCTCGACGACGGCCGGGTGGAGTCCAACGGCAACTTCCACGGCGCGCCGGTCGCCTACGTGCTCGACTTCCTCGCGATCGTGGCGGCCGACGTGGCCTCGATCAGCGAGCGGCGCACCGACCGGTTCCTCGACAAGGCCCGCAACCACGGGCTGCACCCGTTCCTCGCCGACGACCCGGGCGTCGACTCCGGGCACATGATCGCCCAGTACACCCAGGCCGCGATCGTCTCGGAGATGAAGCGGCTGGCCGCCCCGGCCAGCGTCGACTCCATCCCGAGCAGCGCCATGCAGGAGGACCACGTCTCGATGGGCTGGTCCGCCGCGCGCAAGCTGCGCCGCTCCGTCGACGGGCTGTCCCGAGTGGTCGCGATCGAGTACCTCACCGCAGCCCGGGCCCTCGACATGCGCGCCCCGCTGACGCCCTCGCCGGCGACCGCGGCCGCCCTCGCGCTGCTGCGCCGCAACGTGGAGGGGCCGGGTCCCGACCGGCACCTCGCCCCCGAGATCGAGCACGCGGTGCAGGACGTCGCCTCCGGCGCCCTGGTCCGCGTGGTGGAAGACGTGATTGGAGAACTGGCATGAGTGGTCTCGACAAGCTCGACCACCTCGAACCGACAAGCTCGACCACCCGGGCGACAAGCTCGACCACCCGACCGAGTCCGGCCCCCGCGAGGTGCGCTCCCCGCGCGGCACCGACCTGACCTGCAAGTCGTGGCAGACCGAGGCCCCGATGCGGATGCTGATGAACAACCTCGACCCGGACAACGCCGAGCGGCCCGACGACCTCGTCGTGTACGGCGGCACCGGCAAGGCGGCCCGGTCCTGGGCGGCGTACGACGCGATCGTCCGCACCCTGCAGACCCTCGAGAGCGACGAGACCCTGCTGGTCCAGTCGGGCAAGCCGGTCGGCGTGATGCGCACCCACGAGTGGGCGCCGCGCGTGCTGATCGCGAACTCCAACCTGGTCGGCGACTGGGCCAACTGGGAGGAGTTCCGCCGGCTCGAGCACCTCGGCCTGACGATGTACGGGCAGATGACCGCCGGCTCCTGGATCTACATCGGCACGCAGGGGATCCTGCAGGGCACCTTCGAGACCTTCGCCGCGATCGCCGACAAGCTCGCCGGCGAAGGGCGAGTGGTCTCGACGGGCTCGACCGCCGATGGATCGCTCGCCGGGACCATCACGCTGACCGCCGGGCTCGGCGGCATGGGCGGCGCGCAGCCGCTCGCGGTGACCATGAACGACGGCGTCGCGATCTGCATCGAGTGCGACCAGACGCGGATCACCCGCCGCATCGAGCACCGCTACCTCGACGTCCAGGCCGACGACCTCGACCACGCCGTGAGGCTGGCGGTCGAGGCGCGGGACGCGCGCCGGCCGCTGTCCATCGGCGTGCTCGGCAACGCCGCCGACATGGTGCCGGCCCTGCTCGCGCAGGACGCGCCGATCGACATCGTCACCGACCAGACCTCCGCGCACGACCCGCTCTACTACCTGCCCCGCGGGATCGCGTTCGAGGAGTGGGCGTCGCTGCGGGACAAGGACCCCGAGGCGCTCACCGAGAAGGCGCAGTCGTCGATGGCCGCGCACGTCGAGGCGATGGTCGGCTTCCGGGACAGGGGCGCCGAGGTGTTCGACTACGGCAACTCGATCCGCGACGAGGCCCGCAAGGGCGGGTACGCCCGGGCGTTCGAGTTCCCGGGCTTCGTGCCGGCGTACATCCGGCCGCTGTTCTGCGAGGGCAAGGGCCCGTTCCGCTGGGCGGCGCTGTCGGGCGACCCGGCCGACATCGCGGCCACCGACAAGGCGATCCTGGAGCTGTTCCCTCAAGAAGACAGCAGAGCGAACGAGCGTCTTCACCGCTGGATCACGATGGCCGGTGAGCGCGTGCACTTCCAGGGGCTGCCGGCGCGGATCTGCTGGCTCGGCTACGGCGAGCGGCACCGGGCGGGCCTGAAGTTCAACGAGATGGTCGCGTCGGGCGAGCTCAAGGGCCCGATCGCGATCGGCCGGGACCACCTCGACTGCGGGTCCGTCGCGTCGCCGTACCGCGAGACCGAGAGCATGCTCGACGGCTCCGACGCGATCGCCGACTGGCCGCTGCTCAACGCGCTGGTCAACACGGCGTCCGGCGCGACCTGGGTGTCGATCCACCACGGCGGCGGCGTCGGGATGGGCCGCTCGATCCACGCCGGTCAGGTGACGGTCGCCGACGGCACCGACCTGGCCGCGCAGAAGATCGAGCGGGTGCTCACCAACGACCCGGGCATGGGCGTGATCCGGCACGTCGACGCCGGCTACGACGACGCGGTCGAGGTCGCCGCCGAGCGGGGCGTGCGGGTCCCGATGAGCGACGCCTAGTGCCTACGCCACCGCCACCAACGATTCGTCTGCGACTTATGGGGTGTTTCCCGCAGGGACTTCGCAGACGAATCGTTGTCGTCGGTACGACGGCGGGCGGCGCGGCGCTCGCGCCAGGCCTCGACCTCGCTCTCGACGTCGCGGGTCGGCGTGACGACCGGCGGGCCGCCCTGGAGCTGGCGGCGCGCCTCGACCACGCGACGGTTGAAGTCCTCGACGTGCTGACGCACCGCGTCGGGGGTGGCGAGCCGGTCGAGCTCGGCCTCGAGCTCGGCGTCCTCCCGGCGCAGGCCGAGGGCCGGCGGCAGCACGGCGGTGATCTTCTCGCGCTCCACGAGGCCCTTCACCCACCAGTCGGGGTCGTGCGTCGACGGCAGCCGCAACGGCTTCCCGGCACCGGGCAGGTTGTCGAACTCGCCGCGGGCCATTGCCGCGCGCACCTGCCGGTCCACCCACAGCGTCTGCTGGTCGATGCGGGCCCGGGCGCCCTCCTCGGCGGCGTCCTCCGCCTCCTCGACCTCAGGGTCGGGCGGCGCGCCCACCGCCTTGAGGAGCGCGGCCTCACGGAGGCGACGCTCCTCCTCCCACTGGGCCAGCCGGTTCGTGCGGTCGTGCTTGTCGGTCATGTCGCTCACCCCGCCCCCATCGTACGAAAGCGACTGCCGTGCGGGTCACCACCGGCCGCGGTGCACCACCTCGTCGGGCGTCCGGCGGGCGCGGCGTGTCGGCGAACCCTTCGCTCCTGTCGCCGCCGGGTCGGCCGGCTTGTGGCCGACCGTGATGGCGCCGATCGGGGTGTACGCCGCGGGCACGCCGAACGCCTCCCGGAAGCGGTCCATGGCGTGCGGAGGCACCCCGAAGAAGCAGGCGCCGAGCCCCTCGTCGACCGCCGTCTGGAGGATCAGCAGCGCGGCCATGCCGGTGTCGATGTCCCAGTACGGCACCGGCCACCGGCTCTCGTCGCGGTCGGTCCAGCCCTTGTCGTCCTGGGCGTAGCGGTCGAGGTAGATCTCCTTGCAGGACAGCGGGACCACGATCAGCGGGGCGGTGCGCATCCCGCGCAGCCAGTCGTCGACCTTCGGCTGATCGAGCTCGTCGAGATCACTCGTCGCCGCCCAGAACCTCTCGATGTCGGCGGGCGTGTCCAGCACCAGGAACGCCCAGCCCTGGCTGAACCCCGCGCTCGGGGCCCGCACCGCGTTGTCGAGCAGCCGATCCACGACGGCCGGGTCCACCGGCCGGTCGGGGTCGTAGCTGCGCACCATCCGTCTGCGTCGTACGACGTCCTGGAACTCCATGGGAGCGATCTTGTCTGACTTCGAGTCGATGTGGCGCGACCTGCTGCCGCTGGGCCGGTCGGCGGACAGCGGCGGCTACTTCCGGCAGCCGTGGACCGCGCGCCGAGCGGGAGGCCCGCGCGTGGTTCGTCGCGGAGGCCGAGGCCCGCGGCCTGGAGGTCGAGCGCGACGGCCTCGGCAACCTGGTGGCGTGGTGGCACGGTGATCCAGCCCGGGTGGTCGATGATCCAGCCCGGGTGGTCGAGGATCCAGCCCGGGTGGTCGAGCCTGTCGAGACCACCGAAGCGGTCCTCACCGGCTCGCACCTCGACTCCGTGCTCGACGGCGGCGCGTACGACGGCCCGCTCGGCGTGGTCTCCGCCTTGGCCGCCGTCGACCTGCTCCGCGCCCGCGGCTTCGAGCCCGACCGTCCCGTCGGCGTCGGCGCGTTCGTCGAGGAGGAGGGCTCGCGGTTCGGCATCGCCTGCCTCGGCTCGCGGCTGCTCACCGGCGCGACGTCGTGGGAGCAGGCGCGCGAGCTCCGCGACCGCGACGGCGTGCGCCTGCCGGACGCCCTCGCCGCCGAGGACCTGCACGGACCGGACACGGGCCGCGGCCTGCTCGACGGCGTCGGCTGCTTCGTCGAGCTGCACGTCGAGCAGGGCCGCGACCTCGTGCACCGCGACGCCGCGGTCGGGGTGGCGAGCGCGATCTGGCCGCACGGGCGCTACCGGTTCGACTTCGCGGGCGAGGCGAACCACGCCGGCACGACGCGGATGGAGGACCGCCGCGACCCGATGCTCACCTACGCGATGACCGCGCTCGCCGCCAACAAGCAGGCCCGGACCCGCGGCCAGCGCGCCACCTTCGGCCGCGTCGACGTACGACCCAACGGCACCAACGCGGTGCCCTCCGCACGTCACCGCCTGGCTCGACGCGCGGGCCGAGTCCGGCGAGGAGCTCGACGCCCTGCTCGCCGACGTCGCCCGGCAGGCGCAGGAGCGTGCCGAGCGCGACGGCACGTCGTTGACGGTGACCGCCGAGTCGGTGTCCGGCGAGGTGCGCTTCGACGCCGACCTGGCCGCGCGCATCGCCGCGCTCGGGCGACCGCGCCGGTGATCCCGACGATGGCCGGGCACGACGCCGGCGTGCTCTCGGCGGCCGGCATCCCGACGGCGATGCTGTTCGTGCGCAACCCGACCGGCGTCTCGCACTGCCCGGCCGAGCACGCCGAGACCGCCGACTGCCTCGCCGGCGTCGAGGCGCTGGCGGACACGCTGGCCCTGCTCGCGGGCGGTGACCGGTGACGGCGTACCTCGCTCGAGCGCGCCCTGCTCGCCGACGGCGGCGTCGCCGACTCCGTGCGCGTCGAGGTCGCCGACGGCCGGTTCACCTCCGTCGAGGCCGGGCGGCGCCGCCGAAGGCGCGGATCGCCTGGCCGGCCTGACGCTTCCCGGCCTCGCCAACTGCCACAGCCACGCCTTCCACCGGGCGCTGCGGGGCCGCACCCAGCGGGACCGCGGCACGTTCTGGACCTGGCGCGAGCAGATGTACGCCGTCGCCGGGCGGCTCGACCCGGACGGGTACCTCGCCCTCGCCCGCGCCGTCTACCGCGAGATGGTGCTCGGCGGCATCACCACGGTCGGCGAGTTCCACTACCTGCACCACGGCCCCGACGGGACGCCGTACGACGACCCCAACGCGATGGGCGCTCGCGCTGGTCGAGGCGGCCCGCGAGGCCGGGATCCGGATCGCGCTGCTCGACACCTGCTACCTCGCCGCCGGGATCGGCCGGGCGCCCGAGGGCGTGCAGCGCCGGTTCAGCGACGGGACCGCCGAGGCCTGGGCCGCCCGCGTCGACGACCTCGCCGAGGAGTCACGAATCAGGGACCTCACCGGCGGGTCGCGGCACAGCTGACGCCTCGGCGGTCGTGGGCGGCGGCCGCGTCCACTCGGTGCGCGCCGTGCCGCGCGACCAGATGCCGGTCGTCGCCGAGTGGGCCGCGGCGCCACGAGGCGCCGCTGCACGTGCACCTGTCCGAGCAGGTCGCCGAGAACGACGAGTGCCGCGCCGCGCTACGGCGCGACGCCGACCGAGCTGCTCGCCGAGGCCGGCGCGCTGGGGGAGCGGACCACCGCCGTGCACGCCACCCACCTGACCGACGCGCGACGTCGACGCTGCTCGGCGGCTCGACGCACGCAGGCGTGCTTCTGCCCCACCACCGAGCGCGACCTCGGCGACGGGATCGGCCCGTCGCGGCCGCTGCACGACGCCGGCTCGCCGCTGACGCTGGGCTCCGACAGCCACGCGGTCGTCGACCTGTTCGAGGAGATGCGGGCCGTCGAGCTCGACGAGCGGCTCGCCACCCAGGAGCGCGGGCACTGGTCCGCGGCGGAGCTGCTGGCCGCGGCCACCGTCGACGGGCACCGGTCGCTCGGCGTTCGCCGACGCCGGCCGGATCGCGGTCGGGGCGCGCGCCGACCTGGTCACCCTCGACACCGTCCAGCCCGCGCACCGCCGGCACGGGCGCGGGCGCGGAGACCGCCGTGTTCGCCGCGACCGCGGCCGACGTCGTGCACGTGGTCGCGCGACGGGGTCGTGGTGGCGACGGCCGACGACCGGCACGATGTGGGTCGCGAGCTGGACGCGGCGATCCGGGAGGTGTGGGCGTGACGGTCTCTCCGGGCGGCGCTGACTGTCGGCGGCCGCCGTGCTGCTCACCGGCATCGGCGAGCTCACCACCCACGACCCGGCGCACGGGCCGGCCTCGCTGCGCGACGCCGCCGCTGCGTCGTCGAGGCGGGCCGCGTCGCCTGGACCGGTCCCGCCGCGCAGGCGCCGGCGGCCGACACGGCGTACGACGTCGGCGGGCGGGCGGTCATCCCCGGCTTCGTCGACTCGCACGCGCACCTGGTGTTCGCCGGCGACCGGGCCGAGGAGTTCGCGGCCCGGATGACCGGGACGCCGTACTCCGCCGGCGGCATCCGCACCACGGTCGCCGCCACCCGGGCCGCCACCGACGAGCAGCTCGCCGCCAACGTCGCCCGGCTGGTCGACGAGATGCGGCGGCAGGGCACCACGACCGTCGAGATCAAGAGCGGCTACGGGCTCACCGTCGCCGACGAGGCGCGCAGCCTGGCGATCGCGCGGCAGTTCACCGAGGAGACGACGTTCCTCGGCGCGCACGTCGTGCCCGGAGTACGCCGACGACGCCGGCGGAGTACGTCGACCTGGTGACCGGGCCGATGCTCGACGGCGTGCGCCCCGCACGCCCGGTGGGTCGACGTGTTCTGCGAGCGGGGCGCCTTCGACGCCGACCAGGCCCGCGCGATCCTCTCGGCCGGCGTGGCCGCCGGGCTGCGCGGCCGGCTGCACGCCAACCAGCTCGGCCCCGGGCCCGGGCGTGCGAGCTGGCCTGCGAGCTCGGCCTGGCCGCGGTCGACCACTGCACCTACCTCGACGACGCCGACGTCGCCGCGCTCGCCGACAGCGGCACGATCGCGACCGCTGCTGCCGGGCGTGGAGTTCTCGACCCGGTCGCCGTACCCCGACGCCCGCGGGCTGCTCGACGCCGGCGTCCGGGTGGCGCTCGCGACCGACTGCAACCCGGGCTCCTGCTACACCTCGTCGATGCCGCTGTGCGTCGCGCTGGCGGTGCGGGAGATGGGGATGTCCCCGGCCGAGGCGCTGGCCGCCGCGACGCTCGGCGGGCGCGGCCGCGCTGCGCCGCGACGACGTCGGCCACCTGCGCCCCGGCGCCCGCGCCGACCTCGTCGTGCTCGACGCCCCGTCGTACCTCCACCTCGCCTACCGCCCCGGCGTCCCCCTGGTCCGCGAGGTCTTCGTCGCGGGCCGCCGCCACCTGAGGTAGCGCCCTGAAGGCACCCCACGCCTCGGGGCCGGACGAATAGGGAGTCCTTCCGATGTGCGGGGCTACCTCAGACGCGCACGATCAATGACATCAACCAGACCGAGGAGAGAGGTCATGAGGATGTCCGAGATCGCAGGCACAGTGTTCGAACCGTTCTGGTCCGCCGAGCTCGACTACCGGCGGGAGCAGGCAGCCGCGTTCCTTCGGTGGCGGCGGTCGCCGTCGCTTCCGGATCCGTCGCCGCCCGGCGCTCAAGCTGCCGCAGCAGGGCGCGCGTCGTCCCGTCGCAGTCGCGTGACCGTGACTGTCGCCGCGTCCGTCTCGGCGGACACGGACCAGGCAGACGGGCCGCAGGGCCAGACGGACGGGCCGCAGGAACCGGTCCGGCCGGCACAGAACAGACAAATCGAGAACGCCGGCAGTGGTACGCCGAAAACGGCGAGCGCGCTGTCGGTGGTGGGCGCGATGATGGAGCACGTGGCCCCCGACGTCGCGACACCGTTCCTGGGGCGTGACCGCGAGCTCGCCCACCTCGCCGAGCAGATCGGCCTGGCGGGCGAGCCGCGGTCACGCGCCGTGCTGCTCGCCGGCGACGCCGGGGTCGGCAAGACCCGGCTGCTCGCCGAGCTGCGTCGCCCGCGCCGAGGCGCGGGGCTGGCGCACCGCCGTCGGGCACTGCCTCGACTTCGGCGACAGCGCGCTGCCCTACCTCCCGTTCAGCGAGCTCTTCGGCCGGCTCGACCGACGACGACCCCGAGCCTCGCCGCGGCGCTGGTCGAGGCCCACCCGGCGCTCGCGCGGCTGCAGCCCGGGCCGCCGGCTGCTCGTCCGGCCCGAGCGGCCGACCGCGCCGACGAGGGCCTCGACCGCGGCCGAGCTGTTCGCGGCCGTCCACGGCGCGCTCGAGCAGCTCGGCCGACGACGCGCCGCTGCTGCGTCGTCGTCGAGGACGTCCACTGGGCCGACCGGTCGACCCGCGACCTGCTCAGCTTCCTGTTCTCGCCGGCCGCTTCGACAGCCCGGTCGCGGTCGTGGCGTCCTACCGCAGCGACGACCTGCACCGCCGGCACCCGCTGCGGGCGACGGCCGCCGAGTGGGTGCGGCTGCCCGGCGTCGACCGGCTCGCAGCTGGCGCCGCTCGCCGACAACGACGTACGCCGGCTGGTCCGCGTCGCTGCACCCCGGCGCCGCTGCCCGGCGACGCTGCGCGCGCATCGTCGAGCGCGCCGAGGGCAACGCGTTCTTCGCCGAGGAGCTGGTGGCCGCCGCCGAGCTCGGCAGGCGCGGTGCCCGACGACCTCGCCGACCTGCTGCTGGTGCGGCTCGACCAGCTCGACGACGCCGCCCGCCCGGTCGTCCGCGCCGCCGCCGTCGCCGGCCGCCGGGTCTCCCACGCGCTGCTGGCGCGGTCGTCGAGCTCGACGGCGCCGCCCTCGACGAGGCGCTGCGCGCGGCGGTCGAGTCACACGTGCTGGTCCGGGTCGGCGCCGA